>CAVYJC010000004.1:280000-358989 GCA_963768715.1 uncultured Bacteroidota bacterium
GTTCAACTTAGTCTGGATTTAGGGACCTTAGCTGTCGTTCTGGGTTGTTCCCCTCTCGGACACGGATGTTATCACCCACGCCCTCACTGCTGCTGAACATGTGACTGGTATTCGGAGTTTGTCTGAGTTTGGTACCCGGTGAAGGGCCCTAGCCCAATCAGTGCTCTACCTCCAGCACACTTTAAAGCAACGCTGTACCTAAATACATTTCGGGGAGTACGAGCTATTTCCGAGTTTGATTGGCCTTTCACCCCTATCCACAGCTCATCCAAGCCTTTTTCAACAGACACTGGTTCGGTCCTCCACGCAGTCTTACCTGCGCTTCAACCTGGCCATGGATAGATCACCCGGTTTCGCGTCTGCCCCACCTGACTAAACGCCCTATTAAGACTCGCTTTCGCTACGGCTTCGACCCTTAAGGCCTTAACCTTGCCAGACAGGAGCAACTCGTAGGCTCATTATGCAAAAGGCACGCCGTCACCCCCGGCTCCGCATCCCGAACGAATTCGGGGTCTAGCGGAGAAGGGCTCCGACTGGTTGTAAGCACATGGTTTCAGGTACTTTTAACTCGCTTACTAAGCGTTCTTTTCACCTTTCCCTCACGGTACTAGTTCACTATCGGTCATGGACGAGTGTTTAGCCTTACCAGATGGTGCTGGCAGATTCCCACAGGATTTCTCCGGTCCCGTGGTACTCAGGAGTCCAACCGAAACATTCCTTCTTACGCTTACAGGGCTATCACCTTCTATGGCGCCGCTTTCCAGGCGGCTTCAACTTCGAAGAAGTGTCTCGTACGGCTGGTCCTACAACCCCGCGTCGGCCTGAACCGACACGGTTTGGGCTGTTCCCCGTTCGCTCGCCGCTACTCAGGGAATCACTATTGTTTTCTTTTCCTCCGGGTACTTAGATGTTTCAGTTCTCCGGGTTTGCTTCCAACACCTATGTATTCAGTGCTGGATGACAGGTCTTCAACCTGACGGGTTTCCCCATTCGGAAATCCGCGGATCAAGGGTTGTTTGCACCTCCCCGCGGCTTATCGCAGCTTACTACGTCCTTCATCGCCTGTCCATGCCAAGGCATCCACCATGTGCCCTTAGTAACTTACACCTTCGCCTTTGTATTTCTTCCCAACCTAAGCAGTACGCTCCGGCGCAACGTCTCGATTGCTCGATTCGCCATGCCAGAACAGATGCTGCTCGGTGATACGTTCTATTACTAGACGCATCACGGATTGCTTTACACCAAGTCAAAGAACAAGTCCCGCCGCTGTATTTGCTTCCTCTTTTCGGCTCAGGAAGACGACAGTACGAGAACGCGTGGAGTTAGCCGGATTCGAACCGGCGACCCCCTGCTTGCAAAGCAGGTGCTCTACCAACTGAGCTATAACCCCGCGAAGGCCTGGTCAACGTGATCCGGCAAAACCTGATGGTGGGGCTGGGAGGAGTTGAACCTCCGACCTCACGCTTATCAGGCGTGCGCTCTAACCACCTGAGCTACAGCCCCCTCGCGAGTTCCTCATTCATTAAAAGAACAATGACGAGAGGGAGACATAGCGAGCCCCAGTCAATCCGCCCCGACCGAAATCGGGGCGCAAAAGGCCAAGGGACAAACTCTTTAGGAGGTATTCCAGCCGCACCTTCCGGTACGGCTACCTTGTTACGACTTAGCCCCAGTCACCAGATTCACCTTCGACCGCTCCCTCCGAAGTTGGGTCACGGGCTTCGGGTGCCCCCGGCTTCCATGGCTTGACGGGCGGTGTGTACAAGGCCCGGGAACGTATTCACCGCGTCGTTGCTGATACGCGATTACTAGCGATTCCGACTTCACGGAGTCGAGTTGCAGACTCCGATCCGAACTGAGGACGGCTTTAAGGATTCGCTCCTCCTCGCGGAGTGGCTGCCCGTTGTACCGTCCATTGTAGCACGTGTGCAGCCCTGGGCATAAGGGCCATGATGACTTGACGTCATCCCCACCTTCCTCACTGCTTGCGCAGGCAGTCTCACTAGAGTCCCCGGCATTACCCGCTGGTAACTAGCGATAGGGGTTGCGTTCGTTGCGGGACTTAACCCAACATCTCACGACACGAACTGACGACAGCCATGCAGCACCTCACTACCAGTCCCGTGAAGGAAAGCCCCCTTTCGGAGGCAAGCCGGTAGCGTTCGAGCCCAGGTAAGGTTCCTCGCGTTGCATCGAATTAAGCCACATGCTCCACCGCTTGTGCGGGCCCCCGTCAATTCCTTTGAGTTTCAACCTTGCGATCGTACTCCCCAGGTGGGACACTTAATGCGTTCGCTTAGGCACCGCCGACGAATCGGCGACACCGAGTGTCCATCGTTTACGGCGTGGACTACCAGGGTATCTAATCCTGTTTGCTCCCCACGCTTTCGTGCCTCAGCGTCAGTACTTGTCCAGTTGCCCACCTACGTAACCGGTGTTCCTCGTGATATCTACGCATTTCACCGCTACACCACGAATTCCGACAACCTCTCCAAGACTCAAGACTTGCAGTATCAGAGGCAGTTCTACGGTTGAGCCGTAGGCTTTCACCTCTGACTTGCAAGCCCGCCTACACACCCTTTACACCCAATAAATCCGGACAACGCTTGGACCCTCCGTATTACCGCGGCTGCTGGCACGGAGTTAGCCGGTCCTTATTCATACGATACCGTCATTCCCGGAGCAAGTCCGGGGGATTCTTCTCATATAAAAGCAGTTTACGCCCCATAGGGGTGTCATCCTGCACGCGGCGTGGCTGGGTCAGGCTTCCGCCCATTGCCCAATATTCCTCACTGCTGCCTCCCGTAGGAGTCTGGCCCGTGTCTCAGTGCCAGTGTGGCTGATCATCCTCTCAGACCAGCTACGGATCGCAGGATTGGTGAGCCGTTACCTCACCAACTTCCTAATCCGCCGCAGGCCCATCCTCGAGCACCGAAGTTTTCATCCCAAATACATGCGTATTCGGGACTTTATGCGGTATTAGCCATCGTTTCCAATGGTTGTTCCCCTCTCGAGGGCAGGTTACCTACGTGTTACGCACCCGTTCGCCACTCGCCCGCCAGTCTCAACCGAAGCTTCGACTGACTGCTCGTTCGACTTGCATGTGTTAGGCCCGCCGCCAGCGTTCGTCCTGAGCCAGGATCAAACTCTCCGTAGTATATACATACACGTTGTCTGACCTCTGACCCTCGCTCGCACCCCGACCGAAGTCGAGATACAAAAAATTGACTAAAGGCTCGCTATGTCTCCAATCTCATCAAAGAACAACACCCGCTATCGGGCGTTTTTGCAGAGACCAGTAATGTACGCCATTGCTACAATCTGTGTCAACTGCGACGCACAACTTCAACGTCTCTGCACAAAGAACGTTGGAACGATTTGTCAGGCCATGAACCCGTTCCGTTCCAAGCGGCCCCTCAAACAGGAGCCCAACCGAAAGGTTTCTCGATTATGTGAAGTTTGCTTCAACTCACATATGACCCGAGATTCGGTTGCGATAACCTCGTTCTTCGTAGTTTAAATGCGGCGCCTCGCCGCTGTTCCGTTAAACTTGAGACTCCCGGTATTTCCTCCATCGTGCTGCGCCGTATTCGCGAATTCGTCATCTGGGCCAAGCCGGTCGTGTTCAGCCGGTATGTCATCGTGAGCGTCATCACCTTCCTCATCCTGGTGACGCTCCTCTACGGCCTGATGAATTTCGTCGTCATGCCGCTCTATACCCGCCATGATGCCGGCGTCAGCGTCCCCGACGTTCGAGGCCTCCTCGTTGAGGATGCCGAAGACGTTCTTGTGGATCGGGGACTCGATGTGCGCCGCGTCGTGAGTCAGTTTGAGCCAAGCTTTCGCCGCAACGCCGTCGTCGAACAGGATCCGAAACCAAATGCCGTCGTCAAGCCGGGCCGGCGCGTGTATCTGCGCGTCAACTCCGGCAGCGTCCCAATCGCCGTCGTGCCGACACTCTTTGACCTCTCCCTCCGCCAGGCTCGCAATGCGCTCCTCGCAGAAAAACTGACGTTGGGCGCCGTCCTCCGCGACTCGATGCCGTCGCCCTATCGAAATACGGTGACGCGACAGGATCCCGCTCCAGGCGATTCTGTTGCCGTTGGGACCGCCATCGACATTTGGATCAGCTTAGGACTCGGCTCCAACGCGACGAAAGTACCCGAAGTGGTGGGGGTGCCGCTTCCCGAAGCTGAGACGATGCTGCGGGCCGCACGTCTTCAGTTCGTCGTGTTTGATGATCCCGATGCACGAGACGCCGACCCCAACTCCGTCGTCCGCGTCATTCCGCCGCCCGGATCAGAAATCCCGGAAGGCTCGGAAGTGCGCATGTTCGTTGCGCCCGATACGACGGCCGCGTTCTAGCTCAGAAGTCCGATGGTCCGGGGTCCGGGGTCCGGGGTCCGGGGTCCCGTGGAGGCTAGACTCAAGATTCCGGGAGGGTCAGTAGCCACACAAGCGTCGGCAAGATGGGAGCGGAACTATCCTGATTAGACAATGCGACGTGACCAAGACCGACTTCGGACGTCGGACCTTGAATCTCGGACGTCAAACGAATCACTCTTCCACAAACACCGCGAGCGACCCTTCGACATCCACCACAACACGTTCTCTGTGTTTTGTAGGGATCTTCCTTCCGACGTAGTCAGGCTGAATCGGAAATTCCCGATGACCACGATCGATGAGAACGACCAATTGAATCGAGCGGGGACGACCATAGTGTACGATAGCGTCGAGCGCCGCACGGGCGGTTCGCCCCGTAAACAGGACATCGTCAACCAGAATGACGTCTCGCCCGGCCATATCCGACTCGATTTGCGAAGCATCCACACTGTCTCCCGGCGACCGATCGTCCCGATAGGCGGAGACGTCCAATTCATTCGCATGCAGCCGGACCGACTCATTCTGTGCGATTCGGGCGGCCAGGATCTCGGCCAATCTCGACCCTTTCTTCCGTATCCCGACAATCTCGAGCGTCGATGCCCCCTTGTTCCGCTCGACGATTTCGTAAGCGATCCGGTTCAGAATGCGATCGACTCGCTCGGGTGCTAGTATTTGCGTCCGATTAGTCACTTGCTTGTTGGTGCTGGGTGCTGGGTACTTGGTGCTTGGTGCTCTCGGAATGACGGGGTTTCCAGATTCATCACGTGGCCAAGTACTTAGTACCAAGTACGACGTACCGGTAGAAAAAAACCTCCGCGACAGACGTCCCGGAGGCAACTATTACTAAGCACGGCATGGGCAAGTTTACAGGAACATGGCCTTGATGCTGCCCCAAGTTCGTCGAACGGCGGTCGGCGTGTAATCAATCGTGATCGCGTCCGTTACGACGAAGGAGTTGTCCGTATTGATTATCCGCAGTCGATAGGAGACCTGTTCGGACTGCACCTTGAAGACGCGGTCGTCCCTATAAGTATAAAGACTATTTGTGCCGTGGGGCTGAAACCTCGCCATCTCCACAAACTGTGCATCGTAGAGGGTTTTGCGTTCGAGCACATACTCACTGATATCCGACTCGACGCTTGCCTGCCATGATACCACGATATTGTTTCCCTCGGTCCGCGCATCGAAGCGGCTGAAGACGACATTGGCCATCAGCGTTCCGACGCAAAAGACGAGCAGGAGCAATATGGAGGCGAGGAGGCGATTCATCAGGACCGATAATATACTGTCGCGCTTAAGACAATGCACCTCACCCGTATTTTTTCATCCTCAACGCGCGGGACGATTCGGGCAATCGACTCGTTCACAGGATCCATACACGTGCAGGGAGTGTGACTGAATGTTGAACCGGAAGATTTCGCCGACCATTTCCTGGATTCCCTGAATCCTCGGATCGCAGAACTCGAACACCTCGCCGCAGTCGGTACAGATCAGATGATCGTGCTGCCTGTAGCTGAACGCGGGCTCGTATTTCGCCTGATTCTGGCCGAACTGATGTCGTATGACCAGATCCGATTCCTGGAGCAGGTCGAGCGTGTTGTAGACGGTCGCCCTGCTCACGCGCTCTCCCTTGATCTTGAGGCGCACGTGCAGCTCATCGGCATCGAAATGGCCGCTTCCGGAATACACTTCTTCGAGGACGGCGAAGCGTTCCGGGGTCTGGCGCAGGCTATTTTCCTTCAGGAAGCGCTGGAAGCGTTCCTTTGCTTCATTCGTCCTGCGCGTAACGACTGCAGTAGCAGACTCTTTCAGCTCTGGCATGGGGCGTGATGCGTTCTGTCTGAGTCTAACCTTTCGGCCGAAACGTCGGTTCCGTCCCTCGGAGCCGGTCAGTCGATGCCGAGTACGGTGCGCATATCAGACCAGATAGCCTTCTGCACATCATCTATGCTTCGCTCGCCGTCAACGCGAACAAATCTCTGCGGTTCGTCGGCCGCGAGTTGGCGGTAGCACTCTGCCACGCGTCCATAGAAGGCCTCGTCTTCGATTTCCATTCGGTCTCGCGGCATATCGCCCATTCGGCGCTGAGCCGACTGGGGTGAAATGTCGATCCAATACGTTCGGTCGGGAACGAGACCACCCGTCACTACGCGATGCAGGGAAATGATCCAGTCGGGATCGGCGATCCCGCGTCCGGCACCCTGATAGGCTGTCGTCGAGTCGTAGAATCGGTCACAGAGGACGACGCGTCCCGACTCGAGTGCCGGCCTGATCCTTTCGGCCACGAGCTGGGCTCGCGCCGCTGAAAAGAGCAACATTTCGGCGACGGGTCCGACCTGTAGATTGGGATCGAGCAGGATGCTTCTCACGCTCTCGGAAATTTCTGTGCCTCCGGGCTCCCGAAACGCGAGAACCTTACGCCCTGATGCTCGTAGACGGGCTTCGAGCAGGGATATTTGGGACGATTTTCCGCTCCCGTCGATTCCCTCAAAAGTGAACAGCATGTAGTTCTCTCTCGAACCTGGGGGAGGTTCCGAACAACCGTCCACTCGGTTCGGTGGGTTGCATGTTCAATATTTCAACGATATAATTCGTGCGTGCAGGCTCGGAGGCTCCGGGCGCCCTGACACGCTCAATTTACGAACGATGCTTCGTTACGTATGAGCATGTTCGATTTCGAGTTCGAAGATCAAGACGATTCAATCGAGAGGCTCCGATTGGACGGTGTCGTCGAGGCCTACGAAAAAAGCCGCTCCGACGATTCGTCCACCTATTTTGATTCGGAGACGCTGGAGGATATCGCTACCTACTATTTCGAGACGGAATCCTTCGAAGATGCCCTCGAAGTCATCGATCGCCTCCTCGCGCTGCAACCTTTCTCGTCGGATGTCTGGCTCAAGCGCGGCGTCCTCCTCAACACGCTCGAGCGACACGAAGATGCCATCGATGCGTACGAACGCGCATTGGCGCTCAATCCCATGGACGCCGAGGCGAACCTGAACCTGGGGATCACTCTCGACTACCTGAATGAATCGGATCGCGCCCTCGAAGCATTCGAAACGGCCGGTCAACTCGATCCAACCAGCGAAGAGGTCCTTTTCCAGCGCGGAGTGACCCTGTCGAAGCTGGGTCGGTATGCGGAGTCGGCAGAAGCGTTGACTACGTGTACCGAGATCAATCCCGAACATCCGGATGCCTGGTACGAGCTGGCCTACTGCTTCGATATGCTCGGCCGGTTCGAGCGCAGCCTCGACTGCTATGACCGCCAGATCGACACAGATCCATTCTCTGCTAACGCCTGGTACAATCGCGGCATCGTTCTCAATCGTCTCGAGAGGTACGATGATGCGGTCTCTTCGTACGAAATGGCCCTGGCGCTGCAGGACGACTTTGCCTCGGCCTGGTTCAATCGCGGAAACGCGCTGGCTGCACTCGGACGATTTGAGGAGGCGGTGGCGTCCTACAATTCGGTGCTCGATCTAGAGCCGGAGGACGCGGTTACCCTATGCTCGATTGGATCGGCATACGATGAGATGAATCAGAACGAGGAGGCCACTCGATCCTTTGAGGCGGCTCTCAAGATCAACGAGCACTACGTTGAAGCCTGGTACGGACTCGGCTGCTGTATGGAGACCAGTGGCGACCACCGCGAAGCAATCCGCTGTTTCACGGAAGCCGTTCGCCTGCGCAGCGACGATGCCGATCTCTGGTACGCCAAGGCCGATTGCGAGTACAACGCGCACATGCTCGATGCAGCGCTCGACTCGTATCGAAAAGTCATTGCGCTCGACCCGAAGAGTCACGACGCGTGGCTCGATCTGGGAGACACGCTCTTCGAAGCGCTCCGGTTCGACGAAGCGCTGCGCGCCTACAACCGCGCACTCGCACTTCGAGCCGACGCCGAAACGTATTTCGGATTCGGTCGCGTCCTGCTTGCCCTCGGACGATATCGCGAAGGATTCAATGCCTTCAAAACCTCGTTCCATCTCGATCCGGAAAAGCGGGCCGACTTCCAGAGCACTTATCCGGACCTCTGTCGCGATGCGCAAGTCAAGCGTATGCTGAGCCTGCCCCGCTGAAAACCGCCGCGCTCGGCTTCAACGCTCATGTCTGCGAAGGATAAACGTCCCATCGTGCTCCTCGGCTATCCCCTCGAGCATTCCCTTTCACCCCTGATTCACAACACGGCGTTCGAGTCGCAGCACCTGGATCTCGAGTACCACCTGTACCCTGTCCATCCCGCGAATTTGGGGAAGGCGCTCCGCTCGCTCGTCTCCCAGGGGCTCGTCGGTGCAAACGTGACCGTCCCGCACAAAGAATCTGTGGTTCACCTTCTCGACGAAACCTCCGACGTCGTCCAGACGATCGGGGCAGCCAACACGATTTCGTGCCGGCCGGCAGGGGACAGGGTCAAACTCGTCGGCGACAACAGTGACGTGGGCGGTTTCGTCGCGCCGATCTGGCAGATGCTTCCCGAGTTGACGGATCGTCAGGTACTCATCTTCGGATCCGGTGGGGCGGCGCGGGCGGTTGGCTTCGCCGTCACCAAATACGCGCGCCCCAAACGAATCGTCATCACAGCACGCACCTCGGAGACGGGAATGCGCCTCGCCAACTTGCTCCTGGGCCAGCATCCACGCTGCACGGTCGATTTTGTACGACTCGATCGCGCCGGACCCGAGATCCGCCGGAGCACGTTGCTGATCAACACCACACCGCTCGGCATGAAGTCTAACGCAGAAGAGTCAATCTGGACGGAGGAGCGTGATTTCCATTCCGAGCAGATCGTTTACGACCTCGTTTACTGGCCCCTCGAAACCCGCCTGGTGAGAATGGCACGCCAGCGCGGCGCGCGTACACAGGGAGGCTTAGAAATGCTGATCTCGCAGGCGGCTCTTTCGTATGCAATCTGGACGGGACGAAAAATGCCCATTGATCTGGTACGCGAACGACTGCACAAACATTTCGAAACCGCTCGCTGATGTTCTCCCGTCGGTACGCTGTCTGATCCCGACGAATCGCCTCGAAATGATTACCTTCGGGTTATGGAAAGCACCACTCAGGTGTCTTAATCATTGATCCACCCCACCGAAGAGCCGAAGGAGGCCCGATGGAGAACAGATGGGTTCTGCGTCCCCAGCCGGATGAGCAGGTCGTCGCAAGTCTGCGTTCGGCACTGAACGACCTGCCTGAACCACTGGCGCGCGTGCTGGCCCTTCGCGGCATCGATTCCTACAATCAAGCCAAGCTGTTCTTCCGGCCCGAGCTTTCCCACGTGCACGACCCGTTCCTCATGAAGGATATGGATCGAGCCGTTGACCGCGTCGTCAAGGCCATTGAGTCGTCCGAACGCGTACTCGTGTACGGCGACTACGACGTTGACGGCGCAACCGCGACGGCCGTCATGGTTTCTTTCCTGCGCGCGTGCGGCCTCGATCCGGTCTATTTCATTCCGCATCGAATCCGGGACGGCTACGGACTGCAGCAGATCGGCATCGACTACGCCGCGAACGCACACGCCACGCTGATCATCGCGTTGGACTGCGGGATTACCGCGTGCGACGAGGCTGATTATGCCAAAGAGCGTGGACTCGACCTCATCATCTGTGACCACCATACCGCCGAAGATAGGATACCCGACGCGGTAGCCGTGCTGAATCCAAAGCGGCCTGATTGCACCTATCCTTTCAAGGGTCTCTCAGGATGCGGGGTCGGCTTCAAGCTCATTCAGGGCGTGCTTTCGCGGATGGGGCGCGACCAGGAAGAGGCAATCGATTACCTCGATCTCGTGGCACTCTCCATTGCGAGCGACATCGTTCCCATCGTCGGAGAGAATCGTGTGATGATGCGCGTCGGACTCAATCAGATTCGGTCGAAGCCACGTCTTGGATTGCGGATGCTGGCGGTGGAGTCGGGAATGGATCTGTCAGCTTGCGACACGGGCAAGATCGTTTTCGGAATCGGACCTCGAATAAATGCCGCGGGTCGTCTGTCGGATGCGCGGCATGCCGTCGAACTGCTGCTCACCAGTGATGAGGCCTCTGCGCAACAACTGGCGTCTGAACTGAACGAGATCAACCTGGAACGTCGCCAGATTGATACCGAAACGCTGGAGCGGGCACTTGAGATCGCGAGGAACCATCCGGAGGAGGCCGGCACGAACGCCCTCGTCATCCACGACCCCTCGTGGCACGTGGGCGTCATCGGCATCGTCGCCAGCCGACTCGTCGAGCATTTCTACCGGCCGGTGGTGATGCTTGCTTCGGTGGACGGGGAAGCCAAGGGCTCGGCGCGATCGATCAAGGGTTTCAATATTTACGATGCCCTGAAGGATTCAGCCGAACTGATGACGCGATTCGGTGGCCATGAGTACGCGGCGGGGCTCACGCTCCCGGAAGAGAACATTCCGCTACTTCGACAGCGGCTCGAGGTCTATGCAACCGAACACCTTACCGAGGACATCCTCAGCCCGGAAATCGAAATCGACTCGACGCTGCACCTTTCCGATCTGACCGACAGGTTCTGGGCTGTCCTTAAACAATTTGGTCCATTTGGGCCCGAAAACCGACGCCCCGTTTTCTACGGAAACGACCTGATCGTCGTCGGATATCCGTCGGTCGTCGGCAGCGGCCACCTTAAGTTTCGCGTCAAGCAGGCCAACCGATCTCCTGGGCCAATGCTTGACGTCATCGGATTCAACATGCACGAGCATCTCCCAACCGTGAGATCCAATTCATCGCAGTCTGACCGTCTCGAGATGGTTTTCACCGTTGACGAGAACACGTGGAACAATCGGCGTTCGCTGCAGCTGAGGCTCAAAGATGTCCGCCGTCAGAACGGGCAGCCGAACATCTCTCCGTCTCAGTCCTGAGCGGCGAGGATCGCATCGGCCGTATCCCGCTCCTCTTCCATCAAGGGCACCTTCGTCTGCACGCTCACGCGTTTGCCCGCAGCTTCCATCCATCGAAAGAAAGCGCCGGGTTTCAGCGCCGTGACCACAGGGAACGCAAAAGCCCGGCCCTCGCGGCGATCCTGGTAATGATGGCCGGCACCGGCCAAATGTTCATCGATGAATCTCGCAAAAGCGGAGCGGTCCGTTGGCGGGGTTTCGAACTCTATCAGCCACTCATGGGCGGGGGATCCGTCGGGTGTCGCCACTGTGTGGGTGATGTGGACATGCGTTGCCCGTGATCCGGTTGCAGCACACGCATATTCGAGGGCTGCGCGTGCCTCGTCACCGAACACGGCCTCGCCGTACTTGTCCAACATGTCGACGGTTCGCCCGGTTACGACGATGCGATGGGGCGAAACCGAAGTGAAGCGCACCACATCACCGACAGCGTATGACCAGAATCCGCTATTCGACGTCAGGTGAACGGCGTATCGAGGTCCGACCGAGACGTCGCCTATAGTCAAACGAGGCGCGTCCGACAGACCCTCAGCTTCGAAGGGCACGAATTCCATGAATACCCCATTGTCGAGATGGAGCAGCATGGCGGGATCGGACAGATCATCCTGAAACGAAATAAAACCCTCGGAAGCGCCGTATGTCTCCAGCAAGTCGACGTCGTCGCGTCCGATGTAGTCTGCCAGCAGCTGACGATACCCCGACAGGGACACGCCGCCTGTGATGATCAGGCCGAGATTTGGCCAGATCTCGCCGATCGAGCGACTCCGGCCCGTCATCATCCGATCACGTTCGACCACAAGACGGAAAAGAACCTGACACCACGAAGGCGCGATCACGATGATCCGGATATCCTGACCGAGCGTATGGTCTGCGATCGCCGCCATCTTGTCTTCCCAATGCGTGATAAATCCCAACTCATTCCCGATCGCCCGCCAGGGCCGAAGGAGGCCGCTTTGGGTCTCGGCGAGCACTGCACTGATCTGCCCTACGCGGGTGCCGAGAACCGGATTATCGTCCTCTATCCATCCCGGCAGGGCCAGCACCTTGCCGCGCAGCAGGTCGAATCGGCCCGTTCGAGAGAGGTGGTTCAGCATCAAGGCCAGTGAAAATTGGCGGTTCGAGCGCATCATTTGAGGACTTACCGGAATGATGCGGCCCGACGACGTCGTGCCGCTCGATGCGGCGAAATATCGAATGCTTCCGGGCCAGAGAATGTCTGTGGCCCCCCTGCGCACTCTGGCAACGGCTTCGCGCATCTCCTCGTAGGTGTGAATCGGGACCTTTTCGTGGTAGGCGCCCAGCAGGTCGGAGGCGCGGAGAATACCCTCGTAATCATAACGACGACCCCATTCCGTTCGGCGTGCCGCTGTGAGCAGGCGACGAAGAACCAGCAACTGCGCGGCTTCGGGATCACGAAGGAACTTTTGAACCCTTGAGAGTGGTCCAAACGGTACCTTCCCGATCAACCGTGCCGAGAGGCTTGTCATGGGGCTTGTACGTATTTTGGCGCCGAGCCGACGACGAGAAACGGGGTAGTATACCCTTCATGAATGGATCGCGACAAACAGACCATTTCCTTATCCATTGCGGCCACCGCATGCTCGACTGTCGTCCTGGTGCAAGGACCCTCGTTATGGGGATCCTTAATGTCACTCCAGACAGTTTTGCGGATGGCGGGCGGTACCTTGCCGTTGACGATGCACTCCGACGGGTCGATGAAATGGTGACGGAAGGCGCTGACATCATCGACGTCGGCGGGGAATCGACGCGTCCACGAGGTCGAACCTATGGAGCGGGTGCAACACCGGTTGAAATCGACGAGGAAATCCGTCGCGTGATCCCTGTGATCCGCGGTGCAGCCGCTCGACATCCCGGCGTCGCGATCTCCATCGATACCTACAAATCCCAAGTCGCAGAAGCTGCCGTTGAGGCGGGCGCAAGTATGATCAACGACGTCACGGGCTTTCGGTACGATGAGCGAATGGCATCCACGGCTGCCGCCGCCGACGTCCCAGTCGTCGTCATGCACAGCGTCGGTCGTCCCGGCGAAATGCCGCACGGATTCGATTACGACGATATCGTGGCCGCAGTTAGCGACTCGCTTCGGCACTCGATTGGAACCGCCGAACGAGAAGGCGTCCGAGACGTGATCATTGATCCGGGGTTCGGCTTCGGAAAGCGGGTCACAGACAATCTGGCGCTCATTGCCCGCCTGAGCGAGTTCGCATCGCTTGAGCGCCCCATTCTCATTGGAATCTCTCGAAAGAGCAGCATTGGCGTGGTCTTGTCCGACGAGCCGGCCGACCCCGTTCCGGTTTCCGATCGACTTTACGGC
This sequence comes from uncultured Bacteroidota bacterium, assembly GCA_963768715.1. Taxonomy (GTDB): domain Bacteria; phylum Bacteroidota; class Rhodothermia; order Rhodothermales; family DATKEJ01; genus DATKEJ01. The sequence goes on from CAVYJC010000004.1 coordinate 293,629, forward strand.
TCGCTGGCGGCGACTTCCGTTGCCATCATGAACGGCGCCTCGATCGTCCGCTGTCACGACGTTGCGGCCACGAGAGATGCCGCGCGAACCGTGAATGCGTTGATGGCTGCTTCGCGGCATGCCGAGGAGGCACTGCCATGACGCTCGCACTGAATCTCTTCTTCGTTCCGATCCGGCTCAGTGACGTCATCGAAGTCGCCATCGTTTCGTTCATCCTGTATCACCTCTACCGCATGATGCGGGGCACGATCGGCATGCAGATCCTGCTCGGGCTCCTTGCCCTGGTGATTCTGGACAACGTCGTTACGGCGATGAACATGCGCGTGCTGCGAGCGCTCTTCAGCACCATCGGGGAGGTGTTCGTGCTCGCCATCATCATTCTTTTCCAGCCTGAAATCAGGAGGGCGCTGTCACTCGTTTTCGGTCACGTGCCGTTGATGCGCCGCCTGCTGACTTCGCCGGAGCAGGGGAGAGCGGCCGATCAGGTAATTAAGGCAGCGGCAGCATTCAGCCGCGACAGGGTCGGCGCACTCATCGTCTTTGAACGCGCGAGTGGACTGCGCGCTTTCATCGAGACCGGAACGCTACTGGAGTCTCGCGTCAGCCAGGAATTACTCTCGTCCATTTTCCACCCGAAGAGTCCACTGCACGACGGCGCCGTGATCATCCAGTCGGGGCAGATAGCGGCCGCTCGCTGCATTCTCCCCGTTTCGGAGAGCAAGCGGCTGAGCCCGCATCTTGGGCTGCGCCATCGGGCGGCCGTCGGGATCAGTGAGCAAACGGATGCGTTCGTGCTTGTTGTATCGGAGGAAAGGGGAAGTATTTCCGTCGCGGAACGCGGCACGCTGACGTCTAATCTTACCGAGGCCGATCTTCGGCAGCGTTTGGCCGCGGCCTTTGCTCCCGAATCTGGAGCCAATCCCTCGCTTGCTAGTGCGGATGCTGGACAGTGATCGAACATATCGGAAACGGGCCCGCCGGCTCGTCGAAATGCTCCGCGACAAGGGGATCGACAACGATTTGGTGTTGCGAGCCATGTCTATCGTACCGCGTCACATCTTTGTCGACCATGCACTTCGCCGGTTAGCCTACCAGGACGAAGCGTTACCCATCGGCCTGGGTCAGACCATTTCGCAACCGTATACCGTCGCCTTTCAAACGGCCAGTCTGGATCCGCAGCCAGGAGACTGTGTCCTCGAAATTGGAACGGGGAGTGGGTATCAGGCGGCCATACTTGCGGAGATGGGCGTGCGTGTCTATTCGATAGAACGGCATGAGCAACTCCTCCAGCGGGCTCGCGAGCACCTGCGCACATTGGGCTACCGGGTGATAACAAAAATAGGAGACGGCTCGGAAGGTTGGCCTGCATTCGCTCCTTTCGACGGTATCCTGGCCACGGCGGGCGCCGCCAGAATACCGGCTCCGCTGATCAATCAACTCCGTGCACCGGCTGAAGACATTCGTGGCGGACGCCTCATCATTCCGGTCGGACAGAGTTCCGATCAAACAATGATCAGGATCAGCCGAACCGGAGAAGACACCGTCGTAGAGGAGCGGCTTGGGCGATTCAGTTTCGTGCCGTTTGTCGGTGCGGACACCGGTCATGCGCCTGATCCCGACATCATCGGATCAAACGTGCAGTGAACCAGCGTGTCTGATCACTCGGCGCCGTCGGAGTCGGCCAGAACTCGCTCCTCACTGAATCCGTTCGTCTTGATGCGGCGGCTGCAGGCCTGGATAGAACGGCTTGCTGAGGGACGGTATGCCGTCCAGGCCCTTTTTGCTCTCGCGGTTGCCGAGTCAATCTTCTTTCCGGTCCCGGTCGACATACTCCTGATCGCACTCTGTGTCGCCAAGCCGCCTCGATCATTTCTTTTCGCGGCGGTCTGCACGGTCGGTTCGGTACTCGGAGGTTTCTTCGGCTACCAGATCGGCGCATGGCTGTGGTACGACGGAACAGGCCAGTTCAGTCGTCTGGCACTCTTCTTCCTGGACGTCATTCCGGGCTTCACCGACCACACGTTCCAAGTCGTTCAGACGCTTTATCGCGAGTACGATTTTGTGGCAGTTTTCGCGGCGGGCTTCACTCCGCTACCCTACAAGGTCTTTACCATCACGGCCGGCGTCTTCAATATTTCCCTACCGGTATTCATGCTGGCCTCCCTGATAAGCCGAGCGGGCCGGTTCTTCCTGGTCGGTGCACTCTTTCACTTCTTCGGAGCCCGCATCAAGGCTTTCCTCGACAAGTATCTCGAGATCCTCTCGATCACCTTTCTCGTCCTGCTCATCGGGGGATTCTTCCTCTTGGAGTATCTGTTTTAGGGTTCGGGGTTCGATGTTCGAGGTTCTGAGGTCGAGGCATTTCCGTATGGTCAATCTGCGATTTGCATTTTGCGTTCTGAATTGATGGATTCCCGCCCAGGCTTCGCCGGGCAGGCCCTCCGCGGGAATGACTGGACTCGCAGAACCTTGAGAACCTGGTACCCGGAACCCGGAACCCGGAACCCGAAATTTAGTCACCTGCCGCTGCGGAGGAACTCGATGTGAGTGGGCGCCGGACCCACAGTGAATCGTCCGGTTTGCTTTCCGCTTCGGTCGAGGATCACCACGGCGCCGGAAGCCGAGAAGTCGGGGAAGCCCCCTGCGCCCCTTGCCAGGCGGGCGACGTAGAGCGACTTGCTCGCGTCATCATAGGCCACGGCTGAAAGACCGACGAGATCGGCCGCCGCCGGCACGTTGAGCGTCGCGGTCAACGTATTGGAATCGGTCGCATAGCGATAGACGCTGCCGGTTCCCGTATCGATTGCGTACAACTCCTCAGCCGCCGCGTTCAGATACGCACTCTGCGATCCATTCTCGGATCCGGCCTGCGTCGGCAGAACGGTTCGCCCCACGACGGCCTGTGTAGCCGGATCAACGGCTACGATTTGTCCCGACGTCTGATCGATGATCTCACTGAAATCGTCATTGTAGACGACCTTGCCTTCGCAGACTACGATCAGTTCGTCGTCGGGATCGACGAAGATCTCGTTTGGACCGTCGCATCCGAGCTCGATCGATCCGACCGCAGTTTTTGTCCCGGCGTCGATGACAGAGAGTGTTGTACCACTGCCGAGATTGCCGCTGTTGGCGACATACACTCGGCCCGCATACTCGACGATGCCTTCAGGATAGATTCCAACCGTCACAACATCGGCATCGACGGTGCCTGACTGGATATCTATCATGGACACGGTTGCCGGCTCTGCTCCATTCTCGCCAAACGGACTCAAATTCGTAACCATCGCTTTCGAGTCGTCGATAAAAGTGATGCCACGCGGTCCGGGTAGACCCTGGAACTGCCTGCTCACCGATCCCGATGCGGGGTCGACGACGCTGATACGGCCGGTACTGAACGTGTTCAACAGAACGAACACCTCCCCATTGTGAATGGCCATGGCGGGGGCAAATCCGCCCAGGTCCACTGAGTTGGAAATGGACCCGGTTGTTGGATCATACATGCTCAGAAACCCATTCTGGTCGCTGAAATTGCCCCCATTGGCCACTATCACCGATTCCGTCGTTTCCGTTGGGCCGCTTTCTTTGTCGCCAAAGAGGTCGCATCCTGCGAATACGGCGGATAACAGGATCAGCGTGGCGGTCAGGGCCATTCGCGGTGTGCGGCGGCAAATCATTGGGGTTTCCTCCACTCCAGGTTCAAGCCGACACCGAAGTGCCTTGGCGGCATCGGGTAGAATCGGATTGTTGAATACGTTTCGTTCGTGATGTTTTCTGCCGTTACGGTGATCATCGCCGTAAGCGCACCGAGATGCGCGTCGTACGAGAGCCGACCCCCAAGGACGAGATGTGACGGAAGAGAGGCGGTTTCATCGGAGGTGACGTAGCGCTTCCCGACGACCCGCCCCGACAGACCTAGCTCGATCCGGTGCGTCTTTAGACTCGCCGACGTGGATACCACCGTGCGAGGCACGTATTTGAGCTGATGCCCATACGAAACCGCCGTCGGGTCTGACCGATCCAGCGCCTCTGTGTAGGACAGGCTCACTCCGCCGTGCACGGTCGCTCCGGGAACGATGGCAACGTCACCGGCGGCAGAGCCTTCGAATCCGTATGAATGGACCGCGCCTACGTTGGTGGGCCGCCAGACTTGGACGCCCGTGCCGACAAGGCTTGGAATCCATACGATCCGATCGGTGAGCGTGGCGGAAAAGCCGGTCAGTTCCAGCTCGATTCCTTCCTTATCGATCATCAGGCCGGCATCTCCGGTCCACCCCCTCTCCGGACGGAGATTGGGGTTTCCGCCGGGCACCCAGTAGCGATCGACGAGTGACGGAACGGTCCAACTCCTCCCAAAGCTCGCCTTCAGTCGAACGTCGCGCATCGGGAAGTCCTTTAAGTTCAAGCCTGCCCGGGGGACGAGCTGACGGCGGGTGGCGGCCGGTGCGAACCACGTCTCACCACGGAGCGACCCTTCGAGGATCAGCGCACGCGACTCAAACGTGGCCATGCCGAATACGCCGGCGCGGTGTTCTCTGGTATCCCCGGTCGTGTTTTCGATCCAGTCGGCGCCCGGCTGGAGGAGGATCGATCCTGCCACTGGGACATCCGCGGCTACCCGGCCTTCGAACGTAGTCGTCTGCGTTCGGTCGTCCGTCGCGGAGGTGGAGTTTACATAGTGAAGCTTCGACGTCTGCACCGACCAGTCGGATGAGACTGAAAACCCATGAAACCGGTGATGGGTGTTGAGCCAGGTTCGAAAATGGCCGTCGTTCTGACGTGATGGAACGGGTGGTGCATTGCCCGGCCCGGGAAGCCCTCGATCGACGCTGTTGATCCATCCGGATAAAGCGGCCTGGTGTCGCGCTCCTCTCACCGCGACTTTACCAAAAAGCGACGTCGCCTCCATGTCAGCGCCGGTTCGGGTCGTCTGTTCGGGTGGCTGCAGGGCCCGATTGACGTACGGGAAGGTGCCCGTCTCTCTGGAATGTTCCACCGCCGCGACGCCCGAGACGATGCCATAGCCACCGGCGGCCAGAGCGCTGACGTTTCGCTCACCGTAAGCGCCCGATCCTACGCGAAATCGGAGGCGCCCGCGTGCATCGGTACGCAGCGTACGAAGCCTGACGGTACCACCGAGACCGCCCGCCGTCCCTGACGACCCGGCGCCATGAATGATCTCTACCGACTCCAACAGGACGACGGGAATGAGTGACAGATCTACCTGGCCGGACTGAGGATCCGTGATCCGAAGGCCGTCGAGAAGAATCTCCGTTTGTGACGGATCGGTCCCTCGGAATGAAAGGCTCGCGGTACCAGACGGTCCGTACCGTCGGACATAGAGGCCGGTCGAGGTGTCGAGAAGATCGGCGAGCGACTTATTTCGCTCCCGAGCAGCGTTTCCGATGGGGATCGCCGTGATCCGTGTAACAGCGGCGGCGTGGGAAGCCTTGTCTCGAACGGCGGTGACCGTCGCTTCCGGAAGCGCGATGGTTGTGTCTATAGCTACCTGTGCCGACGCCGCGGCAGCAGCGCCGAGCAGGGACATACAGACCAGATATCGGCGTAGATAAAACATGTGAAAGCCTGGACCTCAATTACAAGGCCCAGGCTCTCGACTGTCGGGTCCTATACCAAAAATTGGTGAGGGTCTCAGCCAGACCCGCCAGATCTGAATACCGCAGGCCTCTAACCCGGAGGCGTTTTGGCAGGATGTCTGCTGGCAGGTCTTCTGACTCGCTGCATGGCATTTCGCCCGATTGCAGGCTCTCTCTTACGCCTTCCCACCCTGGACAACCAGGACAGTGGCTCAGAAGATCTTCGCCTACAACCTTTGCAGCCTACAGATGCGGGTACAGTTTCGGACTCTCCCGACGGTTCGTCGGAATCACCGAATTCCCTCTTCGTCCCGACTCGTGTCGGGAAACCGGCAGGCAATGCGCAAAGAACTGTTCTCAAAGTAGGCCAGTTGGCGGGGAAAGTCAAAGTGAGTCGAAGTCTGTTCGTCCGTGAGCCCGCCTGAGCAGCGCAAGCAGCTGGATGACCCTGCCGTTAGCATGGCAACGAGTGCGGGTCGTCGACGTATTTGAGTCTTCTCGCAACGGGTCGACGCCTTGCCGGCGGCTCGTCGACTGCGATTGACGTTGCGACGCTGGCGTGACCTGGCGGCTTTAGGTTTCAAGCGCCCACGGAACGGAGTGGCGGACCAGCGTCGATCAATGATGCTCGCCCGTTCGGGGTCCTCGACCTACCCGACAAGTATCGTGCTGTCGCCTGTCTCGTAGGCTGCCCGAAGCGCCCGGACGGCGTCCGCCTGGAGGTCTTCCGGATCTCGATGCCCTTCAGACAACATGGCGACTCCGACGATCGGGTGCGCATCGACCGGACCGTGCTCGCTCCTGAAGATCTGCTGCGCTCGCCGAACCCAGCCCTCGACGTCGCTTACGTCCCGCAGTTGGATGATCCCATATCCCAACTCACCCAGATATTCTATGCGGCCGTCGGGCGTAATCTGCTCAAGACAGTTGCGCATCCATTCTTCCACCTGATAGAGAGTCATCTCATCGGAATGCGAGATCTCGTCCCCTTTGTCGAGACAGACGAGTGCAAACGCCATCGGGTGTGACGTCCCCCTGGCACGAGTCATCTCCTCGGCGATAATCTTGCTCTGAGAGGATTTTGGGTTCGACTTGACAAGACGAAGCGACGGCGGTTTTCTCTTGGCTCGTGTGAGGGGGCTATCCCCGCGTGACGGATGGTCTTCCTGCAGCGTGTAGAGGGAGCTGAAAAAGGCGGCAGCTTTCGTCACGGCTTGCTCCGAACTCTTATCCACCTGGTTCTCGAATCCCGCAACGAGAAACGCTGCCGGCAGACCGCCCTTCATGACCGGGGCGGCGATAACCTGCTCCAACGCAACTGGGTCACGATAGAATCGAAGGTCAGGAAGCTCAGTCCCGTTCGGACCGATATCCAGCACCGTCGTCTCGGCAAGCAGGTCGCTGAGAAAGAAACCCGCGAATGGATATTCCGTCCCGGCGTGATCGACGGGTCCTGAGCTGACAATGGATCGAAGTCGATAAACGCACGTGTCGGTGTCGACGTCAATGAGACAGATCGTATGGGCTCCCAGGGAGATTTGCAGTGCCGGCAGGTGAGCGTCCACTTCCACCCTGCGACGAGAAATCGGGCGCCGTGCAGGCGGACTCGGCTCGACAACTGGGGTGACATCCTGCTGTTCGGCCATTTCCTCGATGGCCTCGTCTGCGGCCTCGACAAGGGGCGACTCTTCCATCGCAACCGGTGTCTCGTCGATGGCCGACTCCTCTTCCAAGTCGACCGGCTGCTCTTCGAGGTCGAGTACCTCAGCCTCCGGGGTCTCTTCCAACTGAGGACTTTCGATCTCCTCCGCCTCCAATTCGGCTGCAATCGGCTGCCGATCGGCCGGCTCCATCAATTCAGGCTCGAGAGATGGCTCGGGGACAAGCTCCTCAACGGGATCAGTCTCGGGCGTCTCGACCACCTCGGAGAACAGGCTGAGTGGAACTTCTTCCTGGTCAGCTGCGACAACCGACCATGGAATTCCGGCATCCGTCTCCACCTCTTCCACGGGGAGGGGCGCCGGCAGCGCCTCGGCTTCGTCAGCCGCCGGGACGCCCACCACAGGACGCTTCTCTCGAACCTCGAGAATGCCGTGCATTTGCAACTCCGCCTCTGAATGGGCTGAAGCCTTGAGTTCGGGAGGCGCATAAGCCGCGGCGCTCTTCGCCGCTTTAGCCCTAGGACGAATCTCGAGCACCCCGCGAGCACGCAGCTCATCCTCAGGAGTGAGTTCGTTTGGAAGTTTGAGTCGATTCTTGCGCTTGGACTGCTCCCTTACCTGGAGCAGAACGAGCACAACCGACACCATTAGCAGCCCGCCTGATGCGACGAACAACATGGTCTCCTGGAAAATGAATGCCAGGAGCGCTGACACGAATGCCAGCAGGACAAGAAGAAACCGAATCATGCGCGTAGGTTTTTGGCGCTGATTGCCTCCCCAGTACCCCTCTTGACCGGGCTATCTATATTTATTATCTGAATTTACGCGATGTGCTTTGAAAACAACAAATGCTGCCGCACATTTTTTTCACATACGCTCGAAAGACTATTCAGGGGCTATCAGTTCTTTTCCATGTCTTTCATCGGAGACTGGTATTCCACCTCTTTGTAACCTGATGGCGGCTCGAAGTAGGAGGCCTCGCGGGATTTGTTGCTGATATCGCTCGTACTGGAATAGACGGACAAAAGCGTCTTTTGCTTGGCTTCCGCCTTTTCGTCGCCGCCGGCGGGCACGCCTTGCGCCTCAGCCATCTTCTTGAGAAAACCGCCAAACCCGCCACCTTTCTTCTTCTCTTCTTTCTTTTCACCCAGGGCGAGCTCGAGATCGAGATCCTTATCAGATGGAACCGTAACGAGGTGCATTGTCGTGACCATGGGGAATCCCTCCACTTTGGTCATCTCCTCTTTCGCGCGATCCATGGCAGCGCCCACCTGGGGATAACTACCCAGCAGTTGGTTGATGACACCTGCCATATCCATCGACTCCAGATTACTTTGCATTACTTCCGCCGCGCGCTTCTGGAACGCTTCTGCCGGTCCCATTTCCGGGATGTCACCGGCCAGCCACATGTCAGTCACCGCGTAGATGGATCCAGACGGGAGCGAGTCCGCTGATGCGTCTTTCGGCTTAAATCGGGTTTCGAGAATAAGCACCTTCTCTTCGGTCTTGTATCCGTCAATCTTTTGGGTCTTGCCTGTATTCTTGACGTCGAGATTGAATTCGACGTCGTAGTCGGGTTTGTCACCCTCCGCCATCTGCGGTTTCTCGGCATCATTCATCTTCGTTCCCAGAGAACTCATCATCTCGGCCATCTGCGCGAATGTGATAACGGAGTACTCTTTCTTCTTATGGTTGATCTGAATGAAGCGCTCGCCGTCGAGGTCGGTGATGGTCGAGTGATCTTTCTCATCGGCCCTCATCTTGTACCCTTTGATAGCGACGTCTTGCTTCGTCTCTCCATTGAACAGACCTCCGAGGAAGCCCAGAACGTGCAACTCGGTCTTGGATTTGGTCTTATAGTGGACATCCTGGGCGCTCGCTGTACCGAGCACGGTGCTCAGTAAGAGCAATGCCAGGACTGATCTCGAAACGAGTGATCGCATTGAGTACATGGCAGGTATCGATTCGTAGTGGTTGTGGGACATCCCAAAAATAGGAAGATCAGAGACCGGTCACAGACTTTTTCTTGGTCAGCCCGAAAACAGGCGCCGGCAAATCAGGCGCTTGGCCACGGATTTCGGACGCGACGCTCGACACGATGGCCCGGTGTATCTTGACTGACTGGCCGGTATCCTAATCAGTTACGAATGATCGACTTCACGTGGCATAACCCGGATCTCACGACCGACGAATCGGAACGGCGCGAAGCGGCTCAAATCATCACGACGGCCCACGAAACATTGGTAAACCGTACCGGCGCGGGTCACGAAATGACGGGTTGGCGCGACCTCGTCCTTTCACCCGACGACGCGTTGCTGTCTGACATTGCGGCCACCGCCAACGAGATACGGGGCAAGGCGGATGTTTTTCTCTGCATCGGGATAGGCGGTTCATACCTGGGCGCAAAGGCCGTAATCGAAGCGTTCCGCCCCTCCGTTGGTCCAACCAGTCCCGAGATCCTCTTCGCAGGCCACCATTTGGGATCTAAGTACCATGCCGAATTGATGGACTACCTCGATGGAAAGTCCCTTTACGTCAATGTGGTTTCGAAGAGCGGCTCAACGCTCGAGCCGGCGCTCGCGTTTCGGTTTGTCCGTGACTGGATGGAGCCGCGTTTCAGTGACTTGAGCCGACGCATCATCGTCACGACAGATGCTGCCAAAGGAGCCCTCAACGATCTGCAGCGAGAAATGGGGCTCAAGAAGTATATCATTCCGGACAATGTGGGAGGACGCTTCTCGGTACTGACGCCAGTCGGACTGCTGCCGATCGCCGTGTCGGGGATTGACGTACGCTCTCTTCTGTATGGAGCCGTCGTGACGGCGCGCGATCTGGCCCAGTTGGACGATAACCCGGCGATGGCCTATGCGACCTACAGATATCTCGTTCAACGGAAGAACCATTTTGTCGAGGCGCTCTCGACATTCGATCCCCGACTTGGTGGAATAGGCGATTGGTGGCAGCAATTATTCGGAGAAAGCGAGGGGAAGGGGGGCAGAGGTCTTCTTCCGATCACACTGCAGTACACTACTGATCTTCATTCGCTAGGTCAGTACGTACAGGACGGCCGGCGAATCCTGGCGGAGACTTTTCTGATATCGGAGGAAAATTCGACCCTGGAGGTTCCGCACACGAACTCCGCTCGCGATCAATTTGAATACCTCGTTGACCGACCGCTTCGTGACGTTAACAAAGTCGCATACGAAGGTACCCTGCGCGCGCATATGGACGGCCAAGTACCCTGCGCAACAATCAACGGAGGCTCTGTATCTCCTGACTCAATCGGAAGCCTCCTTTACTTCTTTCAACATGCGGCAGCTGTGAGCGCCTACGCCCTCGGAATGAACCCCTTCGATCAACCCGGTGTCGAGACCTATAAGAAAGAGATGTTGAAACGTCTGGAAAAGACACCTTGAATTCGTGCAAAAGATCATCTCAACCAGCGTGCAGTAAAAGTTATCCCTACTCTTTCATCCGCTCATCCACGCGATATCCCATAAAGACGACAAAGAATACCACCTCTTTTCCACAGTTTTGATTGTTGACAGCCGTACACACGTAAGTCTAATACGACACGGACAGTTATCAACAAACCTGAATAAGATGTGAATAGAGTTACTGTATCGTCTGAAAATCCAGAGAGAAATCAGAATTCGTCAATTTTAGAAATTGTGGAAATCTCTTGATTATCTACAAACACGGATGGATTAAAGATATCCACATGATGTAGGTAACATGCTCTATCCACATTTAGACAGGACCTACTATTATCATCTCTTCTAACTAAATATTTACTTAAGTAAAGAACTGTATGTGTGGGTAAACCTTTTGATGGTCTACTTCCAGACAACTTCCTTGATCGTCTGTCCGTCGCTCCTTACCCACATCGCTCCATCCTTAAATGTCGTATGCACTACCCCGGAGACGATCTTCCAGCGTTCGACTATCTCCTCATCGGGTAGACCATACTTCTCAGGTCTTCCAACACTGATTACCGCAACTGTCTTTCTTTCTCGTTTCGTGGCGCACCCGACAAATTTTTGAGTGCTGCTGGTCCTGGATCCATGATGAGGAACCTTGACCACGTCACTCGCGAGTAGTTTGCAATAGTGACTTACGAGAACCTTTTCAGCTTCCGACTCAATATCTCCAGTGAAGAGGAACGACGTTCGGCCGAATACAATCTTCAGGACAACGGAGTGGTCATTGGCTTCACCGGAATCTTCAAGAGGTGAAGGGGCAAGGACGAATACACGGACGAGTCGTCCAAGATCTAATGTATCGCCGGCGGAAAGAGACCGATGACAGCGTCCCTGGGATTGGATGATATTGATCGTCTGCTCATACAGTGCGGTATCCGAAAACTGACCATTATCACCTACACATCCAACAGGAATATTCTTCAATACAAAGGGAATTCCTCCCAAGTGATCTGCGTGCGGATGCGACACAATGGCGACATCAACGTTTTTTGCACGAAGCCAGGCAAGATGCGGAATGACAGTCCGTTCACCCTCATCACGAAATTGGTGTCGATTTCCGGCGTCGATGAGAAGGACTCGGCCATCAGGTAGTTTGACAATCGCAGCATCTCCGTGACCCACATCGAGGAAGAGAACCTCCATTTTCGGTGAAAATCCACCATGAACGGCTGTCGCCAGAATTGCTACGCAGGGTATTACAGCGGCTGCAAGAAGGGTCCTCCGACGAAAATGACCTCGTTTCGACGAAAGCAGGGTAACAAGTACCAGGACAGACGTCGTGCTGAAAGCCGCAACATATGGGGTGGAGACCACGAGGAGATCGCTGGAGCCGCCGATCTTCGCGATCAATTTCAGCATGCGGGACAGGATGTCGACGGCCGCCCCCAGCGGAAGTGCCGCTCCCGTGGAGAGGACCCCGACCAGCACGGCAAGCATCGAGGCACAGAGCAGTGCAGCTCCCAGCGGGATGGCGACCAGATTCAACAGGAGGCCTGCAAGACCTACATATCCGAACCGATAGAGAAGGATCGGAGCTGTTGAGAGCGTTGCTACTACCGAAGCGGACACACCCGAAACGATACGCCTGATGATGGGATTGGAGATGATTGTATCGAGATCACCCACGAGACCTCGACCCATCATAAGCAGACCTGCGACCGCTGAAAACGACAGTTGGAAGCCAACGCTGTAGAGTGCGAGGGGATCAAACAAAAGAATGGCGAACGCGGCGCCGCCCAGGGCATTCATGGGATTAGAAACGCTTCGGACTACGGTTGCGATCAATAGAAAACCAGTCATGATGACGGCGCGCACCACTGATGGACTCGCTCCACTAACAACCGCATAAAGAATCAGCAGCGCGAGTGTCGCACCAGATCGAATCGATTCGACGACCTGCCATGACCATCCGATGCGCGTCAGTATCGGTCGCATAAGACGATGGAGCATCATCCCGACAAACAGGACGTGAAGACCTGAGATCGCAAGGAGATGCATCAAGCCGCTGCGAGCGAAATCATTTCTCGTGGCGGTCGTCAATTTTGAGCGATCGCCCAATAGCAGGGCTTGCGGCAGGTCACGCGAAGGTCCCGGAACGACGCGACTGACCGTTTTCCGAATGGCTGTTCGGATTTTGTTTACGACTATGCGATAGAAACTGGTTGCGGGGCGATGCTGCAGGAGTTTCGCATGTGACATCGTTGCTGACAGGCCGTTGGATTCGAGCCAAGCCACGACGTCGAAATCTGCCGGATTTCTCTTCTGCCTGGGCGGTTGGAGCATCCCCGATACGACGATCCTGTCCCCCTCGCCGATGCCTCGAACAACCTGACCGAGTGAAACCCGGATCTTCCCCGAAACCCGTACGCACGAAGTACGAATCTGCAAGCAGAGACTTCCCACAGCAAATGTGGTTCGGCCGGTCGCGACGGTCACCGCGGAGGCTACCTGGCCCTTTGCCGTTACTTGAACTCCATTGCGTGTTTGGCTCGGTTCAAGATGGGCGCTGATGTGATCATGGCCTAAACGTGCATGAAAACACGCGTTGCTGTATGAGAGTGAAATCAGGAGGCAGGCGATAGCTGCCGAACGCGCTACCGCATTGTATCGCGCAAACCAGAGTCCCGAGATAGACACCAAGATGGACAACCACAGCATCCAGGCGTCCACCGGAGGATCGACCATCCGCACTGCGAGCGACCCGATGGCTAGACAGGCGGCTGCCGGCACCAGTGGAGCGGGCGGACGACGCTTCATGGGCGGTCTGAAATACGATCAACTCCAAAGCACTATAGACAGATGGCGAGGCAGAATCATAACTCCGCAGGCACGCGAATTTGCGCCAACAGGCAAGGTGCTTATCTTCCTCCCCGGACATCATGTCGCGTGGAAGTTTCTGTTCAAGAAAGTGTTGATTCGAGGCCATGAGCAAGCGCCGTCACGGAAGGGAACGTGTCTTACAGGCGCTGTACGCGCACGCCCTTGGGGGTGGCGACTCCGCTCACATCATTCAGACAGTGATCGAGCCTCGAATGGCAAACGATGCGGTCACGTTCGGATTCGCAAAGGATCTATTTCTCCGCTGCCTAGACCGGGAGCCGGAAACTTCGACGATAATATCCGAACACGTTCAGAATTGGGATTTGTCACGCGTTGCGATTGTCGATCGACTCATAATCCAGATAGCCATCGTAGAATTCCTGTATCTGGATGACGTGCCCCCGAAGGTGACCATGAATGAACTCATCGATATCGCGAAAAAGTATAGCACCCTGGAAAGCGGGAAGTTTGTAAACGGGGTACTCGATGCCATACTCGAGTCGCTCATGCGTGCCGGGAGAATTAAGAAGACGGGAAGAGGACTGGTTGGCATGGACGAGACCAGACAATCGGACGAGGTGACGGGATGACCTTCAGCGATCGACAGATCGAGGGGCTGCACAAAACCGGCAGACCAAGAGTATGAGCCTGTACGGAATCGGTGACATTCACGGTTGTGTGAATACCCTGAATCTTCTGCTCGAGAAGATTGAGCCCGGAGCCGATGACCACCTCGTTTTCATTGGAGACTACGTCGACAGGGGTCCGAACACGAAGGCCGTGATCGAGCGGCTTATCCGGCTTCAAGGAGAGTGTGAATGCACGTTCCTTCGCGGGAATCATGAGGAAATGATGCTCGATTTTCTCGACTTCCGGGAATCAGAGCTCTGGCACATCAACGGCGGCGACGCGACGCTCGCCAGCTATCTTGCAGGTACGGGCAACTACGATATCCCCGAGGAGCACGAGACGTTCGTTCGGGAAACGGTGGCCTATTGGAACGAGCCGGACTTCTTTTTTGTGCACGCCGGCCTCAAACCGCACCTAACGATTGAGGAGAATCTCGTGCATCACTCCTCAGAGGTTTTCCTATGGGAGCGATCCCATCTTGCAGCCAAGGAACTCGCATGGGAGAAGCCGGTTGTGTGCGGTCACACGCCGCAACGCGAGCCGATTGATCGGCCTCTACTGATCTGCATCGATACGGGGTGCGTCTACACGTCGTACCCCGGGTATGGGGTCCTGACAGCAGTTCGTCTGCCTGATCGCGAAATGATTCAGGTCAAGTTCGCGGACTGATTGTCGTTTGTGCGTGATCAGGTCGGCGCACGCGGCGCATCTCCAATAAATCTTAAGACGATACATGGCACTCGCCTGTGGCATTGTGGGCTTGCCCAACGTTGGCAAGTCCACATTATTCAACGCACTGAGTGGAGCGGGCGCCGAGGCGGCCAACTACCCATTCTGCACGATCTCTCCCAACCGGGGCATTGTGCCGGTTCCCGATAGGCGTCTTGCTGAGATTGCCCAGCGCGCGCACTCGGCTACGATCACGCCAACCTCGGTCGAATTCGTCGACATTGCCGGTCTGGTCAAGGGGGCATCCGAAGGGGAGGGATTGGGCAACCAGTTTCTCGCGCAGATCCGCGAAGTCGATGCGATCGTGCACGTCGTGAGATGCTTTGACAATCCGGACGTAACGCACGTCGCCGGCGCCGTGGATCCGGAACGAGACATTGAAATCATTGCCACCGAGCTTTTGATCAAAGATCTGCAAACGGTTGACCGTCGGCTCGAAAAGGCCGAGAAGTTGGCCAAGACGGGCGACAAGACGTCACGGGACGAGGTCGGTATGCTCCAGGCGCTGTCGGCGCATCTGAACCAGGGATCCATGGCGCGCAGTTTCGACGTGGCGGAGAAATGGATTCCCACCATGCGAGCGCTCTCGCTCCTCACGG
The DNA here is from genome assembly GCA_963768715.1 of uncultured Bacteroidota bacterium. Classification (GTDB taxonomy): domain Bacteria; phylum Bacteroidota; class Rhodothermia; order Rhodothermales; family DATKEJ01; genus DATKEJ01. Next base: position 309,144 of record CAVYJC010000004.1, read on the forward strand.
CCAAGCCCGTCGTCTATGCGGCCAACGTATCGGAAGACGACCTGCCTGGCGGTGGACCGCACGTGGGTACGATTCGGGCCCACGCGGATTCCGAGGGCGCGGACGTCGTCGTGTTCTGCGCCGATCTTGAAATGCAGCTCGTGGCATTGCCTGAAGAAGACCGCGAGGACTTCCTCCAATCCTTTGGCTTTGAGAGTCCGGGCCTCGACCGCCTGATTCATCAGGCCTATCACCTACTTGATTTGATCACCTTCTTCACAGCCGGACCCAAAGAGACGCGAGCGTGGACGATTCGTCGCGGAACGACGGCTGCGAAAGCAGCGGGTCAGATCCACACAGACTTCGAGCGGGGGTTCATTCGAGCCGAGACGATCTCGTATGACGACTACCTGTCTGCAGGCTCGGAGGCGGCCGCCAGGGAGCTCGGGGTTCTGCGTTCGGAAGGACGGGAATACGAGGTGAAGGACGGTGACGTGATTCTCTTTCGATTCAACGTCTAGCGGCCCGGCCCTAGTTGAGCTTGCCGAAGGTCAACGTAATACTGGGCGTTCCGAAAAATTCCTTGGGAGAGCTTTCGTAGGGTTCGAGAAGCTGGACGCCGGCGGGGAACCACTCGAACGAATATCCGAATCGGATGCCCTGCGTGACCTTTCTACTGATCCCGAAGTGGGCGCCGATGGCAATCGTGCCGCCCAGTCCGTACTCAGCGTGACCTTTCGGGAAGGCACTGATAATGTCGTGGACGTTTTCATTGACGTCGCGACGCCCGTTGCCATTCGCATCGTCGTAGTATGGAGATACCCAGCCGAGTGTCGGTCCAGCCGAGATGTGCGCATACGGCCGAAAGTTATCCTCGATCGATTCCTTGAACAGCCGTTTCTGGAGGCCGATCTGGACAGGGAGAACGTGCAGGTAGTTTTCCTTGTTCGGAATGATGCTCTCCCCGAAGAAATTGAAGAATCGCTGCTCGCGCTCGTCCTTTATTGTGGTAATAACGAAGTCGGCCAGAAAGGATGTCGTTGTAGACACCGAGCGCATGAGATAGCCGCCGAGTCCGAATCCGCTGTTTGTCAGCGCAATATTCAGACCGATACCGCTGCCGTAAGCGTTGCGTCTGGCCGGCTCCTTCTTTTGAACGGGCTGTGCGCCCGCGACCATCGGGAGGATCATCGCGGCCACGAGTATGAGTCCAAAACGCCTTTTCATAAGAACGCTGCCATGCTTGCGTATCATGTCATGCATTACGACCGATCAAGTGCTTTGTTCTTGAATGGACGCACCCTAATGCCGTAACTAAAGGGGTACTGGTAACATCGTGACTGGCCTCCGCCTGAGACCTCTTCGGGAGGTGGCTGCAACCCACGAGATCAAATCGAGTTGACAGGGGATCGAAATCGTCCCTGCCGGATCATTGAACTACAAGCTTTTCATCGCATTACGGTACCTCTGGAGCCGTCGTCGCATTTCCCTTGTTTCGATTATCACCGGGATTTCGATTGCCGGCATCACGCTCGGGGTCGCCGCGTTAATCATCGTTCTATCGGTGATGAACGGCTTCTATGACATCGTCCGTGACATGCTCGTGTCCTTCAACCCGCACGTTCGAATCGTCGCCGTCGGTGAGCGTGGTATTGCCGATTACGGGAGTCTGCTCGCGATTGCTCGTGAAACCGAGGGGGTCGAGAGCGTGACGCCCTATGTCGAGGGTAAGGTGCTGCTCGGGCATGACGGCCGCTCCAACGTGAACAAGGTCGTGATTTTGAGAGGCATCGACGTCGATCCACTCGCCCGATCGGGTTTGCTGAACGAGCGGGTGGTGTACGGTGATGCCGGGCTCGAGCGTCGCAACAACAGGCCGGGGATCATCTTGGGTCAAAGCCTGGGTTCTCGGCTTGGACTATTTCCGGGCGGGGAGTTTGAGTCGACCAGCACCGTGTCGGTCCTTTCTGCAGCAGGAATGGAACGCATGCTGACGCGTGGAATCGGTTTTCCCGCCTATACCATCTTCTCCGTTCGGGGCCTCTATTCCATCTCATCGGCTTTCGATGAGAATTACGTTTTCGTCGCCCTGCCCGAAGCGCAGCGTCTGCTGAGGTTGGGGGACCGCGTCACCGGAATCGATATCCGGCTGACAGATCTTGATCGTGCTGCACGCGTGAAATCTTCGATCGAAAGCCGAATCGATCGATCTGACCTCAAAGTGCTCACTTGGTACGATCTCCAGCGCTCCCTCTACGAGGTCATGCGATTGGAGAAATGGGGCGCCTCCGCCGTGCTCGCCCTCATCGTGCTCGTCGCCGCTTTCAATCTCGTCGGATCGTTGACGATGATCGTCATTGAGAAGCGTCGAGATCTGGGGGTTTTGCGTGCCCTGGGCGTTTCGGCGAAAGGAATTCGTCGCATCTTTCTCTACGAGGGACTGCTCATTGCGACACTCGGCTCGGGAATCGGCCTGCGTTCTGGGGCTCGGCGTTTCCCTGCTGCAGAAGCAATACCACTTCGTCAAGCTGCTCAGATCGGAGTCGTTCATCATCGACGCCTACCCAGTGTCGATTCAGTCGCTCGACATCGTCGTTATCGTGGCTATCGTCTTCTTTCTGTGCTCACTTGCGTCGCTTTACCCTGCAATTCGCGCAGCGTCGATCCAACCTGCAACTGCCGTAAGGAATGAGTAGTCAAGGATGGAGAATCGAGGAATCTGTACTGAGTCACATCTGGTTCTCTGTTTGGTGTTTGAAGTTTGGTGTTTGAAGTTTATTTTGTCAGGCTCTGACCAAAATCGATCATGTCGAGAAAAGATCAACTTACGGGCCGTGGGCCGATGAGCGGCAATCACGTGTCGAAGGCGCACAACAAGGTGAAGCGCCGTTTCGACGTGAACCTTCAGAAGAAGCGATACTACCTGCCCGAGCAGGGGAAGTGGGTGACGCTTCGGGTGTCGACCCGCACGATGCGCACGATTGACAAGCGCGGTGTTGAGGCCGTCCTTGAAGAAGCACGTCGTCAGGGCGTCAGGGTCTAATACGATACTAATTCCCGAGTACCATGGCGAAAGGAAAAGACAATCGCATTCAGGTCATTCTCGAGTGCACCGAGGCGCCTGGAACGTCGCGTTACAGCACGAAGAAGAACCGTCGCAACACGACGGAGCGGATCGAATTGCGCAAGTACAATCCTACACTGCGCAAGCATACTGTACACAAAGAAATCAAATAGGCTGACAGGGCAATGGCTAAGAAACCGCAATCGTTTGCCGACAAAGTCGCCAAGACCCGGGGTGCGGCGAAGACCATGGCAAAACTCGTCATCGCCGTGAAGAAACCGAACGGACATTACAGCTATAGAACCAAGATGGTCGATACTGCGAACGTCAAGCAGGAACTTGACGCCGCCAAATCTTGACTCGAAGGTTCTTTAGGGATAGAATGGCGGCCTCGTGCCGCCTTTTTTTTGGTTCTTTGACATTGGACACTGGTTCTTGGGAGTCATTGGTCACTAGTCATTAGTCATTAGTCATTGGTCATTGGTTACGGTTCCCGCTCTTGCTTTAGGGAACCTGGAACCTGGAACCTCTTTCGGGGTGTGGCGCAGCCCGGTTAGCGCGTCTGCTTTGGGAGCAGAAGGTCGCCGGTTCGAATCCGGCCACCCCGACAGGTTGGTTGTTGGACACTGGTCACTGGTCACTGGGGCACACCCAACGGTGCTGGCTAGAACGGTCAACATCAGGCTTCTTGTTTCAATCGTCAGCTCGTGAGTTGGTCTTTGACTTGTTTCCGATGCTCTTGATGTAGGCGTTAAGGCGCTTTCCAAGAATATTGACCTCTTCGTTCAGTTCATTGAATTCCGGTTGTGACAGAAGCCCTCGCGATTCGGCCTTTTGCAGCCACGTTCTCACCTCAAGTAGTGATCCGCGAGCGTAATAGCAGAATTGTCGATTCTCTCGAAAGTGGTATCTGCCATACCCTTCACTCAAATTCGCTGCGATCGAATCAGCCGCCCGAGCAATCTGAATGCCAATGGTGTTTCTTTCATACTGGTTCCAACCCACGGTCATGTTCCACACTCGTTCACCGAGAATCATCGCAGATCTGTAGATCTCAAGATCCTGAACATCCATGGGCTTCTTTTTGACTAAAGACACCTGAAAGGCAAAAACGTAACTTCGACCTTTCCTCGACCTGGGACTCCCAAGAACCAGTGTCCAGTGGCTAATGACTATTTCCGCGCCCGTAGCTCAACCGGACAGAGCAGCGGATTTCTAATCCGCAGGTTGCAGGTTCGAGTCCTGCCGGGCGTACTAATTAGTCATCTGGTCATTAGTCATTAGTCACTAGTCACCGGTTGCTGGGCAGGGCGCGCTGATCGAGTATCATTGTCCGTTAGTGCCTGATTGAGCTTGTCTTTAGCGACAGAAGGGGGGCGTGTGGAGGTCAAAGGAAGCATCAACACGGCTCTTCTCTCCATCATGAAGAAGGGATGAATGCCCTTCCTGATTGGCGCAAGACTGATCCAGACAGAGAATTCCTTGCGCTTCTATCTACAAAGCGGTGCCCATTCCGTGCCGCCCGTTCACAAAGAATAGCTTTTTCGCGGAGGCTGAGTGAACCGGGATTTCTGGAGCGGTGGCTGTTGGAGGCAGTCAACGGTTGTGCAATTCCTCAATCTCCGTGACAGAGGCGATGCCAGTTCCTTATCGAAGAGGTTCGCATGTCACAACTTATATACTCCATTCTCGGCCTTGCCGTCGCCGTTCTTTTCTCGACGATGCTGACGCGTTCGGTGCATTCCGGAGGGCAGAGCATCGTGTCGAACGAAGTGCTTACCCAGATGCTGGGCGTCGGGCAGGACGTTCTCGAAGACGTCGGGCGACGGGCGCTTCCTTTTGATTCAAACACCGACGAAGCGAAGCTGCCCCATCCGATTGATTATCCCGTTGTCCACTACGCCGCGCAGCTTACACCTGCGAGCTCCTTCGGAGGGTGCACAGATTTCGCACTGTGCGAAGACCTTGATGATTTCGATGGCATCCCTTCGTTCACGAGAACGTCCGAAGGCCTCGACTATGACGTCACGATCGAAGTGCGATACGTCGATGAGGACAACCCCGATATCGAACAGACGAGTCAGACTTTTGCAAAGGAGGTCAACGTCCTTGTCTCAAGCCCGTCGGTCATGATCGCCGGTGAGCCGCTCACCGTAGGCTATGCCAGGGTATTCACCTATGACAAGGCCACTGATTACACGCCGTGACTTCTTGATTATGCAGCGAATTGATTCGAACTAAGATCAAATAGAGACTTCACCATGCAAGAGTGGATCGGATATTTACTCGCCACCGTGGTAGCCGGGGTCGTGCTACTCATCGTTCAGTCCGCCAGTTTTCGTGGCCAGGAGGCGGCAGTCGCCGGGATCCAATACCGTGCGGCCAAGGAAAACGCTATCGACATGGCATCGATGATGAGCCGTGATTTTCGGAACATCGGAGCCAATTATCCCGACTATCCATTGGACCCCCAGATGTCGATCGTTCAGTACGACACGGTCGCCTGGCCGCATGTCTTCAGGTTCGTCGCCCAAATCGAGAAAGGCCAACCCCCTGACACGGTCGAGTACCGTTGGTCACCGGCCGACTCGGTCGATCTCGGAGGGACAACCGTCGCTGGGTTCAGCCTGGAGCGTTGGGTTGGCGGCGGCGGAAGCGCCTACCTCTCGGGGGCCAACTCGAATTCGATTACACACCTGACCATTAGCCTCGAGAAGTCTGACGGAGGCGCCATCGTGGATCCGTGGGACACGCGCCAGATCGCCGTCGACATGCGAAGCGTCTCGACACTCGGAGCGAGCAGCTTGGTCAACGAGACGCGCTGGAATGAAGTCATACACCCCATGCATCTGGCGCGCCTGGATGGAATACCTGAACCTAACTGAGTCGCGAGGGATAAAGAAATGGGTCAGTACGCATACTATCTCGTAGCTGCATTCGCACTTACAGCCGGAGTCTTGGTGCTCGGACTTCGTTCGGATACCGTCGACGCCGACAAGAAGGTGGGGTACTACCAGGTCAAGATCGAGGCCCGGGATGCAGCCCAGTCAGGATTTCACCTCACCATGCGGAAACTCGCAGCCGATCAGGATCCCTGGGTTGACAGCACCAAATACGGCTTCGGCGAGACATCCTACCAGCGTTCGACTTTTACGTCGTCGGTGACGCCCTTCGGGACCCCTGTAGGGGATACAGTGGACGTGGTTGTGGTGGGATTCCATAAGTACATTGACAAACAGGGTGTTCCTCGCGATACGACCCATACGATTGAGGCGCGCGTGGTTCGTGGTTTGGTTGAAGGCGTGCCGCCGAGATTCCGCTATGCGATCAGCACGGACACAGACCTCCTCCTCCAAGGCAATATCGAGGTGAAGTCAGGGTTCCCTGAAATCAATGCCAGCGTCCATTCTAACGGTACTCTTCGAACGAGAGGAAATACCTTCACTGTCCAGGGCTACGGTACCTATACCGGCTCGTATTTCGAGACGGCAACCGGGGCGTCCAACCGATTCCAACCGAACGTCGACTGGAACGGCTCAGCCGACAACGTATTTCAACGCGATTCCGTGGACCTCCCCAACTTGGAATTGGACAGACTTCGCGCCGCGGCCACGCACTACGAAACGGGTGATTTTTCGATTGACGGTGATACCTTTCCTTACAGCTCATTCGCCGAATGGGCGGCGGCGCTCGGCTCCACAGTGGGTACGGGTACAGCAGACGACCCGTTCATCCTCGTTGTAGAGGGGGATCTGGAGTTGCTCAACAGAATCGATCTGGATGGATACGGGATGCTCGTCTCAGCTTCGAACGTCGAGGTGAGCCCCTCGGGAAGCGAGGGTAGCCTGACGGGCGGCATCGATGGTTACAATATGGAGCTGGGCGTCTTTGCTGCGGGCAACATCGACGTGAACGGAAACGCCATCATGAAATCGACGCTCTATTCACAGGGACGCGTCACGTTTCACGGGACGGTCGACTTGACCGGGGGCATCGTCGCGAAGGAGACAAAGTTCATTGGAGGCGGAAGCCCGCTCATCACGTATGTGGGTCCGGGCCATGGCCTGACAAAGCCCGGTTTCAGTTGGAAGGATGCAACCGGACCCATCGTGATCGCTTCGGCCGAGTGGTGAGATCGGAGCCTTTCGACGGCGTGACCGGTCTGCTGAAATCTGCCCAAAGCGGCTGACTGCGATTCGAAACGGCGCCAGGCCGTTTCGCCTGTGGGCGTCCCTATCCGATCGCGTCTAAAGGGACCTGAGGAGAATTAGCTCGGCACTCCAAGGGCAGTAGCGACCCACGTTGTTCAGCCATTCGTCGAGATTCGCTTCCACTTCCGACGGCTTGGCGCTGCATACCTCGGTCGTCACCTCCGCCATTTCGATGTCCTCCGAATCCAGGTGCCAACTCCAAGGCTTGTTGTAGTCACCATCACCGGAACCGGGTAGCAACGCGCCGTTCGGAATGGTGGCCGAGCTCTTGCGCTGCCAGACGTCGACGATGTCCTCGATCGTTTTTGAATTCGTGATGCGAACTCTAAACGTTTCGTCTCCGACGCGAAAGGTGGCCTCCAGCGTCGAATCACCTACATCCCTAATCGTGTCTTCTCCGCAGCCCGCAAAGATTATCAGGCAGGCTGCGACAAAGCCCACCCTGAAGCCGGATCGCATAACAGAAGGCAATTGAAGAATCGGCGTTTTTGACGACTCCTGGCCTGCGGCTGTTCCGTTTCTGTGCTGATCATGAGGGCCAAAAAGAAGGCCCTATATTCGCGCTATGGAAACCACACCAGACTGGCCGCTCCACGAAAGGAGGTGGCCCCGACGCTCGTGTCTACGGTGAAGCCACCCAACGTCAGTTGCTCCATGTTTCCGAACGTTCCATCCGCGCTGAGACCGACGGCAAAACGTGACGCAAAGAATACCAGGCATCCGGCGCCGACCGTCGCGCCGGGTCCGGAAGCCTCCAGGCTTTGTGTGCCGATGTCGAACTGCGTGGATCTCGCCGCAAAGGCCAGTTCCGCATAGGGGCGAACCTGGCGCGAGGCGAGCATCGGAAGGACACGTACTCCCACGTCAAGATGCGTGAGTGTATAGCTGTTGCCTTCGTCAGACGACATGTTCGACAGATCGATTCGACCAAACAGGCCGAAGTATTGGCTCATACCGTAATACACCTCGGCGCCGATTCCGCCGCCGCTGTGCGAATCGAAAGTGATTCCCTCAATGTCGTTGAGCTTCCAGGTCGTCGCCTGGCCGCGCAGTGAGAGGCCGAGTCCTTTCGTGCGGAACTGTCCGAAGATCGGCGCCTGGGCCGCGAGGAGGATTGCAAGAGCGAGAACGATCCGGCGCATTCGATAAGATGTTACTTTGAACAGACTACAGGATGCATCTCTTGAGCGAATGGAACCCAACCGTCTGTGACCTTCGTTAGACATGATCCGAGGGACCAAAGGGATGTGAGTGGCGACCAGAGTAATCGAACATAGTACACGCTGCTGCGTGTTCAAAGTCATTCGGCGATTCCATACCTTGGCGCTTCCGAGGAACTCGCTCCCGGCCCAATAGTCAACGGGCGAGACGCTGAAAATCGGTGACGTGGCCGAGTGGCTAGGCAGAGGTCTGCAAAACCTCGTACGGCGGTTCGAATCCGCCCGTCACCTCAAAATCAGTCACTAGTCATTAGACACTAGTCACTGGTAGGCGTCGGCTGGAACAGCAAGCGGGGAGCTCGAGCAACAATTGAATCGTGGAGACCTCAGACCCCGGATGTCAGACGTTCGACAAGCCACGTGGTCATTCCTCTTTTTGAGTCTCCTCCTTCTTTCGTCGTGTGAGTCTCGGCGGAGTCCGGATATGGAAACCTCTTTCCACGAGATACTCTCGTCTTATCCCGAGGCCGCGGTGGGGATCGCGCTCCGCGACCTCGAGGCGGGCACGTCGTTTGAATACAATGCCGACCGGAGCTTCCATGCCGCGTCGACAATGAAAGTACCGGTCATGATCGAGGTCTTTCGGCAGGCCGAAGCGGGTCGTTTTTCGATGAATGATTCGCTCGAGGTGACCAACGAGTTCAAATCGATCGTTGACGGATCGTCGTACGTGCTGGATACCGAAGACGACTCCGACGCCGAGGTCTATGCGGAAATCGGGCACCCGGTTGCGATCCGCTGGCTGGTCGAGCGGATGATTACCGCGTCGTCGAATCTCGCCACGAATATTCTGATCGACCTGGTTTCAGCGGATTCTGTGCAGGCGACTATCGAGCGGCTCGGCACGACGCATATGAAGGTTCTTCGGGGCGTGGAGGATCTGAAGGCATATGATCAGGGACTCAACAACACGGCGACCGCAAACGATCTTGCGGTATTGCTGCAGGCCCTGGCTGAGGGGAGAGCGGTCTCTTCCGATGCAGACGCCGAAATGGTCGATATCCTCCTGCAGCAAGAGTACAATGACATCATTCCGGCCGGAGTGCCGGCGGGTGTTCGGGTCGCGCACAAGACGGGTTGGATCACCGAGATCCACCATGACGCGGCGATCGTGTATCCTCCCGAACGAAAGCCCTACATTCTGGTGGTTCTGACAGAGGGTGTGCCCGATAAGGATGACTCGGCCCGGCTCGGAGCGGAAATTTCTTCCGCCGCATACGCCGCAATTACCGGTGACGGTCGGTAGACGCGCATCACTGAATTGCCCGCCCTCAACCCCGCAGGCGGCGCGCCATGCGTTCAACCTTATCGCGGTCGTCATCTTCGTGAGATGACGGTTCGGGCAGCTTCGCTCGTGAAAGCTCAGGATCGGATCCGAGTGTCTCCCACGCCTCAGATGTGATGATCGTCTCGAGGTTTTGAATCCGATGCACCAGGCGGAGCCGCTCCTCGCGGAGATCCTCGATTTCCTGTTTGAGCGAATCAATCGATGCACCCAACTCAACGGTGGAATCACCGATGGAGGCCGTGTGCTTTTTGAACTTCAGCCACTCGGCGAAGCCCGCGAGCGCTATTCCTGCCAGAGGAATCAGTATCCAGATGAAACGGATCATTAGCGCAAAATGATTACTGGCAATACATACCGATAATACGCGCCCCAATGATAACGGTTACCTCGGGGGCAGAGCAAGGAATTAGAGAGCGCACATTGAAATTCGGCGACGCAGTTTCACCGCCAAGCTTCATATCAAACATTAATTCGACGTATCTTGCTATGTCCCCATGTGGCACATTCCCCGCCTTATAGGATCTAACGGCCACCAAAAAATAAGAGCAAACATTGTCGCTGATTGCGCGGACGCTCCAAACGCTGGGATTACAGAGAGAAGAGCGAGGACAAACGAGTCCGGAAGACAGGAAGGAGCGGATATCTCAGGTTACGGGACTCCCCATTAATCGCCTCGAACTCTACGAGCGGGCGCTGCGCCACTCGTCTCTCGTCCGGCACAAGAAGAATCGTCATCTCAAATCGAACGAGCGACTCGAGTTTCTGGGCGACGCCGTTCTCGGGCTCGCCGCCGCGGAGTACGTCTACGAGCGTTTTCCGGACAAGAACGAAGGATTTCTGACCCGATTGCGTGCTAAGCTCGTCAACAAGCGAGCGCTGGCCGAATACGCGGAAATGATCTCCCTGCAGCCGCTCATCCAAATGAGTGAGGACATGGATCGTGCCGGCGGGCGCGTGAATCCCTCGATGCTGGCCAATGCTTTCGAGGCTCTGCTGGGCGCGCTCTACCTGGATCACGGGTATATACCTGCGAGACAGTTTGTTCTCGCGACGGTTGCACGGACCGTGAACGTGAGCGAGCTCGCCGAACGCCGGGAAAACCACAAGAGCGTCCTGCTCGAGTATGCGCAGGCAAGGCGTTGGTCGCAGCCGACCTATCGAGTGCTTTCGGAGCAGGGGCCCGGCCACCAGCGCGAGTTCCTCGTGGAAGTCGTCATCGGCGACGAGTCGTTCGGCACCGGTCAGGGGCGTTCCAAGAAGACGGCCGAGCAGCGGGCGGCGAAGTCGGCGCTGAAATACCTCGAGAAACATCAGGACGTGATGGCTAAGACCGGCTAGCACGGTTCGCCATCTTTCGCCTCGCCCCCCGTTTGCGACGCACATCAGACGGATGCCTCTCATCTATTAGGTGCGTCAGTCAAGCAGTTCAGGCCAACCCTCGGTTCCTGAGAATTTCGCGGGATCTCATTCGTTTTTCAACGTCCAATTTGCGAACTACAGGAGGACGACTCTGTTTAAGTCGGCACCTGACAACCCGCATCTAAGCACGACCATGACGACGCGATTCGACGCTTCCCAAACGGCCTTTTCCGACAAGTTTGAGAACAGGCATATCGGACCCGACGAGGCCGAGACCAGGGAGATGCTGTCGCAACTCGGCGTCGAAAGCGTGGGCCAACTGGTTGATGAAGCGGTGCCCGACGCGATCCGGCTCGGGCGGGAGCTGGACATTGAAGAAGGTCAACCGGAGGCCGAGGTGCTGGCTACGCTGGCGTGCCTGGCGGACGAGAACAAGTCATACCGCTCGTTTATCGGGATGGGCTACTACGACACGGTGACGCCGCCGGTAATTCTTCGCAACATTCTGGAGAATCCGGGCTGGTATACCCAGTACACCCCATACCAGGCCGAAATTGCACAGGGTCGGCTGGAAGCGCTTCTGAACTTTCAGACGGTCGTTTCTGATCTTACCGGCCTCGAGATCGCCAATGCGTCGCTTCTCGACGAGGCGACTGCCGCCGCGGAAGCAATGTCGATGTTCGCATCGACCCGACGCGGTGAAAACGAAGCGTTCTTTGTATCCGATCGCTGTCATCCCCAGACCATCGCCGTCGTTCAGACGCGGGCACGCGTTCAAGGAATCCGAATCGTGGTCGGCGACGAGGACGCCTTTGATTTCTCACCGGAAGTCTTCGGAGCGCTCCTGCAGTATCCCACAACGGATGGCGCGATCCGTGACTATAAGGCTTTTTGCCGGCGGGCGCACGATAACGGGTCCTATGTAGCCGTTGCGACGGACCTTCTCGCTCTCACGCTCCTGCGACCGCCGGGGGAATTCGGCGCCGATGCAGCGGTGGGCAGCTCGCAGCGTTTCGGTGTTCCGCTGGGCTACGGCGGTCCTCACGCCGCGTTCTTTGCGACGAGGGACGAGTTCAAGCGTCGCCTGCCGGGACGCATTATCGGCGTTTCCGTTGACGCGAACGGAAAGCCGGCTCTTCGGATGGCCCTCCAGACGCGCGAACAGCACATCCGGCGCGAGAAGGCGACCTCGAACATCTGTACCGCGCAGGTGCTCCTCGCGGTAATGGCGGGAATGTACGCCGTGTATCACGGTCCTCATGGCCTACGCGCGATTGCGGCCCGCATCCACAAGCTGTCGCGCATGCTGGCCGATGCGACGAGGAAGGCCGGTCATACAGTGCGCCACGATCGGTACTTCGACACCATCCGCATCGACCTCGAAGGCGTGACTGCGGAAACAATCCACGATTCATCCAGGCAGCGCGGGGTCAACCTCCGGTATTTCGAGGATGGATCGGTCGGTGTATCGCTAGACCAGGCGACGAGCGAAGACGACCTGCAGGACCTGATCGCAATATTCTCGGGCGATGGGAATGCGGCGCTTGCATCGGCGTCCGAGGCGGATGGTGATGCCATCGGAGAAGCCCGCCGCGAAAGCGCGTATCTAGAGCACCCTGTTTTCAACCAGTATCACTCCGAAACGGAGATGCTTCGGTATATGCACAGGTTGGAGTCGAAGGATCTGGCGCTGAACACGAGCATGATCCCTCTCGGTTCGTGCACGATGAAGCTCAATGCGACGGCCCAGATGATCCCTGTGTCGTTCCCGGGGTTTGCGAGAATGCATCCGTTCGCTCCAGTCGACCAGGCGAAGGGTTATCGATTCATCTTCGACACGCTGAAGGAGTGGTTGGGCGAGATCACCGGATTCCCCGCCGTATCGCTGCAGCCCAATTCGGGAGCTCAGGGTGAACTCACGGGTCTTCTTGTCATCCGAGCCTACCACGAAGCGCACGGTCAGAACGACAGAAAGGTTTGTCTCATCCCGAGCTCGGCGCACGGAACGAATCCAGCCAGTGCTGTAATGGCGGGGATGCAAGTTGTCATCGTCAAGTGCGACGACGACGGCAACGTCGATCTCACCGATCTCCGATCCAAGGCGGAAGCGAACAAGGATACGCTGGCGGCGCTGATGATCACCTATCCATCAACGCACGGCGTGTTTGAGCCGACGATCCGACGCATTTGCGAGATCGTGCACGAAAACGGCGGACAGGTTTACCTCGACGGCGCCAACATGAATGCGCAGGTCGGGCTCTGCCGCCCGGGTGACTACGGCGCCGACGTCTGCCACCTGAATCTGCACAAGACGTTTGCCATTCCGCACGGCGGAGGCGGGCCCGGCATGGGGCCGATCTGCGCTGCTGATCACCTGGCGCCATTTCTGCCTGGACATCCACTCGCCGACGTCGGGGGGGATCAGGCTATCGGGCCGGTTGCGGCCGCACCCTGGGGCAGTGCGGGCATCCTCATGATCTCATGGGCCTACATTGCCCTTCTGGGGAAGACCGGGCTGCGTCGATCGAGTGAGATGGCGATCCTGAATGCCAACTACATGGCGAAGCGTCTCGACGGGCACTACGACATCCTTTACCGGGGACCCGGCGGGCGAGTCGCTCACGAATTCATCGTCGATCTCCGGCCGATCAAGCGAGAGACGGGCGTCACGGAGGAGGATGTGGCCAAACGTCTGATCGACTACGGATTCCATGCCCCCACGATGTCATGGCCGGTTCCCGGAACCATGATGGTCGAGCCGACGGAAAGCGAGTCGAAAGCGGAACTGGATCGATTCTGCGACGCCATGATTGCCATTCGTTCGGAAATTCAGGCGATTCAACTGGGTGTCTCAGATCCTGCTGATAACGTGCTCAAGAACGCGCCCCACACGGCGGAAGTTGTCGTGTCGGATGAATGGGATCACCCCTATTCACGTGAGCAGGCCGCCTATCCGGCGCCATGGACGCGAGAACACAAATTCTGGCCGGCCGTAGGACGGGTTGATAACGCCTTTGGAGACCGAAACCTCGTATGCTCGTGTCTTCCGATCGAGGCGTACCAGTAGTCCACCGTCCCCAGTTTCGAAACCCGGGAAATACGAACGACCGCATGAAGATCTACGCCCTTGCCGTCTCAGTCCTGATGCTCACGCTTATCCCAAGATTCGTTTCAGCACAGGAGATGACAGATTCATCGCAGACCGACGCGCCCGCCACGCCGGAGGCGCACATGGCCGGTAATGTCTACGAGTTTGACCAGGCGCACAGTCAAGTCACGTTCAAGATTCGCCATCTTGCCGTTGCCTACGTTCGGGGCACCTTTCACGACGTTAAAGCCTCGATATTTCTGAATCCCGCTGACGTCACGACCTTGACGACTGAGGCCGTGATTGCCGTCAACAGTGTGGACACTGGCAACGAGAAGCGTGACAACGATCTGCGCTCCGCCGATTTTTTTGATGTCGCACAATTCCCGGAAATGAAATTCGCGAGCACGGGAGTTTCCGACGTAGGCGATGACGGAACGTTCAAATTGCACGGGCAGCTGTCCATCCGTGACGTCACGAAGGACGTGGTCATGGATGCCGAGATGTCGGGTCCCATCGTCAATAGAGGTCAAGAGCGGCTCGGCTTTGTCGCGACCACGCGCATTGATCGTTTCGACTACGGCCTCCAATGGGATGCCGTCACCGAGGTGGGCTCACTCGTTGCCGGGCGGGACGTCGATATCACCGTCGAGGTGGAGGCGAAGCGGAAGCTCGAATAGCGGCCGCCGTGCCGTGACGACGTCGTATCTTTTGGGGCAATCAAACTGGTAATGCGCAATGCCGGACGTTACCTACCTGGGAATCATCTCGGTAGCTCTTCTCATGGGCCTTGCCGGTAGCGCCCACTGCGTTGGGATGTGCGGCGGCTTTGCTGTCCTGGCCGGTTCCGGAGCCACGAGAAGTTCGAAGACGCATCGGAAACTGCTCGCGTGGCTGGGCGGGAAGACGGTCACGTATGCCGCCCTGGGCATGGCCCTCGGATTGGCCGGCGATGCCGTTCCCAAGTCATTTTCAGGTTTTCAGAGCATCGTCGTCGTGCTGACTGCGATCCTTCTCGTCTTGACGGGTCTGCACATGGCAGGGATTGGTCCCTCGTGGTCGCTGTTCGCGCCGTCTCCAGTATCCGCCTTTGTAACGAGGATGTCGGCGCTGGTGAAGAAGTCGTCCACGGCCGGCCGATTCGCCCTCGGTTTGCTGAATGGCCTCCTCCCTTGCGGACTGGTCTATGCGGCTCTTGCGTACAGCCTTACGTATCAGTCGGGCGTGAAGGGGGCCCTTTTCATGGCGATTTTCGGGCTTGGGACCGCCCCCGTGCTCGTCCTCATTGGACTCGGAACCGGCGTTTTCAGTCACAAGTATCGCCGAACGACGACACGGGTCGTCGGCTGGGTTGTCGTCCTCCTCGGTTTCTACACGATGATGAGGCTGCCGGCGTTTATGAATGGTCAATAGACACTGGACACTAGTCACTGGGAGTCATTAGTCATTAGCGGTTATATGCACAATGAAAGTGACCGGTGTTGTGCCCAAATGTGACGCCATGACCCTTGCCCGGTCGTTATTAATCCCAGGCATGAATGCCCGGGCTTAGAATGGCGCCCCGTAAACGGGGCTTCGCCGCGGGCCCGCCGGAGAAGGCCGGTTTACCGGTCGCTACTCCAAGGCCGGTCGTTTACGGCCGGCAGAGGGATGTAAGCAGATGGCCTATTTTCTGAGTTAGGTGACTTGGCCCATGCCCATGAGTTCGAGCGGTCACTTTCATTGTGCATATAACATTAGTCATTGGACGATCGAGGCGTCATAGGGGCAGTGGCGTAATTCTCGTGCAAACTTGACTTCGGACCCCGGATGAGATGAGTCATTGGACACTGGGAGCCATTGGTCATTGGACGGCGAGGGCGATTAGCGCAACGGCCGTTGTAAACATTCAGACTTTGTCAAGATGACCTCGGACCCCTCCGCGCTCGTCGAACGACTGATCCGTACCCTATAGATGAAGCTCGCCCGTTCGGGGCAGGCTCTCGGACCCCGGACCCCGGACCCCGGACCTGGAAAGCCATGAACGTCCTCTTTATTCTCGTCCCCCTCGCGCTGCTGCTGGCCGGACTGGGTGTCTGGGCTTTCGCATGGGCGGTTCGTCGGGGGCAGTTTGACGACGTGCACACACCGGCGATGAGGATGTTGGTGGACGACGAAGAGAATTCAGAATTGAGAAATCAGAAATCAGAGATGGACGAGGCATCGTCGACCGATGTTCAGCCCCGGCCGCAAGCGTCGGGGAAGGATCCTGAGGGGTGAATGATCATCCCCCGCCGCGTCTGCCTGGACATTTGTGCCGGCGCTCTGTCAAGGCGAATGATCACCCGCCCTTTCACGTCTTGAACGGTCTTTGGGCGCTCGAAAGCATCACCACCACCAACGAACTCACGGGCATCGCAATTGCGGCCACCAGGGGTGTAACCAGACCTGACATGGCTGCAGAGGCGCCGACCAGGTTGTAGGCGAGGGAAATGCCCAGATTGAGACGAATCGTTCGCATAATCCGGTGCGCGCCTCGGAAAAGGGCGGAAACGGAGTCGGTGCCGCGCCCCGTAATGAACACGTCGGATGAGACCTGGCCCGCGACGGAGCTTCCCGACACAGCGATTCCCACATTCGCCCGCTGCAGTGCACCCGCGTCGTTCACGCCGTCCCCAACCATTGCTACGACCCGACCCTTGGCCATGAATCGATCGATCACGCGGCGCTTTTCTTCGGGGTCGCATCGCGCGAACACATGATCCGCGGGGATCCCGAGCTCGGCCGCTACGGCGCTGACCGTTGCGGCATGATCTCCCGAGCAAATTACTACGTCCACGTGGCGCTCCCTCAACATTTGGACCAGACGCGAGGCATCCGGACGCATCTCGTCTGAAATCGCAAGGACTGCTATCACGTCTCCGTCGACAGCAATTCCAACGGGCGTTGCCCCTGCATTGGCGTAGGAGGTCTCCATGCGGCGCATCTCCGACGGTACCCGCGCATTCTCGGCGAGCCAGTCAAGTCCGCCAACAGCGGCAGATCGCCCGTTTACCAATCCCGAGATGCCTTTGCCCTGCTCGGAGCGGATCTGCGATGCCTTGCCGATCGGAGAGCCAACCGCTTGGGGGACGAAGTCCCGGATAGCGCGCGCAATCGGATGACTGCTATCTGACTCGAGACGCGCTGCGATTTCAATCGCTGCCGGGTCGCCGGCGTAGTCGGTTACGGCGGTTTGCCCGAACGTGAGCGTACCCGTCTTGTCCAGCACCACGACTTGAGCTTCAGTAAGTGTCTGGATGGCGGATTCGTTCTTGACAAAGATGCCTTTTCGCGCTGCCCGCCCGGTTCCGACAGCGACGGCGAGCGGCGTTGCCATGCCCAAGGCGCAGGGACAGGTGATGACGAGAAGTGCGACGACGTTGGATACGACTACCCCGGCATCCAGCCAGAGCCAGACGAGGGCGCAGACGACTGTGAGAAAAAGAACCGAGGCCACAAAGTACCCACTCAGTCGATCGGCGAGCATGGTCACCGGGGCGCGGCGCAGGCGATCGTCCGCCACCCAGGCCATCAGCAAGCCCACCTTCGTTTGATCGCCGACAGCTACCGTAGTGATTCGTATGGACTCCGACAGATTTGTCGCACCCGCCCATACTGCGTCATCGCCGGTGACGAATACCGGCTCGCTTTCGCCCGTCAAGGTAGCGTTGTCAACGTGGCTGGCGCCGTCGACGACGATCCCGTCGACGGGGATTACTTCGCCTGCGGGCACCTCAACGTGTGCGCCGACCTGCAGGGCCGAGGCGCGAATGATTTCCACCGATCCATCCTCGTTCACTTTGCGTGCGGACGTAGGGATGAGCGCCAGAAGCTGGTCCGCGGCGTCGCCTGCCAGGCGCTTGCTCCTGAATTGAATCCAGCGCGCGGTAAGGAGGGCTGCGATCAGAATCGTGATCGAATCGAACCAGATTTCGCCGTTGCCGGTGACGGTAGCCCAGGCGCTGTTCGTGAATCCGACGAGGATGCCGAGCGAAATTGGGGTGTCCATGTGCAGGTGAAGAAGCGAACGACGGCGGATTGCATCGCGAACCGATGCCCATGCCCGTCTGAAAAAGGGTATTGCCCCGTAAGCGACTGCCGGAATCGCCAGCACGAGGCTGATCCAGCGCGCAGCGGTATTGAGGTCGGTTTCCAGCGCGTCTCCCAATCCTGCATAGATTGCGAAAGCGATGAGCATCACGTTGGCTGCCAGGGCCCACGAGACACCGACGCGAATGAGCAGTGCCCGCTCTTCTTTGATCGCGAGCTCCGCGTCGTCGTGTACGCGGGGCTGGACCGCGTATCCAAAGCGCGAAAGCCATGCTGCGACGGTCGACAGCCGGGCCTTCTGCGGATCCCACTCAATCGTCAATCGCGACCGCGGGAGGTCGAGCCGAGCACTCCCAACACCCTCGATCTCTCTGGGAATACGCTCGACGAGCCATACACAGGCGGCGCAGTGCACTCCGTTCACGTAGAGCCTGGTTCGACGCCGACCTCCCTCGAGCTCGACCGTATGGTCCTCGAAGAATTCGGGAGAGTCCAGTTCAGCGAGCAGCAACGGATCCCGTGTCGTTGACGCCGGGCGAGCTGTGCTTGGCCTGGACGTCGATTCCTGCAGGCGGTAGTAGGTCTCGGCTAATCCACTCTCGTTTAGGACGAAGTAGACTGTCTGACAGCCGGTGCAGCAGAACCACGGATCGCTACCGACCGGATGCGTTCCAACAGGCAATCCGCAGTGGTGACAGGGCGTGCTCGGGTCTGTCCGAGCCTCCCTGGTGACGTCACTTGGCATCGGAAAAGATCGTCCTAGATCTCGATTCTGATCTTGTCGATAAATCGTTCGGCGGCGCGACGGGCGACGATCTCGAGATCCCATAAGCCGTGATCCCTGTAGGGAAAACTGAACGAGTAGCGGCCGCTTGACGAATCGCCCTCCACCAGGCTGTGCGTTCCGTAGGTGACGGACGACTGTGGTCTGGATACGGTAACGGCGCCCTGCAGGCCCGTCAAAGGCTCTCCGTTCTTGTCCGTGATCACGGCAACCCCGGTGGCCTGGTCCGGCGGCTGGATCTCGATGCGCGCCACCCAACCCAGTGCTTCGCTCGCGCGCCGTTCGGCGGCAACCGAGTCCCACGCGACGGATTTACGGTAGTAGTTGTCGACGACCTGCGCCCCGCCGTCGGAACGGGACGCGATCAAGACGGCAAACGTCGTCACCCCACCGAGCAGGAGAAGACCGACTATCGCTGCGGGCCAGAGAACGTTAGGGGACTTAGGCAAAACAGATCCTCAATTGGAAGGTCCGAGTAGAGCGAACTCACGTTTCTCCACCGTTCCGTCAGAGAATTTCAGCTCAAACTCGCCCTCCATGTGACTCCCCTTGAAAGCATCAGTCGGGAAGATCACGAAAGCTTCTATTCTTTTCATCTCTCCAGGCTCCAGCGTGATCGGCTGCACGCCGACGACCCTGATTTCTGCGTCCTCCGGTTCTTCCACCTCGATCTCAAATGACGAGGCACGAGCGGTCTGATTTCGTACACGGAATCGGAGGCGATTGGCGATCTCATGTTCTGAAATGACCGTGTATGGGTCACCCACGACGCGGCCGATGTTAATGTCGTAGGCGCTTCTGTTCGCCAGCGTCACCGTGAATGCCGTTGTAAAACCGATGAGCAGGAGGGCGTATGCGACGGTTCGAGGCCGAAAAAGCCGCTGAGACACGCCCGCGAGGGCATTCTCCGACGTGTACCGAATAAGCCCTCTCGGCTTGCCGACACGATCCATGATCGCATCGCAGGCATCAATGCATTGCGTACAGGCGATGCACTCCATCTGCAGCCCTTCACGGATATCGATTCCGGTCGGACACGTCCGCACGCACGCGCCACAATCGACGCAATCCCCCAAGGCGGGTCGCAGACCGGCGGCCTCTTCTTCCATCTTCTTTCGGGATCTCCGACCCCTCGGCTCGCCTCGTCCTGGATCGTAGGAGACGATCATGGAATCCGGGTCGAGCAGCACCGACTGCATCCGCGCGTACGGGCAGACGATGGTGCACATCTGTTCTCTGAAGTAACCGAAATCGAACAGTACGAGCCCCGTCGTCATGGCCATTCCAAGGAAGAAGCCCCAATTTTCCGCCGGAGGTTCCTGCATCCACTCGATCAAATTCGACCAGCCGACGAAATAAGCCACAAACGTGTGGGCGAGCAGAAGCGAGACGCCGGTGAAGACGGACAGCTTCAGGGTCTTGCGCCAGAACTTGTCGAATGTCCACGGTCCTTCGTCGCGTCTCTTCCGGGTAATTTCGCTGCCTTCGATGAGACGCTCGATCGGGCGGAACAGGTATTCCAGATAGACGGTCTGTGGACAGGCCCATCCGCACCAGACGCGGCCAAGGAAGGCGGTCCCGACGATGACCGTGAGCAGCCCTCCGATCCCCAGCATCATCAGGAGAATCGTGTCGGTTGGATAGAACTCCACGCCGAACAACGCGAAGCGACGGTGTATGAAATCGAGCAGCACGGCCGGCATGCCGCCGATGTGAACGATCGGCAGGAGCACATACAGCGCCATGAGCGTCCAGGCAACACCCCGACGCTGCGTATTCAAGCGCCCCGGGCTAGGCACCGGGTACATCCACTTGCGCTTTCCCTCACTGGTGAGGGTGGTCAGTACCTCCTCTGGGGATTGCAGAACGTCAGGCAAAGTCTATCAACACCCTCCTTGCTTCCTTCAGGCCCGTACATGACGAGCGTTTCGCCTTATGACCCTTCCGAATCTTCGTGCTCCTCGTGCTCTTCGTGCTCCTTGTGCTCCTCGTAGAGCTGACCCTGGGGATCTTTAGCTCCCGGAGGATTCGATCCCGCGATGGATCGAATAAACGCCAGTACCTGTGCCCGCTGTTCCGGAGTTAGTACGTTGGCCCATGGGGCCATGCCTTTTTCGACGACACCATTCGTGATGACATTGTAGATGTCTTCGTTCTTATTGCCATGCAGCCAGTAATTGTCTGTCAGATTGGGACCGATGATGCCCTGGCCCTTGTCTCCGTGGCAAGGCAGGCAGTAGGTGTGGAAAAGGCCGGATCCGGCCTCGACTTGCGCCGGGTTGCCGACATACTCTTCCAGTTTCGCTTCATCGAACACGACAACGGGATTCTCCTCCTCGTAGGCGGCCCGCATCGCCATGAGCTCGGCCTCGCTCGCTTTGAGATCGTCCTCGTACGTCGGAATGAAATGGAAGACGTGAATCCCCAATACGTAAACGATGCCGAATATGACTGTCGCGATGAACAGCCATGACCACCAGCCCGGCATGGGATTGTCGTATTCCTGGATGCCGTCGTATTCGTGTCCGGGTATGATTTCCCCTGTCGGCTTGTCGTTCTCGGGGCCCGATTTAGATTGATCCTGCATATTCATGGTGAATCGACACTATTCGAATCTTGATAATGCTCTTTCGGTTCGTCCAGCGGAATATTCTTGGCGTGGTCGCGCTCCTTCTTCGAGATGGTAAACACGCGAATCAGGATCACGATGAACGTGACGATGAAGGCAACGAGGCCGATTTGGGCCAGCATGCCCGTTTCGAGCGCCCTGAAGACATCTTTCCACATGGGTTGGTGCAGTTATGGGCGTCCGGTTACATCCCCGCCTTGAGATCCGTGCCCAGACGCTGCAGATAGGCAACGACGGCGACGATTTCCTTGTCCGCCAGACCAGTGGGTCCGCCCTGGGCTTCCACGCGCGAGGCGATTTCACGGGCCTGGGTCTGCGCATCGGCTATTGCGTGGCTGATTTCTTCGTCGCTGTATGGCGTGCCCAGATCTTCGAGACCCTCCATTCTAGCAGGAATCGGATCGAGGTCGAGCTTCCAGTCCAGCAGCCAGTAATATCTCGGCATGATGGAATTTGGACTGACCTGCCTGGGATCGTCCATGTGCCGGACATGCCACAGGTCGGGATATTTTCCTCCGACGCGCCAGAGGTCGGGTCCGGTACGCTTTGAGCCCCACAGGAAGGGTCGCTCGTAGACCGACTCGCCCGGCTTGTTGTACTCGCCGTAGCGTTCGATCTCGTCGCGGAAGGGACGGACCATCTGTGAGTGGCAGTTATTGCAGCCTTCGCGGATATAGATGTCGCGTCCGGCCAGCTCCAGCGGTGTGTACGGTTTGACGGTGCTTATTCGCGGTATCTGGCTCTTCACAAGGACCAGCGGGAGGAACTCGACGACTCCGCCCACGAGGATGCCCAGTGTGACGAGGATCGTAAAGACCAAAGGCCAGCCTTCGAGCTTTCGGTGCGTCAGACCGGATGATTTCGCTTCTTTCATTTCGATCTCAAAGTCTCGGGTGGTCGGAATCGTCAAGCTGCCGCGATGGACACGGTCGGGTCAGGCAGGTCCTTTGGCCCCTTGCGGATCGTCATGACCATGTTGACGCCCATAAGGACGACGCCCGTGAAGTAGAGGCTTCCGCCGACGAAACGCAGCCAGTACATGGGCACGATCTGCACGACGGTCTCGATAAAGTCGGGGTAGAGCAGTCTTCCCGCGTCGTCGAACGCCCGCCACATTAGTCCTTGCGTGATCCCTGCCGTGTAGAGAGGAATCACATAGAGAAGCAATCCGATCGTACCGATCCAGAAATGCGTGTTGGCGAGTTTCGGACTCCACAGGTCGCTTCGCCAGAGTCTGGGAAGCAGCCAGTAGATCATTCCGAACGTCATAAATCCGTTCCAACCGAGGGCGCCGGCGTGCACGTGGCCGATCGTCCAGTCGGTGTAATGGCTCAGCGCATTCACCGACTTGACGGAGAGCATCGGGCCCTCGAACGTCGACATCCCGTAGAACGTGATCCCGATCACGAACATCTTCAGCACGACGCTGTCGCGGAGCTTGTGCCAGGCGCCGCGGAGTGTGAAGAGACCGTTGATCATGCCGCCCCAGCTCGGCATCCAGAGCATGACCGAGAAGACCATCCCCATCGTCACGGCCCATTCAGGGACGGACGTGTACTCGAGATGGTGGGGTCCGGCCCAGATGTAGATGAACACCAGCGACCAGAAGTGCACGATGGACAAGCGGTAGGAGAATACGGGCCGCTCAGCCGCCTTCGGAAGGAAGTAGTACATCAATCCGAGAAACGGCGTCGTCAGGAAGAAAGCGACGGCGTTGTGACCGTACCACCACTGGATGAACGCATCCTGAACACCGGCGAAAAGCGGGTAGCTCTTAAAGGCGCCGACAGGCAGCTCGAGGCTGTTGCCGATATGCAGAACGGCGACAGTGATGATCGTCGCGATGTAGAACCAGAGTGCGACGTACATGTGCTCTTCGCGCCGGTTGCGAAGCGTCATGAAGAAGTTGATCGCGAACACGACCCACACGATCACGATCGCGATATCGATCGGCCACTCGAGCTCGGCGTACTCCTTCGAGGTGTTGAAGCCGAGCGGCAGGGTGATCGCTGCCGAAACGATGATCAACTGCCAGCCCCAGAAGTGAAACTTGCTCATCCAGTCGGCATAGAGGCGCGCCTTGCAGAGCCGCTGGGTGGAATAGTAGATCGCCGCGAAGATCGCATTGCCCGCGAAGGCGAAGATGACCGCGTTGGTGTGCAGCGGCCGCAGGCGGCCGAACGTGAGGTAAGGACCTAGATTGGCCGGCCAGAAGGGCAGCTGGAGGGCAATGAGGAGCCCGACCAGCATTCCGACAAGGCCCCAGATCGCCGTGGCCAACACGA
Source organism: uncultured Bacteroidota bacterium (assembly GCA_963768715.1). GTDB lineage: Bacteria > Bacteroidota > Rhodothermia > Rhodothermales > DATKEJ01 > DATKEJ01. The sequence goes on from CAVYJC010000004.1 coordinate 333,122, forward strand.
ACATCCGAACGATCTTGTCATCGTAACGGAAGACGTTCGTATCCGACTGGAGCGTCTCCATAAGCAGATGGATTTGGTGGTTATAAGCATGAATCCTATGCGGTGACCCCAGCCGCGATGGTGGAAAAATAACCTACACCGCCAAAGGATGCTAAAGGTCAGCTCTATGCCACCGTCAAAGTACTGTCGATTGTACAGTGGGAGTTGTGGGGGAAAACCCGTAGGGGAATTCAAAATTCAAAATTCAGAATGCAGAAGGCAAAGCTGTTCGAAGTTCGATGTCTGGCCCCGGAGGTTGCTTTGAACCTGGGTCGAACCTCGAATAGAGAACACCGAACCTCGAACTATTACGGCCTCATCCGCGCCTCCAATTCCGCCAGCCGGCCCGTGCTGACTTAGCGTCTCTCCAACTCGTCGAGACGTGTGGTCAGCGCCGTGATAAGCGCCTGTTGCTCCCTCACCAGCTCATACAATCCCTGAATCGCGGCCATTGACACACCCGCGGCATCGATTGTGCCGATATAGCGGTTGTCGTTTCCCAGGTTGAAAGCGTCGAAGAAGTCTTCCGCCACCGGACCCATATGGCGACCCTCGTCCGAATTCCTGTACTCCCACTCCATGACAGGGACCGCAGCGAGACGTTCCAGGACTCCGTGAGCGTCGACGTTCTTGAAATTAGTCTTGAATGTCCGGCTGGAACCGTTAGTCCAGACACCACCTGCCGTTACGTGCGCACCGTTACCGTTTCCGCTGTTCGTTCCGACTTCGAACGGATATGTCGGAGACGCCGTCCCAAGGCCGACGTCACCCGTACCCGCTTCAATGAACAGCGCATTCGAGGCATCTCGGACATTGAAGGACATATCCGGCCTGCCGTCATTATGGTAGATCACCTTGATGGAGGCGCTTTCCGTTGCGCCCGAATCTGTCTGGGTAAACGCGATGCCGTCGAAATTGCCCCCATGAATGTCTCCCACGTTTCTTAGTTCAAGCTGGTAGGCCGGCTCCTCCACGTCGCGCGAGATCGTGAGGCCACGTTTTGGCTTGTTGGTGCCAATCCCCACACCGCCGGCGGCGCGGACAATGAACTGGTTGGCCGCTGAAGAGAGAAGAGAGTCATTGTTAGTGGTGATCGATCTGTCGTTCCAGACAAAACTACCGTCATGGATCGCTCTGGCCTTGTAACCGGCTGCAAAACTGTAGTCTCCTCGCGCATGGTTTGCTTTACCACCCGGGACCGTGGACTGCCGGCCGTCGGCAACGTTTTCCCATCCCCCGCCCACGAACGACCTGCTCCCGGACGCCACGTTATCCGAACCGCCACCGACAGCGGACCACTGGGCTGCTGCTGTGTTCGTCGTGCCACCTCCTACCGTGGCCCAGTCTGCACCGGCCGTATTGCTTGTTCCACCACCAACCGTTGAGTAGAGCGATGTCGCGCTATTGCTTCCGCCGCCCCCGACGGTGGATCGTTCCCCGGATGCGGCATTGCTGCCACCCCCACCGACCGTTGCTGCAAACTCGGAGGCCGTGTTATCCTCTCCACCGCCAATCGTAGACCGCTGACCTGTGGCAGAGTTTGAGCTGCCCCCCCTACCGTGGCCCAGTCTGCTCCGGCGGTATTGGAGTCGCCTCCGCTAACAACCGAGCGTTCTCCGGTCGCTGAGTTCATTCTTCCGCCTGCGATCGTCGCTGCGAATTGGGTCGCGGTGTTGGAGTCGCCTCCCCCTATCGTTGCCCGGGATCCGGATGCCGTGTTATCGGTACCTCCACCCACAGTCGACCGGTCGCCGTTTGCACTGTTGTAGCTCCCCCCGCCTACCGTGGAGAAAATGTCTCCCGCCTTATTGTCAAATCCGCCGCCGACAGTACCCCAATCCGACATGACAGAGTCCGGTCCGGCAATCGAACTAGATATGCCGCCACCACCTCCGATCGTTGCGCCCAGTACGCCCGAGGCAACGAAGTTGTTGGATGCGCCGCCAATCAGATTCGGCGCGCTGCTGGATCCGTCCGATGCATCTACGGCGTAAATCCCTCGCATCCCGAGCGCATAGGATGCGGAGGTCAACGGGGTGCGAGGCAACATTTCTGCATCTGCGCCTACTTTGATGCCCAAGTCAATCGGTTCGTTGAATGCGACCGTGTCGAGCGGCCACGTCACGCTTCCTGACAAGATTACGCTGAAAACGCCGTTACTAACCGGAACGCTCGCATGAGTTTGCTCCCAAACCTTTGTCGATCCCTTGTACATGCTGAAGACAAGGGAGTAGTTGCCGTCACCCACGGGGTCTCCGGCCGTGTCGGTGAGTCTCCCTTGAAACGAGAGCGAATCGGGTGCATTCGGGCCGTGCCATTGCGCAAGGGAATCGGTCGAGTAGGCAAACACCAAGAGAAGAACCAGCGTGACAGATAGTGTTTTCATCGAACGAGTCGTTGCGTGAGGTGGACGCGGATAATTTTGGACGAAGCGAGAAATTCAACATTTGGGCCACAGGATGCAAGAAATCGTCTGCTGGCCTACCAAAGCTTTCGGAAGTGGTTTTCGGTTTCCAAGCTGGCGAATCGCAGACTAGAAGACAGTAGACTCGTGTGGCCTTGCCTTTTGCCCGGATAGGCGGAATATTGATTCAATCAGCGTCGACCTGGCCCAGCATCCGGCAGAAGTGCGCAGCTATCCACCCTACGGATTTCATTCGGCATGAAAACATTCTTCTGTCTCTCGACTAGCGCCACCTGGCTTCCAACCAGCCTCCAGCAAGGTTTCCGAAGCGATCACTGGATTCGCGGACCGAAATGCAACGAATCCGTCGGCTCAAACGGGGCCGGCAACTCGAACCGGGGCTTTTCCGGTGCTGACTTAGCGCCTCTCCAACTCGTCGAGACGTGTGGTCAGCGCCGTGATAAGCGCCTGTTGCTCCCTCACCAGCTCATACAATCCCTGAATCGCGGCCATTGACACACCCGCGGCATCGATTGTGCCGATATAGCGGTTGTCGTTTCCCAGGTTGAAAGCGTCGAAGAAGTCTTCCGCCACCGGACCCATATGGCGACCCTCGTCCGAATTCCTGTACTCCCACTCCATGACAGGGACCGCAGCGAGACGTTCCAGGACTCCGTGAGCGTCGACGTTCTTGAAATTAGTCTTGAATGTCCGGCTGGAACCGTTAGTCCAGACACCACCTGCCGTTACGTGCGCACCGTTACCGTTTCCGCTGTTCGTTCCGACTTCGAACGGATATGTCGGAGACGCCGTCCCAAGGCCGACGTCACCCGTACCCGCTTCAATGAACAGCGCATTCGAGGCATCTCGGACATTGAAGGACATATCCGGCCTGCCGTCATTATGGTAGATCACCTTGATGGAGGCGCTTTCCGTTGCGCCGGAGTCGGTCTGGGTAAAAGCAATGCCGTCGAAATTGCCCCCATGAATGTCTCCCACGTTTCTTAGTTCAAGCTGGTAGGCCGGCTCCTCCACGTCGCGCGAGATCGTGAGGCCACGTTTTGGCTTGTTGGTGCCAATCCCCACACCGCCCGACGCGCGGAGAATGAACTGATTGTCAGCGGTGGTTTCGAATATTGTGCCGTCCAATCCGGTCGAATCTGCCCAGACAAATGATCCGTTGTGTGAGGCGTGTGCTTTTCTCCCGGCAGCAAAGGTGAAACTCTTGAGTGCTCGATTGGCCTCTCCGCCAGGAACGGTGGAATAATGTCCCTGCGCGCGATTCCCGAATCCGCCCCCGATGGATCCGCCCACACCGTTGGCCACGTTCTCCACACCACCCAATACGGATGCCGAAGAGGCTTTAGCGTCGTTGTTCTTACCGCCACCCACAACCGCATAATCTCCTCGCGCGGAGTTCTCCTCACCGCCAACCATGGCCGCCCAGCCTCCCGCCGCACTGTTTCCTTCACCTCCCCCAATGGTTGCAAACCCCCCAGTGGCGCGGTTGCCGGAACCTCCTCCAACGGTCGAGTAGAAGTCTGCCGCCCGGTTATCGGCGCCGCCCCCAACGGTTGCGTCATGATCTCCGGCCACATTTCCTCTGCCACCCGAGACTGTGCCCCAATCGCCGAGTACGGAATCTGGCACGCCGTTCGGGCCGTCCCAGCCACCTCCGCCACTGATAGTCGCTCCAACTACTCCATTTGCCACATGGTTATTTGGTGCGCCACCGATCAGATTTGGAGCCTTGTTTGCTCCATCATCCGCCCACACGGCATACATCCCGCGCATGCCGAGTGCATAGGCTGCGGAGGTCAACGGTGTGCGAGGCGCCATCTCTACATCGGCGCCGACCTTGATGCCCAAATCAATCGGTTCGTTGAATGCGACCGTATCGAGCGGCCAGGTCACGCTTCCTGACAAGATTACGCTGAAAACGCCGTTACTAACCGGAACGCTCGCATGAGTTTGCTCCCAAACCTTTGTCGATCCCTTGTACATGCTGAAGACAAGGGAGTAGTTGCCGTCGCCCACGGGATCTCCGGCCGTGTCGGTGAGTCTCCCTTGAAACGAGAGCGAATCGGGTGCTTTCGGGCCGTGCCACTGGGCCGACACGTCCGAACTGCAAATCAGGACTGCAAACAGGCCCGCCGTGAGGGTGGTCTTCATGGTCTGAGGTGGAATGGTGAATGGACAGCCCGAACAAAATGAGCATTCGCGGACCGGAATGCAACGAATCCGCCGGCTCCAACGGGGCCGGCAACTCGAACCGGCGCCTGACCGATGAAGGCGAACACGCCCGCGACGTTGCCGGGTTCGGATCGCCAAAATCTCAATGTCTTTTCGTACCTTTTCAGACAATCCATTCCTACGCCCGCGGTCAGGCAGATCGACCCGGGTTCCTCCTCCACGTAGACCTCTTCTCGCTATGGCTACGATGTACCGAATCCTCGCTATCCTCCTGATCCCGCTGCCCGTGCTGGGCCAACTCCACGGGCCCAACGCTCCCGACTCCCTTTCCTTTCAGGGATACCTTACCGACATCGCCGGGGTGCCCATCAGCGCACCGACCGACATGACGTTCAAGCTCTACAAGGGGTCGAACGAGATCTGGTCGCAGACCCAAAGCGGCGTATCCGTGTCGAACGGAGTCTTCAATGTGGTCCTCGGCGGCGTAGGGTTGACCTCACTCGACACGGTTGCATTCAACGAGCCGATCGATCTGGGAATAACAATCGGGGGCAACGAGCTCGTGCCCCGCACTCCGCTCGTTGCCGCGGCCTACGCACTGGGCATGAGAGGGATGTATTCTGTGGCTGCCGACGACGGCACTAACAATGCTCCAAATCTCGTGGGTGGCGCGTCCAATAACTTTGTCACGGCTGGAGTTGTGGGTGCTTCCATCGGAGGTGGAGGAGGGCAATCGCACGCATTCGGGGTGCCCAACGCTGTCACTGGTGATTGGGGAACCGTGTCGGGTGGTCAGGCCAACACGTCGGGCCAAAGCGCAACGGTCGGCGGAGGCTACGCGAACACGGCAGGAACAAATGGCGCGACCATTGGTGGAGGCGGAGGTAACTTCGCGACGGGCCAATTCTCGACGGTTGGGGGAGGCAGCAACAACTCGGCGTCGGGCGACGGCGCGACGGTCGGCGGAGGTTTCGGAAATCAGGCACGAGGCGACTTCTCCGTTGCTGCCGGATACAGTGCCCGAGCGAAACACGAGGGCTCATTCGTCTGGAACGACCGGTCGGTGACAAGCGGCGACGACTCCCTCGTCTCGACCGCCGCCAATCAGTTCCTCATCCGCGCCGCGGGTGGCGTCGGCATTGGAACCAACGCCATAAACCCGGGACTGACCATCGCCAGGCCCTCGCAGGCCGCTGCTTATCAACTTGAGCTCCGAAACGCGGGGAGTATCACGGCGCCCAACTTCGACGGCATCTTGTTCACTCAGGACTTATCTGGCGGAACGGAATTAGCGTCCATCAAGGTCAACTACCACAATGACGGCAATCCAGACATGCTTTTTAGTGTTCGTGGCGCAACGGACGCCCTCGCCATCGAGAGGGTCTCCGGCGACGTCGGAATCGGAACAACGTCGCCCGGCTCCCGGCTGGCCGTGAACGGGATGATTGAGTCGGAAACGCTAGGATTCAAGTTCCCCGACGGTACGGTCCAGACGACGGCGGCTGGCTCGGGCGCCTTCTGGTCGCTGACCGGCAATTCCGGAACGAACCCATCTACAAACTTCATTGGAACCAGCGATAGCACCGCGCTGGAGTTCAGGATCAACAACAGGAGGAGGCTGCGGATTGAGCCGGCGAGCGACCCCTCCGGAACCGCCATAGCTCCAAACGTGATTGCCGGAGCATCCAACAACTTTGTCGGAGCAGGGGCGATTGGCGCTACGATCGGAGGAGGTGGAGGCCGATTCTCGCCAAACGACGTGCCGAATTCCGTCCTCAGTCCATGGGGAACGGTTTCGGGCGGGTCTGGCAACACGGCGAGCGACTTCGGGGCAACGGTTGCCGGCGGCGATGGTAACTCCGCTTCGGGCGGAGATGCAACGGTTGCCGGCGGCCTTCGTAACTCCGCTTCGGCCGATGTTGCAACGGTCAGTGGAGGACTGGACAACTCCGCTTCGGGCGCATATGCAGCGGTCAGTGGAGGCAACGGCAACTCCGCTTCGGGATTCTTTTCCAGCGTTATTGGAGGAGGGGACAACTCCGCTTCCGGAACGCACTCGACCGTTCTTGGAGGATATTGGAACAAGGCTCGAGGTGAAAACTCGCTCGCTGCTGGATACAAGGCCCGGGCCGTACACGAAGGATCGTTCGTTTGGAACGATCGTTCCGTCACATCCTTAAACGATTCCCTCGTTACCACCGCCGCCAACCAATTCCTCATCCGCGCTGCCGGCGGCGTCGGGATTGGTACCGCCAGTCCAAATCAAGAAGTCACCATTTTCGACGCGGGAGGCGATGGCGATGCCTTGCTGAACCTTAAGGCATCCTCCCCGGCCGCACGCGAGATGCTGATCGGTGTCAATCAGAGTTTTGGAGGCTTCATCTCCATGGAAACGAACGACGCCCTCGGGTTTCGCACCAACGGCACGACTTGGGTCGTCATCGACCAGACCGGCAATACGAGGTTCGAAGGCGACGCCTATCCGCGCACCTCGAACCTGTTCAGCCTCGGACGATCGGGCAACACATGGAGCGAGGTCTGGGCGAATGACGGTTCCATTAACACCTCAGACCGCAGGTTGAAGCAGGATATTAGGCCCATCGACTACGGCCTGACCCACGTCATGGATCTCGAACCGGTTTCGTTTCGCTGGATTTCACGGCCGGAAGCAGGTGTGCGACTCGGCCTGATCGCACAGGAGGTCGCTGAGGTCATCCCCGAAGTCGTCCGCGGATCGGAAACGGGCGACCAATACCTCGGGCTCAATTACTCCGAGCTCGTGCCGGTCCTGATCAAGGCGATCCAAGAGCAGCAGGCGATCATCGAATCGCAAGATCAGCGCCTGGCCGCAATCGAGGCCCGGCTGACCAACTGAAGATAACGTTCAAGGTGGCGGTAGAGCGAACAAGGCAAACGGCCCCCGGGCGGGGGGTGGAAGGCGCCATTGGCAGAGCTCAAAACATTTGATCAGTCTGAACTCCGCAACCAGTACGGCGTGCTTCGCCATTGGGGCCGATTCCCGATCGAAACGCCGGCACCCCAAATGACGAATGACCCCCAGTGACCAGTGTCCAGTGACCAAGATTGTTCAGACGTTAGTATATTTAGGACATGCAAGACACAATGCTGGAAGTGCGCGAGGTCCAGACCCAGGTATACCGACGAATGGGTTCAGAGCGACGCGTCATGGTCGCGCTCGACCTGAGCGAAACCGTACGTGAACTGGCGCGCACTCGAATTCGAAGGCAGAACCCCGATTTCGACGAGCAGGCAGTCCGGTACGAGCTGCTGAGGGAGCTATATGGATTCCGGCGAGTCCACTAGAGGCCTGATTCGCCGCGTGGTTGCCGCACTGGATCGAGCGGCGATACCCTACATGCTGACGGGGTCTCTGGCAAGTTCCTTCCACGGGGAGCCGAGGTCGACACAAGATATCGACATCGTTATTGATCCAGAGAAGGATTCGCTCGAGAGACTACTGTCGGCGTTTCCCACCGACGACTACTATGTCAGCCGTGAAGCCGCGTTGTCGGCGTTGGAAGTGCGAGGCTTTTTCAATGTAGTAGACCTTCAAACGGGCTGGAAGGTCGACTTCATCATTCGTAAAGACCGAGCGTTCAGCCGGACCGAGTTCGAGCGCCGTCAGTCGGACGAATTGTTTGGGATCCGTCTCCACATTGCCTCCCCCGAAGACGTCATCCTCGTGAAGCTCGAGTGGGCCAAGATATCCGATTCTGACAGACAGATTCGTGACGCAGCCGGGATCCTGAGACTGAAAGGTGACGCGATCAACTTCGCGTACATCCAGGGCTGGGTGGGAGTCTTGGATATCCGGGATCAATGGGATTTGGCCAAAGCCCGACTCGATTGAAGTTATAGGAACTGGTTGGCGGCCGTCGAGAGGAGCGAGTCTTCGACAATTGTCACCGAGACGTGTGCTGCCAGAACCGTTCAATTGCTCTGGCAGCCGAGCCTCTCCAGATTGGTCCTGGAACGACGGAGTGCGGGCTCGGGCACGAACGGTGACGAATGACGCTTCTCGCCTATTTCTGCAGGACCATGGTCCGTACCCGGAAATCTGCTCCCGACTCCAAAACAACTTGGTAGACCCCCGACGGAAGGTCATCGGCCTGCCAGGTGACCGTGTGGCTGCCCGACGACACGAACCCGTCGACCAGTAGGTCTACCTGCCGTCCGAGCACGTCATAAACGGCCATGCTGACATGCGCAGCTTTGTCCAGTGAGTAGGGGATCGACGTCGAAGGATTAAACGGGTTGGGGTAGTTCGCGCCGAGTTTGATCGTTTCGGGAATCTCGTTCGGGTTCTCGGCCGCTGTAGACTGGCCGCCGCCTGCCCGAAGGACGGTATACGACGCGGACGTCACGGCGTCGTTTTGATCGAGCTCGATCTCTGCATACATCGACATAATGCCGCTCTTCCCTGCACTGCTCACCAAAGGCGTTACGAATTGGATGCTCCGGGTTTTCGGGCCGAATCCGGCTATCTGCGACGAGAAGGTCTGATCCACCATGTACGCCTGGGCAGAGCCCGCAGGCGTGATGAGCATTCCCGATCCCACGACCTTGTTTGTCCGCGTGACGGTTGCTCCAGGAAATGAATTGCCGCCGAAGACGAAGGACTGCATGGTCTCCGAGTCCCATTCTGTCCCAAGTGATGCAGGGAACCGGAAATCAAGTTCCGAGGGGTTGAACAGAACCGCGAGCGTATCCACGACCTGGTCATCGTCAACGTCGAGCGCAGCTGCGTAGCCGAAGTGCACGATTCCTGTGTCACTCGCACTCGAATAGTTATACAGCTGTGTGGGGTCGGGGAAATCCGCGGAAATGGTGTCGGTGACCACCTGAACGAAATTCGCATTTGCGAATTCCGGCCGATTGGCTCCCGGCAGTCCGTCAAAGGGTGGATTGAGGTATTGCGTGGTCAACGCGAGGGAGTCACCGAACGTGCCGGCGGTGAAATCCCACGTCTGATTTTCTCCGGTCTTCGTCACGAAACCGGCGAAGACTGAAGGATTCGTGGACTCGTATTGGCTGAGAGTCACCTCCTGGCCCAGCAATGGCATAATTGAGTTCTCGAATGTCAAAGGCTGCTGTCCGAGGGCGGTGCCAAAGGTTGCGGAAACAAGGCAGGCTGCGAATATGACAGTCGTGCGGTAACGGGTGGTCATGGGTGTGGTGGTCGTCTTGTGGTTGATAATCAGAATGTACACTTCACTCTTAACCGCGCAGCTTTGTGCCTGGACCGGACACTCTGCCGCAAGATGACCACGAATTTCACGACCGCCAGGGCAAACCGGCGTGATGAGCGGTAGTCTCCGCTGCGGGAATACTCAGGCGTCGCGGGGGATGATGTACTCGCTCAGTGCCGCTCTTCGAGCAACTGCCTGCAGCCTCGCGTCCTCCCTTTCAATGGGGCAAGACTGCCGCGGCGCAAAGTGACGGCAAGGGCGATGATGAAGTTTCCGACGATCGTCCAGGTGAAGACAATCGGTGGCCAGATTCGGCCTCCGTGCTTGCGGCGGATGTATTTCCTCCAGAAGAGGTGGCTGTTAATGATTTCGGCAGCCCCCCTCCTCACCACCTCATCCGGGGACCGGGGATGACTGACGCCGATGTGCTCGATGGCGCCCGCCTCGATCATCTTTGCGTTTCCGCCCTGGCAGGTCATTTCGAATACGAACGCTGCGTCGTCGCGATAGGCGTATCCTACTCTTTCGAACTCCGAATCACCGAAAATCTCGTGCTTCCTGAGAAACTCGGCGTCGACGGCCAGGCAAGCTCCGCGCGCGCCGTCCACGTCGATGAGGCCGCTAGTGGCCCGCTTCCCGAGCGGATACATGAATCCACCGCCGGCTGTGTGCCTCACCTGGGGACGAAACCACGGCACGGCGATCCCGAAGATCGCCAGGGGGATGCGTATGAGGCCGCTCGGAAGCGCCAGCAAAGGGCATACACAGACAGCGCCCGTCTCATCCATTGTCGTAAACAACCGCTCGACAGTACCCTGATTCTTCAGCACGACGTCATCATCCATCAACAGCTGGAAGCGGCTGTTGGAGCGTTTGATGCCTTCCGCTCGCTGGGAGATCATCCCCTTCCGGCAGCGCTCGATGCGGATGGATTCGAGGTTCTCGACCGCCGGATCAGGTGTTCCGTCAGGAACGACGATCAGAATCTCGCGAGGCTTAAGTGATTGACCTCGAATCGCATCGATAGTCGGACCGAGGTACTCGGGATTGCCCAAGCTTCTGATGACGACGTCGTAATCAGTGATCATCTGCAATCCGGCGTGTAGAGCCCACTTCGTGAAGCGTGAATTTGAGATTAGAGTGGAAACGGGCCAAACCGAATCCAGCACTGAAGTTAGGAAAGGGGGATGAGGGCAACGACACAAAGATCGCCGCGAATGGATTGCCCGGGCGTGCCGTCGGGAACTTCGCCGCTTGCGGCAAAAGTAGTATCTTTCCATCCGGACGACGCGATCCCACTCCGCGTCAACCCGGGAAGCACCAATAATTCGGATCGAAGTATGAGGAAACGCGGATTCCTCCTACCAGTAATCCTGTTTCTCGCCGGGGCGACAGCCTTGGCCCAGCCAAGCAAGGTGGCGCTGACGGCTCCTGCGGACAATGCGAACTCCGTCGCGTTGGCGCCGACGTTCGGCTGGAGTCCGGCCACCGACGCGATCACTTACGAGCTTCAGATCGCACGGCGGTCGAACATGAAGCAGAAAGAGGTCGATGTGACAGGCGTCACAGGTACGTCCTACACGCTTTCAGGCGAATTGGATGAGAGTACGACCTACTACTGGCGAGTGCGGGCGATAGGCGACGCAAACGGGCCCTGGTCGGATGTCTGGTCTTTTACGACCGGACTGCTTCCGGGTGCGACCGCACTCTCGTCTCCGGCGAATCAGGAGACCGGAGTGGCGCTCCAGCCCGAGCTCGTTTGGCAGGATGCGAACGGGGCGACTTCATACGAGGTGGAGCTGTCCGCTGCATCGGACTTCTCATCCATGGTTTACTCGCAGAGCGGAATTGCAGGTACGACCCTGACGGTGCCCATGGTCCTCGACAACGAGACGAGATACTATTGGCATGTCAAGAGTTCGAATGGCGTAGGTGAAGGGCCGGTCTCCGGCACGAACTGGTTCGAAACCATCGTTTCGGCTCCGGATCAGGTTCTCCTGTCGGCGCCTGCGGATGGCGCCACAGGCATTGGAACGACACCGACGTTTTCGTGGGCATCTACGACGGGCGCCGACTCGTACGGCCTGGAAGTGTCCACGTCCTCCGGTTTCGCAACGCTGCTGCTCCAGGTCGACGGGATCACGGCGACTTCCTACAACACACCCACTCCGTTCCCTAACGGAACCGTCCTCTTCTGGAGGGTTCGCGCATCGAACGTCGCTGGTGACGGACCCGATTCGTCCATCCGCGAGTTTAGCACCGTCGCGGGCGGTCCGACGCAGGTGCAACTCGTCTCGCCGGCCAACGAGAGTGTCGACGTCGTCACCTCACCAACGCTGGTATGGGGAGCCGTCCAGGACGCCGCGACGTATCGTGTTCAGGTAAGCACGATGCCGGATCTTTCGAGCCAGCTCATCTATGACACGGCCGTCGGCGGAACCCAGTTCGACGGCCGGGCCTCTCGATCTCAACAAGACCTACTACTGGCGTGTCCGCGCGTCAAATGCCGGCTCCGAGAATTGGTCGGCTGCCTTCCGTTTTGTAACGACCACGGGACTGCCCGGGCAAGTGACGCTCGATGCGCCGGCGGACAGTGCGGTGGATCAGCCGCTGGGACCAACGTTGACCTGGACGGCGCCATTCGGGCTGAGACATACAATCTGCAAGTAGGCCTCAATCCGGATTTCTCGGTGATCCTGCTCAGTGAGACCGGGCTGACGTCGACGGGTCGGACACTGGAAGGACTCGACCCTTTGACAGAATACTACTGGCGTGTGCAGGGGGAGAATTCCCTTGGTGTGGGGCCGTGGTCGAGCGGGCGGAAGTTTACGACGAGGATGCTCGTGGCGCCGGCTGAGCCGGTTCTGATTTATCCCCCGGATGCTGCCGCCGGTGTGAGCATGACGCCGGTGCTGGCCTGGAATGAAACGGAGGGCGCGGATTCCTACAAGCTTGAGCTTTCGACGTCGCCCCCGGACGAGTTTGAAAATTTCCCGACGGTGATCACGGCGGTCGTTGTCACGCAGCCGTTCTTCCAGTCGCCGGCATTGTCTCCCGGCCAGGAGCACTACTGGCGCGTCGAGGCGCGAAACGAAGAGGGAAGCACACCCTCTCAAGTCTGGAGATTCAGGACGACCGTCGCAACGTCGTCGGAATCGGACGAGCTTCCCGCGACCTTCGGCCTGCACCAGAACTACCCCAACCCCTTCAATCCCTCGACCAAAATTCGATATGATGTGCCGGAGACGGCGGACGTTCGACTGACGGTCTTCGACGCGCTAGGACGTCCAGTTGAAACACTCGGCACGTGGCACCGCGCACCCGGCACGTATTCTGTTCGGTGGGACGCCCGAGACGCGCCCAGCGGGGTGTATTTCGTGCGGATGGAGGCGGGCAGCTACGTTGCCACCAGGCGAATGTTGCTGGTGAGATAGTGCTATGTGCTGTGTGCTGGGTGCTTCGTCCGGAGTCCGGGGTCGTCAGACGGGCAGGCCGCCGCCGCGACTCCCGTCTCCGTAGCAAAACGGACACGTTGGGCTTTGGCCTGCCCCTACGAGACCAATGACTAATGACCAGTGACTAATGTCTATTCCGGAACCCTCGAAGCGGCGCCGGTCGTCGTGTTCGCGAGCCACTTCACGAAGTCGAGCGCTGTGACGACTCCGTCCATGTTGCAGTCGGGCTGTTCGTAGCCGTGCTCGCCGGCCGTGGTCGAACTCAGCCAGGAGGCGAAATCGAGCGCGGTGATCTGGCCGTCGGCATTGATGTCGCAGGCGAACATGCCGTACTTGCCGCCGCCGAGGCTCTTCATGGGAGCGCCACCCGTCGTATAGGCTTGTGACATGGCCGTTGTGAAGTCCCACGAGCCGATGCCACTGGAGAAGTCGACGTGCTCGGAACTCATCACGCTCGCGTGGTTGCGGTGGCGTACTACCAGGTGATATCCACCAGGAGAAACGCCTGGAAAGGCGAGTACATCTCCCGTCGTATCCACGATCGAGCCATTGGCCAGGAGGAAAGCGGCCCGTTCAGAGCCCGGGACCTCACTGTCAGCAGTTGCCCCCTGCCGGAGGCTTACCAGCACCCAATCGATCACCGAATCGGGCAGCGATAGTGCGACAGTCCGGGCTGTCGTAGTCGAGCGGCGTGCCGTCGAAGCACGCGTCGGAATACGGCTGTGCGCTCGGGCAGTGGTCCATGAATTCCTGACCGGCATGCATCGCGCCGCTTGCGTAGGGTCCCTCGAGGAGGACTTTGGCTTCGGCGTGGACGATGGGCGGGCAAGTTGGGTCGAGGAGGAGGTCGCAAAGCTCTCCACCGGGGGGGCACAACGCCTGGTATTCCGGAACGTCGGGCATGCAGAGTGAGGGAGCATTTGCTTCCAACCAGCACACTTCACCGATGCTCCGAGTCTGGCTACGGGGAGCGGGACCGTTCCCTCGAGACGGTTCCCTTGGAGCATGATGTATGACACTGCTCCAGGCGGCCCAAGGTTGGTGGGATAGGGCCGCTCAGATGATTTTGCGACATATCCAGGCCCGTCAGGCCGGAAAGGTTGCCAATGGATTCGGGGATCCTGCCCCGTCAAGGCGTTGACGGAGAGCAGGAGTGTGTCAGATTGGACAGGTTGCCGATCGATTCCGGAATAGAACCTTGAAGGCTGTTGTGAAAAGATCCAAGGACGTCAGATTGGTAAGGTTACCGATTGATTCAGGGATCAGGGCCCATCCAGGAAGATGTTCCGGCGGAGGTTCAGAGAGGTCAGATTGGCGAGGTTACCGATGGATTCGGGGATCGGCCCAATTAGGGGGTTGTAGCTGAGGTCGAGAGACGTCAGGTTTGAGAGGTTGCCGAAGGATTGCGGGATGGTGCCCGTCAAGCCACCCCCGGAAATGCTGAGGGACGTAAGATTGGAGAGGTTTCCGACCGCTTCGGGGATCGGCCCGCCAAAGTTGTTGCCGCCAAGAACAAGATTCGTGAGATTTGCCAGGTTCCCGATCGAGTTGGGAATAGGGGGGGACAGGCTGTTGCCCGCGAGATTCAACGAAATCAGGCTGAACAGGCTCCCGATTGAGCCGGGAATCGGGCCAGTTCAGGGAGTTGTCACTGAGATCCAGTGATGCTAAATGCGACAAATCGCCTATCGATTCAGGGAGCGGCCCGGTCAGGTCGTTGTCGCCAAGCGTGAGGCTCGTGACGTGACCGTCCGTGCAGGTGATGCCGTACCATGTGCAGGGAGAGTTGGTCAGCTTCCAGTCTTCGCTGTTCACCCAGTTTCCGCCGTCGGTATTTTCGAACAAGTCGTCGAGCGCAAGGCATTCTCCTGTCGGTATGTCGGTCTGAACCGTGCAGCCGTACTCGATAGGGCTGACGTTAAGCACGACGTTGCCCTCCGTGCCGGCGTAGCCGATGACTCTGAGCAGATAGGTTTCGCCGCCAGCTGCGTCGAACCGGATCAGAGCGGCGGTTCCATCGCCCTGGTCATCGTCGCACGCGATTTCGTCCAGCGGATGCGCGCTGCCAGACCAGATGCTCAAACCCGTGTTGATGTTCGATCCATTCGTGTTCACTTCGAATCGGCCGGTTGTTGCGGGACTAAACGACCACCAGATCGACTGTCCATCGTCGGAAGAGCACGATCCATAGGCTTCGGACGGCTCGCTCGTGGCGTGCGCATTAATTACCTCATCGAAGTAGGGCAGAGAGCCGACGACAGCGGCGTCGGCCAGATTGTCGTTCGGGGGCCTGATGAGCCGTGGGGCCAGGCCGATCAGCCCGCGGCCGCCCGTCGCGCTCGATGCGCCGATCTTGGTGAACTCGCCGGTTATTTCGTTGATCGTTACAAGCCATCCGCCGTCGCCGGGAGGTGTTTTTGAGACGGCCGTCCCGCCGTACAAGATGCCGTCGACGAACTGGAGGCTGGTGATACCGCCCGATGGCGGGATTCCGGAGTCGTCGAGTATCGGAGCTACAAACGTGGCACTACCCGTAAACCGATCGATCGTGTACAGTCCGGGTGTTCCTTGCGGCGCCCGCTCGCTCAACGCCCCATACAGTACGCCGCCCGGGTCGAAGGCGATCGCTTCCATTCCTTCGATCGCGCAATGCGCGCCGCAGACGCCGAAAGACCCCACGAGCGTCGCCTCGCCGGTAGTTGGATCGATCGTTGCCAGCCAGTTGGCCCCCTGGCCTCCGGTTCCCGTCTCTTTCACAGATGCGTACAGCGTGCCGTCAGAGCGGAAATCAATCGCCGCGATCCGCGAAACGCGTGGACCGGCAGCCCCGATCGGCGTCAGTGCGCCTGTTGCCGGATCCACTGCATGCAGCACCGGCTGCCCGTTGCCGCCGCCCACGTAGATCAACTGGGTCGTCGGGTGGACCGCAATAGCCGGATAGACGGACGAGGAACCGCCCGACAACGGTCCGACGATCGAGCCCGCTCCCGAAACCCGGTTTACCAAGAGCAAGTCAGGAGTCGGGGTGCCTCCGTTGTGAACGGCCTCGAACGTGGGACTCTCGCCGAGGAGATTGAAAGACGTCTCAATCGTTCCGGCGGACGTGCCGTTGTGTTCGTCGATGAGATACAGGTGACTCGACGGCGATTCCCAGTGGTCGAAAGTCGCCGGATCGTCAGCCATAATGTAGACGCGGACATAAGGCTCGTCGAAGCTCCAACAATTGTATCCGACCGCCAGGTTGTTGAAGGCTGAGTCACCCGTCCGTGAGATAGTTCCGTTCGTGACATGGAGCGTGTAGGTGCCCGTTCCGCCACACCCGGTCCCATCGGGCGGTCCTGCGACGGCCACCAGATCTTCCGACGAGGTAATGATCGGTTCGGCGAAGCAGTCGATGCGAGGAAAATTGAGACCGTTCCTGGAATCGGTCACCGTCGTGCCGGAACCCTTCAGCCACGCTTCGATCGATCCGGGCGTCGTCGCGCGGCCGGCCTGAATCTGCAGCGCAGCACATCCTGCGGCGTGGGGAGACGCCATGCTGGTGCCTTGGTCGGAGCCGGTCGTCCCACCCGGGAGGTCCGACACGATCCCGACCCCCGGGGCCAAAAGGTCCGTGTACGCGTCCGTGTTAGAGAAGAAGGCGACCTCGTCTGAGTCGTCGGTCGCGCCAACCGAAATGGCCCCGCTCACGCACGCCGGCGAAATCATTTGCGACGACGAGAAGTTGTTTCCTGAGGCGGCAAAGGTCGTGACGCCAAGCGCTCTCAGTGTGTTGATCGCAGCGGCGTATGCCATCGTGCCGGCGTTGACGTTGTCACACTCGCCGGAGTATGGCCCGCCGCTGGAAAAACTCATATTTACGATATCGATGTCGTCGGAGTTGTCCAGAATCCAGTCGAGACCTGCAAAAACGTCAGACGTCCAACCCCATCCGGTCGAGGCGAGAATCTTGATGGCGATGATCTTAGCGTCAGGCGCCACACCGACGGAGCTCACGATGCCGGCGGACGTGATGATGCCGGCAATATGCGTGCCGTGGCCGTCGTCATCTTCGGCGGCTCCCGGACCGGACTGGTGGTCAAGTCCGTTCGGACAGTACGGGCCACCCAAAAAGCACTCTTCGTGGATGAGGTCGTCAACCAGATCGGGATGGTCGGTATCGATTCCGGTATCGAGGGTCGCAACGACGACCCCTTCGCCGGTGTAGCCGTGGGTGTGCATCGAATCGGCCCTGATCTTTCGGACTGATTGAGCGAGCTGTGTGGTCACCCTCTCGTCGACGTCGACCCTGACGACGAGTGGATGTCTTGCGAGCCGGTCCAATGCCTTTTCAGAACGGACGTCGGCTGCGAATGCCGGGATCAACCCGTATCGACGCCGCAAGCTGTGCTCCGCTGCCGTCAGGTTACCAATCACGGCATTCTGGGACGCCTCGATGTCACGCTTGATCTCGTTGAACTTCGCACGCGTCGGTCTTCTTAGCGATGCCGGAGACTGCAGCGCCACGATGACGCGAACGGAGCCGTCCGATTCGAGCGCTTCCCTGACGCCGGGGCCGATTTTGTCGCCGCCTTCTTGGAGAGAATACTGGGATTGACTGCGCGAAGCGGTGGGTGGTGTCTGTGCCCGCACGAATCCCGTAGCGGCCTGGAAAAAAACCAGGCTGACTATGCCGAACGCGACGACCGGGCGAGAGGGCCTACTGCGCCCCCTCCTCAAGCCGGAGTGCTTCTTCGAGGCGGCTCGCATGATGCCATTGATACCATTGATGCCATTGGCATTAGAACCAGAACGGAAGACCAAAAGCATCAACGTGTGTGACGGAAGGCTACAACATTGTTTGCGGGGGATTCCCCCTTCAATCTGCCGGGGGAGATTGTCGTCCTTCGTCCCAGGTCCGACGTCCGAAGCCGTCTCGAAGGCGTTTGGGTGTTCTACAGTGGTGAAAACCGCCTGGAATGCCCCGACCCTCAATGACTAATGACTTAAGTCTGTCCGGAGTCCGGAGTCCGTGGTCCGTGGTCGTCTTGAAGGAGTCTGGGTGTTCTACAGCGGTGAAAGCGCCGAGAATGCCCGGGCTTGGTATGGCGCCCCGTAAACGGGGCTTCGCCGCGGGCCCGCCGGAGAAGGCCGGTTTACCGGCCGCTACTCCAAGGCCGGTCGTTTACGGCCGGCAGAGGAAATAAGCGGATGGTCTATTTTCTGAGTTACGTGACTTGGCCCATGCCCATGAGTTCGAGCGGTCACTTTCATTGTGCAGACAACGACCAATGACCAATGACTCTAGTCTTGCGGCTCGTATTCACTCCGGTTTCCTTGACTCAGGAGCTTCGACGAGCGTATGTTTTGCCCCCTGCGCGGGAATAGCTCAGTTGGTAGAGCATCAGCTTCCCAAGCTGAGGGTCGCGGGTTCGAGTCCCGTTTCCCGCTCGAGTTGGTCACTGGACACTAGTCACTAGATACTGGTAGTCGATAGTCAGCCTAACCTTGTACGAAGGCCCAGTGACCAGTGTCCAGTGACTGATGACCAACCCGGGGCGGTTAGCTCAGCTGGTTTAGAGCGTCTGGTTTACACCCAGAAGGTCGGGGGTTCGAATCCCTCACCGCCCACTGGAAGTGATGTTGTACCAGACTGAAACGCGAGAATAGGTGCAACATAGGTAAAACAAATGCCTCTTTTCATATCCGCACGTTCACGTTCCGGAATGGACAAATCCGCCAAGTCGTCCATCATTGAACCCCTGCAATAACTGTCTCTCACGGCATGGTCGAAACCAGGAATCTCGCAGATAAGGACACGCCTAAACCCATGACGATGGGCGAGATCCAGGATTTCATTCGCGAGACGGACCAAATCGGGAAGATCATTGAGGCTACGAGTCAGCACCTGATCTTTGTGATCATGCCGTTCTCCGCGGCGAATGATCGAAACGGCGCTGATCTGGAACAATTCTTTCAGACGAATTTGAAGGATCGAATCGAAAGATACCCCAAGTTCAAGCGGAAGTACCATGTCCAACGGTCTGATAGAGAGTTCGACTTAAATGCCCGGATCATCAGCAATCTGTACGAGGCTGAATACGTCCTTTGCGACCTTTCAGGACACAGACAACCGAATCATAATGTGATGCTCGAACTCGGAATTCGATTCGGGATCTCGAATAGGCCGGTTATCCTTTTTCGGGAGGAGCACGAAGACAACAAGTCGATTGTGGATTTGCCTTACTTCATATATCCGTACCAGACTGAGCAGTATTCAGAACTTGAGGATTACATTATCGGCAAGATCGAAGATTTCGAGAGCGGAAGAGAGGTGTTCCAGTCACCCGTTGTCAGGACTCTTGAAACAGAGCCGTCGATCATTGCACAGGTGAGGCGACACGATGCTCTGTATACTCTCTTTTCGGCACGTAGGCAAATCGAGGCGTATCCGCAACAGATTGGCGGTAACGTAATGACTTTCCTAGTCCAGCATGGGATTGAGCCAAGTATTGAGCGAACAGACCAGATTATTACTTTCCTTCAGAGGAAAAGCGAGGAGCTTGAAAACCTGCCGTGGTCCGATTTCGAGTTCTTACCAGCCATCGCACCTTCCCTTTCGACCTTGTTGCAGAAGCCGGTACTGGATGATTATGCCCCCTGGTTAATTTCCCAAATCGTGGGACGCATTACGCATCTATATTACGCGGTGTATCTTAGCAGCCATTCATCGGACTGGATGAAATCGCTTTTCCGGATTGTTTGGTTCGTGTCAGATACATTCGCTTTGGTGGCACTATTCCGTTGGTCGTTTGAGCTGGTCCGGTCCTTTCCCAATGGAGCGGTCCAAATGCTTGCGGTGAACGACATGATTGGCCGTATCATCCCGAATCTGTCGCAAGTTCTTGTGACCGATGGCGAGAAGAACACGATGCTGCACTCTCTGAGGGAGTTCGCTGACTCATTCTAAGGTTGACGCAGGGTATTAGACCGTTTGCCCCATCAACCGCTCTGATTCACCTGCTGCTCCGCAATGTTCACCTGCCCCTGATTGTGGATCATGATCTTGGGTGAGTATTGCCGCCAAGTAGGAAGATAATCGTGCTTCTCTTGCATCTTCGATCGCTCATCATACCTTGAGCAGTTCAATAGACTAAACTTACGACCGCATGCGACGCACCATTCTCGTCCCCTTAGTCGCATCCTGCCTTACAATGGCCGCTTGCGCGACAACCCAGTCATTTCCGGTATCTGAGCGAACGCGAACATTTTATCGTCCCAGTTCCGAAGTTTTCGACGCGGCAATGCGGACCGCTACGGCTAACGGCTATCCGATACAGGTTTCAGACAAAGGAAGTGGTATCATCACAACGGGCTACAAGATGGATGGAACGGCATTGCGAACAGCGTTGGTCGGTCAGTCGCGCTCAATGGTGTCCTTCCAGATTATCCCGAGAGACGCCAACTCTTGCCAACTCGTTGTCACAATCGGCGTCGAGCAGCAAGGTTCATTTGGAACCTGGAAGGCATGGTCGGGCTCGAAAAGTCAAGTGAGGAAGGTCTACGAGTCGTGGTTCACGGCTATCCAGCAAAGCCTTTAGCTTGATTCACCTGCTGCTCCCCAATATTTACCTGCCCCTGATTATGGATCATGATCTTGGGTGAATAACGTCGAAGGTCCCTGAGCGCCCTCAGCGTCCGCATATACATCCGCTGAAACCTGTCCGCCATCTTGAGCGCTCGCTCGACGTAGGCGGCTTCTCCCTCCGGGGAGGCAGGTACGTCTTAGCCCATTCGACTTGTCTCTCTTCCTTGTCGATCTCGCGGTAGTTTACCTCGCGCATCTGCAACCGCGTAAAGTCCTGCAGCCATTTCATACAGCCCGTCTAACCGTGTGCGAGCTGGTCGATAAGGCTCATCTCGATTCCGCCTCTGGGCTGCCACTCGTCTATGAACGATTGCCGGAGCGCCAGGAATTGCGCCTGCTCGTAGGGAGTCTCCCACTTCGACAGTTGAGCGCTCCGGATCCCTGAAGCCAGTTCATCGGCTGCCGCCTGTTTGATATCCTTCCACTTTTCGAGAGCTTCCTCCGGCTTCCTTTCGTGGTAGGCTGCAAGTTGATAGAAATTGAGTTCCTGCGGAGGTCTCGATTCGGTAAGTTCATAGTATTCGTCGCTGTGACTCGTTGCCTTCTTCCTCGCCTCCGATCGCTTGATCTTGTACTCCTTCTCGTAGTGCGCAACCATACCCTTATAGGTTGCCGCCATCTCACGGGCAAGCATGTCGAGTTCGCCCTGATGGATGACAGATCCGCCCGTCTCGCCTTTGACAATATCTTCGATCATCTCAGCGCTCGAACTTCAGCAGCCGTTTTGGGTCCGTATATGGGTCCAGAAATGCCACTATCTCATCGTCGAGTACCACTGGAACGATTCGAGTCCCTGATGAGCGCCAAGTGCCCGTGGCTCTTTGCACACGACTGAAGCCAACCAGTTTCCCGTGAGGCCGCAGGTAGTCGCCCCTCCACTCTTTCGGCATCTCGATCAAGTGATCGCCGCAGTAGACGCGCCAGTCAATGAACATGTCGAATCCCCCATCTCGTAACTCGATGGTTCCGGAATCGACCTGGATTTCACACTGAGTGCCGTGCGGAAGAACAGCGGGGACTTGATGGTGGTCGACCTCTACGAGTTGGTACTCGCCGTAGTAACTGGATAGGCCGTCACAACCTATCAAGACCATGAGTACAACGGCCGTCAGTGTTCGCGACATCATCGCTGTCGAAGCAGTTTGAGCGCCCATTCAACCTCTCGAACCCGTCTTTTCATGTCACGAACCAACTCCCGGTTAGTTCGTCTGGCAGCCCGCCTGCGCTTCTCTCGCAGCCGCCTGGACTCGCACGCTGCCCGAACCGTCTCAACGTCCTGTAAACGCACGTAGCGCTTCCTGAGCTTCCCTCCAGACCAGGAGAAGCGGTAGTAGTACGGTCCGTGCAGATCGCCTCTCGCGCATCGGCAGCCCGACGTACCGCAACGGACATACTGAGCGTGTACGGTTCCGGGCAGTCATTTTTTGTGAAATCAATGCCGAGATTTAAACCATTTCACATCCTTAATAGTCATCTGTCCAATTCAAACCGAATCGCTGCTCATACTCCCATGCAAGCCTTCCCGCAATCTCTGGGATGCGTCGGTCGACCGGTCGCACCGCGAAGGTGCATATCGAGGATCAATTCCGCGATTCCCTCATCCGCTCCATGCAACCTAATCCCCATACCGTGAAACCGGCTCAGAGTCGTACCTCGCTGCAGCCATGCAAACATTGTCTGGAAGACATGGTGCGTGCTCGCCAAAATATCGGACGTAAACAACTCGAAAAGAGTTATGCCGAGTGAGAAAATGTCGGATCGAACGGTCACGTCCTTCGGCGAGACAGCCTGCTCCGGGGACATGTACTTGAGTGTACCAAGTCCTTTTTGATGGGTGACTGTAGAGTCCCGGTACCGAAGTTCGCATGAAAGTCTCTCCACTTTACGACGCCAAAGTCCCCTAGTCGAACCGAGGGGTGTCGTCGATTCCCCCTTTCGTCAGTTAAGAAAATGTTCGAAGGTTTGACGTTTCGGTGAACGAGCTTCAAGTTTCTCAGGTACAGAAGGGCATCACAGATTTGGAGCGCTAGGTGTAGCCTGTCCCGCGTTACGCCAAACTGACCTCGTTCCGCCTCTGGCCTGTTCCTAATGAAGCTCTCAAGAGTCTTTCCTGGCAGAAACTCCATTATGATGAAAGGGTTAGTGACCGAGCGATCTTCGAATGCACTGCCATCCTCGTTCTCACAATAGGCATGAACCTTCACTAAGTGCGGATGATCAAGCCTTGAGCCGCGCTCACCCTCGCGTCGAAAGCGTACCGCAACATCACCAAACGCTTCCTCATCAATGTATTTTGGGGTCAGGTGCAAGGAGTTTGACCACTCTCATAGTCGCTTCCTGAATGAAGCTTGGCCTTCCTCACAAGGCCTGCAGCTCCGTCGCCTCCTTCCCACCAAGTGTGTAAGGTTCTCCATCTACCTCAAACAACAGACCTGTCTGGGGCGAACAAAGATCTCTGCTAAAAGGATGAGACATTTACTTAGTAAGGCCTTGGACCACCTCTCAATAAATTGTTCTTGTCAGTGGTCAACTTACTCCTTGCCTAATGGTTGTTGTGCAATTTGGAGAGTGAAGCCCTCCTTAGGTAAAGAATTTTCAGGTTTGGTTTCTCTTGCGCACGTGCTCGACCTCTCAAACAATCCTTTTTTCTCAACGGGTGGCGTGCTTTCCGTTCCGGCTCCGCGTGTTAGGGTATGAGACTCTTATTAGCAATCATACTCGAACGTCTGGCAGTCAGTCTATTCTATTTGATCCTATGGCTCAGGTTTGCGGTTGCGAGGCTTAGGCGATTGGGAAGTTCTGCAGGTGTGTTGTTAGGTCGTCGTAGTAATTCACCGGCACCTCCGGCTTCTTTCCTGCCCCATGTTCACGATTCACGGTATCTAAGGGGTCGTGAAGTCGTGAAGATTGATTTCCAGAGGTAGGAGCGACTCCGCCGTGCTCAATGTTCACGATCTTATCGCTGTTCTTCAGGACCGTGAAATGGTTCTGCACGGTCCTTTTCTTTATCGACTGACTGTGATCTTCACGCCACTGAACGACGTCCTCCGCCGTCACGGACAGCCCGCCGTTCTCCTCGTATAACTCGTGAACCGCAAGCAGTGTCACGTCGATAGTCTTCATGTTCGAGAGTGCTCCTGCCATCGCCTCGTGCGTCAGACCGATTCTCTCGAAGACAACGGCATCGCCTGTCTTGTCGAAATCCATCTTGTAGCACAGAAGGTCCGCCGGTGCACCGAAGTTGGACTTATTGCAATTGAGCATAAGCCCTCCGCCGTCGGTCTTCGTGAGGGAAAAGACGGACCGGGCAATGTTGCGTTTGAAGACGCTGCCGAACGGTCGAGCGTTTGACTGGTTGCCGCTCGCCGCGTTGCCGGAAATGTGGTCAATTACCAACAGTGTTCCCCATTCTCTGAACCTGCGCATGGTCGAAACAATGTCCCTGGCGGACGAAACGTCAGCGCCGATGCACCCGATTGTCAGGCTGTCCAGAATTACCAGATCCGCCTCCGCCTCCACAATCTTGGCAAGAATCTCTTCGTGACCTTCATCGGTTGAAAGTGAGCCGGAAGGTCGATAGTAGTTGAAGCGGCCCGCAAGTCGCGGATCGTGCTGCGTGATTCCCATTCCGCGCATGACCCTGGCGACTCGTCTCTTCTGTTCGTCAGCATCGAGTTCGTAATCGACGTAGAGTACGCGGCGCTTCTCAACAGGCAAGCCCAGAAAGTCGACGCCGAGCGCCAGGCTTACGCCAAGTCGGATCGCGAAGTAGGACTTGCCGATACCGCCATCTGCCGCCAGCATCGTGACGTATCCGTCAGGGATGAATCTCGGAACGGTCCAAGCGAGCGGCTCAGGCTCCTTGAAGCCCCATAGTGGAACCAGGGGATTGCTGAGGATTCGGTATTCGAGTTCGATCTCCTCTTCGACGTCGAGGAAGTAAACCGGGCTCACCGGTTCAGCGAACATTGGAGGACCGTCGTAGCCGTCGGGACTTTCCGTTCGGGCTCCTGAAGCCTTGCGCGGAAGTTCGCCTTTTCTGCCCGATGCCGCCTCCCATTTGGTAGGAGCGTCAGGCATTGGTCACCCCGTCTGATCTGATTTGACCGGGACCTTCCCTTGTTCAAGCCAGGCAAGGATTTCGTCGCGAGGAAATAGCACCGTCCGCCCTCTGCGAACGAACGGGATGTCTCCCTTACTCTTTCGGTACTCGACCGTCCTGGAACTCCAGCCTGTCAGCGACATGAGCTCCGCTTTGCTCATGTACGGGTCAGCGTTTGCTTGACGAAGTGCGGGTGGTAGACTTTCAGAGATTGCGGACCTAACGCAATCACCGACAACCTCTTGTAGAGCCTCGATGGAGATCAGAGTGAACTGGCTCATGGCGTCCTCTGCTACAAACAGTTTTCAAAAACACCGGGCCGCGAGTCACCAGAAACTCAGCCCCGCCTATAGGCGTTTTTGCGTTTACAGTTTGCAGCAGCGAGTGAAAATGAACGCCTCCGCACTACACTGCCACGTTCAACTTGAATATAACATTGTGTATAACAATGTGCAATACGACACGCAGCCAAGGGATCAGAGTTGGCTCCGATGCGCTTTGTCAAACTGTCGAGGTACGGCGATTGACGTACCTTTAAGGAAGCAACGATTCGAGACAACAGGTTGAAGAACATGTGAAACGACAATCTGGACATCGAGAACTGGCGGCCAAATTGGTTGAGTGGGCCGACTCTTTTCCGTCGGTGATCCGGGAGGATCCCCGATTTGCAGTTCTGAGGAGAGCTTTGACGGAGTATCCGCCGACCTTAAACGCTGCAGCCAGTATGGCCGCAATCGTAGCCGCTAACTTCTCATCGCCACTGGCACTTCGCCGAGGATGCCAAGAAATACCTCCCTGCACTCCGACAAGCAATGGATAGTTGGACTCCTGGGAGCTA
>CAVYJC010000005.1:0-315789 GCA_963768715.1 uncultured Bacteroidota bacterium
AATGATGAATGATCAATACGGAACGAGGAATGGCTGCCGCCGCCCAACCCATGCACGCCTAACTGAGCACCGAGCGCGCCGAGCCTGCGCCCGCTATTTCACCACGACCATCTTCCCCAGTTTCACCCTCCCGCTTCCGTCGGCTTTGAGCTCGACGCTGTAGAAATAGACCCCGCTGGGGAAGCCGGCGGCATTCCAGGACGTCTCCTGGTAGCCGGCCTTTTGGGCATTGTCAACCAAGCGGGCGACCCGTTGGCCGAGCGGGTTGAAGACTTCAATCCGGACGTTGCCATCCTTGGGCAGGGCGTAGGCAATCTTCGTCGTCGGGTTGAAAGGATTCGGGTAATTACCCCGCAGCATGAGCTCGGTCGGCGCTTCGGGTTCGATGCTGATCGTCTTTGATTCCAGTTGTCCGATCGCCGACGAGATATCAAACGTCAGTTCGGTGGCTTCGCCGGCCGGGGCCTTTTCGTCCAGGTCGAAGGTGAACAGGGCGGTTCGCGACTCGCCGGGTTTGAGCACCCCGACGCCGGCCGCGCTTGTTTTGAACGTGAGCCAGATCGGGCTGGCGTCGAGCTGAACCGAGACGTCTTTGAGCAGTCCGTTCGTGGAGTTAAGGACTTCGAGCTCGATCCGATTTGACTGGGAGGCGTAGGGAATGGCATACGCTCCGAGATCCGATTGCTTCGCCAAGGGCTGAGCCGAGCCAACTTGAAATATCAAACTGCAAACTGCAAACATGAGTGCATACGGTGCTCGCATGGCTCGGCTGCGAAATAGATGCCCGGAATCGACAGGCGCCCTGTACGAATGACGGATACCAAGTTTGGTGTTTGACATTTGACGTTTGATGTTACTGGATCTCCGTAGGTGGTTTGTAGACCCCGTTATCGTTGTCAATGTTCGAGTGGGTATCGAAGAACTCGATTCCAAGCGATCTGGGACGAATCCCCGTTCCGTCGTCGTGCTTTGGGGGGTTCCGGCTGAAATAAAGCTTGTGAATGACCTCCCAGTCAGTGGGGAGATCATGCCACGGATAGGCATTCTCCGTCGGCCAGTAGCTCACCCGGATGAAATGCTCTCCCTCCCATTCGAGCGTCTGAACCGTGTTACCATAGTAGGTGTCCAGAGCAGCTTTGTCAGTGCTTTCGAGCGTCAGCTCGCTTGCGTCGTACAGAACGTCGACAACCACTGCGGCCACCGTATTCTCAGGCAAAACGGATGAGTCCGCTTTTGCTTCGATGTCTACCCAGAAATCGTGGGGCTTATCCTTCGTAACGTTGAGTCGAATGTAGGAGCCGACCCCGGTCGTGGTCTGCTGCAGCAATTGACCTGGTGGCGGCTGCGGATCGCAAATGAGGGACTGGATGTCGGGATCCTTGTCGGGAATGCCGGTGGAAGCGCCTGCCGTCGTGTTAACAAGCCACCTCGTGAAATCAAGCGCTGTCACCTGCGTGTCGAAATTGAAGTCGGTACTCTGGTAGCCGGCGGCTCCAGCCGTGGTCGCAGCCAGCCATTTGGTGAAATCAAGGGCAGTCACGAGGCAGTCCACTTCCGCATCCGCTCCAAACATCGCGTAGACCGTATCCTGACCGGAGACGATCACCTTCTGCGGCGTGCTGTTGCCATACGCATGCCCCGTCGTGAAATCGTGACGAGCGTAATAGCCCGTCATGTCGACTAGCGTATCCGACATGACGGCGATGTGGTTGCGGTGGTCGACGACGACGAAATACTCGCCCGGATTAGGCTTGAGCAGGCGTACGTGGGCGGTCGAGTCCGCATGTAGCGGAACCGCTGCCCTGCTAACGACACTATCCTCGCCGACCGTGTCTACGACCACGACGTAGATCCAGTCTACAGCGTTAGGATCAGAAACCCAATAAGGCCCAAGTTCTGCGTAGTACCACGGTCCTTCACCGTACGGATTCACGGCGGGGACAACTGACTGCCCCAAGGATGTGCTCATTGATTCGAGCGCGACCTTCAGGTCAAGGAAGAAGACGCTGTCAGCCTGGTTGTAATACGATGCTGTGCCTCCAGCCACCGCAAGCCTGCTAGACTGTTGGTTTGCAGCACGTTTGTAAACAGAGTTAGGATAGCTACTCAGTAAGGCCGCATAACGCGAGTCGGCTTCCGCGAAGTCTCCAGAACTCAGACTGGCGTCGAGATCCGCGTAAAGAGCATAGACGTACCTGGAAATCTCGTTCAAATATGGAGGAAAGGAGCCATTCTGCACCGCGGACTGAATCACGGCCTCCGGCCACGAATCGCCGTCAAGCCAGGGGTAGGTTGTGAAAGTGGTGGTGAAGGCGCTTGCCAGCGTATCCAGTTCGCCCTCGTTGAGCCCTGCTGGATTAGAAACACTGAAGTCGCCTGTCGCAATCAGCGTCGGCGATCGATCGACAGGGTCAGGAAAAAAGACTCTCAGCGTGTAGGAACCAACTTGGTCCCAGATTGGATACGAGAGTAGCAAATTGAAGGTCGTCGAGTGCGACTCTCCTGGAGAATATGAAACGTTACTCAGGCCTTGGACGAGATCATGGTACATCGAATGTGTACTCATGAGCTCACCATCCGGGGCTTCGAGCCGGTACGACAGCAAGGATCGACCTCCAGGCCATGCAGCGGGACCGAAGTTCTGAATCTTGCTGCTAGGATTGGACAGCGTGAGGGTAACGATTATCGGCTCGAACCGGTCGTAGCTGCTGTCGTCGAAAGTGAGCGTCGCATCCGGAACGACGTCATATCGCTGAGCCTGCGCATACTCGACGAGCAGCATGCCGGCCAAGATCATGATACCTAGTCGCAATAACATAGCACGGTCATTTTAGTCGGAACTCCTGCTTGTCCTGACTACGGAAAGTGGAAACATTGAATGGGCCATGACCTACCACCATCGGTGATGGTTTCGTGTTGTCATGCGTATCCCCGGGACCCATCCCTAAGGCATGCCCCAGTTCGTGCAAGGTAGTCATCCGCTGGATGTCGCTGACATCCTGGCCACCAGAGTGAGCGTCTACCTGATCGTTCGAAAATGCTGCCGACAGGAGATCTAACGGATTCACCAGTCCGAACCCGCCGCCATCAAGGTCTGTACCATTGTAGACGGATACCCAAGCGGTATCTCGGCCGTCCGCTATTGGATAGAAAAAATAGTGGAGTGGCGTAGCCTCGGGGATTGAGTTGGTTGACACGTCGAGGAGGCCATTAATGGTGGAGTCGAAGATTCGTGAAAAAGAAGCCTTTTCGCCTTTCGTGATCTTATAAATGGGACCCTGGGTCATACCATACTGGATGCCATTGATGGAGTCTACTGGGGCGCACCATGGATTGCTCGTGCAAGCAGGATCCGTGACTCTGCGACCCGTCCAGTATCGACCGGCGACCACAACGAACCCATTTTTCAGTGAGTCTACACTCGAGCGCGGTTGCTTCCTAAGATGGCCGTCGTCCTTGACTTTCACATAGTTTCGATAATTCGCATATGTAGCTTCATTTTCACCGAGCCACCTCAGCTGGCTCGTTCCAGGGAAGGCAGGACTTTGTGACCCGTTCGGGCCGATTGCCCCTGCGACCAAATAGGCTTTCAGGAAGAGCTGAGTCTCCAACTGCTGTGCGGCCCAGGCCGCATACTCTGCCTCCAAGGTATCGATGAAAATCTCCTTCACTGTAGGACTCAGTCGGTAATGGGTCGAGCCGATCATCACGCCCTGATACTCTTGTAACTTCGTTATTCCATCGCCATCATGGGTATTCGTGAACTGAGTCGTTTCTTCCATATCCCAACATGTATCCGGTACCGCGCTCGTACAGTCCGGGTCTGATTTCAACGAGTCCAGGTGCAGATAGCCGCCGTTTTCCTTTTCCCAGCCATCAGCGATTCCGTCATCATCAGTGTCGTAGGGGATCTTGTAGTTAACGGTAGTCCACGCAAACGTTGGTACCCCCTGAGGATCGAAGACTTTCACGATAAACCATACGACCCCCCAGTATGCATGGGTGTCGACCCAATATGTTATCCCGACCTTCGCCGGATCCAAAGGACTTGTTATGACCTGCAGCGTCTTTGGTGCGGTCGAACCATCCAGGAACGTGTAGGTCGTATCCGGGAACTGGTGCAATACCATGGTGACTTCTGCCGTCCAACCGTCCTTCTCTCCATTCCAGTCAAACAAAATTTGAAATTGGTAACCGGCACAGGGGACGAAATCGGGATAAGGGGTGGCAGGCCAAGACCCAATTGGTAGCTGACACGTCGAGGCTCCTTGGACCTTGCCGAAAACATCCTCATCTCGCTTG
Organism: uncultured Bacteroidota bacterium; assembly: GCA_963768715.1. Classification (GTDB taxonomy): domain Bacteria; phylum Bacteroidota; class Rhodothermia; order Rhodothermales; family DATKEJ01; genus DATKEJ01. Next base: position 4,303 of record CAVYJC010000005.1, read on the forward strand.
TGGCTATGGACTTCCGTTCTCAACCCGGGCGGTAGCTCAGAGTCACCGGTCGCGTTGAAGATCGTCGACTCGTGACCGATGTGTACGTGCTCCTTGATCGTGACCTGCGCGAACGAGCTCGATGCCGGCAGGAGGATGAGAACGCTAGCTACTACAAGAGAGAGAGAGAGAGAGAGAGAGAGGAAACGTGAGACATCAGACAGCAGACAGCAGATTTGTCCGGAGCCGAAATGGACCAAGTCGGAGACGGACGCCAGAATTTGACTGCGGATGGTTGAGCGTGTGAACGCTCTCGAATTTGAGCTAGACGCTGCACCGGCGATATTGAGTGGGTTTTCGAGCCTGGCCTTGGCAATATATCGGCCGAGCGTCCTTTTTGGCGTCTATTTAGCGTCTTTTTTGCGTCCAAACATCGATGGGGCACGGGAAAATGCCCTGTGAACGTTCCGTGTACCAGGTGCCGGGTGCAACGTGCCAAGTGCGACGTGCCAAGTGCCGCCGTCATTCCCATGGGGCCTGCGCCTGCGCAGGCGGGGATCCATGGGTCGCAATGATGAATGATCAATACGGAACGAGGAATGGCTGCCGCCGGCCAACCCATGCACGCCGAACTGAGCATCAAGCTTGCCGAGCCTGCGCGCGCTATTTCACCACGACCATCTTCCCCAGTTTCACCCTCCCGCTTCCGTCGGCTTTGAGCTCGACGCTGTAGAAATACACCCCGCTCGGGAAGCCGGCCGCATTCCAGGACATCTCCTGGTAGCCGGCCTTTTGGGCATTGTCAACCAAGCGGGCGACCCGTTGGCCGAGCGGGTTGAAGACCTCAATCCGGACGCTGCCATCCTTGGGCAACGCGTAGGCAATCTTGGTCGTCGGATTGAAGGGGTTTGGATAGTTGCCTCTCAGTGTGAGCTCAGTTGGAGCTTCAGATTCGATCGTGATCGTCTTGGACTCCAGATGCCCGGTCGCCGACGAGACGTCAAATCGAAGATCCGCCACTTCGCCGACGGGGGCTTTTTCGTCCAGGTCGAACCTGAAGACGGCCGTTGCCGACTCGCCGGGTTTGAGTACACCGATTCGCGCCGTCGCTTCCTCGAAGGTGAGCCAAATGGGGCCGTTACCGAGCTGAACCGAGACGTCTTTCAGTGGATGGCTCGTGGAGTTCAGGACTTCGAGCTCGATTCGGTTTGATTCCGAGGCATAGGGAATGGCGTACGTCCCACGGTCCGAGACTTTGGCCACGGGCTGGGAGGACGCTGTCACCAGGGCCGCCAGGACGAAATACGAGGTTAATGCCCACTTCATAGCTGTCCTCATTGAATATCAACAGTCGACTCGACAACGTCAGTCGAGTCACGCAGGTTCGCGTGACTTCGGGACCCGAGCGCAACAATCCGGCTCTTACTGGACTTCAGCATCAGAATCCAAAATCCTGTTTGTGTCATTGCTGTTCCCGTGACTGTCGAAGAATCCCGCCGAAAGTGATCTTGTCCTGAACGTCAGGCCCGGACTTCCTCCATGAGGCACACGTTCAAACCTCGCCTGTGCAAGCACAACCCAGTCCGTGCCAAGATCGTAGCCGGGATTTTGACCTCCGCCGACGTCGGACGATGTAACGACGAGACGATAGTAGGCGCCATTCTCGTCGGCCTGTTGCACCGATTCGACCGCGTATCCAAGAAAACCACTTTCAGTTAAGACACCCGGGATCGTTTCGAGGTACTCGTAGTCGGCATCGCTGAAATAGAAATCGAACGTGGCGGACCCGACCGTATTATCCGGCGCCAGATTCGTGTTTGCCTTCGCTTCGAGATTCACCCACAGCTTCTTTCCGCTCGAATTGACCACGTTCAAACGTACGAATGCGCGGGGCGCCTGCTGAGGCGGCGATGTTGTCGGAAACACCTCCTCAAGCGTCTGTTTGAGCGAACCCAATCCATCCTCGACTCCATCAAGGGTGTTCGTCATCCAGGTGTTGAAATCCAAGGTATCAACGACGGCGTCCATGTCGTAGTCACTCGAAACGTAGGCGGTCTCCCCTGCCTTCGACGCTTCGGTCCACTCGTTGAAATCGGGGGCGGTCACCTGACCGTCACGATTTGCGTCTCCGGTCCACATGGCATACCGACCGTCGCTCAAGAGGACTTGAGCAGGCCTGCCGGTCGTTTCCAGTGCATGGCCGGTCGTGAAGTCGTGCGTCGGCCTTGTCTGCGCGAAGTTGACCAGCGTGTCGCTCGCGACCACTACGTGATTTCGGTGCTGCACGGCAATCCGAAACGAATCGGCCGGCACGACGGACTGTGAGACGACCACGTTGCCGTCTCGGTCCAAAAGGCCGGGACTTACGGACACAACCGAACTGTCCGTGAACACAAGGACGAGCACCCAATCGACGGCATACTTGGGCACGGCCGTGAGCGACTGGGTCCCGGTGAAGTCCCAGGGGCCCTCGTTTGGAACACCAAACGGCTGGGTCAGCGGAATCTCGTCGTGGGTCGGGTCGTTCGTACCCGTCGACATTTGGCCGGTTGCAGTGGAGTATGCCCCTTCTAACAAGACCTTGACCTCCAGAATGGGGGGAAGATGGGAAAGTGCGTCCTCAATACCGCCATTCAGCAGGTCGTATCCCTCAGTAGTGATCGTAGCTCCGTTTTCTTCCTCCACCTGAGCGAGCGCGCTGCCAAGGAGACTCGCGGCCCATGTAGAGTCACCAGATGTAAGTGCAAGACTTGCATCTTGCAGGACGCCTCCAAGATCGTTGACCAGCACCGAATCCGTAATCCAATCTTGATCCTCGGCAAGGCTTAGATACGTTGCAATCCTGTCGAGCAGCGCATCAAGATCAAAGGGACCCGCCAATGCAAAACTGTTCTGCAGCCACAGAACGAGGTCCTCTCCCGACACCTGACCGTCCAGGTTGAAATCTGAGGGTAGATATCCCGTCTGTCCAAAATCAGCCGCCCACGCCATGGAATCCGCGGTCGTCACCTCCCCGTCCGCATTCGCGTCACCCGCCCACATGGCGAAAACGCCCGGTTCGACCTCCTTCTGAGCATTGGCTCCCAGGGCGTGGCCGGTTGTGAAGTCGTATTCGATCCGCCCGACCACGTTTACAAGGGTATCACTCTGTATTGCGACGTGATTGCGATGGTCTATGACCACCCTGTACTGCCCAGGAGGCAGATTCCGAAAGGAGGAGAGGACGTGCCCAGACCATAATATAACTCCGGCAGCAGAGGCGACTACGCTGTCTGGAGGGCTATCCGCAAGCAAGCGCACGAGCACCCAGTCTGATGCGTAGACCGAACTCCCGAACCCACTCTCCTTACCATCGTAGTTCCATGGAGACGCGGTGTACGGCTGCTCCGACGGGACCAGCCCGTCCTCCGCCAGTGTTCTGTCGATCCTACCGCTTTCGTAAGGGCCCTCCAGAAAGACTCTACAAAGCAGTGATGTTTGGGTATCGAGTTGGTCCTCCCAAGGTGTTTCCCCACCGTACCAGACGAGGTCAAACAATTGTAAGGCCGTCATGTACACAGATTGAGGGAATTGAGACTGAAAAGAGGCAATCCTCTGTGTGACTTCTGTCGAGTCGCCTCCCCACAGGTCGTAGTATATCTGAGTCCAAATCACGTTAACGTACTCGGCAAACTCGCGAACGTAGGGCGGCATTCCAGGAAGATCGGCCAGGCTATCGAGCGGCGACTCGATCGTATCGTACCAACCAGGGCTCTGTCCCCCCACATGAAACGCTGTGTACGACAACTGCGCTAATAGCTCTGCGGCAGTTGAGTCAACCGACGCATCCCGTGCGATATCGAAGGATAAGCTATCAAGGAGGATGTCATGGTACCCAGAAATTGTCGGATCTCGGCCGTACGCCGAAAGCGTGTAACTGCCGAGTTCTCGCCAGGCAGGCCAAGTCAGCAACAGGTTGAAGCTCCCCGATCGAGACTCAAAAGGATCATAGGTGATGTCGCTCGAAGGCCCAGCGATCTCAGATTCGGGCATGTTGTGGGCCCTTAACTCGTTCCCGTCTGGACCCGTCAGTTCGAATCGGAAGATTCCCCCTGCGCGCCCAGCAGGTCCATACGTTTGGTTCCGACCGGTCGTATCCGTAATCGTCACCTGGGTGATTATCGGCTCAAATTGTTTGTATGTGGCCTTCTCCAAGCTCAACTGGAGAATTGGAAGCTGATCGTAACCTTGGGCGCAAACACTGTGTGCGTTGGCCCATTGCAACATTGGAGCCAATGCCACAATTATGCCAAGCTTGTGTATTCGAATCATAGATTCCTCTTCAGATCGATTTGATTCTTATCAAGCTTGGTGAAGGAATCTGTTTTGGCAGGGCCAAATCCGGAACGCATGACGCTGGGATATGTCTTTGGGTGCTTGTTGTTTGGAAATCCGAGGACGTGGCCGATTTCGTGCAGCGTCACCCTTTGAATCATTTGTTGTCTTGAAAGGGTGCCAACCAAACCGTTGTTCTCATCGTCGTTCTGTTTCCCGCGTCTCAACAATTCGAAGGGATTGAGATCATCAAAACCGTCTGCGCCGAAATCCAACCCAATGAACTTTGCCGTCCATCCCTTCACGGATGCCGAATCGGCTACAGCCCAAGTAAACGTGAACCGTTTCGACTCAGAAACTGCATTGGTTCCCCCCCAAACGTTGTCGATACTTCCCGCATACACGACAGCACGCAGTACGTTAGCTACCTTTCCCCTTAGCGCCTGCCCCCAAAGTACCCCTCCGGTTCTCGTTTGACATCCGTAGGGCTTCTTGTTGACGCACGTGATGTCGTCAACCGCCTTATTGCTCCAGACAAATCTCCCATTTTGAATGATGACGCCCTTGTTCACGTCTTTCCAGCGTGGGTCGAGCAGCGCCAAATTTCGCGAATAGCCCGTCGTTGAATCCGACACTCGAACGTAGTTTCGAGTTGGATCAAGGCCCCCGTTGCCAAGCCACATTAGACGATTGGTTCCGCCACCATAGGAACCGTCTCCAAAGCCTTCGACAACGTATGCTTTGATCCTCAGTTGAGACTCAACCTGCCCGACAGCCCACGTTCCCTCGCTAGCACCCCGGATGTCGAAGAATACCTCCATACTGTCCGGTGTCAGGCGATGGTGAACGCCACCAATCAAGACACCTTGATACTCCAACAGCTTTGATATTCCATCTCCAGTTGCCACGATATCTGGGTCGGGGTTCGGATCTTCGTCCCAGCTACCATCTGATTCGATCCCAGTCGCTGTCTGCGTATTCTCCCACCAGTCAGATATTCCATCGAAATCGCTGTCCGTCGGTACTTGGACTGTATCCGAAAGCCCGATGAAGCCGCTTGGTGCAGTAACGGTCGCGATCACGGTTGCCACTCCCCAATATTGATGGCTGACGAGGTAGGTCGACAACGTGCCATTGGACACCGGGAAAATCACACTGTCAGCGTGGTTGGCGAACGTGAACGTTTCTTGACCGTCTCCATAGTCATGCGTAAGCACTTTGAGCTTTAGGCTGGTCACGCTTTCCGGCATAGTCACAGAGACGCCGATCGTAGTGTCAGCTTTGGGCAGAAAAGTGGAATCGGCATCAACTTCTAGAACCAGCCCTTCCGCAAAAACACTGTGGGAAGCGCTGAACGAATGTTCGTGAGCTTCTCCAATTAGACCATCGCAATACACAGCACCGGTTGCCGAACCACTGAAATCAAGTCCGTTGAACCAAAACGGGTGTCCGCTGTTGGGGTCCAGAAACCACGAATCCGGGAAGCTGCCCTGTACCGGAAGATCGACACCACCGTAGACGTAGTACGATACAACTGTATCGCCCAGAGCCACGCGACCGAAACCCAACGTATCACCCAGAAAAACCGACGACTTGTACGGGTATTCGTAGCTCGTATACGAATCGACTACCGGGCCATTCGGCTCCTCTCTGCAATCGACTTGGGTCATTACGGGGGCGCCCATCACGGGCTCCATCGGACGAGACCAGGTCCAGGAAGAATCGCCACGAATAATCGTGACTTTCATGTCGTTCTGCGACGGAAAGCCGGTGAGATGCCTGGCAGAGTGTCCGTACATTTCGAGAAATCCGGCGTTCTCGACCAGGGCGTAGTTGCACTTTACGCCGCCAAAGGGATTTGGTGTGCAAACTGGCGCCGGATTGGGTGTTTCCAGCATCTCCGACGTCTTGGCGACTGTCTCACCGGTGATCTCGACGCGCTCCCGAATCGTCACCTGCCCCTCAGCAGCCGAAACCACGCCAACCGTCAGCGCGGCAACGAGAGGTAATCTTCGTCTAAGACGAGAGAGAGAGAGAGAGAGAGAGAGAGAGAGAGAAACGTGAGACAGCAGACATCAGACAGCAGATTTGTCCGGAGCCGAAAAGGACCGTCGAGCGCGCCGAGCCTGCGCGCGCTACTTCACCACGACCATCTTCCCCAGTTTCACCCTCCCGCTTCCGTCGGCTTTGAGCTCGACGCTGTAGAAATACACGCCGCTCGGGAAGGTGGCTGCGCTCCAAGAGACCTCCTGGTATCCGGCTTTTTGGACAGCATCAACCACGCGCGCCACGCGTTGGCCGAGCGGGTTGAAAACCTCGATGCGGACGTTTCCATCCTTGGGCAAGGCATACGCGATCTTGGTCGTCGGATTGAAGGGGTTTGGATAGTTGCCTCTCAGCATGAGCTCGGTCGGCGCTTCGGGTTCGATGCTGATCGTCTTTGATTCCAGTTGTCCGATCGCCGACGAGATATCAAACGTCAGTTCGGTGGCTTCGCCGGCCGGGGCCTTTTCGTCCAGGTCGAAGGTGAACAGGGCGGTTCGCGACTCGCCGGGTTTGAGCACACCGACGCTGGCCGTGGTTGTCTCGAACGTGAGCCAGATCGGACTTCCATTCAGTTGAACTGCCACGTCCTTCAACGGTCCGCTTGTCGAATTGACGACCTCGAGCTCGACTCGGTTTGATTGGGAGGCGTAGGGGATAGCGTACGCGCCACGTGGGCTCTGTTTGCTCATAGGTTGGCCCTCGGCCATCCCCAGCCCTGTCAGAAAGGCGATAGCGATGAGTATGGCTTTCCGTGTCATGCTATTGAACCTCGATAACGATCTGATGGTAGGCGTACGATGCATCAATGTTTGAATGCTTGTCGTAGAAAGCCATCGCCAGTGTGTAGCGTCGAATCGAAGTCCCATCGTCGTGTGGCGGTGGGGTGCGACTGAAATGAAGCGACGAAACGACTTCCCAGTCGGTGGCAAGATCGTGCCAGGGATACTGGTTCTCTCTGGCTCGAAATTCCACACGAATGAACCGACGTCCTTCCTCCTCCGAGTCGGAGACATTATTAGCATATCCCGCGTCAAGGTCGAGCACGCCCACATCCGCACTGGCCAGACTGAGTTCTGTGTCGTCATAGTAGACATCGAGAACAGCACCGGCGACCGTGTTTTCCGGTAAGGCAGAGGAGTCCGATTTGGCCTCGATATCTACCCAAAAATCATGCCCCGTGTCCCTCGTTACAACGAGTCGGACATAGGCCTGAGGGCCGCCCCCTTCGGACTGAGCGGCGATGCCCATTTGCGTTATGACACCGGTGCTCTTGTGAACGATGAGACCATGGATAGCCTCGAGAACGCCGCGCTTTGCGCCGGCGGTTGTATTGACCAACCAATCTGTGAAGTCGAGAGCCGTAACCTGTCCGTCCAGATTGAAGTCAGTGGGTACGTAACCGGTGGCGCCGGCCGTGGTGGCAGCCAACCACGCCACGAAGTCCAGCGCGGTGACCTGACCATCGGCGGAGCCGTCCCCGTCAGCTGTCCACATCACGTAAACCGTGTCCTGACCGGAGACAATGCGCTTCTGGGGTTCTGCCGTCGCCTTGAATGCATGACCGGTCGTAAAGTCGTGCTCAGCATGCCCGCTACTGACGTCCACGAGCGTATCAGACATGACCATGATATGATTGCGGTGTTCGACGACGACGTAAACCGAGTCTGGGAGATTGGAACCAACGGCGACGGTGGCCACCCCTTGATCGTCAAGTAATGCGGCACCGTGGCCCACCAGCATTGTATCCGGCGCCAGAACGGCAGCACTCACAAGCACCCAGTCGGTTATAAAGCTCGGCACTCGAGTAAGCCTTTCCGGACCATTGTATTTCCATACGTCGAGTGAGTCGCCAAAGGGCTGCGTGCTCGGAATGTAATCGAGGATGTTCTTGGTGAGTTGTCCTGCAGAGTATGCGCCCTGGAGAAAAGCCTTCACCTCGATAACCGCCGGCAGATACGCCAACGCATAATCAATGTTGTATTTCATCAGCGCGTAGCCCTCGCTCGAAAGGCTGTCGTCCTTGACCGTTTCGACGTGGTTCCGGACAGTAGCCAGTAGCGTTGCAGCCCAGGTCGAGTCGCCGCCGCTCAAGGCAGTTGTGGCATCACCCAGGAGTCGATCCAGATCGCCGGCCGTCGAGTCGGCGATCCAGCCCTGGGCGGCGGCGCGAAGGGGGTAGGTCGCCAGCGTGTCGAGGAAATCGCCGAGGTCGAGGGGGGTGGGTGGGTCGCGGGGGCCGATGGTGGGCAACACCCTGTAGCTCCTCGTATTCAAGAGCGAATCCACGACTCCCAGAACCCAGCTGCTCGGTCCCTCGTCATCATACGAAATGCCGTTGACGTTGCTCACGTACGCGCGCGAGAAGGTGGGCAATCCATCCGACACGAGCGAGAAGCCCGACTCAGTGGAGTCCGGTTGAATGCCTACCGACGGATTCTGAGTGTTTGCCCAGCGGGCATATGAATACGTTTGGACATCAAACGATTCCCAGTCAGAATTCGGTACGTTGATCGTGTCAATCGGCGAGAAGTAATCGATCGACAAACCGTAGATCGGCAGCATTGCAGAATCTCCATTCTGCAGCACAAAGTCGTATTGATACCTAGTCGGAGAATGGAGTTTGACCGTGGACGCCCTGAGATTGGGGTCGATCAAATCACCGGGAACAAGAATGGCCTCGTGAATAGAGTCGCCGAAACCCAAGTAGGTGACGGAGAAGTATCCCGTCTCAGGATCAAAGCTCACAGCCTCGGTCTGAGCACTAGATAGCTCATTCGCGACGGCTAGAATAACAAGACACGCTGTCAGGATTCTTAGTGACGGCATGGCTTCTGCTCGGTTTCGGGATAGAAAAATAGATGGTAGTGCTCGTTGGGGGTCCCTCCTGAATGAATTTGGGGTACTGGACAACCGCCAGAAGCAATCACCAGCTCCTCAAATGACAAATTCTTGGGTTTGACGAGAGTCGTGTCGAGCAAGACGCCAGCGCCTGAACCCTGCCTTTTCGTCTTAACATCCGCGTCACGACCCAGACGATGAAGGTGGTGTCCACTCCCAAGTGTCCAGAGCCCATTGACGTCAAACAGCCCTCCCATGGGTAAGCTCATGTCGTTTATCCATAGAGGTGCTTCGGTCGGGTGAGTGTTTTTCCACTGGGTTGCAATGAAAACCAAAGCGGAATCGACCTCTGGACGACCCCAGTGGTTGTAATCCGGCTCGTAGTCCCACGGGAAATTATTGTCATCCGGCCCCGGATGCTTAGGAGTACCACCAAACTTCCGCCAGACGACCGGCTGAGACTGGCTCCAAGGTAGCATTTTCAGTCCGAGCGCGCTCACGGTGACCGTGTCTCGAGCGACAAGGGTATCCTGACCAACAGTGGCGGTCGCGACCAATTCGAACTCACCTCCAATTTCGGAAGACACATACTTGAAAAGCGCGTGACCCAAAGAATTGGTTGTACCGGTTACGTCTGAACCGACGGCCGACGAATCAGGCAACACTTTCAACATACCCAGGCTGCCTGACGGAGGACTCATTAGACCGCCGGTGTGTACGTGTCCATTCGATGTATCCACCCACGCCACCTTCAGATTGACTGAGTGACCAACGAGAGGTGAGCTGCCATCTGATAGCGCCACGGTGATCAGGTCGATTGTGTTGTCCACTGGTGGTACGCGATCGTGAGCACAACCCTTTGGTGGACAAGGAGGAAGCGTTGGCCAGACCTCGGCCTGTGACAAATCGATTGTCAGACTCTCTTGGACGAACACAAGTCCGAAGTCAAGCCGGTAGCGGAAGGCGCTTGTTGGGCATGCTTCCTGAATGGATGCCGTCCAGAGGTTGGTATCGATTTGGTCGTAGATCACGCTCCCGACGACGCTCGTGTCGGCGATCGCTTCGAAGTCCAGCGTATCACCCTCATTCACCTGAAGCGGAAGCCAGGTATCCACGCTGTCAATGGCGTTGTAGTTGTAGAGCGTGTCTGTGCCTTCTCCGCAGTCTGAGAGAGACTTTCCTGCCAGGGCGTAACGATTACTTAGCAGATCACTGGATACTGATGACCCATTCACGAGGAGTCTAAGACTGTCGGATGACGTCAACTCGGTTCCGAAGAGTCGGAGGTTGTCAAAATAGACTATCTGAGCCCACCCGTCGAATGGAGCAACAGGCGAACCAGACGCCAGACTCTGGCCAAAGGAGAATTCAGTTGCTGCAGAAGTCTTCTGAATCTCAACAGTATCCCGAATCGTCACCTGCCCCTCAGCAGTCGATGCGACGCAAACCGTCAGCGCGGCAAGGAGAAGTGATCCTCGTCTAAAACGAGAGAGACAGAGAGAGAGAGGAAACGTGAGACATCAGACAGCAGACAGCAGATTTGTCCGGAGCCGAAAAGGACCGAGTCGGAGACGGACGCCAGATTTTGACTGGGGATGGTTGGGCGTGTGAACGCTCTCGAATTTGAGCTAGACGCTGCACCGGCGATGTCGAGTGAGTTTTCGAGCCTGGCCTTGGCAATATATCGGCCGAGCGTCTCTGCGGCGTCTATTTAGCGTCTTTTTTGCGCCCGAACATCGATGGGGCATGGGAAAATGCCCTGTGAACGTTCCGTGTACCAGGTGCCGGGTGCAACGTGCCCGGTGCCAAGTGCCAAGTGCGACGTGCCAATTGCCGCCGTCATTCCCTTGGGGCCTGCGCCTGCGTAGGCGGGGATCCATGGGTCGCAATGATGAATGATCAATACGGAACGAGGAATGGCTGCCGCCGGCCAACCCATGCACGCCGAACTGAGCATCAAGCTTGCCGAGCCTGCGCGCGCTACTTCACCACGACCATCTTCCCCAGTTTCACCCTCCCGCTTCCGTCGGCTTTGAGCTCGACGCTGTAGAAATAGACCCCGCTGGGGAAGCCGGCCGCATTCCAGGACATCTCCTGGTAGCCGGCCTTTTGGGCATTGTCAACCAAGCGGGCGACCCGTTGGCCGAGCGGGTTGAAGACCTCAATCCGGACGCTGCCATCCTTGGGCAACGCGTAGGCAATCTTGGTCGTCGGATTGAAGGGGTTTGGATAGTTGCCTCTCAGTGTGAGCTCAGTTGGAGCTTCAGATTCGATCGTGATCGTCTTGGACTCCAGATGCCCGGTCGCCGACGAGACGTCAAATCGAAGATCCGCCACTTCGCCGACGGGGGCTTTTTCGTCCAGGTCGAACCTGAAGACGGCCGTTGCCGACTCGCCGGGTTTGAGTACACCGATTCGCGCCGTCGCTTCCTCGAAGGTGAGCCAAATGGGGCCGTTACCGAGCTGAACCGAGACGTCTTTCAGCGGATGGCTCGTGGAGTTAAGAACTTCGAGCTCGATTCGATTTGATTCCGAGGCATAGGGAATGGCGTACGTCCCACGGTCCGAGACTTTGGCCACGGGCTGGGAGGACGCTGTCACCAGGGCCGCCAGGACGAAATACGAGGTTAATGCCCACTTCATAGCTGTCCTCACTGAATATCAACAGTCGACTCGACAACGTCAGTTGAGTCACGCAGGTTCGCGTGACTTCGGGACCCGAGCGCAACAATCCGGCTCTTACTGGACTTCAGCATCAGAATCCAAAATCCTGTTTGTGTCATTGCTGTTCCCGTGACTGTCGAAGAATCCCGCCGAAAGTGATCTTGTCCTGAACGTCAGGCCCGGACTTCCTCCATGAGGCACACGTTCAAACCTCGCCTGTGCAAGCACAACCCAGTCCGTGCCAAGATCGTAGCCGGGATTTTGACCTCCGCCGACGTCGGACGATGTAACGACGAGACGATAGTAGGCGCCATTCTCGTCGGCCTGTTGCACCGATTCGACCGCGTATCCAAGAAAACCACTTTCAGTTAAGACACCCGGGATCGTTTCGAGGTACTCGTAGTCGGCATCGCTGAAATAGAAATCGAACGTGGCGGACCCGACCGTATTATCCGGCGCCAGATTCGTGTTTGCCTTCGCTTCGAGATTCACCCACAGCTTCTTTCCGCTCGAATTGACCACGTTCAAACGTACGAATGCGCGGGGCGCCTGCTGAGGCGGCGATGTTGTCGGAAACACCTCCTCAAGCGTCTGTTTGAGCGAACCCAATCCATCCTCGACTCCATCAAGGGTGTTCGTCATCCAGGTGTTGAAATCCAAGGTATCAACGACGGCGTCCATGTCGTAGTCACTCGAAACGTAGGCGGTCTCCCCTGCCTTCGACGCTTCGGTCCACTCGTTGAAATCGGGGGCGGTCACCTGACCGTCACGATTTGCGTCTCCGGTCCACATGGCATACCGACCGTCGCTCAAGAGGACTTGAGCAGGCCTGCCGGTCGTTTCCAGTGCATGGCCGGTCGTGAAGTCGTGCGTCGGCCTTGTCTGCGCGAAGTTGACCAGCGTGTCGCTCGCGACCACTACGTGATTTCGGTGCTGCACGGCAATCCGAAACGAATCGGCCGGCACGACGGTCTGTGAGACGACCACGTTGCCGTCTCGGTCCAGGATACCGGGACTTACGGACACAACCGAACTGTCCGTGAACACAAAGACGAGCACCCAATCGATGGCATACTTGGGCACGGCGGTGAGCGACTCGGTCCCGGTGAAGTCCCAGGGACCCTCGTTTGGAACACCAAATGGCTGGGTCAGGGGAATGTCATCGTGCGTCGGGTCGTTCGTACCCGTCGACATTTGGCCGGTTGCAGTGGAGTATGCCCCTTCTAACAAGACCTTGACCTCCAGAATCGGGGGAAGATGGGAAAGTGCGTCCTCAATACTGCCATTCAGCAGTTCGTATCCCTCGGTCGTGATCGTGGCTCCGTTTTCTTCCTCTACCTGAGCCAGAGCACTGCCAAGGAGACTCGCAGCCCATGTCGAGTCACCGGATGAAAGCGCAAGACTTGCATCTTGCAGGACGCCTCCCAGATCGCCGACAAGAATGGGGTCCGTAATCCAGCCCTGGGCCTCGGCAATGCTTGGATACGTTGCAATCCTGTCAAGCAGCGCACCAAGATCAAAGGGACCCGCCAAAGCAAAACTGTTCTGCAGCCACAGAACGAGGTCTTCTCCCGACACGTCACCGTCCAGGTTGAAATCCGAGGATCGATATCCTGTCTCTCCAAGATGAGTCGCCCAGATCAGGGAATCGGCCGCCGTCACGAGGGAGTCGGCATTGGCGTCACCTGCCCACATCGCGTAGACGCCCGGTTCGATCTCTTTCTGAGCGTTGGTTCCGAGGGCGTGACCCGTCGTGAAGTCGTGCTCGGCGTAACCACCGGTCAGGTCCGCGAGCGTGTCGGACATGACCGCGATGTGGTTGCGGTGGTCGACGACGACGTAGTAGAGGCCGCTCGGTAGATTGATGAACTCCGCTGAAGCAAAAGCAGACTTGTCAAGGAGCACTGCTTGTCGGTCCGCGACTGTATCTGCGGCAATGAGTGAGACTAGGATCCAATCCGTCTTGTCTGACACATCAAATGAGCCGTCGCTGTAATCTACTATCGGATAACTAAGGTTATTCCAAGGTGGTGTATTGAAGGGTTCGACAAGTGGTAATACGCCATTCGCTGGAAGGGTAGCGCCCATCAACCCTGTGGACGACGAGTAGGTACCCTGTAGAAATACTTTTAACTTCAAATAGGTAAGCCCGTCGATCATATCGACATAGGGTTCCTCACCCAAGAAGTTGAGGGCATCTGGAATTCGTTGTTGAGCCGCACGTGCAAATGGCGACTGTGAGTGCTCTGCAAGGAAATCCGCATACCGCGCACTCAAATCCGTCGTATCACGGAGGCCCTCGTAGTAGGCCACGTCGGCGTATAGGGCGTACAGGTAGTGGACAAATTCCTCCACGTGGCTAGGGAGACCCTGGAGCGCCAGAATGCTGTCCAGTCGGCTTTCCATCTGTGCGAGATTTTCTCCCGACCCGAAGGCCTGAAGATTGAGTACACCTTCAGCCGCCTCAACGATCTGCGATGCCAGGATCGTATCTATCGCAGCGGGGTTGATATTGAACGTCGTCGAAGCGGTCAAGAAGCTCGGGCCATCCACATTATCTATGTCATACGCATTCAGAGTATACGTGCCGGTTCTCTTCCAGAGGGGCCATACGAAAAGAAGGTTCGTTTGCCCTGAGAGCGTCTGTCCCGGCTCGCATGTCAGACTATTCGGGTACACATTCGACCAATTCAATAGCCTGTGTTGGCCGACTGAACGTGCATCTGGGCCTTCAAGGTCAAACTGTAGCTGTGAGCCCGCAATTCCTGGCGGTCCGCAGTTGAGTCGCTGACCACTTGTGTTCTCAGTGGTGATCGTCAAGACAACGGGCTCAAATTGTCCGTAATCGGACTTGTCTGTCGTTAGCTGGATCGTTGGCGGTAACCACGACCAATTCTGACCCCGGCTCTGTGTCACACAGATCATGGCCAAAACGACCGTAAGCCCATATCGGAGAACGTTGTTCATCATTGCGGCCGTAATCTGAATTCGTGCTTGTCAGCTCTGGTGAACACTCTAGCCTTCGCAGGGCCGAAACCCGTCCGCATTGGTGATGCTTCGTACGTCCGGCGATCATGCGCAAGATTGAAGAGGTGACCAATCTCGTGGAGGAAAGTCGTCTCAGCAATGTCAGCTTCTGACATGCCAGTAATGAGGCTGTCGACTTTGTCATTACTATAGACATCGTCGTGTTCTGAAAGCAATTCCAATGGATCGACATCGTTCAGACCAGCTAGCTCATCGAAATCTGATCCATCGTAAACAGCACTGAAGTAGTTCCTTGGACACCCGAGTCGGCATATTCGAGTCGCAACGGACTTGAAGAACGTGTGAGTGAATGATTCGTGTATCCAGTTTGCGCCAACATCAAACAGATTGGCTATCGTGCCGCGATATACCCATGCCCTCCCGAACCTTGCTGAAGAGATTAGCTCTGAATCACCAAGGAAAGGTCCCCCTGCGCTGCCACGTGGCTGACACTTCAACAGTTGGTCACTCACAGGTTTGCAGCCTTGGTCGATCACCTCATCGCCCCAGTAATATTTGCCGTTTGCGACATAAAGGCCATTGTCGTTCTCTTCTCTATCGCTCAACCCGGAACCCTGGTGTGGCAAGACTGAATCAGAAACAAGATTGAAATTCGTCCTTGGATCGGTGTTACCCAGCCAATGTAGTGGCGTATTTCCGGGGAAGATCTCGGTCGGGGCAGCGATATTCCCCATCTCTAGGCCCTCCACAATGATTCCTTTAAGGCCGAATTGTTTGATTGCCGTATCAGCCGCCCACAGGCCCCCGGACCCAGCGTTGTGAACGTCGAAGAATACCTCCATCGAGTCAGGCGTGAGCCTGTGGTGGACGCCGTCTATCAAGACACCTTGATACTCCAACAGCTTTGATATTCCATCTCCAACTGCCACGATATCTGGGTCGGGGTTCGGATCTTCGTCCCAGCTACCGTCTGATTCGATCCCAGTCGCTGTCTGGGCGTCCTCCCACCAGTCAGCTATTCCATCGTTATCGATGTCCTCGGGTATCTCGATCCAGTCACTTCCGACAACACTATCTTGGTCGCTCACATAATTGGCCGTGATCCTGGCCACTCCCCAATATGACGTGCTCTTGACAGCTATTTGCGCCATACCATTGCCGTCAGGCGTAAAGGTTTTGGGGTCGGTTGTCCCGTCACTCCAGGTGAAGACAGGATCTGCCGGGTCATGATTCCCGAGTTCAAACCGAATGCTGAAGCCGGGAAGAGCGTCAGCAACGGTTGCCTCCGCCGTAATTATGGAATCGGGTTGTGGATCGTACGTCGATGGATCTTTGTCAAGATCTACCGAGATCGCCTCCAACTCGATTTCTGGAGGACCCTCAATTCTAAGTCTGGATCTCAGAGGATTAGAATGTCCGCCAGAAGTTTCCTCCACCCGCCAGTGCTCATCGCAGATGTTGTCACCGCTGTAAGCAAACTCGGTAAATCCCCAAACCCAGTCATAAGATTCCGGCTCGTAGTACCATTGATGATCGTAGAGATTGAACCTCGTCACTGAGTTCACACCCCCGTTGGAAAAGGCAAACATCAGTGTATCGCCTGCTTCCACTTGGCCAAGATTGTGGGTCCCAAAAGTGTAGAACGTATAGTCGAAGATTACCTTTTCGGACGGGTGACTTGACAGATCGACCAACTCGTCAGGTGGGCAGTTCCCAGTTGGACATGTCTCGCATATATATGTGTAGAAAGGTTCCGTATCAACAATAGGGAATGGCACTGTGTAGGTTGCCGCTTCGTCACCCGGCCTCTTGATCGTGTAGTCAAGCGTCGTGTTCGCCAGAGAAATGTCGATTCCTTGAGCCCATGTATAGCGGTAGACGAGAAGTCCGGACACATTCGCCACGACGTAATTGCAGTCGATCGCCTCAGCGTATTGAGGGTCGCATTCCGGTAGGAGAATGCTTGATGAGGAAGCAGGATTTCCCGCGGGCTGATTTTGACCGACTTCCACTCGCTCCCGAATCGTCACCTGCCCCTCAGCACTCGAAGCGACGCAAACAGTCAGCGCGGCTAGGAGAAGTGATCCTCGTCCAAAACGGGAGAGAGAGAGAGAGAGAGAGAGAGAGAGGAAACGTGAGACATCAGACAGCAGACAGCAGATTTGTCCGGAGCCGAAAAGGACCGAGTCGGAGACGGACGCCAGATTTTGACTGGGGATGGTTGGGCGTGTGAACGCTCTCGAATTTGAGCTAGACGCTGCACCGGCGATGTCGAGTGAGTTTTCGAGCCTGGCCTTGGCAATATATCGGCCGAGCGTCTCTGCGGCGTCTATTTAGCGTCTTTTTTGCGCCCGAACATCGATGGGGCATGGGAAAATGCCCTGTGAACGTTCCGTGTACCAGGTGCCGGGTGCAACGTGCCCGGTGCCAAGTGCCAAGTGCGACGTGCCAATTGCCGCCGTCATTCCCTTGGGGCCTGCGCCTGCGTAGGCGGGGATCCATGGGTCGCAATGATGAATGATCAATACGGAACGAGGAATGGCTGCCGCCGCCCAACCCATGCACGCCTAACTGAGCACCGAGCGCGCCGAGCCTGCGCCCGCTATTTCACCACCACCATCTTCCCCAACTTCACCCGCCTCTTCGCGTCAGCCTTTAGCTCCACACTGTAGAAGTACACCCCACTCGGGAAGGTGGCTGCGCTCCAAGAGACCTCCTGGTAGCCGGCTTTTTGGGCATTATCAACCAAGCGGGCGACCCGTTGGCCGAGGGGGTTGAAAACCTCGATGCGGACGTTTCCATCCTTGGGCAAGGCATACGCGATCTTGGTCGTCGGATTGAAGGGGTTTGGATAGTTGCCTCTCAGCATGAGCTCGGTCGGCGCTTCGGGTTCGATGCTGATCGTCTTTGATTCCAGTTGTCCGATCGCCGACGAGATATCAAACGTCAGTTCGGTGGCTTCGCCGACGGGGGCTTTTTCGTCCAGGTCGAACCTGAAGACGGCCGTTGCCGACTCGCCGGGTTTGAGTACACCGACCTGCGAGGTCGTTTCCTTGAACGTGAGCCAAATCGGGACGGCGTCGAGTTGGACGGAGACGTCTTTAAGGGGATCGCTTGTAGAGTTCACGACCTCCAGTTCGATACGGTTGGATTCGGAAGCGTAGGGAATGGCGTACAGACCCTCCGCCGATTCCTTAGCGACCGGTTGGGCTACTACGGGAGTGATCGTGGTCGCGAGGAAGGCCGCTACAAGGGTGTGCTTTCTAGTCATGGCTACTGTATCTCCACTGGCGAACGAACCGTTACGTTGTAGTATCCAAGATTCGAGTGCACCGTAAAGAAGCTGATCGCGAGTGATCGGACACGAATGGTGGTCCCTGGATCGTGTTTGGGGGGCGTCCGGCTGAAGTAGATCGTGCGGATCACTTCCCAGTCGGTTCCGAGATCGTGCCCGAGGTACGTGTAACCAATGTGGTCCGGCGCCACATCCACACGAACAAAACGGCGTCCTTCACGATAGCGATCGGAGATTCTACTACTGTACCCCTCTTGAAGAACTCCGGGATCTGTGCTCTCAAATGACACCTCCGACGAATCGTAGTAAACATCTACGGTGAAGGCTGCAAGCGTCTTATCGGCGACGTCTGTCTTGGCCTCTACATTGACCCAGAAATCCTGGCCGGTGTCTCGAGTTATGTTCAGCCGCACGTAAGACTGCGGTCCGGTCGCTTGTGCCTCCTGTAACTCGAGAAGTCCTCCGAAGCCACTTCCCTCGTCAGGGTACAGAATATCATAGACGGGGTCAGGGACTCCCGTAGCACCCCCGGCGGTTGTGTTGGCGATCCATTTGATGAAATCCAGCGCCGTGACCTGCGTATCCACGTTGTAGTCGCTGGGGCGATATCCTGTTTCGCCTGCCGTGGTGGCACGGAGCCAGAGCGTGAAATCCAAGGCGGTGATTAAGCCGTCCTGCCGGCCGTCAGCGGCCCACATGGCATACAGGCCTGCTGAGATCTCGTGTTGCGGTTGATACACCGCACTGTAGGCGTTCCCGGCCGTGAAGTCGTGTTCGGCATATCCGCCGGCTATATCGAGGAGCGTGTCGGACATGACCAGGGCGTGGTTTCGATGATCGACGACGACGTAGGCCGAATCCGGCATGCTGTGCTCGAACGCAACGGTTGCAACCCCTTGGTCGTCGAGCAGGCTGACGCTTTGCCCAACCAGCACCGTATCCGCGGAAACGGCGCTCATGAGGACCCAGTCCGCTGTGAATTTCGGCACGCGGGTGAGCGTCTCCTCACCGTAATAGTGCCATGCGCCGAGCGTATCGCCAAAGGGCTGGTTCTTGGGGATACTGTTCAGGATCTGCTGTTTGAGCGTCCCCGAGGCGTAGGCGCCCTCAGGAAACACTTTGACCCTTACTATCGCCGGCATGTACCCCAGCGCATAGTCGATGTTGTATTTCATCAACGCGTAGCCTTCGCTCGTCAGGCTGTCGTCCTTGACCGTTTCGACGTGGTTCCGGACAGTAGCCAGTAGCGTTGCAGCCCAGGTCGAGTCGCCGCCGCTCAACGCCGTTACCGCGTCGCCCAACAGTCGATCCAGATCGCCGGCCGTCGAGTCGGCGATCCAGCCCTGGGCCGCGGCGCGAAGGGGGTAGGTCCCCAGCGTGTCGAGGAAGTCGCCGAGGTCGAAGGGATTAGGGGGATCGCGCGGGCCAATGGTGGTGAGGGTGTCTGCCAGCACCAGCGCCTCTAACGAATCAACAGTCGCAATAACCCCAGTATATATGGGTCCCTCTCCCCAGCCCAAGAATCCCCTCTCTGAGGCAACGTACGCATTTTCAATAACGGGTAAGCCTGAACTCGTGAACGCAAATCCTGCCAGACTACTGTCCGGGCCTATCCCTGTGAAGAATAGCCCCCTTCGGATCCAGCTTACTTCGTTAGAGTTGTAAATATAGGTGCCCCGCCACGAACTGTCTGCTGCAACGCTATCAACTTGCGCGTCGGTCTTGACCCCCAGAGTTCGAATTCCTCTCGGTGCCCCATTCCCCGATGGTGTTACGATGTCCGGGGTGCCGTCAGGTCCGTTTGTTATCGTGTACGAGTACCCAAGCAATCCTGGCGAAGTAGGTACGACGTCTCCGGCAATAGAGGCATCAGCGGCTTTCCCAGACAATACAGCACCGTAAACAAGGGTGTCCTCCCCAGCTTCGGTCAGGTCCCAATAGTAAACATGATACAAAGCCTGGACGGAGTCGTACGACACGTCCGCCGACTGATAGTCCTGAGCCATCGATAATCCTACACACCAACCGACAGCCAGTATGGCAACAAAAAGAGAGAGCCAACGATTTGGACGCACTTGAAAACCTCAGTAAAAGTACAAGTGATAGTGTTCGTCAGAGTAGTCCTTCTTCTTTCCATGGACACGAGCCTCGGCTCCGTATCGTCTGACGAGTTCGTCGAACTCTGGACTCTTGCGCTTGGTCTCCACCATGTCATCCGCGTTTCGCACGTCCACGTTGCGGACATATATGCCTATGCGCGACAATCCTGAGCGTTGTGTTCGAATATCAGCATCCCGCCCGACCCTATGAAATTGATGATTACTCAGCGGCAACCAGTTCCCAAATACGTCGAACTTTCCTCCCAACGGCAAGCTCATGTCGTTCACACGAAACGGCGCCTGGGCACTGCTGCCCGGTTCGGAGGGCGGAGCTTCTGCTGCCCACGCGCTGTCGATATTAATGAGAGTCTCAATCGTCGCGTGGAGGGTATAGTGGTTGTCGTCCGGAGTCGCACAGACTCCAGTTCCGCCAGGACCGTGGTGCTCACATCTTCCTCCAACAAGAACAATCGAACCGAGTCTTGGACTATCGGCCAGTCGGACCAAGTCGGGCACACGCACGGTTAGTGTATCGGTATCCGACAGGGCTTTCGAGTTGTAGGTCGCCGCTGCACCAATCGAAATCCGCCCACCCCACGGTGGGGCAAAAAAACGGACGTTCGCCTGACCATTGGTATCAGTCGTAACAGAAATTGTATCGTACCTAGCGGTGCCGGGATTATCCAGGTCCTTGAACTTTATCCAGCCAGTCGGGAACGGGGGGTCTGAATGACTGTGGCCTCCAGAGCCGTAGACCCAAGCGGATGTTATGTGCACTTCGGTATTCTGAATCGGAGTTCCCGAATCCTCCATTGTCACGGTGACGTCGATGCTATCGTTAACCAAGCCAAAGTCGAACGTGCTCGGAGCACCGCCATACTTTCCCGACTTGATGCTCGGCCAAACCTCTTTCGGGTCATCGATTTGAATATCGAGTGTGTCCTGATCAACCATCGCCGTAATCCAGACAGCATCCTCGTAATAGAAGACCGGGAGATCGTAACAGCCCTCGGCGCCACCGACCCAAGTGGAATCGCTTGTGGCTCCAGTGAGATAGGTGTAGCCGACTCTCTTGCCGTCATAGTCGAACGCAATCTTGTCGCCTTCCGTCACCTGTCCAACGGTCCAGACACTGTCTTGCGCCCCCTGTCCGGGATAGTAGCGAAACCAGTCGCCGAAAACAGTTGAAGGCTGGGTGCAGAAGTAGGTCGATTGGATCGACGGTCCGAGATGGTTCACGACGGTATCCACCTCGAGGCTTTGTCCATTGTTCGTCACCGTGAGGTCGGCATTCGCATTGATCTCTGAGTCTAGCGCATTCGCTGAATCATAGCGAATGACGAGCGTACCACTGTAGGGTGCTACCAGAGTATCGGACGTCATCAGGGCCAGACGGAAATGAGAGGCCTCTCGGCGAGTCGGCGCTATCTCGACGGTATCCCGAATCGTCACCTGCCCCTCAGCAGCAGATACGCCAAAGACAGTCAGCGCGGCAACGAGAGGTAATCTTCGTCTAAGACGAGAGAGAGAGAGAGAGAGAGGAAACGTGAGACATCAGACATCAGACAGCAGATTTGTCCGGAGCCGAAATGGACCAAGTCGGAGACGGACGCCAGAATTTGACTGCGGATGGTTGAGCGTGTGAACGCTCTCGAATTTGAGCTAGACGCTGCACCGGCGATATTGAGTGGGTTTTCGAGCCTGGCCTTGGCAATATATCGGCCGAGCGTCCTTTCTGGCGTCTATTCAGCGTCTTTCAAACGCCAATCATGGACAGGGTACGGGGAAATGCCCTGTGAACGTTCCATGTACCAGGTGCCGGGTGCAACGTGCCAAGTGCGACGTGCCAAGTGCCGCCGTCATTCCCATGGGGCCTGCGTCTGCGTAGGCGGGGATCCACGAAACGTGCCCGGTGCCACGTGCCGGTACGGCGAGGCTGCCCCCACTAGTTGCTCTTTATCGGCAGCACCTGCCGCAAGGCCAAGTTTGGTATTTGAAGTTTGGTGTTTGGTGCTAGTCTCATCATTTAGCCGCGTCGCGCCGCGCCAGATACCCCAGCGCATAGTCGATGTTGTATTTCATCAACGCGTAGCCCTCGCTCGAAAGGCTGTCGTCCTTGACCGTCTCGACATGGTTGCGCACCGTTGCCAACAGCGTCGCGGACCAGGTCGAATCCCCGCTGCCCAACGCCGTTACCGCGTCGCCCAGGAGTCGATCCAGATCGCCGGCCGTCGAGTCGGCGATCCAGCCCTGGGCGGCGGCGCGAAGGGGGTAGGTCGCCAGCGTGTCGAGGAAATCGCCGAGGTCGAGGGGGGTGGGGGGATCGCGGGGACCGATGGTTAGGAGTGTGTCGGCCCAACTGATCCTTTCCAGAGAATCAATCGTTGCAGCCATATCGCCAGGCGGACCATAACCCCAAGTCAGTCTGAAGCCTCGCCTTGAAGCAACGTACGCTTGGGCGATGGATGGAAGTCCCGAGGTGACGCAGTAGAAGGCCGAAACAGTACTATCGGCGGCTATGCCATAGTTTCCAACACCAATCCCGCTCCACCGTATCTGTTTGTGAGTGTCCGCGTATCGTGAGAACCACGAAGTGTCGGCCACAACACTGTCAACTTCTGCGCCGGAATCAATAAAGAAGTAACGAATACCCCGCACAGTGGATATTCCCTTCACCCCGTCTGGACCGTTGGTCAACGTGTATGAAAACCTCAGGGTACTTCCCACCACACCTTCCGAGACAGTCGCAGTCACGATAGGGTCTGCCGCTTTGCCCGAGAATACAGCACCGTAAACCAGAGTGTCTACTCCAGAGTCCGTCATATCAAGGTAGTAGACATGGTAGAGTCCCTGAACAGAATCGTACGCGACTGACTCCTGTCCTACAGCAGTTTCCGTCGTGAGCGTAAGCATGAATATGATGGCGATTACTTGGCGCATTAGTCGCTCCGAAACTCAATCGATCTCAGTAGAGGTACAAGTGATAATGCTCTTCAGCCTCACCCGGGGCATGGACATCCGCCCATGCAGATCCAAAGTCACGCACAAGATCCTCGAAATCCTCGTTCCCGCGATCATTCTCGCCACTACCGTCATCCTTCTTCCAAGGAACTTCAGTGACATAGATACCTACCCTCTGACCCACCTGTGTACGAAGATCGACGTCCCGTCCAACCCGGTAGTACTGATGATAGCGTAGCGGCGTCCAGTTCCCGAAAACATCGAACTTCCCTCCAAACGGGAGACTCATGTCGTTGACTTGGAAGGGTGTCTGAGCGTACTGTCCTGTCGGTGGCGGCGGCGCTTTCTGTGCCCACGCGTCGTTGATTGCAATCAGGGTGGTTATCGCTGAACCAACGGCATAGTGATTATTGTCTGGAGTCGCACACTCTCCAGATGCGCCCGGACCGTGGTGCTCACACCTTCCCCCAAGAAGATAAATCGAACCGAGCCCCGGACTATCGGCCAATCGGACAAGGTCGGGCACACGAACGATTAGTGTATCGGTATCCGACAGGGCTATCGAGTTGTAAGTCGCCGACGCAGCAATTGAAATCCGTCCACCCCACGGTGGGGCAAAGAAACGGACGTTCGCGTGACCATTGGTGTCTGTCGTGACAGAAATTGTATCGGTCTTGATCGTGCCTGGATTGGCCAAGTCCTTGAATTGTATCCAGTTACTTGGGAACGGGGGGTTTGTGTGACTATGGCCTCCAGAGCCGTAGACCCAAGCGGATGTTATGTGCACTTCGGTATTCTGAATCGGAGTTCCCGAATCCTCCATTGTCACGGTGACGTCGATGCTATCGTTAACCAAGCCAAAGTCGAACGTGCTCGGAGCACCGCCATACTTTCCCGACTTGATGCTCGGCCAAACCTCTTTCGGGTCATCGATTTGAAGATCCAGCGTGTCCTGATCGATACTCACGCCGAAGTCAATGCTCGAATTCCAAATACCCGTCGGACACAGCTCAGAAATCTTCACCGACCACAGATTCGTGTCGAACTGCGTGTAAGCGGGGGTTCGGTTCCTACCGCCGCTGTGAAATCAATTTGATCACCTTGTTTCACCCGAATCGGTTGCCAGGTATCCGCCGTGTCAATGTGAGTATATTCCGTGTACTGGGCATTAGGACCCTCCAAAGCACACTTCGCAAGAGTATCAGATGTGAATTCGTATCGATTCAATAGCGGGTCTTGAGCCACGAGCGCTCCGTTGAGCAAAACATCAAGACTGTCTGAGTTGTCAAGAGGAACCTGGAATCGGTAAGCATTCCCAAAGTAGAAGATTCGGAGCCATCCGTCGAATGGAGCGACAGGATAACCAGACACCATACTCTGGTCGGAGGACAATTCAGATGCGGCAGAAATCTTCCGAATCTCCACTGTATCCCGATCGTCACCTGTCCCTCAGCACTCGAAGCGACGCAAACAGTCAGCGCGGCAAGGCGAATTGATTTGCGCCTAAAGAGAGAGAGAGAGAGAGAGAAGAAACGTGAGACAGCAGACATCAGACAGTAGATTTATCCGGCATAGCTGAGTGCAGGGACACGGTTGACAGAATATATCGGCCGAGCGTCCTTTTTGGCGTCTATTCTGCGTCTTTCAAACGCCAATCACGGACAGGGCACGGGGAATTGCCCTGTGAACGTTCCATGTACCAGGTGCCGGGTGCAACGTGCCAAGTGCGACGTGCCAAGTGCCGCCGTCATTCCCATGGGGCCTGCGTCTGCGTAGGCGGGGATCCACGAAATGTGCCCGGTGCAACGTGCCGGTACGGCGAGGCTGCCCCCACTCGTTGCTCTTTATCGGCAGCACCTGCCGCAAGGCTAAGTTTGGTATTTGAAGTTTGGTGTTTGGTGCTAGTCTCATCATTTAGCCGCGTCGCGCCGCGCCAGATACCCCAGCGCATAGTCGATGTTGTATTTCATCAACGCGTAGCCCTCGCTCGAAAGGCTGTCGTCCTTGACCGTCTCGACATGGTTGCGCACCGTTGCCAACAGCGTCGCGGACCAGGTCGAATCCCCGCTGCCCAACGCCGTTACCGCGTCGCCCAGCAGTCGATCGAGATCGCCGGCCGTGGAGTCTTCGATCCAGCCCTGGGCCGCGGCGCGAAGCGGATAGGTCGCCAGCGTGTCGAGGAAGTCGCCGAGGTCGAAGGGGGTGGGTGGGTCGCGGGGGCCGATGGTGGTAAGGGTGTCCTCGTAGGTGGCCCGAATCAGCGAGTCAAGCTGTACTCCGAGAGCTCCACTCGGACCTTCATCCTCAAAAGAGATGTTCTGGAACGAACCGGCGAAACCTCTAACTATGGCCGGGATCCCGTTGGATGAGAACGAAAATCCCGACTCGGTCGAACCGGGCTGAATATCTGAAGGAATCTGTCCCCGATCTGATCCCATGCGAACAACCCCTCCGGCGTCCGACCCTTCTCCCATGCTCCGCTTGTAGGCGCCGCGCCGGAGTCGGTGACCGCTTCGATGGAAACGTGAAAGTACCGCAAGCTAGCAGCCGCGACTGGGCGATTAGTGACCGTATATGAAAATGACAGCTTCACCTTGCGAGGCACCTTGCCCCACTTCTGCGACACTGACCGGGTCGCCAGCATTACCAGGAAACAGGGCCGCGTACCTCACCGAATCGTCGACATCCAGGTACTGAATCTGATAGAGTACCTGCTCAGGGTCATATGTAATCTGCGCCCTGAGAGGCAGACTGGCGAGCAGGCAGAGCGCAATCAGAGAGAGTCTTCTCATTGCTTGCTTGGATAGAAATACAGATGGTAGTGTTCAGAGTCTGTGCCGTCCTCGTGCACTTGCGGGTTAGGGGACATCCGGTTATGGAAATTCCTTCGTATAAAATCTTCGAACGCAGGGCTTGCCGCTATCTGGTGGTCTTTCCCGTCCGAGTCCGTCCACGTTCCCACTGAATCAACGAGGATGCCCGGCCGGGGATGAGAGGCCCTCTGGGTTCGAATATCCACATCCCGTCCAACACGGTGCTATTGGTGAGGTCGATTCCATTTACCACAGACATCGAACTGACCGCCATTTATTCAGACTCATGTCGTTGACCCAAAGCGTGTCCTGGCCGGGCACGTTGGCGCCAGATTTCCAGATCGGCGCCGTCGACAAATCCGTCTGCGTTTGCATCCGCTGCCCACATGACCTAAACAGGCCACACCGCCAAGTTTGGTATTTGAAGTTTGGTGTTTGGTGTTCGGTGTTTCGGTGTTCGGTGTTCGGTGTTCGGTGTTCGGTGTTCGGTGTTCGCCAACACATCGATACCTGAAAAGGCTCGTCCACCCTGCCTACCACTCCTAAACAGACTCACCTTTCTTCCACGGCGGCTCCCGCTTCTCCAAGAACGCCGCAATCCCCTCGCGGCAATCCTCGGTGGCACGGGCCAGGGCATTGTGGGCGGAGAGGAACCGAAACGCGTTCGCCTGCGGCATGCCGTCGATCAATGCCAGGAGTCGCTTCGTCATCGCGACCGCCGTCGCGCTCGTTTCACGGATGATCGTCTCGGCCAACACCTCGACCGCTGCATCCAGCTCGTGTGGATCGACCGCCTTGGACAGCAACCCCAACCGCACCGCCTCATCCGCTTCGACAAGGCGGCCCGTCAAAAGGAGATCCCGCATGCGCCGGTCGAGCATGCTCGTCCGCAGGAGGGCGGACACGATGGCGGGCACGAAACCGATTCGCACCTCCGTAAAACCAACCTTGGCGTGGTCGGCGGCAATGGCGAAGTCGCAGGCCAGCGCCAGACCGCATCCGCCCGCGATGGCGTGACCGTTTACGCGCGCGATGATCGGCTTGGGGTGCATCCGCATCGCGGAAAACAGACCGGCCAGAGCATACGAGGAACGGATGTGGTCTCCCATCGGCGCCGTTTGCATGGCGTCCAGCTCCGAAAGATCCGCGCCGGCCGAGAAGGCCGAGCCCTTGCCCGTCAATACGATTACACGGACGCCGCCGTCATCATGCAGCTCCGAAAACGAATTTGTGAGCGCCGCGACCATCGGTCCGCTCAGCGGATTCCGCTTCTCCGGATGATTCAGCGTGAGGTTAGCAACCGCTCCCGAACGCTCCATTTCCACGTAGCTCATTTCTTGTTCCTGTCAACGATGTCCAATATCAGGTGACGCAAAACCCCCAGCCCCGAATCGATCACCTCCTCCTGGATGGCTTCTGAGGGCTCTTCGGCGATCGCTTCCTCGACGCCGGTCACTTCGCGAACGAGCTCACCGTACTTGGCCGGATCCGCCGTTGCCATGACGAGCCTCGGGCGGCGGCTTGATTTGGTGGTGAGCGCTGCTTTCAGTCCGACCGCCGTGTGCGGATCGGCAACGTATCCCGTTTCCGACCAGACCTTGTGGATCGTCTCCCGCGTCTTCTTGTCGCTTATCGACACGCCTGACACCAGGGTTTTGAGATCGGTCCGGCCGAACAGGCGCACGATGCGCTCCAGATTGCTTGGCACAGCGACGTCCATCGCATTCGAAAGCGAGCGTTTCACTGGACGCGCCTCCGCGTCACTGTTGGCCAGATAGTCAAGGAGGTACCGATTCTTGTTCGTAGCCGCGATGAATCGGGCGTCGGGCATGCTGCTATTCCCCGCCATCAGGCCTGCGCAGAGATTTCCGAGGTTTCCCGACGGCACGACGAAGATCGGATCCGGGCATTCGACCTGCATCGCGCTCCAGAAATAGAAGAGCATCTGCGGCAGCAGCCGGCCGATGTTGATCGAATTCGCCGACGTGAGCCCCGCGTGTGACAGCGCGTGGTCGCGGAACGCCTCCTTGACGGCCCGCTGGCAGTCGTCGAACGAGCCGCGAACGGCATACGGGAAGACCCCCTCCCGAGATTTCGCAAGCTGTGCGCGCTGGTACGCGCTGACCCCCTCGTAGGGATACAGGACGACAACGGATGTACGTGGAAGTCCCGAAAAGCCCTCGGCGACCGCGCTGCCCGTGTCTCCGGAAGTAGCGACCAGCACGATCCGTCCACCTTCCGGCGGCGGCATCTCAGTGGAGAGCCATCGCGAAAGAAACCGCGCCGCGAAGTCCTTGAAGGAGCCCGTCGGACCGTGAAACAGCTCCACCACGTGGATCCCGTCGTATTCAGAAGCGCGGGCCCCGAGATCGATGACGGGGATCTCGATCGAGAATACGTCCCTCGCCAGATCGGCGTTCACCTCACGGCCGATCCACATCGGAAGTACCTGCCGGGCGAGATCCGCGAGGTTCTCGACGTCTTTTCCGGACGGAAGGGGATGCTGGGGAACCGAAACCGGCACGTACAGGCCTCCGTCCGGCGCCTGTCCTCGAAGCACCGCCTGATCGAATGTCGCCGGAGGAGATTTCCTCCGCGTACTGATGTAACGCACGCTTACTCCGAACTGTTGACTTGCACTCCTGAATTGCTCGTGTGTACGACGTGGCTGCTTCCCCTCTCGCCCAGATCTTTCAGCGCCGAAAGCATAGCCTCGGCCACTGCCTGTGCAGACGCCATCGTATCTGCCACGGCGAACATGGCTGGTCCCGACCCGCTCAAGGCGCATCCCAGCGCGCCGGCTGCGAGCGCGGCATCCTTGACGGCTGAGTAGAATCCGATCAGGGCCGCCCGATGCGGCTCTACGAGGCGGTCGTTCATGATCGCAAGCCCGAGCGCCGGCCAATCGCGCGACAGCAGCGACGCCACCACGTGTGCGGACGCTGCGGCGGTGACGGCGGCATCGGTAAGCGACGTCATTTTCGGCAGGACCGCGCGCGCATTTTCAGTCAGGACCGCGAATTCCGGAAGCAGCAGCGGGATGTGCAGATCGGCCGCCACCTCGTACCGCCGAAAGCGCATCGCGTCACCTGGCGTGGTCAGCACGAAGCCGCCCAACATACACGGGAGCACGTTGTCGCCGTGGATGGCGCCCGCAGCCGATCTCTCGGCTTCGAGACCAGCCACGATGACTTCGTCCTTCGAGAGCGGCCGTCCGAGCACTTCATTCGCAGCCACCGCCCCGGCGACGGCGCTCGCCGCCGATCCTCCGATTCCTGAGCCGATGCGAATGCCCTTGCGGATTCGAAGCGACAACCCGCCCTCCAACCCCGAACGATTGAGAACGTATTGCGCGCCGACGGCGGCCGTATTGGTCGCATCCGCCGGAATGCCGTCCGTGAGACCGTCCATCCCCGCGATTCGGACCCCTTCGGTTTCAGTCCGCTCGATGAACACCTCATCCGCAATCCCCTCGATGCACAGGCCGAACGCATCGAATCCGGGTCCCAGATTCGACAGCGATGCCGGCGCCCGCACATGGACGGAGGTGCCTCGGTCAATGGACATGCGTGATGTTCTCCCTCGTTTTTGGAATTGCGATGCAACCAGGCTTCGACGTTCCGCGCTGCGAGACCTGGACGGTGTAAGGTACGGCGGGGTACCATTACCCGTAGGGACATGCCAACGGCATGTCCGCGATGCCAACGGCATGTCCGCGATGCCAACGGCATGTCCGCGATATCCGCCGCGTATTCAAACCGCCAACGGCATGTCCGAGTCACCGACAGGAACGTTCATCATATCACATCGGCCACGCCGTTGGCGTGGCCCTACGCCGCACCACGAACAGCACGGGGGCGTGGTCGGGGCCCGTCGGATCGGCGATCCGGACGGCGTCGAAGTCGGGACGTGCGAGTTTGGAGCTCCAGGCCTCCACAGCCTGGTATTCCTCCTCCGCACCGGGATGGCCGCGGTAGGCCACGATGGTCAGGATGCCCCCGGTCGCAAGCACGTCCAACATTCCCCGCAGCGACTCGATCGTCGTGTCTGCCAAAGTCATTATCGACCTGTCGCCGCCCGGAAGATATCCGAGATTGAACATGACGGCCGTGGGCTTGCCGGCACCCAGGGTCGCGAGGCTCTCGGCCGCTTCCGCATGCGACCTCTCGAAAAAGGAGCATCTCTCGAGAAGGTCCTCTGCGGCAAGCCTGCGTCGTGTCAGGTCGATCGCAACCCGCTGGACGTCGAAGCCGATCACACGACCAGCCGGTCCGACCAGTCGCGCCAGGAACAGCGTATCCCAGCCGTTTCCGACCGTCGCGTCGACGACCACGTCTCCGTGCTTGACGACGCTTCGGACCGCCTCATGCGTCTTTTCGAGTATGTAGGAAGCCATCCGCATTCCGGAATTTCGAGAGGCCTATTTTAAGGCGATTCAGTCACTTCGAGGAATGTTTTGGAAGCGCCGGCAAAATCAGTTCGTGTTCGACTCGACCGTTCGAAAGATCGGTCTCATGATATCGTTTTCGCCGATCTCGATGAACTGCCGCATCTGATGAAGTCCGCGGGCATCGACTCGCGTGCGTATCTCGTGGTTACGGATTCAAACGTAGCGCAGCTCTACGGCCGCCGGCTCGAGGAAATCCTTGAGGCCTCGGGTGCACAGGCGCGACTCATCGTGATCGAGCCTGGGGAACGGTCGAAATCGATGACCGGATATGCCGGTGTAATCGACGAAGCGTTGGCCTCCCCTATCGATCGCGGGATGCCCGTCCTTGCTTTTGGAGGCGGCGTGGTAGGCGACCTGGCAGGATTTCTCGCGGCAACGCTGTTGCGCGGGTTGCCTCTCGTGCAGGTACCAACATCGCTCGTAGCCCAGGTCGACAGCGCGATCGGAGGGAAGACGGGCATCAACCACTCGAGCGGCAAGAACCTCCTCGGATCGTTCTACCAGCCGCGGGTCGTTGCGGTGGACGTCACCCTGCTCGACACGCTCCCCGAGTCCGAATGGATGGACGGTCTGTCGGAGGTCGTGAAGTATGGGTTGATCGCCGACGCCGCGTTCGCCCGATATCTTGCGGAGAAGTGGGACAAGATCCTCGCCCGCGATCGAGCAGTCATTCGAACGGTCGTGCGCCGTTGCGTCGAGATCAAGGCGGACGTCGTCTCGCGCGACGAGACGGAACAGGACGTGCGGGCCATCCTGAACTTCGGTCATACATTCGGGCACGCACTGGAGCGGGTGGCGGGTTACCAGGGCATAACGCACGGACAGGCGGTCGCGGTCGGCATGCGAGCGGCGCTGCACCTATCGGCATCCAAGTATCCCGACGTCGATCTCGGCGGGGCGGTCGATATTGTCGCGAAACTGCCCAAGGCGCCGGTAAAGGCAGGCGTCGATGAACTGATCGACGCCATGGCAACGGACAAGAAGAAAAAGGGACAGTCGCTACGTTTCATCGCCCTTCGGGAAGTAGGTGAGGCGACGGTCGAGGAAGACATAACCGACTCGGAAATCCGACGATCGTGGGAGTATGCACTCGGGGCCACGGCCGACGTCTGAGACCCGTCAGAATGCCGCCCGAAACCAGGACCTTTCGCTTTGCCATCCTCGTATTAATTAGTCTGGACCAAAGCGCTTCACACGCGTAGCCTCCGGTGCCGAAACGCCTCTTACACATACCGAAGGGCCTGTTCAAGCTGGCCATCTTTCTCCTGCTCATCGCCGCAGCGGGCGTGCTTGCCTTGATGCGCACGCAGGCCGGCCGCGATTTTGTTGGAGATCAAATCGAGGCGCAATTCGCCGCCTCGTTTCGAGGATCGCTCCGCATCGGAAGGCTGCACGGCAATCTCGCTCGCACCTTTTATGCGACGAACGTCTCCATTTTTGATCCGGAGGGAAGGACGGTCCTGCAGGTCGATTCAATGGTCGTTCGCCTTGGGTTGTTTGACGGCCTGCGGCGAAATATCACGGTCCGACACGCCGAGCTGATCAGACCGAAGGTGATGCTGATCCGTGAGGACTCTCTCGGGTGGAATATTCAACGGGCCCTTGCGTTGAGAAACAGGGAACGTTCGACGGGCTCGACCGGCACGAAATGGGCATTCAAATCGGCCGACGTGGGGATCGTGGGCGGCTCCATCATTACGCGCAACGACGGAGTGCGTCCCGAGGCCGTCGACAGCCTGACGATATTCGATTACACGAACGCCCGTCTCGACAATTTCGAGGCGAGTGCAACTATCGACTGGTCGCAGGCTGTTCGCCTGATCGACCTGCGGCGCCTTCACGCGGAGTTGAGCACGCAGGATGTGGAGCTGTCGTCCTTTCGGGCGCAGATCGCAGTAACCGATTCATCGATCGCGATCAACGAGGCGGAGCTCGTAACGCCATCGAGTCGCATCCATGCGGATCTGCGACTGGCAGGTCTCGACAGCCTCCAAGCGCTGCGCCGGTCCGACGTCGACATCCCTGACATCGTCTTGAACATCGACAACGCGCAGATCGACTCGACCGAGCTCAGCGCGCTATTCCCCCGCCTTCATCTGCCCAATACACAGGTGCGTCTGTTGGCGGGTGGTCGAAGTGGCGATCTACACATTGACGATTTCTCGCTGCAGTCCGGCGGCTCGAAAGTGACGGCTAAAGCGCAACTTACGGGATGGCCGGACTCGCTCGCCTACTCGGCGGATGTCGACGAGGCCGTTCTCCAACCGTCAGAAGCGGCGGCGTACTTCCCCTCCTTTGCCGAGACGTTGGGACGACTTCCTGAGCACACGATTCGTTTTGCACTGACCGGAGCCTTTCTGAGAAAACCGTCCGGCGGCCTGGCCATAGCACGGTCTCAGGTCGGATTCGAGTCGCAGTCGGATCTCGGCACTGCAAATGGCGAGGTCGAACTCCATCGCGGCACGGGCGACACGCTGCACTACGGAGGGCAGCTCCTCTTGTCGGATTACACGACCGCAGCCTGGCTGCCTGACCTGGGCGAGACGCGCCTCAGTGGAGACGTCGCTTTCCGAGGTTCAGGCACCTCCTTACGCGGACTGGACGGCATTGCGAGCATAAACTTTCGCTCGAGCGTGATCAGGGGCGTATCTCTGGACTCCCTGCGGATGGTTGCGCAGTCGGGGGGCGAGCAGATTTCCGTGGAGTTGCGCGGTGCCGGTCAAGACGGGGCCGTGGCACTCGGAGGCCGACTCGACCTTCGCGGTGCAGCCCCGCATTTCGAGGGCAGCCTCGATCTCGCCAAATTCAATGCGTTGGCGTTTTCCTCCGGATCGTCGCGACCCGGCGCAAGCTCGGTGTCGGGAGATGTCGACGTGGCTTCCTATGGCGCTACGCTCGACGACATTGCCGCCACCGTTACCGTGACCGTCGATACGGCCACGTTCTTTGTAGGCCGAGATACGATGACGCTCTCGCCGACCGTTCATCGAATTACAGTAGAGCATCCTGATTCTACGTATACGCAAATGGAGCTGACCGGCGACGTTCTCGAAGGACAGGTTTCCGGACGTTTCACTTTCGATCCACTGATTCGGACCATCAGTCTCTGGTTGGGGGCCGCCGAGCACACGATCGCCAGCCAGCTTGGCAAGCGACTCCATGCAGAGGATCTGCTCACAGCGGAGGACGTAGGTCGAGAGGCGTATTTCTTCGAGGAGCAACGTCTCCGCCGGGTACTCATCGAGAGTGGGCACGGTGACGGGCTCGATTTCCATGGACATCTGCGCGTCAAGCGACTTCGGGACCTGCATCAGATCTTGCCGGAGGTGCCGGCTGCGTCGCACTCTTTGACGCTGGGAGGAACGGGATTCCTCTCGGCTGATTCATTGGCCCTCGCCGTCTCGGCCACCGCCGATTCTGTTCGGGGCAACGATCTTGCGATCGACCATCTGTCTCTCCAAGCGAGCGTTGGCGGGCCGTTCGACTACTCACTCGACGGAGTCATGGCCGCAAAGCTTTCGCTGAACCTGGGAGCACTGCAGTCGGGCTCGCAGCGGCTCGAGGATCTCTCTATTAATTATGGATTTGCAGACCGCGAGGGCTCACTCCACGTCACATCGAGTGATTCGGCCGAGGGCGGGCTCAGTATGTCCCTCGATGCGGCCCTGAATGTTCTTCCTGACTCGAACGAAGTCCGGTTGGAGAACCTGACCGTTCGGAAGAACGACTACGTTTGGAGTACGCGCAACGAATCGAGGCTGTTGATGTACGGAGACGCCCTCGTGGTCGACCACCTGAACATTCGGAGCCTGCATAACGGCTCCGACTTCGAGCGGCCGGAACAGGTTCTGGCTCTCGACGGCATCGTGTCGGCGAGTACGTCGGATACACTCCATCTGGACGCCCGCTTCATCCGCCTCGAAGAGATCTCCGAACTGGGACGGTTCCAATTCGCGATCGGAGGAGAGATGCATGCGGCGGCAACGATTGCCCACGCGTTGGAGGCGCCTCGAACAGCGGGCCGTCTGGCAATCAACGCGCTTACGTTTGACGGACGCGACTTGGGCAATCTTCGACTGAGATCCGTCTACTCGA
The DNA here is from genome assembly GCA_963768715.1 of uncultured Bacteroidota bacterium. Taxonomy (GTDB): domain Bacteria; phylum Bacteroidota; class Rhodothermia; order Rhodothermales; family DATKEJ01; genus DATKEJ01. Next base: position 38,845 of record CAVYJC010000005.1, read on the forward strand.
GTCCAACGGAAGGTATCGCGGTAGACTTGACCCTGACGCAGCCTCGCGAAAAGGTCAAAGGAGTGCAGCGCAATGACGTACACGTTTCCGGCACCGTGCGACCACCCGGGTCTGAGCCCAACGATCACGGCAACCTCAACCTTGTCGCTGAGATGCCGGAGCTCGATATGTTTTTCTTCAAATACCTTTTCCCGAATGAGCTTGACGACGTCAGCGGGGAGGGATCAGGAAAAGGGACCATCACGGGGGATTTCAGCTTCCCGCAGTTCGACGCCTCGTTTCAGATCGACCGGAGCAGCTTCCTTGTCCCTGAATTTAACCTTCGATTCGGGCTGACGGGACCGGTCACCGTCGATCGCGCCGGCTTCCATCTTCAGGACGTGGCGTTGACCGATCCGACCGGCGGGCACGGCGACCTGCAAGGATCCATCCTGTTCAACGACTACAAGTTCTTCTCCTTCGACATCGCGGCCGATCTCCATGAGATCATGATCATGAACGTATCCCGCGCGATGGATCTGTCGTTTTACGGGCAGGTATGGGTGTCGGGCTCCGCCACATTGACCGGACCGCTCCAGCAGACGCTCCTGCGCTCGACAGACGCCGTGACCGCCCAGAAGAGTCGCCTATATCTGCCGGTGACCGAAGACGAGATCGAAAGCGACAAGACATTCATCGTCTTCGCCGACTCGACCGGTGAGTTTCAGATCGAGAAGCGTGGGAATATCCTCTCCAAACGGCCCCAGACGGAGCGCGCGTTTGTCGAGGGAATGGACATGAGCTTCAATATCCTCATTCCTGAGGAATCGTCGGTCTACCTCGTCTTCGACCCGCTGCTGGGAGACGTCATCCATGCCCTCGGAAGCGGTCGCGTCCAGCTCCAGCGTCGCGAGGGTGATTTCCAGGCATTCGGAACGTTCACTGTGGAATCGGGGGACTATCTGTTCACGGCCGGCGAGGTATTTCAGCGAAAATTCATCCTGGAGGACGGTGGCACGATCACTTGGGACGGGGATCCCATCGATGCACGGTTCGATATCCCGGCAGTGTACAGGACGCGGGCATCTCTCGCCGGATTGCCTGGTCAGAATCCGGAGGATCGCGTTCCGATCCGCGTCGACATGTCGCTGACCGGCCGCGTCACCACGCCGATCGTGGATCTGCGCATCGCCCTCGATCAGAATCAGAGGGACCCGGAAGTTATTCCTCCCGGACTCGAGTCCGCCCTCAACCAGCCGGATCTCGCCGTGGAGTACGCCACGTCCGTTCTCCTCACGAACACCTTCCTTTTGACCTCGAACCAGGGTTCCGACGCACTGACGAATACCGCTGACGAGTTGCTCTTTCACAGCCTGTCGCAGCTCGTATCGAGCCAGCTCAACCGTTTCGTAAGCCAGGCGCTGAACCTCGACGTCAACGTGGGCGTGCAGCAGGGACGCACGCAGGAGGAATATGACCTCATTTACGGATTCGCTCTACGTCTCGACGGTCAGCGCGTCGTAATTCGAGGTGAAGGCCTTTATGAGACTGGTACGAATCAAGCGAACACGACGAACGGCCTACAGGGCGCATTCGTCGTTGAGTACCGACTGACACCGGCCGTCCAGCTCGAATTCTTCTTCCGGCGCGAGAGCGATTTGTACAGAGCAGCCTCATCACTCGGCACGGCGTACGGGGTCGGGATCGTATACCAGACGAGCTTCGCCAACTGGAAACAGTTCGGGCGCAAGCTCAGGGGCAAAGAGGAGCCGCGAATTGAAGTGGCGCCACCGGAGCCGGAGCTGCCGGCGTCGGATTGACGAGACGTCCGAGGTCCGAAAGCCTGCCCCGAACGGGCGAGTACAGATCGTCGCGTGCAAGACTTCCGCTGTTCGAGCACGGAGGGGTCCGAGGTCGGAATCGTGCGGCCTGTCCCGAGTCATCCCCGCGGAGGCGGGGATCCAGTGTGCGGGAACATCATTGTCCGCGCTCTCATTGCATTTAGGTGCATTTCGATTTTGACGCTATGAAGGGATCCGGCCTCATGTTCGTCCTTGTTGGTGCTTGTCTGGCGTTTCCCGGACGGTCACTTTGTCAAGATTTCGACTGGGGGTTGCTCGATACCCCAGTTGTTAAGCCTTTGGCGTTCCTTGCGGTATCAGACGGTTCCATTCTAATGTCTGACACCGGCCGAATATTTAGGTCAACCGACCAAGGTTCAACATGGCAATCCATCGAGGGCCCATACGAGTTTAGTCAAATCGTCGAAGGACCGGGTGGCGTTTTGTTCGCAAGACGCTTTTATCAATTGTATGATTCGTTCGATGGGGGGGCTACCTGGACCTTCCTTACCGAGGCCAACTTCTTTGTAGGGAATGTCGCTGTGGGTCCAGACACGTCGTTGTACTTCGGAACGTTAACAAAGACGTTTTGCAATCTATTTGCCGGATGTATGACCTCGGGGGGCGGTTTGCACGCGTCGTACGATGGAGGAATGACTTGGAATCAGATTGGGTTTGGTGATGTGGCAGTCTCCAATTTCGCTGTCACACGGGATCGGATCTTTGTGGTTCGTGGGAACTCACTGTTTGATTCCGGCGATGGAGGCCAGACATGGGACGCGACTTCCTCGGATCAGGATTACTACGTCGGCAGCGTTACGGCGGATCTCGAAGATCGTGCATTCGTTGCTACCGGATCAGGAGTGGTGACCTACGACAGGGCCACTCAGTCACTGCAACTTCTCGGGGATCTCAGAGAGCCTGTCTTCAGAATCAACGTTACGTCGAGTGGATCGCTGTTCGCCCGCGGACAAAACGCTACTTATAGATCATCCGACAACGGTCTCAATTGGCAGCCGATAGTCGGTCCTGACGTTTGCAGAACACCATCTGCGTTTTGCACCTACGACGAGACGATCGACGGTTACATTCTAGTCGGAACAGAGCTAGGACTTTATCGAAGTTCGAATCCAGTTTCGATCACTGACGCCGAGCTTCCGAGTAACCTCTCTCCGAAATCTGCAATTACAGTCTATCCCAATCCCGTCGGAGACCTTGCTAAGATCTCATTCGATCTGAGCACGACTCAATACGTTGAACTGGATCTTTTCGACGTCCAAGGACGAGGTGTAATGAAGCTCGATCTAGGCTTTGCGCCAAGAGGTAAGCAACTCGTTACCATTCAGACGGCCGGCCTACCCGCCGGCATCTATTTGTGCCAGCTTATTTCTGGCGAATCTATAAAGCCCGCGATTCTGCACGTAGTCCACTAATCCTCCGACTTGATTGCTGCCTGCCTGGCCTCCACACGAACACCCCGAATTGAGGAAGGTCTCAATCGCCGGTAGACGAAGGACGAAGCACGTGGCACGTCGCACCCGTCTACGCCGCTTCGCGGCTACGCCGGGCAGGCTCTCGCACCTCGCACATTCAAACCTGGCTGATCTCGAAGAGATGTCCGTCGGGGTCGCGGAAGAACGCACGGATCTCCGATCCCCAGTTGACCGGCGGCGTGAGGAATTCGGCTCCTCGTTCGAGTAGGGTTTCGTACGCGCCCTGGCAGTCCTTCACGCGGATCGTCATCGAGTGGCTCACGACGTCGGGATCTGCAGGTGGTGAGAACGCTACGGCTGGTTTGTCGTCGGTCGGTCCGCCACCAGTCACGACCAGGAGCCATGCCCCGTTGAAATCATAGACGAGCGAAGTGCCGCCGTATTCCCTGTACAGCTTGGCCCCGAGGACGTCGCTGTAGAAGGTTCGCGCACGATCCAGGTCGCTGACGACGAGGATGTGGGTGAGGGACATTTCTGGTGTCGGGAATTCTGTGGGGGTAGCGGACATATCTCACTTCCGTGTGCGTGCGTGACCTACGCTGCAGTATAGAGCAGACTGTGGACGGAAATGAGGAATGGTCGAAAAGCCATGACAGAGATACGCACCGCGTTCGCCCAGCCACAATCCATTTTGCATTTTGAATTTTGCATTTTGCATTTCACAGCGGTCCCTCCTTTCTGACCACATCCCCCCTGTCGCCTTGCCTATATTTTCAGGTTGACGCTGCTTGGCTACTACCTAATTCCTCGTTCATCATTCCGCCTTCCTCATTTCGTTGATGCTGAAAAGCCTCTTCCACATAACGACGCTCCTCTGCCTTGCAGCGCTCTCCTCCGCCTGCTCCGATCGCCCCCAATCCCGCGAGCCGGAGGCCGAGCCGTCAGACTGGGCCTACCTGCAGCGGACCTGGCCGCTTGGCAAGTGGAATCCAAACGCCTATCACGAAGCCTACGAGCAGAAAGCCCGCTTGGAGGCCGTCTCCAAACGAGGTCGGGCACTCGGGCTGTGGCAGCCGGCCGGACCCACCAACGTCGGCGGCCGAATCTCTGATATCGAGTTCGATCCGCAAGATCCGCAGATCGTGTATGCCGGAGCCGCTACGGGCGGTGTCTTCAAATCCGAAGATGGCGGCAGGACCTGGCGTTCCGTGTTCGACGGATATGCCGTCGTGAACGTCGGCGACATCGGGATTTCGGAGAGTGATCCCGACATCCTATTCGTCGGAACAGGCGAGGCTAACGGCGGCGCCAACAACATCCAGGGCGGCGGAATCTTCAAATCGACAGACGCCGGCGAGACGTGGACGTTTTCGGGATTGCAGAATACAGCCGCGATCGGGCGGATCGTGATCCATCCCACCAATCCGAACCTCGTCTACGTGGCTGCGGTCGGATCCTATTTCAATTTGAGCTCGGACCGCGGCGTCTTCCGCTCCGAGGACGGCGGGGCCTCGTGGGAGCGGGTGCTGAGCCTGTCCGACAGCACGGGCGCGGTGGATCTCGTGATGAATCACGACGATCCATCCATCCTTTACGCAACCATGTGGCAGCGCCTGCGGCGGCCCAACTCGGCCATCCTTAGCGGATCGCAGAGTGGACTATACCGATCGACGGATGGCGGCGATACGTGGGTAGAACTGGGCGCTGAGAACGGTTTGCCGGATCCGAACACGCAAAACGTCGGCCGAATCGGCCTTGCCATCTCGCGGAGCGATCCAGACGTCCTGTTCGCGCACTACACCGATGGATACGACTACCTGGGGCTCTTCAAGAGCTCCGACGGTGGGGATTCCTGGTTTGACTTCGATCCGGACGACGACGTCTCCCACCTGTTCTTCGGATCCTCTCCCGGATTCAGCTGGTTCTTTTCGCAGGTCCGCGTGAGTCCCGTCGATACAAACGCGGTGTACATAATGGACGTCGAGTTCGCCCACACGCGCGACGGCGGCGAGACCTGGCGCGTGAATGCAGGCACGTCCGTGCTTCATGTCGACCACCACGCGCTGGCGTTCGATCCGTCGAACCCCGAGCACATCATCGAGGGCAACGACGGCGGGCTCAACGTGTCGCAGGATGGTGGCTATACGTGGTCGACGATCACCGGCCTGCCCGTGACGCAGTTCTACGAGGTGGCCATCGATCCGCACTTTCCGGAACAGATCTACGGCGGGGCGCAGGATAATCAGAACGTATGGACCGAAACGGGCGCGACCGACGACTGGCAGACGCTGCAGCTTGGATTCGGCGGAGGCGGCGACGGCTTCTACATTATCGTAGCCTACGAAGAACCGAATCCGGGCGAATTCTATCGGGTCGTCTATGCGGAATCCCAGCTTGGGAATCTGTTCAAATCGCTCGAGGGAACGGGGCAAGGCTTCCAGTCGCTGAAATCCTATCTCAACAACGCTTCTCAGGGTGATCCGAGGAACTGGAGCACACCGATCGCGATCGATCCGAACAACACGGCTGTCATCTACTACGGCACGCATCGACTCCTGCGGTCGGAGACCCGCGGAACGACCTGGGACGCGATTTCGCCGCAGCTCACGAACTGGCCGGGCACCGGAGGATTCGGGACGATTACAACGATCGCCGTCTCCCCCACTTCATCCGACACGATCCTGCTCGGAACCGACGATGGAAACGTGTGGGTGACGCCGAACCTCGGGAATACCTGGATCGACGTGTCAGGCGGACTTCCTAAACGCTGGGTCACGCGGGTTGCCTTCGATCCGAGAGACTCGAATCGGCTGTACGTCACGTTTTCCGGCCTCAAATGGGATGACTCGCTGTCTCACGTCTATCGCAGCGACAGTTTTGGCGAAGCCTGGATCGACGTGTCTGACAACCTGCCGGATGCGCCGGTCAATGCCCTGGCCATCGATCCAATCGATCCCGACGCCATATTCGTTGGATCGGACGTAGGGGCGTTCGTCAGCTTCGACCGCGGCGGCGCTTGGCAGTCTCTTGGGGACGAGTTGCCGGCTGTCGCGGTTTACGATCTAAAAGTGAACGCTGATCCGCACTTCCTGATTGCGGGCACCCATGGACGATCGATATACGAGATCGACCTGGCTGGAGTATTCACATCGACAGCCTCCGAGGCAGCAGCGGGAGACATCCCGGAGGCGATCGCCGATCTCTCCAACTACCCCAATCCATTCGCAGAGCGAACGAACATATCCTTCCGTCTCGGCCGTAACGACATCGTTCGCGTTGAGGTATTCGACGTCTCAGGAAGGAGGATACGTCTGCTGCATGACGGTCCGCTCGCGGCCGGACGTCAAGAGCTGCATTGGGACGGGCGTGACGCCACGGGAAGGCAAACCGCAAACGGGATCTACCTGTTCAGATTGACCGAAGAGTCAGGGGCGGCGGTCACGGGAAGGATGGTGTTGGCGCGGTGAGGGCGTCCAAGGTCCGGTGTTCCCCGACCGTAGGGCCACGCCAACGGCGTGGCCGGCGTTGGAATGACGATCCATCCGACAGACCGGACATGCCGTTGGCATGTCCCTGCACAGACAACCATCCGACAGACCGGACATGCCGTTGGCATGTCCCTACGAATCAACCATCCCCATCGCCCTTTCAAACTTCGACGTCTCCACCGGCTGAAGATCATACGCCGCCATCAACTCAGCGTGGAGTGCCTCGAGATGGTCGAGCAACTCATCGGAAAGGACCTCAAGTTCCAACTCGAAAAACGTGTGGCGACCTTCGCCGGCCGTCAGGCTGACCTCGTCGAGGGAGACCTCGGCCACCCTACCCTGTGATGAGCTGAGAAATCGTTTGAATCGCGTCTGGTGGATTTCCATCTCGGTGCGGATCGCCCTCCCACCAGTGATTTCCAAAAAACGATCCCGCGTCTCCCCTTCGGGCCAGTCCACGGCGGAATCGGCCAATCCGATCGAGCACTCATACTCCTCGCGACTGTGTGCGACGCCTTCTCCCCTCCCTATGCTCTTGAGGCACACCAGACGCTCGCTACCTCTGTGTCGAATCCTGAATGCAAATCCGGCGGACGCAATAGCTCGATCCACCGTGTCTGCGTAGACGTCGTGCACCTGAATGTCGTCGCCCGGCCCGAGCAAGAATCCGCCGATCCGTTCCGCCTGTCGCAGCGCCTCTACGGAGCCGGCGGACACAGCGTACTTGAGTTCAATCTCTGTAGGCACGTGATGAGGTTGTCGATAGGTGTGTACTGGCTATATTCACGCGCCCCGTTCCTGTCTGGTTTCCAAACAATCGCACATGCTGTCTTTTCCGCTTGCCGCGCTCGTTACTGAGCCGACGACACTCTTTGCACTTCTGGCAGCAATCATCGCCGCGGTCTTCTGGCTGTCGACGACGCAATTCTGTGCGCCCTTCTTCAAATATCTGCCGCCGATCCTGTGGGTCTACTACCTCCCGATGATCGCGACGACGCTGGGCATCACACCGGCGGAGAGTGCGACCTACGCCTGGATGTCGCACTATCTGCTCCCCATCGCGCTGTTTCTGCTCATGATCACCGTCGACCTCAAAGCCATCGTGCGGCTCGGAAAGACAGCCATCATCATGATGCTCGCGGGCACGGCCGGAATCGTGATCGGGGGCCCGATCGCGTACTTCGTTTTTCGCTCGTTTCTCGATCCGAACGCCTGGATGGGATTCAGCGGAATCGCCGGAAGTTGGATCGGGGGCTCGGTAAACATGGTTGCCGTGATCGAGAGCATCCATGCGCCACCCGAGGTGCTGGGACCCGCCATAGTAGTCGATACAATCGTCGGTTATGGCTGGCTCGGGATCGTCCTCTACGCCAGCGTCTTCCAGGAACGGTTCGACCGATGGATCGGAGCCGACACCAGTGCGATTGACGAAACGAACAAGCGGCTCCAAGAATTGGACCAGCATCGCCGTCCCGTCGAAATCGTCGATCTCGCCAAGATGATCGGGATATCCTTCGTCGTCGCGGTAATCTCGATCAAACTGAGCGACTTTCTGCCCTCGATCGGGAATCCAACCATCATCAGCTCGACGACCTGGGTCGTGCTCGCCGTCGTCACGGTGGGACTCCTTCTATCGTTCACCCCGATGCGAAATCTGGAGCATGCCGGCGCATCGAAAGTCGGCTACATGACGCTCTACCTGCTCCTGGCCGGAATCGGAGCACAGGCCGATCTGAGGGCCGTTCTCGAAGCCCCGATGTATCTCGCTGCCGGCGTGCTGTGGATCAGCATCCACGTGGGCATCCTCATTCTCGTTGCGCGATGGATCAAGGCGCCCCTCTTCTTCGTGGCTACCGGAAGCATCGCAAACGTCGGCGGCGCCGTCAGCGCCCCAATCGCCGCCGGAGTCTACCACCGCGCCATGGCCCCCGTTGGCCTCCTGATGGCCGTATCAGGATATATTTTAGGAATTTACGCTGCGCTGTTCTGTGCGTATCTGTTGTCGTTGCTGGCAGTGTAAATTAGATGTTCCGGGTTCCACGTTCCGGGTTCCACGTTCGGGAACCACCATTCGACTGGCGGGGAGACACGGTAACAGCACACCCCCATTGGCAAGCGAGAACGTATCACACCGAACTGAACAGCTCTGGCGGACCGGGCGTTCTCGAAATCCATGACCCCTCGTAACCTCGAACCGGAACCAGGAACCTACTTCAGCAACATCATGGTCCGCGTCTTGACCGAGCTCTCCGTCTTCAACCTGTACAGGTAGACACCGCTGGGCACGGCACCCTCAAACGTCTGGGACGCATCCCAAACCGCCTGGTAGGATCCAGCCGGCTGGTCCTGATCGACGAGCGTCGCCACGCGGCGTCCCAGCGCGTCGAAAACTTCGAGGGATACGTGGCTCCGTTCATCCACGCGGTACGGGATCGCCGTCGACGGATTGAACGGATTCGGGTAGTTCTGCCCCAACTCGAAGGCTGTCGGCTGGACCCCATCATCCTCAACGGCGACGTAAACGCCCGAGACGGCATCGATGTCGATGTTGATGGACTCGGTGTCCCCGGCCCCATTCGTTCCTGTGAGAGCGACACGCCAGATGGCCAAGTCGGGATTGCCATCCTGGAGCCCCTTGGAGAGCACAACGGTCGCCGAAGCATCCGAGTGCTGAGCCGTAAAAGGCTCGCCTCTGGGGCGCGCCGCCTGAATCGCCGCCGGACTGTCGATCCAACTATCGGGAAGGGCACTGAGCGAGGGAACGTCATCCGTCGAAGAAAGAACGTCGGTCGCCAGGACCCCACCTCGAGCTCCCGCCGACACGACCACATTCATTACCGAGTCTTTCGACGCAGAATAGTAGTTGAAGCCCCAAACGATGGCGCTGCCTCGTCCGTCGATCGGCGAAATATCCGTGCTCACGGTAACGAGAACGGCATCGCTCGCCCAGGCCGTTGCGGCCGCTGATGCCGCCGCCTCGTTGGCACGGGCGGGAGACGATCCGACGACGAGCAACGGATTGCCGGCATCATCCATCGCCACGAGGTGGAGCGAAGGACCGAACGCATCGATAAACGCCACGATCCAAACTTCCCCGGTTTCCTTCGAGAGTCTCGGCTGTATGTTCGGTATGGCAGTCAACTCGTGGAGAACTTTCATCGCAGGGCTGCCAAGCAGTCCGGTAAGATCACCGCTTCCCAACAACGTCTGAATGAAAGTGAACAGCTCAGCATTCATCAGCACAGAAACCCCGATCGCACCTTGGTTTTCACTCAGGTACTCGGAACCGCCCGCATTCATGAAGCCGCTGATTGCTCCGTCGCTGTCTCCGAAATCGGGCGGGACTGGAGCACTGCCGAGGACGCCGATGAGCAGGTCGGCATCCTCACCGAGATCGAGCAGTTGGGGTGGAAAAACAAACGATCCGAGGCTCGCGGCCGCATAGGCGCCGGCCGGCGACATGTACAGGTATATCCAGGTCAACGCGGTCCCGTCGAGGTTCAAGCCGGCTCCGGCAGCCAGCGCCAGCTGTGCCATGGGCGCATCCATGTGAACGAGATCAAGCGCCGGAGTATTGAGCTCCGCGGCCGTCGCTCCCTCGCTCGCAATCGATACGTTCGCCCCGGAAACCACCGAGCCCCCGGACACCTCAACGGCGTCAGCGATGTGGTCACTGTTTCCATCCACGGTCCCAACGTGGAGGCCCTGCAGGGCTGCGTCGGGATTGGCCAAGTCAATCTGCAGGCCAATGACGTGATAGGTGCCGTCTTCCACAAAATCGATGCTGTAGCTCCCGTCAAGACCGGCGAATCCGAGATTTGCCTCGAACGTCGAATCGGCGCCCGCGATGTCGAGCGGCGCCTTGACAGCGAGGAGGATCGTTCCGGCAGGCGGTGTATCACTGGAGGCAACCGCTCCGGCAATCCCTCCCTGTGGCAACGCGTCTCCCGTCGAGAACCTCGTCACCGACGGTACTGCAAGACTCGAGCCGCCCTGTCCGCGTGCAAACAACACAACGAGCGTATGTGCCATTGACGGCTCGAGTTGCACGTTGTGCATAGTGACCGTCTTGCCGTCGCCACTCAGTTCGACGGACTCAGGGCATCCCCCGGGGGTAACGAAGATCCCTGCCGGAGGCAGTGGGCACGCCGGATCAAGGAGATTGAGGTTGATCGGCAAAACGCCCGTTAATACATCCAGTGACGAGGGGACGTAAATAGGGTCTAGCGCCTCACTGAACGTGACGGAGATGTCCGTCACTTCGGGCACGTTGACGGCCCCATTCGCAATTGAAACGGATTCGACAACTAGCTGAGCTCTAAGGGAGCTCGCGGAAACGACGACCACAAGCAGTGCAGCAATGGTCGCAACAAGCGTTGATTGGAATCGACTTCTCATCTTATCTCCAAACGGTTCGGCGGCGGGACTAAGTTCCTGGATGGCTTTCCTCACATCCATGGTCGGAATTGTAAGATACAACTTCAATGCAATTTGACAGAGGAGTATATCAACGACCTGCCGCCAATCTTTCGGCCTCTTCGACCAGTGCCTCGACGGCATCGAGGCCCTTGTCCCAGAAATCTCGCGCGGTCAGATCGACACCTAGTCGAGCCACCAGGTTGTGGGGCCAATCGGATCCGCCCGCAGCCAGCAAACCCAGGTAGGCATCAGCGAACGATGCGCCGCGCGACAGGTACTCCTCATACAGTGCGAGCACGAGCAGTTCTCCGAACGCATAGGCGTACACGTAGCCCGGCGTGTGGATGAAGTGAGGTATGTAGCTCCACCAGACGTCATAGTGCTCACCAAGTGTCACGCTGCCATCGAACATCGTTTCTTGCGTCTCGCGCCAGTGGAAGCCGATTTCGTCCGACGTCAGCTCGCCGTGAGTGCGGCGATGATTGTGGACCTTCGCCTCGAAGAGATGCATTGAGATCTGGCGGAATACCGTCGCCATGGTGTCGTCGATCTTAGCTACCAGCATCGCGAGCCGAACGGCGGGATCCTCCTCCTTTTCCAGAAGTGATTTAAATACAAGCATTTCTCCGAATACTGATGCGGTTTCCGCGGTCGTGAGCGGCGTATCGGCGTGGAGGATGCCCTGGTCACGTGAGAGATATTGATGGACTCCGTGCCCGAGCTCGTGCGCCAGCGTCTGGACGTCGCGAACCCGGCCCGTAAAGTTCATGAGGATGTATGGATGGGCGCTCGGAACCGCTCCGTGGCTGAACGCGCCCCCGCGTTTCCCGGGCGTGACGGCGGCATCGATCCACGATTCGTCGAAGAATCGTCTCGCTATGCTGGCCATTTCCGGATGAAAGGATCCGTAGGCAGAAAGCACGATGTCTTTGGCCTGCGACCAATCGTAGGAGACGTCGGCCTCGGGCAGCGGAGCGTACCGATCGTAGTCGAACATCTCATCCAAGCCGAGCAGCCTGCGTTTGAGGGCATAGTGGCGGCGCGACAAATCGAAACGGCCAGACACGGCCGCGACGAGCGTGTCCACGATTTCGTCCGCTACCTCGTTCGAGAGATTCCGCCCCGAAAGCCACGACGGGTAATGGCGCAGACGGTCATCCGATGCCTTTTCGGCCAGCATTGTGTTGAAGACGAACGTAAGCGTCCGGAGGTGATCGTTCAGTCCATCTGTAAATCCCAGGGCTGCGTCGCGGCGCGTGGTGCGATCCGCCTCGTGCATGCGCGCAAGAATCTCCTGCTCGCTGAGTGACTCGCCGTCGACTTGGAACGTGGCCGCGCCGAGCGTCTCATCAAAGAAGCGTGCCCACGCCGCTTTCCCCGTCACCGACTTCTCGGCCAGGATCTTTTCTTCGGGCTCGGTGAGGACGTGCAGGGCCATCCCGCGCTGCACCTCCAGATAGTGGCGGTACGGCTGAAGGGCATCGGATGCCAGCAGCGCGTCAGCCGTGGATGCTTCGAGTGCGATCCATTCGAGCTCGAGAAACAGCAGCTTCTTCGATGCTTCCGTGTACGCTTCCCTTACGCGCTGGAGAAGCTTCCCGCGCGCCGGATCGGTGGTCTTCGTCGACCAGAGGAGAAAGGAATACGTCGCCGCCCGGCCAATCCGGTCTTGGATCGAGCCAAAGTCGGCGAGCGCCTCGGCCCACTGGTCCGCACTCAGCTCAGCCATCCGACCGTGGTACCGTTTCGAGAATGCCTCCGCCTCGGTCGTGAATGCCTCGATGTCGGCATCGAGCGCCTCGGGGGTCGCGTAGAGGTCGGTGAGGTTCCAGCGGATTGATTCGGCGCCAGTCGGCTCGCTCTGCGTCATAGGGTTTTCAGTGATTGGGGTCCCGCGTCGGGCGTGCTGCGTCCGGCGTCGGGTGAGTTTGAGGTATGAGGTTATGGAACCGCGTCGCCATGTGTCTTACGAAGCAAAGTGTTCATCTACCCAACAATCGCTCTAGAAGATGTCCACAGTGCAGAAACTTCAAAGTCTTGATGTTTGGGTGAACTCAAGAAGATTCGTCCAAGGCATCTACAAGTTTACGTCCAATGCTTCCCCAGGCGTGACTTTGCTTACGTCAATCAACTCCGCTCAGCATCGGTCAGTGTAATGTCCAATATCGCGGAGGGCTACGGAAGATCCACTGATAGGGACTTCGCACGATTTCTTGACATTGCTCGAGGATCAGCACTTGAAGCTCAGTCCCTGATCTGCGTGGGCCTCGACGTCGAATACATGGATGAGGGTACGTTCGACGAACTGATGGAGGCCGCCGACCATATCGTTGCTCAGATCACTTCGTTGAGCCGATATCTGCGAACCAAAGGGTAGTAGCGGGACGCCTCAAGACGCACCATGCACCACGCCGGACTCGCTCGCAGCACGCAGCACGCAGCACGCAGCACGCAGCACGCCGGACACCGGACTCCGGACTCCGGACGCCGGACGCTCTACCGAACGTCATACCTCAAGAACGCCAGAAACGCCCCCGCGAACGCCAGCAGCGAATAGAGGCTCAACAATCCCAAATCGAGCACGGTGGGGGCGACCGCTTCCTTGTAAGAATAGTCCGGGGGTTGGAAGCGCGGCATTTCTGTCAAATCCAACGGCTCGTCCTGGCCGCCTCCGAAGCGGCGACGGTTCTGCGCACGCTCCTCTTCGCGTTTTGCGTCGACGAATGTCGTGAAAGCGGTGCGATAGTCCTGCATCGCGTGCTCGTATCGCGTCTTCACGCTGATGTTCGTCCCGGCGAGGTCCATCGCCGCGATCTGGTACGCAGAGGACGGCGAAAAGCGCGAAAGTGTGAACGCAATGGCCTGCATCTCCGCCTTCTGATTATTCAGGCCCTCGTCGAGTTTGCGATTGTACTCGGCGATGTCCTCCTGCATGGTCTGGCGGAGGTCGTTTTCCTCTTCGCTCCACTTCTCACGATTGGCATCGCGAAAAGCCGTCCGTTGCGCCTCGGTCATGTTCGCCATTTGCGCCTCGCGGTCGTCACGCTGCTGTATTCGCGCGGCGCGATAGCTCGTAAACCGATCTGTGGCAAACCGGTCCTTCTTGGCATCGATCTCAGCGACGCTCGTGACTGGGACAATCTGTCCGGCAGCCATCGTAGCGGCTCTGGGGATGATCAGCACGAGGGACACCCAGGTGACCAGCAGGATGAGGAACGACACTGACGAACGTTTCGTCAGCGCCGAAACCATAATGCCCAAGGCGATGAAGAACGTAAAATAGAGAATCGATACACCGAGAAACGTCGCCAGCTTGGCCCAATTGTCGGCGTCGAACGGCAGTCCGATCAACATGACGACGAGCACCGCCAGCAGAATCGGTATCAGCACCGGGATTGTCAATCCCAGCCAGGCGCCCACAAATTTGGCCAGCACGAAGCGGGCGCGCGGCACCGCATTCGACAGGGCGAGCTTCAGCGTACCGCTCTCACGCTCACCGTTGATCGCGTCGTACGTAAACAGAATCGCGAACAGCGACAGCACGATCTGAACGATGAACGTGAAATCCACGAATCGGAAGATCGCGAAGAGTGAGTCATCCGAATACGAGCTGTTCTCGAGCTTGACCTCGTTCCACGAGCTGATGTCCGACAGCCGCCCCACGTCGTAGTCAACGCCGGACACGAACACTTGCATCGGATCCGGCTCGCGATAAACTCTGCTCTGCACGCCCCACCACGAGGTAGCTCCTGCCAGCTCGCGCTGATTAAGCTGAATCGCCGTCTCGTACTGCGAGACCGCGTGGCGGTACTCCTGGATGCCAACGAAGAGGCTCAGGAGCATCAGGAGGGAGCAGATCCCGAACGTAGCCGCGAATTTCGGGCTGAGCAGTATGCCTTTAAGCTCTCGCTCTACGAGAAGGGAGAACATGGTTGTTAGGTTGTTAGGTCATCCCGACGAATCCTGTCATCCCGACGAATCCCGAACTTGTTCGGGAGAGGAGGGATCCCTCTCTTCGTTCGGAATGACGGTCCTTTGTCAGTCATCTCACGTCGTACCTCAAGAAAGCGACGAAGGCCCCGGCGAAAAATGCCAGGTTGAACAAAAGCAGGAGTGCCAGATCAGGCAGCGCACTCGTAACGTAGTCGGATACGGGCGCCTCCTTGTACTGAAACACCGGAAGCTCATACGGATCGATCTCAGGCGCGTCATCGTTCTGCGGTCGCATCCACCAGAAAGAATTCGCGCTTCCCGTCTTCTCCTCCATGAAACGGGCATAAGCGTCCCGGTAGGCGCGTGCCGCGACGTCAAAACGGTTCTTCAATTCGAGCGACGTCCCTGCCAGATTGGTGGCGGCCAGCGTAAAGACGGACGCCGGAGATATCCTGGCGATTCCGAGCGCAAGATGCTGCCTCGACAGATCCCGGTTGTTTCGATCCTCGTTCAGGCGCTGAGCGAACGCATCGAGCTTGTCCGTTCGGGCATCCGCCAACTGGGTCATGTAGGCACGAAACTTCCTGCGGCGATCTGCCTGAGATTCACCCGGACTTCCCGGATTCGAGCGCCGAAACTCGTCCATCTTCTTCATGTCCTCGCCCCACAGTTGGGTGAGGTAGGTGCTTTTCTGGAAATCGACCTCGTCGACCGATGGGACGTCCACGGCGCGACCTGCGATGAAGACGGCAGTCCGCGGTACGATCAGAACCGCAAAAATCCAGATCACCAGAAGGAGCAGAAACGACGACGAAGATTGTTCGGTGACGCTCGAGACAAAGATCGAGAGCGTCAGGAAAACGCCGAGATACATCAGTCCGGCGGCGATTACAGTCAGGAGGCGAATCCAGGCTCCCGATTCGAGCGAGACGCCAAGGATCGGAAGCAGAAGGCAGCCGAGGAGAATGGGGATGAGCAGCGGAACGGCCAGCGCCAGAAAGGATCCGATCAGCTTGCCCAGGATGTACTTGTCGCGGGGTATCGCATTGGCGAACGCAAGCCGGAGCGTCCCCCGCTCTTTCTCCCCGTTGACGGCGTCATAAGCAAACAGGATCGCAAACAGCGACAGTACGATCGAGAACACGAATTCCAGGTCGATGAATCGGAAGACGGCGTAGATCGGGTCCTCGGCGAATCGACTGTCCTGAGGCCTGGGCTCCGATTGTGTATGGACCTGGACCGTCCGGCCGATGTCATTGGAGATGCCTGAAACCAGCGCCGTCAGCGGCTCGGGCTTCAGGAATATGCGGTTGTCGACGCGGGACCAGTCCGTCAGCCCCTCCATCTGCTTGAGATTCTCGGCCACCGCCGACTCATACTCCCGCATGCTGACCTGGTAGTTTCTCCCGCCCACATAGAAGGCGAGGAGAATCAGCAGCGACATGACGCCGAATGTTACGGCGAACTTGGTCGATCCGATGATCTCGCGAAGCTCCTTATCGATGATGAGCCGCAGCATGGTGCAAATTCAAATGGCAAAATTCAAATGGCAAAATATCCCTTTGGGCAACTCCGGGAGGGCTGCCCCGAGTACCTCCGAAGTGGCGAGAAGGGTTCAAACCTGCGCCTGTTCCATGTATCCCGCCATGTACTCGACGTAAAGTTTCTCCAGGTTTTCCCCGTGGAGCTCGTCACGGGAGCGCTGCATTACAATCGATCCCTCGTTCATGATGCCCACCACGTCTGCCACTTCCTTCGCGCGGAAGATGTCGTGGGTGGACATGAGGATCGCCTTTCCCTCATCTCTAAGTGACTCGAGCAGATGGATGAACTCCATGCCCGCTTTTGGATCGAGTCCTGACGTGGGTTCGTCGAGGAGAATGGCCGGCGCATTCTTGAGAATGGCAATGGCGATGCCCGCTTTCTGTCGCATCCCTTTGGAAAAACCACGCAGCCTGCGGTCGAAAGCCGACTCCTGCAGCCCGACCCTGGCGAGAACGCGCGCGTAATCCTCTCGCGTGTAATTCGTCTGGCCGCCGAGACGGGCGAAGAAGTCCACGTTCTGCATCGCAGTGAAGTTCGGGTACAGCATGACGTTCTCCGACACGTACCCGAGCCGTTCCTTCGCCTTGAGCGGTTCTTTGTGGGTCACGATCCCGTCGACACGCGCCTCGCCCGAAGTCGGCTCAATGAAATTCAGGAAGATGTTGATGGCCGTCGTCTTTCCAGCCCCGTTGCCTCCGAGCATGGCAAAGACTTGCCCCGGCTGAACGTGAAACGACACGCCTCGGAGGGCACGCGTGCCGTCCTCATACTCTTTGACGAGGTCGATTGCTTCGAGCAGAGGGCGCGGCTCATCGGAGGTGTTGCCGGAAGTGGAGATGGGTGTTTCCATATTAATCGCCAAAATCTTAACGCCGTGACAACCGGATGCCGAACACGACGATTCCCGCGACCAGACCGACGATCAGCAGCACAATCAGCGCGGTGCCAAAGACGTTCGCCTCCTGCTCCACCTTGATCGTGATGGTTTTGTCTTCGCCGCGAATGGGCAGGTCTTCCGACAGTGAGGTCGTCCGAATGCGCACGTCGTAGTTGCCGGGCGAAACGTCCGGCGGCGGGGTAAACGTGAGTGTTACTTTTGCCTCCTCGGCAATATCAAGCTGCGGAATGACGACTGGGTCGACCACGTCGTTCCAGTTCAAAGGAGGATCGGCTTCCACGCGGATATTGTCCAAGCGTCGCGAACCCTCGTTGACGATCTCGATCGGCACCGACACCGAATTTTTCGGCTTAATGGTGAATGTTAATACCTGGGCCCGAACCAGCAGCTCACCGGTGCCGCGGGGGATGAGCTCGAGTCGTGCATAGCCCACGTTCAATGCCTGAATTTCCTTCTCCGTCATCGTCGTACCGAGGTCACCGATCTCTCCCATACGCTCACGCGGAATCGCCAACACATAGAAGGTCTTCGGCTTGTCGATGACGACCTCGTCGGTCGGACGATCAGGCAGGAAAACCCTGAGGGCCGCCCGCCTCGTGTTTACGCCCTCGGTGAACTGAAACTGGCTGAGGCGGTTGTCGGTCGTCGGATCCACGAAGTACCGGTTGATCTGGGTCGGAAGATTGGCAACGTCCAGCTTGTAGGTGTTCGACTCGCCGCTGAAAAGCTCTAGCGTCAACGAATAGTCGGTCGAGCCGCCCAGTTCGACTTCCTGAGAAAACTGTTCGGCCTGGATAGCCACGATGTTCACGGAAGCGTCCTTCTGGAGGTAAGATCTTTCTGCTGCTCGTTGTGCCGGCCCCCCAGATCATCGACACCGTGACCTCGTCGACATCCTGCAACAGGCCGAATTTCAACGTCACCGGCTCGCCGTACTTGATGCGATCGACTTTCTGCTCGTACGGTTGGCTGATGATGGCATTCTGATCGTTGAGCAGGGAGACGTACACGTTGTTGACCACGTCGGGCTGCAGCGATCGGAACAGCGCGTCGTCGATCCCGATGAGCTTCTGAAACTCGCCGCCGCCGCGCGAGGCGTTCTCGATTGTCAGCCGGACGCCCTTGCGGTTGCCTCCGGTCTGATACTTGATGGCCGACGAGACGACCACATACTGCTGCTCGAACACGACAGCGAGCAGCGACTGCTGGTAGTTGACCTCAGCATCGGAGAAATTCCGACGAGCCGCCTCCACGTCTTTCTCGGAAATCAGATTCTTGTCCGCGAGCTGCTTCTGCCGTTCGTAGTCGGCCTTTGCGGTGTCGTATGCCTCCTTGGCCCGTTTCAGGCCGAGCAGCCGGTACTCATCGTCCCGCTGGTTGAAGAACGTGCCCGACTGAGCCCGAGCGACGTCGGTCACGGCAAGCGCCACAAGGAGCACGACGCTGAATGAGATGAGAACTCCTGGCCTGGTCAACGTGAGTTGCAACCTCTGTAATTTTAGATGCCTCGAACGAGAAGATGCGACAAAGTAAGGTTTTGACTCCTCCACCGATGACCAGTGATGAATCCCCGGGCTTGAAGCAGCGCCACAGACCGTGTCGGTCGACGGATTACCTTAGGTAAGTGAGTCATGTTTGCTTGAGAGACAACCGTTAAAGCTCGCAATTACTTTGATCCCTTCCGGACGTCTTTCATTCCACGATTGCGTCGAAAATCCGGCGTTCCTTCTAACTCAAACAAACCGCCGACTTTGCGGGTATGGATGACAAGCCTGACCGAGACCTTGATCAGCACTTGAGCGTGAAGACTCCCGGCGTTTCCGAGGCGCCACGACTGGATACGTGAATCTAATCAAGAAGGGAAACCATTGTTTCTCGCGTCGGGGGGGTAGGTGATTCCTCCTTGGAGAATACCCTTGGCCTCAGGGCCATGATTAAAAAGGAGGTCAAGAATCGATAGTCCCGGCTCAAATCCCTCAAAGTTCTGCTCGTAGCCGGGTTCCTCGAAGCGGAGCCTGAGTCCGGGCAGCTCGGGTTCATCCGATCCGAGGAGGAGTTCCTGTTCCGAAGCATCATCGCGCCGATCGCCGTCTCCCTCGTATATCTCGGGCGGATTCAAACGCATCATTTCGGCCACGAGTGCGATGGATGCGATCGTCAGCTCACCGAGGTAGGTCCATTCACGTTCGAAAAGCTGCGAGACCGGCTCCTCGTAGAACTCGAAGTAGGGCGTGGATCGATAGTTGTAAGAGAGCGCCCTGAAGTGCTTGCCGCGCCAGGGTACCGTGTTATCGATCTCGACGTCGCGGATCGCCAGGCCGTGCTGTCTTCCCTTGAGCGGAATGGTGATCCACTGCCATCCCTCTGGATTGCGAATGCGAGCGCGGTTCTGAAACGACTGCCGGCTGTATTGGAATGTGTCGGCCAGCATGAACCGTTCGCAACGCAGCATCAGCGCCCAAAAGGGCAGCGACGGGAAGTATTCCGGTGGTCGGATCGCGTACATGTAGACCTGGTCCGTACATTCTGGGATCGCGGAATGATACTATTTTGGAACGTTTCGGGTCGAGTGCTTTTGGCTTACCCCGTTGATGACACATCGGGGGCCACCTCCGATCCTGCATCAAAACAGCCGGAAGTCCGGCACACACTATGCGTATAGCAATCATCCTATCGCTGATCATCAGCGCCCTGGCCATTATCTTCGCGGCGATCAACACGCGGGCGGTCGACATCTACTTCGGCTTCTTCACGATCGAGAGCGCGTCGCTGCCTCTGGTACTTATCACGACACTGATAATCGGCGTGTTTGTCGGCTATCTCATGTGGCTTCCGGCAAGGATGCGACTCAGCAAGAAGGTCCGGGCCCTCGAGAGATCAGCGCCCCAGACGGTGACCATCGACCCGGTGGAAGGAGATGGCGAAGCGAGTGAGATGGGGCCAGATGACAAGACGTTGCCGTAGGGGAAGGCCAAGGGCCTGCCCGCCCGCCCCCAGATTCACCCTGAACACCAAACACCAAACTCCAAATACCAAACTTTGAGGTGGCAATTTCCGAGCGGCTCGAATACCAATGGTCCGGAACACAGGCACCAACAGGTCAAAGTCATGCCATGATACACCAGTTTCAAGTTTCAGGTAATATTTGGCATTTGAAGTTTGGTGTTTGTGTCATTTGGAGAAGTTTGGTATTTAAAGTTTGGTATTTGAAGTTATTCACTCGTCTCGTTTTGACAAGAGCACCGAATTGAAACCACCCCCCATCCTTCCTGGTGACCGCATCGGGATCGTGGCTCCTGGGAGCGCTCCGAGCGATCCCGATCGACTCAGGGAGGGAATCGAACGTCTCGAGGGACTCGGATTCGAGATCGAGATGGATCCGCCCGAGATCGAGTCCGTCGGCTACCTCGCGGGATCCGACGAGGATCGCGCCGCCGCATTCAACCGCATGGTCGCCCGAAAGGACGTCAAGGCGCTCTTTTGCGTCCGGGGCGGATACGGATGCCTGCGGATCCTTCCCCTGATCGACTACAACGCGGCGCGGGCCAATCCAAAACTGCTGGTCGGTTACAGCGACGTCACGGCGCTTCATCTCGCGCTCTATGAGCGTTCAGGATGGTACGGTCTGCAGGGCCCGATGGTCGCCGTCGAATGGCCCGATATCGATCCCCATATCGAGGAGCTGTTCTGGGACCTCGCCACAGGAGGCGGGACGGGCCTGTTGGAAGGTCCGAGCGGTGAGCGCCTTACAGGAATCCGCTCGGGTACTGTCGACGGGACCCTCCTCGGAGGCAATCTGACGATGATCACCGCCCTGATCGGAACGCCTTATCTGCCGTCGCTCGACCGCGCCATCCTGTACGTCGAAGACGTGGACGAGGCGCCGTACCGGATCGACGGACAGCTGGCCAAGCTGCAGCTGTCCGGCATTCTCGGGCGGCTGGGCGGATTGATCTTCGGCGGATTCTCAGGCTGGGAGCCGAAATCGGACAAACCGACGCTTTCGTACCAGGAAGTAATCGCGCACTATGCGCAGTTCGTGCACGGTCCGGTCGCGGGTAATCTCCAATTCGGTCACTTCCCTGCAAAGAACACCATGCCTGTCGGCATTCAGGCCTCTCTCGACGTAATCGACGATCAGGTGGAGCTCACCTTTAAAGAGCGCGTAACCTCTTAATATGCAATTGTTTCCATTGAATATTGCCATTTTCGCTTCGGGAGGTGGATCAAACGCACAGGCGATTGCGGATGCGATCCAGGAAGGGAAGTTGAACGCCCGGATCGGGCTCTGCGTCTCCAACCGGATAGACGCCGGTGTGCTTGCCCGCATGGAGAAACTCGGCATCCCGAGCGTGGTGCTGGCCCCGAAGACGTTCGACTCTGACGAAGACTACACCCAGCGTCTGCTGGATGAGTTGGACAAGAAGCAGATCAATTTCGTCGCACTCGCGGGCTACCTCCGGAAAATTCCGAGCGAGGTGGTGCAACGATACAAGGGTCGGATGCTCAACATCCATCCCGCCCTGCTGCCGGCCTTCGGCGGAAAGGGTTATTACGGCCAGCGCGTCCACGAAGCGGTGATCGAATACGGCGTGCAATGGACGGGCGTCACGGTGCATGTGGTCGACGAGGAATACGACACGGGACCGATCGTTCTTCAGGAGGCGGTTCGCGTCGAGCCAGACGATACCCCCGTCACGCTGGCTGCCCGTGTGCTGGAGGTCGAGCATAGATCTTTATCCGGAAGCGATCGGGTTGTTTGCGGAGGGATCGGGTGAGGATTGAGGGGCGAATGTCGCGTTACTGGCCACCGATCGTCATTCCCGCGAACCTGTCTCGGCGAAGGCCGATCCCGACTTGTCGGGAGAGGGCGGAGACGGAGGCGGGAATCCAGGAAACGGCAATGATGAACGATGAATAGTGAACGATGAATGGCTGCCGCCGACAACTGCCGCACCCGTCCGTAGGGGCTGGCCAGCGGCCTGCCCGTCAGGTGGGTCGAGGGGTTTCTCAGTCGCTGCGCTCCTTCGAAATGACAAGTGGTCACTCGTAACAACGCGCGGGCTCGAAGGGTTTGGCCGTGGCGTTTGCCCGCACAAATGAACGTCGTGTCAACTCCGGAGCTCACTCTCCAGCCCTTCGTATTCCCCCAAATGCGCCCGCATCAAACTCTTCCACAACTTCCCATGATTTGGTACGAAGAAATGCAGCAACTCGTGGACTATGACGTAATCCCACAGTTCCTGTCGTAACGGTAGGAGCTCCGTGCTGAAGTTCAGATGCCCGTTCGTCGAGCACGACGCCCACTTGTTTCGCATTGGTCGGACGCCCAGCCAGACGATATCCACGTCGAGTTTCTTCGCCCAGTGACGGACCCTTCGCTTGAATGCCGCCTTGCGATGCTCAGGCTTCATGCGACTATAGTTTGTCCGCTTTCTCGAGCAGCGTGAACAGGTCATCCACAACGGACGTCACGAGATCCAGGTCGTCCGTTTCGGCGAAGATGGCGAATGTCACGGCTTTGCGTAACTCACGGAGCGAGGCTTCGCTGCGCTTCCAGTTCGGGTGCTCACTGAACGCCACACGGATCTTCCGGCTTACTTGCTCAGAATTATCAATCTTCGCGTCCAGAAGCGTCCGATAGACGAAGTACGTCAATCCGTCAAAATTCTTCTCCGCCTGTTCCTTCTTTCGGGCCTCGTTCGATTCGACCTCCGTCAGCAGCTCAGCCAATGCCTCAGCGGTGCTCGTCTGTCGGCTCTCGAAACTCTCCTGCACCGCGCGGGCCCGCTCGGCCATGGCGATCAGGTTCGGATCCGCGCTGCTTTCCTCGGCCAGCTTTTCGATGCTCTTGACGAGGTTGATGACCTTGGTGCCATCGCCGCCCTCCTTCTTCTTGATCAGCTCAATCGTATCGGCGTTGATCTCCACGAACGAATCCACGCGATCGACGCCGTAACTGCCGACCTGCTCCTGCACCAACTCGTTCGTCTTCTTCTGGAAGTCGCGATCGACGTAGACGGTGCGCGTGTATGCCTTGCGGACGATGTCGTAGATGGCCGACAGCGTCCCGTAATCCTCGATGAACGGCCGCAAGAAAGCATCCGGTGAGATGACCTCGTAGAGCATCTCGATTTCCTTGTACTCTTTGAAGAACTCCTTGCGGCGCTCGGGATCCCGGAAGTGCTCGATGAGCGTGTCAACGTCCTTGTCGTTGAAACTGCGCTCGATCAGGCCGAGGTATGCCGGCGCCTTGGACTCCATCTTGTCCTGAAACAGCGCCTTCAGCAGCTTGAGATCCTTGACGATGGCGTTCACCTCCTCGCTGTCGAACGCCAGGGCCTTCTCCAACTTGTCGAAGATCCCGACGAAGTCGAGGACGAATCCGTGCGGCTTGACCATCTCGGCGGACTCGTTCTCGTACGGCCGGTTCACCCGCGCGATCGCCTGCAGCAGCGTGTGATCGCGCATCGGCTTGTCGAGGTACATCGCGTAGAGCACCGGCGCGTCGAATCCGGTGAGCAGCTTTTCGGTGACGATGAGGATCTTCGGATACTGGTCGAGCTTGTTGAAGCCTTCCGGATCTGCCGCTCCTTTTTCGGATCGAGGTGGAATTCCTTCAGCAGCGCGGAATCGTTGTTGTTGCCGGTGTAGACGACCTCCGAATACTCGCTCGGGAGGAATTCGTCGAGCGCGTGCTTGTAGTGCGCGCATGCCTCCCGGTCGACGGCCACCAGGAAGGCCTTGTAGCCCAGCGGTTCGACGTTCTCGACGATAGTGCTCCGCCACGAACTGAGCCACCAGTTCGGATGCGCTCCTTGCCCTTCAGGAAATTCTTCAGGTTCACCGCCCGGTCGAGGATCTTGTTCAGCTCCTCGATGTCGGCTACGCCTTCCGCTTCCGCCAGTGACAGGAATTCCTTGTCCAGCACCTCGTGCGGCACGAGCATCTCGTTCTGCGCGAGGTCGTAGAAGAGCGGCAGAGTGGTACCGTCCTCGATACTGTCGGCGATCGAGTACTTGTGGAGGTAGCCCTTGTCGTCCTCGCAGCCGAACGTCTTGAACGTGCCCTTGCCGTAGACGGTCTTGTCGACCGGCGTGCCGGTGAATCCGATGTAGCTCGCGTTCGGAAGGCCGGCCATCAGGAAGTTGCCGAGGTCGCCGCCCGTGGTCCGGTGCGCCTCGTCGATCAGCACGTAGATATTCGAGCGCATGTTCAGATTCGCCGGCATGTCGCGAAACTTGTGGATCATCGTCACGATGATGCCGCGGTAGTCGTCCCTGAGCAGTTTGTTCAGTCGATCGATGCTGTACGCGTGCTCCAGATTGCCGAGTCCGAGCGCAGCCAGGTTCTTCAGCATCTGATCTTCCAACTCGTTGCGGTCGATCATCAGCAGGATCGTCGGCTTTTCGGCCTCGGGCGCGCGGAAGAGCATTTCCGCCGCCTTGATCATGGTGAAGGTCTTGCCGCTGCCCTGCGTGTGCCAGACGAGGCCGCGGGTACGGACGGATCGAGCGCGCGACGGACGACCCGCTCTACGCCGGTCACCTGGTGCTGGCGCAGGATGTACTTGTTCAGCTCCTCGTCTTTTTCGGCGAACAGGATGTACTCCTTCAGAAATGCGAGCACCTGCGGGATGGCGCAGAAGCTCTTGATCTTCGTCTCCAGCTTGCCGACCTCGTCGTCCTTCCAGGTGAAGATGTTGCGCCGGACCGTATTCCAGGTCACCCCGTAGGAGAATCCGATCGCGTCGGTGGCGGTGAAGATCTGCTCCGGGACGAACACTTCGGGCGTTTCGCGATGGTAGCGGCGGATCTGGTCGATCCCGAGCGCGATCGCCTCGTCCTTGTTCGCGTTCTTGCACTCGATGACGAGCACAGGGATGCCGTTGATGAGGAAGACGACGTCCTCGCGCGTGCCGTAGTGCCCGTTGTGGAAGGCGAACTCCTCGGTGACCTCGTAGACATTGCGGGTCGGATCGTCGTAGTCGATCAGGATCAGGTCGCGTTCGCGGTTCTCCTCCGCGTCGAAGAATTTCCCGCGGTTGCGGAGGTGTTCGACGAAATCGCGGTTGCCGTAAATGTCCGCGTGAAAGTGGCGGAACCTCCCGAGCAGCGCGCCCTTCCGCCTCGGTATATCGCGGATTGAACTCCCGGACTTTGGCGTCGAGAAGGTCATCGAAGAACAGCGACGCACCTCGTCGCCTGGTCCTTGGGTGGAGCGTCGTGATCAAAATTGCGGCGTCGCTCGGCCTCCTCCCGTGGCACGAACTTCCACCCCACATCCCCGGCGTATTCGAGGATGCGGGCCTGGACGGTCTTGTGTTCGCCGGGCTTGGGCATCGAGCTATTTCCACCGTGATTTCCACGCATTGAACTCCCGTGGGCGGAGCCTGTAACGAGCAATGTTGCCTTCGTGCAGACTCTCTAGTTCTGTCGTCGATAACTTGAACGAATCTCGACCTGTCGTCTCTCCGGCACATTACCCTCCACATTGGCTTCTATCCAGTGGTCGGCAAGAGGTCTGGCTCATCGCTCCCTGAACGATCTCGCGAATGAAGGACTTGATCTGGGTTCGGTACTTTAGTCTGATCGGATCGGGCTCACCCAGCGAATTCACGGACCGCTTTGTATCGAGCGGCTGATCGCCCATACGCCCAAACGTACAGGTCACGTAGATATTCCACGCGATTCAGTTCGTACACACCTAGCAGGCCTCCGACGTAGTCCTCCTGCGCCACGTCGATAAAAGACAACGGGCAGAGATTGTGCCGTATAAGCGGAAGGTTCGCTGCCAACCGGGACACCCTCTTGTTAACATCCTCAAAAGGTTGAAGATATGGCAAGTGAACCATTACAAAGAACGACTGCTCGAACGGATCCTTGATGGCGGCCGCCTTCTCCAGAATCTGGTCAAAGTGTTCCTCAATCGTTTGTGGTACCTCAAGTGGATAGAAGACCGATCCGGAGATGCCCACGGCGCGCTGTCGGAGTCGTCCACCTGCCGCTGGATCGGCCAGCAGGTTGTCGGATAGCAGCGCATGGATATTCAGGATGGTGTATCGGTTGAACCCGATTTCTTCCGCCTGCTCGGCGAGCATCTCGATCGCCGCCTTGTGATTCAGGATCATCTGGGTTTCCTCGGCGGCCTTTCCTTCGGCGGTCTCACCGAGTTCAACCAGACGCTTCTGTTTCGAGTAATGAGTACGTGTTTCCTTCGAGCCGGCTCGAGTTCCAGGATAGATCGATAAGAAGCCGGTGCAGTATCTGGCGCAGGTACGTGCCGGCCGGGAGGTCGGCGAGTCCGACTTCGCCGACCCTGGCGAGGCGTCGTCTCAATTCGTTAGGTAAGTATGCCGTCTTGTTCGGGACGTACGAATCCAAGAAGTCGGCGTTGTAGCCCACTGGATGACGAGCCGTTACGGGTCTCGTTACCACGCTCGCGGATCGCTTGCGATTCGGATGGAGAGCCAGCCATCGTTGTTGAACCGGAACGATAATCGCGGTTTCCGAGGGCTCTTCCTCGCGTTTGGGCAGGACGTATCGTCGTGCCCGCCCCTCTCCAACTGGCACTATCCGTCCTTCCTCGAGTAGGAGCTGCAGACGTCGAGCAAGGGTTCGGCGACTGAGGTCGAGTTCCGGCGCCTCCATGATATCAGCCGGCGATGCACCGTCAGGATATCTCCCCACGACCTCGAGAATGACATCGAGTTCTTCTTGCGAGACTCGAGTTGGCATGATTCGTTGTTATTATGGCACGATTTTCATTGGTCATGCCACTTCAGGCCTTTATGTGGCACAAATATACATAATCATGCCAAATAAACCTCCTACTTGGCAATATTAAGACGAATCATGCCATTTTAGGTGGCATGATTCGCCAACGTTAGCCCAAGCAGAGAGACAGCGCTCCGGCCACTGGGACCGGGCCACACAATTGAATCGTCAGAGAGTACTGACTTGGCGATAGAGTCTTTTCAAATGTTGAGCCGACAAATCAAGAATTGGCTCATACATGAAAGAATTGAGATGAATATTCTCTGGTGTCATCAGATTAACCCGATTAAGGAGTGACAAAATGTCCGCCTCGGTGGGGAAATCTTCCTTGAATCGCTGTATCAACTGAACAGTCTGATTTCTCGCAATCCCCTGCCAAAACTGATTGTCATTGATGCGCCCGATCATGTATTCCTCGGACTTTAGTCGGATAGCAATTGAGAGAACAACTTTTTCTTCGAGGAGCGCTGAATCCGCTGGATCGCCGACAATGGCATCAGCAACACTAAAGATCAAATCCTTGACGGGCCTACCTTGATTGGCGAGAACGAGGTTGGCCTGATCGTGAAGAACCGTCTGGATCAATCCTTGCAGGTCAGAAATATCAAACTGATCTGTGTCGCTCTTAACGTGCAGGAGGGACGTCAACTTCATGTACGAGTCATCGTCACCTGAGAATTCAGCCAAGTTCCTAATGAAAGGTATGGACGCAATGAGTTTTCGCTCGTTGTCCAAATGCATGCGCCAATCAGAGAACGGCGCTGAGTTCTGATATACCTCTTCCTCCAGGTGGATTTCGCTATCCTCTTTGCTCGCGAGTATCCGATTTCGCCGACCTAAGTGAAGCCTGCCTGATACAGATCGATAGAAATCGAAATTGTGACTCAAGACAATCTGTTGAAACCCGTCTTCGGCAGCGACCTCCATCAAGTATTCAATGATGGCATACTTGTTCTTGTAATCGAACGAGTCCGCGATGTCGTCCACGATGAATAGCGTTGCTTGTTTTTGAGCCTTTCTTGCCTCGACCTCGAAAATAATATTGAGGATGTAGAGAGCGCGCCTCTCACCGCTGCTCAACACTTTCATTAGATCATTTTCTTCGACACGGGCCGTAGCACAATTTGGATCGCTGAAGATCCTCAAGAAAATCAAAGAGTATGCTCGGCGCATCACGTCTCAGAATCACGTCATCCTGATTGTCGATACGCACCACGAAAGGCACCAAGAAGCGCTCATTGAAAATATCTATGACCTCACTCCACTTCGTTCGTTCTGCCCTAGCCTCGTCAACGATCGCAGCTATTTCGTCTTTGCCTTGGCTGTACGAAGTGTAAAGGTCATCATAGGAATCTCTGGTTCGAATCAGATATTCGACCCACAGCTTCTGTCGCAAGCGATCCGTGTTTGACAGTTCCGTTAGTATGATTGGATTGTCCTCCAAACAAGTTCGGAATCGTCTGAGGTCAGCATTCTTGGTTACTTGTCTGTCGATCGCCTCAAACGCAGTTCTGAGCTTCTCGTCCGTGAGAATCAGGTTCTTCTCGTCCTGGATCGCTTGCTCCAAGTCTTGAATCGTAGCAACTTCAACTCGATTGCCTCCGATATTCAAAAGAACGCTGTGGTTCGCCTTGAAAAAGCCATTTGACTCAAGGTTCTTGGCGATGTCAGCTGCATTGTTGTGGGTGAAGACTCCCTTCCTGAAGAACGTGGACTTATCCAACAGTTCATCGTACTTCTCGATGTACTCTTCAATTTTGCTCCTAAAATCCTGATCCTGCAGAATTGTATCGACCTTAGGATTGAAAATGTCGGCGTAGGTCACGTCACCCAGTGGCGTTGCTGATCCATCTTCAATCTCGCGTCGAACGCGCCCTATGGCGGTGAAGAAGCTGTCCCTGTCGTGTGTAATAGAATCGGCAAACTCCTCAAGAATGCCAGATCGTAAACCCGTAAATGGTTTCAGTGCGACTGAAAGGGCTTGGGCCTTCTGATCAATATCCTTGTGGATCAACTCATAGCGCTTCCTGAGTTCCTCGTTAACGAGGAGAGTCGAAATACGCTCAGAACGATATCCTTCGTCGTACGGTTCAATAACAAACACACTCTGGGGGGCAAGATCGTCACCGTTCTCGTCAACAATAACCCGCTTCGTCTCATTGTTAGGCCAAACCCGGTCCGACGAAGGCTCGCCTTTGCTAAGATCCTTGAACGTATTAGCCAAGGATGTCTTCATTACGCCATTTGGTGCGTAGATGGTGAAGACATCACCGTGCGAGGCAAAGTCGAACTCTGCTTGGAGTTTCTTAATACCATAACAGTATTCAAGCTCTACATTCAATTTTTCCATTCGTTTATTCGAATTTTGACAACTCGATCCCGGCTACCCGCACCTTCCCCGTCATTAACCGATGAAGCAGCGTACGAAATAGATCTTGGAGCCTGGACAATTGGAGGCTGCAATCCGAATCTTGCCGTCAGTCACGGCGAGGGCGGATGCGATTTCGATCTGTTCGTCAATCGAGTTCGGGATACCGACCCTTACTGCACGAATCTTGGTCGGGGAAGTGTGCTTGACCTTCGAACCTGTTGAGGTCTTTGAAATCTCGACTCGGAAACGGGGGGTGGCGAAAAGGTAGAAGAGAAACTGTTGGGACAATTGATCTTCTTTCAAATTGGCGATCAGCCCAAGCCGCTGATTGTGTAGATACTTGTTTGATTCGGGTACGAACGCCGCGCTGCCAAGGAGACCAGATTCTGCTCAGTCATGGCCACGACAAGGTCCCCCTCTTCCAATAGATAGCCATCAGGTATGGGCCCACTGTAGTATTTTGTCTTCTCGCCCTGATCCCGAAACCGGCCTTCTTCGTGAAAGTGGCCCGGAGTCATAAGCACGAGTTCGCCGGACGATTCAAAGAACTGCCCATCGAATGCGAACCCGTGCTTGATATCAAAGAACTCGCCAAGCTCCACCACCTCCCACCCTACCGGCACCAACCCTATCTCCGTCTCCTTTTGCTTCTCGCCGCGCAGCCCCTCCGTGAAGAGCTTATGCATCAGTGCCTTCTTCAGCTCGCTGGTTGTGGCCATGATCCGCTCCTGCGCTTCAATCGCCCCCTGAACCGTCGAAAGGACGTGCGCGATTTTCTTTTGCTCGGGAAGTGGGGGGAGGGCCATCGGCAATTCAGCTAATTTCGAACGGGACAGGTTCGGAATTGTCGTAGCGTTTCCACGGCCGATATACAGTTTGCCGACCTGAAACGCATACCAAAACCAGAAGACTGCGAACTGAGAATCGACGCTTCCGTTAAGCACCCGCAATCGATGTAGGTGATTCTGGTGGTAGCAGTGTTCGATGTCGCCTCGCCACATCGCCGTGCGTCCAATGTCACCACCCTCGCACAGAAGGAGGTCCCCATCCCTCAATTCGAGTCGCGATTCTTCCACCTCGGTGAAGTGCATCTCGTCGAGCTCAGAGAGGTCAAGCCGATCCCATAAGACGTTCTTGGTGCGAAGGAATGGTCGCTGGTTGTCACCAACGCGGTTCTTCTTCGAGACTTGCTTCCCCTGTTGAATCTCGAATGCGGAATCTACTCGATCGACATTCCACGTTTCGGGAAAGACGCCTATTTCGGTCTCGACCATTGGCATTAGCATCCGATTCTATCCAGAATCACTTTCAACTCGCCATCCACCTCCTTCGCTTCCTCCTCAATCGCCCGCAACTCGTCCACGATCTCCCCGATCGGACGGTACGTCTCCGCATCGCTCGCATGGATGTACCGGCTTGGGGAAATGTTGTAGTCGTTCTTCTTCAGCTCCGTGCGGTCGACGATGCGGCTAAGCTTGTCCTCCTCCTTCCATCCGATTAGCACGTCCGCGATACGGTCGATGCCGTCGGGCGGGATGAAGTTCTTGGGATCTCCTTTCTCGAAGATCCGGCTCGCGTTCACGAGAAAGACCTTGCCCCTCCACTCGTCCGGCTTCGACTTGTTCAAGAAAAGAACGATGCCCGGCGCGGTCGTGTTGTAGAAGAGGTTCTCGGGTAGGTACAGGACCGCCTCGATCAGGTCGTTCTCGACGAACCACTGGCGGACCGTCTTCTCCTTGTTCGTCCCAGCATTGCCCGATCCGCGGGATGCGGCGCCCGTGTCAAGCACGACAGCCGCTTGGCCTTTTGCATTCAGGCTGGCGAGGACGTGCTGCACCCACCCCCAGTCGGCGGATGATTTTCCCGGGAAATCCGGCCCCGGCAGGGAAACGGT
Source organism: uncultured Bacteroidota bacterium (assembly GCA_963768715.1). Lineage (GTDB taxonomy): Bacteria > Bacteroidota > Rhodothermia > Rhodothermales > DATKEJ01 > DATKEJ01. The sequence continues at coordinate 70,422 of CAVYJC010000005.1, forward strand.
CGAGCTCGTCGGCGTCGTAGTCCGCCTCGGCGAACTCAGCCCTGGTTCCACATGGGATTGGCGACCACGCGGTCGAACGTCCGTAGCCTTCCGCCCTTCCGAAACTTCGGATTCTTGAACGTGTCCCCGATCTCGATCTCGCCCTCCATGTCGTGGATGATCATGTTCATGTTCGCCATGGCCCAGGTGTCGGCCGATGTACTCCTGGCCGTACAGCTTGAGCGGGGCGAACGTGCGTGGCTTCTTCCCCTTCATCTTCGTCTCCATGGCGATCTCGCACTTGATGAAGAGGCCGCCGGAGCCGCAGCAGGGGTCGTAGATCTCCATGCCGGGCTCGGGCTGCGAGCACCCGGGCCATGATCTCGCCGACCTCGCGCGGGCGTGTAGAACTCGCCGGCGCTCTGGCCGCCGCCCTCGGCGAATTTGCGGATCAGGTATTCGTAGCTCTTGCCGATGATGTCGGCCTCGACGTCGTCGAGCCCGAGGCGCTTGGTGCTGATGGCCTCGATGAGGTTGGAGAGCCGGTCGTCGTCGAGGTCGCGCTGGCCGTGGGTGGTGGCGTTGAAATCGACGCGGTCGATGATGCCCTGCAGGAGCGGGTTTGCCTTGGCGATGGCCCGCATGTGGGTGGTGACGCCTTCGCCGATCTTGTCCGACGAGCTTGCGGATGACCGACCAGACGGGTTGCATCGGGATCGTCCGGCACGAGCGGGAGGTAGAAGCGGACGAGTTTGTGGTCGGCCTTGGCGAGCTGGAAGGCCTTCTTGCGTGAGCCGACTTCGGCGGCGATGCGGTTCAGTTCGTCGTCAAAGACATCGCAGAGGCGTTTGGTGAAGATGAGCGGGAGGATGAAGTCCTTGTACTTGGGCGCGTCCTTGGCCCCGCGGATGGAGCAGGCGGCGTCCCAGATCCAGGATTCGAGGGATTTGCCGTTGGGGTTCGTTTTCGATTTCGCCATCTCGCTCGCGTCAGTACGTGGTGGGTCCCTCGGATGTGCCGTCCAGAAACTTAAGGATACAGAGGAGGGTGGGGTTTGGCAAGCCGCATTAGCGCCTGGTTTACATCGAAGATCGAATCGTCTACCTCGGCGGGAGCAGGAAAGACTTCGATCTCCTCATCCTCGGCCGTCGTTATGCCCCACTTCCGATTCTCCCGGAAATACTCTGTGCGATGTGGTTTGTCATTCCAGGCATCGGCAATCTTTTCGGGTCCTGGGTATCGGCCGTCGGCTAGGGAGGGATTAGTGGCAGTGAGCATCAGTGCATCCAGATGGAGCGGTTCACCTGATTCCACCAGACATGGCCAAGGAAACCGCGCCAGTCCTGACACCGGGTTTAAGATTGCAGGCTCGTCTTGCTCATGGCGCAGCGTGCCATAGTCCGGCGACTCCGTCACGAGGCGCTTCCATCCATCTACGATACTCGTCTTCAGTTCCCGTTCCGGATTCATCAAGAGACCGACAGAACCCCATTTGCCGCTAACAACCCCACGCCGCATCATCGCAGCATTGCTTTCCACACGCCACAGGCAGGTCGCTTCAGCTACAAGGTCAGCGAAGTCATTGATCGCCTTCGCGAACGGCACAACCAGGGCTACACCAGACGCTTGGGCCCCGACAACACAAGAACCAGAGAACACCATTGTGAATGTGTGATCGCGGCCCCTGGAGCACCTCCCGTACCGGATCGGAGCCGTCACGAGAGCTCGATCCTTCATTGAGAGGCGCTTGGTGCGCCAATCCGCACGCAAGGGTGATGGGTCCCAAGCGAGGGATCCGGCAATGAGTACTCCAGCCTTCATACCCCGCACCAGTTAGCTGTCACTGCGATTGTGCGTTTCAGACGCGGACCAGCAAGAACGGAGAAGGCCCCGAACCTTCTTGCCGAGTGGGGTGATGCTGGCCGTCAACTCCTGACCTTCGACCCTATAATTGTCTCCCCTTTTCCAATCCCACTCGTCCTCAACTCGGATCTCGAGCTCGTCGATCTCAAACAGGCCTGCGCTCATCATGCCGCTGGTCCACCAAAGAAACCCTCGTTCCTCGTCTGATTCGACAAAATGAAGCAGATCTTCAGAAGTCACAACCTGTATCGCAGCACAGGCGTGCAAGAACTCCCCATAGGACAGGTCGCCTCGAAGAAAAGCTCCAAACAAATGCCCAATGATTCGTGCATTCTCGTGGTCCTCCGATCTATCGAGAATGTAGAGTAGTTTCTCCCCTACACGTGTTCGGAAATCCCTGGACTCATCGATCCTTGATATGATCTTTACCCGCTCATCGACCGGTACCGAAGGTAGGGCGGCCAGGAAATACAACAGCTTTTTGATGAAAAGTCGGTCTCGGATGCTCACTCCCACTTTGGCTAGACCAACAATTGTCCCGACGATTGGAAGCTCCTTGACCACGCCTTCTTCCAGGAAAGTGTCAGCTATTGATTCCGCCAGCGGAACGGTTAGAGACTCAAGGTTGCTGGCCACCAGTGTGTCAGACAACGCGACTGATAGGTCTGATATTCTTGCAGGCATTCTGACGACCCTAAACCAGTCTGGACATCATTCCACTCCAAACTGAGCCACCGATCCGATGAACCACATACTCATACCCGTCGTCGAAACTGAACAACATCCTGCACCCTAGGTGTTCCAGGGAGTCCTGAACATCCGGATTGTCAAAATCCTTCGAGTTCCGGTTGAGGAACACCGATTCGTTCTCTCCGCCAAGTGAAAGGTGGTGAAGCACCGAAGCGTAAACAACTGAGTCTTGCGGAGAGAAGTCCCCTTGATGATGCCGAAGCGAATCGGTGATTAGAGCTGCATTCAGAGGAATCAGCTCGGAAACAACGCAAAGTCTTTCGATTGTCGTGTGGAGCCTCCTGGTCTCGTCCTCCTGACTGCGGATGAACAAGGCGGCAATGTCTTGAAATGCTTGTGCTTGTTCCTCGTAAGGCGCCGACCTGCCGAGTTGTGTAAGCTCAGATCGAACGTCCTCGCTCATCGACTGCCGCTTCTTGAACCTCCTTGTCAGTGTTTCAAATGGTTCAACCAGCGAATATGCGGGAACAACCAAGCGAATTCGACGCTCTTCTGCCAGTCCCACTATGCGATCGCAGCTCTCGTGTTGCTCCTGGAGCAACGCCAGCTCGAGGACAAAGTTGGACTCTACGTAGACGGTCACTTCAAACCAGCATCTGGGCTTCGACTCGACCTCCCCGAATGGCGTCAAGCAGCCCGGAGGTATTCACCCACTGTTCGTCTTCCGAAATTTCGTCCGGCTGAGGCCCGCTAATCACCCAATCCAACCAAGCTGAAACGGCAAGCTCAAGCCCCCTCTCGCTCACCTTAATGTCGGGAGAGCTTGTACGCTCAAGAAAGGGTCGAAGCACAGGGGAAGCATCAACTGCCAAATCCGGTTCAACGATCTCCGGCACCGCAGGTCGCTGGCGCCACAGGTAAAAGCGATCAGGGAATGCGATAAGAAAGTACGGAGCACTTGGAAAATCACCGTGTGCAAGCATATTGCGCCTAAGTCGCGCTGCCCATTGCGGCGTCGTGCCCATCTTTGATTTGGCTTCAACAAGCAGCTTGAGCTGCCCGTCTCGTCCGTAGATAGCTATGTCAGCGTAGTGTCCCATTGGGGTCAGAACTCGTCAACGACGCGATTAATGGCAAGCCGGATAGAAAGATACGTCACAAACGCTCACGATGATTCCCTGCCTCCTGAGACCACTATCGGGACGGAACGACAATGTTCTCGAGTATTCGCTCGTAAAGATCCGCAATCCGGCCGACAACATTGGATAGCATCCCGTCGGTGACGAGTCTGATCTCCTCGTCTTCACCGTACACGACGGAGTAGGATCGTTCCTCGTCTCGATGAGCGAATATCTTGTGTCTGGCGAGGCGGATGGGCTCATAGTCTCGTCGCAGCTCGTTCAACTCCTCCTCGAGGTCAAGTCTTCGCAGTGGCATCCTATTCAGCAAGGTCTGCAGGCTGAGATTGTTGTGTTTCCCGGCCTCTTCATTGTCGAATAGCAAACGTCCGGTACCTATGATCAGGCTTTCTCGAAGACTCAGGTAGATGACAGAACCGGCCGTCGGCAGCAATTTCGCCCAGCACTTCCTGCGGAAATCCGTCGCAAACAACTTCTTGAACAAGGCCGACGTAACCTTAAGCCTGTCGACATCCTGTCCAATGAGCTGCATCGCAATGACGCCCACTGACCGAAGCTTGTCCGGTCCCTTCGCGTTTGTTTTGCTCATTCCTGCCATGACTTTAGTCTTGACCATAAGATAAGTGACGCGAAAAGCTCAGAAACTCACCGAGCGTCGAATCCTGGACCGCTTCCTGAATTCCACCGAATATTTGGAGGCGATTGAAGTCATTGAACTTGATCCACCAGATTTCCTGATCAGGACCCGCAATGGTTCCATCGGCATCGATATTACGGAGATGTTTGTTAGCACGGTTCGGAAGGCTCAGGAGTCGCTTCAAGAGATCATCCGGCGTTCGGCCCAAGCCGAGTTCGCAAGAATCGATCCAAGATCAGCGTGGGTCACCTTTGGACTCAAGAGCCTTCATCGATTACCCAAAAGAGAGGCGGCTCCGTTGGGACGCGATATTGCGCGGTTCCTCCACGAGAATTGGCCGGTCGGTCAATCTCGATGGACTGTGCGGAGAACACGGTTGGACGTAAAGAGGCTGGCTTCAATTGACGCACTCGAATTTCCAGCTGACGTGGACCCGATCTGGTGGACTCCCAAGGCTTTTGCCATGCCTGACGTTGGTCTCGACGCGGTGCAAGAAGTCGTTGACAAGAAGGATGCGAAGACGCAGACAATGAGAAAATCCGGGTGTGACCAACTCTGGTTGGTTATCGCCCTGGACACGGGATCGGCGTCGGCGTCGTATCAGATTGGAGACGATGTGGAGTCATTTTCCGTCGCGTCGAAATTCGATCGGGTTTTTCTAATGAACTGGCAGTATTCGCAAGTCATCGAACTGACCCGCCATCCTAAGAGCGCGTTGTAGCTGGAAGATGCAAGCCTGCCGGAGTGGATTTAGGACGGCATCCACAATTTGTACCAATTAGCAAGAATCAGCCGCAGTTAGCGACAGTTATGGCGACTACAGGCTCAACTATGACTAATTGTTCCAAATTGAACTTCGTGGCCTGGCTAGATCGGATTCTCGATATTCCAACTGCAGTTGGATACAGAATCTGTCAGCAACTACAGTTGAAATGTTGTCGCCTGCACCGAGACTGTTTCTCGTGAGTGCTCGTAAGCCACCGCAAAACCGTTGAAACGATTTCCAAGATCGGCGCCTCTACCCCGCTATAAAGACCACCCCGGCCGACGCCGGAACGACGGCTCCCGGCCGAGATCGCGGGCAGGCCGACGCTACGCTATGGCCTCCCTACGGAATCTAAATCGCCCTTCGCCGGACGCCGGACCCCGGACGCCGGACGTGATTCATCATTCAGCGTTCATCATTCATCATTGCCAACAGGTTTAATTTCGACCGACCACTCAAAACGTAGTAACGCTACTCCTTCATGATTCCCCAAAAGGACCTCCCCCCTCCCGCCGACCTCCAACCCGTTCGCCGCGCCCTCATCTCCGTCTTCGATAAGTCGGGCATCGTCCCGCTGGGACGCATTCTGTCGAGCCTCGGCGTCGAACTGCTCTCGACCGGCGGCACGGCGCGCGCGCTTCGAGAAGCGGGATTGACCGTAACGGACGTTTCGGAAGTCACCGGATATCCGGAACTGCTGGACGGCCGCGTCAAGACGCTTCATCCACGTGTCCACGCCGGCATCCTCGCACGGCGGAACGACAAAGAGGACATGGATCAGATCGCCGCGCAGGAGATCGCGCCGATCGACCTCATCGTCGTCAACCTCTATCCATTTGAACAGACGGTAGCAGCCGCGGATGTTACTGATGCCGTCGCCATGGAGAACGTCGACATCGGCGGTCCCTGCATGATCCGGGCCGCTGCAAAGAATTACTTCTCGACCGCGGTCGTGGTGTCGCCCGGCGACTACGATCTCGTCGCCGAAGAGCTGGCCGAGAACGAAGGCTCTCTTTCGCTGGCGACGCGCAAGGATCTCGCGGCGCGCGCGTTTGCCCTTACGGCTCAATATGACACCGCCATCTCGGGTTACTTCGCACGTCAGGGAGACGGTTGGCCGCAATTGTTGTCGATTGCGAAACCCATCGCGCAGGAGCTGCGCTACGGTGAGAATCCGCATCAACAGGCCGCCTATTACGGAAATCCGGGCGCACATTTCGAAAAGCTGCACGGGAAGGAGCTCTCGTACAACAACATCCTCGATCTGACGGGCGCGTTCGGGGTCATTGAAGAATTCGACGGCGATGATCCCACAGTTGCCATCCTGAAGCACACGAATCCCTGCGGCGTGGCGACGGCGAGCTACGCTTTTCGAAGCATACAGCGCAGCATTCGCGACGGACACCATGTCGCCGTTCGGGGGATCGTGGCCGTTAATCGTCCGCTAGACATGCAAACAGCCGCGGCAATCGACACCATTTTCACCGAGTTGATCATAGCGCCCGATTTCGAAGAGGGCGTGTTGGATTATCTCATGGCCAAGAAGAATCGCCGGCTGATCCGGCGGATTCTCGGTGGTGCCCATGACCGATTCGAATACCGTTCGGCGGTCGGCGGGCTGCTCGTCCAGGAGCGCGATCCGCTGCTGGCGTCGGGGCCACGCCGCCGGCGGAATATCAAGCGTGGTCACGAAGCGACAGCCGACAGCGAAAGAATGGTCGGATCTCTTGTTTTCGCCTGGCGCGTGGCGAAGCACGTCAAGAGCAACGCGATTGTGTATGCCGGGATCGTGCCACGATCGGTGTTGGCGCGGGCCAGATGAGCCGGATCGACGCATCGGAGATCGCCGTGGCGAAAGGCGTAAAGTCGAAGCTGTCGTTCGAAAATTGCGTATTGGCATCGGACGCGTTCTTCCCGTTCCCCGATGGTTTGCTGGCTGCCGCCCATGCAGGAGCAACGGCCGCCATCCAGCCGGGAGGATCCGATCCGGGACGATCAAGTCATCGAGGCGGCGGACGAGAACGGAATCTCGCAATGGTCTTCACCGGAAAGCGTCATTTCAAGCACTAATTCGGACACTCATTCGACCTTGCGTGAAATATTGTGACAAGTTCGTGTCGTGCAAACAGTTTGCAGGCTTATATTGCGCCAGCCCTTTCCGGTCGCGGAGAGCGGCCTGCGTGAAGTGGAATTTATATGAGATTGACGGGCGACCGCGCGGGTTGCGCCTCTTTTTAAAACAGCATCTGTCGGATGCCGATTTTTGACGTTTTCAGTAACGATGTGGCCATCGATCTCGGAACAGCGAATACGCTGATCTACATCCGCGATAAGGGGATTGTGCTCAACGAGCCGAGTATCATCGCCGTTGAGAGAGGCAATCGTCGCCATGTCGTCGAGATCGGGATGAACGCGCTCATGATGCACGAGCGCACGCACAAGGAGATCATGACGGTGCGCCCGCTCAAAGACGGCGTCATCGCGGATTTTGAAAGTGCCGAACTGCTCATTCGCGGCCTGATTCGCAAGATCCAGAGGAACTGGTACACGTCGATCCGCCGCATGGTCATCTGTGTGCCGAGCGGGATCACCGAGGTCGAAAAGCGAGCCGTCCGTGACTCGGCCGAGCATGCCGGTGCGAAACAAGTCTATCTGGTCGAAGAGCCGATGGCGGCGGCGATCGGGATTGGACTCGACGTCATGGAGCCGGTCGGCAACATGGTGGTCGACATCGGGGGCGGCACGACAGAAATCGCCGTCATTGCACTCTCGGGAATCGTCGTCGACGAATCGATCCGCGTCGGAGGGGACGAAATGGATGCGGCAATCGTCCAGGCCTTCCGAAAGAACCATAATCTGCTCATTGGAGAGCGAACCGCCGAGCTGATAAAGAAGGAGATCGGAAGCGCCGTCGAGCTCGATCCGGAACTGGAGTTGTCAGTTCGTGGACGCGACCTCGTAACGGGAATTCCGAGTGTCCGCACCGTCTCTTCTGAAGACGTTCGCGAGGCACTGACCTACGCCGTATCTCAGATCGTGGCCGCAGTAATGCGTGCCCTCGAGCGCACGCCGCCGGAGCTCGGCGGAGACGTCCTGGAGCGCGGCATCATGCTGACGGGCGGCGGCGCCCTTCTGAAAGGACTCGACGAGCTGCTTCGCTCGCGTGTCGAACTGCCGGTCTACGTCGCGGAGGATCCGCTGACGGCCGTCGCACGCGGAACGGGTGCCATCCTCGAGAATCTGGAATACTACAGCAAGGTGCTGTCTTGATGCTGAGGCGCTGTCATCCCAACCCCGACGCAATCGGGAGAGGAAACCCATGTTGCCGCTGAACGAACAGCCATCCCGAACCAAACTGTCATCCCGATCCCCGACGCAGTTGGGAGAGGGATCCCTCCTCCGAACGCTGCGCACCCTCCGTCGGGATGACAGGGTCTGAATCATGAACCTATCAGCCCGAATACGAGACTGGGCTGTCCTCGCCCTGCTCCTGGTGATCTCGCTCGTGGTCATGGTGAACAAGAATGTGACCGTCACGCGATCGCTCCGCGCCGTTTCGCTCGAGACGGTTTCCGGCCTCGAAGCCCAATTTTCGCGTCTTGGCGAATTCTCGCGCGCCCTCGATGAAAACGGCGATCTTAGGCAGCACAACATCGAAATGTCGAGCCAGCTCGCCAAATTGCGGGAGGCCCAGCTGGAGAATGAACGACTCCGAGCACTGCTTGCGCTCAGGGACACGCTCGACGTGAAAACCCTCGCCGTGCGCGTCATCTCACGCGACATCCACCGCCAGAAGAATTTCCTGATCATCGATGCGGGCAAAGCCGAGGGCCTGGCCGTCGACATGGCCGTCGTCGACGACCGGGGCATTATCGGTAAAGTCGTTCTGCCCGACGAGCACTACTCGCTCGTCCAAACCTACCTCAATACGGATTTTCGCGTGCCGGGCCTCATCCAGCCCCTGCAGACGTTCGGAATCGTTCGATGGGATGGCACCCGACTCGATCGCCTCTTGCTCGATTACGTCGTTCGAACGGAGCCCGTCAGAAAGGGCCAGCTCGTCGTGACGTCAGGCAGCAGCATCTTTCCAACTGGAATCCCGATTGGCACCATCGATTCTGTCGCCGTCAGAACAGGAGAAAACCTACTGGAGATCTTCCTCGAACCGGCCACCTCGATCGGATCTGCCCGCCACGCCTTTGTTCTCCTCAAAGTGCCCGAGGAGGAATTGGTGAGGCTGCAGAACACGACGCCGTAGTGGGTGCGAGGTGCGGCGTGCACGATCCTGACGCGGCACACAGAAAACGATAGTGATATATGAAATTCTTCGTACTGGCCGGTCTCATCTTTGGCATCGCGACCGCTCCGGCGTTTCCCCAGAAAGCTCCTCGATCACCCAAAGACCTGAGAAAATCGATCGAGCGGATGCTCAATGACGAAAAGTTCGACAACGCGACTTGGGGCGTGCAAGTCGTCGACATGGTATCCGGCAAAGTACTCTACGAACGCAACGCGCGGAAGAGCTTCGTACCTGCTTCCAATATGAAGCTTTACACGACGTCTGCCGCATTGGACCGACTCGGTCCGGACTTCACTTACGAAACCCGGCTGTACGCTTTCGGGCAGGTCGTGGACTCCGTCCTGTACGGCTACCTCGCGGTGCGCGGGTCGGGCGATCCGAGCATTGGCGGAAGGTTCAACGACGGCGACCTCACCGCGACATTCAGGGAGTGGGCCGATTCCCTCAAAACACACGGCATCATCCGCATCGAGGGAGACGTCGTAGGGGACGACGACGCTTTCGACGACGTCGGACTCGGCGTTGGTTGGAACTGGGACGACGAAACGTACTGGTATTCCGCCGAAATGGGCGGCCTCGTCTTCAACGACAACTGCGTCGACGTTACGATCACGGGCACGACACCGGGACGGGCCGGCGTCGTTTCGTGGGAGCCTGACCAGACCGACTACGTGGATATCGTTAACGCGACGCTCACGATCGCTCCCGATTCCTCGCTGGACGAGGGATATGAACGCACGCCGGGTACGAACGAGATTCGCCTGTCGAGTAAAGTGCCCGCCGGCGGTGAGGACACGGAGTCCCTCAGCGTCGCCAACCCGACACGCTATTTTGTCCATGTCCTCCGCAGCACGCTCGTCCGTGAGGGAATATCTGTTTCTGGTCGTGTGATAGACGTCGACGACGCCGCTACACGACCGAATTATGGGAGGCCCGATGCGCAGGTCGTCGCGCGCTACGTCTCGCCGCCAATGTCGGAGATCGCCGCTGTCGTCAATAAACCGAGCCAGAACCTCTGGGCCGAGCAGTTGCTCAAGACACTTGGACTGTTCGCGCCGACGGATTCGATGAACGGCACGGCCCAGCCGCGAATTGGCTCTACAAAGAGAGGCGTAAAGGCAGCGACTGTCACGTTCGCGGCCGCAGGAGTGGACACGAGTAGAATCCGGATGGTCGATGGATCGGGCTTGTCACGGATGGACCTTGTCACGCCCGAAATGAACACGAAACTCCTGCGATACATGTGGGCGCATCCGGACACGAGCGTCTCAGGGTCTTTCCTGCGATCGCTTCCGGTGGCAGGCATAGATGGAACGATCGAGAACTTGGTAAGGGAGGGTCCGGCACTACGCAATTTGCGCGCCAAGTCGGGCAGCATGACGGCCGTCAGAAACCTGAGCGGCTACATAACCACGGCTGCAGGCACACCCCTGGCATTCTCGCTGTTGTGCAACAATTTCACTGTGAAAACTCGGGAAGTGAATGACGTACAGCGCTCTTTCGTGGACCTTTTGGCTCGCTATCGTCGCTGATTCACGGCGACGCCGGCTGAAACCTAACGGCACATGATGAGTGAGAACTGCCCTTCATGGAGGCAAAAAACTTCGTTCGCAGTCATGTCTGACAAAACCAAATTTCGATCAACGACCGTCATCGGTATCCTTCACAACGGCCAAGTAGCGCTCGGCTCCGACGGCCAGGCTACCATGGGTGACGTCATTCTGAAGCACAATGCGAAAAAGGTCCGTTCGCTTTTCGGAGGCACGATTCTGGCTGGATTCGCGGGAGCGACGGCCGATGCTTTCACACTGTTCGATCTCTTCGAGAAAAAGCTCCAGGAGTATCGGGGCAACGAGCTGCGAGCTGCCGTTGAGCTGGCCAAGGATTGGAGGACGGATCGATACCTCCGACGACTCGAGGCCATGCTCGCCATCGCTTCGATGAACCAGATGCTGCTCATCAGCGGCACGGGCGACGTCATCGAACCAGATGACAACATCATTGCGGTTGGTTCGGGCGGCAACTATGCCCGTGCCGCGGCGCGGGCGCTCGTAGAGCACGTCCCGACGCTATCCGCCCGACAGATCGTCGAAACAGCACTGAACATTGCGGCCGATCTGTGCGTCTATACGAATAAGCAACAGCTTATACTTGAACTACCCGATCCGACGCGGTAGGCCACCCGCTGTAAATCTCGCTCGTAAATGGAAGAATTGACTCCGCGACAAATCGTCGCAGAACTGGATAAGTACGTCATTGGCCAGGATGAGGCCAAGAAGAGCGTTGCCATCGCTCTCAGGAATCGCTGGCGTCGACGAAATGCGGCTGAGGACATTCGGGACGAAATCATCCCGAACAATATCATCATGATCGGTCCCACCGGTGTCGGGAAGACCGAAATAGCGCGTCGATTGGCCAGGCTGGCTCAGGCGCCCTTCATCAAAGTCGAGGCGACGAAGTTCACGGAAGTGGGCTACGTTGGGCGTGACGTCGAGGGTATGATCCGCGACCTGACAGACATCGCCATCAATATGGTGCGCGCCGAACAGGCAGCCCGCGTGCGCGACCGTGCGGCGGATCTGGCTGAAGAGCGCGTCCTCGATCTACTGATCCCACCAGCCTCCGCGCGACCTGAACCGGCGGGTGTAGAGGGCCGGGGATTCGTTCTCCAATCGTCTGGTGGCAGCAGCGTAGAACACAGCACGCCGCCCGAGGAACATGAGTTGCGGGAACGCACGCGCGACAAGTTTCGCGACAAGCTGAAGCGGGGCGATCTCGAAGACCGCGAAATCGAAATAGACGTCGCCGCCGATCAGCCGGCGATGATGCAGGTATTCGGCCCAATGGGCATCGAGGAGATGGGCTTGAACCTGCAAGACATGTTCGGCAATCTCACTGGAAAGCGAAAGAAGAAACGGAGGCTTCGCGTTGCAGAGGCGCGCGAAATCCTGACGAACGAAGAAGCCGAAAAGCTCGTCGACATGGAATATGTCACGAAGGAAGCGCTGCGGCGCGTGGAAGAAGCGGGTATCGTTTTCATCGACGAGATCGACAAGGTGGCTTCTCCGTCGGCGGCCCACAACGGATCGCCGGACGTTTCGCGGCAGGGCGTACAGCGCGACCTGCTTCCGATCGTGGAAGGTTCCACCGTCACGACGAAATACGGTCTCGTCAAGACCGATCACGTCCTGTTCATCGCATCCGGAGCGTTTCATACAGCGAAACCCAGCGACCTCATCCCTGAACTGCAGGGACGGTTTCCGATCAGAGTCGAATTGGATAGCCTTACCGAATCGGATTTCGTACGCATCCTCACCGAGCCGCAGAACGCACTCATCAAGCAATACCAGGCCCTCCTCGCTTCTGAGGGCGTCGAAATTACGTTTTCCGAAAAGGCCGTGCGCGCCATTGCCCGAATCGCCGCCGAGGTCAACGATCAAGTAGAGAATATCGGGGCACGCAGGCTCCATACCATCCTGACCACGCTGCTCGAGGAGATTCTGTTCGAAATTCCCGACAACATGACGGAGACTCACATCGACATCTCAGAGGATCTGGTCGAAGAGCGTCTGGCAGCTATTGCGCGGGATCGAGATCTGAGCGAGTATGTACTCTGAGGCAGCCAACACCGTATGCTACGGGATTCGCAGGAGCGAATAACTATTCGCCTCTCGTAGCCCCTGCCTACCCAACGGACTGATCTCAAAGAATGGCCGTTCGCCCCATCCTCCAACTGGGCAATCCCGATCTTCACCGCGTCTGCCGACCGGTTGCGCAAGAGGAACTGGCTTTCGCGGCGCTCGTGGTCGAAGATCTCCACGACACCTTGCTCCACTTTCGTGAGCGCAACGGGATGGGTCGCGCAATCGCTGCGCCGCAGATCGGCGCACTCGTTCGGATCGTCTACATGCATATCAGCCAACCGACAGTCTTCATCAATCCGACCCTCGTTGATCTCAGCGAGAGCAAAATGACGCTCTGGGACGACTGCATGTCGTTCCCCGACCTCCTCGTGAAGGTGGAACGTCACGATCGCTGCGTCATCAGGTATCGGGATCTCGAATGGGCCGAACACACGATGGAGCTGAAAGGCAGCCTGTCAGAGCTGCTTCAGCACGAATGCGATCATCTCGACGGCATCCTGGCGCTCTCGCGTGCCGTGGATGCACAGTCGTTCGCGTATCGCGACGCATTCGAGGGACCGCGACTTATAACGTAGTATTGAACACCGTACTTTGATCGTCCCAGGTACCAAGTACCAAGTACCAAGTACCAAGTACCAAGTACCAAGTACCAAGCACCAAGCACCGCATAACTGACTTGATGAATCACAACCGTTTGATGGTTACAGCAGCGCTCCCGTACGCAAATGGGCCGCTGCACGTCGGACACATTGCCGGGGCATATCTCCCGGCCGATCTCTACTGCAGATATCAAAGGCTGAAGGGTAGAGACGTCGTCTTCGTCTGCGGATCCGACGAGCATGGGGTTCCGATCATGCTCAGGGCGAGAGCGGAAAAGAGGACGCCAAAAGAAATCGCCGACCGTTACCACGCTATAATCGAATCGACCTTCGAGAAGCTGGGCATCGCATTCGACTACTATGGGCGAACGACCTCGAAAGTCCACGCCGAGACCAGCCGCGATTTTTTCCGAAAGCTTGCGTTCGACGACGTATTTCGAATCAAATCAGAAGAGCAGCTCTTCGATCCGGAGGCAGAGATGTTTCTGGCGGATCGCTTCGTCGTCGGAACGTGCCCGAACTGTCAGTTCGAGGAGGCTTTCGGTGATCAGTGCGAGCGGTGCGGGATTTCCTTGAGTCCGGCCGAGCTCATCAACCCGCGCAGCACCATTACGCAGGCGACGCCCGTCATGAAGGAGACGACGCACTGGTACCTCCCGCTGGGTGAGTTCGAAGACCGTCTCAGGACTTGGATCGACAGTCATCCGGAATGGAAGCCCAATGTGCTCGGGCAGGTCCGAAGTTGGCTCAACGAGGGCTTGCGCGACCGTGCGGTGACGCGGGATTTGCCGTGGGGAATCCCCGTGCCGGAGGATGTCGCCGAGGCAATCGGCGTCGATGCATCGGGCAAGGTCCTTTACGTCTGGTTCGATGCACCGATCGGGTATATCTCGGCGACCAAGGAATGGGCCGCGAAGAAAGGCGATCCGGATCGATGGAAGAAGTACTGGCAGGCGGAGGATTCGAAGCTCGTGCACTTCATCGGGAAGGATAACATCGTATTTCACTGCCTCATCTTTCCAGCAATGCTCATGGCACACGGCAAATACGTGCTGCCCGAAAACGTGCCGGCGAATGAGTTCCTGAATCTCGAGGGGAAGAAGCTTTCGACCAGTCGCAACTGGGCCATCTGGGTGCACGAACACCTGGCCGAATTTCCGCCCGATCCGTTCCGGTACGCCTTGGCGACGATGTTGCCCGAGTCGAAGGACTCCGATTTCTCCTGGAGCGACTTCCAGGCCCGGGTCAACTCGGAACTGGCCGACGTGCTCGGCAACTTCGTGCACAGAACGACCACCTTTGCGACGCGCTATTTCGACGGCAAAGTGCCGCCTCTCGAGAGCCCACAAGGGATCGATCTCGAGGTGCTGGCGAAGCTCGCCGAAGGACCCTCACGGATCGGCAAAGCCTATGAATCATTCCGATTCCGGGATGCCGTGTTCGAAACGATGGCAATCGCCAGGATCGGCAACAAGTATTTCAATGACACGGAGCCATGGCGAACAATCAAGACCGACCCTGAAACGTGCGGGAACACGCTTCACGTCTCGCTTCAGCTTTGCGCCGCCCTCGCCGTACTCCTGGATCCGATCGTGCCGCACTCGGCCGCGAAGTTGCGAGAAACTCTGAACCTTGCGGGCGTCCGCAGCAGCGCCCCCGATGCCTCAGGGTCGGGCGACACGGGGTGGGACCAGGCTGCCTTTTCTCTGCTTCCGAGCGGCCATGTCCTGGGAACGCCCGAACCTCTCTTTACGAAGATGGAAGACGAAGTGGTAGAAGCTGAACGCGCCAAACTCGGGAAATTGGTCGACTCCGAACAACACAACTTCGAGCCCATCGGCGATCCTGTGGATTTCGACACCTTTGCCAAACTCGACCTGCGCGTTGCCAGTGTCGTCTCGGCCGAAAAGGTGGAAGGCACCGACAAACTACTCCGTCTTATCGTCGATCTCGGATTCGAGCGGCGGCAGATCCTCGCGGGACTGGCCATGCACATCAAGCCGGAAGATCTCGTATCCCGCCGAGTGGTCATCGTGGCAAATCTCAAGCCCCGAAAAATTAGAGGTTTAGAGAGTCAGGGTATGTTACTCGCGGCCGAGACGCCCGACGGCCGGCTTGTTCCTGTAGCCGCGGACGCCGACGAAGGATCGGTCGTGAGATAATCCCGTTCGTGGTTGATACAGGCATCCGTTTGTGTCCAAGACTACTCGGGACGTAGGTTCGACGGGGCGGAAAGACGGGCCTGCCGGCCCCGAATCGCGAGTGTAGAACACGGGAAATCCACAGTTTGACTTGCAACAATCGGGGGCTCCAGGCGTGATCAGGGTTTTAGCGCGCTCCTTGTGGATGGCCCGGGCGCGGCATACGTTCGCCAACATATTAGACGCTTCCCTCTGACCCGTGCTGCGACTAGAATCTCATGTTTTGTTGGTGGCGGCGGCGTTCGCTTTTGCGAGCCTGTCGTGTTCCGACGCACCGAATGGCGACGGAAGGCCAGGGGCGGCTGGAAACGTCGCCGCGGTCGAGGTGGTCAAGGCACAGTACGGCTCACTGCCGCTCGACTATCGACTCAGCGGCACCGTGCGTTCGGCCAATCAGGTTGCGATTTATCCCGAGATTTCTGCCCCGGTTGTCAGCGTCGAAGTGCAGACCGGCGATCTCGTCCGGGCCGGTGATCCCCTTGTGTATCTTCGCGACACCCAATTCCGAGAGCAGATGGAGCAGGCCGACGCCGCGCTCGGCGTTGCGCGAGGCGAGGCGCGACGCGCGGAATCGGACTTAAAGGAATCACGTTCGCGTCTCGCGCGAACGCAGCAGCTTGCCGCCCAGCGTTACCAGAGCGAGCAGGAATTGGAAACGCTGACGGCTCAGGTCGAGGCGGCTGAAGCGGCGCTCGATCAGGCGTCGGCACGCGTCAAGCAGTCTGAAGCGCTTTTGAATGAGCGCAAAGAACAACTCCGACGAGCGGTGGTCCGGGCGCCGGTTTCGGGGAACGTGGGCCGCCGAAACGTCGAAGTCGGAATGCGCGTGGATCCAAACACGCTGCTATTTGTGATCGGATCACTCGATCTGATGCGCGTCGAGGTCTCAGTACCCGACGAGATGATCGGGAAGATCGGAAAGGGACAGACCGTGGCACTTGGCGCACCGGCATTCGGAGACAGTACGATCACGGCCGAGGTTTCTCGGATGTCGCCCTTCCTCGCTCCGGGAAGCTTCACTGCCTCGGCGGAGATTGACGTCCGTAATGCAGGCGGCCTCCTTCGACCCGGCATGTTCGTCACGGTCGACGTCTTTTACGGTGAGAGCCAGCAGGCTACGCTCGTTCCGACAAGCGCCCTCTACGAAGATCCTGCGACCGGGATATTGGGCGTGGTGACTGCCCCGTCGCTCGGACTCGAAATACCGGTTGACGAGCCGGAGAGTTTCGACCCTGAGAATCCCCCGCCGTTGATGGCCTCGACGCCGATGGCGTTCCAGCCCGTCGAAGTTCTGGCGCGCGGCGGAGATGCCGTTGGAATTCGGGGTGCGGAGCCAGGGAGCTGGGTCGTGGTTGTCGGCCAGAATTTGCTCGAAGGCATCGCCAATGAGCGCGTTCCCGCCCGTGCGCGTGTTGTGCCGTGGCAGCGGGTTTCGTCGCTGCAGGACCTGCAGGACGAGGACCTGCTCCGCCAGTTCATGGCAAAGCAACAGCGGATGAGCAAGCAGGCCTTCGGCGGCGAAGCGCAGGCAGAGGACTCAACGGAATCCGTGGCCGCACCAAATGCTTCATCTTCGAGCGACTGAACTTTGAACATGAAACCCAAAGTTGTAACTCGGATCCTGAAACGGCGCCTTGACAGGGTTTAATCAGGAATAAGCCCCATGGCGACTCTGACCGATCTTTCGATTCGTCGCCCCGTGGCCACGACGATGTTCTATCTCGTCGTGATCACGGTGGGTATCGTGGGATTACTCTATCTGCCGGTCGATCTCCTGCCGCCGATCGAGTTCCCGAGGCTGACTGTCTACACTCGCTACAACAACGTCGGGCCGGAGGAGATCGAGCAGATCATCACGGATCCTATCGAAAACGCCCTGTCGGGGGTCCCGAACCTGGAGCGGATGTCGTCGCAAAGTGAGGAAGGCATCAGCAGGGTAAGCCTGGACTTCTCCCAGAGCACGACTCTTGACGAAGCGGCAAACGACGTCAGGGCCGCACTGGACAGAATCCGTGATCAGATACCGGTCGAGGCCGAACAGCCGGGAATCTGGAAGTTTGATCCCAACCGGATATCGATCGTCCAGATATCGGTTGCCTCGAAACGCGATCTCGAATCCCTTACTCGAATCCTCGAGAGGGAAATCACGCAGCGTTTCGAGCAGATCCCTGGTGTCGGAACGATTCAGGTGCGCGGCGGCGTCTATCGCCAGATAAATGTAGACCTGAAGCGTGATCGCCTTCGAGCCGCCGGCTTGACCCCGCTGCAGGTGGAGCGCGCCATCGCGAGGGAGAATACGACGCTTCCGGGCGGGAACGTCAAAGAGGGGATCAAGGATCAGTACGTTCGAACCATCGGCGAATTCAAATCGATCGATCAAATCGCCTCAACGGTAATTTCGACTGTTGACGGCGCGCCCATCCATGTTCGGGACGTCGCCGACGTCCATGACGGTTTTGAAGATATCTCGCGGCTCGCCGAATTGAGGGGGATGCCCGTCATACGGCTGTGGATTCAGAAGCAGAGCGGCGCCAACACGGTCACTGTCGCTCAGGCTATCAGAGCGGAGGTGGACCGGGTCAATACGGAACGAAAGGACCTCCAGCTAACGGTCATCAGCGATCAGAGCACGTTCATTCAGAACTCGATCGATAACGTCCGCAAATCGGCGTTCTGGGGCGGACTTCTTGCCGTTCTCGTGCTCTACCTGTTTCTACGTAGCGGGTCATCGACGGTGGTGATCGCGCTAGCCATACCAATCTCTGTCATCGCCACGTTCGGCGTGCTGTTCTTCGGCGGCCTCACCCTCAACCAGATGACGTTTGGAGGCCTTGCCCTGGGAATCGGGCTCATGGTCGACAACTCGATCGTCGTGCTGGAGAACATCGTACGACTGCGGGAGGAACGCGGGGAATCGCTGTTCACGGCGGCCAGTCACGGGACTCGCGAGGTCGTCGGCGCAATCATCGCCTCGACGTTGACGACCTGCGTCATCTTCCTTCCGCTCGCATTCACACAGACGACTTCCGGAGCGCTGCTTCAGGCGCTGGCGATCGTCGTCGTTTTTGCACTGCTTTGCTCGCTCCTGGTGGCGCAGACGCTGGTTCCTGTTCTCGCCAGCCGCTTCCTCAAGATCAAGCCGGCGGATGCCTCCGACACATCCAAGCGGGCGGCCTTCATGAAGAAGTTCGCACAGCTCGAGAGCCGGTACGCACGTTTCCTGGAGACGGCACTTCGTCGTCGCTACATGGTCTTCGGCATCACGATGCTGGCGGTCGTGGTTGCCGTGTCACTTTGGCCACTCGTACCGATCGAGCTCGCGCCGCAGACCGATGCCGACGAGATCGACGTGGATCTCGAGATGGCGCAGGGGACCAATGTCGCAGTCGTCAAGGTGTATCTCGACGAGCTCGAGCGCGCAGTGCGTCCCCTTCTCCCACCTGATGACGTCGAGAGTTATGCCACGGAGGTACGTGGAAGCCACGCCCAGATCGAGGTTCGGATGGTGTCTGCGGATAAGCGAAACGTGAGCAGCCAGAAGCTTGCGGATCACATCCGCGAGCAGGTCGACGGGATCATCCCGGGCGGCCGGATTCGCGTACGCGCCCAGTCGGGGCTTTGGATTCTCCGACGCATATTCAGTTCAGGAGACTCCGAAGACGACGTCCAGATCGAAATCCGTGGTCACGACCTCAAGACTGCTGACGCGGTCGCGCATCAACTCATTCGGCGGATGCAGACGATCCCGGGTATCGCCGACGCTGAGATGAGCCGCAGGGAGGGACGACCGGAGCAAAACGTCACATTCGAGCGCGCAAAAATCGCGCAGGTCGGTCTGTCTGTCCAAGACGTCGCACAGGCAATCCAGACCTCGGTTGGAGGCAGCCGGGCCGGCGTATTTCGAACCGGTGGCGAGCAATTCCCCATCGTCGTTCGCCTTCGTCCTGAAGATCGCCTCAACGTACAGGATCTCAACAACATCTCGGTCGAGACGCCGGCGGGACGCACCATTCCGGTGGCTTCACTGGTGGACATCGAGCGGGATCGTGGGCCTGAGTCGATCGATCGCGTGGACGGTCGCCGGGTCACCTATGTCACGGCAACGCTGGAGAACGGCGTTGCGCTCGGTGACGCGGTGGGGCGGATCCAAGAGAAGGTAGCCGGGATGAACCTCCCCGACGGTTTTGCTATCTCGTTCGGCGGCGAGTACGAAGAACAGCAGAAGGCCCAGCGTGACTTCCTGATTGCCGTCATCATGGCCTTCCTCCTGATCTACATGGTGATGGCGGGTCAGTTTGAACGGTTCCTGGATCCGCTGATCGTCATGTTCGCTGTCCCGGTAGCGGTGGTCGGGGTCGTCCCGACGCTCTTGATCACGAACACCACCTTCAACGTCCAGAGTGCCATGGGGCTCGTCATGCTCATCGGTATTGTGGTCAACAACGCGATCGTGCTGGTCGATTACATCAACCTGCTCCGACGGGAGCGGAATATGGAAGTCCACGAGGCTGTCATCGAGGCCGGACGGCTCCGCCTCCGCCCTATCCTCATGACCACGCTGACAACTGTCATGGGACTCTTGCCGCTCGCGATTGCTCTGGGCGCCGGCACGGAAATCCAGGCGCCCCTCGCCCGGGTGGTAATCGGTGGACTCACCGCGTCGACGCTCATTACGCTGGTGCTCATTCCGACGATCTATGTGAGCGCGTATCGTGTCAGGGAGAGGATTGCGGCGCGACTGGGGCGGTAAGGACGTTGCATTTGCGGAGTGCGGACTCGTGGCACGCGGCACGGGGCACGTCGCACATGGCACGCGGCACGGGGCACCTGGCACGTCGCACGTTCTCACCCCGGCACCCTCGAAGCGGCCCCGGCTGTCGTATTTGCGAGCCAGAGCACGAAATCAGTCGCCGTTACCGCCCCGTCCAGGTCGAAATCCGCCTGCTGATATCCGGTTACACCCGCAGTCGTGCCGGAGAGCCACGCGCCGAAGTCGAGCGCCGTGACGAGTCCGTCGGCGTTGGCGTCGGCTGCTAAAAGGGCCCAAACACCGGGTTCGACCTCCTTCATCGCGCTCGCGCCGAAGGCCTGGGAGGCGGAGGTGGTGAAGTCCCAAACAGCGGGTTTAACGCATGAATCGACGAGTTCACTCGACATCACAGGGATGTGATTGCGCTGATTGACGACGACATAATGAAAGCCTCCTTCAACACTGTCGAATTCCAGCGGCCCGCCGGCGGGATCGATGATCTCACCGTTTGCCAACAGGAATCCTGGTTTGCGGGCGACCTCTGAACCCGAAGAGGAATCTGCACGGAGGCTGACCAGTACCCAGTCCACGGCGTTCTCGGGAAGTGACGCAACGCTCACGTCGCCATCAAACTCTAGATCCGTTCCTGCGAATTCCGCACCGGAGAAGGGCTGGGAGGTGGGGATAGTCGCCGCGTACTGCGCGCCCAACGTCATCGAACCATCCGAGTAAGGCCCTTCCAGGAACGCTTTCAGATCGAACTGTGCCGTTGAGTTGCAGACACCGTTGAGAGGACCGGTCCACTCCGCAATGTTGGTGGAGAGTTTCCCACCGGCGGTGAGGATGTCGCCGACGACGAATACCGAGCCGTCAAGGGCTTGGGTGATGTCGTCGGCTCGACTGTCAAAACCTGAGCCAAAGAAGATCCAGTCCGTCCCCGACCAGGAGGCCACCGTGGACATTGGGGTTCCATAACTCCAGTGGTACTTCGTGCCTGCAACGAACAGAGAACCGTGGCGATCGATGTACAACGCATCGATCGAGTCCCAGACAGGTCCGCCAAGAACCGTCCAAGTCGACCCATCCCACCTCGCTACTGAATAGGGTCCAAAAACCGTGTCGACTCCGACGACTGCGAAGAGCGTACCATCAGCTGCGGTAGCTATCGATCCAATCTGTTCAAAACCGTCCGTGGGAAATTGGGCCCATTCACGTCCATCCCACTTCTCGATGTGTCCGCCCTGCGTACTGCCCAGAGCTGCGCTTGCCGAGACAAAGACTTCTCCGTGTTTGCCAACCGCGATGTGATTGACTGAACCGCCGATCCCTTCTCCCAACGCATTCCATTTGGCCCCATCCCACATGGCGACATTGAGGGCAGGTTTCCCTCCTGCAAGAGAAAAGGATCCAACGACATACAGTGCGTTGGTCTCGTCAACCGCCATGTCGCGAACGACCACGCCAAGCAGCGGATCATCGCCCTCTATGCGATCGACACCTTTCCCAAGCTTTTGCCAATGCATGCCGGTCCATTGGGCAATGTTCGCTGCAGCCACACCGCCAGTCAGCCCGAACGAACCGCCCGCATAGATAGCACCCGCCGAATCGATAGCGAGACTTTCGACGTAACCGTCCCATTGCATGAAGTCCCTGTCACCGATCGGCGTCCATCGTGATCCGTTCCAACGCGCAATGTTCCTCAGGAGGGTCTGTCCGGCGGATTCAAAAGAGCCGGCCACGATCAGCGTACCGTCAAGATCTTCAATCACCGCAATTGGATAGCCGTCAATTCCGTTCCCGGCAGTTGGACCAACCGACGACCAAACACCGCTATTCCAAGCCGCAATTGAGTTTGACCTTATCCCGCCAATCTTCGAGAAGTATCCCCCTACATAGAGCGATGAACCAAATGCCAGCGCTTGAACGATTGTACTTGGTCCGCCGTCTACCACATCCCAGACATCCCCATTCCACCTAGCCAGGTTGCTCGCCGGCGTACCATTGACACGATCAAAATACCCACCCACGACGAGGCCGCCCGAATCGTCTACGACGAGGTCCCAGATAGAGCCTTTGCCGAAATCAGAAACTTCGAAATCAGCCATGAGTGATTCCCATCGGCCCTCCGTCCAATGAGCCATGCCAATCACTTCGGCATCACCAGCCATCGTGAACCCACCGGCAACGAAGACTCCGCCAGTCTTGTCGGCTAGAATTTGTCCCACCGAGCCACCGTGAACGCCAGTGCCGAGCGGCTCCCAGCGCTCGTCATGCCAAACCGCTATGTTGCTGGCCTCTACGGTTCCAACCGAATCAAAGTCTCCACCGACATAAAGTTGGTTGTCGTTATTAACGGCAGCAATTTGGAGCCGACCCGAAAAGCTTGGCCCCAACATCGTCCAGATTTGGCCATTCTTTCGAAACACCCTGTCTGGATATATCAGGATCAAGTTTCCTTGCCTGTCGACAGTTCCGGTGTATGACAAATCACCGTTGGGGGGCGGAATGGAAGCCCACTCAATTCCGTTCCACTCAATCGGCCCAAAACCAAAGGGACCAGTTCCAAGGGGATTGAAGAACAACCCAAAAACATAGAGCTCACCCGACGGCCCTATCCTCAAATCGTACACACGTCCAGATCCCGGCAATAGCGGTGACCATTCATGTCCATCCCATCGGGCGATGGTCACCTCTTGTCCATCCAGTGAGATGTCACCCGCAACATAGAGATTCCCGCTGCTGTCTGCCTCGGCAAACCTAACGACTCCAATCGGCGCACCCGGAATCCCGAATCGATCGAACCAATACACGTCGAGCGGATCGGGTTCTGCCGAGGAGGCGTCCAGGCTCCGAGACGCATGGGCTGCCTCGAGCTCAGAGAGCAGGTTTGTTGTATCGACTCTCCCAGAGAATCCGATGGACCGCTCGATCCCCGCGTCGAACCTTTTCGGAAGAACGTGCTCGGCGGTCTGAGAAAAGGCGGAAGCGGGCGTAAAGAGGGTTAGAATCAGTACGACGTCGATCCGCCTCATCCGTGGCAGCCAGGGCCCCGGCACAAGCCTGACAATATGACAACGCGTTCCTGACCGCATAATCTGTAGCGACCGCAAGTCGCCTGTCAAGCGCCCGGATAGTCGAGCATGGCGCCGGAGACTCTTTCGCTCCGGTCCAGCGACAAGGTAAGGCACTTGTTATACCGAATACGTTCCGTTTCGGCTAACCCAACAGTCGTCTCACGGATCACTCCGGCACCCTCGAAGCCGCCCCAGCCGTCGTATTGGCAAGCCACAGCACGAAATCAGTCGCCGTTACCGCCCCGTCCAGGTCGAAATCCGCCGGCTGGTAGCCGGTCAGCCCCGCCGTCGTCCCCGCCAGCCACGCGCCGAAGTCGAGCGCCGTGACAAGTCCGTCGGCGTTCGCATCGGCTGCGAAGAGGCCCCAGACACCGGGCTCCAGCTCCTTCATCGCGCTCAAGCCGAAGGCCTGAGAGGCGGAGGTGGTGAAGTCATAGGGCGCGGACGCATCGCTCAGGGCAACGGGTGATGCGCTCATCACGCCAAGATGGTTGCGGTGCATTACGACGAGATAGTAGTCGCCCGGGGATACGCCGGCGAAAGTGACCGGACCGCCATCAGTATCGACGATTGATCCATCCGAAACGAGAAGTGCCGCGCGCGTCGCAACAATCGTCATTGGCGGGCTCGAGGGATCGCCTGTGCGCAATTGGACGAGACACCAGTCGACCACGTCGGCGGGCATCGATGCCACCGATTCGGTCCCATCGTAATCCAGAACGGTCCCGTCATACTGCGTGCTGTCGTAAGGCTGAGTGAGTGGCAAGTCCGCATTGATGCCGGTGCTCATGTCGTCCGATTCCGGCTGATACGGCCCTTGGAGCATCACTTTTAGATCGGCCGTCACCGAATTCGCGACGCGGTAGACGACTACGACCGGAGGATTCGCGTACGTGCCCTGCTCGCGATCACCTTTTTGAATCGTCAAATAGATATATCCGGTCACTGGATCGTAGGCCCCACCCCCGATCTCGTGCGTGCCGTTCTCAAAAGGTGTGGGGAAGGCGCCGTACCAGTACGGCTCGACGTCATACGAATTCATGGTTCCCTTCTTAACCGCCATGAGATCATTGACGTCCCAAAACCATGCGTACTGATAGTAATCGTCGGCATCGGGCGCACAGTAGCCTCCGCACAGATTACCGTCGTCCTGCGTGCACTTGTAGCAGACGCCGTCTGGACCGTGACCGCCGGAGTAACCGAACGTCGCGTACGTCCTCGTCCCCGGAAGAATGATACCGTACGTCACCCGAGAGAGGTGCGTCCACCGATCGTTCGTGCCCGAAGTATTCGAAATATCGCTCTCAAGAGGGTGCGCGAGGCTGAAATCCAGCAATTTTGTCGTGGGAATCGGCGTGGGCACCGTCGTCGAATCAAGCAGGTAGGCGGGATTGAACGCGAACGCGGACGGACCGACGCTTGTCCGGCTGATAATGGGGATGCCACTTGACTGGCCCGTTATGTACGCCCCACCCAGGGAGTCCTGCCACTCCGGCGGGATGGGCGAGATCCACTCCGAGGTATGCCCCGCCCCACCTTCGAACGTGTAGAATCCGCCGACGGATGACGAGGCGATGCTGTCGGGATTGTCAACAACCAGCGTCGTCTGTGTGTTGTCGCCCGGCGCGTCGTAGTACTCATAGGCATTCACGACGAGTCGCGGCCCTGATAAGGCATCAAGGACGGCCAGTCCTCCAATCCGGTTCAAATCCTGCGAATTCCCGGACGGCGCCCTATCGAGGACGGATGTGAAGTACTGCACCGGGTCGCCGGCCATATTCAGATCTCCGAGCGTGGTGCTGTTCACCACCGTCGGGATGACAAATTCTGCGATCTCCTGGTCCCAGGCGTGACCGACGATCAGGATCGAGGAGTTGGACGGATTGTACGCCAGCGGGCCTTCGGAGTAATTCAGCGAAGACGAGCCGTAGGTATCGGCCGGGAGCCGGAAAGCTCCGACGTATTCAAGATTGTTGAGACCGAGGAGCGGCTCCGACGACGGATCCGGCTGGGCTTGCGCCGACCCTCCGAAAGCGGTCACCAAAATGAGGAGGTATCCAATGCCCCCTCTCGCTCGACGATGGGTTGCGAGCTTCATGCCTGGCCTCCAGATCAGGACATTTATGCTGAATTTTACAACATATGAGAGGAAATATGAAGGAATGGTTAATCCCAGAGGTAAAGGTCTAAAGACCTGACAGGTTTTAAAACCTGTCAGGTCTTAAGACCGGACCGGTTTCCCCCCACCGGAACCAAACCACGCCCGCATGGGTGCAAAGCCACCGAACCGAGAAACTCAAATGCCGAACTCACGCGTCAAGGTTGTCCGAATGCGCTGTTGTTGTTACAGCAGTCAGGGGCCGTCGCATGGGTTCTGCGCGTCCGGGTAGCCTCATCCCGGATCAGACGAACCTGCAAGTATTCAGCCCCTCCCAACTTCCCGGCGAGGGGCTTTTTCGTTATTACTAATCCACCAAATTCAACGTCACTAATATGAAGAACGAAACGCTCGCCGTGCACGCCGGCTACGAAACAGAAGAGACAACAAAGGCTGTAGCCGTACCGATTTACCAGACGGTTGCCTACGAATTCGATGACGCCCAGCACGCGGCGGACCTGTTCAACCTCGCCGTGCCCGGCAACATCTACAGCCGGATCATGAATCCTACGGTGGATGTGCTGGAAAAGCGCGTCGCGGCCTTGGATGGTGGCATTGCAGGCCTCGGCGTGAGCGCAGGAAGCGCGGCCATTAACTACTCGATCCTGAACATTGCCGAAGTGGGAAGCAACGTAGTGAGTGTGCCCCAGCTATATGGCGGATCGTACACGCTTTTCGCTCACATGCTGCCCAAGCAAGGCATTGAGGTCCGGTTTGCAGCCGACGACAGCCCGTCAAGTATCGAGGCATTGATCGATGGCAAGACCGCCGCCGTCTTTTGCGAATCAATCGGAAATCCGGCAGGCAACATCGTAGACATCGAGGCCATCGCGGAAGTGGCGCACCGGCACGGCGTTCCTGTCATCGTAGACAATAGCGTTGCAACACCCGCTCTCATCCGGCCGATCGACTACGGAGCCGACATCGTGGTCTATTCGCTCACCAAATACATGGGTGGCCACGGAACGACGTTGGGTGGAGTTATCATCGATAGCGGCAAGTTTCCCTGGGCCGACCACGCGGATCGCTTCCCGATGCTGAACAACCCCGAGCCTTCCTATCACGGAGTAGTCTACACCGAGGCACTCGGACCGGCAGCCTACATCGGCCGGGCTCGCACCGTGCCCCTGCGGAATACGGGCTCCGCATTGAGTCCGTTCAATGCCTTCCTGCTGCTTCAAGGAATCGAAACACTCTCCCTGCGTATGGAACGACACTGCGAAAACGCCCTGGCGGTGGCGCAATATCTTCAGGCGCACGACCAGGTCGAATGGGTCCAGTTTGCGGGCCTGCCGGATTCACCCTACTACGAGTTGGCCAAGAAGTACACGAACGGGCGCCCGTCGGGACTGCTCACATTCGGCGTCAAGGGCGGATTTGAAGCTGGCGTTCGGTTCTACAATGCACTCAAGTTGTTCAAACGCCTCGTCAACATCGGGGATGTGAAATCGCTGGCGGCTCATCCGGCCTCGACTACGCATCGGCAGCTTTCCGACGAAGAACTGGTCACGGCCGGAGTGACCCCGGATATGATCAGACTTTGCATCGGGATTGAGCACATCGATGACATCAAGGCGGATATCGAGCAGGCATTGAACGCGTAGGACGGATGGTACCAAGTACTTAGTACTTAGTACTTGGTGCTTACCCGGCGAAGCTGCAATGCAGCGAAGTCGGGTGCCAGGTGCGTCACACCGTTTGCACCAATCGTTCGCCCTGGATCAAGTATTTTGCGCACTCCTAGCTCGGTAACTATCCGCCCCGATCCGATGCCGCCAAGATCCGGTCACACGTGATTCCGTTCGCCCGCCGAATACTTGCCGATGACAAGACTCGCTCCAGCGTGACGCTGTTCGGTGTTGCGGTCGCCGTCATGCTAAATATTTCTATTTACAGCATTTACGAGGGCGCAAGACTTGAATCGACGGGATACGTCAGGCAACGGAACGTGGATCTGTGGGTGGCGCGGAAAGATGCCACGAATCTCAAGCTGAGTCTCTCGTACTACAACGCGTTCTGGGAAGACAGCGTCGCCGCCGAGCCCGGCGTCGAATCCGTGGCCAGCTTGTTGCGCACCGTTGCAACCAGCCACATCGGGGATAAGCTTGTAAACCTATTCATCTTCGGCGTCGATCCTTCCCAGACACTGGCAAAGCCTTCGGTCGTCGCGGGAACGGCGGACATCAAGGACGGCGAGATCGTCGTCGATCGGACGTTTGCGGCCAAGTATGATCTCGTGCCTGGAGATTCGCTGCGCGTCCAGGACCGGATGTTCGCTGTGAAAGGCCTCAGCGAAGGCACCAACAATGTCATCATGCAGATGGCCTTCGTCACGCACGCCGACGCCGAACGCATTCTGGGGTTCTATGGAATCCTGAGCTTCACGATGGTGAAACTTGCGCCTGGTGCGTCCGTCGAGGAAACGGCGGAAGGACTCGCCCGTCATCTGCCCAAGCATACTGTATTCACGCAGGATGACTTCGTTCGCGACAATCTCGCGATCGTGGAACAGAGCACGCTCCCAATCCTCTGGGTGGTAACCATTCTCAGTGCGCTGGCCGGCGGTGTGATCCTGACCCTGATGCTTTTCGGCGCCGTGCTGGAGCGTCGGGAAGAGTATGCGACGCTGAAGGCGGTCGGTGCCGGCGAAAGCTTCCTGGTACGACTGATCCTCCGTCAGTCACTCATCCTCGTGGTCGGTGGTTTCCTACTGGGACTCGCACTGTTCTTCGCCATCAAGCCACTGCTCTTCATTTTGGCGCCAACGCTGAGCATGTCCTTTTCGACATCTGGATCGGCTGTCATGTTTGGTGGCGCCCTGGTGATCGGGGTCTGCGGCGCCTGGCTGCCTGTCCGCAAGCTGCGCAGTATCTATCCCACGGAGGCATTTCGGACATGACCGCGCGCGATCCCGTCGTCAGGGCCGATGGCCTGTCACGAACATTCGTCAGCAAATCCGGACACCGTGTCGACGCGTTGCACGAAGTCGATGTGACGGTAACTTCAGGAAGCTTCGTCCATGTAGAAGGCCCAAGCGGAAGCGGTAAGACGACGCTGCTGGCCCTCCTCGGATGCATGCTGCGCCCATCCGCCGGACGGCTTCAGATAGCGGGAACAATAACTACGGATCTTCCAGCGCGGGCTAGGACACGCTTCCGCCTGCAGAACATCGGCTTCGTCTTCCAGCAGTTCCGTCTGCTGGGATGGCTGACTGTGGAAGAAAACGTAATGTTACCGCTGCAACTCGCGGGAGCCGACAGACGACGAGAACGAGCGATCGAATCGCTGGATGCAGTCGGACTGGGACACCGACGAACGTTCTTCCCACGCGAATTGAGCGGCGGCGAACAACAGCGCGTCGCCGTCGCACGTGCGCTCGTTACTGATCCACCACTTCTACTTGCAGACGAACCGACAGGCAGTCTCGATGCCGAAGCCGGGCAGCAGGTCCTTTCGCTGCTCCGCGCCGCGGCGGGAGAACGAGGAAGAGCCGTGATTGTGGCGAGCCATTCTGAAATCGTCCGCTCATTCGCAGACGAAATCCTGACGCTAAAGGATGGGAAACTGTTATGAGCTTCTTGCCGTGTTTGCTCGAATGAGATATACTTCCTTGTCCACCATACGATCGACATGACCACCACCATGAATCGACTGACCGCCATCTTGCTCTTGCTCTTCGTTTGTCATTGTGCCGCATTAGGACAGGATTTCGACCCCATGCGCTTTGCCGGAACCTGGACCGGTCAATGGACGAACACCACGTTCAACAGCAACGGGACGCTTAGTATGGACATTGTCGTCGACGCGGAGGCAGACACCTTTGCGGCCACCGTTGATTGGGGCGGCAACGTCTTCGGCGCAGCGGATCCCGATCCCTACATGGTCAGCGGGCCTTATTCAGGCAGCGGCGTCTCACTCGAGTACACCTCACCGCTCGAGGGTACCGCCACCCTATCGATCGATGCCGCATACAACATGAGCGTGACGGCGCCCGCTGTTCCAAATGCGGGAATTGACAGCGTGCGGATCAACGCGAGTTTTGCCGATGACACGACGCTCACCGGAACCGCCGTAATAAGTCTCACCGGCGGGATGGATGCGAATGGAGTAGCAACCCTCGATGGAGAGCTGACCGGAACGCATACCGCCATCGAGCCGGTGGAGCAGCCCAGTCTATCTCGAGCTCCGCAAGAACTACCCAAACCCGTTCGCTTCCGAAACGACGATCGAGTACGTGCTGCCGCAGCCCGGAAATGTTCGCATTGAAGTGCTCGACTTGTACGGACGTCGCGTTGCGGTTCCCCTCGACGAGCCGCAGGCCGCCGGCCTTCATCGATTCATATTTGACGCCGGCGCGCTTTCCAATGGGGTCTACCTTTATCGCCTGCAGGCAGGTAAATACACCGCCGTCCGCGACATGATCGTACAGAAGTGAATCCACGACCTGGACAATTCTGGCTTCTGCACCTTGGCAAGCGCTCGCGACGAGAGCGGAAACGTCACACCGTCCAAAACGCACCCCGTCTTAACCCACAGCCGGGCACCTGGCACGTAGCCTGGCACCTAGCACCTAGCACATAGAGTCAATCCACCACATGAAACGTCTCTCACTTCTGGCGCTCGTCGCCGTGTTCGTCATCTCCGTCGCACCGGCACATGCGCAACTCACCTCCCTCAAACGGGGATCCGACAACATCACTGTCCTTGGACACCTGCCGCTGGGCGGCCGGATGACGGTGACCGATATCGAAATGGAGCAGGAGCCTTCGCGTCCGTTCGCTTACGTCGGCCGGGCATCTATCCTCGAGTCGGGCCCGAAAGGAATGGACATCATTGACTTCTCAGATCCGACCGCACCCAAACGGATTCTCGAATGGCGCCTGCCCGATCAGGACCTCCACTTGAACCGCGGGGGAATGGATGTGAAGTACTTCAAGTGGAAGGGACGATACTACGTCGTCCAGTCATTCGAATTCCCGCAGGGACCCGACAACGATCTCGGCGCCATCGTGTTTGACGTGACCGGGCTCCCGGATCCGAAAACAGTCAAGGAAGTCGCTCGCCTCCTCAATCCGAAATATCCAGGCGGATTCCATAACATCTTTATTTACAAGCACTCAAACGGTCGCCCTTTGCTGCTGACTACGACCAGGGCAAACTGGGCCAATGTCTATGATCTCGGCATCGTTGTAGACAAGGGACCGGAGAATGCCCTTGTCGCCAAGATTCCCCTTCCGCCGACGGCTGGGTCTCCTGCCGCCTCGAGCTCCTACCACGATATGTACGCCGCGTGGCATCCGGATACGGAGCAGGATCGTTTTTATGCCGGCGGAACGGGTGGATATTACATCTTCGACATCACCGACCTCCAGAATCCGAAGCTCGAAATCACGCTCACTAACGTAAATGGCGTGACGTGGGGACACACTTTCACGCCCAGCCCGGATGGCCGGTACGTCGTCGCGGAGGCTGAATATCAGTACGCGCCGCTGAGAATCTTCGATCTCAAGCCGGCGCTGGACGGCAAAGTGACGAACATCAAAGATCCGATTTCCGCATGGACCGCGGATTGGAAGCATCTTGTGCACAATCACGAAGTCCGTTGGCCGTTCGTCTTCGTTTCCGGCTACCTGGACGGCCTTCAGGTCTTCAGCCTGGCCGATCCTAAGAATCCGCAGACCGTCGGGTACTACGATACCTACATAGGACC
Source organism: uncultured Bacteroidota bacterium (assembly GCA_963768715.1). Classification (GTDB taxonomy): domain Bacteria; phylum Bacteroidota; class Rhodothermia; order Rhodothermales; family DATKEJ01; genus DATKEJ01. The sequence continues at coordinate 101,932 of CAVYJC010000005.1, forward strand.
ACCGACCTATGATTGGATCGAAGTGATCAACGGGGCGTTCGGTGTGGACGTCCGAAATTCAGACGGCCTGATCGTCGTGTCCGACATGACGACCGGCTTCTGGACGTTCAAGATGGACGGCTTCTCCGGCTGGAACGGAGAAGACTGGGGCGTGCCGAATATCTCGAGCGTGCAAGTTTGGAATAGGATAGAAGGTGGCGGATGGCGGCTCGGCGGATTGCGGTTGGTATCATCCATGAATCGCGGAATGCGAGGTTATGAAATTAGGCCTGGTGTCTTTTGGAGTCGGAACTCTTCGACACATGAGCCCGATGAACTAGCGAACCAAGGGCATTCTCGCACGTTGCATTCGGCGTGGAAATCGATCAGGTTGACGAGTGCCTTCCTCAAACCTCCCCCGGTTGACAATACGCCCGGCGGTTATCCGAAGTGACACCGTGCTGATCGGCGCAAACATCCAGGAGGACAGTCTTGTCGATGCAAAGCCGAATTCCTAGGTAAGGCCTACGTCGCATTGCAAGAAGCCTCAGAAACGCTTTACTGGTGCCGGACGATGCGAGGCAATGCGAGATGGGCGAGTCGGAAAAGCTGATGCGACTAACTGTTGCAAGCGAACCAGCTGGATTCGTTCTTCGTTGCAATACCGAGAACGGCAAAAGACAACTTTTGAAGGCGGCCACACCCTCGTGGGCCACGGTCATTTTGCGTTTTCCATTTTCATTTTTCCATTTTCGCGGCGCTGAGGCGCCGCGTCCGAAACTCATCCCCATACGTCCCGATCTCCGCGAACGGGATCGGTTTGAAGCCGGGAATCTCAGTGAAGACCTTCGCATCCGGCTTGAGCGCAAAATTGTCGTCCACCACATCGTAGAATCCAGGATCCTCATTCGTGGTCCAGTTGTCATGGACATCGATCTGGACGGTGGGATGGTCGAGGCGAAGCACTTCCTCGTAGTTCACTACCAGATTGCGGGCGAACACGTTCCTGCTTGGAATCATGCCATAGTACGTCTTGCCGTCATCCATCAAATCCATGTAGTTGGCAAGTTTGGGATAACGGGTGCTATACGGGGGTTTCCGGATGTCCAACACCTCGAGGAGACGGTGTCGAAATATCCCCTGCTCTCCAAAGTAGTAGGGAATCAGTCCTTTGGCCCAGGTATACCACATCGACTTGAGGTGGAATGCCGGCCCGAAACCGTCGATGAAGACGTTGTTCATCACGATGTTGTCGCTGCCGGAATTGCTGTACACGGTACCGTAGCTGGCGACCTTCTTGAAGACGTTGCCATAGACCAGCGTCCCGCACGTGCCGTCGTCCAAGTAGACGCCCATCCCCATACGATCAGGCCGGCCGACATCGTGGAAATAGTTGTAACGGATAATATTGCCACGGGCGCTCGGGTCGCGTCCCATGTACCAAGGCGACGTATCGTCCGAATCCATTCCGATGTCGTGCACATCGTTGTACTCGAAAACGTGATCGTTTCCGTGCACCATGATGCCTTGGTAGTCTGAATCGAAGACCTCGTTGTGGGCTACGCGATTCCCGACGCCGTCGACGTTGATTCCAGCCCACAAAAACTTGTTGCGCCGTTGATTATTCCACATCCGGCAGTTCTCGACTGTGGAATTGCCCGGTGTCAGCGTCGATCGATCTCCACCGCTCAGGAAGACACCCCCAGCGCCGGTATTGTAAACGTCACAACTTCGGATCGTATGATCATGCCCGGCGCCGCGGTTCCACGTCGTGTTGTTGTAGAGTTGATTGATGAGCGTCCCGATTTCGCCCGAAACCTCTTCGCCCTGATAATTTTCGGGTGTGGTGTCGGACCCGGTTTGCCTGGCTCCGCGCCCCATCAGGATGCCGGTGGTGCCGACGTTGCGCACGGTGCATCCGGCAATCATGTCGTGCTCCCCGCCCTCCATGTAAATCCCCATGCCACGGCCGAACTCGACCGTTACGTCGCGGAGGGTCACAAACGAAGCGTTCATCAGTTCGACAAGCGGTTTCTCCATCATTGAGACGAAGACCTCCGAATTCTCCAGCGGAGCCGGCGGCCAGAAATAGAGTTTGCCCGAATCCCGATCGAGATACCATTCACCCGGACTGTCGAGCTCCGAAAGGATATTGAGCGCCACGTACTGCCGGTACGGCGCACCGGTGCCGATCCCATACATGTGCGGCGTCGACAGCTTCACCTGTTTCGACGTCGTATCGATCGACGCTACGCGAATCATGTCATCCGCGTAGCCCCACATAAACGTGCCCTGAAACCAGACGCTGTCCAATCCGACCCAGCGCTTGTGACGCGGATCTGTGTATTCGAAGATGCCGCCTCGATTTGATGCGTCGCCGAAACGTGGTACGGAGCCCGGATCGATGACCTTCCCGATCTTCATGGATCCCTCGTTGGGATAGCGGGCCAGCGTCATAGCCTCATGGTTGAAGAAAAGTTCGAGCGGCGCCGGCACGACGGGGAGTCCGTGCCCGTGCTTCTTAAGCTGCCCGTAGTTCGTGATCCCCAAGCTCGGCAGGTCGAACACGACCACGTGTTGTTTCGTCTCAGGGCTTTCAAATTGGTCGAGGATCGAGACATCCGTCACAGGCGACGCCGAGGAAGCCGGAAGCTCAACACCGCCGATCAGCCTGACCTCTTCGTCGCCCCACGACCGGAAGACGACCGGAGCTTCGGACGTTCCGGAATCTCGCTCATTGAGGACAAAGGTCGAATCCAGCGAATAGATGCCGCCGCGAATCCAGATCGTGGCCCCGAGACCTTCTGTTCCCACCCGTTGCTCTCTCGCGGCGTCGCGCGCCTTTACAAGCGTCGCGAACGGATCCGATTGCGAGCCCGAACCGGCGTCACTCCCGCTCGGCGCCACGTAGAACTCGATTGATTGGCCTGTGTGCCCGGTACGAGAGCGAGCAAAAGTGTTAGTGCGAGAATTGAGCCCGCAAGAGCTCTGGAAAATCGTTTAATTGGATAAGACATCGATCCAAAATGACTGGGACGCGGGTGTTCGATTCCACCCTCATCAGGACGTCGAGTACGGTTTCTACTCGAGCGGGAAACAAGGTACGAGAAAGACGTGCCCAATTCTCGTCAACAGCAGCGGTCCCCCCTGCACGGGAATGACAATGGTCGCCATACTCACATACTCAATACTCAATACTCAATACTCATACTCCATACTCCATACTCCACTCCATCCTCCATACTGAATACTCAATACTCAATACTCGATCCCCCTTACCTTCCATCCCGATTCTACGACCTTTGAACATCAGGGACATGCAAGAAACTTTCGATAAGATGGCCGCCGCCATGCGGGCCTATGAGTATCCGCTGAATCTGCCGCCAAGACCAAGCGACCCGAGGATGCTGGACATCAGCGACCTCGAACGCGTCGCGCGCTATCGCAAGCTCTATGGCGGATGCGTCAGCGACGCGCTCATCCGGAACGGCGTCGTTGACACGATCTTATCGCACGATCTCCGGCCACTCCGGGCTCACAGCATCCTGGCCGGACGCGCCCTTCCGGTCAAATGGCACTCGCTCGCACCGGAAACCCATATGACGGCCGAAGAGAAGAAAGCACGGCAGGAACAGTGGGACCGCGAAGGCTCGCCTCAGAAGAAGCTCCACATGAGCGCGTTTCCCGGATGCGTCATGGTCTTCGACACCGGACACGACACCCAGGCCGCGACGTTTGGAGAGATGAGCTGCCACCTCGCGCACAGCCGCGGATGCGTCGGCGTCGTCAACGAAGGAATGACCAGAGACGTACGTAAGATATTGGAAATGGAGGACTTCCCATACTTCTCGTTGGGCACGACGCCCAATGCATACGGAGGCTGGCGGGTGATGGACGTCAACGTCCCGATCTACCTTCGGGGACATATCCGCCATTACGTCATCGTCAATCCGGGCGATTTCATCTTCGGTGACGACGACGGGCTGCAGGTCATCCCGAAAGATCTCGTCGACGAGGTCCTTTTGACGGCCGAGGAAATCCTCGCCACGGAGGTCTGGCAACGCCGTCTGATAGACACAGGCGAGATCGACATCCACGAGGTTTACGAACGGTTTGGGGATCTATAGCAATTCAAAACGCAAAATTGAAATCGCAAACTTGGGTACAGAGGCGGTCTCAGAGAACCTGCCTCAGCGAAATTGAGCGAAGCGAAACAGAGACGGGTCATTCCCGCGCAGGCGGGGATCCAGCAGCCGGAATTCAAAATTCAAAACTGAAAACGCAAATTTGCCCTGGCCCCGTACACCCTATTAATGATTGGGAGAATTGATTGAAATGGAGGAATCCACACGTCACGTACGATCATTCGGGCAAGACCGCCGTGATCACGGGTGCAACCACCGGGCATCGGACGTGCGATCGCGATTGCGCTGGGTGGGGCTGGCGCGACATCATGATCGACCACTTCAATGACCCATCGGGAGCCAAGGCGACGATTGAAGAGATACGAGGATCTTGGAGGAAACGCGATTGCCGTTCAGGCCGACGTCTCCAAGCCCGAACAGGTCAAGCACCTTTTCGCTGAGGCCGCGAAGTCCACCGGCTCGATCGACATCCTCGTCAACAATGCCTCCGTCGAGGTAAACAAATACGTCTGGGAAATGGAAGACGAGGAGTATCGCAAGGTTCTTGCAAACTCCCTCGACTCCGTCTTTTACTGCACGAAGTACGTCCTTCCTTACATGATTCCACGCAAGAGCGGCAAGATTATCAACATCTCGTCGATCCACGACACCGTTCCCCGCATCATGGCGAGTCCATACTGTGCCTCGAAGGCGGGTCTATTGATGCTTACGAAGGTCTTTGCCCTGGAGCTTGCCCCGTTCAATATTCAGGTGAATGCCGTGTCACCTGGCGTCGTCATGACGGAGCGAACAGGACACGTTTGGGAGAAGAACGAGCTGAACAAGGTTGGTCATGCCGTCATCGAGGCCAACCCGTACAAACGAGCCGGCGTCGTCGGTGAGGTCGTCGAGCCGGTGCTTTATCTTTGCTCGCCCTTTTCCGGCTATACGAGCGGCACGACCCTTTACGTGGACGGCGGCTATCAGCCTCCACGTGTCGCCGCTCTGATCGAGGGAGATCCCTACCCACTTCTCGATGGATTGAAGGAGACTGCACAATGAAACTAAGTATGGCTCTGTCGACATCGGCACCGTCGGACTGGAAAGCGGCACGGCAAGTCGGAGCCGAAGGCGCCGTCTGCGGAATCGTCGGCGACTACCTGAAGGATCCGAGCGCGGTTTCGTATCGCGGGATTAAGGGCCTGATGGATCGGCTCGCGGAGACCGGATTGACGCTCACGGTTATCGAAGGCGATCCAGTCCCGCTCGAGCAGACAAGGCGCGGACTTCCGGGCCGCGACCAAGAGATCGACCGCTATCTGGACGTCATCAAGGTCTTGGGAGACCTCGGCATCACGGTCATGTGCCCGAACTTTATGGCGGGGATCAACTGGGTGCGCACCACGGTGGACCTGCCGATCAGAGGCGGAGCGCTCACGACGACCTTTCGATTGAAGGATCTCACCCCCACGACGATCGATCTGGGAGGTGCACATCTGACCGAAGAGAAGCTCTGGGAGAATATCTACTACTACTATGATCGCGTGCTACCCGTTGCAGAAGCGAGCGGGGTCAAATTGGGCATGCATCCGGACGATCCTCCGATGTCTCCAATCCACAACGTCCCACGGATTCTAACCAGCTATGACGCGTATCGACGGCTGTTCAAGGCTTTCCCCAGCGAAAGCAATGGCATGACGTTCTGCCAGGCCAATTTCAGCCTCATGGAAGGCGATCTCTACGAGGCCGCTGAGGAATTCGGAAAGATGGGCAAGATTTTCTTCGTGCATTTCCGCGATGTAAAAGGCACGGCGGACGATTTCGAGGAGACGTTCCATGACAACGGTCCGACCGACATGGCGCGCATGATGGAGATCTACCACAAATACTGCCCCGACGTCCCGATCCGCCCCGACCACGTGCCTACCCTGGAGGGCGACGCCAACGACAATTACGGTTACACCATGCGCGGCAAGCTGTACGCGATGGGATATATCAAGGGGCTGATCGACGGAATCCACAGCAGACAGCAGACAGCAGACAGTAGATTTTGACTGTCGATATGGAACCCTGGTTTGGTCTGCGACCGAAGACGGATGGCTCCGCGAAGGCTCTGCCCAGGCTACGTCATCCCCGCGAAGGCGGGGATCCATGACCAGTAGTGCAAATCGCAGACGCTAGACGCACCACGGATGTCTCGTCATCACAGGTGCACACCAAACCCAGCCAGCAGCTGCGTGTGCGTCCATTTTGGACGAAGCGATGCGGTGGTCTCTCCGTGAAGGTCCCGGTACTGGACATCATCTTCCGGCACCAAATTGATTCGGAGCCGCCACATCGACAAAGAACAGGCGATTCGACGGAAACTCGAGACCTGCTTCACCCATCATGCCCAGGCGCGAAATCTTGTATTCCTCATGGGTTTCGGGGAATGGAGTCTGTACCATGCTGGCCCCCCGCCGAGACGGACACCGGGAATGCCGTCCAAAAAGCGCCAGCCCAAAGAATCGAGGCGGTCCAGTCGCTGAAAATGAATTCGAAACCGGACTTCTTATAGCCGATCGCGCCCCCGAGATCGGATGTGGCGAATCCGCCTCCAACAATCAACGCATGGTTGATCAGATAGCGAAGCGTCACCCCGCTCGCGACCGAAGGTCGCTGCTCGGTCGGATTGGGCAGCGTCCCGCAGGAGCTGAAGAAGCAGCCCGGTGATCCATCATCGTATCCCGCGAGTCGCAGTTGATCGGCTAGTCCCGATGCCGGACCACCCAGTGCGGCGCCCAGGCTAAGCACGAGGGAGACCCGATCCTTGTCTGCGCGGTCAAGGCTCTGGCCGGTCAGTGCCGTTGGCACCAGCCATGCGGCGGTGAGAATTAAGTGAGTAGCTTTCATGACACCCTCCATCCGTTTCGTTGGAGGAAATGTCACAACTCAGACAACGGCACATGCGCCATCCTTCTGGACAGGCACGACAGGTCGTCTCCGGGGAGAAAACGGTGCATTGAGTAACATCGCTCGCTGCCTTTTCTGAAACGAGCGTTACTGGACCCAATTGGGTTCTTGGTTCTCGATTCTTCGTCTCATCACGGCATCGACGACGATCCTGGCGCGTATTGGATGGTCCGTGCCAGGTGTTTCGACGAATCCGGGCATTGGGAACCGCAGAGCCTCCATAAGGAGCGGGCCTTGCCCGCGACGCCACGGCGGAGCCGTGGCTCTTCGTAGCCCCGGATTTCAATCCGGGGACAGAGACGATGGCCACACCCGGAAACCGTTTCAACGGTTTCGCGAAGCTCACTTGGCGCTTCGCCCTGGATCCCCGCCTTCGCGGGGATGACGATTGACTTCGGACCCGACTTCGCTCGGCACGCATCACGACGACGATGTGAGCTTGCTCGTCGGGCAAGCCTCAGACCTCGGACTCAAACAGCGTCCCATCCGCCGCCGATACCACAAATCGGTGTATCCCCTGAAACACTTCGATCACGCCGGCCACAGCATCCGTAAACACGTTTGCAATAACGGCTACCCAGTCATCCTCGATGCCAAAGACGATACGCTCGAGATACGGCCGGAGGACCTTGAACGGATTCATCGTAGGATCCAGATGCGTGCAAAGTCCCAATAGCAAGAGCGACGTGCGTTCCAGGAGAATCCAGTCACGAGGCACCTGAAACGTCTCGGTCAAATCCCTTACCGACATCCCGCGCTGAAGAAAATCGGGCAGCGCCTCCATCTTGGCTTCCATGATCGCGCGCGCGTTGAAATCCTGCAGCGACCACGACTCCTCGCCTATCGTGTCGAAGAAATGCTTCTGGAGATGATCGACCAATTCGTCCAACGTATGCTGGTGGCCCTCCTCCGCTACTAAGCCCATCGTGCGAAAGGCCTCCCCTATCCGCGCGCCGTCCCGAGTAATGATCCCCATGAGCAACCTGGGGATACCCTGCTTCATCTCGGGAGATAACCGGGCGACGGCCCCGAAGTCGATGAATACGATGTCGCCGTTGGGACGGACAATCACATTACCCGGATGCGGATCGGCATGATAGAAGCCGTCCACGAAAATCATCTGCGCATAGGCCTTCACGACCCGCTCGGCAAGCTGCCGCCGGTCGATCCCGAGCCGATCGAGCCCCTGGAGGTCCGTCACCTTCACGCCGTCAACAAACGTCGTCGTCAGCACCCGCTTCGTGGATCGATCGGGTATGACCTCCGGAAAACCGACTCCTTCATAGCCTTCGAAGTTGCGCGCAATGTATTCGAGATTCTTCGCCTCGGACTGAAAATCCAGCTCTTCAAGGATAACCGACTCCAACTGCGAGTAGGCACGATCCAGTCCGCGAACACCCACGACCCGGCTGACGATGCGGAGAATCCGCCATATCGTCTTCAGATCCAGCTTCGCGACTTCTTCGATGTTCAGATGCTGGACCTTGACAGCGACGCGCCGACCGTCGTGAAGATGCGCTTCATGCACCTGAGCAAGCGATGCGCTCGCAACCGGCTCATCGGTAAATGAGGCAAAGAGCGTCTCAGGGTCCGCATCGAACTCGCTCCGGATTCGTGCTCGGATCTCAGCAACAGGACGAGGCGGGATGCGGTCCTGAAGCCCCTCAAGCTCGACCCGAAAATCCTCCGGCAAGAAGTTCGTCAGGATGCTGATGAGCTGGCCGATCTTGATGAACAGCCCCTGCAGCGAAAGGATCATCCGAACAACACGCCGCGCATTCCTCCGGTGCAATTCTCGCCGCCTTGACTCGGCCCAGCGTTTGGCGCCCAGCCAACCGAGCAGCGCGTGGATCCCGTAGCTCACCAGCACGCGCGCCGTGACGGCGTACGCCTTGACGAGGCGAAATCGCCTGGCTACCGGCACGGTTCGATCGTTCTGTTTTCGCAACGAGGGTCTGGACTCCGTATTCGTGACTCCCGCAGAATGCACCAACAGCTTCGTCCGGAGTTCCACGATGCCGCCTGGATGCCAAATACTAAATACTCATTCCCAAATACTAAATGCTCATTCCCAAATACTCATTCCTAAATACTCATTCCCCCTGCGCTTTTCGTGGCCATACCGTAAACTCGTGACGGGCAATCCCAGGGTCCGTAACTGATCTGTGGCAGGTACATCGTCGCAGATCCATCCATCATTTCAGATGAACGGTTACCAACGCATCCGCGCCGCGATGGAGGGCAGATGGCCGGATCATACCCCCGTCATGCTCCACAATTTCCTGATGGCCGCTCGGGAGGCCGGGTATACGCAGGCACAATTCCGCTCCGATCCCGCAACGATCGCCGACGCATTCATAAGATCAGTGGAAACATATGGTTACGATGGAGTACTGATCGACATCGATACGGCCGTTTTGGCGAGTGCGATCGGCGTGCCCGTCGACTATCCAGACGACCAGCCGGCGCGGAGTCGCGGCGTCCTGCTCGAGAATCTGACTGACGTGTCGGAGCTTGCTCCGACGAAGCTCCTGGACTCGTGGCGTGTCGAGACGTGGCTCGAGTCGGTGCGCCTCCTCAAGCAGCACTTTCGCGATGACGTGTACATCCGCGGAAACTGTGACCAGTGTCCGTTCTCGCTGGCAGCCATGGCACGGGGACTACAGAACTGGATGTTGGATCTGCTGGACGAGGACGGCCATGAGCATGTCGTCGAATTGCTCCAATACTGCACGAAGGTGAGCCGCGACATGATCGCTTTGATGGCGGAGACGGGAGCAGACATGGTGTCTAATGGAGACAGTCCAGCCGGACCTGCGATGATCTCTCCGAAAATGTATCGGGAGTTCGCCCTCCCCTACGAGAAGGAGTGCGTGGCCGAAGCCCACATGCACGGATTACCCTACGCCCTTCACATTTGCGGCGACACGACAGCCATTCTCGCAGACATGCTCGAGACAGGAACGGACGCGGTCGAGTTGGATTATCTGACGGACATCCAAAAGGCACACGATCTGTGCAAGGATGACGTTTGCTTCATCGGCAACATCGATCCATCGGGCGTCCTTGCCTTCGGTTCTACCGACGAAGTCCGTCGCAAGACCGACGATCTATTGTCCGTGTATCGCGACTCACCGCGCTTCATTTTAAACGCGGGCTGCGCAATTCCAGCCGAGACACCGAGCGAAAACCTTCGTGCGATGATCGAAACGGCACGGATGCACTAAAAGTGTGTCGCTGAGGTCGCCGTTACACAAAACCTGAGCCACGTACCTGCGTAAACCCGGCAGCCGTACACGCGGCTCTTTGCATCTTATAACGGTTGTACAGCCATCAAATTCCTCGACTGCCTGGTGCCCGATATCACAACAACGGACGACGTTCGCACAATCGTTCACGCATTCTACCACGACATGGAGACGGATCCGGTCATTGGACACTATTTCGAAGGCCTGGATTGGCCCAATCACCTGCCGACCATGGTTCGATTCTGGTCCTCAATCGTTTTTGCCACCGGTCAGTACGACGGACGACCCTTCGATCCCCATGCGCGCATGTCCGGGCTGACTCAAGTCCATTTCGCACACTGGATCGCGAGGTTCCATCGGACCATCGACGGCCTTTTCAAGGGAGAGCGCGCGGACATGATGAAGGCCAGGGCCGAACAAATCGCCGGAGTCTTCCAGGTGAAATTGGGGTTGTGGGGAGTTAATGGCTGAGGGCACGCCGGAAAGAGGCGCGCGGCCGGCTCTCTGGGTCTGGCGCGGAGCACTAGGGTTCTTCATCCTGGCTGGACTAACAGGCGCGTTCTTCCGGTTTGCAACGGCCGGAGGTTTTTCGCTCGGGCTCAGCCTCGGAAACATCCGCCACGCGCACTCACACACGATGTACTTCGGCTGGGTGACACCGTCTCTCATGGGACTGATCGCATATCGGCTTGCCAAGCGTGGCTACGAAGGGATGCGAAAGGTGGGCCCCGCCATCGTCCTGGCGTTTGTCACAGCGCTGCTTTCGTACGTCCCGTTCCTGCTTTACGGCTACACGCCCGCTGTGCTGGGTAGCACGAGATTGCCCTTGTCTATGATCGGTGCCGGACTGAATGTGATGGCGTGGTACTGGTTCGTCGTTCTGTACGTTCGCGCTCGAACCGCCGACGCGCCGTCGCCCGCCATCCGGCTCTTCGATCTCGCCGTCTTCTTCCTCGTTCTCGCAACGCTCGGCGCATGGGGTCTTTCTGGATTGCAGATCGTGGGATACGACAACCTCGCTTTGCGCACGGCCCTGACGCACGTCTTCCTCGACATATTTTCAGAGGGCTGGTTTGTCCTCGGCGTGCTTGGATTGGCCGCGGCCGAAACTCGACTCGAAGGCAGCATCCCGACTTGGGGCATTCGGCTGGCGGCGTTGGGCATCCCCTTTACATTCGCGCTTGGCATGCCCGCGTCGCTCGTGTCCCCGCTGTTCCGGCTGCTTTCGAGTATCGGCGGCGTCCTCGTCGCTGCGGGACTGCTGCTCGTGGCCATCCCTTTGTGGCGCCAACTCGCCCGGGCGGAGCGTTCGGACGTGAGGCGAATGTGGCGTTTCGCGACCGCGGCGCTCGTGCTGAAGGCGCTGGCAGAGGGCGCGGTGAGCATTGCGCCTGATGCGAGCTGGGCGGGGCTGCCTCAGCTGCGAATCATCTATCTACATGTCGTCCTTCTCGGATTTGTGAGTGTTGGTTTGGTGGCATCGGCCCGATCTACTTGGGGCTCTGTGGCTACCCGCGGACGAAGTGCATTCATCGTTGCGATCGCCGTTCTCCTCCTGTCCCTCCTGCCTTTCGCACCCATTTGGCCACTGGCGTGGCGCGGCGTCGGGCTCCTCTGGGTCATCGCCATCGCAGCACTCGGACCCACACTGGCCGCCGGCTGGATGCTGGTGCGAATGCGAAAAAGCTGACGCCGCCTCTTGACTTTGGAGGCATCTGGGTCGGTATTTGATGCTCCTCCACCCTGAAGCAACCAGAAATGCACCAAAATCTCGTTCTTTCCCTTGCGGGATTGCTCGCCGTCCTTGTCTCCTGTACCAACGCCCACGCCCAAGAAGGCACCTGCGAGACTGTACCGGATGTCGTCTTCTACAACGGCACCGTCCTGACCATGGATGACGTCGAGCCACAAGCCGAGGCAATGGCCATAAAAGCTGATACGATCATCGCCGTGGGATCGTCTGATGATATGCTCGCCTTGCTCTCATCGGGATGCAGTACGCAGACGGTGGATCTGGAGGGACGGACCATGCTGCCCGGGTTCAATGAATCCCACGGTCACTGGTTCAGCTGGAGAGAACACATCTGCTCCGTGTCTGAAGAAGCGACCTATCCCGAACTCGAAGAGATCATGGGCATGTTGTCTGAGAACGGGTGGACAAGTTTCTCCGAGCTGAACTTCGGGCGGCCGGATTTTGCGCCCGAGCATCTGGATAACGCCCTCGCTCTCGATTCGCAGGGCAAGCTGTCAGTTCGCGTCAATGGATATTGGGGCTCCCTCAATGACGACTCGTCGCTGATCGACGCCCTTGCCGCAGCCGGGCGTCACGCCCGACACCTACTACTCGGAGAGGGTTCGCGCCCCGGGCGTTAAGATTTACGTCGACAACCCGTTTGGAGCGTTCGACATTCTGTCACAGGAAGAGGTTGAGAATGCGGTTCAACAGGCAGCAGCAGCGGGATGGCAGATAGCGGCGCACGCCGTCAACGTGAGTGCCGTTGAGAAGATTCTGACGGCCTACGAGAACGTTTTGGGTGGGGACTCGAATGACGGGAGGCGTTTCCGCATCGAGCATGCCGTGAAGGTAACGGACGATCAGCTGGCACGGATGGAGGCGAAGGGCATCATCGCCTCGTTTCAGCTGCTCGGTCCCGCAGATTGGCCGACGCAGTCCGATTTTGGAGACCGTTTTCTCGGTGATCATCCGGAGTGGGTGATGCGGTGGCAGGACTTCGTCGATGCCCAGGCAGACGGATTGAAGATCACAGGAAGCACCGACGCGCCCTTTAACGACGCACCGTGCAACTACTCGCCGTTCGAGATCATCTACCAGGCTGTAACGCGAAAGGGATATATAGACCGCACGTTGGCCCAATGGGAGCTCGATCAGCGCATCTCGATCGAGGACGCCTTGAAGCTGCTAACCATCGACGGGGCCTACGCCACGTCGGAGGAGGACAAGAAGGGAAGCCTCACACCCGGCAAATGGGCGGATTTCGTCGTCGTTTCCGAGAATCCGCTCGAAGTGGCGACGCCCGAGGAGCTTCGCAGACATTGAAGTCCTCATGACGGTCGTCGGTAGCCGCACGGAGTATTGCAACGAATCCGTTCTCGGCGAAGCGTGCTCGCCTACAGACAACTTCGTCGTTGATGGCGGGGTCGTTTCGGCGTCGAACTACCTCGCCGATCAGACGCCCGATCTTGCCTTCGACGGAGACTTGAACACGAACTGGGGCGCCGGCGACTTTCCACCACAATGGATCCAGATCGACCTGCAGGAGCCGACACAGGTTGCGGGTATCGACCTCGTCGTTGATCAATTCCCTGCGAGCCGTACATCTCACGAAATCTGGGCGCGAACAGACGACGAAGGAGCCGAGTTCGAGCTTCTCCATCGATTCGTCGGGGACACCGAAACCGGTCAAGTACTTTCGTACGACGTGCCCACCGAGTCTCCCGCCTACAGAACGCTGATGATCAAGAGCGTTTTGAGCCTCTCGTGGGTGTCATGGAAAGAGATAACGGTACGGAAGTCGAGCGCCACGGCCGTCGATGGAGATCATCCGGGCATCCCACAGTCGTACGCTTTGATGCAGAACTACCCGAATCCGTTCAATCCCACGACGACGATCACATACGAGCTGCCGGATCGAGCTTCCGGAGAACTTGCAATCTTCGACGTCTACGGGCGTCGCGTCAAGACCTGGTTAATCCCTACCAGCAGCGCCGGAGTGCACGCGCTCACCTGGGACGGCTCGGATGAAGCGGGCAAAACCGTGGCGAGCGGCATATACCTGTACCGGCTGTCGACGGAGAACTTCGTCCAAAGTCGTATGATGACTCTGTTAAGGTAGGTGCGGGGTGCGGAGTGTAGCATGCTGCATGCAAAGAAAGATTGTGCTGGATTTCGCCCGTAGATTTGCCTCGCCGACAAAACTTTTGAGGTGCGGTGATATTTACCCGGCACGTGGCACCCGGCACGTGGCACGTGGCACATAGACATAGCACCTTGCACTTTGCACCTGGTCTTACCCATGAAACTGATCCAAACCGACCGAGCGCCGGCCCCCGCGGGACACTACTCCCAGGCCGTCGTCCACAACGGCACCGTGTACATAGCCGGACAACTCCCCATCGATCCCGAAACCGGTGAGAAGTGCCTCGGCTCCATCGAGGAGCAGACCGAACAGGTACTGAAGAACGTGACGGCCATTCTGGATGCCGCCGGCAGCGGACTCGACCGCGTGCTCAAGGTCACGATCTACGTATCCGACATTTCACTCTGGGGCGGGGTCAATGCTGTGTACGCGAAGTTCTTCGGCGATCACCGTCCGGCGCGAGTCGTTGTGCCGACACGAGAGTTGCATCACGGGTTTTTGATCGAGGTGGAAGCGATCGCGGCCACCTGATTGCGGGACCACGGACAAATGGGTTCCTGGTTCTTCGTTCTTGGTTCTTCGTCGGATTGTGCACATAGCCGTTAGCAATTGGCGATCATCTTTGCATTCTGCATCCTGAATTCTGAATTTGTCACGCATCCCTTCATCGAACTCACCTCCGGAGACATGAAAACCCATCGACTCCCTCTCATTCTTCTGGTGCTGGCATTCGGCGCCGGCCCGGCCCTTGCTCAAATCACCGAGAGCCCGCTTTACGAACTCGCCCGCATCAAGAACGGCGTCAAATCCAAACGCATCAGCAGCTTCGACACGACCGGCGGCAACAACGATCGCCTCGAGCACATCGTCAACGGCGAGCGCCGGACGCTCTTCGATGTACAGGGTGCCGGCATGATCGATCATATCTGGATTACGATCGCCCCTCCTCCCCCGACCCTCAGCCGCAACGACATCATCCTGCGGATGTACTGGGACGGCTCCGACGAGCCGTGCGTCGAGTCTCCGATCGGCCCCTTCTTCGGCCAGGGATGGAATGAGAGCTACGACTACGCCTCGCTGCCACTGGCGGCCGGCCCGAGGAACGGCCGCGCGATGGTATCCTATTTCGTGATGCCGTTCGCGAACGGCGCCCGGATCGAGGTCGAGAACGACACGGGACGCGACATCGACGCGTTCTACTACTACGTGGATTACGTCGAGATGGATGAGCTTCCCGCCGACATGGGACGCTTCCACGCGTGGTACAACCACGAGCTCACAGAGGCCCTTCCGGAGGGAGAAAACGAGTGGTCGCTGCTCGGACCACAGGCCAAGAACACCGACGGCGCCCGCAACTACTTGTTCGCCGATCTCGAAGGCCACGGACATTTCGTCGGCGTGAATTACTTCGTGCACTCGCCGAGTCCGATGTGGTATGGCGAAGGTGACGACATGATCTTCATCGACGGCGAGGCCGTGGCCACCCTCCCTCCACGGCACCGGCACGGAGGACTATTTCAACACCTCCTGGTCACCGAAAGACCTCTTCCACCACCCGTACTACGGTTACGCCCGGGTGAACGACGACGTCGGCTGGCTCGGCCGCACGCACGTCTATCGGTTTAACATCAGCGATCCGATCTACTTCGATAAATCGCTCCGTTTCACGATCGAGCACGGCCATAACGACAATCTCACGCTGGATCTTGCGAGCGTCGCCTACTGGTATCAGAAGGATCCGCACAAGCCGTTCCCGCCGCTTCCCGACCGCGCCGCCCGCGCTGATAAACCTTTCATCGGCGTCGTAGACATGCACCGGTGGCGCGATGCGTGGAGGAAGAGCATGGGGGGTGGCGCGACGCTTTGGGGGAATGAGAAGTAGGTTGAGGATTGAGGATTTCAGGCCCGCCCTCTGCTTCGTCGTTTCACCGTTCCTGTTATTGCCACCAGGATAGAGACTAACTGCTCGGCCTCGTCCTTGAGACGAGCTAACGAACCGGCATCCCCTATTCCGGATTTCTCGATTGTGCGAAACCAGTAGAGGGTCTCCGACGCTTCTTGGAGAGAGACGGTGAAACCGCGCCAGTAGCAATATCCGTACCTTCGGCAGCATGCAATTCCGACGCATCCATATCCTGCTCCTTCTCTGGGGACCGTTGTTTCCGCTCGTCACGTTTGGACAGGTCGTTTCTCCCGACACGGCGGAGGTCATACTGGGCGTTGCCGAGACACTCTTGGCGCAAGGGCAAGACGATGACGCGGAAGACCTCTTGCTCCTCATCCGGCGACTTTACTCGGGCAGCGACGCGAGTCGACGTGCGGCCGACCTGCTGTCTCAAATGCGAGGTTCGCAGGAAGCCGACAGCGGCAATACGGAGCTCATCGTCTTCAATACGTTCTATGGGGCCGCCCTCGGCGTCATCGTCCCAGCCGCCCTCAACGCAGACAGGCCCGGAACCCTACGGCGCCGGTATTCTACTGGGCGCTCCGACTGGGTATCTCCTGTCCAAATGGTACACGAAGAAGCATCCGGTCACCACGGGCCAGGCCAGAGCAATGACCTTCGGGACCTGGTGGGGAGCACTGCAGGGATTGGGTTGGCGAGAAGTCTTCGATATCGGGGACAGGACCGAGACAATTTGCTTCGATCCACAGGACGAACTCCAGTGCTTTGAAACGACGACCGGGTCCGACGCGGCCCCCTTCACGGCCATGCTGGTGGGTGGTCTCTCGGGTCTTGCCGCCGGAACTGTCATCGGACGTATGCGACCTATCGAGGGTTCAACCGCGTTGATCACCAATTTCTCCGCAATCTGGGGAGGATGGTTCGGCGCCGTACTGGGCGTTCAGATCGATCAGGACCAGCCCGATGATTTCAGCAATGACGATGACGACGCCGTGCTAACCACCATGCTGGTGGCCGGAAACGTCGGCTTGTTGGCCGGCGCACTCGGTGGATCATCCCTTGGATGGTCGACGCGCGACGCCTGGACGGTCCACCTCTCCGGAATCGCGGGCCTGATCGGTGGACTCGGAATCGATCTGCTGGCCTCGGTCGAAAGCACGGAAACAGGACTCTTGATACCGGGACTCACCAGTGCCGCAGCCCTCGGCGTTGCTGCTGCACTGGTGAGCCGTAACAGGCCGTCGACGGCATCGTCCGGATCGGGCCTGCGATCGTCTTTAATAGACTTTGCTTCAGGAAGGTGGAGCATGGGAGTCCCGATGCACCGACGCCCACGGCAGTTCCCGTCTACAAATTCGAGACGACGGCACTTGCAGCCGGGAGCCCAGGTGTCACTTGTTCGGATGGCGTGGTAAAGAACCAGGTTCCGATTCGAGACGTGATCCAGGTTCGAGAGTCAATAGTGTCATTTGACCACGGTTCGGGTTCCGGGTTCCAGGATTCCCGCCTGCGCGGAACGAGCGAGCCGGCCTCGCAATGTGCTCATCCCGACTCGGACCAAGCTTGGAGGTGTTCCACGTCGCCCTACCGCCTGATGACCACGGACGCCGGACCACGGACGCCGGACCACGGACTAAATATTAATAGCCCGCCCGTACGCCGCCTTCGCCGCCTCCATAACCGCCTCGGTCAAAGTCGGATGTGGGTGCATCGACTCCATGATTTCGTGGGCAGTCGTTTCGAGCGTCCGGGCCGTGACGATCTCGGCGATCATTTCCGTGGCATCATATCCAATGATGTGTGCGCCGAGGAGTTCACCGTACTTGGCGTCGAAGATGATCTTGACGAAGCCCTCGGGGTGCCCGATCGCAGCAGCTTTACCGGATGCCTGAAACGGGAATTTCCCGACCTTGACGTCGTACCCGGCTTCCTTGGCTTTCGCCTCGGTGTAGCCAACGGATGCGATTTGGGGCTGGCAGTATGTACAGCCGGGAACGTTGTTGTAGTCGACGGGCTCAGGGTTTTGACCTGCAATCTTCTCGACACAGACGATCCCTTCGTGGCTGGCGACATGGGCCAGCCACGGAGCTCCGATGACGTCGCCGATCGCGTAAACACCCTCAACGTTCGTCCGAAAGAACTCATCGACCTTGATCGCCCCCTTCTCGTACTTCACCCCGATCTCATCCAAACCGAGGTTCTCGACGTTACCTGTCACGCCAACGGCCGAAAGCACCTGATCAACCTCAAGTGACTCGGTTCCCTTGGCCGTCTTGACCGTGACTTTGCACGTCTTCCCGGAGGTGTCCACTTTCTCGACCGTCGCACTCGTCATGACGTCGATTCCGGCCTTCTTGAACGCCCGAGCCAGTTCCTTCGAGATGTCCTCATCCTCGATGGGCACGACGCGGTCCATCATCTCTACGAGCGTGACCTTGGTACCCATTGTGTGATAGAAATACGCGAACTCGACACCGATTGCCCCCGCGCCGGCAATGAGCATCGAGGCCGGCCGTTCGGTCTGGAGCAGCGCTTCTCTGTAGGCGATGATCTTCTTGTGATCGATCGGAAGCGGGGGAATTTCACGCGCCCTGGCGCCTGTCGCGATGATGATATGTTTCGCTTCGACCGTCCTCTTCTCGCCGATCTTGTTACCGTCCATGTCCTCAGACGGCTCGACATCCACCTTCCCCTTGCCTGCCATCTTGGCGCGACCCTGGATGACGTCGATCTTATTCTTCTTCATCAAGAAGGCAACGCCCTTGCTCATCTTGTCGGCCGCGCCGCGGCTGCGCTCGATGACTTTGTCGAAGAGCGGACTAGCCGATCCCTCGAGCTTTATTCCGAAATCGGCGGCATGGCTGAACGAGCTCATGATCTCGGCACTCTTCAGGAGTGCCTTTGTCGGAATACACCCGACATTCAGGCAAACGCCTCCGAGTTTATCCTTCTCGATGACGGCTGTTTTGAGTCCAAGCTGGGCGCCGCGAATCGCCGTTTCATACCCGCCGGGTCCGGTGCCGATTACTATCAGATCGTAGGAAGCGTTGGCCATATTGAGCAAGTGGTGTAGTGTCTATTCCGGGCCGCCGCTAGCGCGGAAGACGATAGACTGGAAAGATACACGCGGATGCGGGGTTTTGTATGATCGTGGGGTGAAAGTGGAAAGACGTCGAAGGTCGAAGGTCTAACGTCCGAAGGTCGAAGGTCTAACGTCCGAAGTCCGTAGGGACACGCCAGATCCCGACAACGTCGGGAGGCGGCGTGTCCGCTGTCATCCCCAAGCAAACAGGTCGTCATCCCCGCGAAGGCGGGGATCCACCAGGAACGGTGAACTGGATTCCCGCCTGCGCGGGAATGACACGGAAAACTGGATTCCCGCCCAGGCTTCTCCCGAACAAGTTCGGGATACGCCGGGCAGGGCCTTCGCGGGAATGACGGGATGATGCCGGACCTGTCGGAAACCTCGCGGCCCGGACCTCCGGACCTCGGACCTCGGACCTCGGACCTACTGTGAATAACTTTTCTCGAACCGAATGCGCTTCTCCGAGTACATTCAACGTTACGAATCCGGATGCTCATGGGTCTATATATGAGCGTCCGCCAAGGACGATATCCCCGAAGACAATCAACGCACGCAAATGGCCACAAAATCCGTTAACAAAGCGATCCTCATCGGGCACCTGGGACAGGATCCCGAACTTCGATACACCGGCAGTGGAACCCCCGTCTGCTCCCTTCGCATCGCCACCAACGACAGCTACAAAGACAATGAGGGTAACTTCGTAGAACGTACGGAGTGGCACTCTGTCGTTGCTTGGGCGCGATTGGCTGAGATCTGCGCCGAGTATCTCCGTAAGGGGTCGCAGGTGTACATCGAGGGTTCGCTCCAGACGCGCCAGTATGAAGACCGAGACGGAAATCAGCGCTATGTAACGGAAGTAAAGGCTCGTGAAATGGTCATGCTCGGAGGACGCGGAGGCGGCAGCGGCAGCAGCGGCTTCGGTTCCGGCGCCGCAAGCAGCGGCGGGTCGTCCAGCGGCGGGTACGGATCCGAGACGGCGACCCAACCGCAAGGGTCGTCCACGGGAGGTGACTCGTTCGATCCAGACGACGACCTACCCTTCTGATTCCACCGACCCTGCCAACCGCACGCTCGCGTGACGATGCGGAGAACAGCCTGCTAATGCGCTCCAGCTTTTTTCGGTTGTGGATGCTTGGCCTGCCGATCCTTGTGGCCTCGTGCACGCCACAGTCCGGCAGCACGCCACCCCCGACACCCGACATCCCGTTCACCATCGAGGGAAGGCTCTACTTCGAGCAAAGTGACGGTTCGCCGATAACAGATATCGGTATCGAAATCGCCGACGACGACTCGACACGAACTCGCGGGCTCATGCAGCGATCCACCATTCCGGATACGCTCGGGATGCTGTTCATCTTCGAGCGCCAGGAGACGCGCTCGTTCTGGATGGCAAATACGCCGCACTCACTCGACATCCTCTTCGTCAACGCCAGACACGACATCGTCGACATCGCGAAATACACACGGCCCTTCTCGCCGGAAGCGATTGAAAGCCGCGCCCCGTCTCTCTACGTCGTCGAGGTAAAAGCCGGTTTCACGGACAGCTGGGGAATTTCGGAGACGGACAAAGTCCGCTGGGACGCCTTTTAGGGTGCCGGGTGCTAAGTTCGGTGTTCGATGTTCGGTGTTCGAAGTCGGCCATGGCGCCCCACGCCGTGCGTAACCGAAGTTCGTCGCATCCCGTAGATTGTGCGGTCAGCATCCATCAATCCCCGAGCAGTATGCAGATTACAGGAATCGTAGTATTCGAAGACCTCGAGGGTGGAGTTTGGGGGATCGTCGGCGACGACGGAATCCGCTACCAGGTGATGAATGACCTTCCCAAATCCGTCCAGGAACCCGGCCTCCACGTTGAAGCAGAAGTCGAAGCCTCCGACGCCGTCACGGTGTTCCAGTGGGGACGACCCGTCAAAGTCGTCCGTGCCCGCACCGACTGATCCTCTTCGCACCACGGACTACGGACTACGACCACGGACCACGGACTACCAACCTCGCACCACGCACCACGGACGTCAAAAACCAGACTGAACTGGACGCGTACCGTATGAATCGTCGGCGCTCCCGACGGCGCTCTCCCGTCGTACGAAAAGGACGATCGGATCAACTGCGTCACGACGTAATTGCCCGTCACGTTCCAGAGATAGGCGGTTCCGGGCCCGCGCCCGTCCGTTAGCTCGAACGCCGCATAACCGACCGCCTCACCCTGGAGGTCCACGGACGAAACTTCCATCCGGCCCGAGATCTGAAGCCGTCCGGCCAATCCGTAGCGCGCCTCCACGGGAAACTTCCAGACGGTAGCCCGGCGCTGCGCATTGACCGAATGTCGATCCTCCTTCCTGCTGTACGCCACGCCCACCACCGTGTGAAATGCCTCGCTCAATGCGACAGACAACTCCGGCTCGAAGGAGACGGATTTGAGATCGAACGTCCTCGAGGCAAATTCCTCGCTGAGCGTCCGGTTCTCGTCGTACGAGGTCGTCAAGGAGAAATTGTAGGCCGGCGTGAAACGGTATCGGCCGGTCGCACGCCAGGTCGTCCGAGATCGGTCCTCCGTTCCGGCCGATAAACGGCTGAGACTCTTCAGCTCGCTGACCGAGAGGATGAGACCATACGTCCTGACCGATCGAAACAACTCCAGTCTCTCTTCCAGTCGAAGCCGGCCGTTCAACGTGGTTTCTGGCGATCTAAATTTTGATAAATCAAGCAAATAGATACTGCTCAACTGATCTTCCGTGCTTTTCTCTGCGATCTCCACCGTGGTCTGGGAATAGACCTGACTGAGGAGCTCCTGCACGAGATTCTCGGGACGTCTCCACATGAGCGCAGGATTCATATCCAATCGGAGCCTCGTCTGGAGATTGATCACAGACTCGAGATTGTCGGAGGGCAGGAACGTTCGGACGTACGTCCCCTCGAAGGGAGTTCGTTCGGGAATAAACTCGTCGACCTGGCGAATACCGTCGCCGTTGAAATCCTCCCAGACGAACTGTCCGATTTCCGGACCCGTCCGCACGTACGTCTCCTGGAGCAGCGGCGTTCTCTCTGTGACTACTTCGTAGAAGGCGTTCCCCTGCAATGCTCTGCGGAGGGCGCCGAAGCGGCTGGTCGACTGGACGACGATCGATTCGGCGGTTTTCTCGCCCCGGTCGGCGAACTGCTCCGTGAACCGTTTCTTCCTATATCCGATTTCTGCCTGCGTGTTGAAATTGCGACCCGCTTGATAACCAACTCGCACTTGTGTCGCAAGAGCGCTGCTTCGATCCGCCAGTACGCCATCGAGCGGCGCCTTCTCGGTCCGATATTCTACGAATCCCTCGACCTGCGTCTTTTCGGTGGCGTACGAGACCTTTGGCCGTACTTCGACAAACGTCTGCGATTCCTTGAGCAGGCTATCGGCATCCAGCGGACGCTGTTTGCGATCTTCATGCTCGACTTCGATGCCCGGAGTCACTCGGCCACCGAGAATTCCTTGACTGAACGATGCAAACTGTCTGATCCATTCGCCGCGTTCCCGAATCAGCGCGTCGTCGCTCGAGATGATCTCCATTCGGTACTCGCCGTTCGGCTTTCCGGGCTCTGCGCTGGCGCCTTCAAAGGCGAGCCGCGTCCCTGCGAAACCACCTCCAAGACTGAGTCGGCCGTAGTCGGCGCGGACTCGCGTCGCTTTCGAGAGATCGACTTGGAAGTAGGTCTCGGAGACGTCTTCTGCGGCTCCGCCAGAACTGCCCGTGGCCGACACGCCGCGGGTGAGGTTCCACTGTCGCTTGAATTCGACCGGTCGGGTGCGAACAAACGCTTCAAAATTCCTGCCGGTGTGTCTGTTCCTGAAGCCGGCCGACCATCGTCCCAGGCCGACAGTGCCCAACTCGACGGGTGTGGGCTGCACTCGGAAACCGACGTTGAAGGCTCCGCCGTCGTCATCCTGCGAATCGAGGGTGGAAAATCGATTCGCATCATTGACGGACCGGGCCCATTCTCCATACACCTCAACGCCCTTTGTGGGCTCAAAGGATCCTGTAAAGTCGAGCAGGCGCTGCTCCTTGGGTTTTGGGAGCAGACGCTCGGCGATATAGTCGCCGCGCGACGGTCCAACCCACTCGAAAAGGATCCCATTTAGCGACGATCCGCCACGGATGTAGTCGCCTGAGCCCTGCGTAACCTGGGTAAAACGAACCCGGTACACTGAATCCGTTGCCGCGGTATCGGTCAACGGCACGAAGATCGGAAACGTCTCACCGGCGAAAAGCGTGTCCTTGCGAATGTACTGGACGTAGCTCGCTTCGGGATCGAACGGGACGAGCTCACCTCCTGGAACGGACGCCGCGCCATCCCCAGCCATGACCAGCGCGAGTGAGTCGGAGGGACTGAGGCCGAACTCGTCGGATACAGATCGGCTGTCAGCCTCTCTCAGGAACGTGGCGCTGAGTTTGGCGCGCGACGAACCGTCGGTTCGCTGCCACAATCCAATGTTCGCCTCCGTGGCGATCATTGAGCGCGTAAATCGATTCGTCGTGTACTCGTACTCCACCGTAATGCGCCGATCCTCGGATACGAGACGGCGGCTCGTAAACGTCACCTCTCCGGTGGAATAGTCAATCACGTAGTCTCGTGTCTCGCCTCGCGTCAGGAGCTGACCGTCCATGTACACGCGCTCGGTTCCGGCGATCACGATAATGAATCGCTCTCCCTCGCGGCCGGGCAAACGGTAGGGGCCCTGCACACCCTCGATCGGAGTTACATCGAAAGAGTTGAAGATCCCCCTGGACGTCGCGCCGGCCACTGTGGCCGTTACCGGACCCAGCGTGGATCCGGCTGGATCGACCGCCGAGTTGGTCAACGAGATTCCCTGAAGTTTCCGGCTCAGGCGTGCGAATTCTGTCGACCCGAATCGGAGATCATAGTCTCCGAGTGTCGCCGTCCCACCGTGGGTCTCGATCTGCATAAACACACGATCGAACTCGTTGAGACGCTGAGTCGTCCCGTCAGGCTGGATCGGCGTGCTCTCGTCGGTCAGAACGGCGCGGACATTCACGCCGTCGGTGATTTCGCCGGCGAGTTGAATCCGCAGTCCGGACTCCAGGCTTACGTCCCGGTTGTTTCCGGCGGTGATGCCACGGGTAATCGATCCATGCCTTTCGAGCTTCGAGTCTCCAAAAATCGAGGTTTCCTGCCGCGGACGCTCGGCGAGAAAGTCCACTTCAGCCAGCGTGCGTACCCGGCTCGTGTCTTCCTCAGGCGAAAGTAGTCTCCGGTTGAAGTATGCTGGACGAAAAGAGAAGGGATACGTCCGGTACGAGACGACGAACGTGTCTGGAGGCGCATCGATGAACCAGAGCTGGCCCAGCCGGTAATCGAATCGGTATGCCGTGGCAGGAAGGGTGACGCCGTCAGACTCGACCGATTCGGTGCCGACGATGATCCAAGGTTTGAGCGCAAACGGCTGCTTCTGTGTCGCATGGAGGGTGTCAACGTGTACACCGAGCGCTCTGTCGGCCGTGGCTTGCCCGAAGGCAGCGGGTGCGCACCCAAGCACGATCGCCAGCATACCCAGAAACTGCCCTTTGCGAGTCATCGCCACCATGTGCACAATTCGAGAGTCGTCAACACGCCCGGAAAAATAGGTCCGGATCTGTCAAGTGCAATTGACCGTGAATCAGTGGCTGAGGCGCAAGCAGCGTTTCGGTTATTGCTGAAAGGGAACGCTAACGAGATGGCGGTCTGTCAAAACGAGAAACGCCTCGTTTGCAACGGAAGCGTCCCTCAAAGGTTCTCCCAGATCGACGCCGTAACTCCGAATGAGATTCCCCTGTGGTCCGTACACTACGATCCGATCTTCCATGACGACGAGGAGCCGGTTGTCGACCGTCGTGACCGCCGAGAGGCGTTTGGCAAACCCGTCGGCTATGCGACGTACGAAGGTTCCGAAACGATCGAATACGACGACCGCCTCAAGTCCTCGATCCGCCACAAACACGTGTCCGTCGCCGTCGGTCGCAATGGAAACAGGATCGACCAGTGCACCTCGGAGGTCACCCGGACCACCGAAAACCCGCTCGATACGTCGGGCGGCATCCCACTTGATAACGACACCCGAGTTGGCGTCGATAGCAAACGTCTCGTCACTCATGCTTGCCGCAACGGCGATCGGGCGTCCCCCCGCGTATCGAAGTGGATCTCCTTCCTCCTCACGGAATCCTCCCCTTCCGGCGGATTGGGTCACGGCGAACGAAGAGAGGTCCACGGGCATCGATGCGAGATGCAGGAACTCGGATGAGTACCGCTTGATACGTCCGTTGCCTGCATCGGCTACGAGCCAAACGAGTCCAGCCGAAACGTCGATGTCGCTCGGGGTGTCGAACTCGTACTCACCGCTGCCCGGCCCACCATGCACCGATAGTGTTTGGCCGCCCGTTGTGAGGCGTACGATGGTTGCCGTGGAGGCATCGACGACAAAGACCACACCCTGGGGATCTACTGCGACGGCCATCGGGTCGGCGAATTCTGCGAGCGTGACGCCCACTGTAAGGGTGGTATCGACGGGCTGGGCCTCGACCAGGAGCGGGCCCGCCATGCACCCGGCAATCGTCGACGCCAGGACGGTGAATCGCGGCGACGTCATTTCAACGGGCGCTCGCGAAGCAGCCCTTTCATTCCAATGTCGCGCCTGAACTGCATCCCTTCAAATTCGATGCACGCTAGTCCTTCATAGGCGCGATCGATCGCGCCGCCGAGCGAGTGAGACGTAGCCGTGACCACCAGAACGCGTCCACCCGCCGTTTGAAACTCACCGTCGTCCGTCAGTCGGGTTCCGGCATGAAACACCGTCACGTTTTCGATGCTCTCCGCCTGAGAAAGACCGGTGATGCGATATCCCGTTTCGTACGAACCGGGATAGCCGGCCGACGCCGCGACGATACAGGCTGCACTCCCCGATCGGAGCTCTATCTCAGAATCGGCAAGCCGCCCCTCCGCCGTCGCGAGCAGGAGTTCGACAAAATCGGAGGCAATCATGGGGATGACGACCTGGCTCTCAGGATCCCCCATCCGGCAGTTGAACTCAACCACCTTCGGGCGCCCGCGATGAATCATCAGTCCAACGTAAAGAAACCCGGTGTATGGCGTGCCCTCCTCGCGCATCCCTTGAATCGTGGGCTCGATGATCTCCCGGCATACGAGATCCATCATTTCTGCACCTACGACCGGTGCGGGCGCATAGGCGCCCATGCCACCTGTGTTCGGACCTGTGTCGCCGTCGCCAATACGCTTGTGATCCTGGGCCGGCGAGAAAAGCCGGTAACTCTTACCGTCTGTAAGTGCGAAGACGCTGGCCTCCTCACCTTCCATAAAGTCTTCAATAACAACTCGTTGGCCTGCATCGCCAAAGATCTTGTCCTGCAGCTGCGCTCGCACTGCATCCTCGGCTTCTCCGGCTGTGTCGCAAATCACAACGCCTTTTCCAGCCGCGAGGCCGTCTGCCTTGATGACGTAGGGACCGCCCGGGTGCCTGGCGATCCAGTCAATGGCGTTTTGGAGTTCGGATACGCCGAAAGAGCGGTAAGCCGCCGTGGGAATACCATGGCGCGCCATAAAGTCCTTTGCGAAACGCTTGCTGCCCTCAAGACGCGCGGCGACGGCCGTCGGACCCACCACGCGGCGGCCGGCGGCGACAAGTTGATCGACCAGCCCGTCGACGAGCGGCTGCTCCGGACCCACGACCGTCAGATCGATATTGGTCTCCTCGACGAAACGGACGATCTCATCAAGATCGTTCGCGGGAACGGGAACGTTGGTACCCACAGAGGCCGTACCGGCGTTTCCCGGTGCTATGAACACTTCCGTTGTGAGCGGGCTAGATGCAATTTTCCAGGCTAACGCGTGTTCGCGTCCCCCGCTTCCAACAACGAGTATTCGCATTCAGATACCAACCGATCAGAAATTGTGCCTTGGTTGGGATAATTTACGGGCATACTGTGTATGATTGCTTCGTCTTAACACAATCGTCTTTTTCAGCCTTTCCCCAGGTAGCATGAAGCTCGCCACGATCGTCGGTCTGATCGTCCTCGTCCTCGGGATGGCCGGGGCGCGTGCGCAAACGGTTCCGTCGACTTCGGATTCGACGCTTGTCGATGAGGCGCTCGACGATTACCAGCACCGGATTCGTTACGGATTTCTGGTGGATCCGTTCTCGATCTACTCGAGCACATATGGGTTTGGAATTCGCGCGTTGGCCACTGTCTATAACCTGCCGTTCACGGGCAGTCGACTTCGAGCCACCCTCGCACCGTATCAGCGAAGAGGTGTGTATGCACTTTCGCTTCGTACGCATGATCCAGAGGTGAACGACGTCTTCGGACTCTTTCGCGTGCGCTATGAAACCACCAGAGCCTATCGGTACTACGGGCTTGGCCCAAACTCGATGAAGAACGATCGACTCTTCGTCGACATGGATCGGTTCGAGGTGGTTGCACGGGTCGGATTCCAGTTCGCCGACGACCAATTCATGATCCAGCCCTTTGCGACCTACTCGTGGGACAAAGCCAACGGGCTGGATGAGGGGGACGATCCCTCGACGCTCGACCAACGCTCGCAAGACAACCTCGCGATCGTTCTTGGACAGGCGGCCTCTCCGAGCGGCATCACCGACAATGCCCAAAGCGGCGTGAAAGTCGGTGTCTCCCTTCTCGCCGACCACCGTAACCGCAGGGCGTATCCGACGGCAGGCACGCTCGCAGAGATCACCGCGACGCACTACATGTCCCGGGGCGATTTCGACGTCTCCTTCGATCAGTTGAAGTTCGACGGCCACCTTTTTGTGAGTGTGGCTGGAGATCACGTGCTCGCGTTTCGAGCCCTGGCCAAGACGACGAGCTCGAGTGGCAACGATCCTGTTCCGTTTTACCTCCTTCCCCAAGTCGACTTTTCTCTCTTGGGCGGATACAAGGGTCATCGACTCATCGGAGACGATCTTCTCGTACTGACGACAGAATACCGATGGCCGATGGTCAATCTGTCGGACCTATACCAGGTAACGGGCTTCGTACAGGCCGGCGTCGGCAATGTTTTCGACGATCTTGCAAACATGAAACTGTCGGTTTCTTTTGATCGCAATCCCGACCCGAACAATCACGTCCTCAGGCCGGGTTTCGGCATCGGACTTCGCGTCGCAGCCTTGGAGCAGGGTCGCGATCTGATTTATTGGATGCTCGGTTTCAGTCCGGAAGGCGTGACCCTCGCTTCCTTCCGGTTCGTCGTTCCACTGACCGACATCTAGTGGGCGATCGCAGGCATGGCTATGTTTGACCGGGACAGCTCATCCATCATCGTCAAACTTGCGGTCGGAATCGTCCTTTTGGGCACGATCGTCGCGTTCGTGGACGTTGACAAAATCATATCCACCGCGAAGGAAGCTGATTTTCTATTGATCCTCGCGGCGCTGGCGCTCCTTCCGATCAATATGTTGCTGGAAGCCGCGAAATGGCGTCTTTTGCTCGCCCCTTCGGTCGAGAGAATCACGTTGCGCGAAGCGGCGGGATCTGTGCTTGCAGGATACGCCCTCGGTTTCGTTACTCCTGCGCGGTTCGGCGAATATGCCGGTCGCGTATTCTACCTGAAGGATGCGAGGAAAGGCGCGCTCGTTGTCCTTGCGTTCGTAGATAGGATGTACTCGGTGTGGATCTACTCCATTTTTGGAACCGTAATCCTCGGATTCCAGCTGGAGGGAGCTCTTCCAGGCCCGGGCGGCATCTGGTGGTTGACGTTCGCTCTGGGCATTGCCATTTGCGTCGTAATCGGCGTCTTCGTTCTCAAGCCGGGCACACTCTTCACAGTAAGTGGATCGCTCCTCAAATGGCGAGCAACGCGCCGTTGGAGGCGTCATCTCGCTGCGGCTCGCTCCGTGCAGACGTCCGTGAGCCTCAATGTCCTACTCTTGTCGCTCATTCGTTACGGGGTGTTTTGCACCCAGTTCGTGGCGCTCGTACTGGCGTTTTCCCCTACAAGCCCGGTCGCGTCTGTCTATGCGGGCGTCGCGCTCGCCTTCTTTGCGAAGACGATCGTTCCATCGGTCTCACTGTTCGATCTTGGTATTCGTGAGAGCGCCGCCGTCTTCTTTCTTGGATTCTTCGGGATCGCCTCGGCGGCAGCTTTCAATGCATCCCTGATCCTCTTCGTGGTGAATCTCGCCTTGCCGGCACTCGCAGGAATTGCCTTCGTGCCGCGCATGAGATGGACGCGGCCTCGTCCTGCGGCCGGCGAGGCTCGGACGGTCGAAGTTCGAACCGGTTGACCGGGTGGAACCATGCTTGTCTTCTCGGCGACGCTCGTCGCTTTCGGCATCGCCTACGCATACGTCCTCATGCGATTCACCGGTGGTTTTCGAAGACTGATAATCCACTGGTTGCCCCACCGGCACGAGCCGTATCCGAGCGTGTCCGTCATCGTCCCCGCTCGGAACGAGGCAGACGGCATCGCAGACTGCATCCAATCGATTCTGCGCAATGACTATCCAATGGAATTGGTGGATGTGCAGATTGTGGACGATCGGTCGGAGGATGACACGTTCGAGATCGCCTCTCGGCTTAGTCTGGAGACAGACGACATTCGCGTCGTCCGTCTTCAAGAAACCGGTAGCAGCCCGAGTGGAAAGCGGGCAGCAATCCAGGCCGGAATCGACCGATCGCAGGGGGACATCATTATGTTGACCGACGCTGACTGTCGGGTACCCACCGATTGGATTCACACGATGGTTTCGGCATTCAACGAGGGGACTACGGTTCGTTTCCGGACCCGTTGCCTATCGCACCGACAAGGGTTGGCTCCAGCGCCTGCTCGAACTCGAGCTACTGGGTCTTGTCGCCGTTGGCGCCGGCGCCATCGCTCTCGGCAAACCAAATATGTGTAATGGGGCGAACATCGCCTTTCGGAGGTCTGCCTTCAATGAAGCAGACGGATATTCAGGGACTGATAGCCTGACTTCGGGAGACGACGAGCTGCTGATGCAAAAGATGTCGCGGCAACATCCGGGTTCGGTCGCGTTCTGTCCGGATCGAGAGGCGACAGTTACGACGAGAGCGCCGAACGGATTGCCCGAGCTGCTCCGACAGCGGCGGCGCTGGGCCTCCAAGGGGTTGCACTATCCCGAAAAACGTATTACGGTGTTAGCGCTGTTCGTCTTTTCCTTCAACGTCCTCCTCCTCGCCGGCTTCGTGGGGGCCTTCTGGTTTGTCTCGATTTGGCCGGCCCTCCTCGCGGCGTTCTTTCTCAAGCTGTCAGCGGAAGGATGGATGTTCTGGCACGTTTGCAGCCAGTTCGGGCGGCGGGAACTGATACCGCTCATGGTGCCCGGCCAGCTTTTCGAGATTCCATATGTTGTCGTCGCGGGCGCAACCGGAGCCGCAGGCGGATACAGTTGGAAGGGGCGAGAAATTCAGCGATGACGACTACGACCACTACAACCTGGGCCGGACGCGCCGCTGCTTCCATCTTTCACGACGTGATCGGCCGGCTTCCTGCAGCGCCTGAAACGATCTACCTCACTTTCGACGACGGCCCCTCTCATCACACGATGGACGTGCTCGATCTATTGCTGCAACTCGACGCGGCAGCGACCTTCTTTCTTAGAGGCGACCGGATCGAGCATCACCCAGCCGAAGCGCAACGCATTCTATCGGATCGACACGGTGTCGGCAACCACACGTATCGACATGTAGATGCCTGGCGGAGTCGCTGGGCAGAGGTTCGGGCCGATCTCGAGCAAGGAGATCGAGCCATTGCCTCGCTAACCGGCTCGGAACCTGAATGGGTGCGTCCACCCTTTGGACACTTGCGTCAGGCCACGCGAGCGTGGTGTCGGGCGAGGCGTCGACGCCTGGCCCTATGGGATGTGATGGCGGGCGATTTTCGCGGTGACGCCGATCACGAAGCCGTCGTGAGGCAAGCCGCCGGCCTGGTAAGATCCGGATCCATCCTCGTCCTCCACGATGGCGATGAGCAGCAGCCGAATGCGCTCGGGATTACGAAACGGCTTCTCACGTCACTGCGTGAGGTGGGATGGACGTTTGAAAGACTGCCCGATTCGTGAGCCGGCGCACGACCTAGAACCTGAGTACAGCCCCTGCCTTCGCAATCGGCTCTCCAAAAGGTCCGCTCTCGACGGCGGTCCGGGGATGGAGCGACATGTTGTGCATTTTCGCCGATACGGCGGCCTCAACCGCTGAGGCGAAGTGGTTTACAATGACGAAAGCGCCCGCCCAGGACGACTTCCTCAGATAGTCGTTGGCGTCGGCATGAATCCCTGCGTAGTAGTAGAACTGCGCGTCCTCCGGCATGACGGTTTCCGGATCAGCATTGGGCTCGTACGAGTAGTCGTCCCAACCAGGAGCAAACTGAAAGTACTTGCCGATCAGCTCGTAGTATTGCTGCTCTCCGAAGTACGGTAGCACGTGTGAAAACCCCGCCCCCGTCTCAAGGAATGATGACTGGCGCTCTGCAGCTCGAATGTTGTTGAAGAACGCGTCGACCTCGGCGTGCTGTGCCGCCGTCCACGTATCGGGATGCATGAAGTCGGTCTCCGTCAATGTCGGCAGGGCGATATCAGGGCCGGAATACCCACCGTAGGCATTCAGCCATTCAGCATACTTGATCGGGCTCCAGTTGCCATGCGCGTACGCCTTATAGCCACGCTCACCGTCGTTGCCCTTGTTCTTCCAGCCGACGTACATGGTTATCAGAGCCGCCTCGGCCGCTACCGAAATGCCCGCCTTCCACCAGGACTGATTGTAGACCTGCCCCAGACCGGGAATGACTGCGGAGAAGGCAAACGCTTTCACGATGCTCCGTTCACCCGAACCCGCCTCCGCGATTCGCATCGACGGGTCGGTACCGTTAAAGCCGGACGCCATGTAAAGTACATCCGTCCTCGGACGCGTCAGCTTACCGTCGGGACCGTCGTCTGCCGCCACCCTGCCGAATGCCAGGGCAACAACGGCGACTGCAAAAACGAATCGAGTGCAAGTCATTTTTAGAGGTCGAAATCAAACAAGACGCCAAAGTGCCAGAGCAGCTCCTTCCCGTATCGAACGGTGTTGTCTCCGTCGGGTGTGATGAAACCCTCACCCAGACTCACGTCGAAAGCATCGAGTCCGTAGGTCGCGCTCACAAACAATGCGGTCGGCAAGAGATAGAACGACGAAATGCCGAGTCTAAGCTCAGCCCCGACATCCTTTCGAACCGCGTCGGATCCGGGCCATTCACCCGACCATGCGGCCGCTGCATCCGCGTAAAGCCGCGCATACAGCTTGTTCAGATGCAGAAACATCACTTGCCTCCGCAAATTCGGCAGGATCGGAACGTGGTACGACATCTGGAGCCACATCGTTTCGTTGCCGCCCAATGCATAAAAAGGATACCCACGCGCTCCAATCAGCCCGCCGACATAGTCGTTGAAGAAGTCGTCGACCGCACCGCCGAGTATCGTCGATCCCCGGAATCGCAGGCCGATCCCGTGACCGGCCCCGCCGCTGCTCAAACCGATCCGTCGAGACCATCGGATGTCGGCCATCAGCCGGTGATTCCTGAAGGAATGGTATTCCGGCACGAGCGTGCCGTCTTTGACCTCGAAACGATCGAGCAGATTGCCCGGCTGATACTCGTACCCGACTTCCGCGCGAAACCCTTCGGGCAGCACGTCGCTGTTCAGATACGGATGCTCTGACTCGAGATAAAGCTTGGCGGTCAACGCGTGCCCGATGAAATAGCGCGTAGAACTGGAGGGAATGGTGAAGCCGGCTTCGTCAGAGAAGAACGGCTCCGTTCGAACCCGATACGGACTGTAACTGTAACCAAGCTCCAGCATCGAAGCGCGATTCAACTTGCTGCGCGCGTGAACGTCGACCGCCCAGAGACTGTAAGAAACATCCGTAAACGTCGTGTCGGGGTAGCAGGCCGTGCACGGAAATTCCTCGATCTCGAGACCGTTCTCCAGATTTCTCACGATGTTGAACAACTCGACGCTGATCTGCGGACTCCACCGCTTATGGAGGAACGGCAGCCCCTTCATGTAATCGAACCGAAGGAACGCGTCGCGCTCAAGCTTCACGAGACGACCCGGGGCGAAGAAGTCCCCCAGACCGTCCCACTTGGTCGAGGCCGGACCGAACAAGAAGCCGCCGGACAATGAGAGTCCGTCGAGGATCTCCCGAGAAGCTGTGTACATGCCGATTTTCGTGCTGCGCAACAGCGTCCCGCCCTGGAATCCTCCCGTACCGGGCCCGGCAATGCCCGCACGATCCTTGTTGGGATACATGTCGAAACGGATCACCGGGAAAAACGCGAATGAGGTGAACACATCGTCGTATTTCTTCGGTGCTTCGGCTGAATTCCAGATCTTGTCGAACCCCGAGACGGCCGAATCGTCCGCCTCGTTCAACTTCTGCCAGTCAAATTTCGAATCGGCGGGCGCGTTCTTTCGAACGACCGAAGGAGGCGAGTAGTGCGTCTCTTCGACCGTCGTCGGATCATCGAGTACCGCGATCTTGAACCCCTCACCGGTAAACAACTCGAAGACAACGGCTCCCGACGGGCTCACGTCGGGCGAAAAGGCGCCCCCAATCACATTGGTAATTTGCTCGGTCGTATCGGCAGACGATTCCGGATGCAGGGGCGTCCGATAGAGATTGAAAATTCCCGACCTGTCGGAAGAAAAGTACAGCCATTTCCCATCCGGACTGACCGCGGGATCACGCTCGTCGTCACGCGTCGCAAGCACGACTGTCGGTTTCGAGCCGTCCGGGTGAACGCGGTAGAGATCACGGGCCGACGTGTGTCCTCCCACCGCGAAGTATATCCATTCACCGCTTGGATCCCACGACGGACTGTAGACCTGGGTCCCGTCGTTGTACGTCGTCGCGGAGACAGCGGGGGCACCCTCGGTGAGCACCTTCAGATTCGTCGTTCCGTCAGATTGTGATACGAAGGCGATGGCGCCGGATGGTCCTACCGCCGGATCCGACGCGCGTGCTTCGTGGGTCAGTCGGGTCGTTTTTTTTGACTGGACGTCGATCTGGTAGAGATCCGCGTACGTGTGTCCTTGGTCCGTGTCGACATCACGCGCGAACACGACCTTCGTCCCGTCAGCATTCCAGCTTACAGCCTCGTTCACTGCACCCGTGAGGGAATGTCCGAACGCACACGTGTACTCGGGCTCGACCGGCGTGTAACGACCGAGATCGTACACCATATCCTCTCCAGACTCGGCCGATCGGATGTACAGCGCAAATCGCCGGTAGTCTTCTCCACGGTTCGATACATACACTACCCGATCGCCGTCCGGACCGAATCTCGGCGAGTGATTGAAGAACCCCTCCGATTCGAGAAGACGAGGCTCGGTCAACCCCGGCATCAAGTCTTTTGTGGCGTCGGCGTAACCCGTCTTCAAGGCATTCATCCAGTTGGAGAACACAGAGTCGGCCGGTATTCCGACGGCGTCGTGCAGCGCACGCTCCATGTTCCAATTGGACCAACTCGACAGCTGCGCACTGATCTTGCGGAGCACATCCTCGCCATAAGTGTCGGCGAGATAGGTCGAGAACGCATAGCCCTGATTGTATACCTGTTCACGCTCGAGGGACGTCTTGGATATGAGATCGCCCATCGTCGTGAGATTCAACTCGTGACCGCTCAAGACGCGAGCACGCAGGAGCATGTCGCGATGGGTGTCCCAGTGATCGTACTTCAGGCCGAGTCGCTGAAACTGTGCCGTTCCCTCGGCAAACCAGGCAGGATTGTTCAGAATAGGAATCGGATAACTCACGATTCCGTCCGGATACCCGTATAGCACGTCGGGGCGGCGGACATCCTCGTAGTGGAGCCACTGCAGGTAATAGAAGGGCATCGTGCGCCCCCCCTTCATCGTCTTCTGGACCTGAACGATGTGCGTGAACTCGTGGGCGATTACGTTCCGAAGCCAGTTCGATTCGCCTCGAAGCGGGGTATCGAGAGCGGGCGCCCAGATATCGATTTTGTTGTCGAAGAAATAGGCCGCGCCGTTGGAGTAGTCCTCGAAATCCTTCAGCACGATCGAGACCTTTCCCTGCGGCTCGTACTCATAAAGCGATGTGATGGGCCCGTAGACATCCTCCGCGACGCGGGCGGCCACGCGAGCCGACCGATCGGATCCCTCAGCGGTCGAATCCGCATGGAAATGAACCAGAAAATGTTCGGTCTCTATCGTGTACCAGTGAAGATCGGGGCGAACGTAATCGTAGTACCCGACTCGCTCCTGACCGCGCGCAGCTATCGCAAGACACAGGAGCATGGCGATGCCCGCTGGACCGAACTTCAAGAGTCGCGCTATGGTGCTTCGAAGACTCATCGTATTACGGCGATCGAATAGAGCTTCGTGTCAGTGCGGCCGCCGGTTGTCTTCGCGCGGACCCGCGCGAAGTAGACGCCGCTCGCAACATTCGGACGCCATTCAAATTCCACTGGAACGGCCGCCGTATGAATCTCCGCATCCAGCGAATGCACCAGATTCCCGGCGAGATCGATGATCTTGACCTCGACGGTACTCGGCTCGGACGTCGCAACGCGCAGGTGGGTAACGCCGTCCTGCACCGGATTGGGCCAGTTGTACGTTTCCGACCCCACAATCAGCCCCTGGTCGGAGCCGCCCGGGAGTGGACCCGTTCCACCATCGACAAAACTTCGGTTCATCGCATCGCCGTTCAGCTCCGTCCATTCGCCACCGCTCAGCCCATCAATACTCCAGCCGGCGAGTTTACCAGATGCAGATACAGTATATATATAACTATCTGTAATAATTGGTGTTACACTAATGCTGCCTCCGACGGCAAGGGGGAAGCCTTCTCGGACTTTCGGGCGGTCACCGAGCTTGTACGCGTACAGGTAGCCGTCGGTCAGGCCAAGCACTATGTCGGGTCGGGATTCTCCCTCGAATGTCGCCACCAACGGCTGCGTCTTGGACGTCCCATGCAGGCGGATCGGGAAGCCTGCTGCCGGCGCACCCTCGCGCGAGAAGGCTTGCAGCGTCGAGTCTGCGGTAACGAGGACTTCCAGCAGACCATCGCCGTCGGTGTCCACCAGGATGGGCCAACGTGACGGCGATCCCCCGTCGACCTCCACCTCAACAACGCGCTCGTCAGCGCCAAGAATCGTCAGTCGATCCGCCCCTGGCGACGTTATCGCGGCTATCACACCCAGTGGATCACGGCCGGCTACGACCTGCACTGCGTCACCATTCAATGGCGTCGTAAAATTCCACTCGTTGGTTGCCGATTCCATGTGCCAGGTTTGCGCCCTGTCGCGGCCGACGACCAGAATATCTCCGTCTGCGAGGGCGGCGAGTGAGACGACGCCCCCGCCACTGAAAGCGATCAGGTCGACTGTTTCATCCGGCCTGACGGCAGCCACATAGCCTGTTTCGCCGAGATCGAAGCCGACGTAGTACTCTGTCTGATCGCCTTGACGCACGCCGACCAATGGCGTAGATGGCAGAGCGAGACGAATCTCGGCGGGCATAGGGACGAACGGCTGAGGTCGATCCAAGACCGGATCGAGTCGTGTGAAATAGACATCGCCACCATCATCCTGCGCAAGGTATGCCA
The DNA here is from genome assembly GCA_963768715.1 of uncultured Bacteroidota bacterium. Lineage (GTDB taxonomy): Bacteria > Bacteroidota > Rhodothermia > Rhodothermales > DATKEJ01 > DATKEJ01. The sequence goes on from CAVYJC010000005.1 coordinate 138,725, forward strand.
GTGCGTCGCCTCCCGACGGAGACGGTTCCACCACGGGTTTCGTCAAAACGCGCTCGATGCTGCTCAGGAAACGGGCGTCGGGCCTCGTGATCCACAGCGTCCCCATCGCCGGACCCGTGTAGTAAAGAAGATTCTGGAGACGCGCCGGACCGATCTCGAAAACCATGGTTGAAACCGATGCGCCGTCTCCGAACTGCGCGTCGAGGGACGGCGTGAGAAAGTCGACCGGTGTAATCGTTGTTCCAGCACGGCTGTACCGAAGCGACATGGTGTTCGCCGCGGGTCCGAAATTGTCGAGAACAACGAAGCTGGGCCCACCACCGTTCGAATCGCTGTTCGGATAGGTGTCGGGGCCGAATCGATTGGCATACAGGGTCACCTCCCCCGTTGCCGTTATGGTCGTAATCGGATTGCCCTCGAAATAGAAATCGAAGGGTGTGCCCCGGTCGAACGGAACGGCAAACGGATTCCCCGAGGGAAATCCCAGATCTGGAGCGGAGTCGGCCTCTTCGAGATCGACACCACGATAAGTGGGGTTCACGTTGACGGCATTCGAGGCAAGGCCTTCAGAGATTACGCGCTCATCGATGTGCCAGATCAGGATCCCGCCGTTTCGCAGCGTCCCCGAATCATCGATACCTCCTGGGAGCGCCCAGTCAAAATCATCTGCGTCAATGAGCACCCCTTCGAAATCGTCCTGACTGAAGGAGGTGAAGCCCTGGGCATCGACATCGAAGTGCTGCTCAACGATGGACCCGTCACGCCAGACCTTGAGGTTGAGTCCGTCGCCATCGACGTCGCGACGGCGGACTTCAGCGAGAAAGTACTCCGTCGACGATACCGGGACGAGCGCCTGATCCAAATATGCAGTCAACTCTATTTCCTGCTCTTCCGGCCCCACCAGCTCAAACGGTGTCGTCCATCCCAGATAGAAACGCGTCCAGGCAGAAGGTTCAGGCGGCAGGATACCTCCGTAGGCGAAGATCCCCAGCGGATCCATGAGCCCGTACGGTCCGATCGCACTCGAGCCGTCGGACGTGTTGAACAGATCCGGAACACCAAGAAAGTTGAAGAACGACGCGGCGAGTAAGCCGTTGATCGAAAGTTCGAGCAAGAAAGGCTCGTCTGAGATGGGATCCACTCCGCGTTTCGATTCGGTCTCGGGGATGAGCGCCGTGTTATCTACACGTAAACCTTTAAATAATATACTGTTGTCCCCATCGACGAGCGTTTCCGGGCCGAAGAACAGTGATGGCAGATCTTCGGGCGTCCGATCGAGCGTTGTGCCAGTGAGCTCGATGTCGCGGCCAGTCCCGGCGTGAAAGATCAGAAACGCTGTATGGTCGGGATCGAGTCCTGAGGCGTCGAATGCGATCTGCTGATTGGCAATGGTCCAAGCCTCGTCGACGAGTGCCTGGAGACGGGCGCGCTGGGCGGGGCTGTCGGAGTCCGGTCCGACCGGTGCATAGTCGCCCATCGTACCCGAAACGCGTACAATCCCAGGCAGGAGATGCGTTCGGATCGAAGTCTGCCCCCGCGAAACGTGGTCGAGATAATTGGCAAGGAAGTCGAGGTGGGCACCGAAGTACGTTTCGTCGTGAGGAAGCGGATCCACCCGCGTCTCCAGATCCTCGAACATCGTTCCGCCAAACACCCCGTCGCCGGTCGAGAAACGACTGCTGTCGGGCTGAAATTCGACCTGCAGGGCAACGACGTCGTACTGCGGCGCAGCGGGATGCCGCAGTCGCCCCCCCGGTTCCTCGGCGTTACGGCTGCCTACCTGGGCGGCAGCCGTCGAAAGCACAATGAACGAGAGGGAGCAACAGAGTATCCCTGAGCGAATCCACTGCCGGTTGCAAAGATCCGGCCTCGCCATGATCTGGTCAGGTGTGGGGTTCGCTTTGCCTTACCGGCCTACGATGACCGAGAATCGGATCGTGTCCGCAAGAGGATGGTTCTCTTGGAGCGGGTAAATGTAGGAGAAGTCGACTCCGAGGATGTTGTATCGGATGCCGGCGCCGAGCGTCAGAAACTCGCGGTTTCCGTTGTCCGGATTCTCGTAGAAATAGCCGCCGCGGAGCGCGAACAGATTGTTATACCAGTACTCAAGGCCAAGACCAATCGTCAACTGGTCAATGACCGACAGCTTTGCCGATATCCCGCTGTTCCTGCGTGCCCCGGTTGACGTCAATCGATTTCCATGAGGAAAAGATCGCCTTGTACCACGACGACGCCCCGGTTGAGTCACGGTCCACCAGCAGTTTTGTAAAATCGTTGGTAATCCGCAACGAGTTGTACTGATCAAACTGCATGATGTAGCTCCAGCCGAAACGGAGGTTCGTCGGAATGGGGTCGCTTTGCTCCGAATCCGAATACTGGATCGTCGGCCCCATGTTGGCCAGGTTGAAGCCGAAGGAGGCACGGCTCTTGACGCCGCCCGCACGGAACTCGGCGGTCTTGAACAGACCTGCAAGGTCAAATCCTACAGAAACACCCGCCTTCGTCTCCTGGGCGCCGACCGTTTGACCCGGCGCAAGGTTGGAATAGATCAGACGCAGACCCGTACCGAGGCCGAATTTCTGGCTGACCTTAAAGCCGTATGCGCCGCCGACTGCGACATCGTACGACCTGAATGTGCCACATGGATTATTGAACTCGTCACGGCACTCATGCTCACCGAGATTCAGATAGGTGATGTGCATGCCGAACGTGCCCCAATCCGGCACATTGTACTTGCCGGAAACGTAATCGAAGAATAGCCCGGCATCGAACTGGGGGAGCCACTGAGAGTGCGTAATAGAACCCTCGACACCCTCCTGAAAGGCCAATCCAGCCGGGTTCCAGAACACGGCGTTCGCATCCGAGGCGACGGCAACGTTGGCGTTGCCCATGCCGGATGCACGGCTGTCCGGCTCGATCTGGAGGAACGGTACGGCGGCCGCACCGACCTGACCCATAGCTGTTTGGTGGAGGGCAGGGGTCAAGAAAAACAGAATCCCCAGCGCCGTTCCCAGCATCCGGGACCGCAATTCGGTCACTATCATCGTCTTCATTCCAGGTTAGTAAGTATCAGAGTGCCGATTCGGATCGGACTCTGGCAGGGCAGTATCTGCCTCAAAACTGCAGTACCGAAATGTTATAGGCTTTGGACTTTGATAGAGGCTCTTGAATCACGTGCTCCAGAATTAACCCAGAACGGCCAATCTACCTATGTGTTCCACCGAATCCTGTTCTCCGGAGGGTAGATCTACAGTCACTTTTAGCTGGTAGAGATAAACCCCCGGCGACACAACGTCCATGTCCGCATCCCTTCCATCCCATGGTATTTGAACGGGTCCTCCCGGAAGCATTCCCGACGGCAGTGTCTCACTCTCGTCGAGAATGTTCAGCAGCCGCCCCGAAATGCTATAGAGTCTGAGTTCCACCTGCGCCGGCGTACCCGCCGGCTGATTATGCTCGAATACGAATCGGGTAGATCCGACCATCGGGTTCGGATAATTGAAGACATTCTGCAATACGAGTGCTTCCGTAGGCGCCACGACATAGTCGAGCACGGAGGTCGAGGAGTTATTTGCGACGTCCCAGGCTCTCACACGCAAGGTGTGCGTTCCGATCGTTTGTTCGGGCAGCCGGTAGGTCAAGGATCCTGACTGGAATGACCCGAGCGCGGCCTCGAACCGGTCGCCGATCTCAAGGGCGTCCTGCTCATCTTCGTCGATCACAAGAAGCATCTCGTGGCCCACACCCGTACCCACCGTATTGATCCCGGTCTCGTCTCGAAACTTCACGAGCAGCAACGGCTCGGGAGGCGTGAGTCCTCCTGAGACAAATGTCGAGTCGTTCAGGAAGAGTTCGATGACCGGGCCCTCATTGTCCACTACAGGGTTGTCAGCCGTACCTCCGACGTCGACATGCTCGGTCGCGCCGAAACCGTCACCTCCTTCCGAGGACGCGTACATCGATATTCGACCCGGAAGTTCGCTGAAGGAGATGTCCTTCGGCACGACGAACGTCACCTGAAATGCGCCATCCACGACTCGGACCTGACCTCTGTAAATCAAATCGTTCTGGATGGTATATGAGCCGGATCGAATGTATTGCTGCTTATCGGGATCGATCTCCACCTTTCGTTTCGCATCGAAAACGGTCACTTCCACGGTTCCCTCAAACGAGGGATCCCGACCGACCGACGTCGAGACCTCACCGTCCAGGACGACCCGGTCGAGCGCCTTGAGAGCGATCGAGGTAGTATCGGAAACCAATTCGCCGTTAACCTTCACCACACTGACGTCGCGATTCGGCAGTCCCAGCCGCATCGTCGGATCTCCGAGCAGATTGAACTTGCGGCTATTACCCTGCAGGCCTGCCGACGTGTTCTTCGTGATACGCAGCGCGTCACCAAGTCTCGGACCCCTCCCCTCTTCGTCGCGCTGCATCAGGTGTTTGTTCAGCTCCAGATTCAGGGCCAGATTATAGGTGCTGGGATTGCTCGACGTCACAACGATGCGGACGGTTGTGAATAACGCGACGGAGCCTCCCTGTTCCTTCAGCAGCAGCAGCTCCGCCCCGCTCTTCTCGCGATCCGTGTCGAAGCGCCCAAACGTGCATGTAGCGGTGATAAACACCGACATGCGGTCATCGTTTGCGAGCTGATCGATGTCTTCGAGCGTGAAAATCCGCTCGTCTGCAAGGCCGGAAATACCACCGTGGCCACTGTAGTTCCAAACCAGCGTGCCGTCATTGAGCGTCGTCAGAATGTCGCGCTTGGCATCGGGAATCCTCCGGCCGTTCGACGTCGTCACCGTGGGATACGAGATCGCGTAAATCTTCGTTGTATTGACCTCGGGGAACTGTCCTTCCAACGCCTCCGCGACAACGTCGGCGTTCTGGGTGTGAAGATCCTTGTCGTTTCTGCTGCCGGCAGGACCATCATCCGCCACGAACGTGTATCTCGTGCGCCACGCACCTTGCGACGCCGGAGATTCGTACCGCTTCACTTTTTCGAGCACGGCGCGCGCCTCGTCGACGCTCTCGACCGGCCACCTGCCGATCCCGATATCCACCCGTTCGAAGGTGCCTCCTCCGTCGCTTGTCCATTTCCAGATGCCTTCGTTGTCGTCGAGCAAGCCGAAATAGTCGTCGCTCGTGTAGGACGACCCCTTGTGGAGCGTGTTGTCCGTCTGGTACGGGAAGATGACGTTTCGATTCAAAGGGCTGTTCTCATCCTCCGTAATGCCGCGGAAGTCGAAGTGTCCGTCCCCGAGAAGTAGTGCGTAGAGAAACGGGCTTCCTTCGTTTAAACCTCTGTCATACAAAAACTTGAAGTAGTCCCTCATCGCGCGCATGTCGGGGACCCCGCCTGAGAACTCGTTGTAGATCTTCTGTATATCGACGACAACGACGGACATGCCTTCCGCCTGTCTCATCGCGGCGAGTTCCTGCGCAACCGGCAGCATGTCCGCGGCCGTTACGATGGCGAATTCCGGGTAGGACTCAATCCCGTGTAGATTCTGATTCGGAATGGATTCGCCCGGATCCGGAGTTCGAATGGACGCGCCCGACGTATTGAATGCCAGAAGTTCTCGCGGCGGACTCCCCGGAGGGACGTCGACCTGTACGATCCATTCGCTCCCGCTTTGCTGGACGGCCAGCATGCTCGTTTGCCCCAACGTCGTGACATCCCACACCAGGGGTTGACCGCTGAAGCCCGTTAGATGAAACTCGTACCGTCCGTCTTCTCCGACCGGGGTGTGGAATCGCAGGTACCCTCCGGTCGCCGCAAGGCTACGTGGATAATAGATCTCGATCCAGTCGAGCCATCCCTGTGGATCGTTCGCCGAACCAAGCAGGCGGAGGTCGAGGGAAATGTTGCCGGATGTCGGAACGGGCTCTGAGAAGTCGACCAGGGCATCCTTTGCGATGTAGCCCGTCTGGCTTCCGAGGTCGACCAGGCCGGGAGTTGCCGTTGCGAGAACCGTTCCTCCAGACAGGTACTGGAGGCTGGCGGCGGGATTCGAGCGCACGATGACTCTCGACCGGTACCGGATCGTTCCGGATTGAATCCCATCTGGTTTGGCGCTGACTACCGTTCGACTTGGCACTTCCGAATCGACGAACGCACCAAACCATTCGAGGCCCGATCCCGATCCGTCCTGTTCCAGTTGAATCAGGTCATCATCGACGAGCATCCGTGCCTCAAACTCATCCAGAGGCGTGGCGTCGGCGTAGTTTGGAAATTCTCCCTGTTCAAGGCGCAGCCCTGGGGGACCGCCCACCTCGATGAAGTAGTAGTTCTCGTTCGAAAAGGAATTGACGTAGTGCGTCCAGTCGCGCTCGGTGGCATCGTATTTCCAACCCCTTGGACCGACCCCGTAGAAGAGTGCATACTCACCCGGCTCGAAGGCCGTGTCGTTGTCGTGCGAGACGAAGATCGGCTGCTCAACGAGATCGACAGGGCGCGGATCGCCGTTTAACGCGGGAAGGGGCTTGCCGCCGTTTCCGAATATTCTGATCCGAGCGGGGTCGACTCCCTGGGGAGCAAGCCCCAGCGCCGCTAGATAGTCGGCGTCAATCCGATAGATTCCGTCCTCGGTCACAGGAATCTTGAACCAGGATCCGTCCGCAAGAACGCTTCGCGTTACCGCCAAGTGGGAGCTGCCGCCTGCAATGCCCGAACGCTTGGCGAGTTGGCTTCGTCGGATCGGCGCATGGTTCGTTTGAATCGTCAATCGCCGGTAGCGTCTCAACTCATGCGACGCCGGATCGAAAGTCAGCATCCGCGCCTCAAGTGTTCCCACCGGTTCGCGCTGCATCAATCCAATGTCCACAACCTGAACGGCCCGCGCGGGAAGCATGTCGGCCAGTTGCGAAAGCGTGCCTGCGCTCAATCCCGAGAGGTTGGCGGACTCAAAATCCGATGAGAGTACCTGCACGACAGGCGCCTGGAGTGACGGCAGCGAAAACGTCCGCGACGCCATGTCGATGCCGCCGGTCGTCGCCTCGACGAGGTCGAGTACCGTGAATGATGTTCCTAAAGCGGTGATTTCCGATTCGAGCGAGCTGCGCCAGGACGCGGCCACGACGCTGCGTTCTCCGGTCGGACCGCTCTCGAGCACGGTGATTGCAGGAGGGATTAAGCGCCCCGGCTTATCGTCGGCTATGCCTAACGATTGGACCGGATGAGCCCATCCCAAAATCGTCAGTAAAATGAGGGCGACGACGTTTCTCATGCCGAAGGGACTGCCGGAGCTACATTGGTTCGGTGCACGAATCCCATGCCGCGTTTTAAAACCGGAAGGGCAATCATGCCACACCACGTCACCTATGGAGACCGATCTTGCCATCTGATCCGCTTACGGGCGTCGCCCAATTCAGAATTCGTAGCGATCAGTACGGAATAGGCGGGTCTTCTCCGTTTTTGTGACCTCGACGCGTCGGCTAAAGATCGGCCAGCGATCGTGCCCCGGTACCACGAATTCCTTTGTCCGTTTGTTCCAAATCAAGCACCTCGACGCTGGGGTCGTGTTCGAAAAAAAGATGCCACCCATTCTCGACGGCAGCGTCCAGAAAGCGATCCTTTTCGGCGATCGATTTCATGGGCTCGATATCGTACGCCATGCACCACACGGGCGGAATATGAACCGACGTAGGGATCAAATCGGCGACGTAGACCAGCGATCGAACTTCGTCGTGGATCCGGACGGCTTGCTGGGCGCGTGTATGGCCGTCGATAACGATCGCATCCAGCCCCGGCAGGATCTCCACCGCGCCATCGACCTGACGAACCTGCCCCGACGCCTCCAGCGGCCCAAGATTCTCCGCAAGAAACGACGCTTTCTCGCGCGAATTCGATCGTCGGGCCCAATCCCAGTGCGTCGCCTGAACATGATGGACCGCGTTAGGAAAAGTCAGAGTGAGACGCTCCCCGTCGCGGCGCGTGCTGCCGCCGCAATGATCGAAATGGAGGTGGGTCAAGACCACGTCCGTCACGTCCGCGCGTGAGCAGCCCAGCGCAGCCAACGAGCCTTCCAGCGTTGAGTGCTCATGATCGACGGCGAAGATATCAGCAAACTTTTCGTCGTACTTGTGCCCCAGCCCGTCGTCAATCAAAATCACCCTTCCGTCTCCCTCGAGCAGGAGACACCGCATCGCAAGTGGTATGCGGTTCCTGTCATCAGCTTCTATATGCCTGTTCCATAAGGTCTTCGGTACAATTCCAAACATCGCTCCGCCGTCCAATCGAAAGCGGCCGGCGTTCACGGTGTGTAGAGCGTAGGGTCCAATCTTCGGCATAGGCTGGAAAGGAAGTGTTAGTTGAAGTGTCCGTTAGACTGAATCCGGTCGCGTCGTTCCTTGACCGATTGGACACGGGGAATGAATCCGCTGAGGTGATTGACCAGATGGGTGATCCTGGCCGCTTCACTGTTGATCTCGAGCAGTTGCTGGCGCTGCGCAAAATCCAGTCCGGACACAGCCCCGATGCGGAAGCTGAGCAGATGCTCGTCGGTATACGCATTCGGGCGGATCGATTCACCGAGAAGCTCCAACAGCTTCATGTGTTGCGCGACCAGGCGTTCCCGATCTGTAATCGCCACGTCCTCGTCGACATCCTTGAGGAGCGTAACCTCCGCGGTGGCGTAAGACTGATCATCGTGGACTGATTCGACGTGAAATCGGGCCTCTCCGACGGTCTCGATATCGAACGTGTCGTCCTCGTATTCCTGCACGACGCTGCGAATCCGCGCCGTGCAGCCCACGGATTCCATCTCGGCCCCGTCCATCCCGACGATGCCGAATGGCGCGTCCTTGTCGAGGCAGCTTCTCACCAGCTCCTTGTACCTCTGTTCGAAGATGTGCAGGGGCAGCACTTCTTGGGGGAACAGGACGATCGAAAGAGGAAAGAGTGGGATGCGTTCGTGCGCGGGCATGGACTCACTTCACCTCCTGGCTCATCTCCATCATCTTTTCGATGGGGCGAAGGGCGGCCATTCGAAGCGACTCGTCCATCACGAGTTCGGGCTGCTCGTATTCGAGACAGAGATAGAGCTTCTCGAGCGTATTCAGACGCATGTGAGGACACTGACTGCAGGCGCACCCATTATCCGGCGGAGCCGAAATGAACGTCTTGTCGGGGCAGTCCTTGCGCATCTGATGGAGGATGCCTTCCTCCGTCGCTACGATGAATTCCATGTCCGAACTCTCGGCCGCATGGCGTCTAATGGCTGTCGTCGAACCGATGAAGTCCGCATGCCGCAACACGGCCTCCTCGCATTCGGGGTGCGCGAGAACCTTGGCGCGTGGGTGCCGGACTTTGAGACGGACGAGCTTCTGTTCTGAAAACACCTCGTGCACGATGCATGTCCCTTCCCACAGAACGAGATCTCGGCCTGTCGCCTTCATGAGGTACCGACCGAGGTTGCGGTCGGGTGCAAAAATCACCGGCTGGGTCTTCGGGATCTGGCGCAGAATGTGCTCCGCGTTCGACGACGTGCAGATGATGTCTGACAGCGCCTTGATCTCAGCCGAGCAGTTGATGTATGAGATCACGATATGATCGGGGCGCCTCGCCTTGAATTCCCGGAACGCGTCCGGCGGGCATGAGTCGGCGAGCGAGCAGCCTGCATTCAGATCAGGCAGGATCACCTTGCGGGTTGGATTCAGGATCTTGGCCGTCTCGGCCATGAAGTGGACGCCCGCGAAGACGATTATCTCCGCATCGGTAGCGGCGGCGCGGCGTGCCAGCCCGAGAGAGTCGCCTATGTAGTCGGCGATGTCCTGGATTTCGGATTCCTGGTAGTAATGCGCGAGAATGACGGCGTTCTTCTCGTGCTTCAGTCGCTCGATCTCCCCGCGAAGATCGATCGTTGGATCGACGGGCACATCGACGAATCCGATGCGCGCGACGTCAGGAATCATGGTGTCGGTATCCGGCATATCTCAAGGTGTGATTTAGATTATCACCACTTATACGAACGGCTGTTCCGCCATTCACTCACGCAGACACCTGCGAAATCGTTCCGTTCTCGAGTCGAAGAACCCGGTCCGCCAGCGCTGCCAGCGCGGGATTGTGTGTAGCGACCACGAACGTCTGATGCAATTCTCGGGAAAGACGCAGCAATTCCTCGTGAAGCACTCCGGCGGTTCGCAGATCGAGGTTGCCCGTCGGCTCGTCTGCGAGAACCAGCGCCGGCTCATTCATCAGTGCACGCGCAACGGCCACCCGCTGTTGTTCTCCTCCCGAAAGCTGGCTGGGGCGCTGATCCTTCCGGGGCGTGAGTCCAAGGATTTGCAGTAACTCCTCGGCCCGTGCCTTGACCGAGCCAATACGGTCTCCGCGAATGAGAGCCGGCATCGCAACGTTTTCGAGCGCGGTGAACTCGGGCAGCAGATGATGAAACTGGAAAACGAAACCGATCGAGCGGTTGCGGAGGAGCGCCAATTCCTGGTCCGCGTGCTCGAACACGTCGGATCCCTCGAAGAGCACGTTCCCCCCGGTCGGTCGATCGAGCGTTCCGAGGATATGAAGCAGGGTGCTTTTCCCTGTGCCGCTTTCGCCGATCACCGCGACAAACTCACCCTTGGAAATACCGAAAGAGACGTCGCGAAGAACCAGAAGCTCTCCCTGATCCGGCGTCGGATAGCTCTTCTGGAGGTGCTGCGCTTCGATCAGAAATTCGGACATAGCACGCACTCCCACCGGTCGTCATTAATCGTCGGCGTCTTCACCCCTGTCAATCCCGTATTTGTTGAGCTTGTTATAGAGATGAGACCGCTGGATCCCAATCGCCTCCGCCGTGCGACTCACATTCCAATCGTTTTCGTCGAGCTTCTTGCGGATGAAGAGCGCCTCGGCGGCATCCCTGAAGTCCGAAAACTGGTCCGTCGCCCCGAGAATTTCAAGGATCGGATCGGAGCCGCCCTGTCCGGGATTGACCAACCGGTCGACATCCTCGACCGTAACGTGATCCCCCACGCTTAGAATCAGCAAACGCTCGACGACGTTGTGCAACTCACGAACATTTCCGCTCCATTCGAGGGATGTCAGGCGCGCCAGGGCCGCGTCGTCGAAGGGTTTGGCCGCCAGGCCGTTCCGTCGCGTCAACTGCTCGGCAAATTGTTCGGCCAGAAGCGGAATATCTTCACGGCGTTCGCGGAGTGGAGGCACGTGGATAATGATCACACTGAGCCGATGATAAAGGTCGTCACGAAACTTGTGGTCCCCCATCTCCTCGATCAGATCCTTGTTCGTCGCCGAGATGACGCGAACGTCTACCGGGATCGACCGGTCGCCCCCTACACGTGCAATTTTGTTCTCCTGGAGGGCTCGCAGCACTTTTGCCTGCGCTGAAAGACTCATGTCGCCGATTTCATCGAGAAAGAGACTTCCCTCGTTGGCGAGCTCGAATTTGCCGACTCGCTGGCGCGTGGCGCCTGTGAACGAACCTTCCTCGTGACCGAAGAGCTCGCTCTCGATGAGCTCGCTCGGAATGGCAGCGCAATTGACCTCCACCATCGGTCCCGATGACCGATTCGAAAGCTTGTGGATCCATCGAGCGACCAGTTCCTTACCGGTACCGGCTTCACCGGTGATCAGAACACGCGCCTCGGTCGGCGCGACGCGCTGCATGGTATCCTTTATCTCGAGAATCGGCTTGCTCTCGCCGAGAATGGGTCCGAGCTCAAACTTCTCCGCGATCGTCCGCTTCATCTGACGATTCTCGACTTCGAGTACGCCGCGATCGAGCGCGTTCCTCACCGTCACCAGGAGACGATTCAAATCCGGCGGTTTTTCGATGAAGTCAAATGCGCCGATGCGTGTGGCTTCGACGGCGGTCTCGATCGTCCCATGCCCGGATATCATGACGACAGGCAACTGGGGATAATCATTTCGAAGGACGCGAAGAACCTCCATGCCGTCTCGTTTCGGCATCTTGACGTCCAACAGGACGAGGTCGAATCGCTGCGCCTTGACAGCATCGAACACCTGATCGCCGTCGATCGACTCCTCGACGTCGTATTTCTCGTATTCCAGGATCTCACGCAGCGTCCGCCGAATACTCGGCTCGTCATCCACGACTAGGATTCTGGGACGTGCCATGTGTTCTTAGTGTGTAGTCGTGGCGATTTGCCACGCGGCGCCTAATAACCGAGCAGCATGCTACAGCTTGCCCTGAAGCGCGTCGAGCCGGGTCTCGTAAAACTCGATGCCGTCGGCGATGTCCGAATCCGGATATCGTTTCGAGATCATACCGTACATCTCCCGGGCGGCGTCGTAGTCTTTGGCGGCTTCGTAATCACGCGCAGCAGACAGCAAGTATTCGGGAGAGGTCAGCTTGTTCTCATAGATGAGGGCGGCCTGACGATAGAGTTCTCCGGCACGCGCCAAATCACCGAGATCCTCCTGGATGGCGGCTTCTCCGGCCAAGGCACTGGCGCCAAGGTAATCGGACTCTTTGTCGTACGACTCGAAGTACTCGAGGGATTCCTCCTTCCGACCCAGGCGGTAGAGAGCGTCGGCTGCGTAGAATCTCGCGAGATTACCGTCCTTCGTCCGACCGAAGCGCTTGACTATCTCGATGAGGCCAATGTGATCGGCGGTTCCATCGAGGGCTTCCTCGTACTTACCCTGCTCGTAAACCATCTCGATCGGACCGAGAAGCTGGGCCGCCCGATCACCCTGCTTCGCGAGATAGAAGCGATAGCCGACATAACCGACGATTATGACGACAAGCACGGCGGCAGCAGCGAGTACGTACGTCTTATTCCGACTGTAGATGTCGATCGCGCGTGCATAGACAGTGACAACGGCATCTTGCCGAAGCTCCTGTCGCCGCGAGATTTTTCTTGGTGCCTGAAGAGCAGGCATATGGGCCTAACTTGTTTTACAGGGTGGTGTAACCGCAGTCATTGTACGACCGCGTCCCGTCGCTCGCTCGGGTGTTGACTACACTTCCAAGCGGGCGGCAAGTTACGCTGACCAGCGTAATCCCGTTCTTGCCGCAGGGGCTTTTCTTCGGAAATTCGAAACGTAGTCCTTCAGTGATAAGTTTCTATTTATATAGTTTTTATGGATGCCTGTCGAATGCAGGGCATTTCGACGTCAACACGCTCAAATGAGGTGCGGTACGGGCTGGGCGAATTCGTCGTAGGGTTCGCGCCTGATGTCGATCCCCGCTTTCTGAAGTTTGATCTCGAGTTTTTCGTACCCACGATCGAGGTGATAGATGCGCAGCACTTCGGTGGCCCCGCGGGCAACCATGCCGGCCAGCACGAGAGAGACGGAAGCACGCAAGTCCGTACTCATGACGGGGGCGCCTTTCATGCTGACGCGCCCATTGACCGTCACGGTATCTCCGTCGACCGAGGCATCGGCGCCCAGCCTGACCAATTCTGGGATGTGCGCGAATCGATCCGGATAAATGGGATCGCGGACTGTCCCGACACCCTCCGCCTGCGTCAGCAGAATGACCCACTGCGCCTGGAGATCCGTTGGAAAACCGGGGTAGACGCCGGTCACGATCGACACCGGGTGCAATCGCTCGGGCGGCGTTACGACGACAACGCCTTCATTCATCTCGAGACCTGTTCCGGTATCACGCAGGGCATCGACGAACGCATCACCGAGATGATCGGGACGGCCGCCGGTTACCGCGAAAGGCTCCCCTGCCTTCCCGGCGATCGCAGCGGCAATCAGAAACGTTCCTAACTCGATACGATCCGGGCAGTTGTCGACGACGGCCGGCGTCAGCCGGTCGACGCCCTCGATCTCGATGCTGTGCGTGCCCAGCCCTTCAATCTTGGCGCCCATTTTCTGCAGGGCGTGTCCAAGTTCGATCACGTCGGGCTCGATCGCGACATTGTCGAGGCAGGTCGTCCCCTTCGCGAGCGACGCTGCAAGCATGAGATTGGCCGTGGCGCCGACGGTAGACTTTTCGAAGCGAAAACGGCCTCCTTGGAGACGGCCTCCAGGCGCTTTCGCCACGACGTATCCCTGATCGAGCACGATCTCGGCTCCCAACGCCTCCATTCCCCTCAAATGCAGGTCGACCGGACGCGGTCCCCAAGCGCATCCTCCGGGGAGGGAAACGCGTGCCCTGCCGAATCTCCCGAGCAGGGCGCCAAGCATATAGAATGAGGCCCGCATTTTCTTGACCAGCTCGTAGGGCGCTTCGAGGGAGGTGATGTTCGACGCGTCGATGTCGACCGCCGCTTCTTCTTCCACGAGTGAGACCTCGGCTCCAGCAACGCGAAGCACTTGAGAAAATGTGCTTATGTCCCGTAGTGTCGGGACATTGCGGATACGGCTCCGCCCTTCGGCGAGCATCGCACCCGCCATGAGCATGAGAGCTGTGTTCTTTGACCCACTTACCGGCAAGCTGCCGGTGAGAGTCCCAGGTCCTTCAATGACGAGCTTTTCCACGTGCTGGTCTCCGCCTCGCCGAGCAGTGCGAATTCGATGATCGCAGAATTGAAATTCGCCGTCTATAATACCCTCGTTGCGGCACCAATTGCCATAAGTTTCGTTGGTTTCTTCGAATGCATACAGCGAAAGCCCGGAGAAAATGAGTAATCCGAGGACAGTTTACCTCGATCATGCCGCAACGACGCCGCTGGACCCCCGCGTCCTCGAGGCAATGCTTCCCTATCTCCGCGAAGAGTATGGGAATGCCTCCTCTCCGCACGGCCCGGGCCGTCGGGCCCGTTTTGCCGTAGAGGATGCTCGCGAGCGTATCGCGACGCACCTTGGCGCCGGGCCTAGTGAGATCGTCTTTACGAGCGGCGGAACTGAGGCAAACAATCTGGCACTCTGGGCGCTCTCGAGACGGGGGGCGGGCTGCATCGCGACATCCGCGACTGAGCACGAATCCGTTCTGGAGCCGTTGAAAGCAATTCGCGAGCAGGGAACGCCGGTCGAGGTGCTGGCGCCGGCCGAGAACGGGTCGATGTCGACAGAAAGGCTCGACGATATCGCGAAACCTCTGTCGGCATTATCGGTGATGCACACAAACAACGAAACCGGGGCGATCAGTCCGCTCGCAGACGTCGTGGCTTTTTGCCGCCGCGAGGGCGTGCTGCTGCACTCAGACTGTGTGCAGGCCCTCGGTTGGGCGGACCTTCGCGTCGACGCTCTTGGCCTCGACCTCATGACGCTTTCCGCGCACAAGATCTACGGCCCGAAAGGCGTGGGCGTCCTGTTCGTCCGAGGCGGCGCGATCGAGCTTTCGCCGTTCGTGCGAGGCGGTTCGCAGGAACAGCGTCGCCGGGGAGGAACCGAAAACGTCAGCGGCATCGTGGGCATGGCGAAAGCAATGGATCTGTGTGCTGCTGAGAACGACGAACGAACGGATCACCTTCGAGCACTCAAGCGGCGCTTACTGAATAACCTGGAGGCGATATCCGCGGGCAATTTCATCGTCAATACGCCTGCCGCGGCCGCGCCGCACATCCTGAACGTTTCGTTTCCACCGACCGACGGCATATCGCTCGATGGTGAGATGCTCCTGCTCAATCTCGACGTGGCCGGCGTCCATGCATCGAGTGGATCGGCATGTACGAGCGGTGCAATCGAACCGAGCCATGTACTCCTGGCGATGGGCGTTCCGGCGGAGACGGCCGACGCAACGGTTCGATTCTCGTTCGGTGCGGGCAATACACTCGACGATATGGACTATGTCGCCGACAGCCTGACCCAAATACTCGAGCGAATGCGAGCGCGGGTGGCCTAAAAAATCATCCCCACGATCAGCGGCACGATAAACGTCGTCGAGGATTCCTCGAAAGCTAACGTCGGGGTGACTTCGAGAAACACCGAGACACTCGTAAGCGGCCAGGCGAGACCGTAACCCGCATGCGCCTCAAAGCGAGCGCGCTTGTCGCCGTCCGTTGGAAAGAGCCCCCCGGCGCCCACGAGCAGATACGGAAAACGAGTCTGGCCATTCAGCGTGACGACGAGCGAAAGCTCCGGGTTCAGGATGTAGTCCGCAGTGGTGGTTCCGTTGAATGCAAAAGCATAGAAACCCACACTTCCTGCCAGCGAGACATCCGAATTCATCGGTTTAGAAATCCGACCTCGCACGGCCATCCCAACGTCGTCACTGGCCAGATTGTCATCGGTTGGGTTCGCCACGAAACCCACTCCGAGCCCGAACTTCGTGTTGTTGTCCTGTGCCGATATTTGGGCCGTCACGCCCAGTACCGCCGTCAATAGTGCAAACAGCGTCAGCCACCCTCTCATATATCGCCTCCTCTTATCCGCTGACGGCTGAACGCCGCCTGCTCGTCGCGGGAAATTTCGTTTGAAGCTCAGCGTATGGTTCGTAAGTTCTCGCGCCATGCCCGGCAGGTGTTAAAGTTACGAACTCTGCACCGTACAGGACAGCATTTCGCCAGTGTCTCATGCGATTCACCGTTTGCATCAAGCAGGTACCAGACGTAGCTGCCCCCACGCGGCTCGAGAACGGACACATCGTCCAGGATTCCGATCGTACGGTGCTGAATGCGTATGACGCATCGGCACTTGAGGAGTGTCTGGTTCTCCGAGAAGCGCATGGTGGGGAGGTCGATGTCGTCCTGATTGGACCCGAGCGGGCTTCCGAGACGATACGCAAAGCGCTTGCAATGGGGGCCGACGAAGCCACGCACATCGTGACCGATGCGAGTGCGCACCTCGATTCACGAGCCATTGCAACGCTTCTGGCCGCCTACCTGGCTGCTCGCGAGTTCGACATTGTGGCTTGCGGAAAGCAGTCGCAGGATACCGATGCCGGCCTGACAGGAAGCATGCTGGCGACGATGCTCAGTCTTCCTTTCACGACGAATGCGGTTGCCATGCACATGGAAGCCGGAAAGCTCGTCGTCACGCGCCAGGCTGATACCGGGCGAGAGCTCATCGCACTACCGAGTCCGTGCCTCGTTACCTGCTCGAACGACATGAACAGTCCTCGGATACCGTCGCTGAAGGGTATCATGGCGTCAAAGAGGAAGACTATCGAGCGAATTGACCCGACGACCCTTGGCGTCGACGATAAGTTGTCCCACGCCGCATCACTGGCAGCCACGGTCGTCGGTGAGGAATCACCGCCGGGACGCCCCGGCGCCAAAATTTTCTCCGGCGAGCCGGCCGAAATGGTTGCCAACCTCATCGGCGCCCTCGAGTCGGAAGCGCGAGTGATTTGACGAAGAATTAGACCTGATTCCGATGTCAGCCATTCTTACCTACCTGTCGGTTCAGCAAGGGAAGATCAAGCGTTCGTCGCTTGAGGTCCTCACTCGCGCACGTGAACTCGCCAATCACTCAGGGCATCGGGTTATTGCCGCAGTTATCGATTCCGACGGCGTCTCGCACGTCGAGACGGCCGGACGTTACGGGGCTGATCACGTCCTCGTCGTCTCTGACGCGGGCGATTCGCCACATCCCGCCGCCCATCTTCTCGAAGGACTTGTGGCCTGCATCCGTCATGCGGATGCCGAAATCGTTGCCCTCGCCTCAACCGAAGAGACAAAGGATCTGATAGGAGCGCTGGCCGTCCGTTTGGACGCATCTGTCATACCCGACGTAGCATCGTTCGATGACCGGTCGGGCAGCGTAACGGCGAAACGTCCGGTGCTTGCTGCCAAATACCTGTCTTCCGTGAGCGTCTCAGCGCGCCCGGTAGTTGTTTCGGTCCGGTCCGGCGCCTACGCCGCTTCGGAGAACCCTGTAGATGCAGGGTACGAAGAGATCGCCTGTCCCAACCCCGATGGATTGGCCGCCGAGCTCGTCGAAGTGCTGGAGAGCACCGGTGACGCGATCGATCTGTCGGAGGCAGACGTCGTCGTTGCGGCCGGTCGCGGGGTGAAGGATGAGGCAGGTCGCGCTCTCGTTCAAGAACTGGCGGATGAGCTCAACGCCGCCATCGGCGCATCACGTGCGGTCGTCGAAAACGGATTATTCCCCGCCACGGCGCAGATCGGCCAAACCGGAAAGGTCGTATCACCAACGTTGTACATCGCGATCGGCATATCCGGCGCCATCCAACATGTCGCGGGAATGCTCAACAGTCGTACAATCGTCGCCATCAATCGGGATCCGGACGCACCAATCTTTCAGTATGCGACCTATGGCCTCGTCGGCGATCTCTACAAGATCCTGCCGGAGTTGATCGCCGGACTGAAGGCCCGGTAATCAACCACTCGAAGTTCAATCTCAATCCCCCTATGGACGAACGCTTCGACTGCATCATCGTCGGAGGCGGCATCGCGGGTCTCAGTGCCGCCATGACATTGGCCCGCGCGGAAGCCCGCATTCTTCTGGCGGAGCGAGGCGAATTTGTCGGAGCAAAGAATGTGTCCGGGGGTGTCCTCTGGGGCACCGATCTGGCCCGCCTGGTTCCGAATTACTGGGAACATGACGCCGGTTTCGAACGCTTCGTCGGACACCGGCGGCTGACCTTTCTGGACGAAACGTCCGCTTTCTCGATCGACTTCAGATCGGAGCATTTTGCAGACGTACCTCATTCGGGGCTGATCGTGCTGCGCGCGCGCTTCGACAAGTGGCTGGCCGATCAGGTCCAAGCCGTAATCGATGCGGGACCGCACGCCGAAGACTCGTTCATCGCCACCGACGTCCTTGTTGATGAACTGATCGTAGAAGACGGCCGCGTGACGGGCATTCGGACCGGAGGTGAGGAATTCTTTGCAGACTGCGTGATCATCGCCGAAGGCGTCAATAACCTGCTCACGCGACAAATCGGACTCCAGCGCGACTACGTACCCCCGAAAGGGATGGCCACGGGCGTCAAAGAGATCATTCGCTTCGACCGCGGGGTGCTCGAAGACCGGTTTCAATTGACCGATCACTCGGGTCTAACGAATGAATTCCTTGGATTCGCGAGTCAGGGTGTGGAAGGAGGCGGGTTTCTCTATACAAACCTCGACTCGCTATCGATCGGCCTCGTCCTTGACATCGGCGACCTCGGGAGAAAGAAGCTGAAGCCGTATGATCTCCTCAATGGATTCAAGAGCCACCCGGCGGTTGCGCAAATGATTGAAGGAGGCGAGGTCGTCGAATACTCTGCGCATGTGGTTTCGAGCGGCGATTTGTCCGTCATGCCACGAGAGATCTACACGGACGGAGCGCTCATCGCCGGCGAGGCGGCCAACCTCGTGCTGAATTCCGGCAAGGCGATCCAGGGAATGGACTTCGCGATGCGCTCGGGAATTCTCGCCGCGGAAACGGTCCTGACAGCGCGGGCCGACGGAGACTTTTCCTCCTCCTCCCTCTCGCGATACCGTAAGGCGCTCGACGACAGCTATGTGATGCAGGACCTGCGCAACTTTCAGGGTGCGGTCAAGTTTTTGCACAGCCCGGCGATGTTCGGCGAAGTGCCCAACGTGATGTGCGAGTTCGGGAGGCAGTACTTTACGATAGCAAACGAACCATCCAAGAAGGCGACGCGAACTTTGCTGGACAGTATCCGGAAACACTCTTCTCTCTGGAGTTTGATCAAACTGGGCCGAAAAGCCGCGCGATCATTATGAAACTACTCTCCCTGTCAGAGAGACTCGGACTCGCCGCGTACCGCAATCAGGGCCGTGCCGAGGCACGTGCTCATATCGAGGTCGAAACCGACATCTGCAACAGCACCTGTCCTCACAAGTGCACGACCTGGGTGTGCCCGGCAAACTGTTACACGCAGGACGATCAGGGAGTCGTTCGCTTCCAGTTCGAAGACTGTATCGAGTGCGGAACCTGCCTGTATGCCTGCGATCAGGGTGCCGTAACCTGGCGATTTCCGGATCCCGAAGCCGGACGCGGCGTCAACTGGAACTATGGATAAGGATTGCGCGAAAGGAGTGATACGATGCCGAAATATTCATTCAACACAGACGATGCGCTGCTCTTTGAATCGCTGCTGAGCGAGGACGACAGGCTTGTCATGGAGACCGCGCGGGATTACGCACAGAGCCGATTGGAGCCGCGCGCCCTGGAGGGAAATCAAGAAGGCATCTTCCACGACGAGATTCCCCGGGAGATGGCGGAGTTGGGGCTCCTCGGTGCGACGGTCTCTCCCGAGTATGGCGGAGCCGGCGTGAGCCAGACCGCCTACGGCCTGATAGCGCGCGAGTTGGAGCGGGTCGACTCTGGCTACAGGTCGTTCGCCTCGGTCCAGTCGTCGTTGGTCATGTATCCGATCGAGGAATTCGGCACCGAAGAACAGAAACAGCGCTTCCTGCCTGGGCTGGCCAGTGCGGAATTGATCGGCTGCTTCGGGCTGACGGAACCGGACCACGGATCGGATCCCGGCTCCATGGTCACCACCGCCGCACGGGTCGATGGCGGCTGGGTGCTGAATGGAGCCAAAATGTGGATCACGAACTCTCCTGTCGCCGACGTCGCCATCGTCTGGGCGAAATCCAAGGGCGGCGAAGACCGGGACGGGACGATCCGCGGATTCATCGTCGAAAGAGACTTCGACGGATATTCGGCCCCGGTGACGCACAACAAAATGTCTCTCCGCGCCTCACACACTGGGGAAATCGTTCTCGAAGACGTTTTCGTACCCGATGAAAACGTCTTCCCAGACATCCGAGGACTGAAAGGACCCTTCTCGTGTCTGACGTCCGCTCGATACGGAATCGTTTGGGGTGCCCTGGGCGCGGCGGAGAATTGCTACCATCGAGCACGCCAGTATGTGCTCGAGCGCAAACAGTTCGGATATCCCCTCGGCGCCATGCAACTGATTCAGACGAAGCTGGCCAATATGCTGACAGAAATCACCGGCATGCAATTGATTTCGTTACGCCTCGGCCAGCTGAAGGATGAAGGTCGCGCCGTGCCGTCCATGGTCTCGCTCGCGAAACGAAACAACTGCGGCAAGGCCCTGGATATTGCCAGAGTGGCACGAGACATGCTCGGCGCGAACGGCATCACGGGCGAGTACCGCGTCATTCACCACATGGTAAACCTCGAGTCAGTAAACACCTACGAAGGAACATACGACATTCACGGTCTGATACTGGGCCGTGAAATCACCGGAATCCAAGCGTTCACGCCGAGAGGCAACGACGTGGAAAAGACGCCGGCCGAACGCCCTGTCGCCGAAGCCGCCTCGTGACGTCCCCAGCGATCAAACGCAACCAAATGGCTCGCCGCCGCGTCTGCATTAACTGAACGAGCAAAGAGATCACATGAGCCAGCCAGAGATGATATTCCTGATAGCCGTGACGGTCATCCTTCCGATCACTGTACTGTCCATTCTCTTCAGCTATCAGAAGGCTCGCCTCAAGGCGAAGTACAATGCATCGGACAGGGAGTTGACTACCAGTGAGTTGCAGAACATGATCGACGGCGCTGTGGCTGAAGCGACTTCCGGTCTGGAGAATCGTGTAGAGATGTTGGAGGAAGAACTCCGGTTACTCGGTCCAGGATCGCAGCACAGCACTCGCGAGGCCTCGCGTGCAGGATCTAAGACGCTGGGCAGCGTGACGCGCGAGTAGTCCGCCCTACAAGATCCATTCGACAGAAAAGCGACCTGCCGAGCCAACGAAGCCGAATCCGTTGTTCACGTTCGAGAAGACGCCCGGCTGCGACAGAATTTCCGGGTCCCAAACACCGCCCGGTGGCACCCAATCGTCAGCAAGGACGACCACCTGCATGGCAAGCCCAGCGAGCCGAAGGCCCAGTCCCCCGATTTCATCGTTGAGCACGGCCCGATCCACGCTGTAGTTGACGGTGATCTCCCATCCTTCAGAAGTATCCTCATTCGTGCTCTTGGTCGAATAGGGCACCCTCACGTCGATGAAAGGATTGCCGGGAACACTCCTGTACCGGTAATAAAGGTCGACGCGATGCGGTTCCTCGGTCAGACCGCGCCAGAAAACAGTCTGCGTTCCCACCGGCAAAGGAGCTTCGGGCGGCGAGGTGACGATAGGCGGACCCAGCTCCGGAGTGGGCTCCGAAGGGTATGGTCGTTTCCACCCATGTAACGGCGCCGTCGGAACGCAGCACCTCGACGCGGTATTTGTGACCGGGTTTGATCCGCAACTTCGAGAAGAAAACGTGTCCATGAAGGCCGTTTGCAAACGTGATCAGGCTGTCACGCCAGGTCTCCACTTCCGAATTATTGAGGTCTATCGAACGAACGACAGCGTCTATAGGCGCGTCATCATCGACCCCGAACAGGGTATCGATAGGGATGACTCGGAGAAACTGGGTCGAAAGCCGCATGTCCAGCGATCCGTAGATGGAGTAGTAGCGATCACTTGAGAGGAACGGATCAACGCCTGTTCCATCGCAGCCCGCGATCGCGATCGTGGCAACCAGAATGCCCAGAACCGCGCGGCGATTCGCCGCGAGAACGCGCAATATGGCAGAAACGCGGCTCATTGGAAATCCAGTTTCAGTCCAAATGACGGAAACCGCGGCAGTTGGTCGACGCGAGCAAGGGTAAACAGATCCAGGTAGAACAGGTTGTGTCGATTCAACGCATTGATCACACCCGCCTGGAATGTGGCGTTCACTCGCGGACCTAGCGTGAACGTCCGTTCAACCGACAGATCAAGCCGATGGTACGAAGGAAGGCGGTCGTCATAGGGCGCGCCGTAGATCACCCGCTCCTGCCCGGAGTTTGTCCGCACATCGACTTGTTCAAACGTATCGCTAATAAGAATGTAGTCATCGAATCCGGCGGCTCGGCTGTACGGGAGACCCGATCCATACTGCCAGAGGACGCTGAATTTGAAGCCTGCGAGTTCGATCCTTCCAAGCATGTTCAGTTGATGACTCCTGTCATGGGGCGGATTGAACGAAACGGTGTTGGATCCAAACCAGAGAGGCAGCGATTCCTGGCGGGCCTGGTAGTCCACATCCGAGAGGCCGTAAGTCACGTAGCCGTAGAACGGCCGGCGTTCGATTTCGAGGCGCACGTCGACTCCCTTGGCCGTACCGTCGGCCGGCTGAAGGTCGGTCGTGAAGCGCGGGAACGCGGTCCACTCCGGAATGACCAGATCGCTCAGGTCCTTATAGAAGCCCTCTATCGACATCTCGATCGCGCGCGACGGCGTGTAGCGATAGCCAAGAATCAGGTGACGGGCCTCCGGGGCCGGCACACCGCGTTCCGATGTCGTCCACGCTGTGAACACGTCGCCCGCGTCGCGACGGTCGTTCAGACCTACGATCTCCTGCGTGAACAACCCGGCGGCGGCGCTCAACTGATGGGGGCCGGCCTGATAAATCGCCTTGAAGCGCGGCTCGATACTCGCGTGGCCGACGCTCGGAAACGACTGGACGCGCGTTCCGAACGTCAGCCGAGTCCCCGGAATACCCTTAAGCTCGGCCTCGAGGAACGCCGCTCCCTCGGTGACGAACTCCTTGGAATCATCCAGGTCTTGAAACTGCCCGCCCAGGTTGTTGTCGAGTGTAATCGAGTAGACGCTCATGCCGAACTTCATGTCAATCGTCCGCATGAAGTAAGAGAAGTTGACTCCGGCGCCCGAGCGGCTCACTTTCGAGGAACGCTGCGGATTCTGCTCGGGTCCGAACGCGTTCTCGAGCTTCGAATAGGAGACAAGAATCTCGGCGAGGATCGGAAGCGACGTCGGAAGGACGAGGTATCGCGCACCGACGGCCTGGTTCGTCCAGCTCACCTGGTCGCTGCGCCCCAGCAGCTCCGGAGCGACATCTTCCACCGGCACGATCAAGCCCGCGATCGTGGGTCGATATGGCGGATATCGAAGCCTGGACACTTTCTGAAAGATTGGCATGCAGTTTGCCGAACGCGTCGCCGAATTTGTACGGCATGTGCTGCCCGATCAGATCGGGAGCGAGGTCTTCGACGAACGACTCGCGCATCGACGCGATGAACGACACCTTTCCAGGCACGATGGGTCCCTCGACTCGGCCCGTGGCCATGAAAGGTGAGAACGACGCGCTCCCAGCGAAGCCGCGTTTTCTCCCCGTGCGCGTGGCCACGTCGATAACGCTCGAAATTCGCCCGCCGAATTCCGATCCAAATCCGCCCGCATAGACGTCGGCCGAACTGACGATATCGGCCGGAAATGCCGAATAGAAGCCGAGAATGTGGAACGGCTGGTACAGCAACATTCCGTCGAGAAAGACTGCGTTCTGCGTTGGGGTTCCACCGCGAATGAACAACTGGCCCCCGCGGTCACCCGATGAGACCACCCCAGGCAGCTTTGTTATGTAGCTCGCCAGGTCGGGCGATACCCCCGGAACAGGAATGCGCTCGATGTCGACAGGGCGGACAGACTGCAAACCGGCTGTAAGGGATGCCGCTCCCGCGGTATTTGCCTTTGCCTCGACGACCACCTCGTCGAAGACCTCCGCCGCCGTTTTAAGCTTTACGTCCAGCCGGTCAAGCCGGCCCGATGACAACGTGACCTCAGACTTGTACGTTTCGTATCCAATGAAGCTGGCACGAACCTCGTAGGATCCGGGCGGAATCTGGGCAATTGTGTAAAAACCGTCCGCATCGGTGGCCATTCCAAACAGCGTACTGTCTTCCGCGATCAGGATCACGTTCACGCCAATGAGCGGCTGGCCGTCTGAGGCATCTGTGACGAAGCCGCGGATTGTCGCGACGTCCTGGGCAAACCCCGCCTTTGCTACCGCAAATACGATGACGAGCAGAAATGCCGCCCGGCGCGACGCAGCACAGATCCCGGAGTACGCATTTCGAAGGCCGTTTCGACGGACGCTCCGTGGTATACGAGCATCCATTCGCAAAACATGAAGGGGACTTCTGGAAGCGTGGGCCACTAGAGCACCTTTACGACTTTCAAGATTCTCTGCCGCGTACCGTCGGTGAGGCGAACAAGGTAGAATCCGGCTCCAACTCGACTCCCATCGACGCCGTTTCCGTTCCACGTCACCCGGTGCGTTCCGGCGGACATCGGACCTCGCGCTAAAAGTCTGACGCGCTCACCGAGGGGATTGTAGATAGCAAGTTCAACGTCGACGGCGTTAGAAGTCGAAAATTCGATGATCGTTTCGGCGGCGAAAGGATTGGGATAGGTAGAAACCAGTCTGAAGTCATCGATGGTCTCGGTAGGCGCAACCCCGGTTGTGACGCCCCCGGTCGAACTGACGGTAAAGCTGCCTTCTTCGGAGAACGGAGATCCGTTAAAAGCGTTGTCGATCGCCTGCACAGCCCAGAAGTAGGTCCCGGCTGACAGCGCCCTCAGCGTCCATGAGGTGTTCTGTCGGACGTTTCCCAATCCGTTGATCAGACGACGCCCGGTGCTCAGTTGGGCGAGAGGGTTAACGACGTCGAGTGCTCCCGGAGCGGTCCCGACACGAATGTTGTACGACAACCCTGTGGCAGGCGTCTGCGCATCGAAAGCCGGATCCCACGCCAGCGTCACAGCATCCGCGGCGCCCGTCGTCCGAAGCCCGCTCGGCGCCTCAGGAGGATCATTCACCCTCAGTTGGTCATTGCGATACTGGCTGGTAACCCCTTCGCCGACCTGAAGCACGTCGACGTCACCATCGCCGTCATAGTCTCCGAGCGCGGCTTCGCTGAAGAACAGGCCCGCCAGGTTGATTGACACGCGGAATACCCCGCCGCCTTCGTTGTGATACAGCCGGCCGAGCCGCTGCTGCTGAATGTTTGTCGCACCCGAGAGAAGGATATCCAAGAGTCCGTCATTGTCATAGTCGCCCCACTTGGCGGCGCCGTAAAACAGGCCGTCCAAATCGGCTCCGATATCGGTGAACGATCCCCCGCCGTCGTTGCGAAAGACGTATGAGTGACCATCCAGAATAAGGGGACTCAACGTACCGCCGGCCAACAGCACGTCGGGATCTCCGTCGTTGTCGTAATCACCCCAGTCGACCGCCGAGAAAGCCAGCCCCGGAAAGGCAACTGGAACCTCGGTAAAAACGCCGCCGTCGTTCCGGTACAACTCCGTCACGAAGCCCGCACCGGTATCCCCGGTGAGCAGAATATCGAGGTCCCCGTCGGTGTCATAGTCACCAAATCGAGCGTCGCCGAGCGAAACATCGAGAAGGCCTACGTCTGATTCGTGGAACGAGCCCCCACCGTCGTTCTCATAAAGACTTGTTAGCGGGCCACTGTCCGTTTCGCCCGTCATGACAAAGTCGACATCTCCATCATTGTCGTAGTCACCCCAGTCAATCGACCCGCCATATACCCCCTCGATCGAGTTGTCCATCGGTACGAATGAGCTGCCTGAAAGCTTGTAGATCGTGGTGACTGGATTGTAGGGACGTTCCAACTTCCTGGCCCCGGCGAGAATGAATTCGAGACCACCGTCGTTGTCGACGTCCATCCATGACACGGTGCTCATCCAGACGGGGACGATACCCTGCCCCTGAACTTGGTATTCCTGGGTCCAGACCGAATCACCCTTTGCGTTGGTCGATCCAATTTCACGCAAGTTGATATACACCGATGCGAACGGGGATGGGAACTGCCCCGACGTCAATCCCGAAACGACGAGGTCGTACTTTCCGTCCCGATTCAGATCTCCCCAGGACGCCGATGCGAAATTCACATTGGAAATATCCTGGTTGATGAACCGGTACGTGAAGGCCTGCCCGCGGACATTGGCGAAGCCTGAGGCAGCGCCGATCAGGAACAGTGAGACAAAGATGTTCCTGAAATGATGGTACTCTTGTGCCACGCCCGGCGCCTGTTGAAGATTTGAGAGGATCACCCACCTGCCACGGAAAGAAAAGGAAGACCCCATCGTCGAGAAATGAAAATCGCGCGGAATGGCAAATGGATAACGTGAATGGTCATCAAACCACACCGAACAGTCAAATTCTGCAGGGTGAACGGTTTGGGTAAGGTGCGATTCGCGACCTCATTTCACGAAGTGGATCTGCCAAAGGTCACGACTGCTCGTATGGATGAATGGTGCCAGCGCGAGGAGGCCCGTTCGACCTATGCTTCCCTTCAGGTAGTCGAGCTCCTCGAACTTCGGTTTGAGTGTAGGGTCGGGCGCCACCTTGAACCCCGCCTGCTGCATCAGCAACGTACCCTTCGCCTTCATCGACAACTCGATATAGAGCCTGAGATAGCATAGCATGTCGACGACGACTTCGCCCGGAAACTGCACTCGTAGCCCTTCCATGTACTTGCCCACGCGCGACTCCGAAATCCTCCCTTCATATATGATTGCCAGGAGCTCCTGATCGGAGTCGAAACCGACGCCGAGCCACTCTTGGGTATACTGCTCGCTCCTTTGAAAGACGATCGCGACCACGGCTGGAAGTACTGCGAGCTGGAGAAGCGTCATGGGCACCGGCCGGAGTGGAAAGTGATTGAATCCGGCGTGAAAGATGTAGGCTGCGGCGAGACCGACTAGAGCCGCAACCGCGAGCGGCATCTCCCGCCGATCCGAAACGTGCATCGTCAAGATGCCGAGGAGCGCCGTCGTTCCGCCGTGCATCACGGCCGTTCCAAAGCCTCGAACAAACCACGTAATCAATCCGACGCCCTCCAGCTGACTGAGATAGTAGACGTTTTCGACGGCGGCGAAGCCGGCCCCGACGGAAAATCCGGCAATGGCCGCATCCACCGAGAAACCGATCTTGTTGCGGGCCATAAGCACGACGATGAATATGGCCTTCGTGAATTCCTCGACGAAGGGCGAAACGTAGTGAGTGAAGGCCGTCTGGGACCACCCGAGATGATGGAACAGAAAGCTGTTGGCAAAATAGCATAGCCCCGCAGCCACGCCTCCATATGCGATCGCAAGGACGACGCGCTGCACTCGAATCAGCTTGTATGTGTCGAGAAACATCAGTGACCCGAGGAAGACGAAAACGGGGATCAGGCTGATGCCAATCGGTGCGAGAAGATGCATCTGGGGGGTCCAGGTTCCAGGTTCCGGATTCTAGGTTTCGGTGTACGACCGTCTCGGGATGGTTCGAACGGAACTCATAAGATCTTGAATGACGCCATGAATTCTGTCTCCCCCGGCATGCATTCAGGATTGTCCAACTGGTCGATCACCGTGCATCGATAGGCCACGCCGTAGCCGAGCGAGAGCGTGAACGGCATATACGAAAAGGCGATAATTCGAAAATCGAGCTGGCCACCCAAGCTGGCCCATTCCTGCCTCTGGATCGAATCCTCCATGTTCGTGACCAGTCCAGCGGCGAACAATGCGGGACGGGCCCACTGAAGGTACAGCGCAGTACCCCCTGCCCCACGGAACCGAAGCGGGGGCAGATTCCATTCGAGCATCATCCTGCCGAAGTTGGTCCCGTTCGCCGAAACGTTGATGGGGAGACCGGGGAGCGCATAGTACGATCGGTATCGCTTCTCGTAGCGATAGTCAACCCAGTTATTCCGGAAGCCTCCAAAATAGAAATTGGCATACGGTTCTCTTCTCGCACCGAACGACACACCGGCAGCAGT
The DNA here is from genome assembly GCA_963768715.1 of uncultured Bacteroidota bacterium. GTDB lineage: Bacteria > Bacteroidota > Rhodothermia > Rhodothermales > DATKEJ01 > DATKEJ01. The sequence goes on from CAVYJC010000005.1 coordinate 167,113, forward strand.
TCGAACCCAGAACGACGAGTGCGGCAACAACGCAGGCGTACCCACATCAAACGTGGTGTAAACACGCGGGAATACCACATCACGCACCCAGTTTGAGGAGCCGATGACCTGCAACGCCCAACCCTTCTCGAGATCGACGGCCCCGATAGACGCCTTGCGGTTGCTGAAATTGAATACCGCCGAAACGTTCGCTGAACGTTTGGACTGGGTCGTGATACCCTGGTATTGTGGAAGCTCGATCAACCCCCCGTAACCCGTTGCCGAGAGCGAATAACCCATTCGCTTCGGCCCGTCGTTGACGAGTGACTTGTGATAGTTGAAGCCCAGGGAATATCCCTTGCGACTGGATTTCGACGGACCGAAAAGATCGTAAAAGTCCGCCGCGTTGTAGGTCCCCATAACCGCCCAGTTTCCGTACGTATAGCGCCCCGTTCCATGGAAGCGCTGATTGCTGTCGAGATCAGTATCCGGCGTGTACGAACCGGAAATGCTCAAATTGTGGAGCCCGATGGGACTGGCGAAATTGATTCGATAACCGATCGCATAGTAGTCGCCATAGCCCTCAATGATGGGGTAGGCCGATGCCACCGATATGTTCTTGAATCCGTGGTAGTCGCCCGCGTAGGTGGTAAGCGAATCGATCTGGATCAGCTTCGGCGAGCTGACGACCCAGTCGCGCACAACCGGATTCTTTTCCACGACTTCCTGCCCAAGGAACCTGATCGCGCCCACATGCGGTACCGCCTGCTCCTTGATCTTGGCCGGCACGAATCCAGTCTTCGAGTACCGCAGCACGAGAAGAGAGTCGTCGGGTAGATCGAGCGGCCGAAAGAACCCGGTCTCGGCGTTGGAGAGGACCTGCATACGTCGATCCTGCAGGTCGTAACGGAAGATGTTGGAAACGCCGCTATAGTAAGACGAGCCGTACAGATACCTTCCGTCATCACTGAAAACAAACGTCCCCGGATTGGAATTCCGAAAATCGAAAAGGGGCTCATAGTTGTCCGATCCGGCGAGCAAGGTGTCGGTGGAGATGCGGATTAGCGTCTGATTACCATTAATCTCGGCAAGAGCAGCGGTCAGATACTTGCCGTCTTTCGAGATGTCGAGATCGTACGTATCGGTCCCGTAGTCCCACGTATGGACGTGATCCCAGTCGTCGTACGGATAGGGGATTCGAACAATCGTCGAGAAACCGTTGAGATGCCGGACACCCCAAAGTGAGCTGTCGGCCTGATTGAAGGCCAGGTCACCGACGCGATCGTTGTCGATCAAGAGCTTCTTCTCTCCGGTATTCACATTCAGCGATACCAGGTCGCGCCAGCCGTAGTTGTCCGTCGTGTAGAAAAGCGTCTTCGTTTTCGGGTCGAAGGCAAGGGAGGTGACGTAATAGAGCGCGGCTCCCTTAACGTCCACGAGCCGGCGCGACGAGCCGTCTTCGACGTTCATGGCAACGATGTGCGGCGCGGTCGCGGGATAGTTGACCGCCATGTACATGGTCTTCGCATCATCATCGTAGAATGTGCGCGACACCGATCCGAGGGCCCGGTCCGAGACGTCCCTGTAGTCCGTCACAGGGTTCTTCCGAATCGCCTCCAGGTTCGCCTGCTGAAAGTCTCGTTCGAAATCAAGCCATTCGCTCCAAACGACCGATAGCGGTTTGCCGAACTCCTCTTTGAAAGCCGCTGCGAAATAGCCTTTGCTCCCCTTCTTGCGTGAGACCCAGTCTATGATCTTGTCTGCGCCATACTGGACAGCCAGATAGCTCATGAATCGCGTTCCGTACAGATAAGAGTTGACCCCGACCTGGAAATCGATGTTCACACCCTCCGACTCCAGACCGACAGCGCTGTACAGGCGGCCGTTTTCCAGATAGAGCGTGCGGAATACCATTTCGTCGTAGCTGCCGAGGGAACGCCCCAGACCACCCGCCATCCACGTCTCCATGAAGACGGCGGCGCCTTCGTGGAACCAGCGCGGCGAATACCGTCTCGGCGCCGTCAGATAGCTGTACAACATAGTGACGGGATCCTGACTGTCGACCGAGACCTTGCCCATGAACATGGTCCGGAAAAAGGAGTCGGATGGAGCTGCCATGTCGTTCGCCACGATGTGGACCAACTCGTGGTTGAACGTTGAATTCATACGCTCATTCGACGGCACCGTCTCATACACGAAGTTGTTCGGGGCGATGCTGAGCATGATGTGGTTCGACGGCAGGGCATCTGCGCCAGCGTTTCCGTAGTCGCCGAAGTCGTGCATGAAGACCGTGATGCGCTCACTAGGCTCGTAATTGAACAGGCGCTCGTGGAATCGAAGGGCATTCTCAAATGTTTGCGCGACGTACGGTACAAGGTAGTCAGACCGGGTGCCAAGGTAGATGAGCCGGGCATCCTTCGTTTCCCGAACCTTGAACTGACCGTCGGCTTCGATGGCACTCGATCCGAGGAAGATCAGTATCAGAAAGACATGCAAATACTCAAAGAATCCGAGTCGTGTGACTGGTTGGGCCATGTTGGTGAGGGATATGAGACTTCGTGCAGCGGATAGGAATAGAAAGTATTGATTTCCGCGACGCTTTGAAACGGCAGAAGCGCCGCGGAATCTCCGCGGCGCTTCTTCGGACGTCTTCCAACGTCGGGACTCCTGGAGGTCGCATCAGCCGGGGGCCAGGAGCACGCCCCAGCGGCTGCTTATCTTCTATCGGTCGTTGCCGCTGGCGACCAGCTCGTCACGGACCGACTGAAACGCGGGGTCTTGTGCGACCAGACCGAAGACCGGCTCCGGCGTTCTGGCCAGCGAGCCAATCACGCTCTCTCCACCTTGGATCACGTCCAGCCCTTCGCTGATCGCTTCAATAGCCTTGGCGAACTGGGGCTCGGGGATCCGACCGAAAGCGTCGATCGCTTCGTAATTTTCCTGAATGGCCTTGGCAAAGCCCGGATCGTCGGCAACCATGTGCCAGAATCCCGGATGGTCCTGCACGGATTTCTTGAAGTTGTCGGATTCGATCACTTCACGAACGTCATCAGAAACCGCCTCAAAGCTGTTGTCCTGGGGCGTGTCACCGCCTTCCAGCGCCTTGAACTGATTGTCCTGAGGGGTGTCACCACCTTCCAGCGCCTTGAACTGATTGTCCTGGGGCGTGTCACCACCTTCCAGCGCCTTGAACTGATTGTCCTGGGGCGTGTCACCGCCTTCCAGCGCCTTGAACTGGTTGTCCTGGGGCGTGTCACCGCCTTCCAGCGCTTTGAACTGGTTGTCCTGGGGCGTGTCACCGCCTTCCAGCGCTTTGAACTGATTGTCCTGAGGGGTGTCGCCACCACGCTTCGTCTTGAATTCGTTGTCTTGCGGGATGTCACCACCACGCTTCGTCTTGAATTCGTTGTCCTGCGGGATGTCACCACCGCGCTTCGTCTTGAATTCGTTGTCCTGCGGGATATCACCGCCACGCTTCGTCTTGAATTCGTTGTCTTGCGGGGTATCGCCGGTACGGACGGCTACGGCGCCGACGTAATCGCGCACGGACTGATCCTTGATCATCGCTTCCCACAGCGGGGAGACGATCAGACGTTTGACGTCGTCATCCCACAGGGCCTTGCGTGAGGTTCCATTCTGGATCGCGTCCATGATCTTCTGATCTTCCAGCGCCTTCAGCGTCGGATTGCCACCCTGGGCCACTTCATTGGGACCACCGTCGGGACCTTGGATGGCTTTGTTGTTCACGTCGTCTTCCAGTGCCTTCTCCAAATCGTTGAAGGCCTCGATCGCTCTCGCAAACTTTGGATCCTGAATCATCGCGATAAACGCGTCGTTCTGGAGAAGCTTCTGAACTTCCGTGTTTCCGAGCTGCACATCGTTTGCGGTGATCTGCTCTGTACGATAGCGGGATGCCGCTTCAACGCCGCTCACAACCGTGTCGGCGACTCCAATCGTGCCGCGCGCAAACTCCGGCGGAAATGAATCGTCGATCGATAACATTATCACAGCTACGACCGCCAGCACTGCGATGCCGATCAGAAGATGCTTGCCTTTCATGGTGGTCTCCGTTCTTTGTTGGTGCTATTTCTAAAGTGCTAGTCGGTGCTCGGACTTCAGATGCGTCGTCTCGGCACAACTAATAGGAAATACCCGCGAGCCCGCTCGCAGGTTGGAAAAGTTTCACACTGGCTTCAAATCAACAACTCGAGGACTGACCTCAGCCGGCAGGATCGACGACAGCCGGAGAACGTGCGCGACGCTTTGAAACGGCAGAAGCGCCGCGGAATCTCCGCGGCGCTTCTTCGGACGTCTTCCAACGTCGGGACTCCTGGAGGTCGCATCAGCCGGGGGCCAGGAGCACGCCCCAGCGGCTGCTTATCTTCTATCGGTCGTTGCGGCTGGCGACCAGCTCGTCACGGACCGACTGAAACGCGGGGTCTTGTGCGACCAGACCGAAGACCGGCTCCGGCGTCCTGGCCAGTGAACCAATCACGCTCTCTCCACCTTGGATCACGTCCAGCCCTTCGCTGATCGCTTCAATAGCCTTGGCGAACTGGGGCTCGGGGATCCGACCGAAAGCATCAATCGCTTCGTAATTTTCCTGAATGGCCTTGGCAAAGCCCGGATCGTCGGCAACCATGTGCCAGAATCCCGGATGGTCCTGCACGGATTTCTTGAAGTTGTCGGACTCGATCACTTCACGAACGTCATCGGAAACCGCCTCAAAGCTGTTGTCCTGGGGCGTGTCACCACCTTCCAGCGCCTTGAACTGATTGTCCTGAGGGGTGTCACCACCTTCCAGCGCCTTGAACTGATTGTCCTGGGGCGTGTCACCGCCTTCGAGCGCCTTGAACTGATTGTCCTGAGGCGTGTCACCACCTTCCAGCGCCTTGAACTGATTGTCCTGGGGCGTATCACCACCTTCCAGCGCCTTGAACTGATTGTCCTGGGGGTGTCACCACCTTCCAGCGCTTTGAACTGATTGTCCTGGGGTGTGTCACCACCTGCGCTGCGCCTTGAACTCGTTGTCCTGCGGGATGTCGCCACCGCGCTTCGTCTTGAATTCGTTGTCCTGCGGGATGTCACCACCGCGCTTCGTCTTGAATTCGTTGTCCTGCGGGATGTCACCACCACGCTTCGTCTTGAATTCGTTGTCCTGCGGGATATCACCACCACGCTTCGTCTTGAATTCGTTGTCCTGCGGGGTATCGCCGGTACGGACGGCTACGGCGCCGACGTAATCGCGCACTGACTGATCCTTGATCATCGCTTCCCACAGCGGGGAGACGATCAGACGTTTGACGTCGTCATCCCACAGGGCCTTGCGTGAGGTTCCATTCTGGATCGCGTCCATGATCTTCTGATCTTCCAGCGCCTTCAGCGTCGGATTGCCACCCTGGGCCACTTCATTGGGACCACCGTCGGGACCTTGGATGGCTTTGTTGTTCACGTCGTCTTCCAGTGCCTTCTCCAAATCGTTGAAGGCCTCGATCGCTCTCGCAAACTTTGGATCCTGAATCATCGCGATAAACGCGTCGTTCTGGAGAAGCTTCTGAACTTCCGTGTTTCCGAGCTGCACGTCGTTTGCGGTGATCTGCTCTGTACGATAGCGGGATGCCGCTTCAACGCCGCTCACAACCGTGTCGGCGACTCCAATCGTGCCGCGCGCAAACTCCGGCGGAAACGAATCGTCAATCGATAACATTATCACAGCTACGACCGCCAGCACTGCGATGCCGATCAGAAGATGCTTGCCTTTCATGGTGGTCTCCGTTCTTTGTTGGTGCTATTTCTAAAGTGCTAGTCGGTGCTCGGACTTCAGATGCGTCGTCTCGGCACAACTAATAGGAAATACCCGCGAGCCCGCTCGCAGGTTGGAAAAGTTTCAAAGTCCGTCTTCGCCGTTGATGTTCAAAATCGCGTGCTCAGTGGCCTCTCCAGAGGTCAGCGTCACGCTGATTTTCCCCGTTCTCGGGAGCACCAAGCTATATGCCGGCGTGCCAGAGGTAGACTCAATCACCACCGGATTCACGTCGTTTGACGAAAGACTAATCGTTGCCGGGCCGGTCGTCTGAAGTTGCAGATCGATTCGCAGCTCGTCATTCAATCTTGTAACTGTGATACCTGCGGTCGCGGTTCCCGCAACGACCTCCGACTTAGCCAGAACGGACGAGGGAACGCTCACAATCGTTCCCTGGACGGTTCCGGTATCAGGGCCGTTCGATTCGATGATGGAAATCACGCTCAGGCCGACGACGATTCCGATGGCGAATGCGTACGTGACGGCCCAGGCCGGGCGTTTGAGGAAAGGCGCGAGAACGCGATCGAACCAGCTTTCTGTGGCGGCGTCTGTCACCGGGGCCTCCAAGTGGGCGACCGCATTCATAACCCGCGACTTGAGCGTCGGGGGGGGATCTACCATGGGCACGGCAGTGAGCAACTCGTCAAGTAAGTGCATCTCGCCGAGGTATTCCCTGATGGACGGGTCGCTCTCGAGGAGCGTCGTCAGTTCAGCGTGATCCGACGGTGAATTCGTGCCGTCCAACTCGCTGTTGACGAGGTCGATAATTCGGTCGTCTTTCATTTGTTGAAGTATCCCATTCTCGTGAGGACATCCTTCAGACGCTGTCTGGCCGTGTACAGTCTGGACTTGACGGTTTTCTCCGGGATATTCAAAATGAAACCGATCTCGGCGTATGAGAAGCCTTGAAAATGTTTCAGGATGACGATGGCCCTGTCCTCAGGTTCGAGTTCAAGAATCGCGTCACCAACCCGTTCTTCCTTGTCCAGCTTAATGGTCTCTTCTTCGGGCGAATCGACGGCGCTTTGCATACTCGGCTCGAGTGCCTCGAAGCTTCGGCGCCGCGTTGAAAAATTGAGCGACTCGTTAATCGCGATGCGGTAGATCCAACTAAAGAATCTGTATCGCTCGTCGAAGCCGTCAAGTTTTTGATACGCTTTCATGAAGACCGTCTGTGCAATGTCCTCAGCATCTTCCGGATTCTTAACAATCCGCAGTGCAACGTTATAAATCGGTTTCTGATAACGATCAACCAGGGCGCCGAAGGCTCCCCTGTCTCCGCGAACAGTGCGGCGTACCAGGGAAAGGTCGTCAGCGTCTATCCGATCGCGATCTTCCCGATCCGATTTGACATACACAGTAACGGTGAAAACGTTGGTGGGTGGTCGAGCGGGTTACTCGATCTGGAAGATCAGATCGAATCCGGCAAATCGGAACACATCCGAGATATGGCTGCTGAGATTTCGGAGGGTGAGTTGGCCACCTTCCTCACTCAATCGCTTTTGCGTCCTTAGCAGGACACTTAGACCGGCGCTGGAAATGTACTCCAGCTTTGTGAAGTCGACAACGGTCGAATCCGCCACCTTGTCGAATACTTCTTCAGCCGTAACAACTTGCGAGGCGTCAAAGATGCCAGCAAGGAATACCTGTCCGTCTTCTACACGAATGTCAAGCATGCCGTGGTTTAACCGATTTAATCAAGGTTATTTGGCTGACCCGATCCTTATAGCGATAGTGAATCTCATCGACCATCCTCTTGACGAGATGGATGCCGAGTCCGCCCGGGGTTCGCTCGTCGAGTGAGGCTGTGATGTCAACATCTCCGGCCGACGTAATATCGAACGGTTCGGTATCGAAGTCGGTCAGGACGATCTTCACCTCATCGTCGCTTCGATCGATCGAAAGCGTGATGTCGGCCCTGCTGTCTTTGTTGTATTTCACCATGTTGGTGAAGAGCTCCTCGACTGCAAGGCGAACCGGCAGCGAGACCGACATGTCTACATCCGACGCCTCCGCAAACGTATCGAGAAAGATGAACACCTTATGGAGCTCGTCGAGGTTCCTCGTGAATGTTTGTTCCATGGCAGACTTTCTCGCGCTACGGCGCAGCGCCTTTTTCTTGGTGGACTAGACCATTTGGCAGCAGTTCGGCCTCGGCTCCGCGGATCGCACGGAAATCGGGATCAATCTGCTGCGGCCCCGCCGGAAGCCGGATTGGACCTGAAACTTTCAACAGCCGCTGCGACGCTGTCGTAATCGTCGAAAACGCTCCCAAGCAGCTTGGTAATCAAGAACAGATTGCGGATCCGCTTCGTCATCCCAGCGAGGCGCATATCGCCATCCGACCTGCGTACTGACGTCAGCCCGCCAATCAGAATGCCGATGCCCGATGAATCCATGAAGTCGGCCTTCGAGAGGTCAACCACAATGTGCGTCTTGCCTTTCTCGATCACTTTGGCAAGACCTTCTTTGAACTTTGGGCCGTCCACGCTGCCGAGAAATCGGCCTTTAACCTCAAAAACGACCGCATTGTATTCTTCGTTGACCGTGAATGGCATGAGATGCTTGTTTAAAATAGTCAGATGTCGAAAAGTAGCCGTACATGGTACGGTATTCCCCGCGATGCGTCAATAATCCGCCGACCCTGAATCTGCGAATCTTCAGGCGTGCCGCTTGACGATCAAGAGCGTAATGTCGTCGTGCTGCTGCGCCTGACCGGCGAATTCTTTGACGGCGTTGAGCACAGTCTTGGCAAGTGCTTCGGCAGAAAGTGCGCGGTGTTCTGTCAAAAGGGCCAGCAGGCGCTCCTCCCCAAACTGCTGATGATGCAGGTTCATGGCCTCGGGTATCCCATCCGAATAGACGGCGAGCACGTCGTCCACATCCATCACTAGTGAATCCTGCCCATACGGAAAGTCCCTCTTCACTCCTAGCACCAGACCTCCCAGTTCGAGCGTCTTCGTACTGCCGTCGCGTCTGACGACGTACGGCCGGTTATGCCCCGCGTTTGCAAATTGGATGGAGTTTGCGGCCTGGTCGAGCACGCCGTAGAAGAGCGTAACGAAATTCCCCCGGCGAACGCTGTCGCAGAGGAGGACATTCGCCCGCGAGACGCAGTCAGCCGCCGAATCACTCCACGCGGCCTGACTTCTCAACGTCGCCTGGACGTTCGCCATCAGAAGTGAGGCCGGCAATCCCTTGCCCGAGACGTCACCGACGCACAACATGAACTGATCGTCCGGAATCGGGAAGAAGTCGATGTAATCGCCGCCAACCGATCGAGCCGGCTCCGAAATCCCGTGAATGTCGTATCCGGGAATGTCCGGGTAATCCTTCAGCTGAAGACCAGTCTGAATCTCGTTGGCGAGCCGCAACTCCTCACGCATCCGCGTGAGCGCCTGTTCCTCGCCGTAAAGTCTTGTATTTTCAACTATTTGAGCAGATTGTGCCGCAATGATTGCGAGCAGACGCTGGTCGTCGTCCGTGAACCTGTCCCCGTGCCGCTTGTTGTACACGGCCAGGACACCCGTCAGGCGCGACTTTGTCATTAGGGGGGCCGCAAGCATGGTCTGGATTGACTCGTGCCAGCGGACTCCGCGAAACCGATCGTCGGTGCGCGGATCGTTCACAAGGAGCGGCCGCCGGTTAATCAGCATCCAGCCGAGTACACTCTCACTCAAATGAAAGGACTCACGCTCGCCAGACGCGGACGACGTTCTTACGAGCGTCTTCAGCGATGAGTGTTCGGCCTCGTTCACGAGTGTGACGACACCCTGAGAGGCATCGACAGCCTTGATCGACCGTCTCACGATCTTGGCCATGATCTTGTCGGGGTCCAGACTCGCACCCAGGTCTCTGGCAAGGTCATTGAGCATACTGAGCTCGCCCACTGCACGCTGGAGGCGCGCATTCTCACGACGAAGTTCTTCGACTTGGGTAACCATGAGGTTCGATTCGGGAAATTGTTCGATAATCTATGAAACACCGCGCTGATATGAAGTACTAGCCTGGTAACTCGAACCTATTGGCAGACCGTTTGTTGTATGGCGTTTACTATGTGGGGATAGACCGTTGGCAATGCTTGGCCCGTTCATCGATAAATTATTGCAACACGACTCGTTTGTGGTCGTGACGCATATCCGTCCGGACGGTGACGCAGTCGGATCGCAGCTGGGGATTGCGAGCTTCCTGAAATCGGAGGGAAAGAAGGTCTACCTCGCGGGAACCGATCACCTGCCGCGCAATATTGCCTGGCTTGACCCATTGCACCGGATCGAGGTTTTCGACCGCAGCCCTTCGCAACTGATTCGAATTGGCGAAGCCGACGCCATCGTCGTCGTCGACGCAAATGCGCTGCATCGTATCGGCGCGTTGGAAGAGACAGTTGCAGGACATCGCGGGGTGCGTTTCGTGATTGACCACCACCCCGATCCCCAACCAGTGTTCGACCACTTGCTCGTTGATTCGGAACGCTCATCCACCGGCGAGCTGATCTTCGAGTTGTTTAAGCATCGCGGTCTCGACCGAATGGACGCTGCAACCGCCGAGGCCCTGTATGTGGCGATTCTCACCGATACAGGATCCTTCCGATTCAACACCGTCACACCGCGAGTCCACGAGATCACGGCGCTCTTACTCGAGATCGGTTCGATCTCACCGGAGGAGATATACAACCGCATCTATAAGACGAGATCGTACGTCGGCCAACTGCTGCTGGGTCACGCATTGGGAACACTCAAACTCGTGTGCCGCGACCGGGTCGGCATCATGTCGATTTCGCGACCGATGCTCGATCGAACCGGCGCTCACACAGAGGACGCCGAAGGTTTCACCGATCACATCCTTGCCATCGAGGGGGTAGATGTCGCAATACTTGCCATGCAAGTGGGTGATCACGTCAAACTGAGTCTTCGGTCCCAGGGTGACACCCCGGTCAATAGATTGGCATCAGAACTTGGCGGCGGCGGACACTTTAACGCGTCCGGCGCCTTCGTTCGGGGCAGCTTGAACAGCGTTTTGGGCAGGCTGCAAGAACGTCTCGACGAGAGTTTCTCGTCACGTTAACAATACCGCTCGTTCATATTTCAAACAGATCGTATCGATGAAAATCGTTGTCTCAAACCGACCGGCCGGCGAAGTAAACACCGACCTCCTATTTGTCCCACTGTCATCCGACGAAACCACTGTCAAACTCGCCTCTCTACAGCGTAAGCTCCGGCTGCGCGGTGATGCGGTTCGTAAAGATTTCGAAGGCAAGCGCGATCAGATTGTTCTCTTCTACCGTGACGGGAAGGGCCCTCGACGCGTGGCGCTGGTCGGGCTGGGCGAATCAAGTGGTCTTGAGGAGATCCGCCGCGCCGCCTCCAACGCAGCCCAGCGTTGTAGCGATCTCGAATCCGGCGATGCGGCCTGGCTCGTGGGGGACGCCGATTTGGCACCCGAACGAATCGAAGCCATCGTCGAGGGCTTCATCCTCGGCGCCTATCGGTTCGACAAATACCGTACGTCCGATACGCCGGCGCGGAGCCTGAAGCAGCTGAGCCTGATCGTTCCGGCAGCGAACGTGAAGGCTGTTCGGATCGCCGCCAAATCGGCGCAGGAAATAGCCGAGGCCACGTGTTTCGCCAGAGACCTCGTCAATCTCTCGCCGCAGGACAAGACCGCGACCGATCTCGCCAGGTTTGCCGCCGAATCAGCGGAGCGTTATGGATACAAAGCCACCGTCTGGGGTCTCGAGGAGATCCGTGAGGCGGGCATGGGAGGTCTCCTCGCCGTCAATCGAGGGAGCGAAGAACCGCCTTCCTTCACCATTCTCGAATGGAATCCACCCGACGCCGTAAACGAGAAGCCAATCGTACTCGTCGGAAAGGGTGTCGTATTCGACACAGGGGGACTGTCGCTCAAGCCGACGCTGAACTCCATGGATAAGATGAAGAACGACATGGCGGGCGCCGCCGCGGTCATTGGCGCCATGGAAGCCGTGGCGCGACTCGCGTTGCCCGTTCACGTAACGGCTCTCGTTCCGGCTACCGACAACCGGCCCGGCAAGCAGGCCTACGTGCCCGGCGAGGTGGTCCACATGCACTCGGGCGCTACGGTTGAAGTTCTCAATACGGATGCCGAAGGTCGCATGATTCTCGCCGACGCTCTATCGTATGCGCGCAGCCTGGAGCCTGAGCTCGTGGTCGACATCGCGACGCTGACGGGAGCGCAGGTTGTTGCTCTTGGGACAGTTGCGGCGGCTATCCTCGCGAACAAGAAGGGAAATGCCCCGGGATACATGGCCGACTTCATCGTTTCGGGTGAAAACACGGGTGACCTCGTCGCTCCGCTGCCGCTCTTCGATGCCTATGCTGAGCTTCTCAAGAGCGACGTCGCCGACATCAAGAACGTGGGGAACCGTCACGCGGGATCGATTACCGCTGCAAAGTTTCTGGAGCATTTTGTCGACTACCCTTGGATCCATCTCGACATCGCGGGCCCGGCCTTCCTTGAAACGAGATCGTCATACAGGTTGAAAGGAGCCACAGGCTTCGGCGTTCGCCTGTTCGTCGACTTCCTTCGCCGTTTCGCCAAAGAGACCTCCGAATAATAGCCAGATGCGTTGTTTCACCCTCGGAATCGTACTCGCCATATCGGCCGCCTTTACCGCCTCGGCGCAACCGGATCGGTACCAGGAAATGGCGACCATGCGGCCAACCTCCCGTATCTATTACGAAGCCTTTGCACTGCCCGGGGGCAGCGACGGAGCGCTGGTGACCGTGGGCTTCCGCATTCCGAACGATCGGCTCGTGTTCATGCGGCATGTCGAGGGACTGGACGACAAACTCTTTAGGGCGTCCATTTCTGTTACAGCCGAGCTGTATCAGAACGAAAGGATCGTCACGGAGAAGGTCTGGCGATCCGAATCGTTCGCTCCCGACTACGAATCGACGGTCGATCCGATGCGCAGCACCTTGGGCTCAATCACCTTTGCTGTTGCACCCGGGCAATACGGCGTACGGGTACGACTCAACGATTTGAATACCGAGCGAACCTCCAGCACACCCCTTCGGCCCATTACCGTGCCAAACTTCGACTCGGTAGGCGTCGCGCGAGCTGTTCTGGTTGATACGCTGGTCAATACGGACATGGTGCGATACCTGACTTTCGTGGATCTAGGGGGTGACGCACGCTTTGGCAAGGCAGCCTTCGCTGTCGTACCCGTCTCCCTCGGGAGCGGTGAGCCGACCGAGACACCAAAACTGACTTGGACGCTTCGCAAACTGGACTTCGACGCCGTCCGGACAGAGATGCGGGCCAAAAGGCAACAAATGGAGTCGTATCGAAGAAAGGAGCGCAACGGCGAGGAGCCCGTGCACGCGGCACCGCCTCCTATTCTCGAAGGTGGCGCGCTGGTTGATTCGGGGGAAGTCGATTTGGCCTCGTTCCTGGCGATCGGACCTGTCACTTCAGTCGACGTACACGAGAATCGGGTTACGCTGGCAGAGCCGGGGGATTCGACGAATACTTACTTGGTGACAATCGATTTGCGGGGTCGCAAGCTTGAAAACGGCTCGTATGTCCTCGACGCGGCACTCAAGGGAGCTTCCAAACCTGCAAAATCGAGCACTCGGTTCAGTACGCACTGGCCCGACATGCCCGTATCACTTCTCGACATCGACGTAGCCATAAAGAACCTTCGCTTCATTGTCGACAAGTCGGTCATAGACGAACTGAAGAGCGGATCACGGGAAGATAAGATAAATAAATTCAGAGCTTTCTGGTCAAAACGTGATCCCACGCCCGAGACCGCGTACAACGAGCTGATGGTCGAGTATTATCGGCGAGTCGACTACGCGGCACAAGAGTTTCGAACGGGTCAGGGAATGATCCCCAACGGACTCGCTTCAGATCGAGCTCGCATCTACATTCTCCACGGCCCTCCGGAAGAGATTTCTCGATCGTTTCCGGAGGCGGGCGGCGTTTTGGAAACCTGGGTGTACACAGACGGGAAGACATTCACCTTCGAGTCTGCGTCCAGCATCGATCCTTTCCATATCGTGAAGCAAGGCTGACGATTTGGAACGGTTGGCGTAGCGATCGTGTATATAGTCTTCGATGCCGTGGCGACACGTCCGGTGTCGTCGCGGGTACGGTCGCAGACACTGCCCGAAAGGACAAGAGGCAAATATTCATGGCGGATAAATCACGCGTTCGGTTCAAGCCCCGTGTCGCCATATCGATCGGCGACATCAACGGAATCGGACCTGAAGTCGTCTTGAAGTGTCTCGCCGATCGACGCATCTACCGTTTCTTTACCCCGATCGTCGTCGGCTCGGCAGCGGCGATGCGTGCGCACGCCGGACTGGTCGGTCTGAAGAAGATGAGCATCCACAGCATTTCGGACATCGATCAGATCGACACCCAGAACGAACATACCGTGTGGGTACTCGATGAATCGCCGGATGAGGAACCGCCCATCCGCATCGGGCAGATTACCGAGGCGGCAGGAAGAGTGGCCATGTCGGCTGTGACTCGGGCAACCGATCTTTGCATCAATAGACACGTTCACGCCATGGTTACGGCGCCTATCTCGAAAGAGGCCGTGGCCCGAGCCGGATTCAACGTGCCGGGCCACACGGAATTCATCGCCTCGCGATGCAACTGCCCGTCTTTCACGATGATGATGGTCGCCAACGACCTTCGAGTAGGGCTCGTATCCGCGCATGTTCCCCTGCGGGACGTTCCGAGCGCGGTCACGGAGGAGACCATTCTCGAAAAGGCGAGAATCATCGGTCATAGTCTTCAGATGGACTTTGGCGTGGAGCGACCGCGCTTGGCCGTCCTCGGGCTCAACCCGCATGCGGGGGATGGCGGCGTGATCGGCGATGAGGAAATCAACATCATCAAGCCCGCAATAGAGACGGCACGCAGTGAAGGCCATCTCGTTTTCGGTCCTTTTCCGGCGGACGGCTTCTTCGCATCGCGCAAATATCAGGCTTTTGACGCGGTGCTGGCCATGTATCACGATCAAGGCCTGGCGCCGTTCAAGGTCCTGTCCTTCAACAGTGGCATAAACTTCTCGGCGGGACTCCCCATTGTCCGTACGTCTCCTGATCACGGTACTGCATTCGATATTGCCGGAGAGGGTAAGGCGTCTCCCGACAGTATGCGGAACGCCCTCTATGCTGCCATTGACATCGCCCGACGGCGAAGGACGGATACGTCTCATCAACAAGCCGCCTGATGGACGTGCACATGTCTAACCCCCCTCCTCCAGTCGGGTTTGGCGTGGAGCCCCACCAACCCTACAGCGCTCTCGCACCTCTGTACGACAGGATTATGTCGCACGTGGATTACACGCATTGGGCCGCCTACATCCTTTCACTGATCGAGCGGTTTGCACCCGAACCGCAACAAATTCTGGAGCTCGGCTGCGGAACGGGCAGTCTCTCCGTGCTTCTTCATCGACGCCTGAATGCAGCGTATCTGGCCACCGACAACGCATCCGACATGCTGGCCGTCGCCCGGCGGAAACTGGGACAAGGCCGATCCGATTTGCGCTTCGAGAACCTCGACTTCCGAAATATCGAGATAGACGGCGCCTTCGATGTCGTCCTGCTGGCTTATGACGGGATAAACTACCTCTTGGAATCGGAACAGGTGGCCACGCTCATTGAGCAGATCTCAGCGCTCCTCAATCCCGCTGGAATCTTTCTTTTCGATCAGAGCACGCCTGCCAATTCGATCAACAACCTTGCGTATTTTGACGACGCTTGGGATACCCCGCAAGCGTCCTATTCACGATCCAGCCAGTACGATGCCGGGCGTCGTCTGCACGTGACGCGGTTCGATATTCGAGCGGGCCAGGAACGCATGACGGAAATCCATTATCAGCGGGCATATGAGCTTCAAGAGATGGAATTGACAGTCAAACTGAGTAGTTTGCGCGTCGAAGGATGTTATGATGCGTTTACAGACATGCCAGCAACCGGCGAGTCGGAACGCATCCAGTGGGTACTGTCCAAGCCCCACCCCACCGACTAATCCACGTACTGGATGATCAACTTACAGAACGTTACAACATCGTTTCCGATACCGGGCAACGAGCGTCGTATCGTGCTCAAGGACATGTCCGTACAGATCGGACGAGGCGAATTGGCTTATCTCGTCGGTCCGAGCGGAAGCGGAAAGAGTACGCTGCTGCGTCTGATGTACATGGACCTGTTCCCCGAAAAAGGAGTGGTTCAGGTCGCCGGATTCCGCTCCGACCAGATCGAGAAGCACGAGATCCCGCTGTTGCGGCGCGCTGTCGGAATCGTGTTTCAGGATTTCCAACTCCTTCCGGACCGGACGGTGTTCGAGAACGTCGCGTTCGCGCTTTACGCCACCGGCAAGAAGAGCAAGGAAATCAAGACACGTGTACTCAACCTCCTCACCCACGTCGGTCTCAGTCATAAGCACTTTGCCTATCCGCATGAGCTTTCCGGAGGTGAGCAACAGCGCGTATGCGTTGCGAGGGCTATTGCGAATGAGCCGCACATCCTTCTGGCCGATGAGCCGACGGGTAATCTTGACCCGCACGTGGCCAACGAGATTCAGAAGCTCCTGATTGGACTGCATCGAGCGGGCATGACGGTCTTCATGGCAACGCACGATTATCGAATCGTCAAGAAATATCCGGCGCGTACGCTGGCATTGTCGAAAGGGCAGTTGGTCGAAGTGAGTCCAGAAATGCTGTGACCGACTCAGAACGCCCATCCACGACGCAACATTGCATTTAGCATTTTCGCTCTAGACTTTATATTCGGTCGATTTATCCATCATTGGGGGCCGCTTTTCCGCCCAGAAAGCCTGCGCGAAACGAACGTCTTTGATCTGAGAAAGAGCGAACCCCGTCATGCCCTGTGCCAGGGCGCAAAATCCGGGTCGTAATTCACCCTGAACTGAAACACCTCATGGAGCATATTGAACAGATTATTCGGTTTCTCGAAGACATCGTCTGGAATACCGGAATCAATGTCGCCGGAGAAACCGTCCCCTTCCTCGTAATCGCGCTTCTGGGGACCGGGCTCTATCTCACGCTCCGCCTCGGTTTTGTTCAATTTCGCCATCTGGGTCACGGCATCGCTGTCACTTCCGGAAAGTACGACGACCCCGAAGAGCCAGGTGATGTTCCGCATTTTCAAGCACTTACAACTGCCCTCAGTGCAACGGTTGGGATTGGCAACATTGCCGGGGTCGCCATCGCGATTCACTGGGGCGGTCCGGGAGCTCTCTTCTGGATGTGGATGACGGCGCTTCTCGGGATGGCGGTCAAATATTCGGAAGTCACGCTTGCTCAACACTACAGGGTTGAGACGGAATCGGCCGGAAAATCGTGGGGTACCGTTTCGGGCGGTCCGATGTATTACATCGAACGAGGCCTCGGCGCGAAGTGGAAACCCTTGGCCGTCTTCTTTTCAGGTGCGTTGATACTCACCTCTTTCATGACAGGAAACGCCGTACAGGCGAACACGGTCGCTGACATCGTAGCTGACAACATCGGGTTTCCGGTGTGGGTAACCGGACTGATAACGGCCAGCGTGGTCGGCCTCGTTATTCTGGGCGGCATCAACCGGATTGGAAAGGTCACTGGGATTCTGGCACCGGCCATGGCGCTTCTTTACGTCACGGGAGCCCTGACAATCATCTTCATTCACATCGGTGACGTTGGCCCAACGTTTGCACTGATTTTATCCGAAGCCTTCAATCCTTCGGCCGGCGTCGCCGGCACCGGCGCGGGTGTTTTCGTTTTGACCCTCATGTGGGGCGTACGGAGGGGGTTGTTCTCCAACGAGGCGGGGCAGGGTTCAGCGCCTATAGCGCACGCGGCTGCGAAAACGGATGAGCCCGTATCGGAGGGCGTCGTGGCACTGCTCGAGCCCTTTATCGACACGATCGTTATCTGCTCCATGACGGGGCTCGTCATCCTGATCACAGGCGTATGGAACCAGCAGCTGCCAACTGAGCTCGACCTTTCCTCGGGCGATGTGAGCTACGTCGCAAAGGACCAGCGAAACGTCTTCGTAGGTACCGACCCTCCAGACGAGATTCGGGTCGAGGACGGTATGCCGCTGCACGTTGAAGGCGATTCGCGCTTCGCATGGCACGAGGTGGAGGTCACCCGTTTCTTCACCGACATGGCGCAGACCATACCGTTTTCGGGTGTGATCGATCCCCAGTCGGGCAGCGCCACTGACGCTAGCGGCGCGAGCTTCAGTACGCTCTACGGAAATGCTACAGAAACCGGAGCTCCACTGACTTCGCTCGCCTTTGAAAAGGGGTTGGGTAAGATCGGGATGGGAGGTCTGGGCCGCATCATCGTGCTCATTTCCGTGCTCCTGTTTGCCGTCTCGACGGCAATATCGTGGAGCTACTACGGCGACCGATGCTCCAACTATTTGTTCGGTCTCAAGGGAATCCTCCCTTACAAGGTCGTGTTCGTTATCATGCATTTCATCGGCGCCACGGTTCCGCTCGCGACCATCTGGGTGTTGGGCGACGTTGCGCTCGGGGCGGTTACTTTCCCCAACCTGATCGCTCTGCTGCTGCTTTCGGGCGTCGTCGTCAAACTGACGCGAAGTTATTTCGAGCGAAAGCCGTGGATCGAAAACGCCGAAGCGCACCGTCGTGCCAAGACCGCCGCCAAACACGGTGGTCAAGTTCAGTGATTTATCAGCTTGAGATCTCATAGCAGGTGACAGAAACAACCGGGAATCTGACGATTGTCGACCACCCGCTTCTCAAGCGGGACCTGTCGATTCTCCGTAACCGCGAGACCCCGCACGGGACGTTCCGCAAGGTCGTTGCCGACCTGAGTGCTATTCTCGCATACGAGGCAATGCGGGATCTCAGACTGACGACTTACGACCTCGAAACACCGCTGGAACGGACGACAGGCTACCGGCTCGCCGACGAGATCATCGTCGTCCCTATCCTGCGAGCCGGGCTCGGAATGGTTGATGGCTTTGTCCGATTCGCTCCGGAAGCCCGCGTGGGCCACTTGGGCATGTATCGAGACGAGAAGACGCTCCAGCCGGTGGATTATTACAAGAACGTTCCGAGCGGAATGGAGAACGCCTGGATCTTCGTCGCCGATCCGATGCTTGCCACGGGCGGGAGTGCGGCCGGCGCTCTGGCCCAGTTGAAGGCACTCGGCGGCCGAAGATTCCGCTTCGTCTGCATCGTGGCGGCTCCCGAAGGCGTGGCTACGCTATCGAAATATCATCCGGATGTGCCGATAGTCGCGGCGACGTTGGACAGAGAGCTCAACGCGAGCGGATACATTTGTCCGGGCCTCGGTGATGCCGGTGATCGGATCTTCGGGACAGAGCTCTGAGGCCAAGCCGAGGCGGCCGAGCAGCCACCCAGGACTTAATCCATCCCAGCCATTTCGTTGGCAAGCGCCTGCTCGTCGACCTGCTTCCCGGTGGAGCCGAGATACTGCAGGGCAAGCATCGTGATGTCGTCAGACTGCGAAATCCCCCCTGAGAAGCCCTCGACTTCGCGGAAAACGTCGCGCACCACTTCGGCCGGTGTGTGACCCACGGCATCCTTCAGGCACTCGACGATGCGACCGACGCCGAATTCCTCACGCACGGCATTGATCGCCTCGTTAACGCCGTCGGTGTACATGAAGAGCGTGTCGCCCTTAGCGAGGGTTATCTGTCCGGCCTTGTAAGTAAAGTCGTCGACCAGACAAAGCGCCAGCCCTTTTGGCGGCTCGATCAACTCGACGTCACCGTTGTGACGGATGATATAAGGATGGTTGTGGCCGGCGTTACAATAAGTGACGACGCCGGTCTCGGCATCCAGAATTCCGTAAAAGCCGGTCACAAACAATCCGCGAACGCTCTCGGGATACAGAACCTTGTTCACGTGTCGCACACAGCTCTGGGCGGGAATCCCCTGCACGGCCGTTGCTTTCAAGAGGGTCTTTGTGATCGCCATGAACATGGCGGCGCCCACGCCTTTCCCCGAAACGTCCCCCACGACGAAACCAAGCTGTTCTTCATCGATCATGAAGAAGTCGTAGAAGTCGCCGCCCACTTCCTGGGCAGGGATCATCGTCGCGTAAAGGTCAAACTCCGAGCGTTCCGGAAAGGCAGGGAAAGTGGAGGGCAGCGTCGAGAGTTGAATTCGATTGGCGATATCGAGCTCGCGTTGAAGAAGCGTCAGGTGCCGTTTCGAATCCTCCGCACTTCGGATCAGGCAAACCTCCTTCCAAGTCTTGTCGACCGTCTTACGTAAATCCTCAAAGTTGATAGGTTTAGTAACAAAGTCGAACGCCCCGCGGTTCATGGCGGTGCGGATGTTTTCCATGTCGCCGTACGCGGAGACGATCACGGTCTTGAGCGAAACCTCCATGTCGGCCAGCCTCGACAAGAGCGTAAGTCCGTCCATCCGAGGCATATTGATGTCGGACAGGATAATATCCAGGCCGCCGTCGGAATTGACTTTCTCAAGCGCCTCCAAACCGTCAGGCGCAAACCTGAAATCGAGCTCACGATCCCTAATCTCGCGACGGAACTTCTGACGAATCAGCAGCTCCAGATCGGGCTCGTCATCAACGACGAGGATGCGGATCGGTCCGGACGTATCGACACTCATACTGAAGAAAACTTGATTCGGCCCATTGTGATCAAGACGATGCTAATATGCTTCTCAGGGGCCTGACTCCCGGAGAGCTTTGAATGTAAAGAAATTCTGGACAGGTCACTACACTCCGGCAACCAAGTTACTGAGTCCTTGTGCTGCTTCTCCGGGGACCGCTGTAAATCGAACCAAGTAACACTGATCATCCTGTTCGGCTTTCGTGACTTTGCCGTACACGTCTACGGATTCGTTGTTTACCATCGACAAAGTTTTCCCACGGAACGTCAAACGAATATTTGCCAGTTCATCGAGCCCGTCGGGCGTTTCGAGCAACGCCTCGTGTTCAGATAGCTGAAGCACGCGACCGTAACGGCTCTCGTCCGAAACGTGCTTGCCGTCGAGGGCCGCATACGTCACCGGCACAGGTGACTCGAGAATTATCAACTCGCTGCTGCCAACGGGAAGGCGCAGATTATACGGCGAACCGACGCCAATGATCTCGTATATCGAAACGGGATGTGCGAATCCTTTCATAGGAACTTCCATGCTCCGGCTGACGCTCAGCACGTCGCCGGCGTCCATCATCGTACGCTGGGAAACGAGAATCTGCCCACCGACCGTGAAGCTCTCAATGCGGCTGGCAAGGTTCACATTGCTGCCAACGACCCCGTATTTCGCGCGCATCTGCGATCCAATGTTGCCGACAACTACTTCCCCGGTATTTATTCCGATGCCCATCTCGAGGGTTGGGAAACCACGCTCGGTTAGCTTCGCATTGACGTCGTCCATGGCCAATTCCATCGCCACCGCACAGGCCACGGCCCGGAGCGCATCGTCCTCGTGCGCGATCGGAGCTCCGAAAACCGTCAAGATGCCGTCGCCGATGAACTCGTCGATCGTGCCGTCAAACGAATGAATAATCTCCGTCATTTCCCGGAGGTAGATATTCAGGATTTCAACGACGTCCTCCGGATTCAACCTCTCGGAGATCATGCTGAAGCCCCGGATGTCTGACATCAGCAGGGTCGTGGTTCGTTTTTCGCCGCCGAGGCGCATCCCGTCAGGATGGTCGAGAAGGGTAGCCACGACCCGATCCGACAGATACCGACCGAAAGTCTCACGAGCCAGTTTCGCCTTTCTCTCTCGATCGACGATGACTTGCGCTTTTCGAATCGTGATCTCGAGATCGTCGAGATCAATGGGCTTGGTGAGAAAGTCGAATGCGCCCCGATTCATGGCCGTTCTGATGTTCTCCATGTCGCCGTAGGCGGTTACCACGACGGCCTTTCTCGTACCACCGGCCTCATGAAGTTTGGACAGCAGCGTGAGACCGTCCATCCTCGGCATATTGATATCCGTAAGGATGATATCGATCTCGGGATGCTCCTCAAGACGCTTCAACGCCTCATGCCCATCGTATGCGATTCTGAAATCGTAGTCGCTGGACTTTATCTGACGCCTGAACTTCTGGCGGATCATCGGCTCGAGGTCCGGCTCATCGTCGACGACAAGTATGTATAGCGTATCAGACATTCTTTATGATCCGAGTGGATCCGATCAATGTCGCTCGAACCGCGAAAACGTGCAATTGTGACGGCACACCCAATCCTGGGCATCCGGGACAGTCACAATGGACTCAGTATACGTTTCAGCCTCGGATTCAATGTGCATATCGCCTCCGGGACCTTGAACAATGGGAGTGCCTTGTGATGGATTCGGGAAGAAGGAGCTGCTTGAGCGCCAGTTCGATGATGGCATCGACGGGTTCAATATCAGACTCCCTGCTCGCCCGCAGGTCTTCGACGGGCGCCTTCAGTTCCTCGACTGTGAGGTCAACGGGCTGACCCGTGCCATCTTGATCCTCACCGGCGGTCATGACCGCATCAACTGAACTGGAGAAATCCAAAGACAGGACGGCTTCGGCCCAAACCAAACGGATCCGGTTACATCGCGAGCATTGCCGCTTTCAAGTCCTCAAAATCGAGAGGCTTGGTCATATAGCCATCTGCACCGTAATCCATCGCAGTACGGTAGTTCTTTTCATCTCCGTAAGCCGTAATCATGTGCACGGGCAGATTGGAGAACTCTTCCTTAACCGTTTTGAGCAGCTCAAGTCCGGTCATCCCGGGCATGTTGATGTCGGACAAAATGAGCATGACGTCGGTGGCGAGGCCTTCCCGCAGCGTGGTCAGTGCTTCTTCACCCGAAAATGCGAATTCAAGGTCAATCGAACCGGTCCGAAGTTCCTTCCGAAATCTCTGACGGAAAAGCCACTGAACGTCCTGTTCGTCGTCTACGACTAGGACCTTAAGCTTTGGCGACATGGGCAAAGTTGAGGTTTTGAGGTGGAGTCAATAACACGTTATTCGGACCGAACCGTTCCCATCGAATCTACGAATTTTCGACTTTCGTCTACGTCCCCAAAGGCCACAACTTTTGTGGATCGTACGCATGGGGTTGGTTCTGTTTCAGCTATATATGCAATGCGAAGAACGCGACGCTGCGTTGCAAACCTCCACTCGGTCGCCGTCTGACGCGCCGCTCCATGACACCTGTCAGGAAACTTCGTTCACGCGATCGAAGGAAACCCTCTCCAACGATTCCCGGTTTTTATCCAATTCTCAGAACTAGTAAAAACCAAAAAACCGGACGACGGAGGGTATCATGCCAATCGAAAAACTGAAGACCTTCCTCGATCGGGAAGGCATCAAGTACGTACTGATTTCACACTCACGCGCCTACACGGCCCAGGAAGCGGCTGCTTCGGCCCACATTCCCGGCAGGGAGCTTGCGAAGACGGTAATGGTCAAGCTCGACGGCCAAATGGCCATGGCCGTTCTGCCTGCCTCGTACCATGTGGATCTTGAGCACCTCGCTGAAGTGGCGGGTGCGGATCATGCCGTGATTGCGTCGGAGCACGACTTTTCGAGTCTCTTTCCTGACTGCGATACGGGAGCGATGCCCCCATTCGGAAATCTCTATGACATGGAGGTTTACGTAGCGGAAAGTCTGACTGAGGACGAGGAGATCGCATTCGCCGCCGGGTCTCACACGGAGCTGCTGCGAATGTCATTCGTCGATTTCGAGCGTCTCGTCAAACCGAAAGTTCTGGCTTTCTCAGAGCGGACGATGCCGTCGTAAACCGACTGACAGACTGGGAAGGGCATGGCGACGAAGGCGTCGTCTTTCTTCCCGACCTAAACAGGCTTCATCGGCAAACGGACGACGAACGTTGCTCCCTCGCCCTCGTCGGAGACAACGTCCAGCGTTCCCCCGTGCCCCTTCGTCACGATGTCATAGCTCATCGACAGCCCGAGACCCGTGCCCTTACCCGTGGGCTTGGTAGTGAAGAAAGGTTCAAAGATTCGCGCCTTTACATGGTCGGGAATGCCGAGACCGTTGTCAGCGATCCGAACCTCGACGATGTCGTCTCGCCGCTTGGTGCTGACGGTCACTGTTGGCTGGCGACCTTTGGCCCCGTGCTCGTTGAGTGCATCAAACGCGTTTCCTATCAGATTGAGGAACACGCGGCCGAGGTCCTGTGGCACGGCACTCGACCTTGCCGACGGAGTCATCGTAGTCACGAACGAGGGTAGCATTGAAATCGGAGTCACGCGCACGCATGCCGTGATACGCCAGGTTGAAGTACTCCTCCAGCAGCGCGTTGAGGTCGATCTCCTGCCGCTCCCCTTCCCCACCTCGCGAATGTTGGAGCATCCCGTAGACAATATTGTCGGCGCGCCGACCGTGCTCGTAAATCTTTTCCGCATTAAGCTTGAGTGACTGAAGAATGTCCTCCACATCCTCAACGAAATCATCAGGGAGCGTGTCGCGCCTCGACTCGATCTCTTGTTCGAGCTCGATCGCCAGTTCCCGCGACATATCGGAGAAGTTGTTCACGAAGTTGAGTGGATTCTTGATCTCGTGGGCTATGCCTGCCGTAAGCTGGCCGAGGGAAGCCATCTTCTCCGCATGCACGAGTTGGTCCTGCGTCCTCTTGAGGTTCTTGTGCGTTTCTTCCAGCTCCTCGTACGCCTTCTTGATTTCCCGCGCCTGGGCCAGCTCTTTCTCCCGTGACCGCTGACGCTCCTTCTCGAGCAGGCGATGGCGCTGGAATCGATCGATCCCGAGAGCGCCCGCGACGAAACAGATCAGGTAGAGGCCGTATGCCCACCACGTTCGCCACCAGGGCGGAAGCACGTGGATGCGAAGTGAGGCTCCCTTTTCATCCCAGACTCCGTCGCTGTTCGCAGCCTTGACGAAAAGGGTGTAGTCGCCGGGATCCAGGTTCGCAAAGGAGGCCGTACGCCGCGTCCCAGAGTTCACCCAGTCATCGTTGAAACCCTCCAGAAGGTATTTGTATTCGTTCTTTTCGGGATGCTTGTAATGGAAGGAATTGAAGACGAAGGAGAGATCCTTCTGCTCAGGCCCCAGCGTCATCTCCTGGAGAAAAGGGACTGGTGTCTCGAGAGCCACGTCCGACGCTTCCGCGAGCGGGCGACCGGCGACGCGAATGTCGACAATACGGGTCTCGGGTTCGGTCGTACTCTCCGACAAGGAATTTGGAAAGAATGCGTTCAGTCCATTGATCCCTCCGAAAAACAGCTCACCGTTATACCCCTTGTGGAACGACTCGCCGTTGAATTCCAGCGATTGGAGCCCCGCCTCGAGGCCGTAGTTGCGGAAGGTCTCGGTGGCCGGATCGAAGCGCGAAAGCCCGTTGTTCGTGCTGACCCAGATCATGCCGCGATCATCCTCGAGCGCCCCGTACACCGTATTGTTCGGAAGCCCGTCCTCCGTCGTGTACAATCGAAACGTGCCGGTTGCGACGTCGAGACGGCTCAGGCCAAATCCTGAAACCCACACGACGCCCGGATCGAGCTTGGGCACCATCACGTCCCACACCCGATCCGATGCGAGAGAGGAGCGATCATTGGGATCATGTTGGTAGCGGGTCACTTTGCCCGTGGTCGGGTCCATCCGATTGACGCCATTCAAGGAAGACGTCCAGATGTATCCGGAGGCATCCTGTGCAACCTTGATCAGATTGTTCGAAGACAGCGTGGCCGGATCATTCGGATCGTGCACGAAATGCTTGAAGACCCCTGGATTTCTCAGGTCCATGCGTTCGAGCCCGGTACTCGTCGTGATCCACAGGAAACCGCTCCGATCTTCTAACATGAAGAAGAGAAGACCGTCTGTAATCGAGGTCGGATCGGATCTATCGTGACGAAAGTGACGAAACGAACCCCGATCACGATCGAGCCGGCATAGCACGCCGGTGCCCCCGAGCCAAAAATCTCCCCGGCTGTCTTCAAAGATCCCCTCGATCCTTCCCTCGGGCAAACTCCGGGGATCACCTGGATCGTGCATGAAAGTCTGACTCCGTCCCGTGGTTCGATCGAGAGCCGTCAGCCGCCACTCGTTTTCGAAGCGACTCACGACCCAAAGCACATTGTTGCGATCGAGGAACATCTGACGAACCTCATGCCGGGCGAACAGACTCTCCGATCCGGGTTTGGCGCCAACGGTTTCGAAGCCGATCGACGATGGCCGAAACCGGTCAACGCCATGGTCGCGCGTTCCAACCCATACCGTTCCGGAGCGGTCCGTGCCAAGCCTCATAGGCGTTCCCGGTGAAATGCTGTGATCGTTCACGTCATCGTGGACATAGGAAAAGAAGCCGCCCGACCGGAGGTCGAATCGTGCGATGCCCTCTTCCAGTGCGACCCAGATGATACCGGGATCCGTCGGGTCGCGGAGTATGTCGCCAACGCCGCTGGGACTGCGCTTGCTAGTTGGAAAGGTCCTAGTCTCGCGCGTCGCTACATCCAATCTCACCAAACCGTCGTGGTGACCGACCCAGAGCACCCCCGGTTCTTCCGTACGCTCCAAAAGGCCCCGCAACATGATCCGGTCCTGACTCGGAGGTTCATTGTCCAGAAATCGTTCAAACCGGCCGGGAGCATCCGGTCGCATCCGACTCAGACCACGGGAGGCATTGATCCATAAGCCACCGTCCGAGTCGACAAGCAGATCAAACACCCCGCCGCTCGGAATGCTTTCGCTATCGTCCGGATCGTGTCGGTAGGTAACGAAATCCGGTCCGTCACTTGGATCCAGCCGCTGCAGGCCAAGACCGACCGTTCCAGCCCAGATTGCGCCCGTCCCGTCCTGCACCATCGAGGTTACGATGGCCTGAACGTACTGTGTCGAATCTTCTACCGGGAAGTAGTAGCGAGTGAACGAACCGGTCGCGGGATCCATGCGACTGATCACCCCCTGTCCGCCGACCCAGATATGCCCGTCGCTGTCCTCCATCAGTGAAGTCTGCCATGTGTCGGGCAGACTCGTCGAATCGAACGGCTGGGTATAGTAGTTCTTGATCTCGTATCCGTCGTACCGATTGATTCCGTCCTGGGTGGCAAACCAAACATACCCCGCCCTGTCTTGGAGGACGTCGAAGACCATTGACTGAGACAGGCCGTCCTCGATGCTTAGGTGATCGAATCGGAGGTTGAGGGAGCGTTGCGACAGAGATGAGGGGACTTCGCCGGCCTCCAGCGTTTGAGCGGTGACGGGGGCAACCGAAATGATGAATAATGAATAATGAATAATGAATAATGGCAGCCATATCGGAAGCGATCGCTGAGCCGCTGTCGGTGTGTATCCCGCACCGTCTAAACCACGCCGGCGGAAGCCATTCCACGTTCCGTATTCATCGTTCATCATTTCCTGACCTCAGACCGGAAGCCGTACTGTGAAGGTCGATCCTTCCCCTTCCGCCGACTCGACGTCGAGCGTTCCCCCATGGCCCTTCGTCACGATGTCGTAACTCATTGATAATCCTAGACCTGTACCGGAGCCCGTAGGCTTGGTCGTAAAGAAGGGCTCGAAGACCCTGGCTTTGACCTTATCGGGGATTCCCGGGCCGTTGTCCCGCACGCGGATTTCGACGTGATTGTCCCTCCTCAAAGAATAGACGTACACAGTTGGGGCGCCTTTGTTGGCGCCGTGTTCCTTCAAGACGTCGAATGCATTGGAAAGAAGATTCATGAAGACGCGTCCGATGTCCTGCGGCACGACGTCGACCTGGCCGACGGCTTCGTCGTAGGAGCGCTCGACGTGGACTTCTAGTCCGGGGTTTCGCGCTTCGAGTCCGTGGACGGCCAGCGTCACGTATTCATCGAGGAGCTCGTTCAAATCGATGGATGCACGTTCGCCCTCGCCGACCTTCGAGTGCTCGAGCATGTTCTTGACAATCGAGTCGGCGCGCTTGCCGTGTTCGCCAATTTTCGCGGCATTCATCTGAAGGCTATGGAGGAGCCCTTCGACTTCGGCCGCTTTGTCGGCCGGCAAATCTTTCTTCAGCTCCGCAATTTCTGCGGCAAGTTCATTCGCCAATTCGGCGGTGACCTCGGAGAAGTTGTTGACGAAGTTCAGCGGATTCTTGATCTCGTGGGCGATGCCCGCCGTCAGCTGACCGAGAGAGGCCATCTTTTCCGACTGAATGAGACGGTCTTGCGTGGAACGGAGGTTGTCGAGCGTCGCCTGGAGATCTTCCAGGATGCTCGTCTTGATGAAGGCAGATTGGATGTGCTCGCGCAGCCGCTCCAACAGTGCAACGTCCCCTTTTTCGAATGCGTCAGAGTCGGTGAGGTTGTCGAAAACGAGGTAGGCACGCACGTCACCGTCTACTACGACCCGAAGCACAAGAAACGAGGCGACCTTGCCGAAATCGGCCATCTCTTCGGTGCCAACGCGTTCCGCCACGTTCTTGGCGACGAAGATGTTCTTGCCCACCTCTTCGGCTTGTTCGACGTAGCGCTGATGTGCCTGTTTGGGAGTGAGGCGAATGTGTTCCATTTCGGCCACATCCCAGCCCGAACTGGCGCTCACATGGAAGAGATCGTCCGACTGACGGACCAGCGCCGTCGATTTCTCGACGCCGGGAATGACGCGCGACTCCTCCAGAATCTTGGTCAGCAGACGCCGGAAGCTCGTCTCCTGGTTGATCGCCTCGACGATCGTGTGGCTCTGCTCGAGTTGGTCGTTGCTTTCCTTGAGTTCTGCCGTACGCTTTTCGACCTCCCCTTCAAGCTTTCGAGCGCGATCCTCTATCTGGCGAACGCGAGCGGTGTACCCTCCATAAAGCAGCCCCACGAATCCAACCAGGACAAGCAACCGGAACCACCAGGTGGCCCAAAATGGAGGTTCCACCACCACATGAATGGAGGCCCCTGTCTCGTTCCAGACCCCGTCGCTATTGGCCGCTTTTACGTGGAAGGTGTATTCCCCAGGGGCCAGATTGGTGAACGAAGCCGTCCGCTTGCCTCCAACGTACACCCAGTCGTCGTTGAAACCATCGAGTTTGTAGGCATACTGATTCCCCGAAGGATTGGCATAGTGAAACGCCACGAAATCGAAGGTGACGTCCTTCTGGGAATAGTCGAGGTGAATCTCTTTCGTGTCCGCCAGCGGCTTGTCCAGCTTTACGGCCCCCGTCTCCTTGACGCTCTTGTTGAAGAGCTTGAGATCGACCAATTGGACTTCCGGTGCGTTCAGGTTGTCGGACAACTCGTTTGGAAAGAACGCGTTCAGTCCGTTTGGCCCTCCGATGAACATCTCGCCGGAACGGCTCTTGTGATAGGCAAACTGATCGAACTCCAGGCCTTGCAAGCCGATCTCGACGCCGTATGTCTTGAAGGCTTTTGTCTCCGGATCAAAACGTGATAGCCCGTGATTGGTCGTGATCCATAGACGGCCGAGATCGTCTTCAAGCATTCCGTAGATCACGTTGTTTGCCAGACCATCCCGTTCGGTGAAGCGCTGGAACTTGCCGGAGCGCACATCGAGCCGGCTCAGGCCTCCGCCTGCCGTTCCTGCCCAGATGACTCCGGACTCGCGCCGGCGCTCGACAACGACGTTGACCTGCCTCGCACTCAGACTCATCGGATCGTCCGGATCGTGCTTGTAGTGCGTCGCTTTACCGGATTCCGGATCGAAGCGATCGAGGCCGGTATACGTGCCGAGCCACAGGAATCCGGCGAGACCTTCGACAATCGAAGTGACGCCGCTCGAGACGGACGTGGAATCCTTCGGATCATTCACATACTGATCGAATTTCCCGAAAGCATCTCGGTTGCATTCTGGCAAGGCCCCGGGTCGCGCCAAACCAGACAGTGCCTGAGCGATCCTCTGCGAACGAGCGAGCAGAGCCGGGAATCGCTCGGGATCATCCCTGTCGGCTCGAAAATGTCGGAACCGGCCGGTCGATCGGTCGAGCAGGTCAACACCCAAGTCGGTTCCAACCCAGAGACGTCCTTTGCCGTCCTCGAAAATAGCATCCACCGTCCCCGGATCGAGGCTCGATTCATCTCCGGATCGATGCTCGGTACTGCGTCGCCCTTCCGGCCGACCGGTCCATGGCGGTGAGCCAATTATTGTTCGCCTTGTCCACGCTGCCTGCCCAGAGTATCCCATCCCGCGACTCGAAAATCCCCCAAACGGAGCTTCCGGGCAGGTGTGCACCGTCAGGCCGGTCGCTCGCCCGATAATAGGCGAACGTAACCGATGCCGGATTGAACCTGCTGACACCCTGGTCCTGCGATCCGACCCAAACGATTCCTGATCGATCGGTAAAGACGGAGATGTTCGAGTCTGTAAGTAGGCTGTTCGGGTTGTCCTTGTCGGCGTGGTAAACAACGAACCGCTTGGCGCGGACGTCGAATCGGCCGAGCCCTCCTCCCCACGTTGGGACCCAGAGAATGCTGGGATTGACCGGGTCCTGCGCCAACTTCCAGGTTGTATTCGGACCACCGGCACTCTTGTCTTCCGGGTGCATGACGAACCGCTCGGTCTCCCTCGTATCGGCCCTTATCCGTACAATGCCGTTCGCTGTCCCCAACCAGAGAACGCCAGGCTCTTCCGGTCGCTCCAGAAAGCCGTAAGACTCGTTGTCGTAAAAGCCCATACCTCGCGCCGGATGCTCTGCATCCTCACTTAGAACGTGATCGAAACTCCCCGGATGCTGCCGGTCGGTAATCGAGACGCCGTTCGCCGTACCGATCCAGATGGTGCCGGAGCTGTCCTCGAAGACCGAGTAAACGCGATTGTCGCTGAGACTGTGCTCGTCCTTTGGATCGTGATGGAATCGCTGGAAGACACCAGGATTATCGGGATCCATCACACTCAGCCCGTTGTTCGTTGCCGCCCACAATTTCCCTTCGGAATCGAACTTCACGGCCCAGACAAAGTCCCCCGAAAGACTGGTCGAATCCTTGTCGTCGTGACGGTAGTAGGTGAATTTCTCCGTCAGCGGATCGAGCCGGTACAAGCCATTGGCATTTCCGACCCACAACGCTCCGTCGGCGGCTTCGTCCATGCCAACGCTGAATCCGGCGCCGAGCGAAGAGTCGTCGAAAGGCTCATGGGTGAAGGTCTTTACCTCGAGCCCGTCGTAGCGATTCAGTCCGTCCTGCGTTGTGAACCACATGAACCCGCGGCTGTCCTGGAAGATGTTGTGGATCGTGCTCTGCGAGAGACCGTCTTCGATGGTCAGGTGATCGAAGTGGGGGGAAATGCTGCGCGCCGAGAGCGGCGTGGGGATCTCCTGTTGACCAAGCTGCTGCGCGGTCACGGGCGCGACCGCGAATGCAAAAATCAAAATTGAAAATGCAAATTTGCGTGCGGAGTCCGGTGTCCGGAGTCCGGCGAAATGTGGAACGGTCTCCTCTCGGATTCGCTTTGCCCTCAGAGTCAGCGGCATTTTGCGATTTGAATTTTGCATTTTGATCTCTGGATCCCCGCCTGCGCGGGGATGACAACTGTGGCTCACACCGGTAGTCTCACGACAAAAGTTGCACCCTGTCCTTCTTCCGACTCCACGTCCAGCGTCCCGCCATGTCCTTTAGTAACAATATCATATGCCATACTGAGGCCAAGTCCTGTGCCTGATCCCGTGGGCTTCGTCGTAAAGA
Source organism: uncultured Bacteroidota bacterium (assembly GCA_963768715.1). Taxonomy (GTDB): domain Bacteria; phylum Bacteroidota; class Rhodothermia; order Rhodothermales; family DATKEJ01; genus DATKEJ01. The sequence continues at coordinate 198,493 of CAVYJC010000005.1, forward strand.
ACGGCTCGAAGATGCGGGCACGGACTTTTTCGGGGATGCCCGGGCCATTGTCTTTCACTCGAATCTCTACGGCCCCGTCAACTTTCGCCGTGCTGACCGAGACCGTCGGTGTGCCGTTCCGCGCGCCGTGCTCCTTCAGGGCATCGAAAGCATTGCTAAGCAGGTTCATAAAGACGCGGCCCATGTCCTGCGGCACGACGTCGACTCTTCCCACCGACTCGTCGTAGCTGCGCTCGACGTCGACTTCGAAACCGCCGCCGCGCGCTTCGAGTCCGTGTCGGGCGAGCGTGACGTACTCGTCGAGCAGCTCGTTCAGATCCGTGGTCGAGCGCTCTCCCTCACCCACCTTGGAATGCTCGAGCATGTTCGTCACGATGGCATCGGCGCGTTTGCCATGCTCGCCGATCTTCTTCGCGTTGAGCGAAAGGCTCTCGACGATGCTTGCCAGCTCCTCGAGCTTGTCGGCCGGAAGCTCCTGCTTCAGGCGATCCATTTCTTCCGTCAGCTCGGTCGCCAATTCGGCAGTCATGTCGGAAAAGTTGTTCACGAAGTTGAGTGGATTCTTGATCTCGTGTGCGATTCCGGCTGTCAACTGACCGAGCGAGGCCATCTTCTCGGATTGGATCAGGCGATCCTGGGTGGTACGTAGGTCGTCTAGCGTGTGTTGGAGGTCCTCGAGGATGCTCGTCTTGATGAAGGCGGACTGAATGTGCTCGCGCAACCGTTCGAGCAACGCAACGTCTCCCTGATCAAACGCGTCGGGATCGGTAAGATTGTCGAAAACGAGGTAGGCCCTGACGTCCCCCTCCACCATGACGCGGAGCACCAGGAAGGAGGCGACTTTCCCGAAATCGGCCATCTTCTCCATACCCGCGCGCTCCGTCACGTTCTTCGCAACGAAAATGTTTTTTCCAACTTCTTCGGATTCCTCCACGTATCGCTGGTGTGCCTGTTTGGGAGTCAGCGAGATGTGCTGCATTTCGCCTACGTCCCAACCCGAGCTGGCGCGAACATGAAAGAGATCATCCGGCAGCCGAACCAGCGCCGTCGCTTTTTCGACCCCTGGAATGACACGCGCCTCCTCCATGATTTTCGTCAACAGCCGTCGGAAGCTCGTCTCCTGGTTGATCGCCTCGACGATCGTGTGGCTCTGCTCGAGCTGCTCGTTGGTCAGCTCGAGGCGCTCCTTGCTTTCGTTGAGCTCGGCTGTCCGTTTGTCCACTTCGGATTCCAAGGCACGATTCCGCTCTGCAATCTGGCGTACACGGAAAGCGTAGCCCGCATACAGCAATCCTCCGAAGCCTAAAACGGCCAGCAAGCGGAACCACCAGGTTGCCCAGAACGGCGGCGTAATTGTGAGATGCAGCGAGGTGCCTTCCTCGTTCCAGACGCCGTCGCTGTTCGCCGCCTTGACGCGAAAAATGTATTCGCCCGGTGAGAGGTTCGTGAAGGAGGCTGTGCGCTGATTCCCCGTGTAGACCCAGTCGTCGTTGAATCCCTCCAACCTGTAAGCGAACGAATTGCTGCCCGGATCGGCATAATGGAAGGCAACAAAGTCAAAAGTGACCTCCTTCTGGGAATAGTCGAGCGTAATCTCGTGCGTGTCTTCTATTGGGTGGTCCAGCTTCACGACCCCCGAGTCCGTAATGCTCCGATTGAAAAGCTTCAGGTCGACGACGGCCACCTGCGGAGGCGTCATGTTGTCGGCGAGCTGATTCGGATAGAAGGCATTGAGCCCATTCACGCCACCGAAGAACAGTTCGCCCGAGCGACTCCTGTAGTACGAGCTGCCGTTGAACTCGAGCGACTGGAGGCCTATCTCCAGTCCGTAGTTGCGAAAAGTCTCCGTGTCCGGATTAAATCGTGAGATGCCGTGGTTCGTGCTCATCCAGAGCAATCCGTTCTCGTCTTCGAGGATGCCGTAGACGACGTTGTTCGCGAGCCCGTCGCGATCTGTATAGAAGCGGATATCACCTGTGCTTGCATCCAGTCTGTTCAGTCCTCCTCCTTGCGTTCCAAACCAGATGATCCCCGGCTCTCGCTGGCGCTCGACAATGCTGTTGATATTTGGTGCGCTCGGCGACTTCGGATCGTTCGGGTCATGAATCCACGCTTCCACTCTTCCACTTTCCGGATTAAAGCGCAGTACACCCGAGTCCGTGGCGACCCAAATGAATCCTGCGAGGTCCTCGACCAGTTCCCTGGCATGGAGACTGACGTCGGATCCAAGTCGCGTCGTATCGCGGAGAGGATATCTGTAGAAACGATCGTTTTCACGATCGTAACGGTTCAGGACGCCCTGCGCGTCTCCAAACCAGAGATTGCCCAGCCGGTCCTCCATTATCGACGGAGCGGAACCCGATATGGAGTGTTCATCCTTTGGATCCGTACGATAGTGCTTGAATCTGCCGGTCCGGCGATCGAGTCGATCCGTACCGCCGCGGGCATTGATCCATACGTACCCGAAACGATCCTCCACGATCGCGACTGGGTTAGCGGCACTTTTCGCATGCGGATTGGCGGCATTCGGCCGATAATAGGTCGCTTTCCCCGCTGATCGATCCAGTGCCGTCAGTGTTCCGTCATTCGTTCCTACCCAGAGGAAGCCGTCTCGCGTCTCAGAAATGCCCCATGCCGATTTGTCAGGAAGGGAATTCGGATCGGCCGCATTCGACCGTAGGTGCTCCACGCCTGCCTGAGAGGGATTGAAGCGATCGACACCCGACTGTTGCGTTCCCGCCCAGACCATGCCCGATCGATCGGCAAAAACGGCCTGGACGACGTTGCTGCTCAGGCTATTGGGGTTGCCCGGTTCGTTGCGATACATCACGAACTTGCGCGCACGAATGTCGAAACGTCCGATGCCGGACCCCATCGTCGATACCCAGATGACACCCGGATTGGCGGGATCAAGCACCGTATAGAAAATGGCGTTGATCATTGGGTTGTTCGGATCCGGTTTGGTAGGGAAATAGCGGTCAAACTTGCCCGTCTCGGTCTCCAGTCGTACGAGGCCTTGAACCGTGCCAACCCACAGTATGCCCGGTTCCTCCGGTCGCTCTAACGGGGTGTCGACTTCATCTTTTACTGTCACCGACTCTGGGGGTCCGGCAAAGAATCGGTCGAAGACGCCGGGTTTGGCCGGATCCATTCGGTTCAGCCCATTCGCCGTGCTGAACCAGAGGGAGCCCGCCAAATCCTGATAGATGTAGTAAACCACATTGTTGCTCAGCGAGTGTTGGTCGGAAGGGTCGTTCTTGTAATGAGTAAACTTGCCCGTTCGCTGATCGTCCATGCGGTCAACACCCGCCTCCGTGGCAACCCAGATAATGCCGTCCCGATCCTCGTAGCTTGCCCAAACCGCGTCGGAAGCGAGACTGGTCGGATCATCGGGGTCGTGGCGAAACTGCTTGAAGGTCTCCGTCGTGCGATCCATCCGGTTCAGACCACCGCTGTGGGTGGAGACCCAGAGATCGCCGTCGTGGTCCTCCATCGTCGACCAGATCCAACCGTCGGACAGTCCGGTCGAGTCGAATGGGTGGGGACGGTAGATCTTGATGTTGTAGCCGTCGTAACGGTTCAGGCCGTCCTGCGTGGAGAACCACATGAATCCCTTGCGATCCTGGAGAATGTGATAGACCGCGCTCTGAGACAGGCCGTCCTCGAGACGCAGGTGCGTGAAGCGGGGGGAGATCGTTCGCGACGCGAGCGGATTGGGGATTTCCTGCTGATTAAGGGACTGGCCGCTCGCCGCTGACGCAAGAAATGCAAAGATCAAAATGCAAAACGCAAATTTGCGTCTGGCGTCCGGCGTCCGGAGTCCGGAGTCGGGTGGCGCTACCGTGTCATTCCCACGTAGGCGGTAATCCAAAGAACGTCCGGGGTCCGGCGTCCGGAGTCCGGAGTCGGGTGGCGCTACCGTGTCATTCCCACGTAGGCGGTAATCCAAAGAACGTCCGGGGTCCGGAGTCCGGGGTCCGGCGTTGGGTGCCGCTACCGTGTCCTTCCCGCGCAGGCGGTAATCCAAAGAACGTCCGGGGTCCGGAGTCCGGGGTCCGGCGTCGGGTGCCGCTACCGTGTCCTTCCCGCGCAGGCGGTAATCCAAAGAACGTCCGGGGTCCGGAGTCCGGGGTCCGGCGTCGGGTGCCGCTACCGTGTCCTTCCCGCGCAGGCGGTAATCCAAAGAACGTCCGGGGTCCGGAGTCCGGGGTCCGGCGTCGGGTGCCGCTACCGTGTCCTTCCCGCGCAGGCGGTAATCCAAAGAACGTCCGGGGTCCGGAGTCCGGGGTCCGGCGTCGGGTGCCGCTACCGTGTCCTTCCCGCGCAGGCGGGAATCCAAAGAACGTCCGGGGTCCGGAGTCCGGGGTCCGGCGTCGGGTGCCGCTACCGTGTCCTTCCCGCGCAGGCGGGAATCCAGGAACCTGCGGAATGATGGATCCCCGCCTTCGCGGGGATGACGGACTCCAATGTCTGATGTCCGAGGTCCGAAGTCCGGGGTCCTCGTCCCTCGAGCGATTGGCACGACCCTCGGGATCAACCGCATTTTGCGTTTTGAATTTTGCATTTTGAATTCAAGCAGGCAGCCTCACAACAAACGTAGCACCTTCGCCCTCTTCGGACTCCACATCCAGTGTTCCACCATGTCCTTTATTAATAATATCATAGGCCATGCTCAAACCTAACCCTGTGCCGGAACCCGTAGGCTTCGTCGTGAAGAACGGCTCGAAGATTTTAGCCTTCACCTTTTCGGGGATACCGGGACCGTTGTCGCTGATTCGGACCTCGACGGCTCCGTCCAACTTGATCGTCTTCACAGACACGGTGGGCGTCCGGCCGTTCGCTCCGAATTCCTTCAGTGCGTCAAAGGCGTTCGAAAGGAGATTCATGAACACGCGGCCCATGTCTTGTGGCACGACATCCAGTCTCCCAACCTTGTTGTCGTATTCGCGCTCGACGTCGACTTCAAAATCTCCCGCTCGTGCTTCGAATCCGTGACGGGCGAGTGTGACATACTCGTCGAGCAGCTCGTTGAGATCGGTGGGGGCGCGTTCGCCTTCGCCGACTTTCGAGTGCTCGAGCATGTTTTTGACAATTGCATCCGCACGCTTGCCGTGTTCGGCGATCTTCTGGGCGTTCAGTCGGAGGCTCGAAATGAGCGATTCGAATTCCGCCGCGTGCTTCGGCGTGAGCTCGTTCTTGGCGGACTCGAGTTCGACCGCCAACTCGTCGGCGAGCTCGGTGGTAACGTCGGAGAAGTTGTTGACGAAGTTGAGCGGGTTCTTGATCTCGTGCGCAATGCCAGCCGTCAGTTGACCGAGCGAGGCCATTTTCTCAGACTGCACAAGGCGATCCTGCGTCGACTGTAAGGTAGTCAGCGTCGTCTGCAGGTCCTCCAGGATGCGCGTTTTGATAAACGCAGTCGTGATGTGCTCTCGCAGTCGTTTCAGCAACTCGACGTCGCGCTGATCGAAGGCTTCCTGATCGGTCAGGTTGTCGAAGACGAGATAGGCAACCACGGTGCCTTCAACGCGAATCCGAAGCACCAGGAACGATGCGACGTGGCCGTACTCGGCCATTTCCTCCGTGCCCGCCCGGGCCTCGACGTTCTTTGCGACAAAGACGTCCCGCTCAACCTGCTCCGCCTGCTCGACGTAGCGTTCGTTGGCCTGCTCGGCCGTGAGGCGGATGTGCTGCATCTCTTCGACGTTCCATCCGGACGAAGCACGTACGTGGAAGAGATCGTCCGGCATGCGGACAAGAGCCGTCGCTTTTTCGACTCCTGGAATGACACGAGACTCTTCGAGGATCTTGGTCAGCAGGCGCCGGAAGCTCGTTTCCTGGTTGATCGCCTCGACGATCGTGTGGCTCTGTTCGAGCTGCTCGTTGCTGGCTTTCAGCTCGGCCGTCCGTTTGTCGACTTCGCCTTCCAGTTCGCGCGCTCGTCGCTCGACCTGGTTCACGCGCACTCGATATCCGCCGAAGATCACGCCCGCAAAGGCCAATACGCCGAGAATCCGGAACCACCACGTCGCCCAGAACGGCGGCGTGATGACGACACGAATCGAGGCGCCCTCCTCATTCCAGACACCGGCGGAGTTCGCCGCCTTTACATGGAAGACGTACTCGCCCGGCGCGAGGTTCGTATAGGGCGCCACCCGGCTCTCACCCGCCTCGACCCAATCATCATTGTACCCCTCCAGCTTGTAGGCGAAGGTGTTCTGCTCCGGGTGCTCGTAATGGAATCCAACGAAATCGAATGTGACGTCCTTCTGGTCGTAGTTGAGCTTGATCTGTTTCAGATCAGGCACCGGCGTCTTCAACGCAACGTTCGCATCCTGCTTTATGCTGTGGTTGCCGATCTTGAGATCGACGATCCGCACTTCGGGAGGCACCGAGCTGTCGGTTAGCTCGTTTGGGAAAAAAGCATTGAGCCCGTTGATGCCGCCGAAAAACATCTCCCCGTTGGGCGCCCGAAATGATGATTTCAGGTTGTACTCCAGCGACTGGAGGCCGACCTCCAGACCGTAGTTCCTGAACGTCTCGGTTTCGGGATCAAAGCGCGAGAGCCCAGCATTCGTGCTCATCCAGAGGCGACCTTCTTCATCCTCGAGGATCTCGTAGACGGTGTTGTTCGGCAGCCCGTCCTTAACAGTATAGTGTGCCGTCTACGCCTGTCTTCGCGTCCAGCCTGTTAAGCCCGGCGCCGTTCGTCCCGGCCCATATAATGCCGGGTTCTCTACGACGTTCGTGAAGCGTCATGATGAACTCCGATGAAAGCGTCGTCGGATCATGGACGTCGTGCAAATAACGTTTGGCTTTCCCGGTAAGTGGATCGAGGCGACTCGTGCCATTCCCACTCTGGGCAATCCAGATGAATCCAGCCTGGTCCTCCATTATGTCGACGATCTGATCACTGCCAATGGAAGTCGAATCCTTCTCGTCGTACTGGTAGCGGATGAAGCGGTCGGGGTGCTCGGAGTCCCAACGGTTCAGCCCGCCTCCGAATGTCCCGACCCAGATGAAACCGCTGCGATCCTCGTAGATGTCGAAAACATTGTCACTGCTCAGGCTGTTCGGATCATCAGGATCGGCCTCGAACAGGTAAAATTTGCCTGACGGGCGATGAAGTCGTGCCAAACCGCCACCAGCGGAGCCGACCCAAATGACTCCCGTTCGATCCTCGATCACGACGGGCTGCCCGGCAGGCATACTGTACGGATCTTTGTCATGGTGCTCAAACGAAACTGTTGTTCCGTTCGTCCGATCGATCGCGAGGAGTTGAAACCTGGTTCCATCCTTCTTCTGGGCGCACACCCACAGCGTGTTGTCCTTGCCCAGTGCAATGCCCCAAGTGGAACGTCCGGCCATCGACTGAGGGTCTGCGGGATCGCTGCGGACGAACTCGAAACCGACAGTCGCAGGGTTGAATCGTTCGACCGTTCGCTCGGCCTCGACCCAGATTACGCCTGACCGGTCGGTCAGGAGGCCGACCAGTTGATTACCGGGCAAGCCGTTCGGATCGTTGGGGTCTGCCTGATAAAGGAAGAACCGCTGCGTTCTCAAATCGAAACGCGCCAAGCCCCTTCCGTTGATCGTAACCCATAGAATGCCTCGATTTGTCGGATCGGGCGCTATGTCCGCAGCCAGGGTCCCGGCGGGATCATTCGGATCCAAAGCAAATTCCTGGTGCGAGGCATCGTGCGTGTCAAATCGAACCAATCCACGGCTGGTCGCAAGCCAAAAGATACCGGGCTCTTCGGGACGCTCGTAGATGGCAATGACTCGGATCAACCCCGGATCTCTGTCCGGCAACTGCTGAGACAGGTATCGGACGAATCGTCCATTTGGAACTTCAGATCCCTGTCGGGTCAGCTTCGCCAAACCGTTTCGCGTGCCGGCCCATATCGTGCCATCCGACGATTCGAACACGTCGAAGACGACATCATGATTGATACTTGTCGAATCGGCTTCGTCGTATCGGTAATGGACAAATTCTCCCGGCTCTTTCAGATTCATTCTGTCGAGTCCGCCGCCCGTCGTGGCAATCCATAGGTAACCCTCGCTGTCGACGATCATGCGGCGCGGGCTTTCATCCGTGATGCTCGTTGAATCGGCATCGTCGTGCCGGTAGTGCGTGAATTTCTCGGTCACCGGATCCATCACGCTGACGCTGCTCCACGAGCCGACCCAGAGCCGCCCCTCGTCATCCTCCGTAAGGGCCGTGGCCCAACCCTCGAGCCAACTCGTGGAATCGAACGGCTCGTGGCGATAGACTTTCACGTCGTAGCCGTCGAAGCGATTGAGGCCGTCTTGCGTACCAAACCACATGAAGCCGTGACGATCCTGCAGCATGTCGTAAATGGTCGATTGAGAAAGGCCGTTCTCAATGCCGAGCGACTCGAATCTCAGGGACACGGCGCGTCCCTGAGACGCTTCGGGGATTTCGCGGTCGAAGATGTCCGGCTGCTGGCTTTGGCAGTCGCCAACGCGAATGCAAAAATCAAAATTGAAAACGCAAAATGGCGTCCGAGGTCGAAGGCCCGAGAGCCTGCCCCGAGGCTTCCAAGGGGTCCGACGTCGGGTGTGGCCGCACCGTCATTCCCGCGGAGGACGGAATCCAGGAAACGCCGGGAGCCGGGGGAGGTCTGTGAAGTTCCAGGTTCCAGGTTCCGGGTTCCGGGTTTCGTGCGTCCGAGAACGGCGCGCCATCCCGTACAGTCCCGCCTTGAGGCGGGCAAGAGCTGCCCCAACCTTCCGCTGCTGAGACCATGAGGCAGCGCCCCTCGAGGAGGTAGCAGCCCTTCGCGAGGAGGTAGCAGCCCTTCGCGAGGAGGGTTTAGACAAACCACCCCGCGCTTCAGCGCGGGGGCAGGAGCACACTTAGAATTTCCTCCCGAGCGGGGGTTCAACCGCGCGCGGGAACCTTTGTACCGACACCTACCTACTGGGGATCGCGTTTGGGACCTCGCCGGGCTGAAGCCCGGCTCGGCTAGGTGAATGGCTGGCTCCTCGACCCCGGCCTGAAGGCCGGGGTGGTCGTCCGTGGCGGAGCACACCCCCAGCGCAAGGTCCCCGTCCTCCGTAACAGAGCACACGCCAGCTGGAAGGTCCCCGTCTTCCGTAACAGAGCACACGCCGACTGGAAGGTCCGGCCTTGTCATCCCTCGGGAGATTTGCCCGACCCTCGGGATCGGCCGCATTTTGCGTTTTGAATTTTCCATTTTGAATTTAGACGGGCAGCCTCACAACAAAAGTCGCTCCTTCTCCTTCTTCCGACTCCACATCCAGTGTACCGGCATGTCCTTTAGTAACAATATCATAGGCCATGCTTAGACCTAACCCGGTGCCCGATCCTGTCGGCTTCGTGGTGAAGAACGGCTCGAAGATCCTGACCATGACTTTTGGCGGGATGCCGGGACCATTGTCCTTGAACCGAATTTCGACCATCCCGTCTATCTTCGCCGTGCTCACGGAGACGGTCGGAGCGCCTCCGCGGGAACCGTGCTCCTTCAGCGCATCAAAGGCATTTCCGATAAGGTTCATGAACACGCGGCCCATGTCCTGCGGCACGACGTCGACGCGGCCCACGGTGTCATCGTAGCTTCGTTCCACGACCACTTCGAAACCGCCACCGCGCGCTTCGAGTCCGTGTCGTGCGAGGGTCACATATTCGTCCAGCAATTCGTTCAGATCTGTTGAACTCCTCTCTCCCTCACCCACTTTAGAGTGCTCGAGCATGTTCTTGACGATGGCGTCGGCGCGTTTGCCGTGCTCACCGATCTTCTTCGCATTCAGCGAGAGGTTGTCGACGATGCTGGCCAGCTCAGCCAAGTCTTCAGCCGGAAGCTTCTTCTTCAGCCGCTCCATTTCCTCCGTCAGTTCGGTGGCGAGCTCGGTCGTCACATCGGAAAAATTGTTCACGAAGTTCAATGGATTCTTGATCTCGTGGGCGATGCCGGCCGTGAGCTGCCCAAGCGACGCCATTTTCTCGGACTGGATCAGACGGTCCTGGGTCGATCGAAGATCATCCAGTGTATGCTGGAGGTCTTCGAGGATGCGCGTCTTGGTAAAGGCAGACTGGATGTGTTCACGCAGCCGCTCCAGCAAGGAGACGTCGCGCTGATCAAAGGCATCGGGATCAGTCAGGTTGTCGAACACGAGGTATGCCGTTACGTCACCCTCCACCACGATGCGCAGTACGAGGAATGACGCCACATGGCCGAATTCCGCCATCTCCTCCGTGCCGGCTCGCTCGCCCACGTTTTTGGCGACGAAAATGTTCTCAGCGAGTTCGCTCGCCTGCTCCACGTATCGTTCGTGGGCCTGCTTTCGCGTCAGACGGATGTGCTGCATTTGCGACACGTCCCATCCGGAGCTGGCTCGGACGTGGAAGAGATCATCCTCCATTCGAATGAGCGCCGTCGCTTTCTCGACGCCGCGGATGACCCGCGCCTCTTCGAGGATCTTTGTGAGGAGCCGGCGGAAGCTGGTTTCCTGGTTGATTGCCTGGACGATCGTATGGCTCTGCTCGAGCTGCTCATTCGTCAGTTCCAGCCGATCCTTACTCTCGTTGAGCTCCGCCGTCCTTTTCCCGACCTCCGCCTCCAGCATCCTGCTCCGGTCGGCGATCTGTCGCACTCGAAGGGCATAGCCGGCGTACAGAAGGCCGCTAAAACCGATCAGCGCGAGCAAACGGAACCACCATGTGGCCCAGAAGGGCGGGGTTATGACGATCGCAACCGAGGTTCCTTCCTCATTCCACACGCCGTCGCTGTTGGCCGCCTTTACGTGAAATATGTAGTCGCCGGGACTGAGGTTCGTAAACGACGCGGTATGGCCCTGGCCGATCATCACCCAGTCGCTGTCGTAGCCCTCGAGTTTATAGGCGAACTGGTTCTTTTCGGGATTCTCGAAGTGTAGCGCCGCGAAATCGAAGGTGAGATCCTTCTGGGTATGATCCAGAACAAGCCGATCGATTGCCGGAACCGGTTCGTCGAGTCTCAACCCGGATTTCGCAATGCTCACGTTGTTGAGCTTCAGGTCGACGAGGGCAACCTCCGGCGGCGTACTGTTGCCTGTGAGGTCGTTCGGGAAGAAGGCATTGAGCCCGTTGATGCCGCCAAAGAACATCTCCCCGGACGGACTCTTGTAGGCGCCCCACTGGGCAAATTCCAACGCCTGGAGCCCGACTTCCATGCCGTAGTTTCGAAACTCACCGGTTTCTGGGGTGAAGCGCGAGAGCCCTCGATTGGTGGACATCCAGATTCGCCCCGCCGCGTCTTCGAGCATCGTGTAAACGGTGTTGTCGGGCATTCCGTCCGACCTGTCAAAATGGGTAAATAGGCCCGTCGAGACGTCGAGCCGGCTGATTCCATGGTCGGTTCCGACCCAGACGACGTCTTGGTCGCTGCTTCTCTGCAATATCGCTTGAATGTTGTCGGACGCAATCGAGGTCGTGTCGTTGACGTCATGCACGAATCGCTGGGTCTGGCCGGTCACCGGGTCGAATCGCACGAGGCCGACGCCCGATGTGCCCAGCCAGAGCGTGCCCGACCGGTCCTCTGAAATGGCCCAGATCGCCGCTTTTATATCAAGAGGGAACGTCTCGAAAATATTTGAGGTCACATCCAGGCGTATGAGCCCCTTGCCGTCCGCCGAGCCGATCCACAGCGCGCCGCCGCGATCCATATGCATAGCACCCACGCTGCGAGACGGCAGCCCGCCGGAATCACTCGGATCGTATCGGAATTGGCGAAAAGATCCGGTAGCCGATTCGAATCGCGCCAGTGGAACCGGGCCCGTGCCACCTACCCACAAGGTCCCATTTCGATCGGTCATGACCTGAAGGACACTCCCCGTCGGAATACTGTGCGGGTCATTTGGATCGTGCCTGAAATGCCTGGCCAGGCCCGTGCTGCGGTCTATGCGCGACAATGCAGCCTTTCCAGACTCATCCATCGTCGCGACCCACAGCATGCCGTCGGGTGTCTCGGTCACACCCCAGACGAGTGGCGAGGGGAGTCCCCTATTGGGCTGCGAACCGGCCCGCATGAGCTGGACGCCCGACGCCGCAGGAGTAAATCGATCCACTCCGTGCCCGAATGACCCGGCCCAAATCGTGCCCGACCTGTCACCAAAAAGTGTAAGCACGCGATCGCTCTGGAGGCTGTTCGGATCGTCGGGGTTCGCCTTGTATTGAACGAACTGCTCGTACCGAATATCGAATCGAAGGAGGCCTTGGGAATAGATATTCATCCACAGGACGTTGCGATTCACGGGATCGTTGACGATCTGTATCCTGCTCCCCAGGGAACGGGTCGCTTGGCCTGTCGGGTACGGGTAATACTTATGGGAGCCCGATTTCGGGTCGAGCCTGAAGAGCCCGGTCATCGAGGCCGCCCAGATGACGCCGGGTTCGGTTGGCCGTTCAAATGAGGTGTCGAAATCGAATTTCCGGGCAACAGCAGCATTACTCCCATCCGACCCATCCTCAGGCAAGAGAAAATGTTCGAATACGCCGGGATTGGCAGGATCTACTCTGTTCAGACCACGACTCGTACTGACCCAGAGTCTACCCTCGGTGTCACGCATGATGTCTGCCATAGCGTCTGAGCTAATACTGGAAGCCTCGTCGAGTCATGACGAAAATGGGTCACCACGTCCGACGTAGGATCAATGCGGTCAAGTCCACCGCTCGTGGCCACCCAGACATACCCACTCGAATCCGGCTGAACCACCCAGGTGGCCGATCCTCCCACGGTTGTGGAATCATCGGGGTCATGGCGCCAGTTGCGAAAACGCTCGGTGGCCCGATCCAACCTTCCAACTCCGGCAGTCGTCGCAAACCAGACATATCCATCCCGATCTTCGGCGATCTCCATCACCCACCCTTCGGGAATGCTTTCGGAATTGAATGCCTCGGTTTCGTACAGCTTGAACTCATGTCCGTCGTATCGATCGACCCCGTTCTGCGTGCCGATCCACATGAAGCCGTACCGATCCTGATAGATCGATTCGACGACCGACATGGCGAGGCCGTCTTCGATGCTCAGGTTCTCGAAACGGACGGGAAGGGGGCGGTCGGAGATCGCAGCCGGCATTTCGGACTCGCGCACTTGCTGCGCGTTCGCCGCTGACGCCGCAAATCCAAACAGAAATGCAAAAATCAAAATGCAAAACGCAAAATGACGTCCGAAGTGCGGAGTGCGGAGTGCGACGTGCCGGGTGCCAGGTGCCGCCACCTCGTCATTCCCGCGAAGGCGGGAATCCAGGAAACGACGGGAGTCGGGGGCCGGTGCCGCGTGCCGGGTGCCGCGTGCCGGCACCTCGTCATTCCCGCGTGGACGGGAATCTGTAAGGCGTCCGATGTCCGACCGACCAGGCGGGGTGCACCGCCGGCTGTCCCCCTTGGAGGGGGGCAGTCCCGACGCAATTGGGACGGGGGGTGTTACACCCCTCCTCGGCTCCGCCGAGGCTCCCCTCGAGGGGAGACGGTCGCGTCGATCCGACGTTGCGGATTGGGGGTACTCGCGGTCCCCCTCACGAGGGGGCAGGCTAAGTGCGACGAAGGAGCGCGCAGCCGGGGGAGGTTGCGTTTCGGAATCACGACCGACCTTCGAGGAGGCGAGCAAATTTGCGTTTTGCATTTTGATTTTTGAATTCACGCAGGCAGCCTCACAACGAACGTTGCTCCCTTACCTTCTTCCGACTCCACGTCCAACGTCCCTCCATGCCCCTTCGTTACAATATCGTAACTCATTGATAATCCTAGACCTGTGCCAGAGCCGGTTGGCTTCGTAGTGAAGAACGGTTCGAAGATTTTGGCATTGACTTTAGGCGGGATGCCCGGACCATTGTCGCTAACCCGGATCTCGACGGCGCCGTCGACAGCCGGCCCGTAATCACGGTCACGGCCGGATCCCCATTCGTTGGCGCCATGCTCCTTGAGTGCGTCAAAAGCGTTCCCGAGCAGGTTCATGAAGACGCGCCCCATGTCCTGCGGCACGAGATTGACCTGGCCGATGGCGTCATCGAACTCACGGATGACGTCCACTTTGAATCCGCCACCACGAGCCTCCAATCCATGAACGGCGAGGGTGACGTACTCGTCGAGCAATTCGTTCAGATTAACTGACGTCCGTTCTCCTTCGCCCACTTTGGAGTGCTCGAGCATGTTCTGGACGATGGCGTCCGCGCGCTTGCCGTGTTCCCCGATCTTCTGCGCGTTGCGCGTGAGGCTTTCGAGCATCGATTCGAACTCGGCCACGAGATCGGCAGGCATTTCGGCTTTCCGCTTCGCGAGTTCCTCCGCCATTTCCGAGGCGACCTCGGAAGTTACATCCGAGAAGTTGTTCACGAAGTTCAGTGGATTCTTGATTTCGTGGGCGATGCCGGCTGTCAGCTGGCCAAGCGACGCCATCTTTTCGGACTGGATAAGCCGGTCCTGCGTCGACTGAAGAGAGGTCAGCGTTGTCTGCAGGTCTTCGAGGATCCGCGTCTTGATGAACGCCGAGGTAATGTGGTCTCTAAGTCGCTCGAGCAGCTCGATGTCATGCTGCTGGAAAGCATCCTCGTCCGTCAAGTTGTCAAACACCAGGTAGGCGACCACTTTCTCTTCGACGCGAATGCGCAAAACGAGGAATGAGGCGACCTGCCCAAACTCGGCCATTTGCTCGGTCCCAACTCGTCCGCCTACATCTTTCGCCACGTAAATATCTTCGGCCACGCGCTCGGCCTGTTCCACGTACCGGCGGTGTGCCTCGCTTGAAGACAGAGAGATGTTCTGCATGGCATCAACGTCCCAGCCGGAGCTGGCTCGGACGTGAAACCGGTCGTCCTCCGGCATGTGAACGAGCGCCGTTGCCTTCTCCACTCCAGGAATGACGCGCGATTCCTCAAGAATCTTCGTCAGGAGGCGTCTGAAGCTGGTCTCCTGGTTGATCGCCTGGACGATGGTATGGCTTTGCTCGAGCTGGTTGTTGCTTGCCTTGAGGGCTGCCGTTCGGCTCGTTACTTCTCCCTCGAGCTCTCGCGCCCGAGAAGCGATCTGCTCGACGCGGATCCGATAACCGCCCACGATGATGCCGGCGAACGCGACAATCGCGAAGAGTCGGAACCACCAGGTGCCCCAGAAGGGCGGCTTGACGACAACGTGAATGGAAGCTCCTTCCTCGTTCCAAACGCCGTCGCTATTCGATGCCTTGACGCGGAACGTATAGGCCCCCGGGTCCAGGTTGGTGAAAGAAGCGGTCCGCTGATCGCCTACGTAGACCCAATCATCGTTCCAGCCTTCGAGCTTGTAGGCATACTGATTGCGATGGGGATCGGCGTAATGAAAGGCAAGAAAATCGAACGTGATGTCGTTCTGGTCATGCGACAGCACGACTTCCTTGGTCTCCGCCAACGAGTGGTCGATCGGAACAACCCCCGTTTCCGTCACACTCTCGTTGAAAAGCTTAAGGTCAACCAGTGCAACCTGGGGAGGCCGATTGTTCTCCGAGAGCTCGTTCGGGTAGAAACTGTTGAGTCCGTTCGTTCCTCCGAAGAACATTTCACCCGATGGTCCACGATGAAATGCGAAACTGTTGAACTCGAGCCCCTGCAGTCCGATGTCGGCCCCGTAGTTCCTGAACGTTTCGGTATCCGGATCAAACCGCGAAAGACCGCGGTTTGTCGAGATCCAGAATCGGCCTTCGTCATCTTCAACAAAGCCATAGGTGCCGTTGTTGGCGAGTCCTTCGCGAACGGTGTAATGCTGGAATTTGCCCGTCGAAACGTCCAGCCTGTTCAGCCCACCACCGTACGTGGTACACCAGATGATGCCCGGTTCGCGTGATCTTTCATGAGCGTAAGTTACCAGTGGGGCAGCCACCGTTGACGGATCGGACGGGTCACTCAAATAGCGTGTTACACGGCCCGACTTAGGATCCAGACGGTTCAGGCCATTACGCGTGCCGACCCAGATGAATCCAGCCAGATCCTCGGTTATGGAATAGGGGCCGCCAGACAGCGAGTTCGGGTCATCCCGATCGACGTAGAAATTCGTGAAGTATCCCGGATGATCAAGGCTCATTCTGGATACGCCGTTACCGGTCCCCACCCAGATGTTGCCTCCGTGATCCTCGAACAGGGTGACTATGTCGTTGTCGCTGATACTATTTGGGTCGCTCGCAATCTTTCGAAAGTGATCGAAGCGTCCCGTGGACCGATTAAGCCTGTCCATTCCATTGCCGGATCCAACCCAAAGTGCTCCCCGGCTGTCTTCAAGGATAGCGTCGACCGGGCCTTGACTCCTCGAGGTGGGATCCCGTTCATCGTGCACATAATGCGTAGCGCGATTGTTGGCGCGATCGATGGCCGTCAGCATCCAGCCGTCGGTCCCGACGTCGCCAACCCATACGATGCCGTCTCTTGATTGGTAGATCCCGTAGACGGACGGTTGACCGAGAGACATCGGATCACCGGCCGTACTGCGATAGTGGGCGACGCCGACGGACGACGGATCGAATTTCGACACGCCAAACGGTGCCCCGCCTAACCAGATGATTCCCGAACGATCCGTGCGGATTGCATAGAATTGACCGTCAGGCAAACTGGTCGGATTGTTCGGATCGTGCCGATAGATCGAATACGAGCCGGATCGGATGTCGAAACGTGTCAGGACGCCGGAGTAAACCGGGGCCCAGATGACGCCAGGATTAATCGGATCGGCCGTGAGATCTACGATTGGTGCACACGGTCCATCAACATCCGGAACGAAACGTTCGGCTGCTTCCGACGCAACGTCGAAACGAACAAGACCGTACGTGGTCCCAATCCAGAGCACGCCGGGCTCCTGCTGCCTTTCGAGCATGACGCCGAACCCGGACCTGTTCGATCCGTCAAAAGAGCAGGCAGCCGGGTCATGTCCCATCATGTACCGTCGGAAACGGCCGTCCTCTGCAGACTCCAGACGGTTGAATCCGTACGCCGTCCCAACCCAAATGGTGCCTTCCGAATCCTGAAACAGACGAAAGGCAGCCTCGGCGGTCAATGATGTCGAATCCGCAGGATCGTGCGTATAGTGGGTGGCGGCCCAGTTGCGATCCGGGTCGAGGCGATCGACGCCTTTGTCCGTCGCCACCCAGATCTTCCCGTCGCTTGCAACCAGTACGTCATTGATGTTGTCGGACGCCAAGGTCGTGGAGTCCGCGGGGTCGTGTCGGAAGTGTGTCGCGACGTCTCGCACGGGGTCGAGCCGGTTCAAGCCGGCCCTGGCCGTTCCAACCCACAGAAAGCCTTCCTCGTCCTCAGCGATTCTCGACAACCACGAGTCGGTCAGCGTCGTGCTATCGAACGGCTGATGCGCATACACCTTGAATTCGTATCCATCCCACCTGTCGAGGCCGTCCTGCGTAGCAAACCACATGAAGCCCTGATGGTCCTGCAGAATGTCAAAAGCGGATCCCTGCGATAGTCCGTCCTCCACACCGAGGTGCTCGAAACGCGGTGATATGGTTCGGGTGTTGAGCGGGTTTGGGAGCTCCTGGCGTTGGATCTGGCTTTTCGCCGGCGAAGCCGCGAAAAGCAATGCAAAATTCAGAATTAAGAACGCAAAATGACGTGCGAACTGCGGGGTGCGACGTGCCACTACCGTGTCATTCCCGCGAAGGTCGAAGACCCGGCGAAGCACGCAAGCGCGTGCGAAGCCTGGGCGGGAATCCAGGAAACGGCGGTAGTCGGGGGCCGGTGCCGCGTGCCGGGTGCCGCGTGCCGGCACCTCGTCATTCCCGCGAAGGGCCTGCCCGGCGTAGCCAGGCGAAGTCGGGCGGGAATCCAGGAAACGGCGGTAGCATGGATCCCCGCCTTCGCGGGGATGACGTGCAGGAGTGGTCAGCCTCCATTCCGCGTTCATCATTCCGCGATCCTCATTCAAATCTGCCGTCTGATGTCTGATGTCTGAAGTCAACTTGGCAGCCTCACAATAAACGTCGCACCCTGTCCTTCCTCCGACTCGACGTCCAACGTCCCGCCGTGCCCCTTCGTCACGATATCATAACTCATTGATAATCCTAGACCTGTGCCCGATCCTGTCGGCTTGGTGGTGAAGAACGGTTCGAAGATTTTGGCTTTGACTTTGGGGGGGATACCGGGACCGTTGTCCTTGATCCGAATCTCGACTCATGCCGTCGGATCTTGCCGTGCTGACGGAAACGGTCGGCGTAGCGTTCCCTGCACCGTGTTCCTTCAGCGCATCGAAGGCATTGCTGATCAGATTCATGAAGACGCGACCCAATTCCTGGGGTACGACGTCGACCTTGCCGATGGATTCGTCGAAGTGCTTCTCGAGTGCGACCTCGAAACCGCCGCCGCGCGCCTCGAGTCCGTGGCGGGCCAATGTCAGGTACTCGGCGAGCAGGTCGTTCAGATCCGTCGGGTGGCGTTCTCCTTCGCCGGACTTCGAGTGCTCGAGCATGTTCTGCACGATCGCATCAGCGCGCTTTCCGTGCTCGGCGATTTTCTGGGCGTTGCGCTTGAGGCTCTCGATCATGTCCTCGAAGTCGCCAACCAAATCTGCAGGCATCTCGTCCCGCCGCTTTGCCAGCTCCTCTGCCATTTCGGCCGCGACTTCCGTCGTCACGTCCGAGAAGTTGTTCACGAAGTTCAGCGGGTTCTTGATCTCGTGGGCGATGCCGGCCGTCAGTTGGCCGAGCGAAGCCATCTTCTCGGACTGGACGAGGCGATCCTGCGTCGTGCGAAGGTCGTCCAGCGTGTGCTGGAGGTCCTCGAGGATGCGCGTCTTGATGAAGGCGGACTGGATATGCTCGCTGAGTCTTTCCAGCAGGGACACGTCGCGCTGGTCGAACGCTTCGGGATCGGTCAGATTGTCGAATACGAGATAGGCCGTGACGTCGCCGTCGACCATGACCCGAAGGATTAGAAAGGAGGCCACGCGGCCGAACTCAGCCAGCTGCTCCGTGCCGGCGCGATCGGCAACGTTCTTCGCGACGAAGATGTTCTTTCCGACCTCCTCCGCCTGCTCGACATAACGCTGGTGCGCCTGCTTCGGCGTGAGGCGGATGCCCTGCATGCTCGGCCACGTCCCAACCCGAAGCTGGCCCGCACATGGAAGAGGTCGTCCGGCATACGGATGAGCGCCGTCGCCTTCTCCACGCCGGGGATGACCCGTGCTTCCTCCATGAATCTTCGTCAGCAGTCGTCGGAAGCTCGTCTCCTGGTTGATCGCCTCGACGATGGTATGGCTCTGTTCGAGCTGCTCGTTCGTGAGCTCGAGCCGATCCTTACTTTCCTTCAGTTCCGCCGTCCTCTTCCCGACCTCGGCCTCGAGCGCCGCGGTTGCGCTCGTGCGATCTGTCTCACGCGGAGGCGAACTCCGCCATATACGACGCCTCCGAACACCAACACAGCAAAGATCCGGAACCACCACGTGGCCCAGAACGGCGGTGTGATCGTGATTCCGATCGCCGTTCCCTCCTCATTCCAGACTCCGTCGCTGTTTGCAGCTTTGACGCGAAACGTGTATTGCCCCGGGGGCAGGTTCGTGTAAGAGGCCGTGCGGCGGTGACCGCTCATCACCCAATCCTTGTCGAAGCCTTCGAGCTCGTAGGCGTACTGGTTCTTTTCGGGATTCTCAAAGTGCAGTGCCACAAAGTCGAAACTGACGTCCCGATGCGTATAGTCGAGCGTGAGCTCCTTCGTGGCTTGAAGGGGGGCGTCCAAATGCAACGCACCTGAGGAGGAGACGCTCTGGTTCGACAGTTTCAGATCGACGATTGCGACTTGAGGCGGCGTGTTGTTTTCCGACAACTCGTTGGGATAGAAGGCATTGAGCCCATTAATTCCACCGAAGAATAACTCGCCGTCTGGCGCCTTGTATGCTGACGCCTGATCGAACTCCAGTGCCTGGAGACCGATCTCGAGACCATAGTTTCGGAATTCGCCGGTTTCCGGAGTGAACCGGGAGAGGCCTCTGTTCGTCGTCATCCACAAGCGTCCCGCATCATCCTCCAGCATCGCGTAAATATTGTTGTTCACGAGTCCGTCGGATTCATCGAACAACTCGAAGCGGCCGGTCGCCACGTCCAGTCGATCCAGACCCGATCCCGTGCCGAGCCAGAGGATTCCGGGTTCCTTCGATCGCTCCAGCAGGGCAGCTACCCCGTCGCTGCTCACCGAGTTCGTATCGGATACGTCGTACCGGTAGTGATCGGCCTTTCCGGTCACAGGATCGAACCGTGCCAGACCGTCATGACGCGAGCCGAGCCACAGGGTCCCCGCCTGGTCTTCCGTTATAAATTCAACCAATTTCGGTATGCCGCTTCCGGGATCATCGCTCAGATAGTTCTTGAATCTGCCAGTCGTCCGATCCATCCGGCTTAGCCCTGAATTCGTGCTGAACCAGAGAACACCGCTTCGATCCTCGAAGGCATCGTGGGTGGAGTTGTCAGGAATGCTGGTCGGATCGCCGTCGATGTGCCGAAAGTGAACGAATCGGTTGGTGCCGGGGACGTAACGATTGATGCCGGCTCCAAATAGGCCGGTTACCCAGACCGTTCCGGATCGATCGATCAGAACGCGATAATACTGGCCGACACTCAGGCTGCTTGGGTCGTTCTCGCGGTGCTCGAAATGCTGAAACTTCCCTGTCTCCCGATCGATATGGCTAACGCGGTGTCGGCTCGACTCGTCCTGGGTCGAGACCCACAGCGTGCCGTCCGGCGCCTCGGCGATACTCCAGACGCTCGCTCCCGGAAGCATTCCGTTCGGGCCGTTCGTAGATCGGTAGTTTGAAACGCCAGCCGAGGCCGGATTGAATCGATCGGCGCCGCTTCCTTCCGTACCGACCCAGATCGTACCGGAGCGATCGACGTAGATCGTTTCCACCGCGTTCGATGTCAGACCGGTCGGATTGTCGCGATCCGACTTGAACGTCGCGAATTGTTCGTTTCGGATGTCAAAACGCTGCAAACCTTCGCCGTAGGTATTCAGCCACAAGACGTTCCGGTTAACCGGATCTTGCACAAGTTGCCCCGTACCATCGTAACCTTCCGGCCGATCTCCAAACGGATAAGGGTATCGATTCGTGTCGCCCGTTTCAGGATCGAATCGCACGAGCGCGTCGCCGGCCAGGAGCCATAGCACCCCCGGCTCGACGGGCCGCTCAAATACGGCATAGATGCAGCTCCTCGGCCGAAGCGTCGTCCGGATCAACCAGATATCGTTCAAATTTGCCGTGACCGCCAGGCAACAGTTTGTCGAGCCCGTTTGCGGTTCCAAACCACGTGGCCCCCGCCGCCTCCGTAATCGCATAGACGCGATCGTTCGAGATACTGGCCGAATCCTTCGCGTCGTGGCGGAAGTGTTCAACCTCCCCGGAAGCGGGATCGAGCAAATCCAGTCCCGCACGGTATGAGATCCACACTTGACCTGCCTCAGTCGGCAGAAGCCCATGAACT
Organism: uncultured Bacteroidota bacterium; assembly: GCA_963768715.1. GTDB lineage: Bacteria > Bacteroidota > Rhodothermia > Rhodothermales > DATKEJ01 > DATKEJ01. Next base: position 219,948 of record CAVYJC010000005.1, read on the forward strand.
TCGTTCGATGCGATCGACTGCGGATTATCCGGGTCGTGTCGATAGTGCGTAAATGTCTCCGTCACCCGATTCATTCTTGCCACGCCATCCCATGTGGCAAACCAAAGGCTTCCGTCCTTGTCTTCGGCGATGTCGACTACCCAGCCATCAGGGAAACTCTCCGGATCGAACGGCTCGGATTTGTACACCTTGACCTCGTAGCCGTCGAAACGGTTGACGCCGTCCTGGCCGCCGATCCAGATGAAGCCGTAACCGATCCTGAAAGATGCTATAAGCGACAGACATCGAGAGGCCGTCTTCAACGCTCAGGTTCGTGACGCGAATGGGGAGGGGGCGGTCGGAGATGGGTGGGGGGAGCTCGGACTGTTGGAGGTTCTGCGCGTTCACGGTCGCGAACGCGAATGCAGACATAAATGCAAAATGCAAAATGCAAAGCGCAAATTTGAGCCTGCCCGGCGTAGCTCCGAACACGTTCGGGGCGAAGACGGGTCCGGAGTCCGGGGTCCGGGGTCCGAAGTGCCGGGTGCCACGTGCGACGTGCCGGGTGCCAGGTGTGGCCACCTCGTCATTCCCGCGAAGGCGGGAATCCAGGAAACGGTGGTAGCGTAGATCCCCGCCTGCGCGGGGATGACACACCGCGTCCTGGGTCCGGAGTCTTAGGTCCAGCGTCCACGCCCTCTGAGCGATTCGTACGACTTCGGGGATTAGCCTCATTTTGCGATTTGAATTTTGCATTTTGAATTTAGGCGGGCAGCCTCACGATAAAGGTGGCACCCTTCCTCTCTTCAGACTCGACCTCCAGCGTCCCCCCATGCCCCTTCGTGACGATGTCGTAACTCATTGATAATCCTAGACCTGTACCAGAACCCGTAGGCTTGGTGGTGAAGAACGGTTCGAAGATTTTCGCTTTGACTTTCGGGGGGATGCCGGGGCCGTTGTCTGCGACGCGGATTTCGACCTGTCCGTCGACGGCCTGTGTGGAAACCGTGACCGTCGGCTCATTGCCGTTGGCACCATGCTCCTTCAGGGCATCGAAGGCATTGCCGATCAGGTTCATGAACACGCGCCCCAATTCCTGAGGTACGACGTCGACCTTCCCGACCTTGTCGTCGTAGTGCCGATTGATGGCCACTTTGAATCCACCGCCGCGCGCTTCGAGACCGTGATGGGCAAGCGTCACATACTCATCGAGCAGGTCGTTCAGGTCGGTCGCATGACGCTCCCCTTCTCCTGCCTTGGAGTGCTCGAGCATGTTCTGGACGATGGCGTCGGCGCGCTTGCCGTGTTCGGCCACCTTCCGGGTGTTCATCTTCAGGCTCTCGAGCAGGCCTTCGAGCTCTTCACGGAATGCCTCGGGAATCTCATCACGATGCTTTTCCAGCTCCTCGGTGATGTCGGATGCAATCTCCGTCGTCACTTCCGAGAAGTTGTTCACGAAGTTCAATGGGTTCTTGATCTCGTGCGCGATGCCGGCCGTAAGCTGGCCGAGGGACGCCATTTTTTCGGATTGGACGAGGCGGTCCTGCGTGGTACGGAGATTGCTGAGCGTGTGCTGGAGGTCTTCCAGGATGCGGGTCTTGATGAATGCCGACTGGATGTGCTCTTTGAGCCGTTCCAAAAGTGCCACGTCGCGCTGCTCGAAGGCATCCTCATTCGTCAGGTTGTCGAAAACGAGATATCCGGCCACGTCGTCGTCGACACGAACGCGCAGGGCCATGAACGATGCAACATGCCCATACTCGGCAAGCTGTTCGGCTCCGGTTCGCTGCGCCACGTTCTTGGCGACGAAAATGTCATCACCCACCTCCTCTGCCTGATCGACGTAGCGCGCCTTCGCCTCGCGCTTCGTGAGCTTGATGTTCTGCATCGCCTCGACGTCCCATCCCGAGCTCGCACGCACGCGGAAAGCATCCTCATCGTGCATGTAGACGAGCGCGGTCGCCTTCTCGACGCCGCGAATGACGCGGGCCTCTTCGAGGATCTTCGTCAGTAGGCGCCGGAAGCTGGTTTCCTGATTGATCGCCTCGACGATGGTCGCACTCTGTTCGAGTTGGGAGTTGCTTTCCTTCAGTTTGGCCGTCCGTTCGTCGACGAGGCCTTCGAGACGCTGAGCCCGCGCCTGCATCTGCTGGACGCGGAAGCGGTAGCCGCCGTAGATCAGTCCGACGAATGCCCCGAACCCGAGAAGCCGGAACCACCACGTTGCCCAGAATGGCGGCGTGATGACGATGTGAATCGAGGCGCCTTCCTCGTTCCAGATGCCATCGCTGTTGGCCGCCTTAACGTGGAACGTGTAGTCTCCGGGCTGAAGGTTCGTGAACGTCGCCGAGCGCTGTTCGCCCACGTAGACCCAGTCATCGTTTCGGCCCTCGAGCTTGTACGCGAACTGGTTCTTCCCTGGATCGGCGAAGTGGAGGGCGACGTAGTCGAACGTCAGGTCCTGCTGCCTGTAGTTGAGCTTCAACTCCTTCGTCTCCGCCAGCGGTTTGTCGAGCTTGACCGCACCTGTTTCCCTGATAGACTTGTTGAAGAGTTTGACGTCTTCGAGGGCAACCTGCGGTGCATTCAGGTTCTCAGAGACCTCGTTCGGGAAGAACGCATTCAACCCGTTGACGCCACCGAAGAAGAGCTCTCCCGACGGCGATTTGAATCCAGATCCTTGGTCGAATTCGAGACTCTGCAGCCCAATTTCGAGGCCATAGTTCCGGAACGTCTCGGTCTCCGGATCGAAGCGCGATATGCCCGCGTTCGTCGACATCCAGAGCCGCCCATCGTCATCAGCGAGCACCGAATAGAGCGTGTTGTTCGCCAGGCCGTCGCGAACCGTGTAGTGCCGGAACTTCTCCGTTCCCGTGTCAAGACGATTAAGACCTCCGCCACTGGCGATCCACAGCACACCCGGCTCCTTCGCCCGTTCGACAACCGCGTTAAGCTGGTCGTTGCTCAGCGATTCCACGTCGTGTGGATCATGAGTGTAGCGAATCATCCTCCCCGATTCGGGGTCGAGCCGAACGAGACCGCCGCCTGTGGCGATCCAAATGAATCCCGCGAGATCCTCTTCAATCGCGTTGACGAAGGATGCCGCCTCGTACGCCCTGGCGTTTGGGGTCGTGGAGGTATCGATCGAACTTGCCGGGATTGGCGATATCCGTACGGAAAAATCCATTCCAAGAACCCACCCAGAGATTGCCCAGCTGATCACCCATGACGGCGCGAATTCCATAGGCGCCAATGCTCGTCGTGTCGGCGTCATTTGGCTCGAACCACTGAAACTTCTCGGTGGAAAGCTTAAGCCGTGCCAGGGCCCCACCGGCAACCCAGAGATACCCATAGTCGTCTTCGTACATCTCGTTGATGGTGCCTCGGGGCTTCTTGGTCTTGTCGCCTTGGACGGCCTCGAAGCGACGGTAGTCTCCGGTGGTTCGGTCGATACGGGTAAGGATCGGCGGACCAGGGCTGTACGAGTCCACCCACAGCATACCATCACGCGTCTGGTAGATGCCCCAGACGTTGGATCCGGGAAGTGAATGCGTATCGTCGGGCGTGTAGCGGATGTGCTCGAAACCGACGGACGATGGGTTGAACCGTTCGACTCCGTCTGTCTCGAGTCCCACCCAGACCATCCCCGACCGATCGGTTATGACCGACTGCGCGTTGTTGCTCTTGAGGCTGTGAGGATTCGTGGGGTCGTTCTCGTACACGATGAAGCTTCTCGTGCGAATGTCGAATCGGGCCAGCCCCTTTCTCCAGAACGTAATCCAGAGGAAACCGGGGTTCATCGGGTCGGCCGCGATGTCGGAAATCGAGTTCCACCAAGCATCCTCAGGGCCAACGTTTGGAAAGGGTAGGTACCGCGATCCCGTGCCGGTCGCCGTGTCGAATCGAATGAGTCCGTACTCGGTACCGATCCAGAGTGTGCCCTCCTCTCTCGGTCTCTCAAAGAAGGCGTAAATCTCGTGGTACTCCTCGATGAATTTGCCCACGTCCTTGCCGTAGTCCTTGGCCTGGAGGAACCGCCTGAATTTCCCCGGTTCCGATGGATCCATGCGGTCGATCCCGTCGTGCGTTCCAAACCAGAGGATGCCGGCCGCGTCCTCGAACATTACGTGGACATCGCTATGTGACAAGGACGTCGAGTCGTCGTCGTCGTGGTAGTACCGGGTGAAGACGCCCGGGTTGTCGAGCCTCGTGCTCGCGAGCCCTTTGTCTGTACCGACCCAAAGCGTGCCGTCGCGCGTCGTCAGGAGTGAACGGACTCGTCCGTCCGGAATGGTGGTCGAATCCTCCTCGCTGTGAATGAAATGCGTGAAGGTTTCCGTCACCGGGTCGAACATGTCGAGGCTGTTCGAATTCTGCATGGCGAGCCAGATCCGCCCAGAGTCGTCTTCGTCGATATCCATGATCCAGCCGTCGGCGACCGTCGTCGAGTCGAACGGCTCGTTGGCGAAGACTTTGAACTCGTGGCCGTCGTAGCGATTGAGGCCTGCCTGCGTACCGATCCAGATGAATCCGAGTTTGTCCTGATGGATGGCGTACGCCGTGCTCTGCGAAAGACCGTCATCGAGTGACAGATTCTCGAACCGCGGAGAGACGGTTCGGGAAGAAATGGCTGCCGGGATCTCGGATCGGCCGAGCTGTTGCGCGTTCGCGGCTGACGCCGCGAACAACAATGCAAAAATCAGAATTAAGAACGCAAAATGATGTCCGAAGTGCGGAGTGCGGGGTGCGGAGTGCCGTGCCTGCACCCCGTCATTCCCGCGAAGGCGGGAATCCAGGAAACGGCGGGAGTCGGGGGCCGGTGCCGCGTGCCGGGTGCCGCGTGCCGGCACCTCGTCATTCCCGCGAAGGCGGGAATCCAGGAAACGTCCTTGAGATGGATCCCCGCCTGCGCGGGGATGACAGGCCTTGAAAGCCCGGTCCAATTTTGCGTTTTGCATTCTGAATTTTGAATTCAACTTGGCAGCCTCACAACAAACGTCGCACCCTGTCCTTCATCCGACTCCACCTCCAACGTCCCTCCATGCCCCTTCGTCACGATGTCGTAACTCATTGATAATCCCAGACCTGTGCCAGAGCCTGTCGGCTTGGTTGTGAAGAACGGCTCGAAGATTTTCGCTTTGACTTTGGGCGGGATGCCCGGACCGTTATCCGCGACGCGAATTTCGACCTGCCCGTCGACGGCCTGTGTGGAAACCGTGACCGTCGGCTCCCGGCCGTTGGCGCCATACTCCTTCAGGGCATCGAAGGCGTTGCCGATCAGGTTCATGAAGACACGCCCCAGTTCCTGCGGGACGACGTCGACCTTGCCGACCTTGTCGTCGTAGTTCCTGTTGATGGCGACTTTGAAGCCGCCGCCGCGGGCCTCGAGTCCATGGTGTGCAAGTGTCACGTACTCATCCAGGAGGTCATTCAAGTCGGTCGCATGGCGCTCTCCTTCTCCCGCCTTGGAGTGCTCGAGCATGTTCTGGACGATCGCATCGGCTCGCTTGCCGTGCTCGGCCACCTTCCGGGTGTTCATCCTAAGGTTTTCGAGCAGGCCTTCGAGCTCCTCCCGGAATGCAGCAGGAATCTCGTCGCGGTGCTTGTCCAATTCCTCGGTGATGTCCGAAGCGATCTCAGTAGTGACCTCCGAGAAGTTGTTCACGAAGTTCAGCGGATTCTTGATCTCGTGCGCGATGCCGGCGGTCAACTGCCCCAATGACGCCATTTTCTCCGACTGGACGAGGCGATCCTGCGTGGATCGCAGACTGGTCAACGTGTTCTGCAGATCTTCGAGGATTCGCGTCTTGATGAACGCCGACTGGATGTGCTCCTTGAGCCGCTCGAGGAGCGCAACGTCACGCTGCTCGAAGGCGTCTTCGTTCGTCAGGTTGTCGAAAACGAGGTATCCGGCAATGTCGTCATCGACGCGAACGCGCAGGACAAGGAACGATGCGACATTCCCGTACTCGGCGAGCTGCTCGGCTCCGGTTCGCTGCGCCACGTTTTTTGCGACAAAAATGTCCTCACCCACTTCTTCGGCCTGATCGACATAGCGGGCCTTCGCCTCCCGCTTCGTGAGCTTGATGTTCTGCATCGCCTGGACGTCCCACCCGGAGCTCGCCCGCACGCGGAAAGCATCCTCATCGTGCATGTAAACGAGCGCCGTCGCCTTTTCGACGCCCGGGATGATGCGCGCCTCTTCGAGGATCTTCGTCAGCAGGCGCCGGAAGCTCGTTTCCTGATTGATGGCCTCGACAATCGTGTGGCTCTGCTCGAGCTGGTCGTTGCTCTCCTTGAGCTCGGCCGTTCGTTTGGTAACTTCACTTTCGAGGAGGCGATTGCGCTCGGCGATCTGCCGGATGCGCATGCGGACACCTCCATAAACGATTCCCCCAAAGAGCAGGACGGCCGCGATCCGGAACCACCAGGTCGCCCAGAACGGCGGCGCGATCTCCAGCCGAATCGACGTGCCCTCTTCGTTCCACACACCGTCGCTGTTCGCAGCTTTGACGTGAAACGTGTACTCACCCGGGGGCAGGTTGGTGAACGACGCAGAGCGCTTCTTTCCGATGTACACCCAGTCCTTGTTGTACCCGTCCATCTTATAGGCGAACTCGTTGTTCTCCGAGTCGGCATAGTGGAGGGCTACGAAGTCGAACGTGATGTCGCGCTGCTTGTAATCGAGCTTGAGCTCGCCCATTTCGTTGAGCGGCTTGTCGAGCTTAACGGCCCCCGTTTTCTTCACGCTCTGGTTGAACAGCTTCAGATCGACGAGCGCCACCTCCGGCGGACGGGTGTTTTCGGAGAGCGCGTTCGGGAAAAACGTGTTCAGGCCGTTGACGCCGCCGAAGAACATCTCGCCGAAGAGCCCGACATGGGCCGCGTCCTGGGTGAACTCGAGCGACTGCAGGCCGATCTCCAGCCCGTAGTTCCGGAAACTCTCCGTCTCGGGATCGAAGCGGGAGAGTCCGTGCTGGGTACCCATCCAAAGGCGCCCCTCGCTGTCTTCCACCATGCTGTAAAGCACGTTGTCGGCCAGGCCGTCCTTCTTGAGCCAGTGCCGAAATTTGCCTGTGGCTACATCGAGGCGGTTCAGGCCGCCTTCCGAGGTCGCGACCCATACCGCTCCCGGCTCACGATCACGCACGAGAACGACCTCAGCCCACGGATCGCTCAACGATTCGGGATCATTGGGGTCGTGGCCATAGAATTTGGTCTCACCGCCGAGCGGATCGAGACGGACCACACCCGTTCTGGTCCCCAGCCACATGAATCCCGCCGGATCTTCCTCGATCGAAAAGACAAACACCGCGTCGGAGTTCGGAAGTGTGTACGGGATCGTATAGTTCTGGAACTTGCCGTTTCGTTCGGGACCCATTCGGCTCAAGCCGTATTGCGTGCCGACCCAGAGATTGCCGATGTGGTCTTCCGCTAATCCGTTCACGCGACCCCTGGCCACGCTCGTCGGGTCGTTTGGATCGTTCCGATAGTTGTAGAAACGGTTGGAATGGGGATCGTACCAGGCCACCCCTGACGACGAGCCCACCCAAAGGACGCCCGCCTTGTCGACCAGCAGCTGACCCGGATAGGCCCCAACACTATAGGGATCGTTTGGGTCATGTCTAAAATGGCGCGCCTTGTCGTTTTCCCTGTCCAAATCCGTTAGCGCCCATCCCTCGAGTCCCTCGGTGGCCACCCAAACGTGTCCGTCGGGCGTCTGTGTCACGGCCCACACGTTTGGCCCCGGCAGCGAATTCGGGTCCCCGGGCACGGATCTGTAATGCCCAAACCCGACCGAGGCCGGATTGAATCGGTCGACGCCGCCAAGGTCTGAGCCTACCCAAACCATACCGGATCGGTCAACGTAGGCGGAGAACACCGCGTTGGACGTGAGGCTGTGCGGATTCTGTGCATCCGCCTGATAGCACACGAATCTTCTCGAACGGACGTCGAATCGACACAGCCCGGCGGCATAGGTCGGAACCCAGAGAACACCGGGGTTCATGGGATCCTGTGACGGCGAGAAGACGCGGTTGTACTCCGGTTCGTCGGGATGCGGGATGTAACGATTTATCGATCCCGTCTTCGCATCGAGTCGGACAATGCCGTTCTCGGTACCGACCCAAAGGATGCCCGGCTCCTCAGGCCGCTCGAGCATATGGAAAACCTCCTGCTTCTCATCGCGATCCCAACCGATACCCTGCTTGTCGCCACCGACCAGAAACCGCTCGAAACGACCCGACTTCTCCGCGTCCATCCGGTTCAACCCGTCCCATGTCGAAACCCATATTCGACCCTGCGAGTCTTCAAAGACGGCGCGGATTTGGCTGTTGGAAAGACTGGACGTGTCAGCATCGCTGTGCCGGTAATGCTGGAATACGCCGGGACGGTCGGGATTCATCCGATCGAGCCCGATCGGCGTCGCCGCCCAAATAATGCCGTCGCGGTCCTCGATTGCCTGTCCGACGAATCCAGCGGAGACCGTCGTCGAATCGTCAGGGTCGGGGCGATAGTGTGTAAACTTTTCCGTGATCGGGTCGAATCGATCGAGCCCGCCTCCATTCGTCCCAATCAGCAGCGTACCGTCGGCGGCTTCCGAAAGACCCCAGACCCAGGACACGCTGAGCGTATTGTCGTCGAACGGCTCGTGCGTGTAGACCTTCATCTCATAACCGTCCCAACGATTCAGGCCTGCCTGCGTGGTAAACCACATGAATCCGCTGCGATCCTGCAGGATGTCGTAGACGTTGGTTTGAGACAGCCCGTCTTCCAGGCCGAGATTTTCAAACCGCGGCGCGAGCTCGGTGACGGAGATGGGGGACGGGATCTCGGACGATTGCGGGACAGCGGGTGGGTTCTGGCTCATCGCCGGCGAAGCCGCGATGAGCAATGCAAAATTCAAAATTAGAAACGCAAAATGACGTGCGAAGCTCGCCCCACGAAGCGCGACGAAGTCGTGCGAAGTAGGGTGCGGGGTGCGAGGTGCGACGGGAAATGCAAAATTCAAAATTGAAATCGCAAATTTGAGCCGGCCCGGCGCAGCTCCGAACACGTTCGGGGCGAAGACGGATCCGGAGTCCGGCCCAACCACCTCGTCATTCCCGCGGAGGCGGGAATCCAGGAAACGTCCGCATGATGGGTCTCGGCCTTCGCCGGGAGGACGTGTGGCAACCAGTGGATCCCCGCCTTCGCGGGGATGACGCCCGCCTTCGCGGGGATGACGCCCGCCTTCGCGGGGATGACGCCCGCCTTCGCGGGGATGACGCCCGCCTCCGCGATGAGACTTTAGACAAACCACCCCGTGCTTCAGCGCGGGGAAAGGGGCACACTTAGGATTTCCTCCCGAGCGGGGTTTAAACCCCGCGAGGAGCCCTTGGCACCGACGCCTACCAAAAGGGGATCGCGTCGCCGGCCTCGACGGGCTGAAGCCCGGCTCGGCGAGGTACATGGCTGCCTCCTCGACCCCGGCCTGAAGGCCGGGGTGACCGTCCGCAACCGGGCGCATGCTCAGTTGAAGGCACGCGCCGCCCCTGACCGAGCATACACGTTGTGGAAGGTCTCGCCTCTTCGCCGCTCGGTAAATTTGCATGACGCTCGGGATCAGCCGCATTTTGCGATTTGAATTTTGAATTTTGAATTCACGCAGGCAGCCTCACAATAAACGTCGCACCCTTTCCTTCCTCCGACTCAACCTCAAGCGTCCCGCCATGCCCTTTCGTCACGATGTCATAACTCATTGATAATCCTAGACCTGTGCCTGAACCGGTAGGCTTCGTGGTGAAAAAGGGTTCGAAGATACGCGCGCGGACCTTCTCGGGTATGCCCGGACCGTTGTCAGCGACGCGAATTTCTACGGCGCCCCCGACCTTGGACGTCGACACCGTCACTTTCGGCGCGCCGCTCGATCCATGCTCCTTTAACGCGTCGAAGGCGTTCCCGATCAGATTCATAAACACGCGGCCCATATCCTGAGGAACGATGTCCACCTGGCCAACGGCATCATCGAAGCTGCGTTGGATTTCGACTTTGAAGTCACCGTTACGCGCTTCGAATCCGTGGTGGGCGAGCGTGACGTATTCGTCCAACAGATCGTTCAGGTTCGTGGGTTGGCGCTCCCCTTCTCCGACTTTTGAGTGCTCGAGCATGTTCTGAACGATCGCGTCGGCACGCTTTCCGTGCTGGGCAACCTTCTGCGTATTCGCCCGGAGGCTTTCGACGAGGCCCGTCAGCTCCTCGACAAAATCGGCCGGCAGATCGGTTCGCTTCGAGAGCTCTTCGGCAATATCCTCGGCGATCTCTGTCGTCACCTCGGAGAAGTTGTTCACGAAGTTGAGGGGATTCTTGATCTCGTGCGCAATGCCCGCTGTGAGCTGGCCGAGAGAAGCCATCTTCTCGGTCTGCACCAGACGATCCTGCGTGGATCGGAGGTCGGTCAGCGTCGATTGGAGGTCTTCGAGCAAACGCGTCTTGATGAAAGCAGACTGGATGTGGTCGCGCAGACGTTCCAGTAGCTGCACGTCGCGTCGGTCGAAGGCATCCGGATTCGTGAGGTTGTCGAAAACGAGATAACCGGCGAGCTCACCTTCGACCACAACTTGTAGCACGAGAAACGAGGCGACCTGTCCGAACTCGGCCATTCTATCCGAACCTGACCTCTCCGCAACGTTTTTGGCGATGAAGATGTGGTCGGCCACCTCCTCCGAATTGTCGACGTAGCGAAGTCTAGCCTCTCGTTTCGTCAATCGGATGTCCTGCATCGCGTCGACGTCCCAACCGGAGCTTGCACGCACGCGGAAAACACCCTCTTCGGGCATGTAGACGAGCGCGGTCGCCTTTTCTACGCCCGGGATGACGCGCGCCTCTTCAAGAATCTTGGTAAGCAGCCTCCGAAAACTCGTCTCCTGGTTGATGGCGTCGACAATGATGTGGCTTTGCTCCAGCTGCTCATTGCTCTCGCTGAGCTCCTTCGTCCGCTGGTTGACCTCGTCCTGCAGCAAACGGGCACGAGCGGCCACCTGCTCGACGCGCGCACGATAGCCTCCGTAGAGGAGTCCTCCTAGTACCAGAACGCCGAGCAATCGGAACCACCAGGTCGCCCAGAACGGGGGTTCGACGACGATTCGGAGCGACGTGCCTTCCTCGTTCCAGACGCCGTCGCTGTTCGCGGCCTTTACGCGGAACGTATACGTCCCGGGATCCAGGTTGGTGTAGGTCGCCGACCGATGTGTCCCGGCCTCGATCCAGTCGTCGTTAAAGCCCTCCAGCTTGTAGGCGAAGCGGTTGAGCTCCGGATTCTGATAGTGGATGGCAACGAAGTCGAGCGTCAGTTCCTTCTGATCGGGCTTGAGACGGATCTCCTTCGCCTCCGCAATCGGCACATCGAGAAGGATCGCCCCGGTCTCCCTGATGCTTTTGTTCGACAGCTTGAGGTCGACGATCACCACCTGTGGCGGCGACGTATTCTCGGTGATCTCGTTCGGATAAAACGAGTTTAGACCATTCGGACCGCCGAAGAACATTTCCCCGTCCGCAGCGCGGTAGGCTGCCTGTCCATTGAACTCGAGGCCTTGCAGTCCGATTTCGAGCCCGTAGTTCCGGAATGTCTCCGTTTCAGGATCGAAACGCGAGAGGCCGTTGTTGGTGCTCATCCAAATCCGCCCGCGCTCGTCTTCCAACATGCCGTAAATGACGTTGTTGGCCAGTCCGTCGGATTCCAGGTAGTGCTTGATTTCTCCCGTTGACGGATCGAGCCGATTCAGGCCTCCTCCTTCGGTCCCAATCCAGATTACCCCAGGGTCGACCCGCCGCTCGAGTAGGCCGCTGACCTGGTCATGACTGAGGGTCGTAGGATCGTTTTCATCATGCAGGTAGCGGGTCACCACGCCTGTCTCGGGAACCATCCGGTTCAAGCCGCCTCCCCGCGTACCGACCCAAAGGAATCCTGCACGATCTTCGAGTACGGAGTAGACGTTGTTTAAGGACAGTGTCTGAGGATCATCCGGGTGATGTTCGAAATGAAGAAGCTTGCCTGTCTCCGGATCACGACGGAACAAGCCTCGCGCACTCGTTCCGATCCAGAGGCCGCCTGCGCGGTCGACGTACAGGACCCCTACCGCTTCCCTGGTATCCGGATCAAAGCTGACGCGGTGGAACCGACTGGTCTTGCGGTCAATTGTGAAGAGACCACCGCTTCCCATTCCCAGCCAAATAGTGCCCTGGTCATCCTCCGCAAGCTTGAAAAATGCGCCTTTCGGAAGACTGGTCGGATCGGAGGGGCGGTTACGAAAGTGGACGGCGGTGCGGGTGGAACGATTGATGCGCGTGAGTTGCCACTGGTCTGCTCCCGCTGTGACGACCCAGAGCAGACCCGTATCGTCTTTCAGAACGTCCCACACAGCGGCGCTCGGGAGAAGGGATGGATTTTCGGGATCGGCCCGATACAGCGCCAGACCAACCGTAGACGGATTGAAACGATCGACACCGTGGCTCTCCGTTCCAATCCACACGAGACCCGAGCGATCGGCGTAGACTGTGTTTATCGGGTCCCCCGAGAACCCATTTGGATTTTCGGCACCGCCCGAATAGGTGGTGAAATGTTTTGCTCGTACATCGAAACGGCCCAATCCCGTCTGGAGGTTGACCCATAGCACGTTTCGATCAGCAGGATCCTGCGCAATGGCCCCTGCTCCGCCCTTGAAACCGCTCGGCGGCGGGTAGGTCTCGGTGTCAGCGGATTCGACGTCCAGCTTCACGAGGCCCTTCTCCGTTCCGAGCCAGAGCGTGCCGGGTACCTCCGACCGCTCGAGGATGCCTCGAATGAAAGTACCGGTTTCTGTATTGACGTCCTTGTCTGTCAGGTATCGTTTGAAGCCGTCAAACGGACTCCTCGGATCGAGCCGGTTCAAACCATTCTGCGTTCCAATCCACAGGTAGCCTCCCGCATCCATATAAATTGTCCACAGGTTATCATCACTAAGACTGGACGGGTCGTTCGGATTGTGCCTGAAGTGGGTGAAGTGTCCTTCGCGGGCCGCATCCATCAGGTCCAGTTCGTGCGCCAGAACGGCCCAGATTCGTCCCTGCCGGTCCTCGAGCGTCTTTCCGACGACGTAGCCGCCCAGGCCGGTCGAGTCGGCTGGGTCGTAACGATATCGCTTGAACGTCTCCGTCACCGGATCGAACACGCTAATACCGCCTGTCTGCCCGACCCAGATGTGGCCCGCGCTGTCTTCGGAGATCCCGTATGCCCAGCCCGGTCCGAGGCTCGTCGAGTCGAATGGGATGTTCCGAAATTGCTTTACATCATACCCGTCAAAGCGATTCACCCCATCGTACGTAGCGAACCACATGAAGCCGTTGTGATCCTGGAGGATGTCGAAAACTGTCGACTGGGAAAGGCCGTGCTGAATGCTCAGGTTCTCGAAGCGGGTGGACAGGGTTCGCTCCGATAATGGAGTGGGCAGTTCCCCCTGTTGGAGCTGCTGGGCGTTCGCTGCCGCGAACGCGAATGCAAAAATCAAAATTGAAATCGCAAATATGCGTCCGAAGTCCGAAGTCCGAAGTCCGAAAATGCGCGGAACGGGGGAGGTTCCAAGTCCCAGGTTCGAGTTTCCTGGTCTCGTGCAGCCGATAAGATTGCGCCAACCCGTGCGGTCCCCCTCTTGAGGGGGCAGGCTGGAGCCCGAACGGAGTTCGGGCGAAAGCCGGGGGAGGTTACTCGAAAGAGTGATTTTTGCATTCAAACTGGCAGCCTCACGATAAAAGTGGCACCATGCCCTTCTTCGGAGACGACATCCAGCGTCCCACCATGCCCCTTCGTCACTATATCGTAACTCATTGATAATCCTAGACCTGTACCGGATCCCGTAGGCTTTGTGATGAAAAAGGGCTCGAAGATACGTGCGCGGATCTTCTCCGGGATGCCGGGACCGTTGTCGGTTACACGAATTTCGATGGCATCATCCGCTTTGGATGTCGAGACGGTCACCTTCGGTGAATCGTTCGGGGCACCCGACTTCGCTGAAGCGGCTACGTCGGACAGGCCGTGCTCCTTTAGGGCATCGAACGCGTTACCGATCAGGTTCATGAATACGCGGCCGAGATCCTGTGGCACAACGTCGACCATACCCACGGACTCGTCGAAATGCCGCTCTATCACAACCTCCACTTCTCCCTCGCCCGCCTTCATCGAGTGATGCGCCAGCGATACGTATTCGTCCAGCAGTTCATTCAGGTCGGTCGGACTCTGCTGCCACACCTCACCTTCAACCGTACCATAGAAATAGGTCAACGTCAAAATTAAGAACGCAAAATGGCGTCCAAGGTCCGAGAGCCTGCCCCGAAGCTTTCGAGGTGATGATGATTGTGAGTAATAGGTCTTCACGCTACAGCAGTGTGAGTTGGCAATGTTCGGCGATGTGATGGAAATCGTTGTCCGCCGTCAGGAGCAGGCAGTCGTGCCTGATAGATGCTATCGCGATCTGACAGTCAATGGTCGAGGCCGCTACTCCCTTGGACGCGCATTGCCGGTGCAGCTTCGCTGCCTCGACGTAGCCGGCCCGGTCAAGTTCAATTATGTCGAAAGGTCCGAAAAAGTTAGCGACCCGGTCAAACTGGTGATCTGGCCTGAAGGCTTGCAGGATTTCCTGAAGGATGGAGCCGGTCAATGTGACGTCCTCGGTTTGCTCTAGCAGTCGCTGTAAGATCTGCACCTTTGGATGGATTGCCGGCCCATCTTTCCGATATAGCAGCGACCAGACTGATGTGTCGACGAGAACCATCAACCTCGTGTCCGTCGCTCAGCTTTGTAGTCGTAGTCGGGATCCCACTGAACCTCGCCAACCAGGTCGAGCACGCGCTTGCGCTTGCGGCGCGCTACATACTCTGCGAGCGCTTCGTTCACCGCCGCCTTCTTGGAATCGTGCCTGCCGAGGCGCTTCGCCTCAGCGATCAGCTTGTCATCAAGATCCAGGTTTGTAGGCATCATAAACTCCAGAGTTCACACATCGTTTCACACAATTCGTTACACAGAACCAGACCGATTGTGTTCCTACTCTAATGGAACGATGAACGGCATCCCAAGTAGGTGCCGAACACCTGTCATTCCCGCGAAGGCGGGAATCCAGGAAACGTTTGCACAATGGATCCCCGCCTGCGCGGGGATGACGACCTGCGTTCATACCGGCAACCTCACAACAAACGTCGCCCCTTGTCCCTCTTCCGACTCGACCTCAAGCGCCCCCCCGTGCCCTTTCGTGACGATATCGTAACTCATTGATAATCCTAGACCTGTGCCCGATCCCGTGGGCTTCGTCGTAAAGAAAGGCTCGAAGACGCGCTGGACGACGGCGGACGGCATGCCCGGACCGTTATCCGACACACGGATCTCGATCCCGCGCTTGCGGCGTTCGGTACTGATGGTCAACTGCGGATGGTACTCGGCGCCGTTCTTCGCGGCGTACTCCACCATCGCGTCGACAGCGTTGTTGATAAGGTTCATGAAGACCTTGCCGATGTCTTGCGGCACGACTTCGACCTCGCCGACTGCGTCGTGGTAATCCCGAACGATCTCCACGTCGAGATTTTCGTTCTTTGCCTTCAGTCCGGCGTAGGCCAGGTTCACGTATTCGTCGAGGAGATGATTGAGGTCGACTTCCTGCCGCTCGCCCTCACCCACCTGCGAGTGGAGCAGCATGTTCTGGACGATGGCGTCGGCGCGTTTGCCGTGCTCGGCGACCTTCTTCGAATTGAGCTGCAGGCCTTCGAGCATGCTCCTCAACTCGTCCACGAAATCGGCGGGCAGGCTGTCCTTCCTCGACTCCAACTCGCCCATGATCTCCTGCGTGATCTCCGCGGACACGTCAGAGAAGTTGTTCACGAAGTTGAGCGGATTCTTGATCTCGTGCGCAATGCCGGCAGTCAACTGCCCCAGCGAGGCCAGTTTCTCGGATTGAACCAGGCGATCTTGAGTCGAGCGCAATTCATCGATCGCTTTCTGAAGATCGGTACGCTGCTGCTGCAGGTCTTCTAGAAGACGCGTCTTGATGAAGGCGGACGTGATGTGCTCCTTCAGGCGCATGAGCAGTTCGACGTCGCGACTGTCGAAGGCGTCTTCGTTGGTCATGTTGTCAAAGACGAAATAGCCCACCGTGTCGTCCTCGACACGGATTCGAAGAACCAGGAAGGAAGCCACGTTTCCGAATTCTGCGAGCTCTTCCGACTTCGCCTGGTGGCGGGCATCCTTGGTGATAAAGACGTCGGGCGCCACCTCTTCGGCACGTATCGTGTAGCGCTCCTCGGCTTCGTCTTCCGTCAGCGTGATGTCGACGAGTCCCCAAACGTCCCAGCCTGCACTCGCCCGGAAACGGAAAAGGTCCTCCTCGGGCATATAGACGAGGGCCGTCGCTTTCTCGACACCCGGAATGACACGCGCTTCTTCGAGGATCTTCGTAAGCAGCGATCGGAAGCTCGTCTCTTGATTGATCGCCTCGACGATGTGATGGCTCTGCTCGAGCTGCTCGTTGCTCTCTTCGAGACGCTCCTTACTCTGACGTAGACTCGTCGTTGCCTTGTCGACCTCCTGTTCCAACATCCGGTTGCGTGACTCGATCTGGCGAACACGGAAAGCGTAACCGCTGTAAAGGAGTCCACCGAATGCGAAGAGTGCCAGCGTCCGGAACCACCAGGTCGCCCAAAACGGCGGATCGATGACGACGCGGATAGATCTCCCTTCCTCGTTCCAGATTCCGTCGGCATTGGCGGCTTTCACGCGGAAGGTGTACTCGCCGGGCGGGACGTTGGTATACGATGCGGTCCGGGCCGTCCCCGCCTGAATCCAATCGTCGTCGTAACCCACCAGCTGGTACGCGAAGGTGTTCTTCTCCGGATTCATGTAGTGGAGCGCCACGAAGTCGAAAGAGAGATCCTTCTGATCGTAGTCAAGATGGATCTCTATTGGCATCGGTGATAGGCATGGCAAGCGGCGAATCCTTCC
This sequence comes from uncultured Bacteroidota bacterium, assembly GCA_963768715.1. Lineage (GTDB taxonomy): Bacteria > Bacteroidota > Rhodothermia > Rhodothermales > DATKEJ01 > DATKEJ01. The sequence continues at coordinate 236,923 of CAVYJC010000005.1, forward strand.
CGGCGTAACACGATGATTGGAGATCTTGAAATCCGTCAGTGCTACAATCGGCGCTTCATTGTTTTCGACGAGTTCATTCGGGAAGAACGCGTTGAGGCCGTTGATACCGCCGAAGAACATTTCACCCCATGGCCCCTTGTACGCGGCACCAATGTTGAATTCCAATGCCTGCAGCCCGATCTCCAAGCCGTAATTCCGGAACTCGCCGGACTCTGGGGTAAAGCGGGAGATGCCTTTGTTCGTGCTCATCCAGAGGCGGCCCTGGCCGTCTTCGAGAATCGCGTAGATCGTATTGTTTGGGAGCCCGTCCTCCGTCGTGTAAAGGCGAAACGTCCCCGACGCGATGTCCATGCGGTTCAATCCGCCCGAAGTACCGACCCACAGAACGGCCTTTTCCGAAGCGCGCTGCAGAACGGATGACGCAAATTCCGAACTGATCGTTGTGGGATCCTTCGGATTGTGAACGTAGCGGGTGAACGTTCCAGACGCTAAGTCGAGCCGGTTAAGACCGTAGGAGGTTGCGATCCAGGGCGTCCCGTCGAGACCAAAGTAGACCTGATTGCAGTAGCCGCCGGTATAGGCCGTCGGGTCGTCACGGTCGGCCACGTAGTGCGTAACCACGCGCTGACGGGTGGGATCAAAGACGTCGAGGCCGTTTTGTCCCGGTCCACGTCCTCCAAATCCGATCCAGAGGTTGCCGTCGGAGTCGATTGTAAGCTCGTTGACGTCGTTGCTCAAAATCGACGTCGGATCGTTCGGATCGTGCATGTAGCGCGTCCAGCGACCGGTACGGCGATCATATCGACCGAGTCCGCCGGACGTGGACGGGCCGAACGATCGCCCCCCCGCCCAAATGTACCCGGCATTGTCTTCCACGACAGAGTGCGGAGACGTCCACGGCTGACCGGACGTACTCTCGCTGACGGGGACGTGGCGAACAAACTCGCCGGTCTCGCGATTCAGTTCGTTGAGCGCGTTCGTAGCCGTTCCCTCATCAAAGGTACCGACCCAAAGCGTCCCATCTCGACTTTGAAAGACCTCCCAGACCATCGCGCCGGCCAGACTCTTCTTGTCACCGGGCTTGTATCTGTAATGGGAGAATCCCACAGAAGCCGGATTGAAGCGATCGACGCCGGAACTAAAAGACGCCACCCACATCACACCGGAGCGATCTGCGACGACCTGCCCCAGCGTATTGGATCCAACGGAATTGGGCTCGCTCGAATCCGACCCGTATCGGACGAAGGTTTCGTTTCGGGCACTGAACCTGACGAGTCCGTCAAATTTGTGGAAATCCAGTACACGCCCTCGGTGACGGGGTCGGCGCCAATGGATCTGTAGAAGCATTTGAAGTCCTCGGATCGATCGTGGCAGTACCAATGCTCTTCGCCGGTCGCAAGATCGAGGTGGACCAGTCCGCTATCGGTCGCGTACCCACGTCGACGTACCACCCTGCCTCGAGAAGCATATCATAGGCCGAGCTCGACGGGTGCCATTCCAGACCCGGCCTTGGATCGTACAGAAGGCGGTCGAAACGCGGCGCTACTGTCGGATCGAACCCGTCGATACCGTTCTTCGTCAGCGCGTAGAAATCGCCCGACGGTCCTTTGACAATTTCCCGGACCACGTCATTGCTGAGGCTCCACGGATCGCCGGGATCGTGTCGAAACCGCTCCATGTCTCCTGTGACCGGATCCAAACGCACGAGTCCCTTCCCTGTACCGGCCCAGACCATGCCGTTTCTGTCAACCTGAACGCCCGAAACCCAATTGAACGCGGCGTGCGTCGAATCTTTCGGAGCGAGATCGAAAGTCGAGAACTTATCAGTGACGGGATCCAGCTTCGCCAAGTCCCCCATTCGTTCCAATCCAAAGCGCACCCGTCGTGTCTTCCTGAAGATCCAGCGCCCAGGCATCCGGCATCGACGTCGAGTCGAAAGGAACGTGCTGATAGACTTTGAACTCGTGGCCGTCGTACCGATTCAGGCCGTCCTGCGTTCCGAACCACATGAACCCGTTGTGGTCCTGCACGATCGAATAGACAGCACTCTGGGAGAGGCCTTGCTCCAGGGACAAATCGTCGAAACGAACGTCGAGCTTGCGTACGGCGACAGGCTCGGGGATTTCGGGCTGCTGGAGCTGCTGCGCGTTCAGCGTTCGCGTTCGCGAATGCGGTCAGCAATGCAAAATTCAAAATGCAAAACGCAAAATGACGTGCGACGTGCGCCGTGCGACGTGCGCAACAACCGTAGTAGACTGGGCCCAATTCTGAATTCTGAACTCTGAATTCCGAATTGTTGGCGTCGCTCAACGCAGTACGTTCGGCGTTTAGCATTTTGCGATTAGCGTTTGGTGGCGTTCGTTGGTGGTGAACAGCGGCAACTTGGGCGATATAAGACGTACAGCGCACGTGGGGTCGGGTTGGCATGGGTTTCATCAACGTGCGCCATTTCGCCACCCGTAGAAATTCCTTACGTAAGATCCGAAATCTCAACCTAATTCGGGAGTCGAATTACGAATGCGGCAGCCTCGCCAACGAATGTCGCGCACTCCTCATCAGGCAGGAAGTCTAACGATGAATGTAGCACCGGCGCCCTCTTCCGACTCTACCTCGATGGAGCCCCCGTGTCCCTTCGTCACAATATCATAGCTCATAGATAGACCCAAACCGGTTCCACTGCCGGTAGGCTTGGTCGTAAAGAACGGCTCGAAAATCTTGGCCCGAACCTGTTCGGGGATACCGGGACCGTTATCCGACACACGGACCTCAACAGAACGCGGCGTTCGCAGGGTGCTTACCGTCACTATCGGCGGACCATTGCTGGAACCGTACTGCTTAAGGGCGTCGAAGGCGTTTGTCAACAGATTGACGAACACGCGACCCATCTCCTGGGGCACGAGATCCACGCGACTGACTCGTGGATCCAGCTCACGTTCGATCTCGATCTCGAGGTCATTTCCACGTGAGCGCCAGCCCAGATAGGCCAGGTTCACGTACTCGTCGAGCAATCCGTTCAGGTCGGAAGCGTGCTTCTCCCCCTCTCCCGAACTCGAATGCGCGAGCATGTTCTGAACAATCGAATCGGCTCGCCGGCCGTGTTCGGTAATCTTCTTCGAATTGATGCGCAGCCCGTCAAGAATCCCTTCTAATTCCTCGACGAAGTCCGGTGGAAGTTCGGCCTTTCGTTTCGAGATTTCCTGCTCCAGCTCGTCGGTCAACTCGGACGACATTTCCGAGAAGTTATTGACGAAGTTGAGCGGGTTTTTGATCTCGTGGGCAATACCGGCCGTCAGCTGCCCGAGCGACGCCAATTTCTCAGACTGGATCAGCCGGTCTTGCGTCGATCGCAGGTCGGTCAGCGTCGTCTGCAAGTCCTCGAGGATCCTCGTCTTAATGAATGCTGAACGGATATGCTCCCGGAGGCGCTCGAGCAGTTCCACATCGCGCTGATCGAACGCGTCCTTGTCCGACAAATTGTCGAAAACGAGGTATGCGACGACTTCGTCCTCAACGCGGACCCGCAACACGAGGAAAGACGCCACGGCTCCAAACGAGGCCATTTGTTCACGGCCCGTCCGCTCGGCCACATCCTTTCGCGACGAAAATGTCCTCCGCTACTTGATCGGCAGTCTTCGCGTAGCGCTGGGTCGCCTCTTCAGGAGTCAGTCGAATTTCCTGCATGTCTTCGACATCCCAGCCCGAACTGGCGCGGACCCTGAATACCCCTTCGGCCGGCATATACACCATGGCTGTGGCCTTTTCCACGTCCGGGAATGATGCGCGCCTCCTCGAGAATCTTGGTCAAGAGGCGTCGGAAGCTCGTTTCCTGGTTGATCGCCTCGACGATGGTGGCGCTCTGTTCGAGCTGCTCGTTGCTCTCGCGCAGTTGCACGGTGCGGTTGTCGACTTCCGCTTCGAGAGCCTTGTTGCGCGACTCGATTTGCCGGACCCGAAGCCGGAAACCGCCGACAAGAACGCCGGCAATCGCAAGGACGCTGAATATCCGGAACCACCACGTTTGCCAGAAGGGAGGATCTATCACAATATGGATCGACGCCCCCTCCTCGTTCCAGACACCGTCGCTGTTGGCCGCCTTCACTCTGAAAGTGTAATCACCCGGATCCAGGTTGGTGAACGTCGCCGAATGCTGTCGGCCGATGTAAACCCAGTCGTCGTCGTGGCCTTCCATCTTGTAGGCAAACTCATTCTTGTCAGGATCGACGTAGTGGAGCGCGACGAAATCAAACGTCAAATCGTGCTCCTTGTAATCGAGACGGAGCTCTTTCGTGTCAGTAAGCGGCTTGTCGAGATGAATGGCATCGACGTCACGGATGCTCTTGTTAAACAGCTTCAGATCGACGAGGGCAACAGTCGGAGGATTCAGGTTTTCAGAAAGCTCATTAGGAAAGAACGCGTTAAGCCCGTTGACACCGCCGAAGAACATCTCTCCCTTCGGGCTTTTGTAAAACGCACCCGAGTTGAACTCGAGGTCCTGCAGTCCGATCTCCATGCCATAGTTCCGGAACGTCTCGGTTTCGGGGTCGAAGCGTGACAAACCCTGGTTCGTGCTCATCCAAAGCCTTCCCTGGTCGTCTTCGAGTGCACGTAGACAAAGTTGTTCGGCAGCCCGTCCCGCTCGGTGAAATGACGGAAGGTGCTTGTCTTCGTGTCGAAGCGATTGAGGCCGGCGGCAGTAGTAACCCAGAGCACACCCGGCTCTCGCGATCGTTCGAGGATGGAGGTTACGAGGTTGTTAGTGAGTGAGCTTCGTCTTTGGGGTATGAACTCCCACCGACTGTCTTTCCCGACTGCGGGTCGAGCCGAACGAGACCTCCGTTCTGCGTCCCAGAGCCAGATGAAGCCGGCAAGATCCTCACAGACGAAGTTCACCTGGTTTTCTGCATGGCCGAATCCATCCGGATTGACAAAGAACGGAGTTGAACGATCCCGGCTGATCGGGATTCATTCGATAGACGCCATTCGTCGTTCCGACCCAGATGTTGCCCAACTGGTCCTCCATGAGCGATTGCGGGAATGGACCTCTCGTATCAGGGTCCATGTCGTATTGCGTCAGCCTGCCTGTCCTCGGATTCAACGAGGTGAGCACGTTGGAGTCACCCAAATAAAGCCGTTACGATCCTCAATAATCGCCGAAATAATGCCGCGTGGGAGCGAGTTGGGATCCTTGGGATTGTTACGATAGTGATCGATAGTTTCCTGTCGACCGATCGATGGCTGTCAGGACAATCCGAATCGCCCCGCGTGGACACCCAGAGTGTCCCGTCACGCGACTCGTGAATGGCAAAGACAAATGGCGACGGCAGCGAGTTCGGATTTCCGGGATTTGAGCGAATGTGCTCGAAACCCACGGCGCCGGGATTGAAGCGCGTGATCCCTTTCCCGTTCGTCCCCACCCATACGATGCCTGAGCGGTCGGTTAGGACGGAACCCGACGGCATTGTCGGGGAGACTGTTCGGATTGTCTGGATCGGTCCGGTAGCTGACGAATGATTTCGTTCTTATGTCGAAACGATTCAGCCCTCCTCCAAATGTCGGAATCCAGAGAACGCCCGGATTCAGGGGATCCTGCGTGACGCTGAAAACACCGTTCTGATTCCCTGCGTCCGGATCAGGGACGTAGCGCGCCCAGTCGCCCGTGTCGGTGTCAAAGCGAACGACCCCGTATAGCGTCCCGAGCCAAAGGACACCGGGCTCTTCCGGCCGTTCGAAGGCGCGCCATACCTCGTGGTCGCCATCCCGGTTGCGCGCAGCCTCCTCGACCTCCGGCCCGGTCATGTAGACCTTGAATCGCATCGCGTCCTTGTCGATCAGCCGGGCAAGTCCATTGTGCAGGCTCAGCCAGATAGTACCCGAGGCATCCTGAAACAGTGAGTGAACGTCGTTGTGGGGCAACGACAGGGTGTCGGTCGAGTCGTGGTAGAAATTTCGAAACGTTCCCGGGTGGTCCAGATCCATCCGACTCAGGCCGTCTGAGTCGTTCCAATCCAAAGCGTCCCGTCGTCCGTTGCGAGCAGGGAACGCACGCGATCGGATGGAATCGAAGTCGAATCCTCGTCGTCATGCGTATAGCGAGTGAACTTCTCAGTGACGGGGTTAAATCGATTCAACCCTCCGCCCCAAGTTGCCACCCAGATGAAGCCGTCCTTGTCCTCCTCGATGTCCCACTCCCAGCCTTCATTGATGGTCGTCGTGTCGAAGGGCTGGCTCCGGTAGACTTTAAAACTCTGGCCGTCATAGCGGTTCAGACCGTCCTGCGTGCCAAGCCAGATGAAACCGTGGCGATCCTGCAGAATCTGGTAAATGGATCCCTGCGAAAGCCCGTCTTTCAGACCCAGTGTTTCGAAACGCGGAGAGACAAGCCTGGAGGAAATGGCGGCCGGGACCTCGTCGGATCGGAGCTGCTGGGCTTGCGCGGACGCTAACCCAAATGCAGAAATCAAAATGCAAATCGCAAAATGACGTGCGAGGTGCAGGGTGCGAGGTGCGGCATGTCCGGCGTCCAGCGTCCGGCGTCCGGCGTCGGGTGCTCCAACACTGTCATTCCCGCGAAGGGCCTGCCCGGCGAAGCCAGGCGAAGTCGGGCGGGAATCCAGGGGGCGGCTGCATGATGGATCCCCGCCTGCGCGGGGATGACGATAGTGGTTCATACCGGCAGCCTCACCACGAATGTTGCTCCGTTTCCTTCGCTCGATTCCACGTCGAGACTCCCCCCATGTCCTTTGGTTACAATATCATAGCTCATTGACAAACCCAGTCCCGTTCCGCTGCCGGTGGGCTTCGTCGTAAAGAAAGGCTCGAAGATGCGCTTCTTCACGTGGTCGGGAATGCCGGGTCCGTTATCGGCAATGCGAATCTCGACCGTTCCATTGAGCATCGCGGTAGAAACCGCAACCGTCGGATGGAAGTCGTCCCCCATCTTGACGGTATAGTCGTTGAGCGCATCGAACGCATTGTTGAGTAAATTGATCAGAACGCGGCCCAGGTCCTGCGGCACAATCTTCAATTTGGGCAGGCCCGGTGCGTAGTTCCGATTAAGGGTGACGTTGAAGTCGGAATCTCGTGCGCGCATGCCGTGATAGGCGAGGTTGACGTACTCGTCGAGCATCACGTTCAGATCGACCTCTTCCTGCTCTCCTTCGCCACCTCGCGAGTGCTGAAGCATGCTCTGCACGATCGAGTCGGCGCGCTTGCCATGCTCACTGATTTTGTCGGCATTGATCTTGAGACCTTCGAGAATGGACTCGAGTTCTTCGACGAAGTCCTTCGGCAACTGATCCTTGCGCGCATTGACTTCCGACATGAGCTCGTCGGTGAGCTCGGAGGACATCTCCGAAAAGTTGTTGACAAAATTCAGCGGGTTCTTGATCTCGTGGGCAATGCCGGCGGTCAACTGCCCCAGCGAGGCCATCTTTTCGGCCTGAACGAGACGGTCCTGCGCCGCTTTGAGACTGTTCAGCGTGTTCTCAAGCTCCGACCGCTGGGCCGAGATCTGATCGTTCTGGTCCCGGAGGCTCTCCAGCAGGCGTGTCTTGATAAAGGCGGATTCGATGTGCTCTTTGAGACGCTCGAGCAAAGCGACGTCACGCTCGGCGAAGGCGTCGGAGTCGCTGAGGTTGTCGAAAACGAGGTAGCCGGCAACCTCGTCTTCTATCTTGACCCGAAGCACGAGGAACGAGGCCACGGCTCCGAACTCCGCCATCTCCGTGCTTCCGATTCGCTTCCCGACGTCCTTGGCGACAAACAAATCGAGGGCCACCTCTTCGGCCGGATCCGCATATCGCGCCTGCGCTTGTTCGGGCGTCAGGCGGATGTGTTCCATTGCGGCGACGTCCCATCCCGAGCTGGCCCGAACGTGAAACATCCCGTCCGAAAGCTTCACAATGGCGGTCGCTTTCTCGACGCCCGGGATCACGCGCGCTTCTTCCAGAATCTTCGTCAGCAGTCTTCGAAACGACGTCTCCTTATTGATGGCCTCCACGATCGTGTGGCTCTGCTCAAGCTGATGGTTTCGATCAGCCAGCTCTGCTGTTCGCTCGGCCACCGTAGCCTCGAGCCTTCGATTTCTGTCAGCGATCTGACGGATGCGGGTCTGGACGCCACCGTAGACAAGACCCACAAACAGTAGTACTGCCGCGATCCGAAACCACCACGTCTGCCAGAATGGAGGTGCAATCACGATAGAAATGCGGGCGCCTTCTTCGTTCCAGACGCCATCGTTGTTCGCAGCCTTGACCATGAACGTGTACGAACCGGGATCAAGGTTGGTGTAATGCGCGGTACGGCGGTTCGAGGGTTTGCTCCAGTCTTTGTCGTACGGATCGAGTCGGTACGAATATTGATTCTGCTCAGGCCGGACGTAGTGAAGTCCCGCAAACGTGAAGCCGACATCGTTCTGCGTGTAGTCGAGTCCGACCTCCGCCGTTTCCAGAATATTCTGCTTCAGCGGCGAGTTTTCACCCGGATTCACCGTCTCGCCGAACAGGCGGAAATCCGTGATCGCAACGGCCGGGGGACGCGGATCGTCGCGTATCTGCTCCGGGAAGAATGCATCCACCCCGTCGGCTCCCCCCATGAAGAACTCACCGCTCGGACTCTGATAGAAGGCGCGCGACTCGAACTTGCTCTGACTCAGCCCGTCGGCTTTGTTGTAATTGCGAAAACGATCCTTCTGCGCATCGTAGCGGGCGATGCCGTTGTCCGTAACGGCCCAGATGCGCCCCGCTCCGTCACGCATGATCCCTTTCACCGACCGGTGCCCCAGCCCCTGCTCTTCGGTATAGACCTTGATGGACTCATCCTCCGGGTTGAATCTCAGCAATCCGACAAACGTACCGAGCCAGAGATCGCCGGATGGAGTCTCGAGTATAGTTCCCGGACTGTAATTCCCGTCGAACTCTTCGTTTGCCTTCGCGAGGACTTCTGTAAACGTTCCCGAGTCACGATTGAAGCGATAGAATCCCGATCCGTTCGTACCCACCCAAAGCCGGTTCTTTGAGTCCTCGTAGACGACAGTAATTTGGTCGATACCCGGGCTCACATCCGTCGTGTCGATTCGATAGGATTTGAAATGCCCCGTGTCACGGTCGAAGCTGTTGAGGCCGCGGCCCCAGGTTCCGAACCAGAGGATGCCGTCGTGATCCTCCGTGATCGTCCTGACCGTGTGATGGCTGATGCTGTACGGATCCTTCGCGTCGGGGAGATACTTGTAAAATCGATCCGTACGCGGGTCGTACCGGTTCAGACCACCCCAGGTGCCGATCCACATCACGCCTTTGGAGTCTTCATAAATGACGCGAACGGACGAACTGCTGATGCTGTACGGGTCGTTCGGATCTGGTTCATACCGTCTAATCCGATTCGAGGAGCGGTCGATTCGCGTAAGCCCCCCACCCCAGGTGCCGACCCATAGAATATTCGATTCGGCCGGTACTTCACGGACGGCCATAACATCACCCTCGGCCAGACTCGCAGGGTTGTTAGGCTCGTGACCGTAATGCACGAATCGGTTGGCCAATCGATCGAGCGCAATCGCACCCTTATCCCATGTGCCGAACCATAGCACCCCGGATCGATCTTCCATGATGTCGAGGACGCTGGCGCTGCCGAAAACCCGGGTGACGGTGTTGGTTCGCGGATCGTAGTGGCCAAGGCCTTCCATGACGGACCCGACCCACAATGACCCGGTTCGGTCTTCGTAAATAGACGCCACTGAAGAGCCAAGAATGTTGTCGGGGTCTTTCACCATTCCTGCAAGCCTTTTGAACGTATCCGTACGCGGATCGAACTCGAGTAATCCTCCATTGGGATCCCTTCCGAAAGCGTCGCCCACGCCAACCCGAACAGTCCCCTTCTTGTCGACGTTTATGGTGAGAACATGTGGATTTGACAGCGCGGCAGGGTCGTCGGGATCCGCCATGAAGCGGTCGAAGACCTCTCGATCACGGTCGAATCGATTCAGCCCGTTCTCGGTCCCCACCCAGAGATTGCCCGCCAGGTCCTCCTTGATCGGCCAGACGCCATTGTCACTGATTGTTTTCGGGTCGTCGGGGTCGGTCTGAAAATGGCGAAAGGAGTCGGTCGTCGGATCGTACCGATTCAGTCCGCCTTCGTCCGAGTCACTTACGTCCGTTCCGACCCAGATCGTGCCTCGGCTGTCTTCGAGGATGTCAAAGACGGTGCCCGGCGTGATCGAATGTTCGTCGGCTGGATCGCTCCGGTAGCGGTGAAACTTCTCGGTTTTGGGGTCAAAACGGGACAGGCCGTTCTCTCCGCCAACCCAGATCTTGCCGTCATTCGCTTCTTCGATTGCGGTAATCCACCCCGGTTGGATGGCGTCGGGGTCGTTTGGATCGGGTCGGTAGGTATGAACGTCGTATCCGTCGTAGCGGACCAATCCGCTGAAGGTGCCGACCCAGATGAATCCCCTCGAATCCTGCATCATCTTCCCGGCGAAGTCGTCGGGCATGCCCGCGGCGACGTTCAAGCTCCTGAACTTGAGGCTCGCGTCAGGTCGGGTGAGCTGCACGGGCAACTCTTCGCTCGTAAGACCGATCTGTGCCAGAGCCCCCAGCGGCGCGAGCATGATTGCGCAACCGACAACACATAGTAATGCAGCAAGACGACGGTTCATTCGTAAACACTTGCTCAAGCCGCGTGGCATGGATGGAGAGGGCTACGACGCGGAAATTACCAATTTCGGACTAGCTTATAGCAATCGGGTTACGATAGACTGAAGAATTGTAGGAGGCAAGCCGTTGCAGCGCGAGGAAATCTGGGACGAGATTAAGACATGGACGCCCTCGGCGATCATCGCGGTCGCCGGCGTCTATTTCATCATTACGCGCAGAGAGTACGGTTTCCTCGACGCGGCGGATCTGTTCGTCCACGAGTTCGGTCACATCGTCTTTGCGCCGTTTGGCGAGCCGCTCCGAATGGCGGGCGGAACGCTGCTGCAGATCATCGTGCCGTGCCTGTTCGCTTTTGGCTTCCTGAAGGGCCTGTACAGACCGGGCGTTCAATTCAGCCTGTTCTGGCTCGGACAGAATCTATTGAACATCAGCGTTTACGCTCAGGATGCGCGCGCCCAGATACTCCCGCTCGTGGGAGGACCTCACGCGCGACACGACTGGCACTGGATGCTCGGACAGCTCGGGCTGCTTCAGGCAGACCAAGCCGTCGGATTCTTCTTTATCGGACTGGCGGCGCTGGCGTTTGGGGCGGCAGTAGTGGCGCCGAGGTACCTCAACTAACATCAAATACCGAACAGCAAACACCAAATATCGGTTCGGGCATTCGAGCGGCCCGCTGACGTAATCTGGATGGAGCGAGTCCATCGAATATGCTACAACCTTACAAACAGTCTCTCGGCCAAGTTTGGTGTTTGTGTTTGATGTTCTGTTGGTGTTTGATGTTTGCTCTTAGGTGTTTGCTCTTATCCCGTAACCGATCTGCCCTAACCACGTACTATCCAGAGGTAACATCCCAAGCGCGTACTCGTGATCGGAACATCGACACTCTTCGCCGTCGTCGCCCTGTGTCTACTGGCATGGGCCATGGAGGGCCGGACGAAACGCCCGCTATTGGCATTGCCGGCCCTGCTGATGCTGGCAATCGCGGTGGCGACGCGCCTGTTGTCGGGTGAGACCCTGCTTCTTACCGTCGGAGGTCTTTTCCTGGATCTCGGCGCAGGGCTTCTCGTTGCGGGAGGATATCTCAAACTTCGCGACGCCCAGCCGAAACGCTTCCTGCTTCCGGCCGCCCTTTCGTTCTTTCTCGCCGGTCTCGCCTACGTTCCGCCGGCCGCCCGGTACGTATTCAATACTGTGACCGAAGAAACGTCGGCGGCGCACGTAAGAGGCCACTTCTTGCTCGAGTTGGGGCCGGACGACGACATTTCGGAAGTAGCCGGAATCCTTGACCGTTTCGGCGCGAGAGCGGAACGCGCTTTCCCGCGAATGACACTTGCCGACGACGAAGACCTTGCGCAGTACTACATCGTCTACGGGGAGAACGACCGGCTTGGCCCACTCATGGAGGCACTGGAAGCAGACAAAGAAGACGTCGACGGCACAGAGTGGGATGACATCGTCCAGGCCGTTCCAACGCCCGAATACGCGCCCTCTCTGTCGGAACAGGAAATGGCGGGCAGGCTCGCCAACGATCCTCAGCTTGACCAGCAGTGGGGACTTCTTCACACCAATGCGAATGCTCTCTATGAGAGACTCCGCTCGATGTCGCCCAAGCGACCGGCCATCGTTGCAATCGTCGACACCGGAGTTGACGACGGCCACGAGGACATCAAAGACACGTTCGATGCGAGTCCAGGCACCGGCGACGGGAACGGACACGGCACGCACTGTGCCGGCGTAGCGGGCGCGGCAACAAACAACGGGATCGGGATTGCCTCCTACAACTGGGATTCCAAATTCGTCCTGATTCGGAGCTACAAGGCGCTCGGCAACAACGGCGGTGGGTCGGCCGAAACCGTGGCGCAGGCGATAATCGATGCGGCGCGCGACGGAGCCGACGTCATCTCGCTTTCTCTCGGATCGTACGCCCCCGTGCCCCCCAAGGTGGAGGTCGACGCCATCGAATTTGCTCTCGGGAAAGGCGCGATCGTGGTTGCAGCCGCCGGCAACGCGAGCGCGAATGCCCGGGACCACGCGCCGTCGAACATCGCCGGTGTAATCTCGGTTGCCGCGGTAGATCAATCGGGTCGTCGTGCATCCTTTTCGAATCGAAACACCGGCCTCGAGCGACCGATTGCGGCCCCCGGCGTCGGCATCCTGTCGCTGAAACCAGGAAACGGCTATGTGGCCCTCAACGGAACGTCGATGGCAGCACCCCATGTGTCAGGGCTGCTCGGCGTCATGAGAGCAATTGATCCCGAGCTCACGGCAGACGAAGCGTATCAGATACTCCGCCGGACGGGTCAGGATGGCCCGGATGCGTCATCCATAGGTCGAACGATCGATGCGGCGGGCGTTGTGGAAGCCCTGCAGCAACACCTTTTCGCACGGATCCCCATGGGTTCCTGATCACCCCAACGTGCATATCTAGGGTAATCTGCGACAGTCGGCGGATGGTTTCGCCTCCAGCAGTTATTTTTCGCGGCTATTGCGATCAACTGACCTCACCTCTGATACATGACCCTCACCACCAACCGGCCCTCTTTTTGGGCCTTCTCACTATGCATCGTTTGCCTCGCCGTTGCCGGATGTGCGTCCTCGGCGCCGAAAAGCGCCTCAGAACCTGAGTCTACCCCTGGAATGTCGGGGATGTCCCTGTATGTGGCCGGGGAGAACGGACTATCCACCATGACGGGCTCCCCCACCGGGGGTCGAGTAATCCAGCCGGACGTAACCTTCGGGGGACTTTACGTGCCTGCTGCCTCGAGTCACGACATCGCGCTGACGCTTCAATCGGGGGCATCGTGGCAGCTGGCGCTTCTATCCACGGACGGGTCGTTCCGCACCGTGTTTGAAAACGAAGGGAAAACGGACTATTCCGTCGCCTGGTCGTCAGAGGGCATGCTTGCTTTCGGATACTCCTCGGCTCGGGGGCAGGGTATACGCATCGTCGGGTCCGACGGCGTCGTCAAAGATGTCGGTTGCAGCGCGTCGAGCCGGGCGCTTGGCTGGGCGAGCGCAGACAGACTCGTCGTGGGGAACGAGGACAACAACTATGTCGTGGCGACAAACGGCTGCACGACAATAAGCCGCGTCGATGCGCGGAAGATGCACGAAATGGCGTTCAATCCGATGAATCCAACCGTTGCGTACATATTGCGGGAGCTGGATTACGATCGAAAGGCCCGCCAATACGTGCCCGACTCGAGTCTCTACGTCGCGGGAGTCGACGGATCGAATCCTAGCCTCATCGTCGGAGACCGCTATAAGCCGCACCGTCCCACGTGGTCACCCGACGGGATGGAGATTGCCTTCGACGCACGTATTCCGGATCAGCCCCGACGGCGTTTGATCAGTATCTATGATGCCGAGGGCGGGTCCGCTGCCTTTCTCAATCCGTCGGCACTCAAGACCTCGGTCTCCGAGTGGGATGCCCACTGGTCTCCAAGTGGAACCAACATCGCGTACCTGCAGAAAACGGGGAGCGATTCACCCACGGTGACGATTCGACCGATGAACGGCTCGTTCGCCACAGCCGTCGGTGAATCCGGCGAACGTTTTGCGCGTTGGATCGACGACTCACTTCTCGTTGTCTCCAACGGAAAGCGCGAGCGGATCGTGTCGGTCGACGGCAAGACATCCGTCGACGGCCCCGAAGGCGCAACGATTTTGTGGGGCGAATAGGTGCGGGGTGCGACGTGCGACGTGCGACGTGCGACGTTCCGTAGGGGCATGCCAAGCGAAGCGCGGCGTGCCCGTGAGTGCGGGGTGCGAAGTGAATGTGGGGCGGATCGGTTTTGCGTTTAGCGATGGACGATTGGCGAGTTTCATGACTTTATTATCCATCAGGATTGTCCCTTTGCTTTTTCTCGGGTCGTGGTTTGCGGCGAGTGCGCAATCCCCGAGCGCTGAGAACGTCGTCGACAATCTGCGGGCGCGATTCGAGGAGACGGGCGTGTTTTCTGCGCACTTCGAACAAACAATAGAGGACAGCTTCGAGGGCTCGGGTCAGGCGACGTTGCTAAGCGGCACGATCATCGCCGGCCGCGCAGGCTACCGTGTCGAGATGTCTGATCAGACCGTGGTCACGGATGAAACGACTACGTGGGTCTATCTCAAGAATGATAAACAGGTTATCATCAACGATTACATTGAGGACGACGGTTCTTTCTCGCCCGGTCAGTTTATTGGTGAGCGTGCGGAGGAGTTCAATGCTGCGTTCGCGGATCAATCCGACCCCGAGCGATTCGTCGTTCAATTGACGCCTGATTCGCCTGACTCTTACATCGATACGGCTACGCTTTGGGTACGCAAGAAGGACTATGTCGTGACGCGGATCGACGTTGTGGATGTGAACGGGGCATCGATCCGATTCGATATGTCGAATGTGAACTTCCATCCAAAAGTGTCAGACGACACGTTTCGTTTTGCCATTCCGGACGGTGTTGAGATCATTGACCTCCGTTCCGATTAGCTCGTTGTTTCGGCGATTCGATATCTTTGGCGCGCGCTTTGATCGCAGGGAACACCTGAACTGCCGGTTTCCGTCGATCAATTCGATCGATAATCGGGCGGCTGAAGGCCGCCTTTTTTCTTGGCCATGAAGTCTCGACTCAAGAACGTACTGATTCAGACCGCCGGTATTCTTGTAGCGGCGACGCTGACCTATCTGGCAATGAGGAACGTCGATTTTCCGGCCATGTGGGGCGCGCTTCGCCAAGCGAACTATTGGTGGCTGATTCCGCTAGTCGCAGTGACCCTTGTGAGTCACTTTCTGCGGGCATGGCGGTGGCGGATGTTCCTCGACGCGCTGTCTGAAGATCAGAGTCTGGGCAACGCTCCGCGAGTGTCGCTATGGCTCTCCTTCAGCTCAGTGATGATCGGCTACATGATCAACAATGCCGCCCCACGGCTTGGCGAGTTCGCACGGGCAGCGAATCTCTCATCCCAAGCCAAATGGCGATTCTCGAGCGTGTTCGGAACCGTGGTGGTCGAGCGAGTCCTCGACATGGTCGTTCTTCTGGTAATCCTGATAGTCGTGGGGGTGATTATCGCCGGTTCCGCAGCAGCAGAGACTGTCCTCTTCGGCCCCCTCCGCACCAGGTTCGCCGCAGTCAGTGTTTCCGAAGTGCTCATAGCCTGTCTCGTGCTGGCTGCGCTCGCCGCTATGGTCTTCTCGCTTCCGTCCATGCTCCGCAGGCACCGCGGTGCATCGAAACTCATCGTGCGCCTCGGACCCATGATCGCTTCGTTCCGCGAAGGATTTCTGACCCTCTTCACGTCGAAAAACCGTGCCGGCATCTTTGTAACGACCATCCTTATCTGGACCGGTTACTGGCTGATGCTCTACCTACCCCTCTTCATGCTGCACATGCGGCAGCCGTATGGCGTGGGCGCTGAGACAGCGTTCGTCCTCTTGGGTATCGGATCACTGGGCTTCGTCGTTCCGGCCCCGGGAGGGATCGGAGCGTACCACTACTTCGTCATTCAGACGTTCGTGCATCTGTATGCCGTACCCTACGACGTTGCCGCCGGATTTGCCGTACTCACGCACGCCGCGCAACTCGTCCTCCTGAGCACCGGCGGATTCGTCTGCCTGCTGGCTCAAGGGTCGAGTGTCTCGTCCATGATCGGAGCTGCCCGCAAGGCGCGAAGCAAGACGGGCGAAGAACACGCCCCGACGTCCGAGTCGGAAGGGTATATTTCGAGTTGAAGTTGAAACTGCCTCAAGAGTCTGATCACGTGCTGTGATGGCTGTGGATGTCTGTTACGTGTTGAAGGACGGGTTTCCGGCCCGCATGGTGCTGCACTCGGAGATACTGCCGAGATTGCACGAGATGGACGTGTCGGTCGCCCTCGTCGTCCCAAATGCACACGAGAACCTGATGCAGGAAATGGCGGAGCGGCACCACGTGACGCTGTTCGAAGCACCGAACGTGTACTCGCGTTTGACTATCGAGTACGAATGGCTCATCAGGCGCTATCTGTTCGAAGACGTCCTGTCGAATCCCTCTCTTCGATCCTGGCACCTGAAGCTGAGAGACATGCCCGAGCATCCGACTCGAAATCGGTTGAGAGCGGCTTTCTATCTGACCGTCAATCGACTGTCTCTTCGGTCAGCGAGATTTCGTCGCCTTCTCCAACGAATCGAAAAGCGCCTCTTTCTTGACAACGACGAAGTTGCGACGCTCATCCAGTCGATCAGTCCGAAGCTGCTCATCTCTACCTACCCCGTTTCGATCCTGGAGGCCGCCTTTCTACATGAAGCGAGAAAAGCTGAGAGTAACGACTGTTTCGCAGCTTCTCAGTTGGGATAACATTACCAGCAAGGGTCGCTTCTCCGTCGTATCGGATCTCTTCCTAACGTGGGGACCGATCATGTCGGCCGAGCTCGCAGAGTACTATGACGTTCCTGCTTCGCACGTCTACGAATGCGGCGTCGCTCATTTCGATCAGCACGTAAGCGCTGTCGTGCCAGGAAAGGCGAAGGAGATTCTCCGCGAGATAGGGCTGAATCCCGAAGATCCCTATCTATTCTTCGGAATGAGCTCGCCCACAGTGAGTCCCAACGAAATCGATGTTGTGGAATGGCTCGCGCACGAGGTACGTCGCGGTGCTTTCGGGCCCTGCGTGCAACTTATCATACGTCCTCATCCTCAAAATATACAAGGATATACAGCTGATAAGTCATGGCTTCCGCGCTTGCAGGCAGTCGCGGGGGGGCCGATTGCGGTGGACTATCCGGCACTCGAGCAGAGCGAACTGGCGTGGAACCTGAAGGAGGATGATCTGCCGCGTCTCGTCAACCTGCTGGCCGGCAGTACGATCGTCCTGAACTCGGGATCGACGCTGGCAATCGACGGCATCATACACGACAAACCCGTCATCCTGACCCTTTTCGACGGAAACGAGGAATTGCCCTGGCACCGGTCGATCCGTCGGTACCGCGAAGTAATTCACATGCGGAAGCTCATTGACCTTGGCGGTTTGCGCGTGGCGGGTTCGTATGACGAGTTGACACACCAGATTGCGGAGTATCTGGCCAACCCGGAGCTCGATGCGGCGGGGCGGGCGCGGACGCGCGAACTGGAATGCGGTTCAGTGGACGGACATGCGTGCGAACGGATCGCCAACGTGTTGGCTGATCTCGTGCACGGGCAACAGATCGTCGCTGCGTCTGAACCGGCAGGCATTCATGGCTGAGCACGCCGTCTCTTCACGAGCCGCGCTGGGTATTCTTGGGACGCGGTTCGGCATCTATCCGGTGAAAATCATCGTGACGCTGTTTGTGGCGCCGTTGTTGGGGACCACGAACTATGGGATTTATACGTATCTCATCCTTCCGGGAGCGGTCCTGCTTCCGCTCCTGCTTTTCGGTCTCTCGCCGGCCCTCCGATTCTATGTAAGCAAGGGCGACTATTCCGCATCCGAGGTCGGTTTTCCGGCCCTGATCATGGGCTTCGTTCACGGATTACTTACTGCCGCGGTAACGGTCCTGTTGTGGCATCTCGGCTGGCTCGGTGAAACGGGGCGTGCGATATCTTTCGCCGACTTGGCGCCTGTTCTCTACGTGCTGCCCCTTCAGGGAGCGTCGCTGACCATGAATGTCGTAATGATTGGCGCATCCTGGTTCAGTGCGATGAATCTGTATCTCCTGTTGAACAACCTGCTGCCTCCAGTGCTGCTCGCCGCACTGGTGATCTTTGGCGGACTTGGATTGCAGGGAGCCGTGTGGACGATCTTCACAGCAAACAGTTTGCTCGCACTGATAGCGATTTCCATGGTGTTCGTGAGGTTCAGGCCCGAGCTCAAGGTTCGAGTCAGCATGCTCGCACAGATGTACGGTTACGGTTCGCGAGCCTGGGTCGGCGCCTTGGCGAACCGCGCCAGCGTGCGCCTCGACCAATTCGTCCTCGGCTTCGTCAGGGCGCCAGGCGATCTCGGTGTCTATCGGATCGCCGTAATGGTCGCGGAACTGCTCTGGATCATCCCGGATGCCGTAAGCATTCCGCTGTTCAACCGCGTTTCGAGTGGTTCGAGCACAGAGGAACAGGTAAAGATCACGTCTCGAAGTCACAGGGTGCTGCTCGTCGTGGTCGTGCTGGCGGCCATCGGGCTCTTCTTCGTTGGGTGGTTTCTTCTGCCGCTCGTACTTGGAGAAGAATATGCCGACACACGGTGGCTGCTGGGATTGCTGATCCCGGGCACGGTCTTCCTCGTCACCTCGCGCATCGTCAACATGTTCTTCTCGGCAACCGGACGGCCGGAAAAAGCGAGCATGGTGGAGATTATCGGAGCAGTCGTCTCGATCGGCGCATATCTGGCCTTCATCCCGACGTTCGGAGTCGCAGGCGCGGCGATCGGGACATCCGTCGCC
The DNA here is from genome assembly GCA_963768715.1 of uncultured Bacteroidota bacterium. GTDB lineage: Bacteria > Bacteroidota > Rhodothermia > Rhodothermales > DATKEJ01 > DATKEJ01. The sequence continues at coordinate 255,949 of CAVYJC010000005.1, forward strand.
TACATGATCATTGCACTGACGGCCAGTCAGATGTTCAAACGAAGTGTTTCGCCGATCCGCGCACATCTTCTGCGCACTCGTCGGGAAGACATCAACTGGGCAACGCAGCTCGTAAAGGATTCGTTCTCCATTTGGGGGAAGGCGATTCGCCGTCCATAGTTCGCCCGTTCGGGGTTCATGGTTCCAGGGAGGCTTGTCGTCTGAATGACGTAGACTGCCCTTCCGTGCGATGATTTGCGTAGGTGCTGTCGGAAGAACTCCTGTTCTTCGGTATCCGATTCCTAACGAACTATGCAGGTTGTTTGTGATGTGCCGTGGCCACGTGACATCCATGCTTAACCATGTTGTCCCCATTCTCGTGGCGGCAATCTTTTTCGGATCGACACCCGTTGCGGCACAGGCGCCGTATGCCATCTCCCATCAGGGTTTCGTGACGGATGCAGGAGGTACCCCGATCAACTCGCCGGTAACGATGCTGTTCAAGATGTACAAGGGCGGAGTCCAGGTCTGGAGCGAAGCACACGGGTTGGTGCCGGTCGTGAACGGTGTCTACTCGGTGATCCTTGGTGAAACCGTGCCCTTTGACAGCCTGACATTCGATGTGCCGATCGAGCTGGGAGTAAAGATCAATTCGGATCCGGAAATCTCGCCGCGCACCACTATTATGGCTGCACCTAACGCATTGAATTTGCGCAACATGCGCGTGCATCGACGCAACGGAACGCATGGCGATACTGCAAACCTGATCGGAGGTCACGAGTCGAACAAGGACACGACCGGAGTTGAATTTGCGACCATATCCGGAGGCGGGTTCTCCGGCGAGCCAAACAAGGTGCAAGCCGACGGCGCGACGATTGGCGGAGGGTCGGGTCATCTGGTCTCAGGCGCCTGGGGTACAATCAGTGGCGGTGAGAATAATCGGGCAACCGGATCATCGTCAACGGTTGCAGGTGGTATCGGAAACCAGGCCAATGGAACGGCCTCAACGGTCGGTGGAGGTTCTTCGAACAAAGCGAGCGCACAGCGGGCGACCGTCGGGGGTGGAGAAGACAATATCGCAGAAATCGACTTCGGCACGGTCTCAGGGGGAAGAGGCAACAAGGTATCAGGCTACTACGGGACCGTCGCTGGTGGACAAAACAATATCGCAGGATCAGACCACAGCACGGTCTCAGGAGGAAGCGGCAACAAGGCATCGGGCTACTACGCGGCCGTCCCGGGTGGATATCTCAATCTGGCGAAGGGTATCGGTTCATTCGCCGCAGGCAACAATGCACACGCCTCGCACAACGGCAGTTTCGTCTGGAATTACTATACGGGCACGCCGGCGGATTCCTTCGGTACGACGGCAAATAACCAGTTTCTCGTTCGTGCGCCAGGTGGGGTTGGAATCGGTACGAGCTCACCCGACGGCGCATTGCATGTTACGACCACATCCCTTGGCGTCTCCAGCCCAGACGTGGAACGCGATGACGTCATCATCGAAGACGCTGACGCCATACTCGGACTTTACAGTGACGATGTCGGCACCTGGGCGTCGGGGATTGTAATGGGCGAGATGAATGTCGTAGGTCAGCTCGAAGACAAGTGGGCGATGGTCCGCGAAACCTCGGGTTCGGGCAGCAGTCTTTACTTCCGGTACGGAGTAGACCAGGACTACGTGAATGCGACAAATATCTTTCACTTGAATCCTCCCAACATTCTCGCCACACACGGGTCGGCTACGGTAGAGGGTAATCTGGGGGTGGTTGGGTCGATCACGAAAGGATCCGGCACCTTCAAGATCGACCACCCACTTGACCCGACAAACAAGTTTCTCTATCACAGCTTCGTCGAGAGCCCGGACATGAAGAATGTCTATGACGGTGTGGTCGTCCTAGACGGCGAAGGGGCAGCCGTCGTGGAAATGCCCTCCTACTTCGAGGCGCTCAATCGAGATTTCCGGTACCAGCTTACGCCCATTGGCGGCCCTGGTCCGGATCTCTACGTAGCCGAGGAGATCAGTGAGAATACGTTCCGCATCGCCGGTGGGCAGCCTGGGATGAAGGTTTCATGGCAGGTGACCGGCACCCGGCAGGATCCCTATGCCGAAATGAACAGGGTCGTCGTTGAAGTAGATAAGCCGGTGGATCAGAAAGGGACATACCTCTACCCCGAGGCGTACGGAAAAGAGCGCCCGGGCATCGCGGGACGGTAGACGCTTTCGGGTGCCAGGTGCTGAGTACTTGGTACTTGGTACTTGGTACTTGGTCGCACTCGCCAACCGTTGAGTTCATGAATCAGCAATTAGCAATTAGCAATTAGCAATTAGCGATTTGCAATTAGCGATTAGCAATTCTTAATAGCCTTGCATTTCCCGCATCCCAAGTCGTATCCTTACCTCGTTATGACAATCAGCCCGGTATATCGTCGATTTACCTTTATCTGGTGGTGGTTTACCAGTGCCAGAGCAGTGGATCATCGTATCCCGGAGGTAAGTCGCGGTTGACATAACCCTGAACTGAATCCTACGAAGACCCACTGCTTTCAAGGCGGTGGGTCTTTTTTTTGCACCCATGAGACTCGACGAATTCAAATCAATCGTTGCGAACGCGACGCGGAGACCGGGACAGACCCTGGTCGTCCCCTTCGTGCGTCGCGTCAGCGCCGACCTGCTGACTCCGGTTTCAGCATACCTGCAACTGCGAGAGGCGGGTAAACCGACTTTCCTGCTCGAGAGCGTCGAGGGCGGCGAGCGCCTCGCACGCTACTCGTTTATCGGAAAGCGTCCGTTCCGAATGGTTGAAGCCCGAGGCGAGGAGACAGTCGTGTACGACGTCGACAGCGACGGCGTCGCCTCGAATGCGACATTCCGTCGCGGGCGGTTTCTTCCACGTCATGCAGGACGTGCTCGATGAATACGTCGAGGTCGTCCTTCCCGATCTGCCGCGCCTTCGAGGGGGCGCCGTGGGATACGTTTCCTATGATGCCGTCCGACTCCTGGAGCGGATTTCCAGCAACGGTCATACGCCCGCCGGAACGCCCGACGCGTTGTTTGGATTTTACCGATCGATCGTCGCATTCGATCACGTCAAACATCAGGTCGTCGTGATGTCGAATGCGCTCGTGGACGATGAAACTGACCTCGAATCCGCCCACGAAAATGCGCTGCGTCACCTGGAACGATTGCAGGAAGAGCTCTTCAGCGAGTCGTTCGTGCGGCCCGAGCCGGTCCGTCTCGAAGACAGCGTGCCTTCGGCCAACATGACCCGCGCCGAGTTCGAGCATGCGGTCGTGCTGGCAAAACGCGAAATCTTCGAAGGAAATGCGCTTCAAATCGTGTTATCACAACGGTTTGATATGTCCTTCCAGCGGCGACCGATTCAACCTTTATCGCGCACTCCGGCAGGTGAATCCATCGCCTTATCTGTACTATTTGGACTTCGGTGATCTGACGTTGATCGGATCGTCGCCGGAGGTCCTCGTTCGGGTCGAGCAGGACAAAGCGGAGCTGCTTCCGATCGCAGGAACGAGGCCCCGTGGAAACGACGCGGCCGAAGATCTTTGGCTCGAACAGGATCTGCTTTCAGATGCAAAGGAACGCGCCGAGCACGCCATGCTCGTGGATCTCGGACGAAACGACCTCGGGCGTGTCTGCCGATTCGATTCGGTGAATGTTGACAGATACGCATTCGTAGAGCGCTACTCGCACGTGATGCATATCGTGTCATCCGTATCGGGACGACTGGAGCCCGGCCGCCGCCCGCTGGAAGTTCTAGCCGCCTGCTTCCCTGCGGGCACCGTCAGTGGCGCGCCGAAGGTGTCGGCGATGCAGATCATCGATCGATTGGAATCGGACCGGCGCGGCGTCTACGCCGGCGCGGTGGGGTACGTCGATTTTTCGGGCAATATGGATACGTGCATCGCCATCCGGACGATGGTCGTGCGCGACCATCGCGTGAGTATCCAGGCCGGAGCCGGAATCGTGGCGGACAGTGATCCCGTCACGCGAGTACGATGAAACCGTGAATAAGGCCCGGGCGCTGCACGAGGCGATCCGGGTTGCCGCCGAGGAACTCATTTAGGTCGTAAACTGTGAGGATTTGTGCAATCCCTGAAACTCAAAGTCTATCAGCGGTCATGACGAACTTCTTACTTAATCGTGGCGGAGCCGGCAAGTCAATCACGCGGCACGAAACGGCGGCTGCAATGTCGAATCTGGTCACTCCCCTCATTGGGATCATGCGGACGTACCAGCATCTCTCCGATTTCATTGAAGACGAGGGCTTGAGCGCGCGCATGGAAGCCACGCAAAACCGCACACGCACAGATATCTCAAAACTGTCAGAAATCATCCTCAGCACGGGCGGCGTCACGCCGCGTGAGGCGGATGCCGTCGCTTCGGGCGACGATCCCGACGAGATTATCCGGCAACTCGATACAGCCGAACGTGCGCTGCGCGAGTCCATCGAGGAAAGTCTCAAGTTGAAGCATCACTATCGGACCATTGCAGTCCTCGAGACACTGGTGAAAAACACGGAGGAGCGGATCGTGTTCGTGAGGGAGCTCGCTCATCTCCACAACGTTCCTGTCGGATAGTGCGAACGATGGAGTCCAAAACAAGAACATCGACGCCAACCGCCGCGACCCTCGAGAAGACTGTCGTCGTGTCCGGCATTCAGCCTTCCGGCACGCTGCACCTGGGCAACTACTTCGGGGCAATCCGGCAACACATCGCCCTGCACCAGGCGCACGAGTCGTATTACTTCATCGTCAACTATCACGCGCTGACGACGCTGAAGGACCCCGAGGCGTTGCGAAAGTATTCCATCGACGTCGCTCTCGATTACCTCGCGCTGGGCTTCGATCCGGAGGCGAGTGCACTCTTCCTGCAGAGCGACGTGCCGGAGGTGACAGAACTGGCATGGATTCTCTTCTGCGTCACGCCCGTCTCTCAACTCGAAAAAGGCGTCGCCTTCAAAGAGAAAGTGGCGATGGGACTATCGGCCAATGCCGGTCTGTTCAACTATCCGATTCTGCAGGCCGCCGACATCCTGATTTATGGCGGAACGCAGGTGCCCGTCGGCGCCGACCAGAAGCAGAACATCGAGATCACACGCGATGCTGCGATGCGGTTCAACAATACCGTCGGCAGCGAGGTACTCCCCGTGCCCGATGCGTACATCCTCGACGATGTGGCCGTCGTGCCGGGCGTCGACGGACGCAAGATGTCCAAGAGCTACAACAACACAATCGGCATCTTCGACGAGGGAAAGGATCTCAAGCAGAAAGTGATGTCCATCGTGACGGACTCGACGCCGCTCGAAGATCCGAAGGATCCATCCGCTGACAACGTTTTCGCCCTCATCTCGCTGTTTGCCGACAAACCGACACAAGAGCGCATCGCGGCGGCGTACAGAGCTGGCGGTTACGGCTACGGGCACGCGAAGAAGGAGCTGCTCGGCCTGATCAACGAGACATTCGGCGAAGCCCGTGAGCGGCGAAGTGAGCTGGCAAAACGGCCGGAGTATGTCATGGACGTACTTCGTGACGGAGCGCGAAAGGGGCGAACCCGTGCTCGAGAAGTCATGGAACTCGTCCGCGAGAGCATCGGCCTGATTACCACCTACTGAAACAGCCATGATTCTCATCATCGACAACTACGACTCGTTCACGTACAACCTCGTGCATCTCGTCGGGCGATACCGCGACGACCTCTCCGTGGTTAGAAACGACGCCGTGTCGGTCGATGACGTCGAAGAGATGGAACCGGATCTCATCGTGATTTCCCCGGGCCGGGCCGTCCTGCAGACGCCGGAATATCCCTCGAGACGATTCGGAGACTCGGCGGTCGGACGCCCATTCTGGGGGTCTGCCTCGGGCATCAGGCCATCGGCGAAGTATTCGGCGGAACGGTGACGTATGCCCCCTCGATCATGCACGGAAAGACGAGTCGCATCCATCACGACAATCGCACTATTTTCAAAGACTTAGATGATGGCTTCGAAGCCACTCGATATCACTCTCTCGTCCTCGATCCCGATTCACTTCCCGCCGACCTTGAAGTATCGGCCCGGTCGGAAGACGGCGTCATCATGGGTATCCGGCATCGGAGTCTTCCCATCGAGGGTGTCCAGTTTCATCCCGAGAGCATCCTCACGGCTGCCGGTGGACGAATGATCAGCAACTGGCTGGCCTGCTACGGAAGCGGTGTTTCGGTGACCAGGAACCGGTTGGAGGACGCACCATGAGATCCTACTTGAAGAAGATCGCAGACGGCGAATACCTGACTGCGCTCGAGTCCGAACAGGCGCTTCTCACGATGATGCGTGGAGAAGCCGGCGTCGAAGAAATCGCCGGCTTCCTGTTGGGTCTTCGCGCCCGTGGCGAGTCGATCGACGAACTGGAAGGATGTGTCCGGGCCATGCGCGCCTGCTGCCTCGCGATCGAGATCGACGACCCGAACGCAATCGATCTCTGCGGAACGGGCGGCGATCAACTCGGCTCTTTCAACATATCGACGACCGCCTCTTTCGTGGTGGCCGGCGCCGGGGTGACCGTGGCCAAGCACGGCAATCGCTCCGTTTCGTCGAAGTCTGGATCTGCCGACGTCCTCGAAGCACTCGGCGTGCATACCGTGCTGTCGCCTGAGGGCGTCAGCGAGTGCATTCGGAAGACGGGCATCGGCTTCCTTTTTGCTCCGACATTTCATCCAGCACTGCGGCACGTCATGCCGGTCCGCCGCGCCCTGGGGGTGCGGACGATGTTCAATATCATGGGTCCGATGTGCAACCCGGCCGGTGTTCGCCGCCAGCTCATCGGCGTGTTCGATCCGGACGTTGCGCGCCTTGTCGCGACCATCCTCCTGAGACTGGGTGCAGAACACGTGATTACGCTGCATGCAAGCGACGGACTGGATGAGATTACGTTGACGGGACCGACGACGCTTCACATTGCCCGAGCCGGAATGTCGGAGCCGGAAACGGTTCAGTTCAGCCCCGAATCGCTCGGTTTCGGTCTTTCGAATCTCGCGGATCTGAGAGGCGGCTCAGCAGATGACAATGCGCAGATCCTCCTCTCGATCCTGCAAGGAGAAACCGGCGCACGGCGAGACATCGTCCTGATCAATGCAGCGCATGCTCTGCTCATCGCGGGTTATTCCGACGACATTGCGGAATGCCTTGACGCAGCGAGAATCAGTATCGACTCCGGTTCTGCGCAGGCCAAATTGGACGAACTCAGAGAAGCCACCAACCTGCTGAAGGCAGCTTGACAACCACCACGGCGATGGACATTCTGAAAACCATACTCAGCGAAACCGACGAGCGGGTGCAACGGGCGAAGGCCACGGCCACGGTCGCCATGTTGGAGTCGCTGCCGGCTTTTAGCGCACCGACGCTCTCTCTTGAGAAGGCGCTTCGAGCGCGTCCGGTTTCCATCATCGGAGAAGTGAAGAAGGCTTCTCCTTCGCGTGGACTCATCCGAGCCGATTTTGACGTTCCTTCGATAGGTCGCGGGTACCGTCGCGGAGGAGCAGCGGCCGTTTCAGTACTGACAGAGCCGAATCACTTTAAGGGCTCGCTCCTGCATCTATCGGAGCTTCGCCGCTTCGTCGACCTGCCGATTCTGCGAAAGGATTTTATCATCGACGCCTACCAGTTGGTTGAAGCACGGGCCTTCGGGGCGGACGCCGCTCTCCTGATCGCCGCCGCGCTCGAAAAGACGCAGCTCCACGAATTGCTGGATGCCGCATCCGAGCTAGGACTCGAATGCCTCGTCGAGGTGCACAATGCCGGGGAGCTCGAAAAGCTGGATATCGATCGGATCCATCTCCTGGGCATCAACAATCGAGACCTGACGACCTTCGAGGTCGACGTCAACCAGACGGCTCGCCTTTTGCCTCAACTTCCGGCGCACGTAACCGTGGTCTCGGAGAGTGGATTCAACTCCGCGGACCAGCTAGCCTCGCTTTGCGACGCCGGCGTACACGGATTTCTCATCGGAGAGGCCCTGATGCGGCAGCGCGATGTGGAGCATACGCTGCGAACACTCGTCACAGAGGCCCAGGGATTGCTAAGTAAACGCACCAAGCTGCGACTGGTCGGTTAGCCGTGGGGAATGTGCGGGTCAAAATTTGCGGAATCACGAATCTGGCAGACGCCCGCTATTGCGCGGGAGCTGGAGCTGAATACCTCGGCTTCATTCAGTCGACCGCGAGCCCCCGCTACGTCGATCCCGATACCGCAAGACAGATCATCGACTGGGTCGCTGGCGTCAAAACGGTGGGCGTCTTCGTGAATGCAGACGTCGATCTCGTCAACTCGGTATCGTCCTCGACGGGCTTCGACCTGGTCCAGTTGCACGGGGACGAGTCCCCGGACTACTGCTCCCACATCAATCGACCCGTTGTGAAGGCCATCCGCGTGCGAAATGATGAGCAAGCCGAACAAGTCGGAGAGCGACTCGAACGGTACTTGCCCCACGTCAGTGCATTCTTGTTCGACACCTACGTCGAGAATGTGAGCGGTGGCACAGGAAAGACCTTCCCGTGGTCGATCGTCTCGGGCATTCGTTCCGAGATCCCTGTGTTCCTTGCCGGCGGACTGAATCCTGGTAACGTAGCCGATGCAGTCCAGACGGTTCGTCCTTTCGGCATCGATATCTCGAGCGGGGTGGAGTCTGCTCCGGGGCAAAAGGATTTCGAGGCAGTCGACCGTTTGTTCGAGGCATTGGCGGCATTCAGGGAGGTGGCACCATGACATTTGGCGACTATCCGGACGCATTTGGCCGATTCGGCGACTTCGGCGGGATCTACCTGCCGGAGATACTTTCGAGACCGGTCGCCGAGTTGACGGAGGCGTACGAAGCGATAAGAAATGATCCCGATTTCGTGAGTGAATTCGAGGAGTTGCTCCGTGTATACGTTGGCCGGCCAACCCCTTTGACCCCGACGCCGCGACTTGCCGCTTCGGTCGGGCTGCGTCGCATTTTCCTGAAGCGGGAAGATCTTTGCCATACGGGAGCGCACAAGATCAACAACACGATCGGCCAGATCCTGTTGGCCCGGCGCATGGGCAAGCAAAGGATTATTGCAGAAACTGGAGCGGGACAGCACGGCGTAGCGACAGCGACGGTTTGCGCCCGATTCGGAATGGACTGCGTCGTGTATATGGGGGAGGAGGACGTGGCGAGGCAACGGCTGAACGTACTCCGCATGGAACTACTCGGCGCCGAGGTGCGACCCGTATCGAGTGGGAGCCGGACCCTGAAAGATGCGACAAATGAAGCACTTCGCGACTGGGTTCGCAACGTCGATACCACCCACTACTTGATCGGATCGGTGGTCGGTCCCCACCCCTACCCTGCCATGGTGCGCGATTTCCAGAGCGTGATCGGGCACGAAACCATGGAGCAGATGGCGGAAGCAACCGGAACGACCGACCCCGACGTCATCGTGGCCTGCGTCGGCGGAGGCTCGAACGCCATGGGCATCTTCTACCCCTACCTCGACCGGGACGTGGCCCTCGTCGGCGTCGAGGCCGCAGGCGAAGGACTCGACAAGCGCCATGCCGCGACGTTGACCCTTGGACGACCCGGCATCCTGCACGGCGCAATGAGCTTCCTGCTGCAGGATGAGAATGGACAGATCGAGCTCGCCCATTCGGTTTCGGCGGGACTCGATTATCCCGGCGTTGGACCCGAGCATGCTTTCCTCAAGAGCGCGGAGCGCGTTCGCTATTTGACGGCGACAGACGAGGAGGCCCTCGATGCCGTTCGCCTCCTGTCGCGCACCGAGGGCATCATCCCAGCGCTGGAAACGGCCCATGCGGTGGCCGCCCTCCCGGAAATTGCCACGTTGTTCGGTGCCGACGCGACCGTTGTCCTGAACTGCTCGGGACGCGGGGACAAGGATATGTGGACCATTGCCGGAGTGAACGATGATTAGGCGTCACCTCGAATCCCTGATCAACCGGGGCGAAAAAGCTATGGGGCTCTTCGTCACGGCGGGATTTCCGGAACGGAGTGCAACGGTCCCGCTCATGCGGGCTTTGTCGGAGGGTGGGGCTGATTTCATCGAGCTCGGCATGCCGTTCAGCGATCCGGTCGGCGAGGGCGTGCCGATTCAACGATCGAGTGAAATCGCTTTACGCAACGGGATCACGATCAACGACGCGTTCGAGGCGACGGCGGCTTTCAAAGCGTCCGACGACACACCGGTTCTGTTGATGGGCTACGCCAATCCGATCCATGCTTACGGACCGGATTCTTTCTGTCGCGCCGCCGTAGACGCCGGCGTAGACGGCTTGATTCTTGCCGACATATCGCTCGAATCGGCCGCGTTGATCCAGGATTCGGCCCGCGAAGCAGGGCTCGAGTTGGTATTCCTCGTCGCGCCGGGAACGCCGGATGATCGTGTGCGACGCATCGACGATGCCGCAACCGGATTCGTCTACGCGGTGTCCACCTCCGGTCTGACCGGAGATTCACTGGAGGCACTCGCGCCAATCCAGGCCTATTTGCGGCGCGTCAAGTCTCTGGTGGTTCAGAATCCTCTCCTCGTCGGGTTCGGGATCGACAGATATGAGGTTGCGAGGGAACTTTGCCGCCATACGGACGGGTTCATAGTCGGCTCGGCACTCATCCGACGCATCGAATCTCTGTGGGCGAACTCATCTCTCTCTCAGGAGGCGCGACTCGGCGGCGTTGCCGAATTTGCAAGGGGTCTCAAACACGGAGAGCCCCAGGTCAATCTCAAGTGACGAAATGACGACAACCCCGTTCCTGCGCAAGCTCCCTCAACTCATCTTCCTATTGGCGGTCGCCGCGATCTCGGGGTGCAGCGGGGGCGACCGTCGTCCCCCGGCCACCGGTAAGGAGGGTGTGATTACCGTCGTGATGAGTAACCCCGCGTGGGGAGGGCCTGTTGGCGATGCGGTCCGTGCGGAGCTTGGTAAGCCGATCCAGACACTCCCACTGCCTGAGCCGGCGTTCGACCTCGAACAGTACGATCTGACGACGAGCGACCTTTTCAGAAAGGTCATCAAGAAGCGGAAATACATTCTTTTCGCGGCTTCGCTCGACGAGGAGTCGAACGTGGCCAAGTACATCCGTTCTGGAATAAACGACAGCACGCTGGCGCACATTCGCGCGGGCGAATCAGGCATCATGAAGCGCCCGAATGCATGGTACCGGAAGCAGCTCGTTGTCTACGCCATCGCGCCGACCCAGGAGGACCTCATCAAGCAGATAACGGAGAGAGGCGAGGATCTCCGGTACGTGTTCAACGAATCGACGCGTGAGCGACTGACAGATCGGATGTTCGAGCGCATGGAGCAAACCGACCTCGAAGACACGCTCATGGACCACCACGACTTCACGGTGAACGTGCAACACGACTATTTCATCGCGCAGGACACGTTGAACTTTGTCCGGTTGCGGCGCGTCCTTTCCGATACGTGGCGTGACATGTTCATCTACTACATAGAGAACGCAAATCCGAACCTGATCACGGAGGACTGGATCCTTGCCACGCGTGATTCGCTGACTGAGAAGTTGGTCCGCGGCAGCTGGGACAGCTCTTACGTAGAGATCGACCGGCGCCGTCCGATCACATCCGAGAACATCAATTTCCTCGGTCGGTACGGTTTCGAAACGCGTGCGCTCTGGCATATGACCAAGGACGCCATGGGAGGGCCGGTCCTCAACTACACGTTTTACGATGAGAAGCAGCGGCGCATCTACATGATCGACGGCATGGTGTTCGCTCCGAACTTCGACAAGCGCGAGTTTCTTCGTCAGGTCGAAGTCGTCGCATACACTTTCCGAACGCGCCAGGATGAAGAGATGGCCGGCACCGACAAATCCGAAAAGGGCAAGAAGTCATGAGGCGGATCGGAGTTGCATTCTTCCTCGCTGTCGCCGGGGGAGGCTGCGCGGGGAACGGGGCTTCGGGACCTACAGTGCCTGACAGCCTGCTTGTCGACGCCATCGTGGCCGTCTATTCGTCCACGGCCAAGGCGCACCTCGAAGGCACGGATCCCGATTCAGCGCGTTTCGAGGCGGCCAGACGACTCGGGCTGGATACCGCTACCGTGAATCGCACCATCGAGTATCTCGCCGATAACCCCGATTCGGCGGCCGCTGTCTATCAGCGCGCACTCGACTCGCTCATAATGATCGAGAGAGATCTCAAAGCGGCGCCCGACCTCGATTCCTTGAAGGCGCACATCCGCGGATGAATCCGGGGATACCTATCTTCCACCCGTCCGACCACCCCGGCGTCAATTTCTCATGCTGAACTACATCTGGGCGGGACTCATCATACTCAGCTTGCTCTTCGCGGCTGTTTCGGACATTCGTGACTTTTCGGCCGACACGTATCGAAACGGCGAGTCTCTGCCGGTCACCGTCGAATTCGATGCGCCCTACGCTCCGTCCGCTCGGAGGCAGAACGTCCATGTCACGATCTCAGGAGACGACTACGCCTCATTCTATGGCACGGAAGCGCCGTCTTTGCCTGTGTTTGAGGGCGTTCTTGTTCAATCGGAGCGGGGACGAGAGCTTCGCTTTGCCTCGGGAGCAAAGCTCCCCGAGCCGCTGTCGACCGTTCGTGACTTCACGGCCAAGCGAGATCCGGAGCTGCTTGCCACACTGCACGGGAATCCGGCATCCGGAGACACGCTTTTCACCGGGGGCGCCGAGTTTCGGCCCGTTCACTTCGTAAAAATGAATGCGATCGGTGCGGCCGCTTTGGAGTTCGCGCAGACAGCGGTCACGATCGCGTTGGGCTTGATCGGCGTGCTGGCGCTGTGGCTGGGACTTTTGCGGATCGGAGAGAGCGCCGGACTGATCGACGCGCTGGTGAAAGTCGTCCAGCCCGTACTGCGCCCGATCTTTCCGGAGATCCCAAAAGGGCATCCCGCCATGGGCATGATTGCTTTGAACATGACGGCCAACATGCTCGGACTGGGAAATGCGGCGACGCCGATGGGGATCAAGGCGATGGAGGAGCTCCAGACACTCAATTCCGATCCTGAAACGGCGACGAACGCGCAGGTCACGCTGCTTGCGCTCGCGACCGGCAGCGTCCAGCTCGTGCCGCCGACGCTTCTGGTAGCCGTCATGGGGCTTCAGATTAACCAGCTGATCTTCGCAATTATTATTGCCACGACTATTTCGACAACATGCGGCGTCGTGGCGGCTAAATTGCTGCAGCGGACCAAATGGTACCGCACGTCCGAGCCGAAGCCGATCGGCGATGCAAACGGTGGGGAGGCTTGAGACATGGAAACCTTCCGCACCGTACTCAATCTCGTCTCCTACTTCGTGATTCCGGTCCTGATCGTCGGATTCCCACTATACGGATTGATCAAAAAGGTGCCGGTCTACGAGGAGTTCGTCGAAGGCGCCAAAGATGGCTTCAAAGTCGCCGTGATGATCATCCCGTATTTGGTGGCCATCCTTTTCGCCATCGCCATGTTCCGTGCGAGCGGCGCAATGGATTTTCTGATCGAGGGACTGCGCCCGGTGCTGGGACTCATCGGGATGCCTCCGGAGATGATTCCCATGGCCATCGTGCGCCCCCTTACCGGTTCGGGCTCGGCGGCCATCGTGCTGGACATGATCAACCAGTATGGGGAAGACTCGATTCTCGTCAAGATGGCGGCGACGATGTTCGGATCTACGGAAACGACGTTCTACGTGATTGCTGTGTATTTCGGCGCCGTAAACATCAAGAAGACGCGGCATGCGGTGCCGGCAGGGCTTATCGCGGATTTCGCGGCCTTGTTTGCATCCATTTGGATTGTGAGGCTGCTGTTTGGGTGAGCGTGCGAGGTGCGAAGTGCTGAGTGCCGGCGTGGAGCCTGCTCCGAGCGAGCCTAAGTCTAGGAAGAGCGAACTGCGTCAGCCGAGCGACGAATCGAAGTATCCCGCCTGGGCGAGGCCAAGATTTGAAGTCGGTGTATTGATGTCTACTTCAGGAGAACCATCTTCCCCAGCTTCACCTTCCTTTTCCCCTCGGAGTTTAGCTCGACGCTGTAGAAATAGACCCCGCTCGGGAACGTAGCTGCGTTCCACGACACTTCCTGATAGCCGGCCTCTTGGATGTGCATCCACGATGCGCGTAATCCGTTGGCCGAGTGGATTGAAGACCTCAATTCGGACGTTGCCGTCGTTCGGCAAAGCGTAAGCGATCTTCGTAGTCGGATTGAAGGGATTCGGATAGTTACCTCTGAGCATGAGCTCGGTCGGCGCCTCGGGCTCGATCTTGATCGTCCTGGACTCCAACAGCCCGGTCGCCGACAAGACATTGAAGTTCAGATCAGTGACCTCCCCTATCGGGGCTTTTTCGTCCAGGTTGAATGTGAAGGTCGCTGTCTCGGACTCGCCAGGTTTGAGTATGCCAACGCTGGCCGTGGTTGTCTCGAAGGTGAGCCAAATCGGGCCGGAGCTGAGTTGAACCGAGACGTCTTTGAGCGGATTGCTCGTGGAGTTTAGAACCTCCAGCTCGATCCGGTTCGACCCCGACGCGTAGGGAATCGCATATGCACCGAGGTCCGATACTTTGGCCACGGGCTGGGCAAATGTTGCCGCCAGACCTGACAGGAGGAAGCATGAGGTGAATGCCAGCTTCATGATGACCCTCATTGAATCTCAACGATCGACTCAACAATGTTGTTGGAGCCGCTTTCGTTCGCGTGACTATCGAAGAAACCAACTGAGAGTGATCTGTTGGCGACGGAGATCTCGGCGCCCGTTCCCTGAGTTGTCCGGTCGAAGTACAGTGTGCCAAGCACTTCCCAGTCCGTGCCGATATCATGTCCCGAAATCGATGACTGTGAGGCAATACCGCTACAGTCAATGCTGAGCCGCACGAAATGCTGCGAACTCTCAGCCACGTCAACTGTAGTCACACGGTACCCGTTCTGCGGCGCGAGGACGCCGGTGTCTGATGACTGGAAGGCCATTTTGGAGGCGTCATAGTTCACGTCGATCGTCGCCGATCCAACGGTGTTGTCCGGCAACAGGGAAGTGTCAGCTCTGGCCTCCACGCTGACCCAGAAATCATTCCGGTCGTCTCTGGTGACATTCAGTCGAAGCTGAGACGTCGGCGATCCCGCGCCAAATGTCATCGGACCTGACTGGAGCGGAGGGATCGCATGAATGGCATCACTCAGGACGTGCGGCGCCCGTGCACCAGCTGTCGTGTTGGCCAACCAGAGATCTTCATCGGGCCCTGTGACAACCTGGTCTCTATTGTAGTCGGCAGGTTCGTAGCCGGTTGCCCCGGCGGTCGAGGCCGCTAGCCACAGCGTGAAGTCCAGCGCGGTTACCTGTCCGTCTTGCGTGCCGTCCCCAGCCCACATCACATATACACCGCCGCTCAAAGGTCTCTGAGGCTGGTTGTTATCCGAATAGCCTGCCCCATGTGTAAAGTCGTGCCCGGCACTGCCGTTCGAAATCGTCACCACCGTGTCACTGGCGACATAGACGTGATTGTATTCGGCCACCGCGAGGAGATAATCACCGGAGACAGACGATGGGAAGGCCGGGTAGGCGAATCCCGTCTTGCTGAGAAGTGCCGGGCGGGCATATTCGACCGTCCACGTGCCGCTGACGTCGATCAGCATGACGTGGATCCAGTCGGCGACGAAATTCGGAAACCTCGTAACGGACTCGGTACCGCCGTAGTTGTACGGCAGTGACTCATCACCGAAAGGCTGCACCAATGGCGTACTGTCGTTGGTCGGCAGCATGATTTCCTGGCCGCTCGCGTACGGACCCTCAAGAAACACTTTGATTGGAACGAGACCCGGTAGGTTGCCGAGGGCGTACTCGATGTTGTATTTCATGAGCGCGTAGCCTTCGCCCGTGAGACTGTCGTCTTTGATCTCCTCGACATGGTTTAGTACGGTGCCCAAGAGGGTTGCGGTCCATGTGGAGTCGCCACCGCTCAGCGCGGAGGATGCGTCGTTCAGGAGCCTATCCAGTTCTCCGGCCGTGGAGTCGGCGATCCAGCCCTCGGCCGCGGCGCGAAGGGGATACGTCCCGAGCGTGTCGAGGAAGTCGCCGAGGTCGAAGGGGGAAGGTGGGTCACGGGGGGCAATAGTGATGAGAGCAATCTCCGCGGTGGCCAAATCGAGTGAGTCGAGTTCCCTCCGCAAGTCACCGGTTGGCCCCTCGTCATCGAATGCCAAATATCGTAGACTTGCCCCAAATCCACGGACAATACTTGGAATGCCAGAGTCAATCAAACCGAAGCCTGAAAGACTTGAAGCTGGGGCCAGTTCGTTGCCAATGTCTCCACTTTGATACCATGTTTGTCTCCCCAACGATGTCGTGTAGATCGTCGACCAACCGTCCTGCTGCGGCACCGCGATACTGTCCGATTCAGAAACAACCACTTCGAACTCGCGAAGACCGGCGAGCGCAAGCGAATCATTGTAGACCTCGTAGCTGTAAGAGAAGCGGTTCTGGGAATTAATCGTCACAGTCGCTGATACTCGAGGAGCAGCCCGGTTTCCGGGAAGAAGGGTCGTGATGTGAACGGTGTCGTCAAAGCCGATGTACTGCACCTCATAATTCCCAGTCGACGGCTCAAACGTCACCTGGCCAATTACCCTGGTTGTCGCACAAAGTGCCAGCAACAAGGACAGTGCAGAGGCAAGTTTGCAAGAGTTATTCACTAGTAGAAGTACAGATGGTAGTGTTCGTTGGACCCGCCCTTGGAATGAACTTGTGGCTTGATGCCGGTGACACCCCTGACCTCCTTGTCGAAGTCTTCATTAAATACGATTAGCTTCGTTTTTCCGTTCTCGACATACGTTCCTATTGTCTGAACGAGGACTCCGCCTGGCGATAAGGTGTTACGACTCGTTCGAACGTCAACGTCTCTTCCTATTCGGTGGAAGTCGTGCCCAGAAGTACAGCTAGACCATTCCCCACAAATGTCAAAGCGTCCTCCAAATGGGAGACTGGCATCGTTGATCTTGAACGGCTGACTCGGGAAACGTGCCTTCCATGCCGATCGTACAGCGTACAGTTTGTCAATCGTCGCCTGTGTTGCATAGTGATTATCGTCCGGCGTGCGGCACTCGAAGTTAGGTTCAGCGGCGCCCCTCGGACCATGATGGTTGCACGTACCTCCTATGAGATCGTCTCCGACGGTGTCAGGAATTGCAACGAGGTTCGGGACTCTGACATCAAGACGGAATGCGTTGACCAATGTGTCTGTAGCCACTATTGCTGTCGCAATGATGTCCACGCTTCCTCCAAACTCGGGGGCAAGATATGAGAGTCTCAGGTAGCCGTCTGGCCCGGTCGTGTCCGTGATCGCGGCCAGCGCAGTGCGGGTCGTATCGGAGAGGACGGTAAACATACCCATCGATCCGAAGTATGGAACGGAATCCTGCGAGGTTCCATGCAAATGACCTCCGGAACCATAGACCCATTCTGCACGAACAGAAACCTCGTGACGCGCAATGGGCGCACATCCGTCGAAGAGTCGAACGGCAATTTCGTGAACAAATGGATCGGCGAATGTCGTCGAGAACGTACCTGGCGTGCCCTCGTCCAACCTGTCGGGCCAGACGGTCGTTTCCGAGGGAGTAATCGTGAGACTCGTATCGGGCTCAACAACAGCGAAAGATAACTCGACGTACTCCTGGTACAACACTTGAGGATGCTCCTGGCACGTGACACCCATCTTGGCAGTCCAGGCGGCGCCCTGTTGTGTAATCACCGTCGGAGCGGTACCCCTCGAGTAGTTGACTTGAATCTCATCTTCCTGTTGAACCGGTCCGATCGACCACCATCTTTCATCCGTCGAACCCGGAATCGAAGGGCCTTGCGTGTACTTTGCAATCGATCCTTGACCGCACGCAGAAACGTTGGTGAGGCTGGTAACCGGCAGTCTCGCTGTCAAAGTATCGGTAGCAAACAGAATCGAGCTGTTTACCACGCTCACGGTTGCCGTGCCGGGAATGGCTGCCCCGAGACGCCATGCCGCGTCATAGTACGCACACAGCGTCCCTTCGCCCACAGGCACAATTATTGGAGGAGGCGGTTTCTTTCCGACGACCGGGTCCGGCCCAATCTCCACCGTATCCCGGATTGTAACCTGTCCCTCAGCAGTTGAAACGAGACAAGCGGTCAGCGCGGCCAGAAGAAGTGATCTTCGTCTAAAACGAGAGAGAGAGAATGGACGAAACATGGCGTTCCGGCTGGCTGCGATCATGACGGTCATTAGGTACACGCGCGGGAAATGGATCATTCATCCACGCAGCCGCCGAGGAATCGCGATGGCGAGACTTGGAACTTCCGCCTCATCAGCCCCTCTCAAGATGCAGGTAGGCCCCGACAGTTGGAGTGTTAAATTCTCAAGTTCCTTCACTGCCCTGAATCACGGCCCGGCAGACATCTCAGCGCATGCTCGATGTTGTATTTCATCAGGGCGTAGCCTTCGCTCGTCAGACTGTCGTCTTTGATATCCTCTACATCGTTCACGACGGTGCCCAAGAGGGATACGGTCCTACCAGTACTGACGTCCAACTCCGGGGTCTTTCGGATCAACGACGGGGTTCTCGTCGATCCCGCGGGCGGACACGCCCCCCGCCTGCGCGGGGGCAGGCTCGGCGTGTCCCTACGTAATTCTCACAGCCTTGTATGTACTGATCGTCAATTCTTAATCCTTAATTATTAATTCTTAATTACTTACTTACTCATACCTCAGGCTCACCACCGGATCCACCCCCGCCGCCTTCATCGACTGCGCTCCCACCGTCAGCCATGAAATCGCCAGCACCAACGCCCCGGCCGCCGCAAACGGCCACACGCCCGGCTGGGTGTGGTATGAGAAC
This sequence comes from uncultured Bacteroidota bacterium, assembly GCA_963768715.1. GTDB lineage: Bacteria > Bacteroidota > Rhodothermia > Rhodothermales > DATKEJ01 > DATKEJ01. The sequence continues at coordinate 274,788 of CAVYJC010000005.1, forward strand.
GTTTGCAGCCATTTCGTCACGGCCAGGTAGGCGACCGGCGCCGCCAGTAGAAACGCCAGCCCGACGAGCTTGACGGATTCGCTCGAAAGCAACAGCACGATCCGCCCGGCGGAAGCACCCATTACCTTACGGACGCCGATCTCCTTCGTGCGGCGCTCCGCTGAGAAGGAGGCCATCCCGAACAACCCTAGGCAAGCAACGAGAATTGCCAGGATAGAGAACGTCGTGGCGACCTTGCCGAGCGTAGCCTCGGACTTGTACATCGCATCCAGCCTCGTATCCAGAAAGAAATACTCGAATGAGCGCGTCGGGACGTACCGGTCCCACTGGTCCTCCAGAAACGCGAGCGTTCCCTCGACGTCGTTGGGTGCAATCCGAACCGCGAGATACCGGCCAAAAAATCCGAAAACGCCCGAATTGAAATAGCGCTCGATCACGAACGGCCCGATTTCCTGGCGCAGTGAGGCGTAGTGGAAGTCCTTAAGCACGCCGATTACCGTTCGGCTAGGCGCACCGTTTGGGCCGCCACCGCCGCCAACGATATGACGGCCGACCGCTTCGGCCGGACTACCCCACCCGAGGTGCTGCACCATCGACTCGTTGATCATAATCGAATTGGCCGAATCGGCGGGGAAGTCCTCCGAATACTCGCGGCCCGCCGCCAAATCCATCCCGAATGTCTCGACGAAATCGTCGTGGACGAGTAGCCGAGGAAACTGCTGGGGATCGGTGAACCCCTCGGGCTGAAAATTGTCCGTCTGGTACTTGCTACCCGGAACGTCCTCAACGACCGTCACATCCAGAATGTTGGGGAACTGCTCCGCCTCCGACTTGAACGCCGCGAAATGCTGCGTGAACGGCGTCAATTGAATCGGCACGAGAATTACCTGCTCTTTATCGAAGCCCAGGTTCTTGTTTCGCATGTAGTCGAGCTGACGAAACGCGACGATCGTGCACGCAATCAGGATAATGGAGATGACGAACTGCATGGATACGAGAGCCTGCCGAAGCCAGACCGCCGCATTCGCTCTGCGAGACACAAATGTGCCCTTGAGTACCGTGGCGGGATTGAAAGCCGACAGGAAGAGCGCCGGATACATGCCGGAGAGCACGCCAACGACGAGTGGAACACCGAGCAGGATTCCCCAAATCACTGGATCGCCCGTCAGATCCAGACTCAATTGCTTTCCCGAAAAACCGTTGAGAAGAGGCAGCGCGGCGTAGATCAGCGGTATGGCTACGATCCCGCTCAGAATCGCCGACAACACCGACTCACCAAGAAACTGCCGGATCAACTGGAAGCGCAGTGCGCCGATCGATTTGCGTACGCCAACTTCCCTCGCTCGCTGTGCCGACCGCGCCGTCGAGAGGTTCATGAAGTTGATGCAGGCAATCAGCAGCACGAACATGGCGATGACCGAAAAGATGTAGACATACGCTACGTCGCTGTTGGGGCCAATTTCGTAGTCGAGCCGTGAGTGCAGGTGGATATCGGTCAGCGGCTGCAGATACATCGAGGTCGTTTCCTTGATCTGCTCCGGGTAGTATTGCGCGACCATGGCAGGGAAAACGGCCTCGACTTGCCTCGGCTGGACATTCTCCGCGAGCTTGATGTAGGTCCAGCACGGATTCCAATACCAGTTCTGGTTCTGAAAATTCCCGTTGGGCGACTGGGCATTCAGCGTAGCCATCGAGATCAGAAAATCGAACTGGAAGTGCGAGTTTTCCGGGACGTCGGCCAGCACGCCGACGACCTCCAGGTCGAGAGAAACCTGTGCGTCAAGGCGCAGCGTTTTGCCTATCGGGTCGGCGTCCCCGAAGTATTTCTGCGCCATCGATTCCGTGACCAGAATCGTATTCGGATGCGCCAGCGCCGACGCCTGGTCACCACGGACCAGCTTGAAATCGAGCACGTCGAACAGCGTCGAGTCCGAAAAGAAGAGACGACGCTCGGTAAACCGCAGAGGTTGTCCATTTTCAGGTTCGTACGTCAGCGAGACACTCGGAGCCTGGAAATTGAAGAAGCGGGCGGAGGCCTCGACGTAATCCGGATAATCGGCAACCAGCGTCTCCGCCATCGGAAACGGCACGCTCGACGACTCTTCGGCGCCCTCGATGAGCTCGGCGATTCGGTAGACGCGATCCGCGTCGGCATGATAACGGTCATACGAGAGCTCATCCCGAACGTAGAGCAGAATCAGAACGAAGCAGGCGATCCCAATCGCCAATCCGAGAACATTGATCGCAGAGTATCCCCGGTGCTTGAGAAGATTTCGGACGGCAATCTTGAGGTAGTTCTTGAGCATGGTCGTTCTTCCGGACGCGAGATTCGTGGCAGACTGCGCCGGATAGACGACCGGCGCAAGGTTGAGCGTACGGGAGAACCGCGGTCAGGGATGCGATAGGGCAACGTTTCGTACCCTGTCCGCAATTCAAAAATCAAAATTCAAAACGCAAAATGCGGGTATGGACCAGTAGGGACACGCCAACGGCGTGTCCGTAAAACAACCCGGCGTGAATTGTCGCCAACGGCGTGTCCATCAGACAACCACCGAATATTGTCGGCGGCCATGCCGTTGGCACGGCCCTACGGAATCCCATTCCATGTAGAAAACGCAAAATGTGGCCTCACCGCCTCCAATCTGCGTTTTGCAATTTGAATTTTGAATTACCCGCCGATTGCCTCAAGCCCAATATCCACCACATCGAGTTGCATCCGAATCGCATCGGTCGCCGGAAAATGCTCGAGGCCGTACCGCTCGATGAACCAGTCGATGGACTGGTTGGCGTTGGCGGTCCGTTGGGCGGCGGGGAGATGCCCCTTCAGCTTCAGATATGTCTTTGGATCTCCTTTCGGTTCGTTGGCGGGCAGCTTCTTGATCACGAAGAGGGGCAGTTCGGTTACCAGACAAAGCGGATCTCCGCCGAGGGAGCGAACGAACTCCATCGAGCTGTCCTTGAACAGCTTTGCGGTGGTCATCTCGCGCCGCTTCTCGAAGTACTCGCGCATTGCTTTTCCTTCCGGCGTCGTGGTGAATCCCGGCCCGATGTAGTCGAAGCCTTTCTCGCCGCCCCGATCGTGGTCATGGAGACGAAGTCCGTTCTCACTCGCAAGGCTCGTGAATGCCTCTTGGACGGGACCACTGCGATCGACCCAGTTCCTTTCGATCAGAAGGAGTGCGCCATCCGAGAATCCCATTCCATGCAAACTCATGTGAAGATCGAACGGCCCATGTTCGCGGAGAAATCCGGCTACCGCTTCATTCTCATAGCGCATGTCGGGATAGCCAAACTCTATGTCTCGTCCCGGAAGTTCGCGAACGGCCTGCTTCAGATAGGCCTCGATCGACGGCCACCGCTTTACCCACGCCGCATTCTCGGCCTCGCCGTCGGGATTGACGTGTGCCACGACGGCGAACGTGAACCGAGACAGATATCCCGCCATCGTTTCGGGCGATGTGATCGCGGTTCGAATGAACGTGCGCAGGGTTTCGGGGCCCACGGGTTCATCTGCGTGTGACCCGGCGATCAAACTGACCTTCTTCGGACCCGACCCGACGAGATATCCAAGAATCGGATGGCCGCTTTCGGCGACTCCGATTTCGCGGCACGTTACCGGCGCCCCTCGCGTTGCCGAAAGGCGTGATGATACTTCTTGCTGAAAGGCTGCCTCATTGCCGAAGTGGACGAAGGGTCCAGGATCGGCTGCCTTAGCGAGAACACTCACGGTGCAATCTTACTCCTCACGGCGATCAATCGATCGACGTGTATTACAGGATCGAAGTAATACAAAAGCGCCGTATAACTCGACTCAGGAGCGAATGCTCCCTGACTGGGCGGTCTAGGCCCCGAAATGTGGTACTGGTACGCATGCACGCCCTGCTTGATCAGGATCGCGCCCTCGTACATTCCGTCTGCCTCGTTCCACACCAGGCGGTTCGCCGCGTCGAGCACCCAGCGGTTAAAGCTACCGGTTACGATCACGTCACCGGCAGCATGCTCGCTACGATAAGGAATGTAACGGAACGTTGCATGCACATATTCAGCCTCCGTGTCGGGATTTCCCACATCCCTCACACTTCCCGATACTGACGACTGGCCGTTCTGGAAAGAGACCTCGTTTCCACCGAGATCGGCCTGATCTGGAACAAGGATCACTTCGTAGGGCGAAGATTCGAAGATCACCTCATCGATATCATCGCCTCTCCTCAACTCACTCAAGTCCACGACGTGCAAATCCGGCTCGGGCTCGAAGGAGTCTTCCAACTCGAGCGAGAACGATGCGTACGGAGCATCGAACAGAGAAGGGCGCGCACTGCAGCGCGATAAATCGAAACGTGTGTTCTTCACGAAGCATGCGCCCCAGTCGAACAGGTCCCGAGACGGGTCTGTGCCCGGATCGATGTAGACGATTGGCTGGCTCCAGAGGCCCACTTGACCGGGAATCAGGAACTGCACGCAACTGGTATTCGATATCGGCCCCTTCCTCACTGATCAAAAAGGGAAGTTCGACGAGTACGTCACCGTTACTCGAAGGATCGGAAACCGTCAGTACGTAATTCCCGCTGCGCCTGAATTGGATGCTCGCATTGGGGAATTCGTACGAATAGTGTACGTAGCGTGAGCGCGAAGCGATCGATCGACGGTAGTTCAGAATCTGGTCCTGGAATTGTCCCACCATGTACTCGGTCGAATGCAGGTAGTCTTCCTCCCAGCGACGATTGAAATGCTTGAATTCGATGCTCAACGGTTTGCTCTCACCGTCGAGAAGATCGAATTCCAGGCTGAGGACTTGGTCTGTGCCGGCCGCGATTATCGGAAGGGAGGTCTCGTTGGGATACCTGTAGAGTTGAACCGTGGCGATTCCGGGCGCCGGCGGCGCCAGCGTCAGGTCGACGTATGCCGGATCACCCATGGCGCGCGGCGCTCTGGGCAGACCGCTGCTGTCCGTGTTGGCCGTCGAAGCGCAGCCCGCGCCGGCCAATCCGATCGAAACGAGCGCGACGAACAAAAACAGCCGCCGTGTCTTCCTGTCTGTCATGATTCCCCTTTTCGGCGCGCCCATTCGATGCGTACACCGAAATCTTCGAGCCGGGCAATTTCGTATGGATCCTGTTCGAGCCGGGCAACTTGTACAGCCATTTGGCGAAATCGCTCCGCTTCATCGAAATCTCCCGTTCGATAGGCAAACAGGGCCGCCCACGCCGGCCAGCGAGAACCCGCGAGATTCGCAGCCTCCGTTTCAGACGTTGAGGCGAGTACGCGCTGCGCCGTCGCATAGTCGAAGTCCAGTGCCGCCATCAGTGCGCCCACGATGCGAGCAGCGGCATCGTCGGACGAGGCCAGTTTCCCAATCGCACCCTCGCGACCGCCGGCTCGGTTCGCGGCGGCTATCAGATCCGGCTGGGATGCCAGTAGAGGGCGCAGCCTGAGAATCGCCAGCGTTGTCCGCGAAAAGGGTGACTGCCACCTCGCCGCTCGATCGTACCACGTAACGGCTTCAACCGAACGGCCGTCCATCGCAAGCGCGTCACCCATCGGCAATCCGAGATAGGCGGCGGCCGTGCTGTCGGCAGAAAGTACCGGATTCAACCGGTAGGCAACAGGCTGCCCCACCCCACGCTGCAACTCCAATTGAGCCCAGATCGCGAGCGCCGGCGAAAAATCCGGATAGAGCCTCAATACATCTTCGATCGCCACTCGCGCGCTGGTCGTGTCGCGAAATTGCATATCGTCCAGAGCATCCCAGTAGCGACGCACGGCTTCCGGCGTGTCATGGGGACATCGCCGTTCGAAAATCGAGAGCACCGAAAATCTGCTGGCAGCCAGATCAGCGACGGCGGGCGGCAGCTCACGCCCGATGAGAGACGCTTCCCATCCTTGTGCAAGCTCCGTCAAATGAACTCCGTAGGCTGACTCAAATGAAGCCATTCCATACACTTGCAGGAAAGGCTTCGGACCATATTTGTCGAGCAGATACCTGACAAACGAACCCATCGTCGTATACGACACGGCCCCCCTGTCCGTCCAAAAACCGAATGGCGTGAGGCTTGCCACGACCCTCGACGCCAGGGTCTGCCCCCCGTACAGGCTGTCGAATTCCGGCGAGTTGCGGATCGCGGCCACCTGATCGGTGGCATCGGGCAGTCCGATTGGCGGCTCCATGGCCACCGCAAATCCTTCGACAAGGCCGACCCGGAGCGATGCGTGCAGGATTGGAAGCCCCATGCTGCGGCTGAAGACATGAGCGAGCTCGTGCACGAAGGTGCGATCGTACGAGTCGTAGAGCACGTGTACCTGTGGCCGCCCGAGCCACACGGGCGCAATGTCTGTGTAACCGGCGCCTGTCAGCTGCGCGCGAATCCGAGCCGTAGGATAAATGAAGGACAGGATCGGTCCGTCGACGCCAAAGCCCAGCTCTTTCGCCATCTGCGCGTATCGAAATTCATGGTCAGCTGCGATGCGCTCAACCTCGGGTTCCGGCAGAACTCGTGCGTCATAGACAATCTCGAAGTGATCGGTCCGGATCGAGCTGCCCAGCCCGTCGGCAATCGTGCCGTACGTCGTGTTGATGCCCAGTTGGGGACCGAACACGTAGGCCGCACCGAGAATCGCGACGAGCACATAGAGCCCTGCGTCGGCAAAACGCTGCTTCTCGGGATGTCGAAGTCGAAATCCGATTAACACAAGGATCCCTGACCAGAGGAGGGTCATGGCACGAAAGACGAAAAGTCCCGGCCGGACGGTCTGGTCCAGATCGTAAATGGGTCCGAGCACGCCTCCGAATACGTGGTTATACACGTAGAATTGGGGATGGAGACCAAGATCCCACGCCAGTGTGCTCAGCAGCAGCAGGAAACCAAGAACAAAGAACCGCGGAACGGCCTTGGTCGGCTTCCGGGCGGTGAGCGCGTAGGCGACGGCGACAGCCAGCACGACGCTTATCACGGGGAAAAGGACGAAATACATCAGTCCCGCAAGAGGGTCGCAGCCTGGACCAATCAGCCGCGCCAGCTCGTAGAGCCCGAGCGGTGCGAGCAGGTAGAGGATTTCAAACTGTGTGGTCGACCTCAGGTCGTCTCCGCTCTGAAACCGGCGAATCGCATCGAAACCTCCCAAAAAGAAGGCGGCGATGGCAAGGATGGCACAACTCTCGGACTGCAGCACGTCGACCAGTGGGACCCCAAGCATTCCGAGCGTGAGGGCAGCATAGCCTCCAACGACAAACCACGGCGATCTCGTACCTGTAATCCCGATGGCTGCCCCCGTCAGATGATTCGTGTGCCGGAAACGGTCCCGTCGGGCGCAAGGCCCGCCGAATTCGTAACCACGACCGTCGTCGCCTTTCCTGTCCGGAAACCCGTGCGAAGCGGGAACGGCAGCTCCTCGAAGGCCGAAAGTTCATCTGCGGCAATCGTCTCGAGCCGCGCCCCGTCTCCGCCCAGAAGGCCGGACTTGCGATTCGTCGTGAAGTAGACGAGGGTCACAGACCAACCCTTCGCCAACGTTCCAACAATCGCATCGATCACCAGAGACTCGTCAGTGGGAAGGACCACGGTGTCGTCACCCAGTGCGAGGAGTGAGACGACCGGCACGCCGCCGAGATGGATGGTTCGCTCGAGCCACTCCGTGCTGCCGGTTTCAATCGAGGCGTCAGATCCCACGCGCAGGAGCCCCCGGTCGCAGCCCTGTATCGAAACCGCGGCAACGCCTTCGTCGATCAGTCGTCTTGTGATGGACTGGTTCGTGAGACGGATGGCACGTTCGACAAGCTCGTTGACCTCGTCCGGATCGCCCTCGTGATCCGCATACGCTTCGCGCACGCGTTCGACAGCGTCATGGGACGCGTGAACGATCAACGCCCGGAAGTCTTTCTTGGCAGCTGCGGCGATTCTTCGCGCCACGTCGGCAACGAAAAGGGGATCCTCGACGTTGAATCGATCGAAGAACAGAACGGTAACGGGAGACGATTTTTCGGTGTCCGTGGGGTTTAGCATCGGGTTATCCACAATGTGTAGCGAACGAGTCGCGGCGTTCGTTTCTTACGACATGGTCGAAAGGATGGATTGTAGGGGGCTCTTCTGATGCCGGATTTCTGTCATCTGCACTGCCACACGCATTATTCGTTCCTGGACGGTGCATCGCGGATAGACCATCTCTTTGCAAAAGCAGCCGAGCAGGGCATGCCGGCCGTGGCGATTACGGATCATGGCAACCTGCATGGGATACCCGAATTCACGCGTGCCGCTGAAAAGTACGGCCTCAAGGCCATACTAGGGTGTGAGTTCTACATGTGCGCCTCGATGGAGGATCGGCAGGATCGCACACGCTTCCATCAGATCCTCCTCGCCAAGAACGAAACCGGCTACCGGAACCTGATCAGGCTCAGCTCGCTTTCGTTCACCGAAGGCTTTTACTACAAGCCCCGCCTCGATCGCCCCCTCCTGGCCCGCCACGCAGAAGGACTCGTGGCCAGCACGTGCTGCCTGCAGGGCGAGGTCCCGCAGGCAATCCTTCGCCAGGGTGAGGATCAGGCGCGGCGGCTGTTCGAGGAATACCTGGAGATCTTCGGCGAAGACTACTACATCGAGATCCAGGATCACGGAATTCCCAAGCAGCGACAGGTCAACGAAGTACTCCTGCGATGGGCGAAAGAGTACAACGTAAAGCTCATCGCAACCAACGACGTCCATTACGTCGAGCAGGCTGACTCGGAGCCGCACGACGTCCTCCTCTGCCTCCAGACCGGCGCCGACCTGAATGACACGCGGCGGATGCGATTCGACAACGATCAGTTCTTCTTCAAGAGTATGCCTGAAATGCAGGCTGCCCTCACCGAGGTACTCGATCCGTCGATCGTCGACCGGGCGCTCGACACGACGATCGAAGTCGCAGACAAGTGTGACTTCCAGCTGAGTCGCGCCAACATGCTCATGCCCCACTACCCGCTGCCGGCGGAATTCAAGGGCGACATGGATGCCTATCTGCGCCACCTCGTATTCGAGCGCGCCAAGAGACGATACGTGCCGATCACGCAGGACGTAACGGAGCGCCTCGATCACGAGCTTGCGATCATCAATCAAATGGGATTCGCAGGCTATTTCCTTATTGTACAAGACTTTACAACTGCAGCCCGAGAACTGGGGGTGACTGTCGGACCCGGTCGCGGATCGGCCGCCGGCAGTGCGGTGGCGTACTGTCTCGGAATCACGAACATCGACCCACTGCAGCATGATCTCCTGTTCGAGCGCTTCCTCAATCCGGAGCGCATCTCGATGCCGGATATCGACATCGACTTTGACGATCGGGGCCGCAGCAAGGTAATCGACTACGTCGTCGAGAAATATGGACGAGAGTCCGTAAGTCAGATCGTTACGTTCGGAACCATGGGCGCACGGAGCGCGATCCGGGATGTGGCCCGCGTTCTGGGAATTCCACTGGCTGAGACCGATCGGATTGCAAAACTCATTCCGGAGGGACAATCCCCGGAAGCGCGATCGCTCGCCGTAGCCGTCGAGAAGGTCCCTGAACTGCACGACCTGCTCAAGCATCCCGACGACAAAGTCAGGAAGCTCATTCAGTTCGCCCGCCTGCTCGAAGGCTCGGCGCGGCACACAGGCGTTCATGCCGCCGGTGTGATCATTGCGCCCGGGGACGTGAGCAACTACGTCCCGGTGGCCATCGCGAAAGGAAAGACGGGGTCGAGCAATGCCGTCATCTCCCAGTACGACGGCAACTCGATCGAGCGTTACGGACTGCTGAAGATGGACTTCCTCGGGCTGAAGACGCTCACCATTCTGAACGACGCGGTAGCCCTCATCAAACAGGAACGGGGCGTCGAAATCGACCTGGACGAACTTCCTGAAAACGATGAGCGAACGCTCGAGCTGTTTCGGCGCGGCGAAACGGTTGGGATTTTCCAGTTTGAGAGCGACGGAATGCGAGAATGGCTGCGCAAACTGCGTCCCACGGCCTTCGACGATCTGGTGGCGATGAACGCGCTCTATCGGCCGGGACCGATGGATCTGATTCCCAACTACGTCGATCGCAAGAACGGGCGCGAGTCGGTTGACTATCCGCACCCGATGCTGCAGGACATCCTCGAGCCGACGTACGGCCTGCCGATCTACCAGGAGCAGGTCATGCAGATGGCCCAGACCATGGCGGGTTATACGCTGGGAGGCGCCGACCTTCTTCGCCGGGCGATGGGAAAGAAGAAGCAGTCGGAGATGGACAAGCAGCGGGGGATCTTCGTCTCGGGCGCCAAGGAGAATGGTGTGGACGAGCGCAAGGCCAACGAGATATTCGACGTTATGGCCAAGTTCGCCGGATACGGGTTCAACAAGAGCCATTCGGCTGCCTATTCGGTCGTAGCATATCAGACTGCCTATCTGAAGGCGCATTTCCCTGCCGAGTTCATGGCCGCCGTAATGACGAGCGAACTCGGAGATTCGACGCGGCTTGCGATCATGATGGAGGAGATCAAACGGCTCCGCATCGCCCTCCTCCCGCCATCGATAAATCACAGCCAGGCGCATTTCTCCATTGAAGACGGCAGCATCCGATTCGGCCTGCTCGCGATCAAGGGCGTCGGCTCGGCCGCCATCGAGTCGGTCGTCGAGATGCGTGAAGAACACGGTCCCTTTGAAAATCTGTTCGATTTCTGCCGGCAGGTCAACTTCAGAGCGGTGAACAAGAAAACGCTCGAATGCCTCATCCTCGCCGGCGCTATGGACGATCTGGAAGGCAAAAGATCCCAACTCGTGGAGGCACTCGACAATGCCATCCGTTTCTCCCAGCGCCTGCAGGCCGACGAGGCGGCCGGACAAAGCTCGCTCTTTGCATCGTCAGGACCGTCGGTCGCCCTGAGCAAGCCGTCGCTGCCCGACGTACCCGCCTGGCCGAAAAGCGAATTACTCAAGAGGGAGCGCGAGGTCCTGGGATTCTACGTCTCGGGACATCCGCTGGAGATGTTCGCCCCCGAGGTGCGCGCGTTCGCAACCGCCAACCTCAGCCGGCTGGAGGACTTGAAAGAGGGCGTCACCTACGCCGTCTGCGGCATCATCACCGAAGTCCGCGAACGGACGCAGAAGAACGGTCGCCAGATGGCGTTTTTCACCATCGAAGACTACTTCGGTCAGGCCGAAATCGCTGTCTTCAGCCAGCAGTTCGAACAGCTCCGCGAGCACATCAAGGTGGACGAGCTCGTTATGGTGCGCGGAACCCCCTCAACGCGCAGCGGACAGCTGCGTTGGAAGATCCACGACATCCTGCCGATGCAGCGCGTGCGCGATCAGCTCGTGCGCTCCATTATCCTCAAGGTCGACACGACGAGGGTCGCTACTGACGATATGAAGGAGCTTCTCGACCTGTGCGAGCGGAACAGAGGATCGTGCAAACTCTATTTCGACATCCAAGATGAAGACCTGGGTGAACGCGTGCGGCTCCGCAGTCGTACCTTTGTCGTCGACCCATCACCTGAGCTCGTGCAGGGAATCACGCGGCTGTTCGGAGGCGACAACATCCAGATGATGGGCGAATCGTAATCGCCCCTGCAACCGGACAAGTCAGAAAGCGTCGAAGCCGCTGAAGTCCCCAGCCGCCCCAACGCAGTACGCCATGAGTCCGATCATCGGCATCACCACTTCCATTGAGAACGAACGCCAGTCCGTCAGGCTCGACTACGTGCGGGCCGTGGAAAAGGCGGGTGGGGTGCCCATAATCGTGCCGGCGGCCAGGCATCCTGAAACAATGCGCGAGGTGGCCGCGCTGCTGCACGGATTGGTGATCACGGGTGGACCAGCCGTGACGGACGGGATGATCGGCGAGCTGCCTGCCGATCTCGAAACCGCCGATGATGCCCGTCTGACCTCCGACCGAGCGATCCTCAGGGCCTTCCTCGAGGCCCGCAAGCCCCTCCTTGGAATTTGCTACGGAATGCAGTTGATCAACGCGACCTTCGGCGGATCGATCTATGCCGACGTCGAGCACCTGCTGGATGGATCGATGGTTCACAGCGAGCGCCGCGGCGGACAGGATCATCCGGTCGAATTTTCAGACGCCTCGTGGACGGCACGGGCACTTGGCGTAAAGAATATGGTCGTAAACACGCGTCATATTCAGGCCGTCGCCGAACCAGGCGAAGGGCTCGTCGTTACAGGACGTTCGATGGACGGCGTAATTGAGGCGATTGAAGACGAGAGCGGAGACATTCTCGGCGTCCAGTTCCACCCGGAGGCATTGGGTGATCCGGCGCTCGGTCTGTTCAGGCATCTCGTCGAGAGGGCCAGACAACGGATGAGAGGCAACCCGTGAGCTTTTCCAGATTCATGGATTCAGGTGGACGTGCATTCGTACGGGTAGCCGTCCTTCTGGTCATCGTTGCCGTCACGACGCGAATCGCCCACGGTCAATCCGATGCGGCGAGGCGCGTTTCAGGGCCGGTCAAAGCACCCTTTCCAACGACCGGATCGCTGGCACACGAGATGCAGCTCGACCCGGCTCGCATGCATGCGCCGCTCGTTCCCCGGCGTGAGACCCTGGAAGACACCAGCAACTTCCCTCCGGGCTTTCGCGAATTCTATCAGCTTCTCCTATTGCACAACAAGCGCTTCGGAGAAGACGACAATTTTACACTACGGGTCATCGACAACGACTCGGGTAAGCTCCTCGAGCGATACGTCCTAACGAACGAGCGGGCCACATTCCTGGCCAAAGGCTCTGCCAACTGGGACAAGGTAGACCAGAGGCGTCGCGTTGTGATGAAGAGTCTCCTCAACAAATGGGAAAAGCGCGGCCACAAGCGATCGGACATGACCGTTACCTGGGGCCGGCTCAATCAGGTTTTCGAAGCACGCAGAAGGGCCGAACCCTTCCTCGCCTACGAGCTGCGGCTGGCTCATATGCATCGGCTCAGTGCGCTCTCCACTGAGTTGAGCACCGTCGAGACGTTTAATCAGGACTGGCTCGTCTCACGCGCCGGGGCGAGAGGGCGATACCAGTTCATGCCCGAGTTCACGCGAAGGTTCGGCCTGCACCGATTTCGGGTCAGATCGACAACGGGCGCGATCTACTGGGTACGCGAGGAACGACATCCACTTCTCACAATGGAGTACGCCTTCATGATCATGAGGGCATATTCAAACACGGTGGGACACGAGCTGCCCGGCCTCTCCGCGTATAACACCGGGGTGGGTAACATCTTCAATATCTGCCGGCTTTATCTCATGCGTGAGCGACCCGATCCAGACAGTGCCACCGTTTTCGATGCGTACTCATGGGCCGTCACGACCGGATTCAAGGAGGTCCGCCGGCACACGACATTTCGCCGTCAGTCCAGAGCTTATCTCCCCTCGGTCGTTGCCGCCTATAGAGCGGTTGAGCAGCTGCCGGTCGATCTTTCGCGCACGATGCACGCCGAGCTCGTCACCATGCGGCGTGGCCACACCATTACCCTCGGCGAGCTCCTCGAGACGCTCAAGACCCACGATCTCGACTGGACCCCTTACGACTCGCCGTCTATTTACGAATCGTTCCGCGCTTTCAACAGCCACCTGGACCTCCCTCCCGCGTCATCGAAGGGGAAGATCCCAACTTCGGCCAACCTGAAGCTCACGAATCCGAGCCGCACACTCAAGCTGCGTTTCTTCCTCCCGATCGGCGCATCCGCCATTCTCAAAAAGGCGGGGAAGAACGTCTTTGACGACGACGAACTGCGTGTTTTCGATGACAACACCTTCGCCGATCCTGAAAAGACGCATCAGAAGAGCATGCTCGATTGGGAGTATGAGCGAATCGTGAACGAAATCGGCCACTTCGGATTCACCATGGAGATGCGTGATCGCGTATCCAAGATCGCGGAGAAAATGGAGAAACTCGCTGAGCAGAAACCGACGCCCTACCGTCGTGCTCAAGCCGAAATCGCGCGCATGCATGCTCACCTTTGGAGTTACGGCCCCTGGCTCAAGCTTGAGCAAGCCGTCGCGCAAACACGCAACATGCACCACGAACAACTCCGTCAAGGCGCTCCGCCGCCGTCCGAGGACTCATCGGATGACGCTCCGTAACGCGGTAATCGCCTGCGTGCCATAACTTTCACGTATGGCTACCGTGGTCCTCGGCATTGAAAGCTCCTGTGACGATACGGCCGCGGCGATTCTTGTCGACGGACGACTCGCCTCATCGGTCGTTTCCTCTCAGGCAGTGCACGAACAGTTCGGCGGCGTCGTCCCCGAGCTCGCTTCCCGCGATCATCAGCGTCTCATCGTCCCGATCGTCGAAAGGGCCCTGAATGAGGCCCGCGTTGCAATAACGGACGTCGATGCCGTCGCCGTAACCTACGGGCCTGGACTGGCCGGATCGCTGCTCGTCGGCCTCTCCTTTGCGAAAGCCTTCGCCGCCGCTCGACAACTCCCGCTCCTCGGCGTCAATCACCTCGAAGGACATATCTACTCGACCTTCCTGGAGGACAATCACCCCCCATTCCCGCATATCAACCTCACCGTGTCAGGTGGACATACACAGCTGGTGGTTGTCGATAACGGCTTTAATCACAAACTCTTAGGTAAAACACGGGATGATGCTGCAGGAGAGGCCTTTGACAAAGTTGCAAAACTCTTGGGGCTCGGATTCCCGGGAGGGCCCGAAATCGATCGTCTCGCCGCAACCGGCAATCCTGAGTTCGTCCGATTCCCCCGCTCGCGTCCAGACACATTCAGCTTCTCGTTTTCAGGCATCAAGACCTCCATGCTCTACTATCTCGCCGATTTCTCTGACGAGGAACGCACGCGGCATCTGGAGGAGCATCTCAGCGACCTGTGCGCCTCATTTCAGCGCGCCGTGGTCGACGTTCTCGCTGGAGCGATTGTGGATGCGGTGAAGAAGACGGACATCCGTCACGTGGCAATTACCGGCGGTGTCTCCGCCAATCGAGAGCTCGGGGCACGCGTCCGAGCTGAGGGCGAACGGATGGGATTCCAAGTCTACATCCCGCGCCCGGCCTTTTGTACCGACAACGCCGCAATGATCGCGAAGGCGGGAGAGATGAAATGGCTCGCCGGCCGTGTGAGTCCCTTCACGCTGACCGCAGTACCCAATCTCGCACTCTGACTCTGACCCGAACGAAATGGATAAGGCCCTGCTCCAGGAACTCACTCGGCAGCTCGACTCAACGCCTCAATCAGTAGCCGGGAAGCCCGAGATTTCCGAAATGGACCCCTGGCGCGATCGCATCGACGCCATCGACCGGCTCGTGATTCTACTACTCAACGAGCGGGCCACCTGCGCCACGGAAATCGGAACCATCAAGAAGCACCTCGGCTTGCCCGTCTATACGCCTACACGCGAAGACGAGGTGCTCCGCAACGTCATGTCCACCAATCCCGGTCCACTCACGAACCAGGCGGTTCGTCGCCTCTACGAACGGATCATTGACGAGACCCGATCGCTCGAGCGACACCTCTATTCCGATGAAGACTAAGAGCGAACCGTTTGAGCGCGTCGTACGTACGATTCGACAGTTGAAACCCACAACAGTCTGGCCAGGCAGGTGAAGAAGACTGTACTTAACTATTTGGGAATCCTGATCATCCTCGGACTGGCGACGGTTGCATGGCTGCTGCTTCCGTCCGCAACCGAGGACTTCGAGGATCCACGGGCCATCAATATTGCACCCGGCTCGAACTTTTCGGACGTGACGGATTCCCTCGTGGCGCACGACATCCTTGCGGCCGACGGTCGATTCCGGTTCGTCGCCAAGGTGACGGGTTGGCATCGCCAGATCAAGGCCGGCCATTATCTGATTGCAGCCGGGTACGTCTATCTACAAGCTGCTCGATATCCTCCGCAAGGGTCTTCAGATACCGCTGCGTGTGACGGTTCCACCGGGGACGAGAACCAGTGTCTTCGCGGCCGTCGTGCAAAAGGAGCTCGGAGTGGATTCGGCAGACGTCCAACGTGCGCTGTCAGACCCGGATCTCGCGGCATCATTGGGTACGGACACCGTTCATCTCTTTGGATACATGCTTCCTGAAACCGTCGATTTCTTCTGGGGAACGAGCGCCGACCAGGTCGTCACGAGAATGAAGCACGCATTCGACAGTTTCTTTTCGGAGAGGATGAAGGAACGGGCCGAAGAAATCGGTCTTTCAGTGGACGAAGTCATTACGCTCGCCTCCATCGTCGAGTGGGAGGCGCGTGTAGATTCCGAGCGGGCAACGATCGCGGGCGTTTATCTCAACCGGTTGCGCAAACACATGCCGCTCCAGGCAGACCCGACCGTCCAATACGCCATAATGAAGACGCAAGGTGGACGCATGCGGCGGCTCGTTTTCGCCGACTACAAGATGGAGCATCCGTACAACACGTATCTGTATTACGGCCTTCCACCGGGACCCATAACGAACCCTTCAAAGGCATCGATCAGGGCCGTGCTCCATCCGCAGCATCACAAGTATCTCTATTTCGTCGCCGATGGAAACGGCGGCCACATCTTCTCACGCACGCTCCGCGAGCACAACAACGCGGCGAATTCGTATCGGGAGATGATGCGGGAAAGGCGGAAGCAGCAGGCGGATTCAGAGTAGAATTCAAAAATCAAAATTCAAAACGCAAAATGCGGTCTCGCTGAACTCGGACACACGTTTTGCCGACTGTAAGGTGTCTGGGTTTGGAGCAGAGGCACCCGACTTCTGACCCAATTTGCGATTTGAATTTTCAATTTTGAATTGCTGAAAGTGGATTCCCGCCTCCGCGGGAATGACGGCAGTAGAGCCAGGCCATGGCGCTCTTCGGACTTCCGACATCGGACTTCGGACTTCCGACATCGGACATCGGACTTCGGACCTCGGACCTAGCACCTAGCATGTGGCACTTAGAGCGAAATCCTGACCCCCACCGAAACCCTGTCCCTCGTTACTTTCTCAGACACGACCGGGGCGCCGGCTACCTCCGTGTAGGGCTGATACTGATCGTCGAACCGTTCCTGCATCCAGCCGACATTGAGCTGAATCGTGTCCTGGATCTTGAAGCCCACGCCGGCCGACACATACTCGCGGTCCCTGTTGAGATCGGCCGTCGGACGCGGATCGGGCTGATTGGCATAGCCGGCTCGGAGAATGACCGTCCCAAAGTCATACGAGCCACCGAAACGCGTATTGAACACGGCGTCGTATTCGCGCTTGATGAACAGGTTAACGTCGTCGTAAATGGAGTCGTCACGATGGTTCTTCGCCCGCAGCTTGAGCTGCGACCAATCGACGTATTCGGCATCGGCCGACAGCGTCAGGCCCGCAATGTCGTAGGAGAGCCCTCCTCCCATGCGCCAGGGCGTCTCGATTTCGTATTCGTTCAAGCCCGACAGGCTCTGCTCATAGGCATCGCCGTTGTCGAAATAGGTATTGAGCGTCGTCGAGTAATCCTCGTTTACCGCGTAGTAGGTCGGAGTCTCCATCGTCAGCCCCAGCAGCAGTTGGGGGTTCACCTTGGCGGACATGCCCAGGCGCAGGTTTGCTCCGACAAGATCAGTCTTTAGATCGTCGGTGAGGCGCAAGCGACTCGAAATCTGTCGTGATTCCGGTGCCATCGTTGGCGTTCTGGATGTCGGCCTCTTCGAAGATCCGGGAGTAGTTGTAGCGTCCGTACGCGATGTTGATGCCGCCCCCAAGCATGACATTCGGCATCGCCTCAATCGCGGAGGCTATGGTAAATTCTCCCGAATGGCCATCCTCAAATATCTGCCCGGTCTGGGAGACCGTACCCGTCACGACCGCGGGAAGAAACGGGACCGGATCCCCGTTATCAAACAGTCCCAGATCAAAGTCGATCGCATACGTCTCGAACGCCAGAAAGGAGAGGTCTCGAGAAAAATCGGGCCGGTATTCGTCGTCAGCTGTTCCGACCTGACCGTCGGGGCCGGCTTCCTGGATGATGTCGAACTCGGTGGGAAGCGGCATGAAATAATCCGTGATCGAATTGGCGTTGTTCTCGCCATCGAACCTCATCTCCCGATTGAACGAATTCGTTTGGTTGTATCCGATACCGACCGCGAGAGAGCCCTTTATGACCGGTGCCTTGTAGACGTAGCCGGCATTCATCAGGGCCAGGTAATTCGAGGTGGTTTCGTCGTAGCTGCTGAAGTTCCCCAGCTGATAGGTCGCTTCGTCTTTCGTATTCCAGTTGGCCAACGCTCCGGCGATCTGGTGCTTTGCGAGCCATCCGAGCCCGGCGGGATTGGATGCGGCATCGGTCCAGTCGCCGAGGCCGGCTCGGCTTGCGCCGCCCATTCCCATCTGGATAGAACCCGTTGCGGGAGCCCTTGCGACGAAGCGATAAGCGTCCTCGTCCGTTTGGGCGTTCGCCTGGGAGGCGATGAATAGGAGGGCCGCCAGAGCGGCAACAGTGCGTAGTGATCCCATGGCTCTAGAATTCTTGACTGCTTCCATCTTTCTCGTTGGCCGTCTCAGGCCGCCTCTGGTTTAATCAACGTCGACTCCTTCCGGAGTGAGAACTCCGCCCCGAGGAGGATTTGGATCCCGAAGACGATCGAGACCCACCACTCGATGGCGATCTGCTCACGCTCCGTCCTCCAGACGAAGAGCGTGAGACGCTATGAGATCTCGAAGATGACCTCGAGGATCTCGACGACTTCGAGACGTTGCCCGACGATCTCGAAGATCCGGAAGATCTCGACGTGCTACCGGATGATCGGGAAGTCCGTGACGAAGATCTCGACGCTGCACCTGAAGATCTGGATGATCTGGAAGGTGTAGTGGCTTTCCCTGACGATCTCGAATTCGAGCCCGATCTTCCAGAAACGCGCGATCCGGATGAACCCGAACGCGAACTGCTTCCCGACGTCGCTGAGCTACCGCTGCGATCGGCCGGCCTGCTGGTGGTCGTTCTCGGATACCATTCTATCCCGCTTCGATCTCGCGTGGTTGAGCGCGTCGTCGTACGAGTGCCGCTCGTCGTACCGGAAGATCTCGTCGTCGAGCGGGTTCCCGATCGGGTGACTGTCGAACGATCAAGGGTACGTCCTCCGTCATTGTACTTGCTTCTCGAGACCGTAGCCGTACGGGTGCTGACCCGGGTAGCGGTACGCGTAGGATTACCGGTTGCCGAGCGCGTGGTGCTTCTCGTCGCAGTCCGAGCGTCGGTTCGCGAGACAGCGCTGGAGGTACTTCCGCGCGTCGCACTGCGTCCAACCAGGACGTTGCCCTCGAGCGGGTCGGCAGTACGAGTCGTTGAGCGTGCCCGATCGTAGCCGCGGGACCTCACACCCAGCCCGGTCGATCCTTCGCCGCTATTTCTGCCGAGCGTGCTGCGGCGACCGTAAATCCGGCCATCGTCAGCTCGTCCGGATCCGCCCCACCCATGATTGCCGACAGTATTTCCCCAGTGGTCGTGATGGTTCCAGAAGCCTCCGGCATACCCAAAATTCCTTGGTCCGTACCCATATGACGGCCAGTACCAGGGATCGTAATAGCCGCGATTCCAGCCGTAGCCAAACCCGATGCTAACGTTCCATCCGCTGTAGTAGGGTTGGTAGTACCACGGATCGTAGCCCCAGGAATCGTAGCCCCAAGGATCGTAGTAGAAATTAGAAGAATAGTTGTACGGATCGTAGTAGGGTCTCCAAACCGGATAATCCCACGCATACGGTCTGTACCAGTACGGTGAGTCAAAGACCTCGAAGTAGCGGCGATATCGGTATGGATGGTACTCGGTTACGACAGACTCTTCGTTGCCCTCTTCGTCGTAATAGTACTTGGTAACCGCAAGGCTATCCTGTGAACGATCCACCACCACGCGGTCGGGTTGCCGTTGTCGTCCGCTCTCGTAATCGGCGAGCTGCAACTGGGTATAGCAACCGGTAAGACTCAAGCTCAGCAGGGCAATGCCGAGGAGAGCCAGGGCGGGAGGCGCTTTCACAGTTTTCATGATTTGATGTGGTTGCCGGAATCGGCGTCCCGGAGCACGAACTCGCGATCCCAATCTTCAGTCAAACTCCTTTTGTATTCCCTCGTCAGCACGAGTAACTTTTTTACTTATACCCTCAATTCTTGGTTTTCCCCCAAGGTTTCTATCCTTATTTGCCCCAAGAATCGAGCCAAAAAACTGTCCAGTCTGGGCCGCCTCACGGTTGTCCGTGATTTCATCCACGATTGTTTACAATGGCAGACGCTATTACGCCTCGGGATCAGGATTATTCCCAATGGTACATAGATGTGGTTCGCTCCGCAAAGCTGGCGGACTACTCTCCAGTCCGCGGGTGCATGATTATTCGCCCCAACGGAATGGCCCTCTGGGAAAACATGCAGCAGGCTCTGGACCGTATGTTCAAAGAAACCGGGCATGTCAACGCCTACTTCCCGCTTTTCATTCCCCAGTCATTTCTGGAGCGCGAGGCGGCCCACGTTGAGGGCTTCGCCAAGGAATGCGCCATCGTAACGCACTCGCGTCTTGTTACGGATGATGAGGGGCATCTCGTTCCCGATCCGGAGTCGCGTCTCGAGGAAAACATGGTAATTCGTCCCACGAGCGAGACGATTATCTGGGATTCATACGGCAAGTGGATTCAATCGTGGCGCGATCTGCCCATCCTGATCAATCAATGGGCCAACATCGTTCGTTGGGAAATGAGGACGCGGTTGTTCCTGCGGACGACGGAATTCCTCTGGCAGGAAGGTCATACGGCGCACGAAACGCGCGACGAGGCGGTCGAAGAGACGCTCCGCATGCTGGGCGTGTATGCCACGTTCGCCGAGGAATACATGGCGGTTCCCGTCATTCGCGGAGTCAAGACGGCGGCGGAGCGATTCCCGGGTGCGATCGATACGTACTGTATCGAGGCGCTCATGCAGAACTGCTGGGCCCTGCAGGCGGGAACGAGCCACTTCCTGGGCCAGAATTTTGCGAAGGCTTTCGACGTGCAGTTCCAGAATCGTGAGAATGATCTGGAATATGTCTGGGCCACATCGTGGGGCGTATCGACGCGACTCGTCGGGGCAATTATCATGACACACAGTGATGATCGCGGGCTCGTCCTGCCTCCCCGCCTGGCGCCGACACAGGCCGTCATCGTGCCCATCGTTCGCAAGAACGGTGATTCCAGTGCGGTCTTGGAGGAAGCAGAGAAGATCAGAAAGGAGTTGGAGGATCGCGGAGTGCGCGTCCACGTCGACGCGCGCGAATCGCAACGCCCCGGTTGGAAGTTCACGGAGTACGAGGTCCAGGGCGTGCCGATCCGAATCGCGATCGGTCCGCGCGACATGGAGAACGGCACCGTCGAGATCGCACGGCGCGACACTTCGGAAAAGCAGACGGTCGACCGGTCTGGACTCGCGGCCACGGTGACCGATCTTCTCGAGGTCATCCAGAAGAACCTGTTCGATCGGTCGGTTAAATTCCGCGAGGAGCACACGTCCCGCGTCGATACCTACGACGAGTTCAAGGAGGTCCTCGACGGCAAGGGCGGCTTCATTGAGGCACACTGGGATGGATCTCCCGAAACCGAAGCGCAAATAAAGGAAGAAACGAAGGCCACGATCCGCTGCATCCCGCTCGACCAGGAGGAGGAAGACGGCGTGGATTTGATTTCGGGCAAGGCCTCGAAGGGGCGGGTGGTGTTTGGGCGGGCGTTTTGATCCAGCACACCTGTCATCCCGAACCGACTTCAGTCGCGTGAGGGACCTCAGGGTGTAACGCGCAGGAACGAGTGCCAGCAGTTGGACTGGCGGTAAGGTCCAGCCATCCCAAAGAGGTCCCTCCACGTGGCACTGCCACGCATGAAGGTTGCGGCATTCCCGAAGAGGTCCCTCCACGCCTTCGCCCGCCTACGCTGACGCTACGGCGTGCTCCGGCGTGTTCGGGATGACAGCGGCGCCTTTAGCAAAGGCGCGCGGGCGCATCAGTTTCGGCGGCTGCAGTCGCCCGCGCAACCAAGCATCCCGTTCGTATCATCGAACATCGGCACCCTGTGAACGTATCCGGCCCCATGGCTGAAATTCCTGGAACCAAGAGATTGATATCGGCCGATCTGACGGCCCGCGTCGTCTCGTACGTCGTCAGTCCGATCCTCGTGCCGCTGATGACGACCGGCATCCTGCTCCTTCTCCTTGGAGCCGATGCCGACCAGGCTCTGGCGGCATTCGCGTTCATTGGCTTCGCTTTCGCCGTCGTGCCGCTGGTCGACATCCTGTGGATGGTCGCGAGGGGATTCGCCACTTCCGTCGACCTCCCGGACCGGGCCCAGCGCGTCGAGCCGCTAACGCTGGCCATCGTCGGAGGGCTCGCCGGACTCCTCCTCTACTATAATTCAGAAGCGTCCATCGATCTGGTTTCGATCCTGGCCGCAACCTATGTCGCCAACCTCGCCATCGTCCTCGTCGTAAACGCCTTCTGGAAAATCTCCGTTCACGCCGTGGCGGTTGGAGGGATGTTGGGCGTAACTGCGTACATGTTGGGTCCCATCTTCGGGCTTGCGGCACCTTACGAAGGCGTCCTCCTGGCTGGGCTCGCGGCGCTTGTCCCACTCATCATGTGGGCGCGCCTCCATCTCCGAGCACATACCATGGCCCAGGTCATTGCCGGCGCGTTGCTCGGCATCGTGGGCCATTGGATGGGGTTCTACTTCGGGACGCTAGTACTCTTTTGAATGTGCGAGGTGCAAGGTACTGGACGTGCTTGGTGGCACCTTACAAGAACAAAATCCCTCCCACCATCGTAGTTATTACCTACTGAAAGCTCACCCGCGTCTAAGTACAGTCTTATCAGGAGGATACGCATAACGAACTGTTACGAACGAATCGAGGTCCTTACGTCCTGATTCCGTATTGACGAAACAGTATTCGAATCCGACCGAGAACGGTGCATGCGTAGGCTGACGAGGCATTTTCTCCTCATCATCGTCCCACTATTTGTAGTGGTGCGTCCCGTCCTTGGACAGGAATGGGGTCGTGTGGCCGGTTCCATAACGGAAGCGGAGACACAGACGTCCATTCCCAACGTGACCATTCTGCTGAATGGCACGAACTTCGGGACCGCATCCGACGCAAACGGAACCTATTCCCTTCGAATTCCGGTCGGAACGTGGGTGCTGCGTTTTTCCGCGATCGGATTCACAACCCTTCACGACACCGTTCGCGTCGCGGTAGACCAAACGGTCAAACATGACGTCGTGATGGCGGCATCGATGACGGAGTCCGAGCCGGTGGTCGTCGAAGGTGAGCGTCCCGACGTCGGTGCAATCGAAATCAATCCACGTACGATCCAGAACGTCCCGGCCCCGTTTCGCGACGGTTTCAGGGTTCTGAAAGTAATGCCGGGGGTGGCCGCCAATAACGAACTGTCGAACGAGTACTCGGTCAGAGGCGGCGGTTTCAATGAGAACCTCGTGTTCATCGACGGCTTCGAGGTGTACAAACCGTTTCGAGTTCGACAAGGCGAGCAGGAAGGCCTCGGGCTGATCAACCCCGACCTGACAGAACGCATGACGTTTTACACGGGAGGATTTCCTGCACGCTACGGAGGCAAGCTTTCGAGCGCTCTCGACGTCGTCTACGGAAACGAATCGGACGCCCCGGTATCCGGTTCGGCGTATCTGTCCCTACTCGACGCCGGGACGACGATCAACGGCGTCATCGCGCAGGGGGTCACTGGATCGATTGGCGTCCGTAAGGCCCGGGGCGAGCACCTGTTCCAGTCGCAGGAACTCAAGGGAAGCTACAATCCCGATTACACCGACCTGCAGGGACGCGTTGATGCGGCGCTCAGCAGCCGGCACACGCTGAAACTGATCGGCCTGTGGGCGGATCACAGCTTCCGACTGGAGCCAAATACGCGGAAAACCTTCTTTGGAACGTTCGACAACCTGCAGTCGATCTGGTTCAACTACAACGGCTCGGAGCACGATGGGTACGGGACGCGCTTCGGAGGGGTCCGCCTTCAGAGTACGCTTTCGCCCCGGATCAGCGTCGATCACGGATTCTCCATTTTCGATACCGACGAAACGGAGGCATTCGACGTGACTGGCTCCGCCGTGCTCTACATCATCGACAATCCGGTCGAGTCGGATCCGGAAACGGGCGAGGGACTCATCCCAACCGGCGCCGCACAACAGAATGACTTTGCCAACAATTCGATATCCGTCCGAAACGTCACCGGTCAACAGCGATGGCTTGTGGACGTCGGGTCGGGCACACTGGACGCGGGATGGTACGTGCGGGACGTGTCCTTCGAGGACCGGATCGACGAACGATCGATCATCGTCGGTCGGAACACCGACGGCGACATCGTCCGCCTGGTGGCTGACAGCCTGACGGACGGTGCGTCTTTCGACGCGACGCAGGCGGGCGGCTATGCCGAGCACTCGTTCGCGCTTGGCGATGCCAAAGACGTATCAGTCAAAGTCGGGCTGCGAGGAGACTACCTTTCTTTCAACGACGAGCTGACGCTTTCTCCCAGGGCGTCCGTTCACTACGCCGCGAAACCCGGACTCACATTCAATGGGGCCTGGGGCATCTACTACCAGGCGCCCGGGTACCGGGAATTCAGGGGCACGCCGCTCGAAGAGGGGTCGCTCGCAACCTCCATCAACAAGAACCTGAAGTCGCAGCGATCGATGCAGTTCATCGGTGGGCTCGAGTATTTCATGGCTTCGCGCAGGATTTTCCTCCGCGGCGAGGCCTACTACAAGGCGCTGCACGACCTGATTTCGTACGAGGTACAGAACGTCCGCATCGTCTACTCAGGGCAAAACGACTCTGACGGATACGCCTATGGCCTCGATCTGCAGGTGCGCGGCGAGTTCGTCCCAGGGCTCGAAAGCTGGGTCAACTATAGTTTCCTCGTGGCGCGTGAACAATTCCGGGACGAATACCTGACGCGATACAATCACGGATCCATCGCGCGCCCGACCGACCAGCGTCACACCTTCTCACTGTTCCTGCAAGACTACGTGCCGAACGAGCCGACGTGGAAAATCCACATGCGTATTCTCTACGGCACGGGCATGCCTTACACACCTCCGGTACCGGGCAAAAAGATCGGAAACGTGGAGGCGCAGCTGCCCGGTCCACGCAACTCGGATCGCTATCCCGCCTATCAGCGGCTCGACATCGGGGCGACGAAGTCGGTGGACCTCCATCCGGACTCCGGTGGAAATCCCGTCGAGCTCCAGCTCACGGCAGAGGTCCTCAACCTCTTCGATACAATCAACACCGTCGCCTACACTTGGGTCGCCCGGTCTGACGGCATCTGGAGCCGGATCCCGACGCACCTCACGCCGCGGACTTTCAATGTCAGGGCGAGGGTGGTGTTTTAGGGTGGTCGTCATCCCCGCGAAGGCGGGGATCCAGAATCTTTTATGTACCCAACGTGGCGGGCTTTGCCAACATCTCCCGCGTAATTGGGAAACCCCTCCTCAATGCCCAAGAGCGGATATGTCTACATTCTGGCGAGCCGGAAAAACGGCACTCTGTATATCGGTGTGACCAGTGACCCGGTCCGACGGATCAATCAGCACAGAGCGGAGGAAATTCCTGGTTTCACTTCAAAGTACAAGGTGCACCGACTCGTCCTAATCGAGACTCACGGATCCATGTATGAGGCAATTTGCCGAGAGAAGCGTCTCAAGAAATGGTATCGGAAGTGGAAAATTCGACTAATAGAAGAGTCGAATCCTGACTGGCGAGACTTGTATGATGACCTTGTGAGAGGCATGCTCGGCATGTGAGTTTCGCAGTAGATTCCTGAGATTCCCGCCTCCGCGGGAATGACGAGTCGGGACGCCTCATTTCTCGCATCAGCTTTCCCTGGATTCCCGCCTGCGCGGGAATGACGGCACCCTCGCACCCCGCACTTCGCACCGTCGAGTTGATTAGTTTCGAACCGATTCACACACGCACCCAACGAGATCATCGGCCCGGCCATGGCAACAGAATACTTCCCCGCCGTTCCCTCCATTTCCTTCGAGGGACCTGAGACCACGAATCCGTTTGCTTTCCGCTACTACGATCCGGATCGGATCGTCGCAGGAAAGGCCCTCCGCGACCACTTCAAGTTCGCCTGCGCATACTGGCACTCCTTCTGCAACGGCGGACTCGATCCTTTCGGGGCGGCCACCCGCTCATATCCGTGGGATGAGGGAGCTGATGCGCTTTCGCGAGCGCGAAACAAGATGGATGCGGCGTTCGAGTTCATGACGAAACTCGGACTCGAGTTCTTCTGCTTCCATGACTATGACCTCGTGGAAGAAGGCGCTAACCTGGCGGAATCGGAGCAACGCCTCAATGCAATAACGGATTACGCACTGGAGAAGATGTCGGCCACCGGTATCAAGGTCCTCTGGGGAACGGCGAATCTCTTCTCGCATCCACGCTATATGAACGGCGCCGCTACGAATCCGGATTTCGAGGTCGTCTGCTACGCCGCCGGCCAGGTTAAGCAGGCACTCGACGCAACCATCAAGCTCAACGGCCAGAACTATGTCTTCTGGGGCGGTCGCGAAGGCTACATGTCCCTCCTGAACACGGACATGAAACGCGAGCAGGAACACCTTGCGCAATTCCTGCGACTCGCGCGAGACTACGCACGCGGTCAGGGCTTCAAGGGCACCTTCTTGATCGAACCGAAGCCGTGCGAGCCGAGCAAGCACCAATACGATTACGATGCGGCGACGGTGATTGGATTCCTTCGTTCGCACGGATTGGCCGACGACTTCAAACTGAATCTCGAGGTCAATCACGCGACGCTGGCGGGACACGCCTTTGACCACGAGCTGCAAGTAGCCGCAGACGCCGGGATGCTCGGCAGCATGGATGCCAACCGCGGCGACTATCAGAACGGATGGGATACCGACCAATTCCCGAACAACATCTACGAGCTCACGGAATCGATGCTCGTCGTCCTTCGATCGGGAGGATTTCAGGGCGGAGGCGTGAATTTCGACGCCAAGCTTAGAAGAAACTCCACCGATTTGGAAGATCTGTTCCACGGCCACATCGGCGGAATGGACATGTTTGCACGCGCACTCATTACGGCGGATCGCATTCTTCGTGAGTCTTCGCTGGAGAAGTCGCGAAACAACCGGTACGCGTCCTTTGACGACGCGGATGGCAAAGCTTTCGAGCGGGGTGACCTCTCACTCAGCGATCTGCACCGGCTCGCATCAGAAACGCGAGAGCCTGAACAGACGAGCGGGAAGCAGGAACGCCTCGAAAACATCCTGAATCACTATATCTAATCAGGGCCTCTTAGCACCTCCCGAGAGTGTCGCGTTGCGGCACAAAGTGTGACCGGGCAAGGCGCAAGGAGCGACGCGTAGCAGAGCTACAAAAGGGTGAATCGTGCGACATTCTTTGGGGGCGCGGAGACTTCGTGCGAATTCGTCCGCGCCCCCGAGTGTCGCGGATGGAGTTGCTCCCCCATGACACTCCGATGGGCAGCCGAAAATGAGCAGGAGAGTCTAGCCTCGCCTCTCGTACTCAAAAATTCCCGGTGGTTGCTTCGGCCGTCGGGCCCTCTTGCCTAAGCGGTACCGAGCCCGGGCGACTGCCTGACTACAATGTAACGTTTTTGTAACGGGGAATGCCAGTACGATGGTACTGGTTTTGAAATAAGACGGCCAGGAACTTGACACTTGAATCTGCAGATCGTATCCACGCTCGCACGCAAAAGACCACCCCGCGCTTCAGCGCGGGGGTAGGGCTCACCAGGGAATTCTTCCGAGCGGGGTTTCAACCCCGCGAGCACCCGTTGAGCCGATCTTTCCCGTCAGGAGACGAAGCCGCCGGAACCTCGCCGGGCTGAAGCCCGGCTCGGGAATGGATATATGGCTGCCTCCTCGTCCCCGGGCTGAAGGCCGGGGTGGCCGTCCGCTCCCTCCATTCTCCATCCGTCTTCGCCCTCTCTTCGTTCGGGCTTCGACGGACAAGTCCTCCATCCTCCATCCCCTCATGAATTATGAACGCCCAATTCTTAATCCTTAATTATTAATTATTAATTATTTGGATGCTGAGCCTATGCGCCGCCCTCGTCGTCTCCGGCAGCCGGTACCGCGTCGTGCAGGCCAGCGTGAGTTCGATCGCCTCTTCCAACGTCACCGCGTGGCCGATGCTCACGTACAGCGGTTTCACGTTGTCGCGCGTCCGAAGAACGACGCCGATGGTCTCGGTCCCATCAGGGGAAAACAGCGGCACCGAACATCCCTTTTCGGGCGCAGGCTCGTCGTGGATGCCGGTGAGTCGTGATTTTGCGACTCCGATCGTCGGCATGTCGAGCAGCACGCCGAGGTGACTCGCCAGACCGATCCGCCGCGGATGCGCATACCCCTGTCCGTCGGTAAGGATGACGTCGGGCCATACATCCACGTCCTCGAGCACGCGAAGGAGCGCCGGAATCTCCCGGAAACTGAGCAGCCCCGGCACGTAAGGGAACGTCACCGGACCCTCCCAGACGGCGCGATCAACCACCTCCAAATCCGGAAACGACAGTACCGCCACGGCGGCCCGTACGGCCCCGTGCTTCACGCCGACGTCGACGCCCGCCACATGGCGAATCGGAACCTCGATCGCTTTCTCCTGAACCATCGGAGCGAGTCGCTCCTGCACCTCCCGGGCTTCCTTCGGTGTCAGGTCCCATTCGTGTGCATGATGGATCTTCAGGCGCCGCATGTCGTTTGTCCGTTTCGAATCACCGAACGTCTCGTGTTAGTCCGCAGCCTCTTATTAGTTCTGATCCTCGCGGCATCGTCCCTCGACGCTAAACTCATGGCGCAGATGGACGGAACAGCCCCCTCTCCCCGATCCGCGAAGACGGCGCTCGGGTTGAGCCTGCTCGTGCCCGGACTCGGCCATCGCTACGCAAACGGCGGACAGTGGGGAAAATCCGGCAGCTTTTTCCTTGCCGCCGACGTCGGCATCATCCTCAGCCTTGTCGGCACCAAATGGCGCGAGAACGACCTCGAGAACAGCTACCGGGCGCTGGCCTCCACACGTGCAGGAGCCGATCTCGCCGGCAAGTCTCGCTCATTCTTCCTTTCGCTCGGCACGTACGATTCCTCGGACGAGTTCAGGGATGCCCTGCTTCGTACCCGTCAATGGGATCGCCTCGAAGGCGCCGAGGATCCGAGCAACTACTGGGAATGGACCTCCGAACAGGACCGTATCGACTACCGCGCTTTGCGAGACGACGCCGATTCGATGAGCCGGCGCGGCTCCTGGCTCATCGGCGCGCTGGTGGCGAATCGCGTGATTTCGGGGGTGACAGCGATGCTTAGGACAAGGAATAGCGGTCCTGATATCTCAATGGGTGTTACGCCGGATCCCTCCTACGGCGCGATGGTGGCGGTGGTGGGTGTTCGCTGGTAGCGAATAACGGCAAATACCAGACTTCAAATACCAAACTTGCGGGGTGGCGTTGCATTCGTGTGCGGCAGCGTTGCGCAGGGAACAAATGTATGTTGCCAAAGTGCACACATAGTGATATGTTTGCGAGGTGAAGCGGTACAAATGGAATGAGGACAAGAATGAGTGGCTCAAACGAGTCCGGCGAATTTCTTTCGAGGAAATCCTCTTCCATATTTCGGAGGGTGATTTGTTGGATGTCCTGGAGCATCCGAATCAAGGGCGATATCCGAACCAGAAGATCTTCGTTGTCGATGTCGAGGGCTACGCAGTGATCGTGCCTTTCGTAGAGGACGAGGAAGTCATCTTCATGAAGACGATCATTCCGAGTCGAAAGTTGACAAAGAGGTACCTCGCCGGAAAGCAGAAATGAAACTGACCAAGGAAGAACGAGACATCCTGGAATCGGTCGAGCAGGATGAATGGAAGAGCGTGGCGGCGCTCAGAGAGGAGACGGAGCGTTATCGTGCCGCGGCGAGTGAGGGTCTGCGAAAAGACAAGCGCGTCAATATCCGCATGACGGAACGCGACCTCCGCCGGTTCAAAAAGGCCGCGAATCGGGAAGGCCTGCCGTATCAGACGCTGATTTCGAGCGTGCTGCACAAGTACATCAACGGCCGGCTTGTTGAGTCGAAGGAGTGAAAACATCTCAGGGCGCGGGACCTCGGTACTGCCACTTGAGGCGAGGCACCAACAGAGGAGTTGGAACGCTCGGCTGTTCACCGTTATCCGGAGCCGAGAGCTCAGGATGCATCGCACCGGCTCAGAGACGCGATTGGGTTATGGTCGCGGCGTAGTTGAACCCACATCGTTGCGTTGCCTTTTTGCCACATAGTTCTTCAAGGGGAACGACCACCTCCGGTAGGGTATCCCACCGAATTGACGACCATTGGCGACCGCATTCGCAAAAAGCGGATGGACCGCGGCTTGCGTCAGAAGGATGTTGCGAGGGGCATCGGAGTAAGCGTGTGCACGATCACAAACTGGGAGTTGGGCCGCACGACCCCGATGGCTCATTACGCACCGGAGATAGCGCGATTCCTGGGGCTTGTCGATGACCCTGGCGGAGAATCTCCGTGCCTCGCCCGTGACCCGGCGTCAGTCTTCCAGCATTTCAAGGATTGTCTATGCACTTCAAATAGTGCAAAACGAAGTACCCTACTAGCCTAGGAGGCCAACCGCCTTGTTCCCCGTGTTAGCCTCACATGATCCCGAGGTCGGATTGATTGCGCGTATATCATCGAGTACAGCTTCCGAGGGACCCTTGAACCAACGGTCGATTATGGCTCGGGTGTTCACAGGCATTAAGGTCCCCTTATCTGCGCTTGGACAAGTCGTTTTTGGACCATTCAAAAACTGTCAAGGCTACACCCTAGTCCCTCGCCCACCGTCGAGAGCAAATCGACTGCTGGTTCATCGTCTCCGTCCACCGTCAAATGGAGATGAACCCCGAGTGACATCACCGAGCCTCGTTTGTCACAAACGAAGCTACGTAATCAAGTCCGAGGAACAATCCGTGGTCGCTTGTTCGAAATCTCCCGGTGGTGAAGGCGAGTTCTTTCAACGACAATCTTGATCATCCGTGAGACCCTATCTGCGTTCCCACCGGTATCAAGGTATTGAATTGCCAAGGAGGTTTGTCATGACAATGCCAAAGGAAATATTGACGTCTGGGATCATCACCGTAGCGCTTGTAGCATTGTTCAGCTTTGCAGCCCCAGCCCAAGTCAGCCATGGAGGGAATCCGTACAGCTTTCTCTTCAAGGTTTCGCAGAAAGTAGATGCGATAACAATGGCGCCCGTCAACAATACTCAGGAGATTGCTAGGGACAGAGACGAACGGGAACAAGCGCTTCGGACAGGGCGGAGATACCTGCCCAGATCTGCGAAGGCCATTGATGTGGATTTTGGTCTGTCAAATTCGGGTGTTTGGTCAGATTTGGTGGACGGTGGTAGGTTGTGGCGGCTACGAATTAAGTCGCCGGGAGCAACTGCCGTGAACTTCATATTTGACCAATTTTACCTGCCTGATGGAGCAACACTCTTTATCTACAATCAGGAGCACGGACAGGTAATTGGAGCATTTACATCGGAAAACAACAAGCCCTATAGACGCTTTTCAACGATGCCCGTCAAAGGAGATGATGTCACCCTCGAATACTTCGAGCCTGCTCTTCAACGCGGCCGAGGGGTTATTCACCTTGCAAACGTTGTACATAGATATCGAGATTGGAGCACGGCTAGGTTGGAGACAGCCGGGAAGACTTTGGGCGAGGATGATTATGGCTATGGACAATCAGCAGCATGCGAGGTAGACATCAATTGCTCGGCGGGTTCTTCTTGGCAGACAGAGAAGAAAGCCGTTGCTATGACCTTGGTCGACGCGACGACACGTGACTGTACCGGAGTCCTCCTAAACAGTTCGGGCCAAGACTGGACGCCATACTTCCTAACGGCTTTTCATTGTGCCGATGACAACGAAGACGACGAGTTGTCGGGAAGCGAAATCAGTGCAGCTGAGGACTGGTTATTTTGGTTCGGTTATGAAAACACAACCTGTAACGGGACATGGGGAACACTTGGGATGGTTTCGGGGGCCACGTTGCGGGCTAGCAATGACACACTCGATTTTCTCCTGCTTGAACTGAGTGCTCATCCGGATGCCGGCATGGTACCTGAGTATGCTGGGTGGTCGAGGAGCAGCAGTGCACCGACATCGGTTGCTGGAATCCATCACCCCAAGAACGATGTTAAGAAGATTTCCAAGGACGATGATACTGTGACACTCGACAATTGGGAAGGTCTGGGGACGACAGAAAACCACTGGTTTATCGACGATTGGGACACAGGTGACACTGAACATGGATCATCTGGATCACCTCTGTTTGACCAGAATCATCGGGTAATTGGGAGCCTGACGGGAGGCCAGCAGGAGTACTGTCATGCAAACGGCTAGGATGACTACGCATACTATGCTGCGTTCTACAGACAATGGGACCCTGCAGGTAGCGGCAATAGTGCGGAGCTCCGACACTGGCTAGACCCAAGTAATAGCAACACGACCTTAAACACTATTCAAGGTTACCCCAACCCCCCCAGCAATCTGACCATCACCAACCCGAATGATGATGGAGAGTTTCTCCACCTGTCTTGGACTGCCAGTTCCACATCAGGTGTTACATACAAAGTTGAGCGTTGTGGAACCACGTCGGAGCTTGGTGCGTGCTACCCGTGGTTTTCAGTGATCGGGACGACTTCTTCGACTTCTTACACTGACACAGACGTGATGATTGAGGTGCCACCGGCTCCAGGCGAGCCATATCAACGGTATCGAGTGTATGCATTCAAGAATAATGTTGCGTCTGCGTACTCGAATGAAGTTCAGATGATTGCAACTAGCTTGTATAAGTATCTGTCAGACGAGACGCCGGAGACAGTTGAACTTTCAGCCAATTATCCAAATCCGTTTAATCCAACAACCGAGATTGCTTTTTCAATTCCAGAGAAGACTCATGTGTCGCTGTCTGTCTTCAACCAGAGAGGTCAGGAGATCGCGAAACTCCTTGACAGACAGTTACCGGCTGGGAAGCACTCCGTCGTCTTTAATGCCAGTGAATATCCAAGTGGTACATACATCTACCGCCTGAAAGCGGGCTCATTCCAGCAGACACGACAAATGGTGCTTGTGAAATAGTTACTGTCTTGTCACACATGGATCCTTAGGAGTGGGAGCCAGATTCTTCTGTGAGTCTCTGGCTCTCGCTCACAAGGGTCCGTTTCAATGTTGGAGGAAGTATGATGAGGATCGCAACATGGCAACGCGAACCTTTAGCCGTCGTTCGTCGCGGGGTAACGATGATCAACGTGCCACCGACTATTAGGTCGTCGAGGAGTTGCAGGTGCCGCACAATGGGATATGCAATGTCATTGCTCTGTCAATGTTTTGTTGGCACGATCATGGTGCTGGCACTCGTTCAGTCAACGACCGCGCAGAGCTCCCAGGGTATTTCCATTACCGCTTCTTTCGGTGGCGCCACCTACACAAACCAGTATTCTCCCCATGGATATCAGAAGCCCAAGGATGTTGGATACATCGGCCGTATGGGTGTCCAGGCGTCGCCGTTCACACCGCGAATCCGTTTTGCGGCCGAATACGAGTTTTTGTCCGTGCAAGAAGACTGGGTTTCGATTGACTGTGTCTCGACCGAACCCTGTGAGCGGGAACCAAGTGAGCTTTACGGCATGACGTTCGGTCTTGAAACGGCGCTCGGGAGCATGACAAGGCCGGTTGCACCCTTCCTGAGCATCGGAACGGGTTGGTTGAGAGTTCGTGACGTGAGACGACAATACAACATCGGCCCCAAGACCGAAATTGGACTGGGGCTGGTACTTAAGCCCGTTGCAAGGGGGCTCGTACGTCTATCGGTCGAGTCGCGATACACGTTCTTCTATTTCAGCGATGCGACCGATAAAGTGACACCGAATCATGTCTCACTTGTTGCGGCAATTAGAGTACTGCTCGTTCGCTGGTGAAGACCAAGTGTGCGTTCGACCGACTGGATCGAAGATCATCACGTCAAGGCGCTAGACGCTAGACTGAGTCAGCCTGGGGATTCTATGTGGTCATGTTCGCGGTTAGAGCTATTTCTCTAGCGCCAACGCGGCGCGCTCATCCGCTAGAGCTGCGCTCACGAGAGCAAGTTCTTCTTCAGTTTCTTTTGGTTCTCAGAAGAGATATCGCCAGATGTTGTGTTTGACGACATGAGTCAGGCGGCGATTCTGTCAGTTTCGATTCCGTCAATGTAGGTGATTCCGGCTACGATCTTGGCAAGGTGGTGACTGCCGTTGAGTCGCCGCCATTTCTTCTCAGCTTCTTGAGTGAGTCGGAACGCCATCATGAGCGCGGTGTCTCGGCTCAGGCATCCCCTGGTTTTGGCCGTTCTGAGTTTGATCGTGGCAAAGGTGGACTCAATCGGATTGGTCGTTCTCAAATGCTGCCAGTGCTCGGCCGGGAAGTCGTAGAAGGCAAGGAGTTCGTCCCGGTCTTTCTCCAGAGAGGCGACCGCTTTCGGATACTTCGGTCCATACTCGGAGACAAAGCTGTCGAAGGCAGCCTTGGCCTGCTCACGCGTCTCGGCCATCCAGATCTGGTGCAGCGCCGATTTTGCTCTGCTCTGTAGGCGCTTCGGCAGGCGATTGAGCACGTTTTTCGTCTTGTGCACCCAGCAGCGCTGCATCCTGGTCTCGGGATAGATCCGGTGGAGTGCTTTCCAGAAGCCGAGCGCTCCGTCGCCCACGGCCAGTTTGGCACCGATCAAGAGTCCGCGGCGCTTCAGGTCCAGGAGCAGACTGGTCCAACTCTCACTGCTCTCCCGGTAGCCATCTTCGATGGCCACCAGCTCCTTCTTGCCGTCTCGGGTCGCTGCCATCAGGACCAGGAAGCACTGTTTCTCCTGATCCATGCGTACCGGGGCAAAGACGCCGTCCGCCCAGAAGTAGACATAGCGCCTGTCGTCTAACCGCCGCGTCTTCCACTGACCGTACTCCTCCAACCAGAGCTGCTTGAGACGACCAACGGTCGGGGCCGACAGTCCCGGCGCATCTTGTCCGAGCAAAGCGGCCAGGGCCTCGCCCATCTGGCCTGTCGAGATCCCCTTGAGGTAGAGCCAGGGAATAAGTGCTTCGATCGAGCGGGTCTTGCGCAAATACGGCGGCAGAATCGAGGAGCGGAACCGGATCTGCTCCTCATCCGCGCGATCGCGAACCCGTGGCACACGGACCGAAACAGCTCCAATGCCGGTCTCCACCTCGCGTTCCGTGTGGTAGCCGTTGCGGACCAGTCGGCGACGGCCGCCTGGGTCCCGAAGCGAGTCGTAGTGGCAAAGAAACGACTCCACTTCGGCTTCAAATGCGGCTGCAAGTAGCTCGCGTGCCCCGCTGCGGATGATCTCGGTCAAAGGATCATCAACAAGGAGCTTGCTTTGTGTGAACTCAATAACGTTCTTGTCCATGGGCGGTGTATGGCCCTCCGGGGCCGTTGGTGATTTTGAACAACCACCAGAATACACCGCCTATCTCATATCATCTCCATACACAACTTGCGGACATAGCTCTTCTCAGAATAGCCTCGAACCAATCGAAAAGCCCCTGGTTAGGGCTTTTCTATGCGCCTTAGTGTGCCCGTTTGGAATCCCCGTCCTCCTTATGACCTTGTCCCCAAAAACTGATCCATTCGTTTTGCAGGATTTCCGCATAATGTTAACTCAACGAAGCGGAGTCCCCAATGCGAAAGAGTCGATTTACCGAGGAGCAGAAGATCCGAGCTCTCAAAGAGCGCGAGAAGGGTCGCGGCACGGCTGAGATCTGTCGCGAGCTCGGAATCACCGAACACACCTTCTACCGCTGGCGCTCGAAGTACGGCGGCATGGAGGTCCAGGACGCCAGGCGATTGAAGGAGCTCGAGGACGAGAATCGCCGTCTGAAGAAGCTGGTGGCGGAGTACGCCCTCGACAAGGAGGCGCTCAAGACGGCCCTTGAAAAAAGGTACTGACGCCGAAGCAGCGACGAGTGGCTGTCAAGGTGATGTGTACCGTAGGTATCAGTGAGCGTCGTGCGTGCAGACTGGCCGGTATTGCCAGGAGCACGTGTCGCCGCCGGCCAGCCCCTACCTCCACGACGCACGATCCAGCGCCCGATACTGTACCGCTTCCCGCCTTCTCCTGACTCCGTCAGGAGAAGGCGCGCTGCGCCGCATTACCTCCGCCAAGAGTCTCGATC
Source organism: uncultured Bacteroidota bacterium (assembly GCA_963768715.1). GTDB lineage: Bacteria > Bacteroidota > Rhodothermia > Rhodothermales > DATKEJ01 > DATKEJ01. The sequence continues at coordinate 310,967 of CAVYJC010000005.1, forward strand.
TAACGCCCTATACTGTATTGCTTCAGCGACTGCGGTCGTCGTAATCCCTTCCTCGCCCGCAAGGTCCGAGATCGTCCGCGCCACCTTGAGAATGCGGTGATAGGCGCGCGCGCTCAGTCCGATCCGTTGCATGGCGGCCTTCATCAGCGCCTGACCTGATTCGTCGAGCCGGCAAGTCTCCTTCACCTGGCGGGATGTCATCTGGGCATTGCAATAAGTGCCCGGTGAATCCCTGAACCGATCGGCGTGGATACGCCTGCAGTCGATGATCCGGTCCCGGATCTCGCTTGATTTGGGTCCGGCCCGGCGGAGACTCAGCTCTTCGAATGGAACCGGCGTGACCTCGACGTGCATGTCGATGCGATCCATCAAGGGACCACTCACGCGGCCGAGGTATTTCTGGATCTGGCCTTCGTTGCAGGCGCAGGAACGCGTGGGATCGTTCAGGTAGCCACACGGACAAGGATTCATACTCGCCACAAGCATGAACCGAGAAGGATAGTCGACGCTGATCCGCGCGCGGCTGATCGTGACGCGCCCTTCCTCGAGTGGCTGCCGGAGCACCTCGAGTGCCGAGCGACGGAACTCGGGCAGCTCGTCGAGGAAGAGCACGCCGTTGTGGGCCAACGAAATCTCACCCGGCATCGGATTCGATCCCCCGCCGCACAACCCGACGTCCGACACGGTGTGATGCGGCGCACGAAACGGCCGGCCGGCGACGAGGCCGGATCCGTTCAGCTTGCCGCCTACCGAGTGGATTTTCGTCGTCTCGATCGCTTCCTCCAGAGAAAACGGAGGAAGAATAGTCGGAAGCCGCCGCGCGAGCATCGTCTTCCCCGCTCCCGGCGGACCCACCATCAGCACGTTGTGCCCACCCGCTGCGGCGACTTCCAGGGCACGTTTGACATTCTCCTGCCCACGGACGTCCGCCATGTCGAGGCCCGCGTGCACCGTGTCTCCGAACCGAGTCTTCGGATCCAAGCGAAACGGCGTCACCCTTTCGAAATCACGAAGGATGTGGAAAGCGTCGAGCAACGTCCCGACCGGATATACTCTTAGTCCATCAACGACCGCCGCTTCAGAAGCGTTTTCCTTCGGAACCAGGATGCCGATTCGTCCCTCCGCCCTTGCACAAACGGCCATCGAAAGCACGCCCCGAACGGACCGCACGGATCCGTCGAGTGACAACTCGCCGAGGATATAGAGATCGCTCAGTGGCGCCGATTCAAGCGCAGTGCCCCCTGCAGCAAGGAGTCCGATCGCGATGGGGAGATCAAACGCCGAGCCTTCTTTCGGGACGTCCGCCGGCGCGAGGTTGATGACCAGGCGGCCTCTCGGCATGCTGAGCCCGCAGTTCTTTATGGCCGAGAACACGCGGGTGCGGCTTTCCTTGACGACGCTGTCGGGCAGCCCCACCATCTGGAAGTTGGGCATGGCGGATTCGGCGTGCGTCTCGATCTCGATCGGGAGCGCATCCACACCGTGCACAGTGCTGCTCCAAACGTGAGATAGCATGGGTGATTCGAGGTTTGGATGTCATATAGACACCTGGGGGAGGCGTTTCATAACCTCGAAATCACTTCAAACACCAGACTTCAAACACCAAACTTGAATTCGGTACGTTATCCCACTCAGATCGCTATCCATCGCAACCTCCCCCGGCTGCACTCTCCCGAACAAGTTCGGGATCGCTTAGCCTGCCCCCCGTCTTCGCGGGCTACCGCCCGCTTCGCCGGGCAAGCTCTCCGGGAGGGGGCCCGTATCGTGGGACAAGCTCAATCCGCTCCGCGCTTCCTCCAAAGCCCGAACACAAAATCACTCGCAAATTCCCCTGACGCGAGTAACTCATCCTCTGCGAGCATCATTCGCTCCATCCACGCCATCGCTTTTTCGTCCCGGCGGGCGAAATGATGTGCAATGTCCTTGAGCACGAGGTGCAGGATCGTGCCGCCGAGGTCCTTTCGCTCGACTGGCTCGAACGTCTCATCGAGCAACGGCAGGATGCGGGAGGATTCGGCTGCCTCCGATGGATCGTTCAGCCACATTGCAAGCCGGCCAACTCGGCGGTTGCGGTGCTTGACTTCTCCACTCCCCCACCGGAATCGGTAGCGTACAGGAAGCGTCTCCAATATTTCGTCGGCAGCTTCGAGCTGGCGAGCCGACCACTGGAATCGATCCGGGCCGACGTAATCCCGGAGAAGGATCACCCCCCCCGGTCTGAGCACCCGATGAATCCAGTCGATCATCGGAACCAGCGGCGAAATATGATGAAGGGCGTTGAAGACGATGACCACGTCGTAACTCGACGGAGGGATGTCGAGTTTTCGTGCATCGCCGACGGTAAATCGGAGCTGTTCCTCCAGCCCCTCAACGGCGGCACGCTCCCGCGCCTTCTCAATGCGATTCGGAGAGATGTCGTATCCGTCGATGCGGGCAAAGCGTCCCGTTCGAGCCCAACGCACCTCGTGAGCACCAGTCCCGCATGCGAGGGACAGGGCTGTCCGATCATCCCGATCCTTCAAATGCTTTCGGGCAACGTATTCATAGACGGTTTCCGCAGGATTTCCGGTAGCCAGGAGATTCCAGCGCTGCTGGATCACCTCCAAGCTTCCCCAGTACCTGGGCGGACTTTCTGTCATCTCCCAGGCGCGGTCAACGCGATCACGGGCCGTCCACGACACCAGACGTTTCAAGATCCGCGGGTAGTTCCCCTGGCGGAGCTTTTCCCGGAGTGCGGGCAAGTCGTCCTTTGAGATGAGATTCCTAAACAATGCGGAAACCAGAATTCAGCAAGCAGATTTTCGGGTCGAGTCAAGATAGGCCGGATGAAGCCAACAGCAGACATTCCTCAACCTACCTGGAACTCGTGCGTAGGACAGACTCTCCTGAACCATTGACAGGCGTTTCTGATGCATCAGCGTACCACGTTCCCCGTGCCAGTTCTCTGGATATTAGGGACAATTTTTGCGGCGGGTTGTAGGGATTCTCCGCCGGCACCCGGCGAATGGTCCGGGTATGCCTCGGTGGCCGAGGATCAGTTGCTCCCCATCCATGCCCATCTCAATCTGACCGACAAACCGCCGCACGGGTATTTCGAGGTCGCCGGTGAACGGACCGAGATCCCGGAGATGGTCTACACCGGCGATTCGCTGCGGCTGATATTCGCCGAATATGGCGCCGTTATGGCAGGGCGTCTGACCGGTGATCGCTATGCCGGGAAGTACGTTCGGTTTCGGAAGGACACGACGAGCTTTCCTTTCGTTCTCTTCTGGGAACCGGAGGCTGGCGCTGGATCGCTCGACGCCCGACACCTGGACGGCACGTACCAGGTCACGTTCCATTATCCGAATCGCATAGACAGTGCGAGCGTAGCGGTCATCGAATCGAAGGACGACAAGATCACGGGCACCATCATTTATCCGAGCGGCGATCTGGGGCTGCTGGAGGGACGATACGACGGCTCTCATCTCCAACTCGCACGATTCAATGGTTGGCAGGCGATTCTACTGGATCTGGAGCCTGCGGACGGCGGCCTTGTGGGCACGCTCTACGAACGTGCCGACTACCAGACTCCGGTTGTCCTGCGTCGCGTTGAGGCCGACGCCCAGCCGGGTGAGCGGCCGACGCGCGTGCGCGACCCAAATGCTCCCTTTCAGTTTTCGGGACTAACGGTTGAAGGCGACACCGTGTCGTGGGACGATCCCGTGTTCGGTGGAAATCCAATCGTGATCGACATCATGGGCACTTGGTGCCACAACTGCCTCGACATGGCGCCCATGTTGGAGAAGGCTTACGAGGATCATCACGATGCCGGACTCCAGATCGTCTCGATGGCCTTCGAGATCAGCGACGACGTCGACGCTGCGAAGAAGAACCTCGGATTGTTCAGACAGCGATTCGACATCCCGTATTTCATTCTGTTCTGCGGTTCGCTGGATCAGGACAACGTGGACGAGCGCCTGAACAGCCAGCTCGACAACTTCTATGCGTATCCCAGCACGCTCTTCATCGATCGCGCGGGAAGGGTCTCAGAAATCCATACCGGGTTCAACGGACCCGGAACCGGGAAGGAACGCTATCAGGAGGCACTGGCGAGGTTTGAGGAGGCGGTTGGGAGGATACTTTGAGCAATTCAAAATGCAAAATTCAAATCGCAAATTTGGGTCCGATGTTCTAAGTCGGCGTGCGGCACGACCATCCCGTAGGAGTAGGCCAACCGAAGGGCGGCCTGCTAGTTCGCGCGTTGGACCCAAGGTGTAGACCATGAATAACAGAACCAACTACTCCACATCAGCTCCCTGGGAGCCCATCATCGGCTACTCGCGGGCCGTCAAAATCGGTAACCGGGTCGTCGTTACAGGAACGACCGCGACGGACTCGAAGGGCGACATCGTCGGGGTCGGAGACGCCACCAAGCAGACACGGCAAACAATTGAAAATATTAAAACTGTGCTGGAACGTGCCGGCGCGACACTGGCGGACGTCATTCGTACGCGGATGTACGTCACGAACATCGACGACTGGGAGGCGATCGGACGCGTCCATGGTGAATATTTTGGAGACGTGATGCCGGCGACGACCATGGTGGAGGTGAGCCGGCTTATTCATCCGGATATGGTGGTGGAGATCGAGGCAGAAGCAGTGGTCGATGGCTGACGCGATCGACTATTCAAAATTCAGAAACCTGTCCGGCGAAGCTCGGGCGAAGCGTGAGCGAAGACGGATTCGAAAAGCAGAATTGGTCCGACGACCGCCCGGACATGATCAGTGCGGACGCAATCTGAAATCGCACATCACAAATCACAAATCACAAATCAAATTCT
>CAVYJC010000006.1:0-154845 GCA_963768715.1 uncultured Bacteroidota bacterium
ACTACGGCCCAAGGCGTCGAACAGCTCCACGCGCACGTTCTGCTCGGAGGGGACTACCAGAGAGAAATGAGCCTGCGGATTGAAGGGGTTCGGATAGGCATCGCTCAGGAAATGCGTGCCCGGCACCTCGACCGTCACCTCGAGCTCGTCCGTGTATTTGAAGGCGCCATCCAGATCGATCTGCTTCAGTCGGAACAGATACTTGCCGGGCTCGAGGTCGTTGACAGAGTAGGTGTAATGCTGCAGCGTGGTCGTCGAGCCGGCGCCCTCCACAAATCCGAGCGGAGCGAATGCGCCCTGGTCCAGCGCCCGGTACTGCACCTCGAATCCGGCGTTGTTGATCTCAGACGCCGTCTCCCAGGCGAGTTGAAGCTCACCGGAATCAAATTTGGCCTCGAACGACACGAACTCCACAGGGAGGCTTGCCGCGTCACAGCTTATCGGTCCCTCAGGCTGAACGAAAATAGCGTGGTCCTTTACAATGATCTGAAACGGCGTCGCGCTATCCCCCGGCGTGGTGCCCACCAGTTCCGCGCTAAACCGGATCCACCCCTCAAACATTGGAAAGACTGCCTGCGTCTTACCGGCCTCGCTTGCGAGCGACCCAACGTATCCGCCTATCCTGATAAACTGGTCGGATGCGCTAGGGATCACCGGTATTCGGTTGGGGCTAACAATGAGGGCCCCTTTCGCCACAGCCCCACTTGAGGGGACGACTAGGGCACAGTTGGCAATGTTAGACGTTGCTGAGCACGTCGACTGCGCTACCGCCGACCCAACCGAGCAGGTTGGATAATTTCCGAGAATGCGGAGCCCGTAGACGTAGGCATTGGGCAGAGCGTTGATAACGAGATAGGTCGAAACGCCGGCGGCCTTCTGAACGTTCGATACAAACGGGCCCTGTTGGAGCGCCAAGTCATGCAGTGAACCAAGTCCCAGACCCGGCGTGTCGTCCTGGTTGAGATCGAGGTAGATGGGCGTTCCGAACTGCAGCGTCGTGTCCGGGTAGTCCGTGTAGATGGTCTGCGCTTCAACCCCGGCTGCCGCAAGAAGGCTCGCGCCTGCCGCAGCCGAATAGGCGGCGAGTTTTCTTTCGAGGGACTTTCTTCGCTTCTCGGACTGCTCCTGCTTGCTCATTTCTCTGTCGGTGTGGTGGAAGGGCGGGACACTCTATAATAAAGAGTTAATTCGGCTTTTGCGAGTCAGCCGGCTCGTTGCTGCCGTCCGCAAGGAAGAGGTGTTCCTGCGCCCTTTTCGGACGATCAAGGTAATTCCTGTAGATCTCGGAAAGCAGCAGGTGGGCCTGCGTCGTCCCGGGCGCCTGGGCAACGCACACCTCCAAAGCCTCGGCCGATCGTTCGAATTCCCCAAGCCGCATCAAGGCGATGCCGAGTTGATAGTGAGCGCGCGGGAAGAAGAAACGCAGCCCGACTGCTCGGAGTGAAGCCTCCGCAGCCTCGAGCCACTGTTGCTGCCCGACGAGAGCCGTGGCGAGACCCAGGTGCGCATCCGGACTGTCGACGTCGATCGTCAGCGCCTTTCGGAAAGCCCGCTCGGCTTCCTCAAACTGCTTCATCTGGAGATAGGTCTGGCCAATGCGGACGTGAAGGGTCGGCATCCTGGGATCCGCCGCCTCGGCCCGCTGGAGGCATTGCATCGCCTCCTCCAACCTTCCTTCGTAAAGCAGCAGTGATCCTTCGAGCTGGTCGAATCTTGGAGGGAGCGTTTCGAAACGGCCCCTGAGCTCATCGACGCACTTGCGGGCATCCTGATAGCGGGACAGGTTCAGATAGGTGCTGATGAGTAGAACGGCGTATCGCGTGGCGTCCGGATCTTCGGCAACCAGTTCCTCCACGATGGGCAGAACCTCCTTGACGCGCCCGGTCGACGCATACACGCGTGCGAGATAGTATCGGCTCTCACGCGACGACTGCTCGTACTGGCGCTGCTTGTCCTCGTCGGTCTCTTCGATATAACCGAGCGCCACCAGTTGGTCAAGGGCTTGTTTCTCGGCCCACGGATCGGTGCGCTCGTCTTCCGCATGCATCCTGAAATCGCCTTCTACCTTCTCCCAACTCTCGATGTACTCAGGCTGAGCGGGCTGCTCGAAAGCTTGCACCAGCACCTTACCCTTCATGTCGCGGCCGACCGGAAGTCCGAGTACGTGGAGCACGGTCGGCGCCACGTCCAGCAGGCTGGCGCCGTAGATACGCTCGTCTTTGAGGATGCCCGGTCCACGCATGCAAAGGATGCCGTGGCTGCGGTGCTCGGCGGCAGGACCTGCCGGTTCCTGGGGTATCCCGACCGGCCGCAGGTGGTCGGAATGAAATCCGTGATCGGACAGAAGGATGACCGTGGTATCGGGCCCCGCCAGCTCGAGCAGGCGATCGAGCATCATGTCATGGAACATGTAGCCCGCGGATACGACGTCGCTGTAGAGACGGTACAGCTCATCCGGAATCCCCTCCCGTTTCGGCGGATGGAAGCGCATGAACCCGTGACCGAAATGGTCGATCGCATCGAAGTAGACCGCCATGAAATCCCACGGATAGTCCTCCATGATGAGCGTCGCCACGGCCTGGATCGTCGCGGCATGCGCGATGATGTTCGCGACCGTGGCAGGGCGCCTGTCCTTCTCTTGGTCGATCTCGTGAAGGAGCGGGACGAACGGTCCGACATGGGCGGCCGTGATTTCGCCGGGATGGACACGAAACTTGGCGAGTCGGGATTCGAGTGCCGGCGGATGAACGGACCCCTTCGCAACCGGCCAAGGCTCGCCGTAGGGGGCGGTCGCCTGCTGAAAGAAGTTCGATACCATGGCGCCGTTGATCGGCTCGGCCGGATGGCTCGGCCACCACCCGACGACGCTTGTCTTGAAACCCTCGTGCGAGAGGATATTCCACAGTGCCTTTACCTTTCGCGACGAACCGAGCACCGGCTTGATGCCGCCATTTTCAGTATCCGGCTGGACGAACCCGAGGATTCCGTGTTGATCGGCCGTCTTTCCTGTGGCGATGCTCGTCCACAGCATCGGCGAAAGCGGTGGGTCGAGCGTGGCAAGGTTCGCGATGACACCCTCGTTGACCAGCCCGTTCAGCGTCGGCATGAGCCCCGCATCCATGAGAGGATTGATGACCTTCCAGTCGGCGGCATCCCAACCGATCAGCAAGACCTTCTTTGCAAGCCGCTCACTCATGTTCGTCCCCCGGATCTTCGTCCGTTTCAGAATCAGGCTCCGACGCCGCTGCTGCCTCCGCGGCCTTCCTTGCACGCTCACGCGCGTAGCGCCACTCCGTTATCCCGACGGCGCCCAACGCAAGCAGGCCCAGTGATCCTTCCGGCGGAATTTCGTACGGTTGATTCTCGGATTGCCTGCCGGCCCTACGCGTGTCGTTGCCGTCGTCGCGCGACGACGGATGGTCGTCTCCCATCGTTTCTGCTTCTGAATAGAACGTCGCAGCCTCCGAATTACGGATCCGGGTCGAATCCGCGATCGAAAATGCTTCCGCGGCTGCTCCGTGGTTGCTACACTGTGGCGGAAAGATATTGAGCCAAAAGAAGAATGATCACAATTGTTTCGGGTCTCCCGCGATCAGGGACGTCCATGATGATGCAGATCCTCGACGCCGGGGGCCTCGATGTGTTGACCGACGAGGTGCGTAATCCCGATGAGAGCAATCCGCGTGGTTACTTCGAGTATGAGCCGGTCAAGGCGCTGGCCCGGTCGGCAGACTGGTTGCCGGACGCCGAAGGAAAGGTCGTGAAGGTAATCGCCCAACTGGTCCCGAAGCTCCCTCCGGATCATGAGTACGCCATCCTGTTCATGCATCGTGATCTCGACGAGATCCTCGCGTCGCAGGCGGCCATGCTGGCGCGTCTGGGTCGAAAGGCGGCAGCGATGAACTACGCAACCTTGAAGAAGGTGTTCGAGCGACAACTGGCTTCCGCCGAGTACTTTGCCGACGAACAGCCGAACATGCGCACCCTTGGGGTCGACTACGCGCGTGTGCTGCAGGATCCGGCAGCCTCCATTGAAGCGGTGGGGAGGTTTCTCGGCATCGATCTGGATGTCAGGTCGGCCGCAACCGTGGTCGATCCGGCGCTTTACCGAGAGCGCCTTGAGGAGACTGGCCCGAAGCGCTGACAGGGCGACCTTTGTCATCCCGACGGATCCCGAACTTGTTCGGGAGAGAAGGGATCCCTCGTCGCTTCGCCCGGCTCCACTACGTTTCGCCGCGGCGGGCTTCCCTCGGGATGACAATGAGCCCGGAACTTCGGACTACGGACTACGGACCTCGGACTACTTGACCAGCACCAGCTTCTTCACCTCCCTGAACACGTCCCGCCCTGCCTCTCGCGCGCGGAGTTCGTAGAAGTAAACGCCGCTGGCGTACATCCCCATATCGAGACGCTGCCGGTGTATTCCGGCCTGCTGCGGACCGATCTTGTAGCGAACAACACGCTGTCCGAGCGCCGTGTAAACCGTCAACTCGACATCGGAAGCCCTCGGGAGAGCATATGCCACGGTTGTGGAAGGATTGAAGGGGTTCGGATAGTTCTGCTCAAGTGCGAATTCCTTGGGCACCTCGGCCGCCTCGTCGTCAACGCTAACGACGACCAGGGCGTCGCCCTCGGTCTTCGAAGGCTCCAGATTTCCTGCACGGTCAGACGAAAGTGTGTAGAATTGATAGCGATGGTCCCATTCGGCGTTGAAGAGAACGCTGCTTCCGTCCAGGTCGCGCCGGTAGGCCTCGAACGGACCGCCATCCTTGGAGACGTAGAGATCGTACGTCCCGATCCCGGAGCCCAGCGCGTCATCCGTTCCCGTCCATCGCACGTCAAAGATGGTGGAGTCCTGACGGAATGCGGTGTCCGTCACGCGACTGGAAGGCAGACCTGCATCGATCGTGTTGAAAGCTTCGGGAGTCCCGATGACGCCGTTATTATCGAACACGATGTCGGCTTTGGCGAGGATGACGTCACCCGTGTGAGACTGTGGATTCGGGCGGATCGTATAGGAGACGAATCCCTCGCCTGACCCCAATGAGTCGTCGACTGGGAGAAACCCCTTCAACGGACTTGCGGGCGCGCTTCCCGTGGCGGGATCAATCGATCGCAGAATCCAGAAGGCCCGCTTGTTCTCGACGTCGAGGCCGGCGTTCACATCCACGAAGATCCCGAGGGAGTCGGTCAGATCCAGCCTGTCGACATACGCCGCGACATTCGCCGGCGGATCGAACTTGAAGCCCCCGAATCCGAATCGACCCAGACGGAATGAGCGGATGTCGAGCGTCGAGTCCGGCAGATCCTGCTCGATGGAAACGACCTGTGCGGGCGCCGTCGCCTGATCGGGATCGTTTTCGAATCGGATCTTGTACGGAAGCTGCGCCGAGACCGAGACCCATCGTTTGTCGCCGAATCCCGCGGGACCGACAAGATCGTTCGGGTCTTTCGACGTCAATACCGGCACGATCTTGGGCGGTGCAAAGACGAACGGCGGCAACTCCGGAGGTTTCGGCCGTTTGCACTTCTTCTGCTTCGGAGGAACGCGCACGATGCCGCCGATGGGCTCCTTCAGAAACACATAAGTCTGGTACGGCTTCGCCTCCCCACAGAGCTGGAGATTGCGGCCTCGAGCGTCGTACGCGCCCCCTGCGTCATGCTCGTCGAATTCGTATTTGTCGCCGAATTCGTAGGTGAGCGTGGCCTCCCAGACGATCGTACAGCCAGGCACGCATGCATCGTTGTTGGGATCGGGGATGCTGTGCGTCCTGAAGTTCGTAATCAGACCGCTGGCAGACTGGAAGCCGCCGAACGCGGTAACCAGGTCGCAGCCCGGCTGCTCGACCCGCAAGTCACTGAGACTGGGCAGCTCGTCGGTGAACGGATTGTAGTAAGGGATTCCGGCGCTGGTCTTGTGGAGGTAGGTGTTCGGTTTGGGAACCGTGATGCCGAGGTCCCCAAGATCTCCGTTTGGATTCACCGAGCCCGTCATGCTGCACCCGGCCTGCCGGATCTGGTCGGTCATCTTCTTACTGATTTCCTGGCTCGTCTGCTGATTAATGTCCTTATAGCTCTTGTACGCCCCGTCGTGTGCTCTGAGCTTCGCCGCCACGGACGAATTGTTGTCGTACATGATAGGCGAACCGTCACCCTCCACGAAGTGCACCAGGTGCTCGGCCCCATGGACCGCACCGCAAATCTGCGGCGCCGCCATCGCAGCAGCGATGCACGCCAATGTGGCTTTGTCCGCAGCGATTTGAAGCGGCGAACAGTCTTTCCCCTGTGGAACCGAGCCGAAGTGGTCGCACGGATCCATCGTCTCCTCGCCTTTTCCAACGCCGCTATTCGGAATCGGCTCGCCGGCGTAGGGAGGCGCGGTGCGTTCCTGATCGATGTCGCGTAGGAGCTGCAGGAGGAGGCGCGAGGCGTCTCGTACCACCAGGCCCTGCTGGGAAAGTCGCGATGCGGTCTGCGCCAGCATCGACTGGTACCCCGCCCAGCCTCTCGGATCGACCTCCTGCCGCAGGTCCTCCACCGCGCCATCCCATGTCAGTGCTTCGGAGTCAAGCATGGCTTCGCGCAGCTCAACGTCCAAGTCGAACGTGGCGCCCGATCCGACAGCCGGAACGGCATAGACGCTCAGCTTCGTAACCTCCGACGGCGACGTAAGACTTATCAGCGCCCGATGTGTCTCCCCAGGACGAAGGATTCCCGCAATCGGGCCAGGACCCACCAGCAACACACGTTTGTATCCTGCGGTTTCGTCTTCATCACTGTGCAGCGTCGAGCGGATTGCCGGGCTCGTCCAGAAAACGACGAGGGGACTGACGAGATCGTTGTTGCCTCGGTTGGTAATCTCGAGCGAGACAGCAAACTCCTGATCGGTCCGGACCGCATCGGGCACCTTCACCTCGAAGTCGGGTTCGGCCGAGGCCTTCGGAACCACCCGAAAGGCGGCGGGAAGAATCGATCGCACGATGTTCGTATCGATGCGGACCGAATCCGCGTCGAGGTTGATGTACGATTCATCACGCTCGGCCACGAAATCGAATGTGCCCAGAGGCGCTTGTGACAAATCGAACGTCGCGTACGCCTCGACGGTGCTTTGTCGAACGACGGTAGCGGGAATCTTCGTGCTCTCGTTCTCGAGAAGCGCTCGCGTGCGTGGGCCGAAAGATGCTCCCGTCATGCGAACCGTCACGTCGCCTCCCCGACCCCCTTCCATCAAATCGATTTCATCGAGCTCGAAACGGACATCGTCGGCCGAAAGGGTGTAGGACTGGGCATCGGTCTCTCCTTCCCGCTCGTAGAGCAGCACGTAGTAGGTCGAGTCGTCCGTCGCCTGTCGTGGAACGGATAGTGTGAAGCTCGACGCGAACGGATCCTGCGACTTGACGTCGGCATCCGCTCGTCCGGGCACCCGGCCGCCGCTCACGTACAGCTCGTTGCCGGCGGTGGCGCTGCTGCTCTCGAGCATCAGGTCGAACGTCTCGACGCCATCGGGCAGATCAATCTTGTAGTAACGCGATTGCTGCGGTGCGAGGGTTCCCTGAACTGAGCCACCTAGTGGAAGGAGGGGTACGTCGGCTTCCATCGTCGCCGCCGAGGCTGTGGCGTTGTTGTCTTCGGCCGTCTCACGAATGTTGTTCTGCACGTCGGCGCGAACGATAGCCCGATACGACCCCGGGGCCACGCCGGGCAGCTCCCCCGTGATGTTGGCCTCGGCGTCTGCGAGGTATGCCTTCGAAAGATCGAACCTTTCGGACAGCGACATGGATTCGCCCGGCGCGAGATCGATCAACTGCAGCTCGGATCCCAGAAGGGGATCGGTCACCTGCCAGGCATCGTCGGTCGATACGTACACCGCGTTGCGAAGTATGCCCTGAGCCGGATTCTGACCCTGATTTACGAGCGTCCAGCTGACCGTCGCATCCTCTCCGGGCATCGCCGTGGCAGGCACGTTGACCTGTGTGACAACCAGGTCGGAGGGCAGCGGAAGCCTTATCTGGAGCGGACTGGCGACGACATTCTCCCCCTCCCCCGAGCCTTCGTAGACGTTGTGCTGATCGTCGACCGAGAACAACAGATAGTAGTTGCCTGAAGCGAAGTACGGAATCGGAACATCCAACTCTTGTTGGTAGGCCTCCCCGGGTGAGAGAGGACCCTCCCTTTTGAGGCCACCCACGAGAAAGTCACCCGCATTCTTCTGCTTGTCGGGTGAAATGTACACGGCGTCGAACCACTTGCCGTCTGCCGGCGCCACCCCGTCGTTCCGGATCGGCCAAGTGACGTTGATCGACTGCCCGGCACTGGCCTCCGACGGCACACTAAAGTCGCCCGAAACGAGGTCGGGCAGCGGCCCCGAACTTGCATTGATCGGATGATCAGGGCTGCCCACGTTATTGTCGGCGTGGGAATCTGCCACGTCGCTGTAAATCAACACGTTGAAGGCTCCGGATACGCCGTCGGGCAGCGTCACATCGACGCTGCGACGGTAGGATTCACCGGCGGCAAGCCCTTCGGTTCGAGGGACGCGTGCAAGGAGCGGGTCGGCTTTTGGGTCGAAACGTTCGTCCGCCGAAAGGTAGACGAGGTCGTCCCAAACGGGAACGGCGGGCGCCGCCTCACCCATGTTCTCGACCGTCCAGCCTACGGTAAACTTCTCTCCGCCGGTCGCTTCCGACGGCGCCGTTGCATCGACAACTGCGAGATCCACAGGGGGATAGGGGTTCACGTCGAGCGTGGCGCTTCCGACGTTGTTTCCTTCGTCATCGGGGTACTCGAATAGCACCCGATCGGCGTCGGCAACGACTAACAGGAACAGTTGGCCATCGCGGTCAGCGGGGAGCCGGACCGACACCGCACGGGAGTATGAACCACCCGGCGCCGGCAATTCACCGGATGGAATTGACGTCAGCGGGATCGCCGTTGTGTCGAGTTCAGTCTTGGAAGAAAGGTACACGCGATCTGACCATCCGGCGGCAGGTGCGGCCGTCCCGACATTTCGTTCCTTCCAGCTCACGCGAATGTCCGCCCCTGCTCGGCTCGGTCCCTCAATTTTTACGTTCTGCACGGCGAGATCGGGATACGGCGCGCGCGTAATTGCGATGGTGCGATCGGTCACGTTGTTGTTCTCGAAGTCGTGTTCGAAGATCGCATCAGCCCAGTCGGTTTCGAGCGCGAGACGGTATTCTCCGTCGAGTCCGTCCGGGATGCGCACCGAATCTGAACTCACGTAGCTTGTGTCGACGCCGAGCGATCCAGTCCGGGCGACGTTGCCCAGCACAACCGGATTCTCGAGGTCCCCGCCGGTCAGAAGCACCCTGTCCTGCCAACCGGCAGATTCGACTGCGCCCGGGCCGGCATTCCCCACTTTCCATGCGACGCCGATCTTTTCGCCCGATGCAGCGGACTCCGGACCGGTGAATGACGTAGGCGCAAGGTCCGGTGGTGGTAAAAGTGTAATCGTAACGGGATCCGACGCGCTCTGGTTGTTGTCCTCGGCCTCATGTTCGTAGACGGCCCGGCCTGCGTCGACCCATACGATGAGGTAATAGTCGCCCGACAACCGGGGTGGGATCACCACTGGCACCGAGGCGGTGTAGCTGCCACCCGCATCCACGGCATCCGGGTGCACGAGCCTACGTAGGAAGGTCGCCGTTTCCTTGTCCAATGCCGGCGACGGCGAGAGATAGACGTCATCCTGCCATCCGTAGTCGGCCACGGCCGGGCCGTTGCCGGTGTTTTCGACGGTCCAGCCCACTTCCACCTCGGTGCCTGAAAACGCATTGCCGGGCACAGTGATCGCGGTCGCGTGCAGATCGGGAGCGGGTGACAACTGGATCTCTATCGTTGCAACAGAGTGATTGTTGTCGAACGTCTCCTCCTGCTGGTGCTCGCCGAGATTGACGTCAAGCCGCAAGTAGTAGATTCCGATCGTCTCCTCGGGCAGCGTCACCGTCACTTCCTGAACGTACTGTTCTCCAGGCGCCAGCGAGGATGGATTCTCGAACGTGCCGAGTGTGTGGCGCTCGACCAGGAACGACGGGTCATGGGCCAGCCGAACTTCGTCGAACCACTGCGGGCTGTCGGTCGCAACGTTTCCGACGTTGGTAACCGTCCATTTCAGGTCGATTTCGCGTCCCGAAAAGCCGCTGCTCGGCGCGATGACGTCGCTGATCTCGAGGTCGCTCGGGAGCTCTGTCGTAAAGGACCACGTCGGACTCCGCATGTCGCCGTCGAGATTGCGGGATATCACATACCAGGAGTAGGCAGCGTTTCTGACGAGAGCGAGATCGATAGCCGAAACCGTGGGCTCCGTAAGGCCGCTCTTCGTCGGCTTCGTGGGTTCAGATTCTTCGTCCGACCAGAGGTACAGGTCGTACGTACGGGCGAATTCAGCCGGCGCCCACGAGAGCGACTGATCGAGTTGAACGGCGGCCGCGCCGTCAGCCGGCTGCGGATTGGAGGCCATGCCGGGAAACTGCGGCGTGAGCGTGTTTGCACCGGAGGTCGATCCAAGGGTCCATTCGCCGGTCAGATCGCCGAAAGCAGTAGACACGGTCTCGTCTACCGTGTTCACCGAACTTGGAGCCACTTCCCAGGTCGATTGCGGACCGGACCTGCGGAGAAGACGCAATGCGCTCGGCTCGGAGATCCCGCTTAGCTCACCGTAAGCGATGGTGAAATTCCCCGAAGACGAGGAGGACGACGGAGCAGCATCCACAATCCAGTACTGTGCGGACGAGACCCTGGCGATGCCGCCGGGATCGGCACCCCCGGGATCCGCAGCGATCCGCCGAATCGAAACGATCGACGCCGCTGCCAGCTGGTCGAACGAGAGACTCGCCAGCGTCTCCATTCCGGCTTCGTCGAAGGAGACGGGACCAGTTGATCCGGCTTGAAATGCATGCGACATGCGCGCTGTATAGATGTCGTCACCCGGACTCGCCGGTAAGTCATCGAACGGAACGACAGGAAGCGTGGCCGCGCCGGATACATCGATCGAGCGTGGATTCCCCGGGTCGCTCGTACGCCCAATCGCCGAGATTCACGCCGTCGCCGTCGGGATCTATGGCGAATGCATAAGAGACTCCGTTTGCCGGAGAAAGCAGTGCCTGCACCGCCCAGACCGAGTCATTGCTCGCTTCGAACATCTCATACGAGGTGGCCTGATCGCCGTCGCCGACGTCCACGAACAGTCGCATCCCCGACTGGAAAGACTGCCGGCGATGGAAGAGGCCGATCCGCTCCATCCTGCGCATGTCGACCTGGAACGTCACGGAGAACTGTTCACGGATCAGACTCAGCGCCGCCGTGCTGTCATGAATCGAGTAGTTCGTTGCGTGGTCGTAGAGCAGTACTGTGAGGAACAAGTCCCCCGTTGGGACAACAGCGTTGACGATATTCGGATCCACCTTCAGCTCGCTCTGCCACGTACCCATCAACGAGTCTCCATCGATCAACTCGGCGTTGGCCGTGCCAATTCCCACGCCGTCCCGGTTGGTCAGGTACGTCACGACCTGGGCAACGCCACTTTGATCATCGGAGACGCTGAGCGTCGCGACCACTGTCTTGATTCCACCAGACAGTGAAACGGATTCGGGTGAAAGTGTCGGGACGCCTACCAGCTGGGGCGGCTCGGCGTCGCCTCCTGAAATGGTAAGCGCCGATTCGATTGTCGGCTTTGCAAGATTGCTGGAGGCATCCGTGACGATGAGCACGAGGTCATACACCCCCTGCGGGGCATTCTGCGGTATCTGCGATGTACCCGTCCAGGTTCCGCTCTGGGCCGTTCCAGAAACCCGCGTTGCCACGAAGGTCCCCAGGATCTGGCTGTCTTGAAACTGGAAGTAACCCAAAACCCCGGCGACGCCGCTGCCGGCGTCTTCAACGACCGCCGATATCATGGTGCTCGTAGCTCCGGACGAAACGTCGACCACGCTCGGCGAAACGATGGGAGTCCCCGAAAGCGTTGGTGGATTTGTGTCCTGCGCCCGGGCCAGCCCGGCCGTGAGACAGAGCATGACGAGTTGCAGTACGGTGATCTTCAAGCGCATAACAATCCTGATCGAGTGACCCGCAAAAAGACGGACAGGTGGAACGGTCGCCCAGAACTATTTACGCGAAAATCGTCGGCAGGACCGGACAAGGCTCACCGGTCCTCGCTCATAGATCGTCGATCACAGATCATCATTGATCAAACCCGCTTCACCCTGGGATCCGTGAACACGTCGAACTCATCCCTGCTCGTCGTCGAAAACTCCGACACGATGGCACCCTCAGGACCCGCCTGAAACCAGTGCCGCGTGTTCTCGGGGATCGTGTGCTGATCGCCAGGACGAAGCTCGACCTCGTGGAATACCGTGTAATACTCCTCATGCCCGGCCGGAATGGTCGCCTGGATCTGACGTGTCGGCTGACCCTCAACGTACAGCCACACTTTCCCCCAGCGGCATCGGAAGGTTTCCCGCTTCCCAGGATCGCTCCCAACAGGCGGATGCCGATGCTCAGGAAATATCTGTCCACCGAACAGCACGAGCTCCTTCGCGCAGTATCGATCGTTGTTCTCGTAGATGACCACCTGAAGTCCAGTCGTCGCGAGGTCACCGAGCCCCACATCGGTGACTTCGATGTTTTGCTTCTCCGAATCAGTCAATACGATTCCAGCCGACTTGAGAAGCGCAACCGTTCGAGTCCTGGCATCTCTCGATCTCGTCTCGATTAGGCATGCCGCCACCTCCCGACAGTTTGTGTTGAGCCAGTGAGCTGCCGTTAGAGTAGGTGCGACGAAGGGCTGTGTCAAGATTTCCTTGCTTCCATCCGTAGACGGCGCTTACCCGCTGGGACAAGAACCCGGGCGTCACTTGAATGCCCGGCCCGAAGCGACTTTCGCAAAGCCCGAGCATCTCCCGCAGGGTGACACTTTTAGTGCGAGTGCCTCGCACCTTAAGGGCGTTGCATCCCCTTGGCTCACGCCCGAACGTCACGGGCACGTATGCGACGTTTTTCGTAGCATCCGGCATCCATTTGTCCGACCCTTCCCACCGTCCTCATGACGCTTCGTCCGCTATTTCAGTCAGTTTTCATTCACCTCGCGTTGGCTCTCGTCTGCGCATCGAGCATCAGCTGCTCGCAGGCGCCTCGTCACAACGCTACTCCTCCAAACATCCTCTTCATCGCCATCGACGATCTGAACGACTGGGTCGGGGTTCTCCATGGGCATCCGGACACCAAGACGCCCAACATTGACCGCCTGGCTGCGGAAGGGACCGTGTTTACCAACGCACATGCGCAGGCACCCCTCTGTTGGCCGTCCCGCGCCAGTCTCATGAGTGGCCTCCGGCCGTCAACCACGGGTATCTACGGTATCACGGACGATGAGGATTTGAGGGCTGCCAGTCCGCTCATGGATAGCACGGCGTTCCTTCCGGAATACTTCGGCAGGCATGGATACAAGACGATGGGCATCGGAAAGCTCTTCCATACGCATGCCCCAAAAGGCGTATTCGAGGAATCGGGTGGACGCTATCCGGGCTTCGGACCCTATCCGGACAAACATTTTCACTGGGACCAGGAAGGGACGTCCACCGACTGGGGCCCTTTTCCGGACAGCACGGTTGAAATGCCGGACTACCAGTCGGCCTCGTGGATCATCGAGCGGCTGAATCAGACGCACGACCGTCCGTTCTTCCTCGCCGTTGGTTTCCTTCGGCCTCACGTGCCATGGTACGTGCCGCAGGAATGGTTCGATCTCCATCCAATCGACAGCCTCGCCCTGCCCCCGTATCTCCCGGAAGACATGGACGACATTCCCGAAACCGGCATTGAGATGGCCACCGTACCCCCGATGCCCACCACAGAGTGGGCCATCAAGAGCGGGCAGTGGCCTGCAATCGTCCAGGGATATCTGGCGAGCGTCTCATTTGTCGACGCCCAGGTCGGCCGCATACTCGATGCGTTGGAGGCCAGTGTCTATGCCCACAACACAATCGTCGTCCTCTTTTCCGATCACGGATACCACTTGGGCGAAAAGAACCGGTTCGCCAAGCATGCCCTCTGGGAACGGGCAACACGCGTACCGCTCGTAGTCAGCGGTCCGGGTCTCCCAAAGGGGCGACTCGTTTCGGCGCCTGTCGAGTTGCTCGACATATACCCGACCCTCGTTGATCTGACCGGCTTTCCGGAGAACAAATGGAACGAAGGTGTCAGCCTTGCGCCGCTGATCGAAGACCCGGACGCACCATGGCCTCACGCTGCCATAACGACGTACGGCCGAAACAATCACGGAATCGCCGTCGAAGGATACCGCTATATCCGATACGAGGACGGAACGGAGGAATTCTATGACCACGCCTCGGATCCGAATGAGTGGCACAACCTTGCCGGCGACGAGGCGTACCGATCGAAAATGGACGAGTTGGCTCGGTTCCTTCCTGAAACGAACGCACCGTGGTCGGACCTGTCGAATCTCGACGTGTTCGAGTATTTCAAGAAGCAGAGGTCATCGATGATCGATGATCAGTGATCGGTGATCGGTGATCAATGATCGATGATCGGTGATCGGTGAGCGGTGATCGGTGATCGGTGAACAATGTTTGGTATTTGAAGTTTGGTATCTGAAGTTCTCCAGACCCTGGTCGACAATACCGAGACAAGATGCTCATTCTCCTCTCCCCCGCTAAAACGCTCGACTTCAAAAGGCCGGCACCAACAACCTCCGCGACGAAGCCGGCAATGCTCGAACGATCGGAAGTACTCGTCGATACGCTGAGGGATTTCAGTGCGAGGCGACTCTCCTCGCTGATGAACATCAGTCCCCAACTCGGCGCGCTGAACCGGGAGCGCTTCGGCAACTGGCACACGCCGTTCACGAAGGACAACGCCAAGCAGGCACTGTTCGCATTCAAAGGGGACGTCTACGTCGGACTCGACGCGGAATCCTTGTCGGAAGAGGATTTGAAGTACGCCCAGAAGCACGTGCGCATTCTATCCGGACTCTACGGCGCGCTCCGGCCACTCGATCTCATCCAACCTTATCGACTGGAGATGGGGACGAAGCTCAAGAATGTGCGCGGCAAGGATCTGTACCAGTTCTGGGGCGACGACATTGTGGAAGCACTGAACCGGCAGCTCAAGTCGCTGAAGTCGAGCACCGTGGTCAATCTCGCGTCCGTCGAGTATTTCAAATCGGTGAATACGGACGCTCTGAAGGCTGAGGTGGTATCCCCCGTTTTTCTGGATCTCAAAAACGGCACCTACAAGATCATCAGCTTCTACGCGAAGAAAGCGCGGGGATTCATGAGCGCGTGGATCGTCCGGAATCGCATCGAGGATCCGAAGAAATTGAGGAGGTTTGACGTCGCCGGATATCGGTACAGCGCGGAATTGTCGGAGCCGGGTAAGCCGGCGTTCGTTCGCGACCAAAAGCCGGAATAACAGCGAACACCAAACAGCAAACATCAAACTGGAGTTCTGGCTAAGCCGGCATTTGCAGGCGTTGCGGCGAGCGTGTTCTGACCGTCGCCCCGATGGCCGTATCAATGCCCCAAGTTTGCTGTTTGATGTTTGCTGTTTGCTGTTCGCTGTTTGATGTTCTCTAATCGTAGACCAGCCTGATGGCAGAAGACGAACCATCGCACGAACCAATCGGACACGGCTCCTGGCGAAAACGAACCGTCGATTTCCTCGGTCTTGAGCGGAACGTTGCCCTTGCCGCCACTTCCGTTTTCCTGGTCGAGACCGGGGAGGAGCTGTGGAAGAGGTATCTGCCCAAGTACTTGGAGGCACTCGGCGCGGGCGCAGGGACGATCGGGCTGTTCGGTACGGCGACGGACTTCTTCGACGCGATCTATCAGTATCCAGGCGGCTGGCTGGCCGATCGACTGGGTCGCCGACGCGCGTTCCTCGTCTTCATCGCCCTCGCCGCGGTGGGGTACGCGATCTATCTCGCCAGCCCGTCGTGGCCGTACGTGTTTCTCGGACTCGCCTTCGTGATGGCCTGGCAGAGCATGGCGTCCCCTGCAATTTTCGCCGTCATCGGAGACGCCCTTCCGAAAGAGCGCCGAACGATGGGTTTCACGGTCCAGGCCATCATCAAGCGCATCCCGAGAGCGTTCTCACCCATTGCCGGTGGGGCGCTCATTACCGCAATCGGCGTGACGGCCGGGATTCGGGCCGCGCTGGTCGCCTCCCTGGTCCTTGCCGTGGGGACGATGCTGGTCAGCCGTGCGATCAACGTCCCGATCATCGCCGGCCGCCCCATCGGCATCCGCGAGGTCTGGCAGTCGTTCCACGCCGCGCTCAAACGGCTCCTGGTATCCGACATTATCATCAGGACCTGCCAAGGCATGGCCGACATATTCATTATCCTCTATGCCACGAATGTGATCGGTATCGGGATCGGACAGTTCGGAATCCTCGTGGCAATTCAGGTGACGACGTCGATTCTCGTCTACATTCCGTCCGCCCGCATTGCAGATCGAATCGGCCGGAAGCCTTTCGTGATCGCCACGTTCGTCTGTTTCGCTCTCTTCCCCGTGGCGGTCATGTTGTCGGCAGGATTCTGGACGCTGGCCCTTGCCTTCGTCATCGGCGGCCTGCGCGAGATCGGAGAGCCGGCGCGGAAGGCCATGATCGTCGATTTCGCCGAACCACATGCGCGCGGCCGGACGGTGGGGTTGTACTACCTGGTGCGAAGCCTCTCCGTCACACCGGCTGCTGCCATCGGCGGGCTTCTGTGGCAGATAGATCCGCGCTTACCCTTTTTCGTCGCCGGAGTGATCGGACTGATCGGGACGGCAGTGTTCGTGCTTACGGTTAAGGAGGAGGAGTGATCGGAGATCGGAGATCATTGATCGCTTGATCGTTGATCGTTGTCCTTGAGGTTACGTTTTCACGGTCGCAGGTGTCTAAGTAATATGCGCCAGACACCGTTGGATCCGTCTCAGGACATTGCACTAAACGCGCTACTGGCTCGAACTCGTGGACAGTCGTGACTTGGCGGATGTGGCAGCCCTGCTCCAGGAATGCGATCAATTGCTAAGACTCCTGAACTCATCCGCTACCACAGCGCGGAAGAATGCACGAAGAAGGCGTGGTGATTGACCGGTCGATCGCTGATCATTGATCGTTGGTCGCTGATCGCAGATCGCTGATCATTGGTCGCAGATCGCTGATCGGAGATCGTTGATCACCGATGAATCGCTCTCATTTCCCCAACGCGACCGTCGAAAGCTGTCCCCGCACGGCGCCGGCCGGATAATCCGCGTTGTGGACGTTGACGTAGTAATCGGCGGGATTCTGCAGGAGGTCTTTGATGACGTCCGCCGACACCTCCTCCACGCAACCCTTCGATGAGCCGTCGGCCGGTGTATTCAGCGTCACCACAACCGGTCCGTTTTCCCCGACAGCTGCGTGATGGATGTGCGCCGCCGTCGCTTCGGCAATGTTCTCGACGGTGAGCTCGTAGCAGACTTCCACCGAGTCCGCGCTCAACGTGAATTCGGCCTCTCCGCTTCCGTCCGGATCGGCTTTTGGCACCTCGTTGGCGCCACTGAGCATGGCTTCCAGTTCCGGTCGCATGCTGGGTTCCATATCCGAGCGGGGCATTTCCTTGCGCGAGCTCTGCATGGTGGGCTTCTTAAGTTCCTGCTGGGCATTGGCCGCCTGGTTGGATGCAAAGACAAACAGCAGCACGTATACGGCAATCAAGGCTTGTGTTTTCATGATAGTCTCTTCGTGTGGGTGAACCACACAATTAGTTTGGAGGCGCAAGCTCGGTGCTTGGTGTGCATTAGAAACAGGTTCGATAGGTTAGGGGTTCCTGGTCCGGGCTCAGGCGGGGCGTCGGGATGACAGATCGTTGATCGGTGATTGCAGACCACCGATCACCCCTTCACCTTCGCTGTACACCAAACACGCAATCAACCGAACACGACATGTCGAACGTTACCTTTCTCGGAATGGGCGCCATGGGATCACGCATGGCGACAAATCTCATTGAAGCAGGTCACGACGTAACCGTTTGGAACCGCCATCCTGCGAAGACCGAGCCGCTCGTAGCCTCCGGCGCCAAGGCGGCGCCGACCCCCGCCGAAGCAGCCCTGGGCGCAGAGTTCATCATTGCCTGCGTCCGAGACGACGACGCGTCGCGAGAAGTATGGCTCGATCCGTCATCGGGAGCGCTCGCAGCGATGGAGAAGACCGCGGTCGCCATCGAAAGCTCCACGCTGACGGTCGGATGGGCTCGCGAGCTGGCCGGACACTGCCGCTCGGCGGGCATCGACTTTCTCGATGCGCCCGTCGCGGGTTCACTTCCCGTCGCGGAGGCCGGGCAACTCATCTTCCTCGCGGGCGGGGAAGCAAGCACTCTAGAACGGGCGACTCCGGTCCTCTCCGCAATGGGGGCAAGAATTCATCATGCAGGTGCTTCGGGTGCCGGAGCCGCCGTTAAGTTGATGGTGAACGGCCTGCTCGGCATGCAGGTGGCAGCCATAGCAGAGTTGATAGGGTTCGCAAAACGGGTAGGTATTGATCATGAACGTGCCGTCGAGATCGTGACGTCAACGCCCGTGTGCAGTGCTGCCGCAAAGGCGAATGCGGAAGGAATGATGGCCGATCGATTCACGCCTCTCTTCCCGGTCGAGCTGATGGAAAAGGACACCCGCTACGTAGTTGCATCCGCCGGCGGCGATGAACATGCTCCCGTGACGGACGCAGCACGCGAGGTATATCTCAGGGCCATCGGACACGGACTGGGCAAACTGAACATGACGGCCGTAGCGAAACTCTACGAGTAGGAAGAATGGAGAATGGAGGATGGAGGATGGAGGATGGAGGATGGAGAATGGAGGATGGAGGATGGAGGATGGAACGACGCGAACCACTGTGGTAGTGCTCAGATTAGCAATTAGCGATTATGTGACGAATGAACGTGTCTCCCGGATTGTTCGCAGGTCGGACTTGAGTGAGTTCGACATTCGGCACAATCCGTCATTCCCGGGCATTAATGCCCGGTCTTGAAGCGACGCCCCGTAAACGGGGCTTGTCAGATGTTCTCTCCAGAGAAGGCCGGTTCACCGGCCGTCGCTCTGAGGCCGTTCGTTAGCGGCCGGATGACGTGCACAATGCGCGTAACCGCTCAAGATGGGCAGTTCTCGAGGAGAGACTTCGTCACGAATCTGCCTAAAGGGGGGTCACGTTCATACAGCACACAACCATTAGCGATTAGCGATTCCTGTTTCGGTCCCGGGGTGGCTCCTTGTTGGAGCTCCGGGTTTCAGTATCGAGTTTCAGGTCAAACTCGCGTTTGGGGGATACATTGAGGTCTGACATCAACCTATCGGACGTGAATCGATGACTTTGAAAGATCGCATCGAAGCAGCCCGCGGCGATCGACCGGCGGACTTGGTCCTGCGCGGCGGCAACCTAGTGGACGTGCTCAGCGGTGAAATCTATTCCACCGACATTGCCGTCTACGACGGAATCGTGATCGGAGTCGGCGATGGATATGATGCCGTGACAGAAGTTGATTGCACGGGCAAGTGGATCGCACCCGGATTCATCGACGGACATATGCACGTCGAGAGTACGATGGTCACGGTCTCCGAGTTTGCACGCGTGGTCTTACCGCGAGGCACCGTAGCGACCGTATTCGATCCGCACGAGATCGGAAACGTCCATGGAATCGAGGGCATCCGTTACATCCTGGAGAGCGGACGGCAGGTCCCACTGCGAACCTGGGTCATGGTTTCCTCGTGCGTACCCGCCACCCACATGGAAACCGCCGGCGCCGAACTGAATGCTGCGACCCTCGCCCCGCTGTTCGGAGAAGAGGACGTCTTGGGACTCGCCGAAATGATGAATTTCCCCGGCGTGGTTTTTGGTGATCCGGGAGTGCTGGAGAAATTGGAGGCCGCGAGAGAAAAGGGCGTCGTGATCGACGGCCATTCGCCGGGATTGGTCGGAAAGCGGCTCAACGCATACATCGTTGGAGGCCCCGGCAGTGATCACGAGTGCACAACGCTGGAGGAAGCCCGCGAAAAGCTCCGGAAAGGTATGCGGATCATGATCCGCGAGGCGAGTACAGCCAAGAATCTCGAAGCACTGCTCCCGCTGGTAACACCGGAGACGGAGCGCCGATGCTGCTTCGTGACGGATGACCGGCATCCCGCCGATCTCGTTTCAGAGGGCCACATTGATCACGCTGTCCGAAAGGCCATCCGGCTCGGCCTCGACCCCATGACAGCCTACCGAATGGCCTCCATCAATACGGCCGAATGGTTTCGTCTCGATCAACGGGGATTCGGCGCTGTGGCGCCCGGCTGGCGAGCCGATGTCATCGTGCTCGACGACCTCGAAAATGTCTCCGTCAAGGAAACGTACATCGACGGGAAACTCGTCGCCCGCAACGGACAGGTAGTCGTGGACCTTCCGACCGCCGCATCTCCCCTTCCCCCGAGTGTTCATGTCGACCTGGAGAAATTTTCAGGATTCAGGATCCCGGCCGAACCCGGGGTCATCCGGGTCATCGACGTCATTGAAGGCCAGATCGTTACGGGGCAGAGCAGAATGGATCCATCAATTGCAGACGGCGAGGCAGTTGCTGATCCTGATCGCGATCTCGCAAAATTCGCCGTCGTCGAACGCCATGGAAAGAATGGAGGGGTCGGACTCGGCTTCGTTCGGGGCTTCGGACTGAAACATGGGGCCGTCGCCAGCAGCGTCGGGCACGACTCACACAACATCGCGATCGCCGGCATGGACGATCAATCGATGCGAACGGCCCTCGAGGAGGTCATCCATCTCGATGGTGGTCTGGTCGTGACGTCGGGCACAGAAGTCATAGCTTCGCTCGCCCTTCCGGTGGCCGGACTGATGAGCGATCGCCCTCTGACCGAGGTCGCCGAGGGTGTCGATAGCCTTCATCACGCTTACCACGAGTTGGGGGGAACTCTGGAGGATCCGTTCATGAGCCTGTCGTTCTTGACGCTTCCTGTCATCCCTTCGTTGAAGCTGACGGATAAAGGGTTGGTTGACGTGGAGAAGTTCGAGATTGTCCCGTTGTTCGTCGGTGGCTGAGACAGACCTTCGTGCGTGATGATGGTCATGAGCGCGACCTCCCACGGCTGCCTCCGAATAGATTCGGAGTTAGCCGCCCCCTCAAGAGGGGACTGTGCCGGCCGCCACAAACGAAGAAACAGCGGATCATAAAGACCCGCTGCCTCTTCATTTTGCGACTTCGCTGGCAATCCTGCTAGGGAGCATCTGCAGCTTGTTCACTTCATGTCGAAGTCAACCGTCACGTTGACCCCTTCAGTCAGGGTGTGGTAAACCGGGGAGAACAGGGCGAGTTCACGAATCTTCTCTACGCTCTCCGAGTCGGCTTCGACGTGCATCGTGACGCGGACGTCGTTAAATCCTTTCGGGACATTCACGTCGAGTCCGAGAAATCCGTTCAGATCCAGGTCCCCTTCGATCTCGGTCTCTATGCTCCCGATCTCGATGCCGGTGACGGCCGCGTGCGCGACGAGGCTCGTGGTCAGGCACGCGGCGAGTGCGGACAGCAGGAGCTCGACGGGATTCGGCGCCTTATCACTTCCGGCGAGGATTTCGGGCTCGTCGGCGTGGATCTGAAACACCTGGCTGTGACTGATCTCCTGTCGTGCGCCGTAAAAACCCGAGATGCTGCTCGTGTTGCGGCTTCCGTCGATCCACGTGTTCTGAACTCTGAACTTTCCGTGACCCAGAACCGGATCTTCCTGTATGGCGGCTACGGTTGCGCCCAAGACGTTCAGGTCAACGCCGTTCTTGCGATTAGTCATTTCGATTGTTTCCATGATGAACTCCAATTGGTTATCCGTTGATGATTTATTCTTGACCGTTCGGTATAAAACTACGCAAACAAATCTATTTTGTTAGGGTTTGTTGCAATTTTTTTTCGAAAGGGACGACTACCGGGCTAAAATCAGTCGAAATGCTCGACAATAATGTCGACGAGCCGATCGTCGTCGATGCCTCGGAGGGGGCCTTTAGTGCCGGTTAGCAAACCCAACTCCATCACGATGACGAGTTCGGCGAGCGCCCTTGCTTCCTTGGAACTCTTTAGTACGCCGGCAGCCTGCTCTTTCTTGATTCTCTCCGTCAGAAACGCAACGGCGCCCTGAATGTGACGATTGACGAGCTGAGCCACCACCTCGTCATGGGCCGCCAATTCGGCGAGCGAGTTAAGTGCCAGGCAGCCTCTGGGGACCAGCACACCCTTGTGGAACGTCCCGACGTAGTCCGTAAGGTGGGTCCGAATCGCATCTTTCAATGATCCGGGGCCGCCGAAATTAGCCAGAAACACAGCGCGGTCGGCGGCGAGGTATTTCTTGATCGCTGCAACGAAGAGATCATGCTTGCTCCCAAACGCTGCGTAGAGACTCCCCTTGTTCAGATCCATCGCCGCCGTCAGATCCGTCATCGACGTCGCCTCGTAGCCCTTCGTCCAGAAGAGCTCCATCGCCTTTTCCAGGGCTTCGTCAATATCGAATTCTCGCGGTCGTGCCATAATGGATGTGTACCTCTTGGGGTTCTTGACTCACGTCCTTGAGTTTATCAAACCGTACGGTCAATAACAGGTTCCCCCGACCGCTTGGTGGTCCGCGTTCCGGGTCGTGAGTACATCCAAACTCCTTTAGGTCAGGAATTGGCATTTCGCAGTCATCAATTGATAATCCTGTTCCGTGCTGTCGGCGGAAGCCATTCCTCGTTCATCATTCCGTACTCCCCATTTCTCTTCCCTGGATCCCCGCCTGCGCGGGGATGACCGCGTTGGGCCATCCTCCATCCTCCATCCTCCATCCTCCATCCTCCATCCTCCATCCCCCATCCTCCATCCTCCATCCTCCATCCTCCATCCTCCATCCTCCATCCTCCATCCTCCATCCTCCATCCTCCATCCTCCATCCTCCATCCTCCATTTCAGCCATACCCGCCTCCTCCCGGCGTCTCGATCACCAGCACATCGCCCTCCGCCACCTCGAAGCCTGCACGCGCCGGGAGTTCCTCGAGTGAACCATCGACACGTTCAATCCGGTTCGTACCGGAGGCTGCCGCTTCCCCACCATCCAAACCGAACGGCCTCGTTTTCCGTCGATTTGAGAGGATAGAGACCTTCATCGACTTCAGAAAACGCAATCGGCGGATGGTACCGTCGCCCCCGTGCCATCGTCCGCCTCCCCCCGATCCGCGTTCGAATCGAAAACGCTTCGAGCAGGACCGGATACCTCGTTTCGAGAATCTCGGGATCCGTTAGTCGCGAGTTTGTCATGTGCGTATGCACGGCGGACGTCCCCTCGAAGCCCGGCCCAGCTCCCGAGCCGCCGCATATCGTTTCGTAGTACTGATTCGACGCGTCTCCGAACGTGAGATTGTTCATCGTGCCCTGCGAAGCCGCCATGATGCCGAGGGCCGCCAGCAAAGCATCGACGACGCACTGCGACGTCTCGACATTTCCACCCGCCACGGCGGCTGGATAGACGGGATTCAGTATCGATCCCTCCGGCACGCGGATCTCAATCGGATCGAGACACCCGGCGTTGAGGGGGATGTCGTTGTCGACCAGCATCCGCATGACATACAGTACGGCGGCCGTCGTGATGGCACGCGGCGCGTTCAGGTTGTTCTCCGCCTGGGGGGATGTCCCGTCGAAGTCGATGACTGCACTTCGTTGCTCGTGATCGATGCAGACCGCGACAGCAATCGTCTGTCCGGTGTCCATTTCCAGACTGAAAGTCCCATCGCTGACATTGCCCAGCGCCCTTCGAACCGCCTCGGCGGCGTTCGCTTTGACGTGGCGCATGTAGGCCTCTACCGTATCCGCACCGTATTTGTCGACCACCTCTTGCAGTCGGACGATTCCGCGTTGGTTCGCCGCCACCTGCGCTTTCAGGTCGGCGACGTTCGTGTCGGCATTTCGGGAGGGATGGCTTGCGGTCAGTAGTCGACTCTTCAACGCCGTTTCGTTGAACCGCCCCTCCTCCATCAAACTAAAGTCGTCGAACAGCACACCCTCTTCGTCAACGTGTTTGCTCAATGCCGGCATGGACCCGGGCGAGACGCCCCCGATTTCCGCGTGATGAGCGCGCGACGCGACGAAGAACAGGGGCGTGGTCGACCCTTCGTCGAAAAATGGGCTCACGACCGTGAGATCAGGAAGGTGAGTCCCTCCGTTGTACGGATCGTTCGTGAGATAGGCGTCGCCGGGTCGGATGTGTCCGCGCCGGCTGTTCAACACGCTCCGGACCGTCTCGCTCATCGATCCGAGATGAACGGGCATGTGGGGGGCATTCGCTACGAGATCACCGTGCCGATCGAAGAGCGCACAGGAGAAGTCGAGCCGCTCCTTGATGTTGACAGAACGCGCGGTCTGGCAAAGTTGGACACCCATCTCCTCGGCAACGTGCCGGAAGAGGTTGTTGAATATCTCCAGTCGGGTGGGATCGTAGTCAGAGCCGGTTTCCAGGCGATCCCGCAATTCCGCCGTGCGTGTTAGCAGTAGATCTGCGTGCCGGATTGCCTGCGCCGTCCACCCAGGTTCGACGATGGTGGTCGCATTGTCCTCCACGATAACGGCCGGCCCGGTCACCTGCTGCTCGAGTCGGAGATCCGTCCGGCGATAGAAGGGAGTCTTCCGCCATTGACCATCCAGCCAAACATCGTCCATCATCACCGGTTCGGCCTCACCTCCTGAACCTCCCTGATTCGATATCTCGGGCGTCGGTTCATGGCCCTGAAGCACGGCTTCCAACTCGATCGCCTCGACGATTATGTCGTGGTCTACCGGATCGAAGCCGAACCGCTTTCTGTGGAAATCGGCGAGCGCCGACTCCATTGCACTGCACTCAGCAAACGGAACCACGGCAGACGTGTCCGTCCCTTCGTACTTGAGGTAGAGACGCCTCGTGAAGTCGAGCTCGGGGACGTCGTCGCTGAACCGATGTTCGAGCTGCCTTTCCAACTCCTCAAAGCCGGTTTCGATGTCTCCGATGATGCGATCCGTCAGACGCCGCTCGACGGTGCGTCGCAGAAGTTGGGAGACCGCGGCGCTTCCAATTCCACGGGCCGACAAAACGCCTGCAAGCGGATCGATCAGAATCTTCTTGATGCCCAGTTGATCGGCGACGAGGCAGGCGTGTTGGCCGGCCGCGCCCCCGAAAGGAACGAGCACGAACTCTTCCGGATCGTGACCCCGCT
The DNA here is from genome assembly GCA_963768715.1 of uncultured Bacteroidota bacterium. Taxonomy (GTDB): domain Bacteria; phylum Bacteroidota; class Rhodothermia; order Rhodothermales; family DATKEJ01; genus DATKEJ01. The sequence continues at coordinate 25,243 of CAVYJC010000006.1, forward strand.
CAATGCTGATCCGCCTCACAGCCTGGGCCATCTTCTGTACGGCGATGCGCAGAAAGTCCGTCCGCCAGCTCTTCAGACGACTTAGCGATTCCGGTCTCCAGCCCGATCTCCTCGGCGAGCTTGCTGAATCCCGCCTGAACCGCATGCGGATCAAGCGCTTCATCGGCATTCTCGCCGAAGACACGCGGAAAGAACTCGGGCCTTAGGCGACCCAGCTGCACGTGGCAATCGGTCACGGCCAGCGGTCCACCCCGGCCGTAGCACGCCGGTCCCGGCAGCGCCCCGGCGGACCGATCGCCGACTCGCAGGCGGATTCCATCGAACTCGAGCACCGATCCGCCTCCAGCCGCGACCGTGTGGATATCCAGAGCGTGCGTGCGCATCCGCATGCCGCCGATTGCAAACGTATCCGTGCGCTCGAGTCGACCGTCGTACAAAGAGACATCGGTCGACGTGCCGCCCATATCGAATCCAATCAAACGGGAATAGCCTGCCTTCTTCCCCGCCTCCACCATGCCGATGACGCCGCCCTGCGGGACCGGACAGCACGGCGTCCTTGCCGCGAAATCGCTCGGCCTCAGACAATCCACCGTTGCTCTGCATGAAAAGGAGGCGGCTGTCTCCGAGCCCCGTCCTGAGCCTTTGCACGTAATCTTGCACGACAGGCGTCAGGTGGGCATCGACAACCGTGGTATCACCGCGACTGATAATCTTGATCAGCGGCGCTATCTCGTGCGACACCGAAACGTGCTCAAATCCCACCTCCCGTGCGACGGCCGCCGCGCGTTCCTCGTGCCGCGGATACCGATACCCATGCATGAAAACGATGGCTACGGCGCGGAGATCGGCGCCGAACGCCCGCGTCAAGCCGTTTCGCAGGTGCTCCTCATCCAGTTGCTCGATGACCTCGCCCTCGGCACTGATCCGCTCACTCGCTTCGAGGACTTCTTTGTAAGGCAATTCAGGGAGCACGATGTGCCGGGCGAAAAGATCAGGCCGCTCCTGATATCCGATGCGCAGGGCATCACCGAAACCGCGTGTAATAACGAGCAGGGTTGGCTCGCCGGTGCCCTCGAGCAGCGCATTGGTCGCCACCGTGCTCCCCATGCGCACCGAGGCGATTCGCCCAAGGTCAAATCCGCCGGTCTCGACCATCAGGATGCGCCGGATTCCTTCGAGGGCGGCGTCTTCGTACCGGTCCGGATCTTCGGACAGCAGTTTCCGGCTTACGAGGCGACCGCCGGGTCCGTATGCAATGATATCGGTAAACGTGCCACCACGGTCGATCCAGAACTGCCATTTCGAGAGGTCCGAGAGCCTGCCCCGAACGGGTGAGTCATCACCTAGCATTTAGCATTTAGCATTTAGCATTTAGCATTTAGCACTTGGCACCCGGCACTTCGCATCCAGCGTTTTCACTAATATCCGTCATGACGAGAGAATGGACAGTAATCGCGACGCTGCTGGTCTACAACATCGTCCTGGTGCTGATCGGTGTCTGGGCATCGGGCCGGACCCGCGACAGTGAGGACTTCTACCTTGGCGGGCGACGGCTGGGTCCGGTCATCGCCTCGATCAGTGCTTCGGCCAGCTCATCTTCGGCCTGGACGCTGCTGGGCGTCAGTGGCGCCGCCTATCTGTGGGGAGTAAGTGCGCTCTGGCTCTTCCCAGCGACCCTGCTCGGTTTTCTGATCAACTGGATCTTGGTGGCGCCCCGTCTGATGCCGGAGAGTCGGCGGGCGGGATTGATTACGCTGACCGAATTCGTTGCCGGTGATCGTGAATCCGCTTTGCACGTCACCACAATGAGATCGATCGCCGTCATCGTCGTCTTCTCGTTCCTCTTCTACATCGCCTCCCAATTTCAGGCGGCCGGAAACGCCCTCAGCGGTCTGCTGGGGATGACGCCGAGAATGGCCGTCGTCTTTGGCGGCTTGGTCATACTCGCCTACACGTTTCTCGGAGGATTCTGGGCATCGAGCGTGACCGACACGCTCCAGGGTCTGCTCATGTTTGCTTCCGCGATCATCCTGCCGTTGGGTGCCCTGATCGCTGTCGGAGGATTTACGGGACTTGGCTCCGGACTGGCAGCCGCGCCTCCCGTCGGCGGACCGTCCGCCTTTGCGGGACCTGCGTTCGTGGGCTTCGTGCTGGGCACGCTCGGAATCGGGCTGGGCTATCCGGGCCAGCCGCACGTCGTCAACCGTTTCATGGCGCTGCGCGATGAGCGAGCGCTTCGGATCGGCCGTATCATCGCGATTTCGTGGGCGGTCTGCGTGTATGCCGGCATGCTGATTCTCGGTCTTTGTGGGCGCGTGCTGGTCGGCAGGCTCGCCGACGGTGAGCAGATCTTCTTCGCCGTCACAAACCGGCTCTTCTCGCCCATGGTCGCGGGACTTATGATCGCCGCTGTTCTCTCCGCCATCATGTCGACCGCCGACAGCCAGCTCCTCGTCGTTGCGTCTTCAGTGGGGCACGATTGGAGGAGGAGCACGTCGAAACACCTGGAAAGTCTTCGCGGCTCGAGAATCGCGGTCGTCGGCTCCGCGATTCTGGCGATCGGACTGGCCATCCTCGCCCCGGCATCCATCTATTCACGCGTGCTTTTCGCTTGGCATGCGGTTGGATCTGCACTCGGACCGACGGTACTGATGCGACTGGCTGGGCGTCGCCTGAACACGCGTGCGGTGCTCGCTTCGGTGTGGATTGGATTCGCGGGAACGGTCATCCTGCACTGGCTGCCGGACAGTCCGGGTGACTGGATGGAGAGGCTGATCCCGTTCTTTGTGGCCTTGACTGTGTTAATTGTCCGGGGATTCCGTTGGACGCCGATCCGCGATCATCGATCATCCATCATCGATCAGAGATCTCTGATTGCCGTCACTTCTCCAGCAGATACGTCAATTTCAACAGAACGGATCGCTTGATCGGCATACCAAGTCGCAGCGGATCCCGAAGTGCCGGATTCTCCGAAATCCCGTCGTAAACGAGAAAGAGCTCGGTGCCCTCTCGAAATATGTAATTGAGACGCAGGTTGATACCGAGCTGATCGGAGGCGTTGTCGTACTGGACGATGCTTGCTGCAGAAAAGCTGGTGCTGAGCGAATAGTTGACGCGCGTCCGCACTACATGTGTTTGAAATGACTGATCTTTCAGATCGACGGCGCTCGTGCCGTAATACTGGGAGAATGTCAAGTTCCGATTGACCTTCCACAGAAGATCGGATTGGAAGTCGAGCAACATACCGCCAAACAGGTGCCCAGCCGACAGCGTCACGGTCCCCGATAGTTTTCTGCCTGGCTTGCTGGCCGCCGTTAGGCCCGCTTTGTAGTCTGTATATCGTCCGGCTGGAATCATGACGCCCGGGAAGATTCCAAAGCCGTCGTGAAGATTCTCGAACACTCGCTCAATGAATCCTGTGAGTCCGTCTTCCGACTGCCACTGTACGTTGGTCTGGGCTCGCTGCGAGGAGCTCTGCAGCCGCCCGTCGTGGCCTTCGTAGTAGACCATGTCGATGCCCGGGGCAATCAGCCTGAGGCTCGATTCCGTCGCAAACCACGGAAGACTGCCCTGCGCCAGCCACTTCCGCGTGCCGGGGCGAAGAACGAAACCAATCGCCGGATCGAATGCCGAACCGACGTCAGTGAGCGCAAGTTGGAACGACGCCCGCTCACCGCTCCTGAACAGTGCAAGATGGAGAGCTGAAGCGCTCTTCAAGTGATGGCCGGGTCCGGATGACGTGGCGGTGAAGGCAGATACCCCGATGTCGCCGATGAGATAGATGTTGAGATCGGTACCGAGGACACGGTTGTCAGCCTCCGTCTGCGACCACCTGTTCGTGAAGATCCCTCCCACATACGACCGAGGGAGAACACCGACCTTTACACGCGCGACACTGAAATCTTCTGCCGGTGCGACTCCCGACGAGCGCGTCCGCACGTTCAGGAGGCCCACGTCGGCCTTTCCGACCTTGCCGGTCAGCTTGCCGCCGGCGAGGATGGGTACGGAAACGAGGTTCCCGGAATCGTCCCTGGACAGACCGATCCTGCGACTGAAAAAGACGTCAAGCTCCTCGCTCAGACCGAACGTGAAACTGCCTGAGTTCTCAAGGAAGAAATCACGTTTCTCTGGGAAGAAAAGACTGAATCGCGTCAGGTTGATCTGGCGCTCGTCGACCTCGGCCTGGGCAAAGTCGGTGTTGAGGGACAGGGTGGCCGTGAGATTGTCAGTTAGCCCATACCGAACATCCAGCCCGAGGTCCTTCTCGTCATTCAATCCGCCGCCTGGGCTGAAGTCCTCCTTTTGCAAACCGGCAACTACGTATGGTTTGACCTGAAGATTGTGTCCCCCGGAAATGCCTTCGAACAGAATCTTCCGCGCGATCGAGACGGTCGCCGTTCCGCTGGAGTAGCGGAGGGGAATCAAGGGCGAGAAGAGATGTTCATTGCTGCCGATCACTCTTCGGTACAGGTTGATCCCCATCACGTTCTCGGTTCCGACCTTGAAACGCATCGTCGAGAAGGGAATCTCGAACTCGGCGCTCCAGCCGTCTTCAAGTATTTGCGCCTGGGCGCTCCAGACACCGTCCCAGTTCATCTCCCAGCGATTGCCTTCATCGAAGAACTGCCCGTCGACGCGAACGCCAAGGGCATTCGTCGAAAACCAGTAGCCGTTGCGACCGTCATTGTACGAGTCGATAGCCATCGCGAACTGGTCGTCCTGCATGAGCTGGTCAATGTTGTCGCGTTTAAGCGTCGTGGCAACGACGGACGCACGGCGTTCGTGCGCCCTGACACCAACGTAAAGGGCCTCCGTCGTGTAGAGCAGGAGGACCTCCGTTCGAACGGTGGGCTGCCCACCCTCCTCCGGATAGAGTTGCTGGAAATCGGATATGACCGTGGCGCTTTGCCAGACGGGATCGTCCAGCATGCCGTCGATGGCCGGAGCCAGGTCGGTTCGAGCCACCCTCAGCGCTGCATCCGGCCCGGGACAGCCTTTGGATACCCCCACGTGCAGGCACCAGACGAGGAGCAGGCAGCAGCCGGCACGACGTACAATCGCCCTACGTCGCGACGGCCGAATTGCTTCTCCGCCCGGGACGTGGCACCGGCCCGCAGGAGGATTGCGCCTCACGGCTGATCCTCCAATGCGACGTCGAAGCATGCTCCGCACTCCGGCTTCGCCATGGACCCGGGAAGCGAAAGGACGTTCAGATTGGATCCGATCTGGATCCAGTCCCCTGAACGCTTCTGGTAAATGTCCACCGAACGCGCATGCAAACGGACGCGCGTCTCGGAGGCATTCAATTTGATCGTCCAGTTGGCGACGTAGTAGGCGACCCCTATATCCCCGTGAATCTGGATGTCCACGTCTTCCAGCTCATAGCGTACGATCCGCGCGCCTGAAAGCGATCGCCGGGCGTTTTCCATGTAAGCATCAATGCCGCGAACGATGGATCGGCTCTGGTTGTTGAATCCGGTCCAATTGTCGCTGTGCGTTGCGTGAATCGTTGCCTCGTCTCCCTCCATGTAGGCTTTGAAGATGCTGTGGATGTGATCGAGGATTGCCTGCTTGTCATCCTGGGTCCTCTCAATCCTTGAAAAGGCGCCAAGAAGGACAATCAAGGCGAAGAGTCCTGTGGCAACAATTCCTGTTCCGGTCCGCTTCATCGTTTCTCTCCGTGTTTTGGTGGATTTGAGGGCGACTGAAGATCACTCGCGGTGGCGGCGTCAAACTCCCCGAAAAGGTTCGGATTAGGCGATGATTTGGCGATGCGCCCTCGCGGCGGAACTGCCGGAAGCAGGATTTCGTATCGCAGATCGCTGCTTCCTCCTTTCGAATGCGTGCCGACAACATGGACCCCCTGGCGACCGGTTCGGGCATCAGTAACGATTTTACAGTGGGATCGTGGTACGTCCGGCCGGCACTTAATCGCATCTCGAATGGATCCCGTTCGGTTCAGCTCGAGCCGAAAGTGATGCAGATGCTTCTCATCCTGGCGAAGCGGGCTGGCGAAGTCGTGTCGCGCGACGAGCTCCACGAGCAGCTCTGGTCGGACACCATCGTCACCGACAAAGCGCTGACGCGGCTTGCATCGGAGCTGCGAAAAGCGTTCGGAGACGACCCGCGTGAACCGCGGGTTATCGCGACCATTTCGAAGAGCGGATACAGGCTCGTCGCACCTGTTTCCTACGTGAGTCCGGGAAACGGCTCGATTCATGCGACAAGGCCGGACGTCGTGCCCATGCTCACCCCGACGCTCGGAGTCCAGCCGCGATCTCGCCGCGTGCGGGCTCTCTGGCTTGCCGGCGTCGTCGCGATGCTGGCGGCGGGACTCGTCGCCGGGACGTTATTTTCCGATTCTCACGGGCAGTACGTCCCGGCAGTCCAGTTGACCGCCTACCCCGGCCACGAGATCAGTCCGGCATTGTCCCCCGACGGGAATGAGGTCGCCTTCTCCTGGCAGGGCGCTTCCGGAGACAATTGGGACATTTACGTCAAGCAGCCTGGTTCCGAGGGCCAGTTGCGCCTCACCAGTGATCCCGGCGACGATCTCCACCCGACCTGGTCACCGGACGGAACGCAGATCGCCTATCTCCACTTTGACGCTGACGGCTGCTCGATCAGCCGCGTGCCGGCTTTGTCGGGACCGATCAGAACCGTCGCAGCGTGCACCTGGATCGATGAGGAGGATCGTCCCTACAGAACGTCCGCCATTGACTGGTCTCCCGACGGGCGGTCGATTGCCGGGAGTGATGGCAGCATTTATCTGCTGGACGTCGAAACGGGCGGACGCACTCAGATCAGTCGGCCGCCTCAGGATGCCGTCGCCGACATCAATCCGACATTCTCGCCCGACGGAGGGACAATTGCATTCACGAGAATTCGTCCTGTTGCTGTCGCGGACCTCTACAGCATTTCTGCGAACGGAGAGGATGAGTCGCGACTTACGAACGAGACTCAACTTATCCTCGGGCATGCCTGGACGCCGGATGGTTTGAGCCTTCTCTTCTCGTCAAATCGCGGCGGGAGATTCGGACTGTGGCGAGTTGGGGCTTCCGGGGGAAAGCCGGTCGCCGTTCCCGCCGACGGATGGAACATTGAAAAGGTGTCTGTGGCTCGAAACGGAGATCGCATCGCCTATGAAGGGTGGATCTATGACACAAACATCTGGCGTGTCACGACGGATGGACAATCAAACCCAGAGCGAATAATCGCCTCCACACTGTGGGATCGCGAGCCTTCTTTCTCCCCGGACGGAAATCGGATCGCATTCGTTTCGAACCGATCCGGCAGCTGGGAGCTCTGGACGGCGGTGGGCGACGGTTCCGAGCAGAAACAATTGACGCACCTCGACGGACCGGTGGTCGGCGTCCCCCGCTGGTCACCTGACGGAACGCGGATCGCCTTCCAGATTACTGACGAAAAGGGCGCCGACGTCCGCCTCATTAACGTTGCATCCGGCCTGGTCGAATCGCTCGAAAGCGAACCGTCGGATGAGGTAGCGCCGTCCTGGTCCCCATCGGGCGGCGAGGTCTACTTCGGCTCCAACCGAAGCGGTTCGTGGCAGATATGGTCTGAGCCCATAGGCGGCGGCGAGGCAATTCAAGTCACTAGCGGCGGCGGGTATGCGGCGATCCCGTCTCCGGACGGCCGCTTTCTATTCGTCGCGCGCACGGATACGACTGGATTGTGGCGCATACCACTCGGAGACGGCCCAGAGGAGCGTATCCTTGATATGCCCGTCGGGAGCGACTGGGGTAACTGGGCGGTAACCGAAAAGGGCATCTACGTCCTTCGACGGCGCCACGACGAACCACCGCTGCTCACGCTGTCGGACTTCGACGGCGCCTCTACGCGCGAGTTGATGCCGCTCGATCCGGCCCCTTCCCCGCATCATCCGGGACTCAGCATCTCGCGCGACGGGCGATCGGTATGGTGACGGATGGACGAGACGGAAAGCGACCTGTTCGTAATGACGAGGTGAATTCAGAATTCATGGTTGAACCCGGAAGTGGTGTGCAAGACCCGATGTTCGGAGTTTTGTGTTTGGTGTTCGGTGTTTGAAGTTATTTCGGTCTTCCGAAATCCGTATGACCCTCTCTCTTCACGGCCTCGAGAACCTCGTCAATCTGTTTGAGGCTCATTCCCATTGCAACACCGAGGCTCGTCAGGAAGTCCTTCTCTTTGGCGCCGAAGGTCTCGTCGGCCATGGCAACGTGGTAGGCGGCCCGAAGCACCTTCTCCATCCCCTGCGGGTTGATGCGTCCGGAGTATGATCGAACGTGGTCGAACGCATCGCGCTCAGTCGACCGGGCGGCATTGATCTCCTCCTCTAGAATCCGATCGGGGAGGCGGAAGCCGATGATCTCCTCGTAGATGTCACAGATTCGGAGCACCTCGTCGTTGAAGATCCGTCCGTCCGTTTCCATCATGACGACCATCACTTTGAGCATCAGCTCGCGATAGATGGCATCGAGGGGTCGCGGATCTTCGTCCGGATGCCGACTTAGAACGCCCGGATCGAACGTGTCGCCGCATACGGCGCATTCTATGAATTGGCCGGCCATCTTCAGCGTGTCGACTTTGGTCCCGCCCGCCCCAGTGGTCTGCCAGAGCTCCTTTTTGACGTACTTCCGCTTCTGCCGGCAGGTGGGGCAGAAGAACTCGCCCCATTCGACAATGGATGTGCCTTTTCTTCTTGCGGACATGCTCTCGTGTCGAGTGCCAGGTTCCAGGTGCCGGTGCAGCACCCCAAGTCAATCCCGCGCAGGCGGAAATCCAAGAACAGAACGGTTCCAAGACTCAAGTTAGGGGTCATGGTGATAATCGACACGGATCACTGGCATGGCATCGGAGTCGGTGGTCGTTCCCGACGCGGTGCACCAAGCGTGATCAAACCCGACCGGTTTATAGACCTGACGGGTTTACGAACCCCTCACTCCTGCAATCGGGCCTTGGCCTCGAATGGTTTGCAACAGTCTAAGAACAGTATTACGTTATACTGTCTTATTGAACGAACATTCCATGCCCAGTCTTCCAATTTCGGAGCTTGCTGAACGCGCGGGCGTCTCAGCCAGAACCATCCGATACTATGTTTCGGAGGGACTGCTTCCAGCGCCGCGTTCGCGGGGAAGGTACGCAGAGTACGGGTTGGGGCACGTCGAGCGTTTGAAACTCATCGCGCAGTTCAAGGACGCCTACCTTCCTTTGAAAGAGATCCGGAACCGAGTTTCGGACCTCACGGACCGGCAGGTAAGGGAGATCCTCGAGTCGAATGAGGCAGACCGACCGGCGCTGGGCGGATCCGAAAAGGTTCAAGACAGAACGAGCAGCGAGGGATCGGTTGGGTCGCCGTGGATTCGTTATCGCCTCGAGGACGGCATCGAACTGAATGTCACGGGCGAACTCCCCCCATGGAGGGCAAGAATCCTGCGACGTCTCTTAAGCGAGATCAATGCTCTGCTTCGAGACTGGTAAACGATCAGATGGATATACGCCCGTCATTTTCAGCAAATAGCCTGACGCACCATTGAGGAAACAGACTCGAAGTGCGGCTCCAGTCGATCGCGTCTTACTCCACGAGTCGCGACGTATTCCATATCGACTGCATCTCGGAAAGCGTCGGGGCCTGAGAATCTCGGTGGCGCCGGATCTCACGGTGAACGTGTTTGCCCCGTCGCGAGCACCCGCCTCTTGGATTGAGGATGCCGTTCAGGGACGTGGAGAATGGATTGTCAGGACGCTCGAGAAGGTCGCGGCCTGCGAGCTGTTGTCGTTGCCGGAGCTATTCCTTCCCGGGGACACGATCTGGTTTCTCGGCAGGAAATTTCGACTCGCGGTGGTCGAGGGGAAATCAAGTTCGGCGGAGATTCTCTTCGACGCCCTGGTCCTCACCGTCTCGGATCCCGGCGACGAGCGCGCCATAGGGCGCGACGTAAAGCGATGGTACCGAGATCGAGCCGCTGAGCAATTCGAACACTCCATCCAGAAGTGCCTGCTTTCCGCCTCTCACTTCGGCATTACGAAGCCAATTCTGACCATCCGAAACATGCGGAGTCGTTGGGGAAGCTGCAGTTCCAACGGCCGGGTGAGGCTGAATCTCAAGCTGGTCATGGTCCCGGAAGCCTGTATCGACTATGTCGTCATGCACGAGCTCTGCCACCTCGTCCATCACAACCACAGCAAACGCTACTACGCGTTGTTGACGAAGTGCATGCCCGACTGGAAGGAGCGGAAGAAGGTGCTGGACGGGTATAGAATGCGATGAGCAATTCAGAATCCGAGATGCAGAATTCAGAATTGAACGGAGTGTAGACCGCCCAGCGGAGTTCTCCACCGGACGGCACATCCTATAACACCCAGGCCCGGATTTTCTCCCCTGACGGGGTGCCTGATTCCGCCCCGGTTCCTTCGAACCAGAGCGGGAATCAACCAAGGTCCGCCTGGCGGCTCAGGTAAGAACGACGCCGTTCTTGGTACCGAATGGGCTCACTTCAAACGCGTCGGCCTCTTCGTCATTCAGCCATTTCCCGCCGTCAACGACATAGCGGAAGGCGTAGTGCTCGCCTTTCTTGAGCGTAACGGAGGCGCTAAACGTACCGTTGCCGCGCTTGATCAGCTTGTTCTTCGCAGGGTCCCAGTCGTTGAAATCCCCGACAACGGAGACTTGATTCTCAACTGCTCCTTGTGGAAGAGCAAACGTCACTTTGACCTGTTTCTCACCCTTCAATTGTTGCTTCTTAATCATGATGTATTGAGCGTAAATGGTGGTTGCTGTCCAATGCAAACCGGTGTTCGGCTTGTGGAATCTGTATACGCGGCAGGTCGAGCGAGGTTGTTTCGGTTGTGTCAATTTTTGGCGGTTTCGCGAACCTGACGGGTCTTAAGACCTGACGGGTTTATAAACCTGACAGGTCTTAAGACCTATCAGCCTGGTAGCCGATAGAACTTCACAATTGGCGCTTGCACCCCCGTTTGGCCGCGTTGCAATTGTGAGATTATCATGTATTATCTGAAATGAGCCGTTCGAATTTCGTCATCGCCGTTGTTGCTGCCCTCCTGCCCGCGCGTTTGGTGGGACAGCCATCTGAAGGCGCAATTTCCGTCTCTCCGATAGAGGCGATCGCAGGGACCTTCCAGGAGATAACCTACACGTTCCATCTCGGCTCCCAGGAGATAGTGCGCGGAGGAGGCATCCGGATCGAGTATCCGGTCGCGTACGGTGAAACCGAGCCTTTCTTCTGGAGCAAACCCCAAACGGAGTATCCCGATGCGCCGGGGTATGTCGCTGCGACATCCTCTGACGGTTCGCTGCTGCGCGTCACAGCGGGTGGCATCGCCGGAGGAATCGCCACGATCGAACTGGAATCGGATACGCTCCGACAAGGGGACAGCATTACGATGGTTTACCGCGGCATCGTTCAGAGTCTTGCTCGGGATGTCGAAGTGCGATATGCCGTCAGGAACTCAGCTACGGGAGAGTGGCGGCGCGCCCCTCATCCACCCACCTTCAGCATTCTCCCGCGCGAAGCACATACGCTCGTCGCGACCACACCTTCCGATGTCCAGAAAGGGACATCGTTCAGCGCTAGCCGTCGTCCTGATCGATCGCTACGGCAATCTGGCCTCGGGCTATCGCGGCACGATCACGCTGTCGTCCACCGATCCAAACAGCACGCTCCCGGCATCCTATGAATTTTCGGAAACCGACAAAGGCATACACATCTTTGACGGTGTCCAGTTCGACGCGGAAGGTTTCCAGCAAATCAGAGCTGCAGCCCCCGGAACATCCATCCAGGTTTCATCCAATTACACATGGGTTTGGCCCGGTGAACCCCCGTTTCGCCGATTCTTCGGGGATACGCACTTCCACACAGGCAGTGGAACGCGGCATCACGGGTTTATCGGTGCATCCACAAGCGGGGACATAAACACACTCGCGACCGAGGACTTTCAGTCGTTGAATTCCGGAGGGGACCACCGCGGTAATTTTACGGATGCTGCGTCGGCCTACCGCTACGCTCGCGACGTTGTGCGTCTGGATTTCGCCTCCTCATCCGAACACGACGCCGTGCTCTTCGATAGTCTGGCGTGGACGGAGAGCCAGGCCATCAGTGAACGGTTCAACAACTCCGGAAAGTTCACAACTTTCTTCGCCTATGAGTGGACTGCGGGGTTCATGCACCACATTGTTCTCTACCGATTCCCGGGAGGTAAGGTCTTCAAAAAAGCCGACTATCCCGACCTTCCGTCGCTTTGGCATGCACTGGACGACCAAGGGATGCCTGCGCTGACCATTCCCCACGTGACATGGACGTTCGACGATCACCCGATCTGGGACGAGGTTAACAATACTTATCGACAAGTCGGCGAGATCTACAGTCTCTGGAACAGTCGATTTCTGGTGCAGCCTGACGATATCCCGCAGCGATTCGAGCTCGGCGTCCACAACCGATGGTCCTATCAATATGCCTGGGATCACGGGCATCGACTGGGCCTCGTCGGCGCGACCGATAACCATCTCGGGCGTCCCGGCGCCAACAACTACACAATCTACACCCAGCACACGGGCGGATTCGCCGGCGTTCTTGCGCCCGAGAACACGCGCGATGCGATCTGGGATGGACTCCAGAATCGCCGGACCTACGCGACAACGGGCACCCGAATCTATCTCGACTTTCAGGCGGACGGCCACGAGATGGGCAGTGAATACACGGCGACGGCTCCGCCCAAAATTTCGGTCCGCGTGGCCGGAACGAATACGCTCGCCTCGGTGGAAATCGTCAAGTACCAGGCCGGCGCCTACGAGACGATCTTCGAAGATCGTCCGGATTCGGCGGTTTCCGTCTTCACGTTCACCGACGATGGATTCGAGTCCGACTGCTTCTACTACTTGCGTGTGAAGCAGGTAGACGAATATCCGGGTCGGCCCTGGTCGCATTCCACGGCCGAGATGGCCTGGTCGTCTCCCATTTGGGTAACGAATGGAAGTGGTGGCAGGTAGAAGACGTTTCCGGTCTATGGACCTGTACGCCTGGTAGGCCGCCTACGCCTTAGATTGCAACCGGAGCGGGAAAGCGCGTCCACAGGTTATGAATCAATGGGCGGATCCGATCCGCCCTACGCCGTACCTTCACGCTCCGATTGAAGATCTTCTCGTCACTATGAGTTCTGGGATCCATTCGAGGCGCGATCCGCTGGTTTCGTTCGTACTGTGTGCGGCGCTTGTGGCCGTAACACCGTGGGTTCTCCTTGCACAGAGTGGTCCACACACGTACTCGGGCTGGGAGGGGCAGCTGGATGTCCAGATCCCGCGCTTCGACACGGTTGCCACGATTGACGGAGTTCTGGACGACGAGGTGTGGAGCCGGGCCGCCGTGCTCACCGGCTTCTCGCAGTACCAGCCCGTTGACGGGAGACCTGCCGAGGAGCCGACCACGGTCTTTGTGTGGTATTCTCCGCGTGCAATCTACTTCGGCATTCGTGCCGAGGAGATCCACGGTGACCAGGTGCGGGCGACACAGGCAAATCGCGACAACATCACGAGCGAAGATCAGATTCAGATTTTGCTCGATACGTATGACGACCGGCGCACGGCCTTCCTCTTTGCCGTGAATCCGCTGGGCGTCCAGGCTGACGGGACCCGCTCGGACGCATTCAGCGGCGGCGCAGGTGGAAGTTCGGCTACCGGAGGCGGAAGCCACATGGTCAACTTCCTGGACGGAAACATGGATCTTAACCCCGACTACGTGTTCGACTCGAAGGGCCGGCTCACGGACTTCGGATACGAGGTCGAGGTTCGGATACCCTTCAAGAGCCTGAGGTATCAAGAAGCCGATGTCCAGAACTGGGGTCTCCACATACTTCGTCGTGCGATGCACTCGGGTTTTCAGGATTCCTGGGCCCCGGCCGTCCGGGCACGAGCAAGCTTCCTTGGCCAGGCGGGTGAACTTCGAGGGCTGCATGATCTGCAACGGGGTCTCGTGCTCGAAGTGACGCCGACCGCAACAGGTCGTCTCGATGGATATGAGAAACCATCAGGCGACTGGGCATACGACGCCGGCGGAGAGCTGGGCGCTGACATACGTTGGGGCATGCGTCAGAACCTGACGCTCAACGCGACCCTCAATCCGGATTTCTCCCAAGTCGAGGCCGACGTCGGCCAGGTCACCCTTAACGAACGGTTCGCTCTATTCTATCCGGAGAAACGCCCCTTCTTTCTGGACGGCCTCGAACTGTTCGACACGCCCGGGCAGCTCATCTATACCCGGCGGATCGTATCACCGATAGCCGGCGCGAAGCTCGCGGGAAAGGCCGGCCAATGGAACATCGCCACGATTCTGGCAGCGGACGATTCGGCTTACAGCGCGACAGGCAGTACACCGCTTTTCGGCGTGGCCAGGATCCGCCGCGATTTCAGCCGCGCAGCGACGGTCGGAGGGGTACTCACCACCCGCGAGGACGGACCGGACCATTCGCGGTTATTAGGAGTCGATACGAGGCTCTATCACAACCGGATGTACTACATCGAGCTCCAAGGCGTCAGGAGCTGGTCGGAGCACGGCGGATCAGGAACGAACGGGACTTTGTTTGAGGCCACATGGGACCGCACGGGACGGAGTTGGGGTTTTCACTACACCCTCAGCGGCGTCTCACCCGACTTTGAGGCGGCATCAGGGTTCGTGAACCGGACCAATCTGGTCACCGGTCAAATTACGAATCGCCTGACCGGATACGGTGAGAAGGGAGCGCTGCTCGAGACGGCGTCGACCTTCTTAACGTTCCGGCGTATCTGGGCCTGGGACGGCTGGGGAGATGCGTGGAGCGGCGGAGCAATAGAGGGCCGCGAGTCGCTCAACCCGTCCGCCAAACTGAGGGGTGGATGGACTCTCAACGGTTCGGTGACCCGCAGCTTCTATGCCTTCGATCCATCAGACTATACCGGATACTCGCTTGAAACCGGCAGCAGCTTCGTGATACCTGGTGTGGATGACAACCAGTGGACCACAGACGTAACCGTAACGACCCCAACCTGGCAAATCGTGACCGCGACCGCCACCTACGGTCTCGGACACACGCCGCTCTTCCTTGAGGCCACTGCGGGCAGCTCCCGGCAATCTTCTGCGACGGTCGATCTGAGACCGACCCAGGCCCTCCGGGCAACATTCCAGGTCGCGCGCCTCGCACTCGACCGGGTCCGCGACGGTTCGCGATTCTCCACTGAAACGATCCCTCGCTTGAAACTGGAATACCAGATCACCCCGGACATCTTCGTCCGCTTCATCGGGCAGTACACGGCGCGTGAGCGAGCCGCGCTCATGAATCGTAGCGGCGTGCCGATCCTTGTCGACGGAGAGCCGGCGTCCCCAACCAAAGAGAACCTGTTCCAGACTGACTGGCTTTTCAGCTACAGGCCCGTGCCGGGCACACTGCTTTACCTCGGATATAGCGCCACGCTGGAAGAGCCTGAAAGCTTCCGCTATCGCCACCTGCGCAGGCAGGTGGACGGTTTCTTCGCGAAGATCAGCTATACGATTCGGTCGTAGAAATGTCAACCGGTCTGGTCTTGAGACCGGTCCGGTCTTAAGACCTGACAGGTTTTAAAACCTGTCAGGTATATAGACCTATACGCCTGGTAGACGGCCCCGCCTCTGAACCAACCTCCAACTCACGAATCGAGGAGCATTCGCAGGAATTCCGGCAGCCCGTGGAGGTGGTCGACGTGATCGGGCGCCGTATTCCCGGCGAAACCGAGAATCGTGAGGTGTCCCGCATACGTTCGGCTCAGCAGCTGCATACCCCCTGGACCCCACTCAACGACCGGCTCACGTGACAATCCAAGCTGTTCAATGAGGTAATCTGTCGTTTCCGTCGTACTCGCGAACGTTCCGGGGAAGATCTCGGAGTGCGTAATCACCATCCGCTTGCTCCCATTCACCGCCGAGCGGGCGAAGTCGACGAATGGGGTGAGCTTTTCCGTTCCCAGCGTTCCGCCCTCGAACAGCACGCGGCCGTCAGGCACATAATCTGTATGGAAACCGTCGAGCAATAGCACCCCCGCCACCTTTTCGCTGTCGCGCCTCAGAATGGCGCGGACCGCGCCGTACCCGGCACTGAATGCACTCAAAAACACTCGATTCGGAACACGATCTGAGACGCCGCGCGCTACGAGAGAATCTCCGACCGCGGCAAGAAGCGTGCGGAAGACGGATTCGTCGAGAAAAGGTCTCTCATAGACTGACGATCCAGCCCCGAGATTGACAGAAACGCCGACCATTGCGTTGATCGAGGCGCGATACGGCCGTGTTCACGACAAACGCGGCGCCGTGAAAGTGAACCAGAAGATCGAAGGGCTCGCCGCGACCAACAGACGGCGGGACGAACACCGAGACCGACTTCGGGAGGATCCCGGGGATTTCAAAAGAGATGCCGTCCAACGGCTTTTCAGGAAGGCGTTCATGAACCCGGGTATGCTCCTGCATGGGCGATGGATTCTGACCAGCGGGTGCCGGCGCCTGCGAGCTCGATACGCAGCCCGTAAGACTAATCGTCAAGGCGAAGAAATGACATCGCAAAAGGCTCATGAGACACGCTCGGTGATTGTTGATTCCAAGATGTTACTAAACCACGTGGATGAAAATCGAGCGGTGTGCTTAAGAGACCGGTCCGGTCTTAAGACCTGACAGGTTTTAAAACCTGACAGGTATATAGACCTGTACGCCTGGTAGACGGCTCCGCCTCTGAACCAACCTCCAACTCACGAATCGAGCGGTCGTGATGAAGCTCCGGCGTCCTGTGACGGGACGCCACCCACAGTCTCGATTAACATCGCCTGTCACAAAGGAACCCGAGGGTCTCATATGCTCTATGTTCCTTTATTCCATCAATTGCCGTCCGAAATGAAGGTTGCCAAGACATTCCGCTGGGAAGCCGCGCATCGTCTCCCGATGCATCCCGGACTATGTAGAAATCTACATGGACACTCCTACCGCATGACTGTCATTTTGGACGGTCCGGTCGGTCCGGATGAAATGGTGATCGATTTCGGACATATCAAATCGATCGTCTCTCCGCTCGTCAATGCCTGGGATCATGCCACGCTCGTTTCAGAGGACGACGTCGAGCTTCTCGACCTCGTGACGCAGCTGGAATCCAAGCACTTTCTGGTTCCCGGCCAAACAACTGTCGAGAACCTGTGTCGGATTGCGGCCGAGGCGATCGAAGAACACGGAAAGGAGTTGCTCGTCAGCCACGCGATAACGAATCTGACGGTCCGAATCCACGAAACGGAAACGTGCTATTCCGAGATAGAAAGGGCGATCAGCCCGGAATAATCGGATTCCACCGGAAACCGGTTGCGGCCGTTTGCTGGTCAACGCGCGACGATCACCGACCGTGTTTCGACATGATCTCCAGTCTCAACGCGCAGAATGTAGAGACCATTTTGTAATCCACCCGGCATCGTCGGCAGCTTGTTCGCGCCCTGCGTCAAAAGCAAATCACCCACTTTCCAGACCTCGCGCCCCAGGATATCGAAGACAGATATTCCTGCCACGCCAACTCTGTTCGAGACGATTGAAAGAGGCTCTTGTCCAGTGACCGGGTTGGGGTAAACCTCCTCCAGCATCCGTTCATGCGGCAGTTCATCGCCGCCCTCAACGGCGGTTCCAGTAGCCACCTTCGAGTAGATTTTCAGATTTCGAACCGTCCCGTAGAAGATCGTGCCGAGCCCTCCATCAGCATATCCGACCGTTCGGTCGTCGCCGGTCGCCAACTCTGCCGCAACCCTGACGCCCAGCTGACCGTCGAGGTAGAGACTCACCGAATCGGAGTCGACCAGAATCCCCGTCTCATGCCACACGCCCGGCGACCATTTGAGTGGTGACAGATAAGTGTCGTGTTTGTTGTTTAGACGAAGATTCATGAGAGAATCATCGCGGATCCAGATTCCCGCCCAGCGCCAGAGCAGCCCTCCAACCAGGACGGGGTTACCATGGAGCGAATCCGTGTTGAACTCGGTCGACATCGCGAACGCGTCAAAGTTTAGCGCGGCGATTTCCGGTGTCTCGGCGGCGGAATAATCAAGTTCCAAGTGCTCCGTACCGATACCATTCAGGAAGATTCCTCCGTTCTCAAACGGAGCGTTCTCCAGTTGCATTGGACCGTTGTTGCCCGTCGTATCATCCCCCGAGACGTGAAGCGGGTAGTGCGCAATCAGTGTCCAGTCAGATGGAACGAAGCTCTGTGCCTCCGTTCTTCCCGCCGTGAACGCCAGCGCAACAAGAAGCAGCCAGGCACATCCGAGTGATCCGCGGACCAGCGGATGAGGGATGTCAAGGGATTTCAACATAGCGTCTCCATTTTCTGTGGTGGGATCTGCAAATATGGACTGCGAAACGTCAAAAATCCAATCGCCGATTTAAAACCGCGTCGCTCGGGCGCAACCTCACCCCCGCCTTTCCCTATACGCCATTGTGCCCTTTCACCCCGGGATGTGGAACAAGGACGGGGAAATGGATTCCGAAATGGCTCGAAAGGAGGTCACCGTCTTTGATATACTTGACAAGACGGCAACTGCGAAGCTCGGTGCCGAATGGGGCATCGAGTACTTCCATCCAGCCAAACTCGACGGCAAATGCGTGATCATGAACGTCATCTGGCAAACCTACCCACCCGAACCTTGAAACCGCATCGTCTCCTCACAATGGCGATTGCAGCCGTGCTTCTGGGGGCCGGCTGCTCAGGAGACTACGAAAGCCTCTCTGAGCCCGGCGAATATCTCGTGTTCGGAGACTTCTACGGCGAATGCCTGGGAGAGGGTGCGTTGACATATTCAAGGTGGTAGACAGGAAGCTCTTCGAAGACACGTTGGACAACTATCCGTTGACCTCAGAGCTTCCCCATGTCGTGCAACTCGTCGCACGCCCGGCAGACAGATACGATGAAATCGTCGGGCTGATCGGAGACGTTCCGGCAAAGCTTTTCGACGAGAAACGCCTCGTCATCGGGCAACCCGATGCCGGGGACTGGGGTGGATTCTATCTCGAGACAAACGTATCGGGCAGCGTCCGTTACTGGCTGATCGACAAGGAGGCCGACAACCTTCCGAAATACCTGCGAGACTACGCTCTCAAGCTGGAAGAAGCGATTCAAATCGCTGGAGGGTGATCGCGCCCAAATTCCGGTCTTTCCAATCTCCACTCGAGGTCGCGAGAAACCGGATTACCGCCTCGTGCCTCGTCGGGCATTCGAGATCGCTGGACTGTAGCTTCTGCCAACGTTCAAACAGAGAACTGAAATGAGTACCTATTACTTTTCGACAATAGTCAGCGGCTTATTCGATGAAGTGATCGAAAAGACCACCGCCGCATTGGCTGCCGAAGGCTTTGGAATCCTCACGGAAATCGATGTTGCCGCGACGATGAAGAAGAAGCTGGATGTGGACATGCCTCCGTATCGGATTCTGGGGGCTTGTAATCCGACATTCGCGCACGAGGCACTGGAGGCGGAAGGCAGAATCGGGACGATGCTCCCCTGCAACGTGATCGTCCGATCGATCAAGGACGGAGCCGTCGAGGTATCGGCGGTCGACCCGATCGCTTCGATGAAGGCCATAGAGAACGAACAACTTGGAGAGATAGCTTCTGAGGTACGGTTACGGCTGCAACGAGTGATTGCAGGTCTTGAACAAAAGTGAGGTATCATGGACACCGTAACCCGAACGCTGAGAAGCTGGCTGGTCCCGCTTCTTACCACAGGCATCTTCGTCTTCGCCCTGTCCGCATGTGATAGCGGACCCTCGTCCATTCCGGACAATCTGCCCGCGGACCACACCGCCAACAACGACGGCATCCCACACCGCCCCGGCTTCCAGACACCGTTTGCCCCATCATCGGGATGCACTACGTGTCACGGAGCCGATTTGAGAGGAGGCACAGCCGTGATCGACGGCATGGATATCGCCACACCATCGTGTTTCAGCTGCCACGGGAACGGCTGGAGTTCGTCGTCTTAATCAGGGCGCCGATGGTTTCGTTGGGATGGATTCTGGATCCCCGCCTCCGCGGGGATGACCGACCCGGCTTGTACTTATGCCTTCTTTGTGTCTGTGCAGAGACGTTTTCCGGATGACGAGCCCGTCGAAGCACCAAGTACCAAGTACTAAGTACCAAGCCCCAAGCCCCTAGTCCAGCTTCCCGATGACCGCGCCCGCAATCGTGTTCTTCTGGATTTCCTTGGTGCCCTCGTAGATCTCCGTGATCTTGGCGTCGCGGTAATAGCGTTCGACTTCGTAATCGGCAATGTAGCCGTACCCACCGAGCAGTTGCACCGCCTCGTTACTCACCTCCACGGCCGTCTGTGCCGCATACCACTTGGCCATAGAGGTGAGTTTCGGGTCGATGCGACCTTGGTCGAAGTTCCAGGCTGCCTTGTACGTCAGGAGGCGCGCCAACTCGAGCTTCGTCGCCATCTCGGCAATCTTGTGCTGGGTAACCTGGAAGTCTGCGATGCGTTTGCCGAACTGTCGTCGCTGCTTGACATAGTCCAAGGCGCGATCGAATGCCCCCTGCGCAGTTCCCAAGCCTTGCGCCGCCGTTTCAATGCGGCTTTCGTCGAAGAATTCCAGGATCTGGTAGAAACCCTTGCCCTCGGGCCCAACGAGGTTCGCTACCGGGACGCGGACGTCCTTGAATGCCATCTCCCCCGTCGGAATCATGCGAATGCCCATCTTTCGTCCGACGTCTGCGATCGTCAGTCCATCAGCGTCGCCCGGAACGAGAATGATCGACTGCCCTCGATGACCGGCCCCCGGTTCTGTCTGGCAGATCACCAGGTAGAACGCAGCTATTCCGGCGTTCGTTATAAACGTTTTCACGCCGTTGACGACCCATTCGTCGCCGTCTCGAACCGCCGTCGTGTTCATGATCGTGATATCACTTCCGTGGTCGGGCTCGGTGATGGCGCCGCCCGAAATCGCTCTGCCCTCGGCGACGTCGGGGAGATACTTCGATTTCAACTCATCGGATCCAAAGCGCAAGATGCACTCCGAGGCAAAATCCGCCAGCATCAGCGCAGCGCCGATCGTCGAGTCACGCCGGCAGAATTCCTCGACCACGAGCGCGTTTTCGAAGCACCCAAAATCCGATCCGCCATACTCGACCGGGTAATGCAACCCGACAAAGCCTTCGTCGCACGCTCGTTTCCAAATCTCGGTGGGATACTCATGCTTCTCATCGAGCTCCAGCGCCAGTTCTTTGTCGAACTCCCCTTTGGCAAACTCCCGGGCCGCTTGCTGGATTTCCAGTTGTTCTTTTGTCAGCTCAAAGTCCATGACTTCAACAGATAGGGTTATCCTCTTATGGCACGGATTCTCTCCTCGAGAACCGGCACGATGTCGAACAGATCGCCGACGATGCCCACGTCGGCCACCGAAAAGATCGGTGCTCTGGGATCCTTGTTTATGGCGACGAGAAACGGATCGCCTTTGATGCCGCCCATGTGTTGGAAGGATCCGCTTATGCCGATCGCTACATAGAGCTTCGGCCTGACGCTCTTGCCGGACGTGCCGACCTGGCGACTCTTCGGCATCCACTGTTTGTCCACGACAGGACGAGAGCACGCCACCTCAGCGCCAAGCGCATCGGCCAGCGAGCGAATCATTTCGAGCCCTTCCTCATCCTCGATGCCGCGACCGACAGCAACCAATCGCTCCGCCTGGCTGATGTCGATGTCCGTTGCGGCGCCGGCGACCGTTCGCACGTCCCTCCGTCGGAGTTCAAGGGAAGACGGCACTGCCTCCTCGATCAAATCGCCCTTCAGACCGGGAAACGATCCCGGGCGGACCGCACCGGGACGTACCGTAATGATGCAACCGTTCGTCGACGCGGCCACCGAGACGCTGGCATGAACCTTCCCGCCATACACAGGACGTACCGCTGAAAGCTTGCCTCCTTCCCTGGACGCGGAAATGCAGTCGGTCACGAGAGGTCGTCTCAGCCGGACCGCAAGTCCAGGAACGAAGTCCATTGTATTGTTCGTGTGCGCAGCCACGACGATGTCCGGAGACTTCCGCTCGATACACGGCATGAATAAGGCCGCAAGCCTTTCGCCGTCCGCCACGGACAGTTGGACGTCGGTCCACACCCGTAACTGATCGAACCATCCCGCAACCTCAACTGCGATGCCTGAAGTCTCCGTCCCCGCGAGAAGTCCGGTCACCGTACCCTGCTCGCCGACGAGCGATCGAGCCAGCGTAGCCAACTCCATGAAACTGTCGTCGGCAGCCTTCCCGTCGTGCTCTATAATCACA
Organism: uncultured Bacteroidota bacterium; assembly: GCA_963768715.1. Classification (GTDB taxonomy): domain Bacteria; phylum Bacteroidota; class Rhodothermia; order Rhodothermales; family DATKEJ01; genus DATKEJ01. The sequence continues at coordinate 47,555 of CAVYJC010000006.1, forward strand.
AATGCAGTCTGCATGGTCATACACCTCCGCGTTCCTTCAAGCGTTCGACAAGCTGATCGACGACATCCTCGGTGCGGCCTTCCAGGATCTCGGCGCTGCGTCCCTCCGGTGGCCGATTCAGCGCTTCCACGCGGATCCACCTGGCAGTGTCTCCAACCTCGTCGGATGTGAGTCCCAACAATGCGGAATCGAGTACCGGAATCTCGGCGCCGGCCACCTTCCGAATGCCCCGAATGGAGACGTAGCGCGGCTCGTTGATTCCTGTCTGCACGGTGACGAGCGCAGGCAAGTCCACATTGACTGCCCGCTCGAGCCCTCCTTCCACCTCGTGCTGGACGCCGACCGCGCCGTCGACGACTTCTATGTACGTCGCGAGCGCGACTTGCGGGATGTCGAGCATGGCGGCAAGCATACCACCGACGACGCCCGCCCCGCTATCGCTCGAGACAGATCCGGTGAGGATCAAATCGAAGGGGCGTTGAGCGATCGCAGCATGCAGTATTCTCGCAACGACGAAGGCGTCGGCATCTGCGAAAGCGGGGTCAGACAGACGAATCGCCTCATCGGCGCCCATGGCGAGCGAGCGTCGGAGAACGTCTTCCGACTCTTCGCCGCCGACGGTGATCACGGTCACGCGCCCGCCGTGCGCCTCCTTGAGCCGGAGGGCTTCCTCTACGGCGAAACGATCCCATTCATTCAGGCCGAAAACGAGATCGTCCTCTTTGATCGCCCGACCCGACGCGTCGATGGCGACATCGATCTCCGAAAGGTCGGGAACTCGTTTTATGCAGACAATGATTTCCATTGGCTTTCCAACTCAATTTGTGTCTTCGGTTTCGACTTCGTCGGCCGTCGTGGGGGGAGCCCCCTGGACCGATCGCGATACCAACTCGGCAAGATCAATGATTTCCATCTCACCCTCTTTGCCGATAGTCTTTACGGCATCCTCGAGGTTGATCATACAAAACGGGCACGCCGTCACTACTACCTGGGCTCCGGCTTCGGCAGCCATGGCAAGGCGCTTCTCTCCCATCCGGCTCTCCGCCTCACCCTCGTGATAGAGACTCAACAGCCCTCCCCCACAGCAGAAGCTCCTGTTCCTGGATCGGGTCATCTCGACGGTCGTAAGTCCGGGGATCGCTCCCAATACCCGTCGAGGCGCGTCGTATTCCCCGTTGTGGCGCCCCAGGTAGCACGGATCGTGAAACGTGTACGTTCTCTCGTCGCCAATCGGTTTCAAAGCTAGTTTCCCTGGTCGAGCAGTTCCGCCATAAGCTGACTGTGATGAAGGACCGGAAGCTCGAGGTCGTATCCATCGTGCTTCAGTGCATTGAAGGCATGCGGGTCGGTCGTGACGACGCGGTTGAACTCCCGGGTCCCCATAGCTTCCAAATTCTGATCTCTCAATTCCTCGAAAAGGCCTTCTTCACCGATGCGGCGGACCTCGTGTCCTGAATCGACCTCGTCTTCTCCAAGGATGCCTGCATCCAGACGGGCCGCCTGCAGCACGTTTGCCATCGCGCGACTGATCTCCTGGATTCTCGGATCGTAGGAAGCAGCACTATCGGTGAAGAACAGGATATCTGTCTTGTCACCTTCGCCCAACTGACGCACGCCGCCGGAACCGGACGCGCCATCCTCCAGCCACGCGCCACGCAGGCGTGGAGGCTTACCGAACGGATTCCCGCGTTGCTCCAGATCGGCCAGCGTCTTCTGGAGCTTGGGCGGGACCTCGCCTTGCTCGACCAGAAAGCGCCGCATGTCGACGATCTTGTCGACGTATTCGATGGTGACCGGACAGACTTCTTCGCAAGCCCCGCAGGTCGTGCATGCCCACAGTTCTTCCGGGGTGATCGTTTCGCCGACGAACGTCGGACGTTTCTCAGAGGGAACCACCTCGCCGAGGATCGGATAGCTCGCATAGGCCAGATCGCGACTCTTGATGCTGATCATGCGAGGAGAGAGGGGCGTCCCGGTTGCGTAGGCGGGGCACTGATCCGAACACCGTCCACAGTCGGTACAGGTATAGAAATCGAGGATGTGTTTCCACGTAAAGTCTTCCAGCTTTCCGACGCCGAGTGAGGGAAGCTTGTCGAGGTCCGCCTCGTCATAGCGTGGCGGCTTGACCTCGCCGGTCGTCTTCAGCTTCGATAGGAACACGTTGGGAAGCGAGGTAATAACGTGGAAATGCTTCGAGACGGGCAGGTAGCACAGGAAGAACAGCAACGCGACGTTGTGGATCCAGAACGATCCGCTATGGATCGACGCGAGTGACGCCGTGGAAGCGCCCTGCAGCAGGAGGGATGCAGTTGCTGCGAGCGGCATGTGAGGATGGTCTCCCCCGCTCATGATTCGCGCGCTGCCTTCAAAAACCGCATCCGCCAACATCAAAAGGGCGATCAGACCCAGAATGACGTAGGCCTCATGGCCGTGCGCGGCCGTTGCAAGACGATCGTCGTAGCGTGAGGGATGAAAAACGGCCCGGCGAACGATCGCGACAATACAGGCGGCGAGTACGATCAGGGCGGTGTAATCCTTGAAGACGGAGTAGACGTCACCAGCCGCCCCTTTGAGACCGGGCAACGTGAAGCCGGGAGCGAATCCCTCGCCGAGCAGGGTGAGCGAGCGAAGTGAGAGGATGAGAAAGCCCGCGAATATCAGGATATGGAGTGTGCCGGCGAGCAGATAGCGCGGCTGTCTGGATTGGCCAAAACCGACGACGAGGAGGCGGCGTAATCGCCGTCCCGCATGATCGAAACGCGGGTCGGGCGCGCCGAGTCGCAGCAGGGCGAAACGCTTCGTCAGCACCCAGGCGAAAATGCCGAGCGCGACGAGTATGAGGATCGTGTGTGCGAGCAACTGGACTGTCATTCGAAGTCAAACCGGCTTCGAATCTGAATGGTCCGTCTCGAACACACCCACTGTGCCCACCCCTTTCATATGATCGCGACGTCGTCTGACCAGGCAGGCTGGTGCAGGAGGTATGCCCCCGCTCGGACATGTGCCTCGGTGAGTGATCTCGCTTTCGGGGTGCCCATTTCCTCCGCCGCATCACTCATCAGGAAGGCGCTCAGACCGTCGAGAACCTCCTGGTACGTTTTGTGGGTCCCGTCCTGGTGGCAGCAATGCACGCACCAGTCGTTGTTGTGATCGCCGCCGCCATGATCTTCTGGGCCTGCCATCGGCATGCCGCAAGACAAACATTCGTCCATCGCCAAGCTCCGGAAATTGGGTTTGCGCATGATTCGGTAAGCAAGCATACTGAACGACTCATGGAAGCGTGGGAAGAGTTTCCCGTGCGGGTGTGTAGGCCAAAGGATGCTGTCGGTTTGGAAACCGGTCCGGTCTTAAGACCTGACAGGTTTTAAAACCTGACAGGTCTATAGACCCCTCTCTCCTGTAGACGCGACCCCCGTCCTTTTTTGAGGACGGTGACGCAAAACGGCTCCAAATCACGCCTTGAAATGAGTCGACTAACTATATTTCCGCATGTCGATACTCCGCATTCTCGTGCTCATCCTCGGGTTGGCGGGTGGCCTTTTCGCACAGCCACCTCAAGCCGACGCATCGAAGCCTAACATTGTAATCATCCTCACCGATGATCAGGGCTACGCGGACGTCGGTGTATATGGTGCGAAAGGATTCGAAACGCCGGTCCTCGATCGTTTGGCTTCCGAAGGAATCCGGTTTACCAGCTTCTATGCTACCGAGTCTGCTTGCTCACCGACGCGCGCCTCCATCATGACAGGCAGCTACCCGACCCGGGTTGGCATCCCGGAGGTGCTGTTCCCAGGCGCAACAGAAGGACTGAATCCCGACGAGATCACGATCGCCGAGCTGGCCCGGGGCCAGGGCTACGCAACCCAGGCGATAGGAAAGTGGCACCTGGGAGACCACCCATTGTTTCTGCCAACCAACCACGGCTTCGACCACTATTTCGGGCTTCCCTACTCAAACGACATGAGTCCGGACCCCAAGCACAACTATTGGCCCAAGAACAGGGTGAAGAACCCGCCGCTGCCGCTCATCCGCGACACGACGGTAATCGAACGCGAACCCGATCAGTCACAGCTGACGAGACGCTACACCGTCGAAGCCGTGGAGTTCATCAAAGAGCACGCGCACGATCCGTTTTTTCTTTACCTCGCGCACTCGATGCCCCACACACCGATCTTCGCATCGGAGGCGTTTGCCGGAACGACAGAGCAAGGCGCGTACGGGGACGTCATTTCCGAAATCGATTGGTCAGTCGGGCAGGTAATCGAGACCCTCGAAGATCTAGGCATAGAGAGGAATACACTGGTTTTCTTTTGCTCGGATAACGGTCCATGGCTCGTCTTTGGAAATCATGCCGGGTCGGCCGGCCCGTTCCGGGAAGGAAAGGCGACAACCTTCGAAGGCGGGCACCGGGTTCCGGCCATCGCGTGGTGGCCGGGAACGATCAAACCGGGTGGCGTCTATGACGGGATCGCCTCGTCAATGGATCTATTCCCAACGGTTGCCGGAATCGTTGGCGCCCCGGTTCCAACCGATCGCGTGATCGACGGGAAGGACCTTCGGCCCGTACTCTTGGGAGACTCCACTGCAATCCATCCATACGATGCGTTCTTCTTTTACCGCAGCGGAAGATTGGAGGGAGTCAGGAGCAGCCATTGGAAGCTCCACGTACCGCACTGGTACGTGACGCCCGACTCGATCGGAAATGACGCATGGCCAGGTGTGTACCGTCGGGAAGACATGCCCCTGGCGCTGTACGATCTTCAGGCCGATCCTGGGGAGACCGCCGACGTATCCGGCCGGCATCCGGACGTGGTGGCGCGCCTCAGCGCTTTGATCGATCGGGCGCGTCGTGAGATCGGCGACGCCATTACGGGATCGGTGGGATCGCTCGCTCGGCCGCCCGGGCACGTGGCCAAGCCGTGGGCGCAGAATCCGTTACCGGATCGGGAGACACAGCCCGACAAGGATCCCGCTCATTAGGAGGCGACTGTCCAAACAGCTCAGGTCTGGAGACCGGTCGGGTTTTCAAACCTGACAGGTTTTAAAACCTGTCAGGTCATAAGACCTGTATCTCCTGTAAATCGACACTTTGCATTTTGGTCACCTGCACGGATGACACCGCGGCGCCCTGGGCACACGTTGCTACCTTGAAATGCAACACGTCGCAGCGTATTCATAGCCATCGCCTCATCCCCACGTTATGGTTCCACATGCAATGTTCAGGATCCTCATAGCCACCTCCCTGCTTGAGCTAGCTGCGTTAACCTCGGTGGCACAACCATTCAAAACCGACCCCCGCGACCTCGACTTCATGCAAATCAGCGATGACGTTCACGTAGCCTTTCGTCCCGATCCTCTGCGCTACTGGGTGGAAGGCAATGTCACAATCATCCTGAACGAGAAGGACGTGGTTGTGGTGGATGGAAGCGGCTCAAACCGATCGGCTCGTCAGGTAATCAATTACATCAGCTCCCTGACAGACAATCCCGTGACGGTCCTGATCAATACACACGGACACGGAGACCATACTGTCGGAAACTCGGAGTATGTCCGGACCTTCCCTGGAATTGAGATCATTTCGCGTCAGGAAACATACGACTACCTGACCGGATCAGGAATCGGCTATGTTGCAGATATCGCAAAGTCCGTCGAGTCACGCAAGGAGGCAGGTGAAGAGGAGATCTCCACGTGTCATCGCTGAGGCCAGTCCTGGCTCCGAAAAGGTCGTCGCGAACCTCGGCAGTACTTCGAGCATGACATCGATATCCGGCAGCAGGCTTATCGGGAGGCAGTCATCGCACCACCGACCATCACAGTCGAAACGGGGTTACCCTTCACAGGGGCAAGCGAACGATCGAGGTGCGCTATCTTGGTCCAGGTGACACGCATGGGGATCTCGTCGTCTTCCTGCCCCAGGACCATATCGTTGCGACAGGTGACATGGTTGTACATCCCTTCCCATACGGATTTTCGAGGCATGCGCTCGACTGGGTTAATACGCTCGATTCACTTGCCGCATTGGATTTCGACACGCTTATTCCCGGTCACGGCGAGGTCCAGCATGGAAAGTCGTACCTCCGAAAGGTGCAGTCGTTGCTTCGATACGTTCAGCATGAAGTGAATGCCGCAATCGACGATGGCCTAACAGAGGACGAAACCGCTGCACGCATCGATCTTTCGTCATACAAAGATCAGTTCGCCGGAGACGATCCAGTGACGCGCTACTATTTCGACGAGTATTTCGCCCACCCAAACGTCCGTCGTACGTATCGGTCGATCGTGGAGTCGAGGGAGGCGTCGTCACCGTGATGGATTCGCCTGCGATCAAGGAAAGTGCTGGATTTGGAGGCGTGCTGCAAACCTGTCAGGTTTATAGACCGGTCGGGTTTTCAAACCTGACAGGTTTTAAAACCTGGCAGGTCTGAAGACCTATACCTCCTGTAGTCTCACACATCGGGCATCCAATCCTGATTCCCGTTTCCCCGATGCCACGTAGAGTATTCCCCCCACAGCACATATGAAGCTCTGTACCGTTTTTCTCGATCCGACGGGGTCCGCACTTGCCGATTGTTTTCCTGCGAAAGCCGGGCTCGCGATTTGGAGTTGGAATGTCATGAGAAGACTCATCTTCACCCCGCTGCGATCGCACCATCTCGTAGCCTGCCGCTACGATCCCCGGGGTTTCCCGAGGCCAGCAGGCCGGCGCTTCACAGCAATCAGCAACTGCGTCATCGAAAGACTGCATCTCGTGCCACCGCGACCTGAACCCATCGATCGTGAGAGACTGGGAGCTGAGCAAGCACGCCGGCGAACGGTCGAATGCGGCGACTGTCACGGGTATGAGCACAATTCCGACTCGGACGTCGCAAAGGTTCGCATTCCGACTCCGGAGACGTGCGCCGACTGCCATCCGGAACGCGTCGAGCAATATTCCCAAGGCAAACATGCCATGGCCTGGGCCGCTGCGAAGGCCATGCCGACTACACACGGACTTCCACGCGCGATGATGGACGGCATGAAGGGGTGCGGAGGATGCCATAAGCTCGGCTTGAAGACGACCGAGGAGATCACACGCCTTCAGACCGACAACACCGAATTTCGGCGTCGCCTCATGCGATGCCTGCCACACGCGGCACACCTTCTCGGTCGCCGAAGCCCGTGATCCGCAGGCGTGCCGCACGTGCCACATGGGTTTCGATCACGCCCAGTGGGAGATGTACTCGGGCTCGAAGCACGGCGTCCGCTATGCACTGAAGCAGGCAGGATCGATCCCCGAAACCGCCGCGGCGCCGACCTGCCAGACCTGCCACATGACCGAAGGCAACCATGCCGTGGATACGCCATGGGGGTTCCTTGCGGTGCGCCTGCCACTGCCGGAAGACCCGCAGTGGGCAGCTGATCAAACGACCATCCTGCAGGCACTCGGAATTCTGGACCCTAAAGGAGAGGTCACAGCTCGCTTCGACGGCGTCAAGAAGGCCAAGATGGCCAAGTTGACCCACGAAGAATGGCAAGTGGGCCGCGATAGGATGATCGGCGTGTGCATCCAGTGCCATTCGATCAATTTCGCGACCAGCGAGCTCGACAAAGGGGACGACATCATCCGCACTGCCGACCACCTAATGGCTGAGGCCATTCGGATTGTTGCCGGTCTGTACGAAGACGGCATCCTCGAAAAGCCCGAAGGGTACGCCATGCCTTCCCAGACTTCCTCGCGTTCCAGGATGCGCCCACCGTCATCGAGCAGACCCTCTGGGTCATGTTCCTCGAACACCGGATGCGCGCGTTCCAAGGGGCGTTCCATGCCAGTCCGGACTACTCGTTCTGGTACGGATACAGTGAGATGGTCAGAGATCTGACGGAGATCCGCGAGATGGCAGCCGACATGCGGGGGAAGGCGATGGTTCAAAAGAGTAGTGCTCGGAGATTCGGGCGGCTTAGCGGCATGTCACTAAAGTTGCGGTCGACCAGTTGTAACATTTGACCCGCGGCGGTAGACTGGATGGTCCGTCCTCCACTCCAATCGCCTCGTCCAGATGTTTACACCCTGTTCATCCCTCCCCTACCTGCGGTCAATGCTGGTCGTCGTCGCCGTCACGCTGAGCGTCGCCGGGCACGTCGCTGCGCAGAATGCTCCGGACAAGATTTCATTCCAGGGTTTTGTGACGAAACCGGGAGGCGTACCTCTCGACTCCGCCGCGACCATGAAGTTCTTCCTCTTTCGCAACGGCTCGTCAATCTGGTCGGAAACACAGAACGACGTTGCAATCGAAGACGGCGTCTTTGGCGTCGTCCTCGGCGAGGTGACTCCGCTCGATGACATTGCGTTTTACGGATCGATGACGCTCAAGGCCGTGATCGGAACCTCCGACACGTTAGGCTCGGGAACCGCACTCACTTCGGCCCCCTTCGCCCTCGCACTTCGGAACCTCCGCGTCGACCCCGAGACCAATAGTTCGGGACCCAATATGATTGGCGGATGGAGCGGCAACGCAGTTGGAGCCAACGTGGAGGGCGCCACAATTGGAGGAGGCGGCGATCCGAATGCTATTCTTAACTCTTACCCGAATCAGGTCCTGGCCGACTATGGGACGGTGAGCGGCGGTTCCAATAACACTGCGTCGGGAGTGAAAGCAACCGTCAGCGGTGGATTCACCAACACGGCGGAGGGTGCTTCCTCCGTCGTGAGTGGAGGAGCGTCGAATAGCGCAACGGCCAACTACTCCGCTGTTGGCGGAGGGGGCGAAAACCTGGCGGCTGGTACCTACTCCGTCGTCGGTGGAGGCGCTCTAAATAGCGCCAAAGGCGACTACTCCATTGTTCCCGGCGGTTCCTATAGCATAGCCCGGGGGGCTTACAGCTTTGCAGCCGGAAAATACGCAAGAGCCAACCATGACGGCTCGTTCGCCTGGTCCGACGCATCGGCGGCTTCGGTCTACGACACCATGGCTTCGTCGGCAGAAAACCAGTTCCTCATTCGAGCGGCCGGCGGCGTCGGTATCGGCACGGGCAAACCCAAGCGGGGCCTCACGATCTCGCGGGACGCTGAGGAGGCCGCCTACCAACTCGAGCTACGAAACGTAGGTGACATTCATGGAGGCAATTTCACGGGCATCGCCTTTACCCAGACCGATTCCGGTGCAACGGAAAACGCATCCATCAAAGTGATCTACCACAATGACGGCAAGCCGGACATGTCTTTCAGCGTTCGGGATGCCCCCGGTGCTCTGTTTATCAAGTCCGTCAGCGGCAATGTTGGCATTGGGACGACGAGTCCATCCACCGCTCTGGAAGTCGTCGGTGTCATTACCGAAACGTCGGATGCAAAATTCAAACGCAACGTTTCGCCGATCCGTGATGCGTCGTCTCTTGTCGAACGGCTACAAGGTGTTACGTTCGATTGGGACCGGGAGGCGTGGCCAGATCGCGGGTTCGATTCCGGCCGCCAGATTGGCCTCATCGCTCAGGATGTCGAGGAAATCGTGCCGGAAGTCGTTCGTCAGGGAGACGACGGACACTACTCCGTGGCCTACTCCAATCTTGTCCCGCTTTTGATAGAGGCGATCAAAGAGCAACAGGTCGTCATTGATTCGCAGAACGACCGCATTTCAGCGCTCGAAGCACGAATGAGGCCGTAAGGGTTCGGGGTTAAGGTTCCATACCTGCCCCGAACGAACGGGGCGACTGTGCAAGACGCTTCCAGCGTAGTCGAGTTCCAGGGGTTCCAGGCTCCGCGTCCAGGGTTTCTCAAGAACGAACACAGACGTTCCGGCGTTTCAAACGCCAACCCGGCTCAGTTTCGGAGGATCTCCGGATTATACCCTATCGGGCCGATTTCAACTTCTCGAGACCAGGCCGTGACAGTGTGCCCGCACAAGTTTGATGTTCGGTGTTCGGAGTTCGATGTTTGGTATTTGGTGTTTGGTGTTTGATGTTTGATGTTCATTCCTCATTCTTGATTCCTCATTCCTAATTTCTAATTGGCTCCGGTCGAGAGATCTTATTTTAGCCGATTCAAATAATTCGCGCCCCAAGCAATGAAGCCGCAGCGGCCGCTTCGCTACATCAAGACCAATTATCTCCGGACACTTCGGTTGCTCGACCGAAACTTCGAATGGGAGATTACCGGTCGCTGGATGCTGTACTCCTTCCTGATAGGGGTCGCGGGCGCTTTCGCTGCACTGGCGTTCTCCTATCTGCTCGATCTCGTCTCCGAGTACACGCTCCTCAATCTGACCGGATACCACCCTCCCCTCGAGGGACCGGAATCCACGGGCGGCTTTGACCTGGTAAGAGCGCTGAATCCAACTCGGCGCTGGATGCTCTTCATCGTCCCGACGCTCGGAGGACTGGCCTCAGGCTGGCTGGTTTACCAGTTCGCTCCCGAAGCGGAAGGACACGGTACAGACGCCGTCATCAAGGCCTTCCACCGTGGGCACGGCATCATTCGGCCCCGTGTTGCCTTCATCAAAGCCGTCGCTTCGAGTATCACAATCGGCACCGGTGGGAGCGCCGGTCGTGAGGGCCCGATCGCCCAGATAGCGGCAACCATCGGGTCCTACGTAGCGACAAAACTCAAACTGAGCGAACAGGATCGGCGCGAATTCCTCCTTGCCGGCGTGGCGGCGGGCATCGGCAGCATCTTCAAGTCGCCTCTTGGCGGGGCCTTCTTCGCCGTCGAGGTGCTGTATCGAGACGACATCGAGACCCAAAGCATCATGCCGGCCACCATCGCCGCCATTACGGGGTACTCCATCTACAGCTCGATGGTCGGATCCAGCACCGTCTTTACTACGCCGGGATTCGAATTCATTAACTCGATCGAGTTGCTTCCGCTCACGGTATTCGCCCTGGCGTGCGCCGTCGTCGGCATCTTCTATACGAACGTGTTTTATGCCACGAAGGAGAAACTCTTCGATCGCATCAACATCCTGCCGCATTTCAAGCCTGCCATCGGAGGATTCGTCGTCGGGTCCATCGCCTTCCTGTTCCCCGCCGTACTGGGCTCGAGCTACAGCTGGCTCCAACAAGCCATCAATGGCAATCTTCCCATGACCATTATGGCGGCGCTCTTGTTCACCAAGATCATTGCAACGTCGTTCACGATCGGATCGGGAGGATCGGGGGGCGTATTCGCACCGTCGCTCGTTATCGGAGGCATGCTGGGAGGGATCTTCGGCGAAGGCATGCACGCAATCGCGCCCGACCTCGTGACACAGCCTGAGATGTACGTCATGATCGGCATGGCTACGTTCTTTACCGGCGTCGCCAACGTCCCTGTGTGTACGACCATCATGATCTCGGAGATGACCGGGAGCTATAAACTCCTCGTGCCGCTGATCTTCTCCGGCGTGATCGTCCACCTGCTCGCTCGCCGTTGGAGCCTCTATCAGCAGCAGGTCCGCAGCCACAATGAGTCACCCGCGTATCGCATGGAGGTCGCCCCGGACGTGCTCAAGGATATCCGGGTCAAGAACGTCATCAAGCACCCGGTCTATTATCACCAATTGGATCCGGATCACTCCCTGGAAGATATCGTCAGCGTGTTCACACGAACTACCGAGATCATCCTTCCGGTGGTGGAGTCGGACGAGGCTGGAGAAAGACTCCGATATTCGGGACTCGTCCTGCTCGACAACATTCAGCCTCTCCTGGATTCTGCCGACGAGGCACATCTGACTGCCAAGGATCTCCAGTCGCCTTTCGTTTCGGTCGGTCTCGAAGCCCCCCTCGACCAGGTCCTCCTCGTCTTTGAAGACACGAAATATCCGGAACTGCCCGTTCTCGACGACACGGGAACGATCGTCGGATTTATCCGCCCGAGTATGATCGTCGGCGCCTACCACCGCGCCTCGCTGAAGAGGCAGGCCGCTTTTTAGTCACTAGACACTGGTCATTAGTCACTAGACACTGGTCATTAGTCACTGGCCACAAGTCATTGGTCATCTGTGAGTGCCGACCTCCCCGCCTAGTGTCCATTGCATAAGGGATTTCTGCTACTTCTGAAAGGTGTGTTGACCGGCGGACGGGCTTCCGCATGTTCGGGAATTTCCATGAATGCCTCGGCGTCGACCTGCTCAAAAACACCTCAGCAATTCACTGTCGGATTACTCTTTTTGATTTAAATTTCAAGCTTGCCTCCGTTTACTTACAGAAAATCAAGATGAAGCTGTACAAATTAGTAGTTCCTTTTGCGTTCCTCTTCTTCGCTGCCTGCGGCGGAAACAAGTCGGCCGACATGGCTGAGCATGGTGAAGGAATGGAAGCAGAGGCCGAAGAGATGGCCTACGACGGCCCGAATGCGGATCTTATCGCTGAGCTCAATGAGGGCTCCGAAGTGCTCCTCAAGGCAATCGACGGCCTGACCCCGGAACAGTGGGTCTTCCAGGAAAATCCAGAGCGGTGGAGTATTGAGGGTGTCACCGAGCACATCATCAAAACTGAAAACAAGCTCAGAGGCATTCTCGAAGACAGTGTCCTGACCGGCGAACCGATGATGGAAATGCCGGACAGCACCGAAACTGCTGACGCAGCCGTTCGGAACATGATGCTCGACCGGTCAACCAAGTACAAGACCAGTCCGGACCTCGAACCGACCGGCGTCTACGCTACGCCCGAAGAAGCAAAGGCTGCTTTCGAAGCCGCACGGGCCAAAACGATCGAATTTCTCGAGACGACCGACAAGAATCTGCGTGAATATTCCCGTCCGTTCGCTGAAGGGATGGCCCCGATGGACGGCGCCGAATGGGTCATTTTCATGGCCAATCACGTCAAACGTCACGTTAAGCAGATCGACCAGGTAAAGGCTGACCCGGGATATCCATCCGGGATGTAGACCTGCCGGACTTGAGACGACGGTCACTCGACCCTCGTCATCCGTTCAGAAGCGCGAGTTTCCTGCAAAGGGGACTCGCGCTTCGTGTTTTTGCCGGATACCTGACCGAATCTACTCTCTACGCTTGACGAACGGTTGCGGCATCTGGGTTTCGAAGGCGGTTGTTCTGTCCGATCGTTAAATTGCTTTAGCAAAACCCCGACAGAACTTCATCCTCCATCCTCCATCCTCCATCCTCCATCCTCCATCCTCATGAACCCACACCGCTACTTCCCTGTCATCTTTTCCCTCGTTTTCCTCGGAGCGTGTGCCCAACCCCAACAGCAGGGCGAAGCCGCTGAGGCAACCGTACGGGACCTTCGCGGGGACACTTTCACGTATGACGTCGACGGCCAGAAGTACACCGGATATATCGCGTACGATGCGAACAGTTCAGGTGTACCCGGTGTGCTCGTGGTTCATCAGTGGTGGGGTCATAGCGATTACGTCCGCATGCGTGCGGATCTCCTTGCTCAGATGGGATATACGGCGCTGGCCCTGGATATGTACGGCGAGGGTAAGGTCGCCGATCATCCGGAGACTGCCCAGAAGTTTGCTCAGGAGGTCTTTAGCGACATGGACGGCGCTGCGAGACGCTTCAATGCCGCATTGGAGATCCTCAAGAACCATCCAACGACGGACTCCACAAAGACGGCCGCAATCGGTTATTGCTTCGGGGGCGCGGTGGTACTCGAGATGGCTCGTCGCGGATTGGATCTCGACGCGGTTACGAGCTTTCACGGCACGCTCGATACGCCCACGAAGGCCGGTCCCGGCGACATCAAGGCACGAATCCTCGTTCTCAATGGCGCCGACGATCCATTCGTTCCGCAGGAATCCATCGATGCGTTCAAGAAGGAGATGGCGGCGGCCGGAGCAGACATGCGTTTCGTGTCCTACCCCGGCACTGTGCATGCCTTCACCGACCCCGACGCAACGGAGAAAGGCCAGAAGTTCAATTTGCCTCTTCGCTACAGTCCTACGGCCGACAGGGAGAGTTGGGCCGAGTTCAGCGCCTTCATGGCGGAAACATTCGGCGAGCCGCAGGGAGGAGACTAGCGAGTCGACTGCAAATACCAAATTTCAAACACCAAACTTGGTTCCGGGCGTTTGCACCTACTTCGTGTCGAGGTACGTTCCCAACGCATCTCGCGACCCTTGCCGGTTATGTTGACGAGACCCGCATCCCGAAAGACGTAGACGTGCTTTGTCACGGCCGTCTCGTATCGGACTGGGCTGCGAGGCGGCACACTTCTAAAGGCTGACTATCGTAATTTCGAACCGCCAAAATGGTTTAGACCAGAAGTCATGTCGGCCCACACATCCCGCTCACTCGAGGAAGTCCACCGTTCCGTCTCGGTGAGTCACCACCGTTGGTGGCGTCGGATGCTCGCGTTCGCCGGGCCTGCGTACATGGTTTCCGTCGGCTATATGGATCCCGGCAACTGGGCCACCGACCTCGAAGGAGGGGCGCGCTTCGGCTACCAGTTGATATGGGTCCTGCTGATGAGCAACATCATGGCCGTGCTGCTGCAGACGTTGTCGGCCCGGTTGGGGGTTGTTACCGGACGTGATCTCGCTCAGGCATGTCGCGACGACTATTCCCCATCGGTGCGATGGATTCTTTTCGTTCTCTGTGAGATCGCCATCGCGGCCTGCGACCTGGCCGAGGTACTGGGTACGGCCATCGGTCTGAACCTGTTGTTCGGCATCCCGCTGATCTGGGCCGTCGTAATTACGGCCGGCGATGTAATGATTCTGCTGGCTATCCAGCGGCTCGGCATTCGCAAGATGGAGGCGTTCATTCTGATGCTGGTAACTGTCATCGGCATCTGTTTCATTGTCGAGATTTTTCTCAGCGAGCCGTCCGTTTCCGGGATCGCCAGCGGATTTGTCCCACAGGTGCTCAGTGGTCCGCAGCTATACATTGCGATCGGAATCCTGGGCGCCACCGTCATGCCGCACAACCTCTACCTGCATTCGGCCCTGGTGCAAAGCCGTGACGTTCCCCGCGACGTCGACGGCGTAAGGAAGGCCTGTCGGTTCAATCTGATCGATTCTGCCGTGGCCCTGAACGCAGCGTTCTTTGTCAACGCGGCCATCCTGATCGTGGCGGCGGCGACGTTCCACACTCGAGGCATTGAGGTTACCGAGATTCAGCAGGCGCACCGCCTCCTCGAAGATCTGCTTGGAAGTCGCCTGGCGCCGGCTGCCTTCGCCATCGCCCTGATTGCTGCGGGCCAAAGCTCAACGCTGACAGGTACACTGGCCGGCCAGATCACGATGGAAGGCTTTCTGCAAATCAAGATGCGTCCATGGCTTCGGCGCCTGATGACGCGCTCGATGGCCGTCATCCCTGCGGTGCTCGTCATTGCCATCAGCGGAGAAGGGTCAACCTACAAGCTGCTGATCCTCAGCCAGGTGGTACTCAGTCTTCAGCTTTCGTTTGCGGTCGTGCCGCTAATCAAGTTCACCTCGAGCAAGCGGAAGATGGGCCCATTCGTCAGCCCGCGGTGGGTTCAGATTTCCGCCTGGCTTGTCGCTGGGATCATCATGGCGCTCAATGGGAAGCTGGTACTCGAAGAGATACTCAACTACGCAGATGCGGCGGGTAGTTATGGATGGCTTGTGCTTTGGACGGCTACTCCGCTGTCGATTGCACTCGGTTTACTCCTGGTGTGGATGATCTTCAAACCGTCGGGCGAGGTGATCGAGCCGACACGGCCTGGTGTAGCCGCAAAAGTGGCTGCTTCCGTCCAACTGGCGCTCGAAGAAGCGCCGGCGCCGACACCGCCGCCGAAACACCGCCGCCGCATTGGCGTGGCGGTTGAAGCAAAACCGACCGACGCGCCGATGCTCACGCAGGCGCTCAACCTCGCTCGAGTCGAGAATGCCGAGCTGCTGTTGATGCACGTTGTCGAGGGCGTGGGCGGCCAATGGCACGGACCACAAAGCGCCGACGAGGAACGACGCGAGGACGATCGCTATCTGACCGAGCTCGCGGAACATCTCCAGGCAATGTTGAGCGGCAGCCAAGTCACGGTCCGCACGGTACTCGGATTCGGGAGCGTCCCGCGAGAACTGATTCGACTGGCGCGGGAGCACGAGGTCGACCTGATGGTTCTGGGCGGTCACGGTCACCGAAAACTCGCCGATATCTTCAAGGGTGACACGATTACGCACGTCCGACACGGCCTGAAAGTGCCGGTCCTTGCCGTTCGCGGCGTCGATAAGGAATAGAGCGTTGAGGGATCGGGACGGGGATTCCCCGACAGGTTTCACGAAGGTCGGAACGTATTCTATTCTGTGAAACGACGCCGCGGCGGAGAAGCTCGGCGCGACTGTCCGCGCCCGCCCTTACAGTAGATCAATCAGATACTGCCATGTCTAAGCTGTTGCACCACCTGTCTTTCTTTCTCTTCCTGATGCCGGGCCTGTTGCTCGCCCAGGAGGGCGCCCCTTTCTTCACGGAGAACTTCTCACCTGAAGAGTTCGTCGCCAGACGAGCGAAACTTGCCGAATCGATCGGCAGTCAGGCCGTCGCAATCCTCCAGGGAGCACCAGCACCAGCAGGTTACACTCGGTTCCGGCAGTCAAACGAGTTCTTCTATTTGACCGGCGTTGAAGTGCCCCATGCCTACGTCCTGATCGACGGACGAACCGGGGACGCCTCGCTCTACCTGCCTCATCGCAACGCGGGGCGCGAGATCGCCGAGGGCAAGATGCTCTCGGCAGAGGACGTCGCATTTATCGAAGGGGACCTCGGCTTTGCCGGCGTGTACGGTCCGGAACTCCTTTCCGAACACCTCGCCCGGCTTGCTCGAGGAACGCCCGGCCCTACGATCTACACCCCGTTCAGCCCCGCTGAGGGGGCTTCGATGAGCCGCGACCTTGCCCTCCGCGCCATCGCCGACGCCGCCGCGGATCCATGGGACGCGAGCGCTTCGAGAGAAGGTCAATTCATCGAAATGCTCGGCGACCGATTTCCATCGCTCCCCGTTGCCGACCTCTCCCCCATCCTCGACGAAATGCGACTGGTAAAGAGCGACCGGGAGCTCGAGATGATCCGAATTGCGACGCGTCTGTCCGGACTCGGCCTGATGGAAGCCATGCGCTCGACCGAACCGGGCGTCAAAGAATCACAACTGGACGCCGTAGCCAAATACGTCTACTATCGGGACGGCGCGCAGGGTGACGCGTATTTCTCTCTCGTCGCCAGCGCGACCAACGCCTACTACCCCCACTATCATGAAGGCGCCAGGACGATGAAGGACGGCGACATGGTCCTGATGGACTACGCACCGGACGTCGGCTACTACATGAGCGATCTCACGCGTGTCTGGCCCGTGAACGGAACGTTCAATGACTGGCAGCGCGAGCTGTACTCATTCTACCTCTCCTGCTATCGCGCCGTGCTCACACGGATCCGGCCCGGCGTCACCCCGGCCGCAATCGGGAAGGAGGCGGTCGCCGACATGAAGGTGATCCTCACCAATGCTTCGTTTTCGAAGCCGGAGTATCGGCAAGCCGCAGAAGAATTCGTCGCTTCCTATGACGCAGGCATGGACCGACCAGGCGCCCGCCTGGGACACTGGGTCGGTATGTCGACCCACGACGTCGGCAACTATTCGGGACCGCTCATGCCGGGTATGGTCTTCACCATCGAGCCGGCGCTTCGAGTCCCGGAAGAACGGATCTACATCAGGATGGAGGATCTCATCATTATTACGGAGAACGGTGCGGAGATCGTCTCCGACTTTGTGCCCATGGACATCGATGCCATTGAACGTCTCATGCAAGACGAAGGGCTGCTCCAGCGGTATCCTCCCGAGCAACTCCTGCTGTCGCTCAACCGGTAGCAGTACGGCAGGATCGTTCGTACGTTCGGCTGAATGCTCAACTGGACTCAGGGGCCTCCCATGAATCACCAGCACCCCGATGCCAATCAGATCCTCGCCTGCAGGGATCGCGTCCTCAACTATCTGACGACCTCCCTCCTGCCCTTCTGGATCGAGCGGAGTCCGGACCCGCCCTATGGCGGTTTCCTCACCTACTTCGACCGATCCGGACGCGCGACCGGCGAGACGGTCAAAACATTCCTGATGCAGATCCGCATGCTCTACACCATGGCAAGCGCGCATCGTGCAGGATACGGAAACGGCCTGTGTGCCGAACTGGCCAGGAGCGGTGCACGATTCATACTCGACAACTACTGGGACGATAGGTATGGAGGCTGGATCTGGATCGCTGACCGCTCGGGCCGGCCGGTCGTCCTCGAGAAGGTGGGCTACGGTCAGTGCTTTGCGATCTACGCTTTCAGCGAGTACTTCCTCGCGACCGGCGACCCGCAGGGTCTCGAAGCCGCAACGCGAACCTGGAAGGTTATCTCCGACCGAATGGCCGACACATCGCGTGGCGGATTCTTCGAGCTGATGGAACGTAACTGGACCCCGAAACCGGGACCCAGGTCGGGCGGCGATAGAAAGTCTCTCGACGTGCACATGCACATGATGGAAGCCCTGACCACCTTCTATGAGGCCGCTCCCACAGAATCCGTTCGGGCGGCGCTTCTCGGTACAATCGATCTCATTGAAACGAAAATGCTGGATCCTGAGACGGGCACGGGCGGGATGCAGTTTACGCTGGATTTCGAGCCGCTGCCGGCCATCATTTTCGATACCCGGTGGGGACGCGATGCCGATCCGGCCGACGGAGTCGCTCGACCCCTCGACACAACCTCCTATGGCCACAATGTCGAATTCGCATGGCTGCTGCTCCATGCATTTGAAAGACTGGGCCGCGAACCTGCAGACGCGCTTCCGATCGTACGCCCGATTTTCGAACACTGTGTCGCGAGCGGGATCGACTGGGAGCATGGCGGTGTGTTCGTAGAAGGACCGGTGGCAGGACCCGCCGACGTACATGAAAAGCAGTTCTGGCAGCAGGCAGAGGTCCTGGTTGGGATGCTCGATGCCTACAGGCACCTTCACCAGCCCGTGTACTGGTCTGCTTTCATTAACGTACACGACTTTGTGTTCGATCGATTCGTCGTCCCGGAAGTCGGCGAGTGGTATGAACGTCTGGATCGGACGGGCTCCCCCATCGATGATGCACTCGGTCATGCCTGGAAAATCAGCTACCATACGGTGCGATCGATGATCCAGACGGTTAGAAGACTCGATTGGCTGCTCGAGAACTATGCACGTGGCGAATGAAATGTCCAACCTGCGGTAATCCGGTTCCGCGCGGTGCGGTCGTCTGTCCCTATTGCGAGTCCCCGCTCTCACGGGAGGCGCGACCAAAGGCTTCGCTCGTAAAGACCGTGAACATCAAGGAAGGTGACCCGCCGGCAGATGTCGCGGCCGACCGCATGGAAACGATCCTTGCAAACGCCAAGGCGTCGGGTACAAAGGTCGTGATCGTTATCCACGGCTACGGTTCGGGAGGGACCGGCGGCTCGATCAAAGAAGCCGTACGGACGCGATTGAGAAGTCTGAAAACCGACCGTCGCATACGAACCTTCGTTTTCGGAGAGAATTTTGGTCCGACGGACGACGAAGCCATCCGAATTGCCGCTGAGCATCAATCCCTGCTCGCACCGCATCTCTTCGGCGCGGGGAATGAGGGTGCAACCATTGTGAGTCTATAGGCGCTGAGTGCTACGTGCCAGGTGCGGCGTCCCAGGTGCGACGTCGAACCACGAACCACGAATGCGAATGCAGGATCTTGCCATTGGGATCGGTACAGATGAACTTCCGCCATGTTCGACGCTTTGCTGATAGACCGATCCGATTTCTCGCTTTCCGCACCCGTTCTCGTAACCGATCAAACGGCCCACGAGCCCGACATTTGCGTTGACCCCGACGGACGACCCTGGGTCATCTGGTCCGAGCGAAATTCGGCCGGCGACCGCATCTGCTTGAGGTGCATGCACGAGCACTCATCTCCGTTCGTGCTGAGCTCCTCCTTCGGCGTGGAGTGCCAGCCCGCAATCACTGTCGATTCCAACGGAGATCTCCTCGCTGTCTGGGTTGCCAAACGTGACCATGCCTGGCACATCATCAGCCGAACCGTTCGAGGAGATAGTGCGGGGGTGGAGTGCATCCTGGCGAGCAGCCCAGAGGGCGTCTTCAAACCGAGGGTTCTCTTCCAGGATGGCGTCGGATGGGTCGTATACGAGGAAGTAAGCAAGCAACAGAGTCGCATCCAGTTCATGCGTCTCGAAAAAGAGGGGTGGTCCGCTCCAGAGACGATCGATTGCGGGCCGGGCAACTGCTTCCGCCCTTCCATCACACCGGGTTCCGAAAGAACTCCCTCAGTCAGCTTCGACAAATATGACGAGGGAAGTTTTGAAATACTTTTTTATGAGTTAGACCAGTCGGTTAGCCCAAAAAGTTTAACCAATTCGTTTTACCGTAACGTCCAGTCTGTTCTAAAGTTGGACGGTCAGGCTGGCCAGTGGATCACGTGGGCGACGAATGAGGGAAATCAAGCGGAGGATGCCTGGTGGCTGACGAAATATGTGACGTTGCGCCGGCTTGAGGGAGATCGATTGCTGGAGCCAGTCGAACCGATCCCGGAGCGCGATCTCCAGAATGAGGATGCATTTCAAGGTTGGGAATTCCCGGAGCTGACAGTCGACCGCTACGGTCGCGTTTGGCTGCTTGGCCAGGCATCGCACAGGTTGTACGCCCAGTATTTGGATGCGGGCGGCTGGTCGGAGCGGTTCACCATCTCCCAGGAGCGATGGGGATCCTGGAAGCCGCGCGTGCGCGCCGCCGGGTCGAACCCGATCTTCATCGCATCGATGGGACTCCAGGGCGCTCAGATCCAGCAGTTGAGGGTTCGGCCGCCGTCTGAGCCGATGGAGTCGAATTGGCACGCGAGATTGCTGGAACCGATTCCGCCCCTGGCCGCCCGTCGAGACCCGTCGTCCCGAGTCTCATCTCCTGTCGGGGGTCGGCCGCAGATTTCATCCGGCCTGAACGTCTATTTCGGCGATTTGCATGCCCATTCTGCCTACGGCGATGCGGTTGGGGACGTCGACGAGCTTTACTTCCGGTACCGTGACGCTTACGGATACGACTTCGCGGCCTTGACCGAGCACGATTACCTCGACGGCATGCAGCTCAGTCGCTCAGAACTGGAAATGATGTGGGCCGTCGCTGACCGAATGACAGTTGACGATCATTTTGTGGCCTTCTACGGCTATGAGTGGACATCCCCTGCCCTGGCCGACCATGCCGGTCAAGCAGGCAAGGTTGGCGAAGGGCATCGCCACGTCCTTTACCCTGATAAATCGGGTCCGCTGATCAGTTACGGCGATCCGTCCTCAAACACAGGGAAGAAGCTCCTTGCGCGTTTGGCCGGCCGCCGCGCGCTCGTCATCCCACACCACACGGCGTGGAGTGGGACCGACCTGGATGCGTACGATCCGGCGCTCTCGCGGCTGATAGAAATCTGCTCGACCCACGGTCGTTTTGAATACCCGGGAAACCGTCCCATCGGATACCGACGCGATCATGTGCACGCCGGAAAGTACGTAGTCGACGCGCTCAGGCGAGGTCAGCGACTTGGATTCGTCGGGGGAAGTGACAGCCACGGCCTTCTCTGGCATGCAACCGAGATGGAGGGACGCGCCGCGCACATCCCGGCTGGAACTCGTGTCGGTTGGAAAGAGGATGCGTACAGGACGGGGATGACGGCCGTACTCGCGCCTGAACTCACGCGCCCAGCTCTCTTCGACGCGCTGTATGACCGCCGCTGCTATGCCACTTCCGGCGTCCCAATCTTTCTCGACTTTCGAATCGACGAGGCCCTTATGGGATCGGAGATTTCAGTGACGTCTCCGCCGAGACTCACGCTCTCTGTGCGCGGCACGGCTGATCTCCAGGCGATCGAGCTCGTACGACAGGGATTTGTATTCGACCAACGTATGTTCGCTGAAAGAGACCGGCAGAGTACGGCTGACATGGAATGGATGGACGACCTCCTGATTCCAGGTGAAACACAGTACTATTACGTCCGGGTCATTCAGCGCGATGGAAATATGGCCTGGAGCAGTCCGATATGGGTCACGTACCAGTAAGTCCGGAGTCCGGCGTCCGGGGTCTCCTGACTTGCCGGGTCGTGACACCGTGCACGTTGGGGCAGGGCTCTTGCAACCGCAAACACCGCGACTCCAATGACCGATGACCAATGACTAATGACTAATGACCAATGACTAGCATGAACCGACGTGATGTCTTAAAGCTGGCGGCCGCGGCAGCCACCTCAGAACTCCTTCGCCCTTTGTCCCTAGAGGCCCGCCCGCGGGCTCAAAACGAGCTGTTGGCGTACGGCCTCTTTTTCGACGATGTCGACATCGAGCGAATGCGCCATCTCTTTTCGGAGTCCGGACGGTTCGCCTCGCTGCGAGAACGCATGCTCGCCTTTGACCGAGTGGCTGAACGTCGCTTCATCAAGGAGGAAGTCCGCTACAACGACCAGCTTTTTCACATTGCCCGCCTGGGAAACAGCGCCGAGGAAATGGCCTTCCTGTACCTGATGACAGGAGACGAGGATGCTGCCGACCTTGCAGCCGATCTGGTGCGAACCATGATGAAATTCCAACGTTGGGATTTCTTTCTGGAAGGCGGAAAAGACGTTGTCGGCGTACAGCGAGCGCCGAGCTCAACCATCGCCGTGTCGCTGGTTTCGGACTGGCTGGGTCCACGGATTACCCCCGAGGAACGGGCCGATTGGATCACCACCATGGGCCGGCGCGGCTGTGAACCGTGCTATGTCGGTCTTTACGGCATCAGGAATCCGAGGGAGGTCGTCGGCTGGGGCTTCGATGAAACGAGTACGTTCTTCGAGCACCGGCCGGGCAACAACACCGACATGTCCCGGCGACCCGAGATCACGGCGACAACCAATCTTCGCGCCGTTCCTGCCGGTGCGCTCACGATCGGCGCCTTGACCTATCGGCAGGAATTCGGAGACGGACCGGACGTAAGGCGCTGGCTCGAGATGGCTACTTTCAGTCTGGAAGAATTCAATCGGATCTTCCGTCCCGACGGCTCCTACCACGAGGGCGTCAGCTACGGGAATTACACAGCAACCCACCTGGCCCAGGCAACGACGATCCTCGAGCGTTTCGGGGAGAAGAACGTCCTGGCGAAAATCAACTGGGAGGGATATGCCCGCTACATCGTCAACATGGCGATGCCGACAGACGAAGATCCGTACGACATCGTCAACTTCGGAGACAACGGGAATCCGAAAAGCGGCGAGAGGGGAGCCGTTACGCGGACAGCCGTACCCTATTGGATAGGGCGGCGTTATCTCAGCGGACTCGCCCAATGGTTCGCGGATGAACGTGGCGGCGATCCGGACTTCTGGGCCCTGATCTGGTATGACGAGACCGTCAGAGCCGTCCGACCCGAGGCGATGAACCGACTTTGGATTTCCGATCTCGATTGGGTAACCGCTAGAACCGGGTTCAATCCTCGGGATCTCGTCGTTGGACTTCGCAGCGGCGCACCCGGCAATCATGAGCATGCGGACCGCAACGCGCTGATCGTAAAATGCTTTGGTGAGCAGCTGGTAACCGATCCATACAGACCCCCTTACAGCTACTCTGATCCGGCATGGCCCATGCGGCTCACAATTGGGCACAGCGCCGTCCTAATCGACGGCAAGGGCCACGAATACCACAACGGCGTTGAGGGAACGAACGCGTCGACATCCTACGCACGGCTCGTGGATTCAGGCACCGGCAGCGGCTACGCATTCTGGGTCAGCGAAGCAACCCAGCCGTACCGCCTGGTCGACGTCGATGTGAAGTTTGTTGCGCGAACCGTCATCGTCCTCTACGAGGCGCCCGCCGTCGTCGTCATAGATCGGATGACGAAATACTCGACACCTTCGCAATTTCAGGCCCGATACTTCGGCTACAATTACGACGGACGTTGTCGTCAGGAAACCTCGGGATCCGACTTTGTCACAAGTCGTCCGGGCGTACTCATGAAAGGACGCGTGCTGAGCACCGTTCCGACGCATGCAGCGATCGGACGTTTGCCGATTCCCGACGAGATCGCCGACAGACATCCATTCGTCGAGATCGGAACGATCGAACCCGCTATGGAGGCGACAGTGTTGACTGGCCTCTCGATCGCCAGAACGGACGATTCTATTCCGGGAGCGGAGATTGTGCGTTCGGACAATGGATTCGAGATTTCCTTTGGTCGAATCCAAATCTCGATCGGAGAAGACGGGAAAATTGTGGACCAAAGCACGTAGCAGGGCGGGGCAGGAGCAGGAAGAACGACATTAGGTGTCACGCTTCAGTCCCAGAAAGACGAGTCCACTCCCGGCGAGGATGACGCTCAGTGCGACGTATATGGGCCAGCTTCCTTTCGGACCCTGCAGCGCACCGATCAACCCCGGCAAGGCGCCCAGTGCGATGGCCGACCAGCCAATCACCGAGTAGGTTTCACTTCGTCCTCGGATAGTCCCAACCTCAGCCTCTGTATCGACTGGTCGCTCGAGCCTCTCGAAGAGCGCGTCCAAAGCACCCGTATCGGAGGTCTCGTCGCGGGCATAAAGTGGGGCAAAACCGGCGTTCAGCAGGCCAATACTGAGGCAAACGATGAGTGTCCATGGATTGCCTCCGCCACTCGCGGTCTGTCCGAACACCATAGTTGGAGCCTCCACCACCGAAAATCCCACCCAGAACGCCGCCGCTAGAGCTACGCCCGCGACAATGCCCCATTCCGGCCGACGATAATAGAGCCGACCGATCCATCTCGATGTAAATACAATGGCGATACAGACGATGATCACTGCGATATACTGAGATCCGAGCGTCCAATTCAGCGCAAATCTCGTATAAGCAGAGACGACCGACCCGCCCGCGATAGCTGGGATTGCGGACCAGGTGCTCGGCCATTTCGTCAGGATGCCGACGAGAAGGGGTATCGTCACCGGAATCGTGAAAAGTCCGAGCACGATGTTACTGATCGTGAAGATCCCCAGCCTGCTGTGAACGATGAAGAGTGCCGTAACTACCGCAACGACGCTTAGACTGACGACAACGAGCCGGCCGACGATCAGCAATTCACGTTCCGTAGCCGCGGGTCGAAAATGTCCTTTGTAGAGATCGATCGACACGATCGATGCGACGGCGTTCCAAACGGAGTCGAGCGCCGACATGGAGGCGGCAATCATCGCCGCAAGAAATAAACCCACCACACCGGCCGGCATATAGTGCATGACGACCGCGATAAACACGTTCTCGTCGGGTTTCGTCGCCAGCCCGTAGAACGGGAGCTGGCTGACTTCAGGCCAAAGCACTTTTCCGACCAGGGGTGGAATACCGAACAGCAGGGGAGAGGTGCAAAAAAGCGCGAACGCGAGCCATCCAACTCGATTGGCGGCCCGTTCGTCACGTACGGAGAAGAATCGCTGCGCCTTATCTCCTACGACGTTCCCGAAAATCCCCGCGACAACGAAGCCGATCAGATACCACTGCGTGTAGACCGTACCGGCTCTGACCTCGTGCTGAAAAGAGATGGCCGGGAGCTTCCTCAGAAGGTCCATCGGCGTGCCGTGATCCCCTGCGAACAGGACGACCGGAACGAGCACGACGCAGACCGCAAACAAAACGAGAAACTGGATCACGTCTGTCACGCTCACCGCCCAGAGTCCCCCTGCGACCGTATAGACCAGTACGAAAATCCCGAAGAAGAGAATCAGCCCATCGATCGCCCACGAAACATTCGGGAAAAGCGCGGGCGCCGAGATCTTCGCTACCGCTGCCAGATGGTGGCCCGGCCAGTACATCATGCTGACGACCAGAACGAGGCTTATCACAATCCGCGTGACGTGATTGTACCGTTCCTCGACGTACTCTACGGGCGACGATATCCGCGATCGTCGCCAGCGGACGGCCGACAGCTTGAATCCTATCAAGAATCCGATCGGCTTACCTGCCATGTAGAGAAATCCGAACCAGCCGGTGTTGTACACGAAGCTGGCAGCCCCGGTGAACATCCACGCCGAGAACGTGGTCATATAGAGCGAGATGCCGGCTACCCACCATGGAATCTGGTTGCCGCCGACAAAGAAGTCGTGGCCCGTCTTCGTGAACCGCGCAAACCATGCTCCAGCCACCAGCACGGCGATCAGGTAGATCGCAATGACGAGGTAGTCTGCAAGCGGAAGTGAAATCATCGGCGCACGGTTGAGCAGGGATAATAGTCAAAGGGCCCGATTCAACGAAAACCCGCTATCTTGCACGCAATCCGAAATCGCCTCTAAAATCAGACCAATGTTGCCTAA
The DNA here is from genome assembly GCA_963768715.1 of uncultured Bacteroidota bacterium. Taxonomy (GTDB): domain Bacteria; phylum Bacteroidota; class Rhodothermia; order Rhodothermales; family DATKEJ01; genus DATKEJ01. Next base: position 73,752 of record CAVYJC010000006.1, read on the forward strand.
GGTAACCCGCTACCAGCCATCGCCAGAACCCAATTCTTAATCCTTAATTCTTAATTCTTAATTACTTACAATGTGGTCTTTCATTCACGTAGCAGACGTTCACGTTGGCACGCCCCGTTCCTTCCGTTATCAGCCTGCCTGGAATGAAAATTGGGAGACCGCCAGGGGACAGATTATTGATCTCGACCCCGAGTTTCTTCTCGTCGGGGGAGACATGACGCGCGACGGTTCGACCCATTCGTTCGAACTCGAGCAGGTCAAAGAGATTTTTGACAACCTGCCGTTTCCGACGCATGTGATACCTGGCAATCACGAGGTCGGGAACAAGTACATGCCTCAGGAGCCCATGTCGATCCAGCCGGAGTTCCTCGATCGATACGCCGCGGTTTTCGGGCCGAGCGAGTGGAGTTTTGAGCACGAAGGCGTGCGCTTCTCGGCCTGCAACGCATTCCTCCTCGGATCGGGGCTGCCCGAGGAACGAATACTCAGATCCTGGCTGCAGGAACAGGCTTGTCTGCCGCGGCCGCGGCTCCATGTCTGGATGATTCATCCCGCTCTGTTCGCCGACAGCTTCGAAGAGCCCGACTGGGACCGGGCAATCGATCGCCACGCCTGGTACTTCGCGTTAGACGGTGAACCGCGTCGATTCCTGTTCGACGTCTTCAAGAAGAGTGGAGCGACCGATGTAATCACGGCACACATTCACTGCAGAAGGCACGTCAAGGTGGAGGGAATCAACGTCCACTTTGCTCCCTCGACCGCGTTCCCGCAGTGGAGGAATCGATGGCCGGACGGCGATGCCGCTTTGGGATTCCTTCGATTTACCGTCGAGGAAATGCGCATTCAACCGGAGTTCGTGCCGCTGGCCTCCGTGTCGAGCAAGAAAGGTTACGGTCCGGGTGGCAATCCCAGCCGCGACGAGCGCGACTATTCGATCGCCTGGGAAGAACCCTCACTCGAAACACCCTAGGGTTGGGCTCTCGAAATGCCGTCTCTTTCACGTGACCCCGGTCCGGTGGACCACCCATTTCGAACGCGGCGCCGTCTCTGCTACGCCGTTGCTCCCGTGCATTCGACGGTAGTCGTCATTCTCCTCCTTGGATTGATGTCGTCGGGCTGCGCCGAGGCACCGAGCAAAAGCCCGCGCGTGATCGACGGCCTGGGCATCGTCGTCGACTCACTTCAAAACCGCGAGTTTTCCTACACGGACAAGGCGTCGGGATACTACTATGGTCGTACGCATCGTAGGGACTCGAGCGACTGGTTTGCAGGGTGGAACGTCGGTCGCCGTCGCATTTTCAGCGACTATCGGATCGGGGTTGGGGATGCGTGGCAGGACCGATCCGAGGCCGAGGTTACGGTTTACCCCCATAGGCTGGTCAGGAGCTTTCCCCAGGTGGTCGAGACCTTCCGACTCTTCGACGGCGTGCCCGTCCTGAGCATCGCACTGGACAGTGTGGAGGCGGGTACAATCGCACTCGCACTCGAGGGAGAGATGATTGCCTTCGATGGGTCCTGCGGCTCCGCGCTCTGCTACGCTTCGAAGGAGGCGCCCGATGAGGTCATCGGCGTGACCACCTTCCGCCCGGAACATCTCGCGGCGGGCGGCCCTCCCGATTCAATTCGAATCACCGATTGGTCTCGAAGCGGCGGATTCCTCATCGCTCTCGCCCCCACGCCGGACTCGCTCGAGAGTCTCCTGGGCCGTGCCAGGGCCGGGCAGCGCGACTGGACTGCAGCACGCGAGTCGCGAATGGAGCGCCTCGTAGGCGAATCCAGTTTCTTCGCATCCGACGTCGACTCGCTTACGACGGCGATTCGATGGATACAGCTCACCCTCGATGAGCTCATCATGCATCAGACCGGGTACGGCATCTACGCGGGGCTTCCGTGGTTCAACGATTACTGGGGTCGCGATCTCTTTATCTCGCTCCCCGGCGCTACGCTCGTCTCTGGAGAATTCGAAGTCGCCGCGAGCATATTGCGATCGTTCGCGCGGTACCAGAATACAGATGCCCGCTCACCGAACTACGGCCGCGTGCCGAACCGGCTTCGCCCCGATGACGTCATCTACAACACGACCGACGGCACGCCACGCTTCGTGATCGCTCTCTTCGAGTATCTGAAATACAGCGGGGATACCGACATTCTCGAGGACCTGTATCCCGCTGTGGAGCGATCCGTCGATGGACCGCTCCGTTTCTGGACGGATTCCCGGGGGTACCTGACCCACGACGACGCGGATACCTGGATGGATGCCAAGCTGGATGGCCGCATTCCCTGGTCCCCGCGAGGTAATCGAGCGGTCGACATTGAGGCGCTTTGGTACCGACAGTTGATCTGCGCCTCGAAGATTGCACGCATCGTCGGGCGGGACACTACGGCGCGTCGTTGGAATGCCGTCGCGGATTCGCTCGTTCGCCATTTCCAGGCAGACTTCCTTGCCCCGCACGGTGACCCCATGCTCGCCGATCGGCTGACGGCGCATGGGTCGCCCGACTTCACGATGAGGCCCAACCAGCTCTTCGCCCTCGATCTCGTCCAAAGCGACTCTGTCCGCATGGAGATCACGAGACATGTTTGGGAATCACTGGTCTATCCGTGGGGAGTCGCCTCCCTGAGCCAGGCCGATCCGAATTTCCACCCCTATCACGAGTACTGGGAGTATTACCCCAAGGATGCGGCATATCACAACGGAACCGTCTGGCTCTGGAACAACGGGATCGCCATGCAGCGAATGCTCGAGGCACATCAAACGGAGGCGGCCTACCATTTGCTCGCCGGCATGTCGCATCAAGCACTTGTTACAGGTGCGGTCGGCAGTTTGAGCGAGAACATGGACGCACTGCCGCGCCCGGGCTCGACGTATGCGCGTCGTTCCGGCACGTTCTTGCAGGCTTGGTCAAATGCTGAGTACCTGCGGGTCTGGTATCAGTACTTCCTGGGTGTGCGTCCCGACGCACTGACAAACACGCTGTATTTAGCTCCGCAGATCCCGGAAGGCTTGCACGAAGTCGACTTCCGTTCCAGAGTCTTCAGTGGATGGATGAAGGCGAAGTTTAGATCCGGGGAACGTGCGTCGACTTTCTCCTATGAATTCACCGCTTTTGCCCCGCGTGTCGTCTTTCAGCTCCCACCGTTCCGGGAATTGCAACTCGACGTTCATGACGGCGACCGTCTCGAGATCGTTCAGCAACAAGACCATTTGAAGTGGTCATTGCGGCGACTGGCTGGATCATTAGGCGGAGAGGGCACATCCCCCGTCGATCCCCGGCAAGTCAGGCTTTCCGACTTGGAGACGCGCATTTTCGATGGAGTCACGTTCGCTGCGCCCGAGCTTCGACCCGGCCTCAGGGCGCTCCGTAACAAGAGAGGCGATTGAGCGCGAGCTAAATGCGAGGCGACGAGCAACGGACCCGGGATTCCCCGTTCGAAGAATTGAATCGGCAGAATTGGTCACGCACGGTTAACTTGCCATGAAGCATCCCATTATCCTAACTGCCTCATCATGCTAAAAACCATTCTCCCGGTCGTCGTGGTCTGCGCCGTTTTCGCGGCCTGTCAGCAGTCTGGCGAGGATCAACCCGCCACGTCGGTCCCCGATGCGTCACCTCTTCTTGAAACCGACCTTGCCTTTGCCAAAATGTCGGCTGACAGTGGAGCCGTAGCGGCCTTCACTATGTACCTTGCAGAAGACGCCGTCCAGATGCCCAGTGGGGCATCGCCAATTAACGGACGTGATGATATCGTCGCCGCCATGGCTTCCGGTCCGGACATGCAGCTGATGTGGGAGCCCAAACACGCCGAAGTTGCAATTTCCGGCGAGTTGGGATGGACCTGGGGGGTCTACGAAGCCAAATTCACCGACAGCGGTGGGGAAGAAGTCTCGTCGGCCGGGAAATACGTAAACGTCTGGCGAAAGCAAGACGACGGGTCCTGGCGAGTGATCGTAGACATGGGCAACCCAGGCGTTTGACGGACCGGAGCAAGGGGTAACCTCGCGGCGATTCTGGTCAGGAAGTCCCAGTCGCTTCCAAACGGCGGGCCGTGTCGGTGAGCGTTTCGACGGCGATCTCAATGTCTTCGAGATGCGTGCGGAAGCAAACCGCCGCCATCCGAAGGCTGAATCTTCCGTTGATTTGCGTACTCGTTACGAAGATTCGTCCGTCGGCATGGATTGCCTTGAGCAAGGCCCGATTGAAGGCATCGGCGTCACCCCGCTTTGGCACGTACCGATACGTCGCCACAGATAGCTCGGGATAGGATCCCATCTCGAATCCATCCACTTCCGACATCCTCTCGTGGAAGTATCGGGCGAGCTGAATCTTCTCTGACAGCGCGGCCCGAAACGGCGCTACGCCCACCACTTGGAGCGGCAGCCAGAGGCGAAGCCCTCGGAAGTGCTTGGTCAACTCAGGAGAAAGGTCCGACGGAGAAACCTCCTGATGATCGCCGGCGGTATCCTGCAGATAGGCCGCTGCCGATGCGTGCGACGCTCTGAGTTTCCCGCCGTCCCGTACAAGCAGCGCTCCGGTCCCGTACGGAAGAAACATCGTCTTGTGGGGATCCATCACGAGAGAGTCGGACATTTCTAATCCTTGGAGCACCTCTTTTCCTTCCGGACAGAGCGCAAAGAACGCACCGTATGCCCCGTCGACGTGATACCAGAGGCCGTAACTTTGTGCCAGCTGGCCGATCGGCTCCAGGGGATCCACCGACCCCGTATTCGTCGTCCCGGCGGATGCGATGACCAGAAAAGGGGTCAGCCCCGCCCTTCGGTCGCTCTGGATCATGGACTCCAGCTCCGCAGGTATCATCCGGTGTGACGCATCGACCGGCACCTCTCGCCGGATGCAGGATCGAAGGCCGACCACATTCAGCGCCTTGCCGATACAATGGTGGGCATGCTCCGTCAAATAGACGACCGCACGGGAAGTCAGCGCGCCCTCGATCCCATGCTCGTCCCGCGCCGTAACGATCGCTGTGAGATTGGCCATGCTTCCACCGGAGGCGAGATAGCCTTGGCAACCCGCAGGATATCCAACCACGTCGCCCATCCATCGGATCAGTTGATTCTCCATCCTCGCAGCCCCGGGACTCGCGAAGAACACGCCGGCATAGCGATTGGAAACCGCCGCCAGAAAATCACCCAGTGCCGAGTAAAAAAGGCCACCGCCCGGGATGTACCCAAGAAAGCGTCCTGACGTCGTATTGATACCGACCGAATCGACGTGTCTGTCGATGAGTTCGAGAACACGATTAATCCCGATGCCTTCCTCCGAAATCTCGGTATCGAGCATCCCAACGCCCAGATCCGGACGAGAGAAATAGGCCGGCGCTTGAGGAACCGAGTCAAGGTATCGCGAGGCGTACCTGTAAACGTCCTCCATCAAGCGGTCCCTTGTCTCAGAATCGGGATCAAGCATCCGTGATGACGACTCGAGCCCCCGCAACGACTCCAACTCTATCATGAATATCCTGGTTCAACCATTTGGTTAACGCACGATCAATGAAGTCGCGCGTTCACTTGGAAGTTACGTGAGGATGGGGGAAGAGTCGGTACCGATTGGACATCTTGAGCTCGACGTCAGACGCTGAAGCCGTGGGGGATGCGAAGAGCAGGCTCGCTATTGTGGCAATAGCGCTAAGGTACCCGGACAGGGCCGTGAATCCGGGCATGAGGGATGTCGTGAGCATCGGGTGGACCGAGAATATCTCCGGGGTGCCGGGACGCGGCTATTGACAAATGCCTATTTGGGATGCAAATTGTTGTTCTTCACGAGCACCGATTACAAACCCACCACAGCCGTGTTGTCCCTCCGTCGCTTGAGCGGTATTGCGACCGCCCTCCTCATTGTTTTCTCCGCATTTACAGTTAACGCCCAACCCAAACGAGTCGTTACCGCGGATCGCTTCGATAAATCGATACCGATTCGCGATGTCCATCGGGTTGCACCCAGTCCGGGTCGCGCCCCGTTTGCCGTTCCGAACAGGTTCTACAAGCCGGGTGATCACGGGAACGCTCCTGATCTTTCGAACTTCAACGATCCCGCCCAGCAGACGGCGAGTGGGACGGCGGGCCCGGTCTCAATTGGAGTGAACATCGAGGGCGCCACCGAAGACGATAACGCCTCGGTCGTCGGCTACCGCGTCGTTCCGCCCGACGTCGAGGGAGACGTCAGCCCGAACCATTACTTCCAATTCATCAACTCCGTCCTCCAGATTTTCGACAAGAGCGGCTCGTCCGTTTTGGGCCCGGTCGCTGGAAACGTCTTCTGGAAGGGTTTCGGCGGACGGTGCGAAGCGGACAACGACGGCGATCCGGTCGTGCTTTACGACCACCTCGCCGGTCGCTGGCTCGTGACACAATTTTCGGTGACCAGCGCCCCGTATTACATGTGCCTTGCGGTTTCGGCAACGGACGATCCGACCGGGTCGTACTACCGATACGCGTTTTCCTTCGGCAATAATTTTCCCGACTACCCGAAGTTCGGCGTCTGGCCGGATGCCTACTACATGACGTTGCGCAACTTCCCGAACGGCGGCTCCTATGCCGGCGTTCAGGCCGTCGCCTTTCAAAGGACCGAAATGCTTGACGGAAACGCCGCGGACGCGGTTGTTTTCGACGTCCCGGGCGGCACCAGCAACGACGGCTGGCTTCCGGCTGATCTCGACGGTCCGGCTCCCTCGGCCGGCGCTCCTGGAATCTTCGGAGGGGCCCCGTACACCGTGGGGTCTAATCAGATCGTCCTCTACGCTTTTCATGTCGACTGGGCGACTCCGGGCAACTCCACGTTTACGCCGTTGGCGACGCTTCCAGTGGATCCGTTCGACTTGTCGATTTCTACTGTCGATCAGCCGAGAGGGGGCGAGAAGCTCGACGCATTGCCCTGGTTCCTCATGTACCGAATGCAGTACCGAAACTTCGGTACTTACCAGACCCTGTTGCTCAATCACACCGTCGACGCCGGAGGGAATCGCGCCGGGATACGGTGGTACGAGCTGAGGAATAACGGGGCAGCTTGGACGCTCCATCAACAAGGCACCTACGCCCCCGACGACGGCCAGAGCCGTTGGGTAGGCAGTATCGCTATGAACGGCCATGGAGACATTGCGCTTGCCTACTCGATCGCTTCACGTAACCTCTTCCCATCAATCCGATTCACTGGCCAAACCGCCGGTCACTCCGACGGGATAATGGATATCGCGGAGACTGAGATCCACGCAGGCTCTGGCGTTCAGAAGGCGAATTCGTACGGCCGTTGGGGTGATTACTCGACCTTATCGGTCGATCCTGACGACGACGACTCGTTCTGGTACACCGGCGAGTACTATGCCAATTCCGCCCCGTTCGACTTCAAGACGCGGATCGCCTCATTTAATCTCGGTTCGAGCTCGCCACCACCGCCTCCGCCTCCAGGCGACGCCACGACGATGCACGTAGCTTCGCTTTCGACCGGCCAGCAGGGCGTCGGGCACGGCGCAAAGGTCGGTACGGCCACCGTGGTTATTGAGAACGATCTCGGCGATCCAGTATCCGGCGTAACGGTAACCGGTACATTCGGCGGTTCAGTTTCAGGATCGGGCACTGACAATACCGACGGATCGGGGACCGCTCAGTTTACGAGTACCACGTCAGCGTCGGGCAAGTTGACTGTCAATTTCTGCGTGGACGACGTGACGGGCGGTTCTCTGACCTACGTTCCAAACAGTACGGACTGTTCGCTTTCGAAGGGCGCCCTTTCATCTACAGTTCCGGAATCTGTTAGCCTCGCCCAGAATTATCCGAACCCGTTCAATCCAACGACAATCATATCCTTTGATCTGGCAAATGACTCGCCTGTTTCTCTCGAGGTCTACGATATGCTCGGAAAGCGAGTCGCCACACTGATCGACGGATCATTGGATGCCGGGGAGCACCGTGTCTCCTTCGATGCGTCCCGCCTGACCGCAGGCGTGTATGTTTACGTTCTCAGCACAGAAGGCGCAACGATAACGCGTCGCATGACGCTTCTCAAGTAGCCCGCTGGTGAGGCCCCTCCGGCTGCATTGCCGGAGGGCCTCACGACACGGCGGCATCATTCGTACCGAAGGGCCTCTACCGGATCCGACATTGCGGCGCGCAACGCGTGATAGCTGATTGCCAGGAATGCAATCACCGCGGCGACAATCGGCGCCGCAACGAAGGCGCCGTAATCCATATCGACGCGGTAGGCAAATCCCTCCAGCCAGCTCCTCATGCTGAAGTATGCGATCGGGAGTGCGATAAATGCTGCAACACCGATTAGCACGAGGAACTCCCGTGTGACGAGCTGCACGACACCGGCGGCTGAAGCACCGAGCACCTTCCGGATCCCGATCTCCTTTGTTCGGCGGACCATGGACAGCATGGCAAGCCCGAAGAGGCCGAGACATGCGATCAGGATCGCGATCCCAGCCGACCACGTCACAATGTCGCTCCAGCGCTGCTCGTTCATATAGAGCCGGGCCAGATCTGCGTCGAGAAAGGAGTAGGCAAACGGACGCCCCGGGATCGCCTCCGACCAGGCATCCTGGACGAGTTTGATCGTGTCCTGCACGTGGTCCGGTTTCAACTTCACGAGTATCGCTCCCATGTAGTTGTAGTAGTCAGGATGCATGTTCATTACCGCCGGCTCAACCGACTCGCGCAACGATTGGAAATTGAAATCCTTCACGACCCCGATGATCACTGGAGGCTCGTCGTATACCTGTTCGAGCCATCCGGTCATCGTATAGCCAATGGGATTCTCGATCCCGAATTCCCTGACGAGCGCCTCGTTCACGAGAATGCTGTGGGTCGAATCGGCAGGATGTTCAGGCGAGAAATTCCGACCCTCGAGGATTTGCATACCCATGAGGTCCAGGTAATCGTAATCGACTCCGAAGTTGTAGGCACTTCGGGAAATTCCCTTTTCGTCGGTCCATGTGTTTCGGTCACTTCCGCGATTGAAAGACGTGCCGGCACGGGCAACGGCCAGTATCCGGTCCTGCGGCAGCAAACGTTCCCTCATCCTGTTCAGCACGACGGGCGCATCGGTACGGCTGAGTTGGCGCGCATGGACGACCATCACGAGGTCGTCGTCGAAACCTAGATCCTTATGAAGGAGATAGCCCAGCTGCTTCGACATGATGATCGTTCCAACAATTAGCCCGATCGAAATCGTGTACTGGAGGACCACGAGCGTCCGAGTAAGACCCTGCCTTCCTGTCCGTGGATTCTTCCCTTTGAGCACTTCTGCCGGCTGAAACCTCGAGAGGAGAACGGCGGGATAACCGCCTGCTACAGCGCCGACAACCGCCAGAACCAGAAATAGTGACACCGCCACACCCGCGGGAGTAACAATTGCGAACGATAGGTTTTGGTTCGTCAGATCGTTGAACAGCGGAAGCAAAACCACGGTGAGAAGCAGTCCGATCAGGAGTGCCACGGCTGTCATGATCACCGCCTCGCCCCAAAACTGCTTCATCAGCTGCAATCGCTGCGCTCCGAGCGCTTTCCGCATGCCGACTTCGCGCGTGCGCGAGGCCGAGCGACCGACCGAGAGCGTCATGAAATTGATGCAGGCAATGAGCAGCACGAGGAGTCCGATGCCGGCAAGGATGAATCCGTACTGCGGATCAAAGGGGGGCTGTTCGTAAGGAACCCAGACGTCGGGCTCTCGATGGAGATGACGCAGCGGCTGCAGAAACATGTGGTAGGCGTCATCCCCGTCGGCCAGCATCTCGTTCGCACGCAGTGCCTCGAAATACTCGGCAAACTGGGTCTTGACGAAGGGGGCGAGCGAACGCTCCATGTCCTCTCTCGACGCACCTTCGGGCAGAAGCACATAGGTGGAAGTTCTGCCCCGCCAGTTGTTTCCGCCCAGTCGAATCGGATCGTAATTCTCGAACGAAATGGCAGCATCAAACTGGATACTCGAATTGTTCGGCGCATGTCTCATGACGCCGGTCACCGTGAAATCGAACGACTGATCACCTCCGACGGCCGAGACCGTCTTCCCGATCGCCTGGTCGAAGTGCCCTTCTTCCAATCCGAAGAACGACTTGGCCACCTCATCTGAAATGACGATGCTGTTGCGGTCGAGCAAGACCGTGGTCGGGTCGCCCGCGAGGAGAGGGAACGAGAAGATCTTGAAGAATGGCGCATCCACTTCTGCGAGATCATACCGGAAGAAGTCGCTCCCTACTTTGAAATCAACTTCAGCCTGCACCAGGCGGGTGGCCCTGTCGATCGATGGGTACGCCTGAACGAGCTCATCGGTGAATTCCGGATACATCATGTTCTGATAGTCCACACTGCCGTCAGACTGCTTGAGCTCGATTCCGAGTCGATATATGTCGTCAGCTCGCTCATTGAAGCCGTCGTAACTCCACTCATTCCAAATGAACAGGAACAGGAGGAAGCAGCAGGCCATGCCGACGGCCAGACCCGCCACGTTGATGAAGCTGTAGGTCTTGTGCTTGGCGAAATTGCGAAACGCGATCTTCAGATAGTTCTGGAACATGGTGTCTTGGAGATTTGAGAGGCAGCGTGCCGCGCACGAAGAGCATGCGAACATTTTAGCATCTAATAGACGGGCGCCGCGGATCGTTTGTTGCACGATGCTCGCGCGGGGTCGTGTCCGGTTGTGTCTACTGATTGCGCGTTCACCTTCAGAGCACTTATCCTCCAATCTCCCATTGATAGACCCCGAATGAACATGACGAACTACCTGCGTCGCGCTACGATTCTCATCATCTGGGTGGGCATGATCGGTCCTGTCATGGTCCGCGCACAGGATGCCGCCGAAAAACCTAAGCTGTCGGAAGAGATCGAAAGAGTCCTCAGTGAGGAGGGGCCCGAGGCTGCGAAAGCCCGTTTCGACGAGATTTTTCCTGCCATGCAGGATGAGTATGTGGTCGATGCCAATGCTTTTGCGACGCTGGGTACCCAGTACATGCAGAATGGCGACGTGGAGACCGGCATGCTCTTCATCCAGATGGTGGGCACGATCACCGCCGAAGCGATCAAATCGGCACAAGACGCCTTCGACGCATCCGGCATGGCTCCGCCTGAAGTTGAGGAAACCATGGGGGAGACAGAGGAACCGGTTTCGTCGCCGCCGTCCGACCGTGGACCTGCGAGAACGGACCTCACACGGTTTGCAGGTTTCTACGGAACCCCCGAACAAGCGGAGGAGAACAGGATGCTTTTCGTGACGGAGTCCTGCGACGGCTATCTCGTGGTCGGGGCAGTCTGGGGCGACGCCGAGAACTGGTGGATGAGATCAGAGGGAGACAATGCGTTCTCGTACTCCAGCCAGTACACAAACATCCATATGGAGTTCGATGTGGACGAGGATGGTAATGCGAAGGCGATGATCCACGACCTGGACTTCATGCCCAGTCCGCTCCCGAAGCACCAGCCGCTGCCTGAGGAGTGGCGTGCCTGTGTCCGACCCGAGGGCGGATGAGCGCCGTCCGCAACTGGTAGCCGGCTGTCAATATTGCAATTGTGGAAAGGGGCGGCCCGCATGTCTGCGAGTCGCCCCTTTCTGAATCAGTCGATACGGGTCGTCGGGCTACCTGACCGGCGGCCGGTTACAAGACCACTCATTTCAACAGCAGCATCTGCTTTGTCTGGGCGAATTTTGATGATTCGACCCGATACAAGTAAACGCCGCTCGAAAGCAACGAGCCGTCGACCGTGTATGTGTGCCTGCCTGCGGGTACCTGGCCCGATGCAATCACCATCACCTCGCGTCCGGCTACGTCATACAGAGCCAGCTTCACCGACGTCAACTCCGGCAGATCCAGGACGATGTTCGTGCTCGGATTGAACGGGTTGGGATAGTTATTGTGGAGTGCGTAGGTGGTCGGAATCTCGTCGCTCTCGACAGCCGTTCCAACGGCGGTCGTGAAGTTCCGAATCTCAGACCATTCACCCCAGCCACCGGCATTCATTGCACGCACTCGCCAATAGTACCCTGTACTGTAGTCGAGCGGCGAAGCGGGGGTGAGCGTCGTCCCGGTAAGCTCGTCTTCGTCGATCACCGGGTTAGCCATTCCGGCGTCCTTCGACAGCTGGAACTGGTACGCGGTAACGCCCGCGATGACCTGCCACGAGAACTCGGGCGACGCGGATTGACCGGTCGCGCCGTTAGCAGGGGCCACGAGCACTACCGCCTCAGGCGCCGCCACAATGGTCGTGAAGCTGTTCGGTCCACTGTAGGTGAACTGATCCTGTTCGTCGACGCCGGCGACACGCCAGAAGTACTCGGTGCCCTTCGAGAGCCCGGCTACCTGCAGGCTGTCCTCGGCGACGCCGTCCTGATCCACGATCACGTCTTCAAAGGCTTCGTCGGAGGCCAACTGAACGTGGTAGTGAGCGATCGCGGATGTCTTTGAAACAGCACCGTCGCCACCCGCAATCTGCGCGGGCGCTTGCCAACGCAGCAGTGGATCGACGGAGACGCCTGTCGCTCCGTCCTCTGGGGAAAGGAGCGTGGGCACGAGCGATCCCTCGGAACCGACGCTGAAACTCCAGACATTGGAGAATGCGGGGCTCATGCCGCCCACACCCATCCCTTGAACGCGCCAGAAATACGTTTCGCCGGCGAACGGTGGTAAGAACGCTGCCGTGAGGCTCGCTGTCTGCATTTCAAACAGAATGTCTGCGAACGACGTGTCCATCGAAACCTGCACGAGATACTCGTCTGCGTAGGCCGCCGCATTCCATTCGAGGTCGACCGGAATTTCCAGATCGACCGCTCCTGAATCGGGGGCGGCGAGCGTAACGACATCAGGCTTCGGCAGAGGACCGGTCAGCGCTCCACGCGTTATCCGAATCGAAGCGATAGAGCCGGCAGTCGATGCGCTGCCGTCCGATGCGATGACGCGGTGATAAAACGTCCGCGTCTTGTTCATCGGGAGGTTTGCCGTGGCAAGAATCGCGTCGAGATCTTCGAGCGTGATGTTGAACTCCGTGTCGAATCCGACGTTGACGCTGGCCAGGAGCTGGCCGCCGCCAAAATCAGTGCTTCTGGAAAACTGCCACAAGTAGACAACGTCGTTGCCGTCCGGATCGGAGACAGGATTCCACGTCACCTGAAACTTCGCGTTGCTCGGTCCACCCGATGAAAGCGACGTTCCCGACGCCGGAGAAGCCACCGACGTGGCCGCCGGCGCATTGTTCGGGGACACCCGAACCTGGGACCGCAACTCGCCCGACGGATGGTTCTTCGTATGCACGTTTGCATACAACTGTCCGCCCAGGAGTTGGTCAACTTGGTCTTCCGTCAACGTAAAGGTGTTCGCCGCAGCGTCGAAGTGTCCGATTCTCGGCGTATCCAAACGGGTATTCAGTGGAATGGTTATGCCGCCTGTGGCGTCCGCACCACCGACGTGAAGGTGAGCCCCTCCCGCGATTGCCGCGTTGAAATCGCTGTTCAATCCGGAGAAGGTGCCCGTCACGACGAGTTGATCGCCCAACAGTTCGGCCGCAATGCCGCCGCTGGCACCCGATGCATTTGGCTGCACTTCGTTGATTCCAGACAGCCTTCCCTGGAAGTACAGGTTCGACATCGGGAGAATCTGCCCTCGGATCTCTCCAGAGGGATTCAGAATCGAATGCAGGTCGACGTAGAACCGACGATTGTGTAGCGTCGCAACCTGGCTCGGGGTCAAACGAAACGTATTATTGTTCGCGGTGAACACGCCTCCTTTGTACCCAGGGTCGAAAACCGGCATCATCGTGAACGCAGGATCACCCACACCACCGGCCGCTGCACGGTGGATATGCGCCGCACCTTCGTCCACGCCGTCGGCGGTACTCGACAGACCGCTGAACGAACCGGAAACATGCAGCACGTCGCCCTTCAGCTCAGCCACGAGCGAGCCACGCGCTGTGGTCGTCACAGCGGGGATTTCCCAACCGCCGGACATAATGATCGCGAAGTACTCATCCGATTTCGGCAGCAACTGTCCGCGGAGTTCTCCACCCGGATAGTTGAGCGTATGAATGTTGACATACAGGCGACGTTCCTTCAGCGCGGCGACTTGGCTTGCAGTGAGGGTGAATGTGTTGTTCTCCGCCTCCCAGGTGCCGCCGAGCTTGTCTGAATCGAGCGTGGCAGCAAGGGAGAAGGCAATGCTGCCGTTCTGCCCCGCATAACCTGTATGAAGGTGCGAACCCCCGGCAACGTCCACATCGAGGTCGCTGGTCAACCCGGAAAAGGACCCCGACACCACCAGTGTCGTGCCCGTCAGCGTTGCCGAAACCTGGCCCGAACCAACCGACATGGCCGGAGAAACTTCATTTCCACCAGACAAAAAAGCCTCGAAAACCTGTTGGCCCGAGGCAGTACCGACTCCAAACGTCATAACAAACGAAAGAGCCGTTGCAAAAGAGAAGATGCGTCCCGTCGCTAACGGTACCGCACACTTCTCGTATAGAATCATCTTCTTCATGATCGTTCTAGGATTAATAGTGGGCTCCCAAATCGCAGCTCAGACGGCGGGCCGGTGGGTTGCAATTGGCGGAGCCCTTGTGTGTCATAGCGGGCGGCAATTGTACACTCGTTTCAAGCTGAAGTCAATAGGCCGCAAGGAAATAATTTCGGCCTGGTTGGAAGCGCTTCCAGAGTTGAGCGTAGGGCTCGTTATCTACGCCCTTCCCATAATCCGCCCGCAGGTCGCCGTGACTCCCGTCGGGGGCTATTTGAGCAGGATCATCCGCCGCGTCTCGCTGAATCGCCCCGCCTCCAATCTGTAGAAATACAGACCGGAAGTAACTCCGTGCCCGTCGGCGGCATCCCATCGAACGTCGTACCGGCCGGGATTCATCTCACGCGCAACCAACTGCTCCACGACCTGCCCGAGCACGTTCAATACGGTCAGGCGAACGAACGATCGCGAAGGGACGTCGAATTCGATGGTGGTTGAAGGATTGAACGGGTTGGGATAATTCTGGCGGAGCGCAAACGCAGTAGGGACCTCGTTGCCGTCCGTCGCTGTGTTCAGCTTGATGCTGATCGCGACCTCAGCCTGATTGTCCGAGGCGAGCGAATCAGGACTGTCGGCCGTGATCGATGCCGAATTCATCACGGACGCCCCCGCAAACGCCTGCTGAGGTCGAGCCGCAAACGTTACGATCATCGTGTCGGCTATCGAAAGATCCCCGAGCTGCACCGTGACCGTTCGATCCTGCGTTGCTCCGAAATCGGCGGCGTCATCGTCCGAAGCATCAGTCAGGAGCGTCCCGTTGAGCGTGATGGTCGCTGGAACGAAGGCCAGGCCGTCGGGCAGAGAGTCGGTAAGCACAACGGCAACAGCAGGCGACGGGCCATGATTGGTCACCCTCAAGCGATATTGGATCATCCGCTCTGGGAGCGGCTCAGGATCGGACACCGTCTTGTCGATGGCAACGATATCGGCCTGCCCACCAAGACCGGGATCGATGGTCCCCTCGACGCGAACGCGCGGCAATCCAGTGTTGACCCGCTGCAGATAGGTGGTCACCGCGTCGGCGTCCCCTCCCGCAAATCCATCGAGCATGAGGGTCGCCGAGTCACCGGATACAAGGACGTAGTCGTTGGCGGACGCTGTCGCATTGTTTCCAGCCAGCCCAAGCCGGAGTGAGCCAGACTTGGCCTCAACGAATATCCCCTCGAGCGCGTTTGTCAGAACCTCATTCTGAAACACCCTGGCGTGCAAATCTCCTGCCTGTCGCGCGACAAACTTTGCCGTGGAAGCGCCCGGGTTCTCAGTCGAGACCAAGACGGCCGTCGTATCGGTCTCCACGATGCTATTTCCAGTCAGCAGGAGATCGTCGATCTCGTAGGATTCGATGCCCGTTCTGGCGTTGGTGATCGAGCTCTGGGTAATCTCGAGCTTCCCCCCGGCAAATGCTTTGATGCTTGCACTGTCGACGTTCTGTATGCTCAACCCCTTCAGTGTGACTTCACCGAAATGCTCCAAGTGCACGGCATCCGCTGCGATGTCCGATAGATCCATGTCACGCAAGGTGACTCTCGCGACGTCAGACGCATCAACAGCCCGACCCGACATCCTTTCAATCCGCCCAGCTCGCCCTTCGGCGTCAATTCCTCCAACCTCGAACGAACCGCCCACATTGTTGAGCACGATGCCGGCATCAGCGCTATCCGCGGCCAATGAGTCGAGGTGCACGTTCGCAACGACATCTCGAAGGTCGACTGATCGTCCCCCCGCGGCCTTTACCGACCCCCTATCGATAACAACGGAATCGATACCCTGGATCTTCATTCCGCCACCCACGGGATTCTCAATTCCCAGTCGTTGTACGTCCATTGTGCTGCCCGTGCTGTTCAGAATCGACAAACCGAAGGCAGAGTCTGCGCGCCCGATCGCGAGGTTGTCGAATGCGAGCCGTACGGCGGAATCTTCGACATTGAGTCCGTCGGACATTGTCGAATCGATGCGCGTCCGGCCACCGATCGAAAGCGAACCTGAAACGGAGACGAGTCGCAGGCCGTGGTTGCCTGATGCGGAGAGAGAGTCGAGGGTCGCATCGAGCAAGACAGAACGGAGATCCAGCGCCGATCCACCGGTTTGAATCGTCCCGGAACCGATGTGCAGCTCACCGCCGTCGGCGATGACGAAACCTTGCCCGGCAGTTGAGGAGATGTTCACAAGCTCGAAACTCCGCCGTCCTGAAGCGCTCTCCTCAATCGTGACCGCAGTCCCTGAATCGGCGCCGAAGATGTGCAATTCCGGAAACTCAACCTCCACCCCTCCGCCAGTGATACTGACTCCATTCCGGCCCGGGCTCGTAACGGTAACAGGAGTGAGCGCCGAGAGTCTGCCGTCGACTGAGCGCAATCGAATGGCGTCGGCAAAAGCGCTGTCGCTGGAGACCGAGTCAAGAACGACGTCGACGGTCCCATTGCGGACGTCGATGACGCCGCCTTTCCCGCGGATGGTCACATCGGAAACGACGAGGCTCGACACCGAATCTCCATGGATTGCCACGCCGAGTGGTGTGTCGTCGATCATCAATCCGACGATCCGATTATCCTGCGCCAATTCGATTGCGTTCAAAGAGTCGGAGATCAACACAGGCGCCTCGCTGATCGGGGGCGGATCTGCAAGCACATCAGAGTGCGGGGGCAGGCTGTATCCATCGGCCTGAAGCGCCGCCAGCATATCGATGCCTTGCCCGACAACGACCTGGCCGGAGTCAAGAACCAGGCCAGACTGGTACTCGGCATTGCCGAATATGAGGATTGCATCGGAGGGCTTCGGCCCGGACGACGTTCCGTTTACCAGGGCCAGCGAGCGCAAGTCAGGGAAAGGAGCGGACCATCGACCTGAACCTGGACCCGACGCCGCCGCATTCACAAACCAGAGTGCGGGCCCGACTTGGATTGTCACAACGGCCGTGCTCACACCTCCCTTGCCGTCGGTGGCTGTATACGAGAACGAGTCCGTCCCCGAGAACCCGGGAGCGGGATCGTAGCTGAATCGACCGGTCGTATCCACCGCCACCGCTCCGCCCCGCTTGCTCGACTTCTCGGCATCGCTGACAATCGTCGCATCGATGTCGTTTGAGAGGAGTCCTTCGGATGCCGGGATGGTGATTTGAACGTTGCCCGCCGCCTCGAATTGATCTTCGGTGGCCACCAGTTGCGGTATCTCGAGAATGGGGAGGCCGTTCTTGTCGCCGCCTGCCAGATCGCAACGAGGTTGCAACTCGAAAAGCCGGCTGGTCGCGAACGCCAGCCACAAGCTTCCGGGGCCTAGCTCGGATCCTGGAATACGAACGATGACGACGTTCCCGGCGCGTGTTGCACTGAAGCTGCTCGTCGTATCCGGAATCCATGCGCCGAGTGAATCGACGACGGATTTGGCGGTGCGGGTCGACACGGCGTCGCCGGAATAGCCGAAAAGCACGTTGCCCGCGTTGTCGAAATGCCAATCACTTGAAGCGTCGGGATCAAATCCTGCGGGGTCAAAAGCAAGAATGCCCCCAGATACAGAGTCACCGGGGGCCGGATCACCACGAAACTCAATCGTCGCGATGAGATCATCGTTTTGCTTCCTGATCTCGATCGAGATCACGTCCACTACGGCGGGGAGGAGCCCGGTCGTCGCCTTCCCGGTCGTACAGCTGATCGGATCGTCTATAGGGTCGCTGACCGACTGACCCGCTGCCGGCGCACTCCGGGCCATCAGTAGGACCGCCACCAAGCCCAAACGCCGAAACGTCCTCGTCAACCTCTTACCTGCACGCGTCCAATCCACACAATAAGACGGCCGTCGATCGGCCGTGCCTCAGATGCTAAAGATCAGACGGAAGAACCGGAAACGAAAGGCCCGGCGCAACATGGCGCGATAAACATTGATGAATCGGCCACGTGGAGTGGTCGTCCAAATGAAGTCTTCGACCGAAAACAGGTGTGCCGCTCAGGCAATCGAGCAACGACTCATTTGCCACGCGACGGCGCTGCGATACGCCCGGAGCACTCGATAGGCTTATAGACCTGAGCAGGAAGCTCCGAGGCCAGGAAATACCCGCCCTTGACTGCCATTTGACTGGTTACCGGTCCATCCTGGACCACGATCTGGTCGTCTGAAGCGCCGTGAACGACAACGATCACCCGGTTCTGCATTTCCATATTTGTCCCGATAATCCGCAAGCCGGCGCCAATGGGTGTTATCGCATAGACGCCGTTGCTGTTTGAATAGCACCGGGGATAGCGATCAGCAGAGTACCCGATTGCGGTAAACGAGGCGCCGGAGTAATTGTCGGCGTCACTCTTCAGGACATCCGGACTACCACCGAGAACTTGCGGTGTGCTCTTCCAATTTTTCGCGTTAGAGGCAATCGAGATCGAATCGCGCAGAAGGCTGTCGAAATTCGAGTTCGTCATACCCTGAGCGAACAATTGTATTCCGACGACTATTGCGATCGAGACAATAACGGCACCCAAGACCAGTAGCATAAGTCTTGTATGACCCATGAGAAGCGGAGGCTAGTAAGTGATTCGCGTCCTAATCATCGTGCGATGTTTTGGAGGCGCGGAGGCTAGTTAATCACGATTCACACTGGGGTGAATGGAAAAGTGTAATAACGGAAAGGGGTTAAAGTCAATGTTTGCCAAGTTTTCGTGTATCAAAACGGATCCGTGGCGGAAACTTCCATGTGAAGTAGCCAACCTTCGTAATCCGCACCTGTATGTCTAAAAGAACATTTGACTTCCGTCAACGGATTTCACTATTATCATAAACCGTGCGTACTACACGCGTGAAGATAGAGCGCGGTAAACAGCCGGACTCCACCGCCGGCCTCTTTGCTTCGTTGTGCTGGATTGGATGTGTCGTACGACGGAGCAACCGTGGAATTTGAACGTAGTTAAACAAGCCTCCGAGACGCTAAGCCTCCAAAACTAGCCTCAGTATCGGACTCTTGTCGCTTGCCTCAGGCTACAAGGGACTCTAGCCTCCTGTGGTATCGACAGGGGTCTGCCAATAATGGTATCGACCCATGACGCAACTTATTTATGCGGTTTCCGCTCTGGGAATCGTAGGTGTCTTCGCTTTTATGATGCAGCGTTCCAGTCTGTCGAGCGAGCAGACTATGTACACCAACGAGGTGAGATCGCTGCTGATGAGCGTCGCTCGCGACGTCGCGGACGATCTGAACCGCCGGGATCTCCCCTTCGACGAAGCTACGAATGAAGCGGTCGGACCGCAGCCGCCCACCTATCCGATGGTTCATGACCCGAGCGAGCTAACTGATGAATCGAATTTCGGGGGGTGTGGTGTTCCGACAGCCTGCGCGGACTTAGACGACTTTGACGGTATGCCGTTATCCGGTGAACGCGACGGCGTGCCATACAGCGGCAAAATCCATATACGCTACGTTGACCAGGACAATCCCAAAGACCCTCCGGCTACGGGTAAGTCGTGGGCGAAGGAGGTGTCCGTCACGGTCAAGTCGCCCGCCGTTATGATCGGCAACGACTCGGCTGCCGTAAGCTTCAACATGGTCGTCGCTTACCCACGGTTTACTGACTACAGTGTTGGCGCCATGGGTGGTGGTGGCGGTGGTGGAACTGGTGGCGGAACGAGTGGTGGATCGAGTGGCGGCGGAAATGGCGGCGGAAATGGCGGCGGAAATGGCGGTGGCAACGGCGGCGGCAACGGCGGTGGAAATGGCGGTGGAAATGGCCGTGGCAACTAGCACAGGAGAATCGCCATGGGCAACTGGTTTGGACATATTATCGCCATCTTCGTCGCCGGCGTGGTGCTCTTCATCATCGCCAGCGTGAACATGCGGGTTCAGCAATCGGCGATCTCGTCGGTTCAGTATCGTGCAGGGAAAACCGAGACGATGGATCTCATGAGCCTGATGGATCGTGATTTTCGAAACATCGGTTCGAACTACCCCAACTTCGACCTTCCTATCGATAGTGCGATAACGGGTCTCGACACGACCGCCAGTCCGAAGTTCTTCGAGTTTCGTGGACAGAAAGAGCCTGGCCTCGCACCGCAGACCATTCGCTACGAATGGAGTGAGATTGGCACCGTAGTCGTCCGAGACACTGTGCGTACGGCGTATCAGGTAAAGCGATACGTAGACGGGGCCCTGTCGGCGTCCAGCGGCGGCAAGGTGACACGGTTCGACATCGGCCTGCTCACCTCCGACGGCATGCCGATCGCATCCCCGGCCGACGCGCGACAGATCGCGGTCAAGCTCAGCCTCGTTTCCGGACTCGGAAAGAGTTCAGCGATAGAGCAAACCGACTGGAATACGATCATTCGTCCGATTGCTCTCGCAAAGGAAGATTTTTGACTTTTGTTAATCTCCGGGAGATAGTCCTATGGGACAATTTGCATACCTGATGCTGGCTGCGTTTATCGTCACGGGCGCCATGTTCCTGTTTGGCCAACAACAGGACACGATGGTGGCTGACAAGCAGCTGAATTATTTCCAGTTCAAAGATGAAGCGCGTGCTGCGGCACACTCAGGCTTTAACATCACCCTTGGCAACCTGGCCCGAGATACGGACCCTTGGGTCGATTCGACTCGATATCGCCTCCCCTTGACGAGTTACGAGCGCGCAACCTACAAAACGACGGTGATACCCTCAGGCACTCCGCTCGGTGACACGGTCGACGTAATCGCAAAGGGTTTCAAGAGCTATATCAATCGCCTTGGCAAAGGCGACGACACGACCCACACGATTCAGGCGAGAGTCGTTCGCGGTGTTCACCATGGCTCTATTCCGCCCGGATTTCGGAACGCCCTCATGTCCGACCTGGATCTGACACTGCAAGGGGATATGTCGATCACCTCGCTCTATCCAGGAGAAAATGCCTCGGTCCACTCGAACGGGACCCTGCGGACGATCGGAAACAGTTATCTCGTCGAAGGATATGGAACCTACACAACGGGCATAGACGATCATCACCCGGACGGCTGGCAACCGAACAATGACTGGAATGGAGCAGCCGGCAATACGTTCTATCGCGACTCGATCCCCTTGCCTATACCGGACTGGGATGCCTGGCTGAACAATGCTACCTACTACGTGAGTGGCGATTTCGAGATAAACGGAAACACTTTTTCCTATAGCGACTTCGCGGCCTGGGCTACGGCGGAAGGAGTACCCGAGCGTGGCGTCGCTGACGCGCCGTTTATCCTTTACATAGATGGCAATTTGACGCTGAAGAACCGGATTGAGATGACCGGCTACGGAATCCTTGCGGTCCGCGGCGACCTCGTAATGGAGCCGAATGGCTCTGACGGCGGATTTATCGGACAGGTCGAGGAATACAATACGACGGCCGGCCTTTTCGCCCACGGAGACATCGACATCCAGGGCAATGCGATCATCACCGGTACCCTTTTCTCGGAACAGTTGATCCAGTTCCGAGGAACGCCCACCATAACCGGAGGCGTGATAGCAAAAGAGTCCGAGTTCGATGGAGGAGGCACACCCAACATCACCTGGGTCGGCCCCGGAGCCGGACTGATCGACGAGGGCTTCCCCTACGATGACCCAATCGGGCCGGTGATCGTGGCGTACGCCGAATGGTGACGGGTAACACCGAATACCAAACTTCAAACACCGAACTTTGGGTGAGGCAGGTCGGAGGCGGCCTCCTAACACCGAACACCAAATATCAAACACCGAACTTTGGGTGAGGCAGCCTTCGATTGCCAGGTTCTCCAGTTTGGTGTTTGATATTTGGTGTTTGATGTTATTATTGCATCTGGCAACTCCCTGTTTTACATTCATATCGAGGTAACTAGCCCCAGAAGGTTTAGCCACCCTATGGACCTCTGGAGCAGTGGAGTCCCGGCAGGAGGTGCTCGGGGCAGTGAGGCAGGTGAGGCTCGTGGCGAATCTCCTGGACAGTAGCAACCAGGGGAGATTTCCCTTAATTCGAGAGATCGATGACGCAGGTTATATATGCGATCGCGGCGCTCGGTATTGTAGCCGTCATCGCCTTGTCGATGCAGCGATCGAGTGGGAAGAGTGAGCAGACCGTATACACCAACGAAGTGCTGACGCAGCTCGTCACGGTCGGCCGGGACGTCGTTGACGACATCGCGCGCCAGAATCTGCCGTTTGATGCTGCCGTGGATCCCGAGCGACTTCCCTCGAGTGCCACCTATCCGTATGTGCACGACCCAAACGGGCTTACCGGAACCAGCTCCAGTGAATGGGGCAATTGTGCGAGTTTTGAATTGTGCAAGGACATTGACGATTTCGATCAATTGGAAGTTCAGGGCGAACGCAACGGCCTGGAGTACACAGCAACCATTTCGGTTCGCTATGCCGTCGAGGATGATCCCAACAGCACACCCACGGATTTCGGAGGCAGAAGCTTTGCCAAAGAGATTACAGTTACTGTCGAGACGGACGCCATACAGGTAAATGGGGAGCCTATTTCCGCTTCCTACAGCAGGGTACTTACCTACCCACGCATCACGAATTACACCTACTAGTCATCGCGGGAGGCGCCGCAAGACAAAGCCATGCAGAACTGGATTGCCCAATTAGTCGCAGTGGTCGTCGCTGGAACCGTCATTTTCATTATTGCAGCCGTAAACCTGCGGGTTCAACGGGGGGCAGTTGCCACGACGCAATATCAGGCATCGAAAACAAACGAGGTCGACCTCGTCGGCCTCATCGATCGCGACTTCCGAAACATCGGGTCAAGCTACCCGAACTTCTCGCTTGACCCCAACGCTGCGATTATCGCATTCGACTCTTCCGGAACTTTCGCGTTCTGGGGTCAGACCAAGAGAGGATTTGCGCCGGATTCCATACGATACAGTTGGTCGCAAACAGGCACCGTGTTGGTCGATTCGGCCTATGTGCCCGCCTACTCGATCTCGCGCACCGTCAACGGCGTTCCGGCGGGAGGCAGCGCGGGATCGGTCACGAGTTTCAGTCTGCGGTTGCTGGACAACGACGGCAATGGTATCGCTGCGCTGTCAGATACCAGGCAGATTGAGGTCAATCTCAGCATCGTCTCTTCCCTGGGTGCAAACGCGTACACCGGGACGAACGATTGGCAGACCGTCATCCGCCCGACAGCGCTCGCCCGCTGATACGACAATATGTATTAGGACATTACCATGGGTTCTTACGCTTACATTCTCGCCGCTGCCTTCGTGCTGACCGGGAGCGTCATTCTCCTCAGCCAGCATCAAAACACAAACCGGGCCGATGTCGATCTCGGGCTGGTCCAGATGAAACAGGAGGCGCGCGATGCCGCAGTCAGCGGCCTGAACGTAACCATACGCAAACTGGCTGACGAACAAGGTCCCTGGGACACGCCGTCCGATTTCGAGGCGCCGCTGTATCAGTTTGGTGACCGTGGAGCGACATATGAGACCGTTGTGACAATCGTCGACACCGCCGCCGGAGATACCGTCGACGTGGTTTCAACCGGGACGAAAGTCTATTCAACGAGAAATGGAAAGGCTCGAGACACCACGCACGTCATCGAAGCAAGAATAGCCCGCGGCTACATTTTCGGCGCTATTCCGCCCGGATTCCGGTCCGCCATCATGTCGGACAATACCATGCTCGTCCACGGTAATTTCTATGTCAATGCCCTGCTTCCCGGCGTGAACGCAGACATCCACACGAACGGCGTCCTGGATACCAGAGGAAACTCCTTTGAGATCCAGGGTATGGGCACCTACACGAACGGTGAACGCGTCTCCAGTCAGCAGGAGGATAACTTCGTGCCCGACAATGACTGGAACGGCAGTGCGTCGAACGTTTTTCAGCGCGACTCCATTCCGCTGCCGGAATGGCACGAGAACGATTTCCGGACCGATGCGCAGACGAAGGGCTACTATTCAACTGATCCACTGGTTGTACTGGGGTCGGATTTACAGACAGCGAGCCCACCTGTAACGACGATCGACCAGTTCGCCGAACAAATTCTCGGTCTGCCCCCTGGAGATTATGGGACCGAGGAGAATCCTCTCCTAGTGATGGTCGACAATTCAATTACCTTCGACGGGTTGATCCAACTCGACGGATACGTGAAGTTTGGATCGACCGGCGACATCGACGTTCAGACTCACAGCCCCAACGACGGACTGTTCATGTCCTATGAACTGGACGAACCGAACCAGATCGCAACCACCAACGCGGATATTTTCACAACGGGTGATATTCGCGTTGAGGGCAATGCGACAATCATAGCGACGCTCTATTCTGAAGGCTCGATCACTTACTTGGGCGGCACGCACCTGATTGGCGGCCAGGTAGCAAAGGAGACCACATTCCAGGGTGGCGGCACGGTAGACATCGACTGGGTAGGTCCCGGACCGGGCATCGGGGAGTACTTCGATCCGTATGACGAACCGATTGGACCGGTGATCGTTGCCTATGCGGAATGGTGACATTTAACTTCAAACACCAGACTTCAAACACCAAACTTGGGTTCAGGATTGTGTCGGAGTTAGTTCGGTTTGGGGTCGTTTGTAGATAGAAATTGATCTTCGTCCGGGCGACTTAACCCGCCGTTGAGACCGCAGGACGTTTCCAGTGAGCGATGGAGTCTCGACTGACGACAGTCGAGCAGTGAGCATTTATGACTCGGGAATGAACTCCTGAATCAACGCAGGGGATCTCTTCCGGAAAATAGTAAGAGTTAACTAGCCTTATGCCATGCGATCTGCCTCAAACAGATCGCACCCTCGAGCTTCGCATGTACAGCGAGTAAGCGACAAGTCAGGTTGCCCAGACCACCTGCGACAATTTGAATCTTAGCGCTCTCGACCGTCGAAGCACTAACCGCAGCACTAGCCACCAGCCTGTAGTCGGTCCCGCCGCAACAGGCGCCACCAAACCCAAGGATACGATGGGATCCTACGCGTACCTCTTAGCCGCCGCCTTCGTAGTGACAGGCAGCATGATTCTCCTTAGCCAGCACCAGAACACCAACAGAGCCGACGTCGATCTCGGCCGCATTCAGATGAAGCAGGAGGCGCGCGATGCCGCCGTCAGCGGCCTGAACGTGACCATCCGCAAACTGGCTGACGAACAAGGTCCCTGGGACACGCCGTCCGACTTCGAGGCGCCGTTGTATCAGTTTGGTGACCGCGGAGCAACATATGAGACCGTTGTGACCATCGTCGACACCGCCGCCGGAGATACCGTCGACGTGGTTTCTACGGGCACAAAAGTCTATACAACGAGGCGAGGCGCAGGTCGAGACACCACGCACGTCATCGAAGCAAGAATAGCCCGCGGCTACATTTTCGGCGCTATCCCACCCGGATTCCGATCCGCCATCATGTCGGACAATACGCTGCTGATCCACGGTGACTTCTCAGTCAACGCGCTGCTTCCCGGCCAGAATGCCGACATTCACACCAACGGCACGCTGGACGCGCGGGGAAACTCGTTTCTCGTGGAGGGTATGGGCACATACACTGGCAGCGAGCGCGTGTCGAGACAGCAAGAGGACAACTTTGTCCCCGACAACGACTGGAACGGCAGTGCGTCGAACGTTTTTCAGCGCGACTCCATTCCGCTGCCGGAATGGCACGAAGACGAGTTCCGCACCGATGCGCAAGCGCGAGGGTATTACACAACGGATGCAATGCTTGTCGAGGGTTCGGCATTGCAGTCAGCGAGCCCTCCCATAACGACAATAGACCAGTTCGCCGAACAGTTTCTCGGTCTGCCCCCCGGAGACTATGGCACCGACCCGGACCATCCTTTTCTCGTGATGGTCGACAACGAGCTGACCTTCGATGGTTTGATCGACCTCGACGGGTACGTCACCTGGGGATCGACCGGCGACATCGACGTCCAGACCCACAGCCCCAACGACGGCCTGTTCATGTCCTACGATCTTGACGAACCGAACAAGATCGCAACGACCAACGCCAACATCTTTACGACAGGTGACATCCGCGTCGAGGGGAACGCGACCATCATCGCGACGCTGTACTCGGAGGGTTCCATCACTTATTTGGGCGGCACGCACTTGATCGGCGGTCAGGTGGCCAAGGAAACCACCTTCCAGGGCGGCGGTACCGTAGACATCGACTGGGTCGGACCCGGGCCGGGCATCGGAGAATACTTCAATCCCTACGACGAACCGATTGGGCCGGTGATTATTGCCTACGCGGAATGGTAGGAGTCAATTCAAACTTCAGAATGCAAAACGCAAAATGGACCAGCGGGCATTCGACAAAGTGAATCCGGTTCCGGGGACTGGCAGCTGACGTCGTTCTTCACCTTCACTTTTCGTTTTGCCTTTTGTCTTTTGCTTTATGTTTGACCGTTTGGATTTGTACAAACGGTCTACTGATGCGCCAACTCCTGCTCTCATTCTGCCTTACGTTGTTTTCTTTCGGGCTGCTGCGGGCCCAGATTACAGACAAAGACGTTGATGACTATCTGGTAACGACGCTCGATCATGCGCTCGCAACCCAGGACGAGGCGCTCGATCGCTGGAAATCGCTCTACGCCGATCTTGGTGGGACGAACATCGTCCAGGAGCTGATCGGGTATCAGCCGCCGAATTTTCTCGCGCTGACGGCCGAGATCTCTTCCCACCTGTACCAGAGAACCGGCGACAGGAAATACGCTGAGACCACGCGCGACCTCCTCGTCGAGATTCCCAACCTTCGCCGATACTTTCCGGAGAGATTTCGTACTCGAGTCGAGTACAAGATCGGCGTTCCAGCCGTGAACTGGTTTCGGACGCTTCCGGTTTATGTGAACGCTTTCCTCGACACGAAAGACTCGGGAGTTTACACGTCCGACGATCTCGCGACCGTTCGGGAAGCGGTTGCCTCGTCCGTGGATATCATCTTCGCCTACCCGGAGTGGGGCGCGATGAACCGGGCGATGCTTAGAGCCGAGAGCTTCATGGCGGCGTACCGGGCGTTTCCTGATGATCCGGAAGCCGCGAAGTGGCGGAAGATGGCCGAAATTCTTGCCGACGACAGTATTGGTAAATGGGAAATCGAGGATGCCTCCATTTATCACGCGGTCTGGCTGCACGCGTATGTGGGCTACCTGGACCTGGCAGATCGGAGTGATGTTTTCGATTCACCGATCTTTCGCTTCTATCCCTACTACATCGCGAGCCTTATGACGCCCGATGGGACCCTGCCCGAATTCGGCGACGGTCGCTGGGGTATGTCACTCGAGGAATACTACGCCGTTCTCGAAAGGGCCGCAAAGGAGTTCCAGTCGCCTGAGTTGAAATGGGCGGCCGAACGAATGCTCGAGCACATGGGCGGTATCGTTCGAGACGATCATGGCAACATCCAGAAGGGCCCTGCTTTTGAGGAACCGAGCGTCAGCTTCGCCCGGACGCTGATCGATCGCCGTGCCTTTGGAGATCCGGCCCTCGCACCGCGGCAGCCTTCGTTCAAATCGGGAGACGCACTCGATGAGATCATCTCAAAGAAGATCGTGTTTCGGTCGGGGTGGAATCCAGACGACGCGTTTCTCCTTCTGAACTACAAGGACGAAGGCTATTCCAGTGTCATGCAGAAGAACTTTCTGAAGCATGTGCTGGCCGTCGAAGAAGAGAAGATGCACCACGGTCACTCGGATGAGAACGGGATCAGCATGTTCATGAAGAACGGCGCAATCCTGCTCTACGACGGCGGCTATCGCCCATATGCCCCCAGCGGCCCATACGGAGCCTGGCGGGCCGACTACTTCCATAATCGGATCGTCGTACGGAATGAGCGAAAAGGGGCCGATCAGGACTATTTCGACATTTTGAGAAACTCCGGCGCCTACAACGACGCGGTTCGAACGACAAAGATGGACTTCCAGTCGTTCGACCCCGTGGAGTATTCGCGTACGCGATTGGATGATCCCAGAACAGGCTATCGATCGGATCGCGTCCTTGTGCGCGACGTGGCGGAGGATTTCTTCGTCATGATCGACGCCGTGAAATTCGAACGCTCGGACTATTTCACCGTCGCCGACATCCTGCACACACGTCAGATCATAGATTCCGGGACGAACTGGTTCGTAACCCGGTACGACTCTCTCGGGGGAGCCGATCCAAATCCCGGCAACATGGATCTGCTGGTCGTCTTCCCGCAGGAGCACGACAAAGGTATGGAGTCGGAGACGCGTTCCCAACAGAACGAGATCGCACTCTACCAGGGCATTTCACAACATTTCGAGGCGGGCTGGATAGAGCCGTTCGTAACGGTCCTTTTCCCGATCGTCCCCGGTACCGACCCCGAGATCGTTGCCTCTCGATTCAAGCTGCTCAGAGCCGATCAGGACGCTGTGGCCCTTTCAGTCGAACGCGAAGGCCGAGAGGAGATCATTGGCGTTAAACTCGATCCCGACCGTGACCTGCTAAAGGAAGATGTTCGTCCGAGATACAACTACGAATCGGGAAAACTGACTTACGGCGATGTCGAAACCGACGCCGATTTCCTTCACTTCACGGTCGACAATAGTGGAGCGCCACGCTTCGCTGCTACGCATCTCGTCAGACTCGACTATGCCGGAGAGACGATTTTCGACACCCCCGCAAGCCAGTTCTTCCAGGTTTGGGGAAGATCTGATCGCACGGGAAGAGCAAAGTGGCGAAGGTGGGATAACTATTGATGTGTCCGAGGTCCGAAGTCCGGGGTCCGGGGTCGTCTTGAGTATGTTGAGGCGTAGTACCGAGGTGATGCCGCCGAAATCGCTCTGCGCCTAGTGAGCGACGACTGTCGCGATGAATCGGAAACACGCCTTGGACTTCGGACGAGACGGACCACGGACCACGGACTTCAGACCCTTGATCTGGAACGACATTTTGCGCTTTGCATTTTGCATTTTGCATTTTCCTGATCCAAACGTCCCCCGATTCTCGCTTTATTTAGTTACCGGAAGACACCGAACTTTTGGGAAGCAGGGGAGATCTGAGCGGCTATTTGTCGCTCGTGAGGAGGCCAACGTCGCTACCGCGGGGATACACGTCCAACGTTAGAATTCGCACGTATCCCGGCGGCTGCGACTCCAGCAACTAATGGGGGAACAGTTATGAAAGCAGGTTACGTGGTATCTCGTTACCCGAACTACGCACACACATTCATCGTCAACGAGATTCTGGCGCATGAGGCTGCCGGACTCGAGGTTGAAATTTTCAGCCTGAATCCACCGGATGACACGCACTTCCACGAATCCATCGCCCAGGTCAAAGCGCCCGTCCGCTACTTAGGCGGGGTAGGATCTGCGGAGAGTCTATGGACATCGATGCTCGCAGCGGGCCAATCGTTCAAAGGGTTCTTCGACCGGGTGGCCGAAGTGCGCGAGACGGACGTCCGTGTGATCCAACAGGCGATCGAGTTGGCAAAGCTGGTGGGCCAGCATGGCGTAACGCACCTCCACGCACATTTCGCCACCGCCCCGACTACGGTGGCGAAACTGGCCGCCAGCCTTGCCAAGATTACGTTCTCGTTCACGGCGCACACCGAGGACATTCTCGGGCACGTGGACGAGGAAGATCTTCGTAACAAGGTTAAGGCCGCCACGTGCGTCGTCGCGGTAAGCGACTTCGGGCTGGAGTTTCTGCAACAGAGCTTCGACCAGGACGCCGCCAAGGCAGTTCGCATCTACCATGGTCTACAGACGGAGAGTCTTCCGTTCACGTCGCCGGCGACGCGGAGCAATCGCGTCGTAGCGGCTGGGCCGTTGGTCAAGTCAAGCGGATTTGATGTGCTGATCAAGGCGATCTCAAACCTGAATAATCGGGGCCAGCAAATCGAGTGCACGATTTTCGGTGAGGGTCCTCTGGAAGCTGAATTCAAAGCCGCTGCAAAGAACGATCATGTCGATTCACTCGTGACGTTCGCCGGCAATTGCGCCCACAACGAGCTCGTTGCCGCGCTCAGAACCGCCGCTGCTTTCGTCGCACCGAGTGTGGTTGACGAGGATGGTACCGGCGGGGGCGTTCCAGGGCTGCTCCTCGAGTCGATGACGCTAGGCACTCCGTGCATTGCAAGCGACGCGGCCGGCATACCCGAAATCATCGTCGACGGTCATACCGGGATTCAGACGAAGCAAGGTGATGCCGAATCCCTTGGAAAGGCAATCGACAAGGTTCTTGGCGATGAAGTGCTGCGGGTCCGTCTCGCACTCAAGGCGCGCGTCCTCGTTGAATCCGAATTCAACGTGCATCGAAATGCAGCCCGCCTCCGCGCCAGCTTCCTCGAGGGTGACGACGTCAAGTCGCCGGTGAAGCCAGCAACGAACGGCAGCGCAAGAACGACCAAGGAAAGAGAGCCGGAAGTCGACCTCGACGAGGTCGAGATCCCGTCGATTTCACTGTAGGGTCTGCTAAAACTTCCCGCGAAAGTCGCGGGACGGGGTCGTCGTTTCGAAAGACAAGGTGCCGCAAGCTCTGGTCTTACTTCGCGACGGTAATCGTAATCCGTTTCGAGACGACCGGGGGGTCGTGCGGCACGTGGAATCTGTCGCCGAGGATCAATTGCAAGGTATGCTGCCCGGCCGGAAGGTCGAGATCGACCTCCGTCTGGCCTCCGCCGAAGTGACGATGGTGCTCATCCGACGGTATCGGACGGTTAAAGTCGGGTAGTTCCTTGACATCGATCAGCAGGTGGTGGTGACCCGTGTTCGCCACATCCGTACCGGCCGGCGCGACCCCCATTCCTTTGAGCCCGAATCGGACCGTGAACGGACTCGTAACGGTGGCTCCGTCCGCCGGCGAAATGATGTAAACCCTCGCTCCTTCCGGAGACGGCGTTCGCATGTCCTGTCCAATCGCCAAGGTCACGCCGATCGTGAGGAAGAAAAGAGGGAGTATTGTTCTTGCCAGCCGCATGGTCTGTAATCTGTTCATTGTCCCAACCTCGAAATAAGGCGGGCGGTTGTTATCTGGACACGATGCCTTTGCGTCGTCACTATGATGGGTTTTGACGCGACGGTAGTGTCGAAGGATCCTGGCCGTGATTCACTTTTGGTCGTGCACCGTCTCGGGGCGTGAGCCTTGTTCAGGTTGCCGGTTCAGAAATCCCAATGACGATAAGTCCCAACGTGCGGTCGATGCGGCCTATCTTAGATATTCTTCAAAGGAGCAGGGAGGATTTGACCATTCGATTTTTCCTATCGGCAACGTTCTTGAGCATTGCGTGGCTCGTTGCAGTAAACCGCCTGACGGCGCAGGCGGTCAGCCACATTGCAACCTTCCCGCAGACCTCATGGGAAACCCGGACTCCGGCCGAGGTTGGAATCGATGCCGCCGGGCTCGAGAGTTTTGCGTCGGCCATAGGTGGAAGCGGCCTGATCATCAAGGACGGTTTTCAAGTAATGAGCTGGGGCCCTCAGAACGTGAAGCACGACTGGCTTTCCGCCGCGAAGCCGCTTACAAGCACGCTCCTGTTGTTCGCTGTAGACGAAGGGCGCCTGCAGTCGGTCGACACTCGAGTCGCCCCTTACGTCGAACAACGATTTGGGAAGCCCCTCGCATCAAAGGACTCGCTGATCACTTTTGCGCACCTCGCGAACATGACGAGTGGGTACGCGCTGCCCTCCGATCCCGGCCCGGATACGAGATGGGGCTACAACGACTATGCCATCAATCTCTTCAGCAAGCTTCTTTCCGACGTCGTATTCGGAACGTCCCTCAACAACGTTGCAACGGCTTCATCGAGACTTGGAGCGCTCGGATTCAGAGATGGGAGCCTGTATTCGACGAGGAACGGCCACGGCGTCTATACGACACCGCGTGATTTCGCCCGGATCGGCTGGTTCTGGCTGAACCGTGGCTACTGGGATGGGGCGCAGCTTCTGGCGGAAGGGGATCTTGAGGCGGTCCTCTCGCCCGGCGCGGCGGATGATCTACCCCGGACGAGTGGAGGCCTCGACGACTATCTGAACGTGGGCACGTTCGGAGGCGGGACGAATCAGACAGGTCAAGGCCCCGGCTCCTACGGCTTCGGTTTTTGGCTTAACACGGACGGCAAACTCTGGCCCGATGTCCCGTGGGATGCGTTTCAGGCCAATGGCGGGTGGAATCGATATGCCGTTACAGTGATTCCGAGCCTGAAACTCGTTGCAGCCTGGGTCGACGGCCCCGTGAGTGACGCGGAAGACTTTGCCGCTGAACTGAATCCATTGCTGAAGATCCTCACGGAAGCCGCACAGGTTTCGATTTCGGTCGCGCCCGGTTGGAGTCAGGTCTCAATTCCCGTTGCGACCGATGACATGACCCTTTCGGGCCTTTTCGGAGGAGCCACTACCTCGGCGTTTCGGTTCGAGGACGGACGCTATGTACCTGTCGATACCCTGGAGGTCGGGTCAGGATATCTGATCTCTTCCAGCGGTGTTACGGTAACACTGTCAGGCCGGCACGTGCTGCCTGAACGCATTCCGGTTACGGAAGGGTGGAATCTCGTCGGCGTTTTCCACCGCCCGGTTTCGCCCTCGGAGGTTGGATCGGATCCGCCAGACATCGTCGACTCACAGTTCTACGAGCACGTGGGCAAGAACGACGCCACGTTATCGATCTTGGAGCCCGGGAATGCCTACTGGGTACGTGTTTCACAGAATGGATCCCTGATCTATCACAACGACCCGGAAGATTCACCTGCTTCCCAGAAGTCCGAGCATGCCGTCGAAAAGGCGAGGCGCGCTCCTTAGAACCGGGACGATCGCTTCCTTCAGGTACCGATTTCTTCGCAGCGCCAACATACCCGACGTTACCCAACGGTAGCGCCGAACGATCCGCCGCCAGCCCGCCTCGTATTGACTGAGGGCGTCTCTACGAAGACATTCGACGACGAGCTCCGCTGATTCGAATCCGAGACGGATCCCCTCGCCGGTTATGGGATCGAGAAACCCTGCTGCGTCTCCTACGAGAGCCACTCTGCCTTTGGAAACGCTCGCGGCGAATCTTCCGAACGGCCCGGCGCCTCGGATCCTGTCGATCGGCTCGTCCAGCCGTCCAAGCAATTCGGGGAATTTCGAAAGGCCGTCTCCGAACCGTCGTGGAACACTGGACAGGAGTGCCACACCGACCACGCCGCCGCCGATGGGTGTGACGTAGGCTTCTTCTTCGTCACCCAGATAGACATCGACGAAGTCAGCGTCGGCCTCGGTTGCAAAATGCCTTCGCATTCCGAACCTGCCGGGGGGCGACTTGAGAAGGGGAATGCCGATCGAACTCCTGAGAGAGGAATTCAGCCCATCGGCCGCAACGAGCCAGCGGGCGCGAATATCCATTGCAACAACAGAGTCGGCGAATTCTTCCACGTCCCGAATACGACCTTGCCGTCGGTCGACGCCGAGGTCGGCAGCCCGTTGCCAGAGTATCTCAGAGAGATCGGTCCGTCGAATCCCTATGCCCTCGCCGTCCTTGAATCGACCCGTGGCGGTAACCCCCTTTCGATGATAACGCACTCCGGCAAAGGCCCGCCCGGTCGTCGTTTCAACGCCCATGCGTTCCAGTAGCGCGCGTCCGGCGGGCATAATACCCTCACCGCATGCTTTGTCAACGGGTCCACGGTGCGGCTCGACGACAACGACGCTCATGCCTGCCATCGAACCAAAGATGGCGGTGGCCAGGCCGGCCGGCCCACCTCCCGCTACGAGCAGATCGATCATGTTCAGGTTCCAGCCCCTGCCAACGCTCGATTCTCCACACGGATGCGAACCGCCAGGAGAACGCCATTCAAGACTGTGAACACCGCCGCAGTTATCCAGTTTGTGTGAACGAGGGGAAGCGCGAACCCCTCGACAGCGACGATCAGGTAATTGGGATGACTCATGAACCGATAGGGTCCCCGCCGAACTTTCGCCAAACCAGGTACTACCACCACGCGGGTCGTCCATCGGTCGCCAAGCGCGGAGATCACCCAAAACCGTCCAGCGGCCGCGCAGAGAACCAGACCCAGCATCGGATAGCCGAGCACAGGAACAAACGGTCGGTGTAGCAGCCGGCTTTCGAGCAAACATCCTGCGAGCAATCCGACATGGAGCGCGACCATTACGGGGTAGTGACCCATCCCGACCTCGATGCCGCCGGCAGCCATCTGCGCCTCGACATTTCGTCGGGACAGACGCAATTCGAGCAGACGCTCAACGGCGACCACCGCAATGAGGGCAGTGAAGGCATTCAGGCTGGACATTTGAGCAACGCCATTTCTGAGCAGAAGCCCGGCCCCATGGCGATCATGAGTCCATACATCCCGGACCGCAGGCGTCCTTGCGCGATCGACTCGTGGAGAACGTGCAGCACCGATGCGCTCGACAGGTTTCCGATATCCGCCAAGGACTTCCACGTCACGTCAAGAGCGCCTTCGGGCAGATCAAGCTCCCGCTGCATCGCTTCGAGCACTTTGGGACCGCCCGGATGACAGATCCAGCAATCGATGTCGCGGGTTGTAAGACCGTACTCGGCGAGGAAATCGACGACTCCCTCCTTGAGGTAGCGACTAACCATGAGTGGGACGTCGGCCGACAGAACGACTTTGAAACCGTCCGTACCCACTTCCCAGCCCATGACGTGCTCGGTGTCGGGATAGAAGGCGCTTTTGTTCGCGATCACACGCGGAGTCGACGGCGCTTCATGGTTCTGACAGCCCGCCACCTCTACCAATGACTGCTGCCGCCCCGTCACCAAAGAGTCCTCCGGCCACGATGGCCGGAATCGACATATCGCGTTTCTGGAGGGTGAGCGAGCACAACTCAAGCGACAGCAAGGCGGCCGTATGGTCAGGGAACGCACGCAGATAGTCTGACATCCTTGAGATGCCGGCCACACCCGCCACACAGCCAAGACCGAAAAGCGGGGTTCGCTTGATGTCAGTCCGGAGCTTGAGGCGATTGACGAGCCGCGCATCGATGGTGGGCACCGCGATACCGGTCACACTGGCAAAGAAGATGGCATCCAGCTGCTCAACGTCCACGTCGGCCTGGTGAAGTGCGTTGCGAAGGGCTTTCGCTGCGAGGTCCGTACCGACCTCGATGTAGGCGCGGTTCGACTCGGTAAATCCTTGCAGGGCCGGATAGGCCTCCATCGGCAGCGCCAGATGCCGCCGCTGCACCTGAACTGATTCGAAAAAGCGCCGTAAGAGATCAGGATTGTGGGATTCGTCGGCCCACAGCCGATTGAATCCCTCGATAAGTTCTTCTTGCGAATAAACGTGGTCGGGGAGCACTACTGAGGTGGTCACCAACGCCGGGTCAGCAAGGTCTCGTGCTTCTCCTGCTATGCTACGCGTCCCCGTATCGTTAGCGATACGTTGCATTTCCATAATGGACGTTCGACCTTTCTTGATGTACGTTTGAGGTTCGGTACTCTCTTAGACCTTCATGTGTCGAGGTTGGTCCGCACAATCGTTCGGATCGTTCCCGAAAAGTCGGTCCCCTAAATCCTATTCAGATGAGACCAATTATTGCCACCGGCCTTTTATGTCTCGCTGCTCACTGGTCGCTGATGGCGCAGGATGCCGCGAAGACGCCCATACTTCCTCCGCTACAGCCCTGGCATGGTCAGAGTGAGCGTCTCATTGCCTCGAGTGACGACCCCTGGATAACCCCGTCTGAGGCAACTGATCTGCAATCGACGCCGTCGTACGACGAAACGGTAGCCTGGCTCCATAAGCTCGTCGATGCTTCTCAGGATCTGGAGATGATCTCCATCGGGAAGAGCCCGGAGCAGCGTGACATCTGGATGGTGATCGCCGTGAAGGGCGGGGCCAAGACGCCGATGGAGGTCAGACATAATCAGAAGCCGACGCTCCTCGCCCACGGGGGGATTCACTCTGGGGAGATCGACGGAAAGGACGCCGGCCTGATGCTGCTGAGAGATCTCACGGTCGGAGGAAGGCTGCAGCTTCTAAACGACGTGAACCTACTGTTCATTCCGATCCTGAACGTCGACGGCCATGAGCGGTCATCCGAATACAATCGCATCAATCAGCGCGGACCGAAGGAGATGGGTTGGCGAACAAATCGCCGAAATCTCAACCTGAATCGAGACTTCAGCAAGCTCGAAACCCCGGAAGTCCAAGCCCTCGTTGCGATAATCAACGCCTGGTCTCCCGATTTGTACCTCGATCTTCACGTGACCGACGGCGCCGACTACCAGTACGACGCGACGTTCGGGTACAACGGCCCGCACGCCTGGTCTCCCGCTGTGGCGAGCTGGCTCGACGTGTCATACACGCCGCGAGTGGATGCCGCGCTGACGAAAATGGGACATGTCCCGGGTCCACTCGTTTTCGGCGTGAACGGACGTGACATGGACGGAGGGAATCTGGAATGGACTGCTCCGCCTCGCTTTTCTACAGGTTACGCCGATGCCCGCCATCTGCCGCACGTCCTCCTCGAAAACCACTCGTTGAAACCGTATAAACGGCGCGTTCTCGGGACGTACGTCTTCCTTGAAGCGTCGCTTCGCGCCCTGATAGACGGATCTGACGCCCTGCGGGCAGCCGCTGAGGCGGATCGCCACATGCGTCCCGATTCTCTGCCCCTCGCCTTCACCGTTCCCAAAGTCAAGCCCGCAAGGACACTCTTCAAAGGCATCCGTTCGGAGGTCTTCCACTCCGACATCTCCGGAGACGAGATCGTACGCTGGACTGGGGAACCGTACGAAACGGAACTCCCTTTGCTCGTCATGAGCAAAGGCATCTCTGTCACTGCACGGCCGGCTGAATACTTCATTCCCGCCGCTTGGGCCGACATCGCGAGGCGACTATCCGTGCACGGAATATCCGTCGATCGTGTCAACGAGGGACGGTGGGTGGACGCTGACATGTATCGGTTGCCGGACGCCAAAATCGAACCGGCACCATTCGAGGGAAGGGCACGCGTACAGCCCGGCACTCCGTCGACTGAAAGGAGGAAGCTCTGGCTCGGGCCGGGCTCGTATACGGTATCGACAGACCAGGACTTGGGTGACCTCCTCATGCTGCTCCTGGAGCCCGAATCACCGGATTCGTACTTCCAGTGGGGATACTTCCTCGAGATACTCCAGAAGACGGAATACGTGGAAGATTATGTCATCGAGCCCATGGCGCGCAGAATGATGGAAGAAGATCCAGAGCTCAAAAAGGAGTTTGAGGATCGGGTCGCATCGGACTCTACGTTCGCCGCCAGTCCATCAGAACGCCTGGCATTCTTCTATCAGAGAACGCCATTCGCGGATGAGCAGTGGATGCTGTATCCCATCGGGCGCTCGGTGGAATAGGTCCGTGGTCCGTCGTCCGGGGTCCGGGGTCTGTCGTTCCCGCGCTTCTCGGACGCACCCCGCACCCCGCACCTCGCACCTGATCCCGGGGTGTCGCTCGCTGTGGCCTGCCCTTACGGAGGGACGCACCCCGCACCTCGCACTTTTTGAATTTTGAGTTCCAGGGGTCACAATCAATGCGTTTTTCCGTCAAGTAAGGTGTTTGGCCGGTCTTAGAGAGCGGCGCACATCATCGACCAAGACGGAAGTCAAATGAAACTCGGCAGATCGGCAATATTCGCCGTCGTAATTGGCGCCTCCATCGCGTCGTCCGTTGACGGGCAGAGTCTCGACCTCACGGTCCACAATACCGGCATCAGCTTCGGGGACTCCAAGCGCATCAACGGATTACGCTTCAATTTCATCGATAAGCGACTCGAAGAGGTGAACGGAATCAACGTCACGGTCTGGTCGCCGAAAGACTCTGTAGACAGCGTCGTCAACGGATTGGCTCTTGGGATTCCTACCACGGGCGCAGGTGACATCAACGGTATCGGACTTGGCGTGCTGGGCGCTGGGGCATCACGGAACTTCACCGGCATCGGTTTTGGGGCACTCGGTCTCGGAGCGGGCGGTGACTTTTCGGGCATCGGCATCGGCGGATTGGGCATCGGCGCCGGCGGATCCTTGCGAGGTATCGGAATTGGAGGAATGGGTGCTGGGGCCGGCGGACCGATTGAAGGCATCTTCATCGGCGGATTGGGGGTCGGAACGGGGGCGACCTTCTCGGGACTGGGCATCGGTGGACTGGGTATCGGAGTCGGTGAGGACGCGACTGGTCTGCTGATCGGCGGCATCGGTGTCGGCGCAGGCAGGGTGCTCAAGGGAATCGCCATCGGCGGTATTGGCGTCGGAAGCGGCGAGGGCGCGGAAGGCCTGCTGATCTCAGGATTCGCTCTCGGCACGGGCGGTACACTCACAGGCGTAGGGATAGCCGGATTTGCCGCCGGCGCGGAATCGCTGCGAGGAATCCTGATCGCAGGCGGCGCGGCCGGAGGTAGTGATCTTGCCGGTCTGGTGGTCGCTCCCGGGTATTTCAGAGTCGACGATCTCGGCGAAATTCGAGGCGTTTCGGTGTCGGCCTTCAATCACATCAAAGGTCGACAGAACGGCCTGTCGATCGGGATCCTCAATTATGCACGACGTCTGAACGGCATTCAGCTCGGTGTACTCAACTTCGCCGGAAGCAATTCAGGTTGGCGTCGATGGCTGCCATTCGTCAACTGGCACTTTGACTGACCTCGCAAGACGAGAGCCGATCAGGACCCTGGCAATTCAACCCATAGCCAGAAGAGGAACGACTCCCTTGTAAGAGGTCGTGATACTCGCGATCGGATCTTCCGGCTCGTCATGCTCGACAAAGTAATGTTCGAGTCCGGCTTGCTCGGCGGACACGAAGATCGTCGAAAAGTCGAGGATACCCGAACCAACCTCCGTCATGAAACCGTCGGGCGTCATGTCCTTCACATGACAAAGCTTAAAGCGGCCTGGGTACCTGCTGAAATAGTCGAATGGGTTCGCCCCTGCCTTGGCGATCCAGAAGATGTCGAGCTCCATAGCTACCAGAGCATCGTCACACCGCTCCAGGAGCAAATCGTACGGAATTGCGTCATCGATCGGCGCGAACTCGAAGTTATGGTTGTGATACGCGAACGACCGTCCCGCTTCGTGGCATGTCGCTGCCGCCGCATTGAGATCGTCCGCGATCCTTCGGTACCCGTCGAGGGATCGGTCGGAGGCGCCGACGAACGGGCACACGATCCACTCACACCCGAGCGTCGCCGTCTCGTCGAGAACTTCTCTGATGCGTGTTCTTAGATCGGCCAGACCGACATGTCTTGCCGGAGCGGCCAGACCCGAGCGATCGAGAATTGCACGAACTTCCGTCGCCGTCCGGCCGAAGAGGTCGTGCAGTTCCACTTCTTCATACCCGATCGCGGCAATCTTCTCGATGGTTCCTTCGAAGTCCTTTTCGAGGATGGAACGGACTGTATATAGTTGAAGTCCTGGCGATGGTACGGTATGCACGAGTGTTGAGGGTTGGTTGTTGATACCTGTCACGTCGGTCGAGGAGAGGAAGCGTGCTTCTCCCCGAAGTAATCGGCTATCTGAATCAATTGCAATCGCGCGTGGCACCAATTGGTTCTCACAGGCAGCTGGAATCCCGAACCCCTCCGAACTCGATCCACGGCGTGGTCTGACACTCAGCTCAACTCACTTGTTCGGGGCAGGCTCCCGAACTCCGAACCGAGGAGCGCAGCCCGATCCGGCGAAGTACCAAGTACGAAGTACAAAGTACCAGGTACCCGAACGTGGAACCCCGAACCCCGAACGTCATCCCCCTGCGTCTTACCTTTGTGAGATATCTAACAAACCGCCATAATGAACATCCAACGCGTTTTCCTCACCACCATCTGCTGCCTCTTCGCCGTGTCGATCGCTTCGGCGCAGACGCTCTCCGACACCGAGCGTCAGGTCGTAGCTTGGATCGACGCCCACAACGATGAGTCCGTTTCCTTCCTGGAGCAGGTCGTCGACGTCAACAGTGGCACCGAAAATCACGAAGGTGTCCATGAGGTCGGCCGCCTTTACGCCAAGGCGTTCGAGGACATTGGAATGGAGACGACTTGGGAGGATTTGTCTCCCGTCAATCGTTCGGGCAACCTGTGGGCCGAGCAGAAGGGATCTAAGGGCAAGCGCCTGCTCCTGATCGGCCACCTCGACACGGTGTTTCCGAAGGACAGTCCCTTTCAAAAGTTCGAAATGGTGAACGATTCGATCGCGGCAGGACCCGGAACAGAGGACATGAAAGGTGGCGACAACGTCATCTTGTTCGCGCTGAAGGCCCTGCATGCCGTCGGGGCCCTCGATGATGCCCGGATCGTCGTTGCCCTCACCGGAGACGAAGAATTCACCGGCCAGCCTTTCGATATCAGTCGCGGCAGGTTCGTCGAGGAAGCCAAGAACAGTGATGCGGCGTTAGGCTTCGAAGGCGGCGTCGGCAGCATGAATTCGGCAACCGTAGCGCGCCGCGGCTTCACGGGCTGGAACCTCACGGTCCACGGCAAACGAGGGCATTCGAGTCTGATTTTCACAGACCAATTCGGAAGCGGCGCCATCTTCGAGGCCGCGCGCATCTTGAACGACTGGTACAAAGATCTGGTTGGAGAGAAAGATCTGACTTTCGGCGCCGGCATCATTGTGGGAGGGACGACCATTGAATACGACGGCGAGCTGGCAAAAGGCAGCGCATTCGGTAAACGGAACGTAATCCCCCAAATCGTTCATGTTGCGGGTGATCTGCGCACGCTGAGTCCCGCACAGACGGAGAACGCCAAGGAGCGGATGCAGGAGATCGTGGCCAGAAACCTTCCCGAGACAAGCGCCGAGCTTGTCTTCGATGAATCGTTTCCCGCCATGGCGCCCACCGAGGGCAACTGGGCACTCCTGCACAAGCTCGATGAGATCAACCGGACGCTCGGCTATGGGCCGATCCATGCGGTTGATCCTGCCGAGCGAGGGGCGGCCGACATATCGTTCGCGACGCCCTATACAGACGGCCTGGCTGGGACTGGGACCATTCGGCTCGGGCGGTCACACTACCGAGGAACGAATCAATCTCAACTCGATTCCCGTCGCGACGAAGCGGGCGGCGATTCTGATCTATCGTCTTACGCAGGAGGCGCCCGGAACCAACTGACGGGGTCCCGAAGGTCTTCCCCAGATCGGACGACCGAGCAATCCAACTTCCCTGTAAAGGATCATGCCTCTCGGCAAGGCAACAGGATACCAAACGGGTTCCGGCAGGAGCCTCGGGTAGCTAGCATCAGTTGGGCATGATGCCCTCAGGTGGCAGGTGCTGCGGCTAGGGGAGCGTCCCCGATCCCAGGCCAGATTCTGATCACGCCCAACAAGGCGCGGACGGTAATCCAGGCGACTGTCGCCAGCCAAATAAGGCGGAGAGCATCCTCGCCCGAGGTGTCGATCGAGAGCAGCAGCCCCACGCCCACCGCTGTGGAGATGATCATCGCGTTCCGGAGGAAGGCGTAATCGCCGGTTCCCCAGTGGATTCCGTCCGTTCCGAAACTGAGCGCATTCAGCGGCTGGCTTATCGCCGCGAGCCACCAGGCAACGTGGAAGGCGTCCGTCGCCGCGGGTGGAACCAGGAGCACAACCGCCGCCTGGGTGCCGATCCACATGATCAGTCCAAGGACTACGCCTGTACCGAAACTCCACGCGCATACGTAGCCGGCCACACGACGCGCGAGCCCTACCTGGCCGCCACCATAGAAATAGCCGATCAGACTTTGCCCGCTGATGGCAAACGAATCGAGAAACAGTGCAGTAAACACCCAGACCTGCCTGATCGCCTGGTGCGCTGCGCCGCCTTCGGCCCCGATCAGCGTCGCGGATCGCGTTGCCATAAGAAGGAACAGAGACAGGAGACCTGTTCGAACAAACAGGTCACTGCCAATCCGCATCAGGCGCTTAAGGAAGCGCAGGTCGGGCGATCCTAAACCGCCGAGGCGCGTGCGGATCGCGTTCATGCACCAGAAAGCGCCGATCCACTGGCCGACGATGGTCGCTGCGGCAGCCCCTCCAATACCGAACGAGGGCACGGGTCCGAGACCGAAGATCAAGACCGGATCGAGCACGATGTTGATGACATTAACCCCGACGGCGATTCTCAGCGGCGAACGCATGTCTTGCACGCCTCTCAGGAGCCCAAAAGCAACGATCGTCACCAGCACGGCCGGCGCACCGAGCAGCCGCACGCGTATGTAGGTGACGGCGCCCGACAGCAGTTGGCCATCCGCTCCCATTGCCAGGGCAGCCTTTTCCGCGAACACCCATCCGATGACGATCGCGATAACGCCCAGCCCGGCCCCGAGCAAAAGCGCCGTAGCCATGAGCGACCGGGCGTTCTCGAAGTCGCGGCGGCCGACAGACTGAGCCGTTTCGGTCTGCGAACCAACCCCGAGGAAATTGAAAACCCAGAAGACGGAGGACAGCGTTATCGCGCCGACACCAAGTGACGCGAGCTCCGCGGCGCCGAGACGCGAAACGAATGCCGTGTCGACCAATCCCGTCAACGGCTCGGCAATCAACGAAAACAGCACAGGGAACGACAGCCCCACCAGGGTCCGGTTCGGGGCCTTGACGAATGGATGGTCGACCGAATCGACGTGGTCTCCGTCTGACACCGTGCGTTGACTTCCGTTGCTCATCTCCCAGGCAGCTCAGCGTTTGGGGGCATCGACATGGATCTTCGACCCCCGAACCGTGATGGTCAGGGAGAATATCGCGTGGGCAGATCAAAGAAAACTGCTGCACATGACGCTTCGCGCAGCCAGGGGGACGTTGCCTTTCGCAGAAGGAATGGTTAACCTGATTATTCTATCCACCATGCAAGCGGACAAAATGCTTAGAACGGCAAGAGGCATCGGCCTCGCACTAGTCCTGACGCCGTCCATTCTCGTTAACCCTGCGCAGGGCCAGGAGCCCGGCTCGGCGACACGCAACCTTCAGGTCGAAAGTCGAACGACAGCCGAAGTGCTGTCGACCCTGGGCGAACTGACTGCCGTCGCGCTCGATCAGTCCCCGGACCGAAACTACGCGTACGTCGGGGGCCATCACGGATGGGCTGTCATCGATATCTCCGACCCTGGTGCGCCCAGATTGCGCCATTCCAGCCCGACCGACGGTCCCGTTTCGGACCTAACCCATTTCCAGCTCGACGAAAAAACGTTCGCGGCCGTCGCTACGGATGGACGGATCGAGGTGTTCGACGTAACCGACCTGACCGACGATCGGGCGCCCGCCTCTGTCGGCTCGACGCCGGGCGGAACGATGGCGAGCGTTTTCGCTTACCGCCATTCTTCCGGGGCAACGCTTCTCATTGTCACGGCGGGAGGCGACGCTGTCCTTTACGATGCCGCCTCTGTTGTCACGGGCCACCCCGTCGCCGTGGGATCGATTCCTACGCCGCCGCAGCCCGATCCTGAACTGCATGGCTACGACCGGGCGTACGCCGCATACCATGCCGCCACCGAAACAGATCGCTTTTACGGAGCGGGCGCCGGGGGTTACCACGTCTTCGACATCACCCACCCCGACTCAGCCGTCTATATCACGTCGGCAATGCCGGCTGCGGTCAGGCGGGGACACATGGTCAGTGCGACGCCGGATGGTCAATATCTGCTGGCGGGCGCCGAGTATAGGGCCGCGCCGCTGCGCATTTTCAATCTGCAGCCTGCACTGGATGGAAGCCTGCCCGTCATTAGAACATCAGACGGAGCGTGGACCGACGACTGGACAAGCTTTCTGATTGCACACGAGATCCGCTGGCCGTTCGTATTCGTCGCATCGGGCG
The DNA here is from genome assembly GCA_963768715.1 of uncultured Bacteroidota bacterium. Taxonomy (GTDB): domain Bacteria; phylum Bacteroidota; class Rhodothermia; order Rhodothermales; family DATKEJ01; genus DATKEJ01. Next base: position 117,880 of record CAVYJC010000006.1, read on the forward strand.
AACAGGGTCTTCAGATCTTCGATATGCGGGATCCTGAGAATCCATTCACCTATGGATACCTCCGCACATCGTCCGCTGCGACCGGATCCATTGATGATCATTTCACCGACGTCAATGGAGCGGTCGATGTGGACGTCCGAAACTCGGATGGTCTGATCGCCGTCGTCGACCGCCAGACGGGCCTCTGGCTGGTTCGGCTCGAAGCTTTCCAGGGATGGGATGGTCGCGGCTACGGAATGCCAAATATCTCGTCCGTGCAGCATTGGATGGGCGGTCCGGATGGAACGACAAGCTTTTAGCACAGTCATGAAGAACTCGATTCTACGTTTGGTCCCGATCCTTATTTGGACGGTTTCAACGGCAGCTTACCTAAATGCACAGGGCATCAAGCAGCCGCACCATCCGCCACCCCCCGGCGAGCGCGGAAGTCCGAACATGCACGTGCTGTCGCACATTCCTCTCGGTGAGCCTGAGTCCGTTTCGGACATTGAAATCGAGCAGGACATGAGCCGGCCCTATGCCTATGTGGCCAGACGCGAGGGTTCGATCGGGTACGACGTGATCGATCTCAGCGATCCGGCACATGCACGCGTTCTCGTTCGCTGGCGCATCGACGACGAGGACCTGCATCAGGGCGGCGCCATGGATGGACGCTACTTCAAGCATGAGGGACGGTATTATTACGTCCAGTCCTTCCAGTTTCGCCAGGGAGGACCCGACTCAGACGTCGGGGCCATCGTTTTCGACGTGACCGATCTTCCAACCTCAGGAACTGTCAAAGAGGTCGGCCGCATCCGGCAGCCCGAAACCCCGGGCGGGTTCCACAACATCTTCGTCTACAAGCACTCTTCCGGCAAACCGCTGCTGTTTGCAACCTCGGGGTCGTATGCCAAGGTCTTCGACCTGGACATGTTTCTCAAGGGAAATCGCACGGAGATGGACAAGTACACGACCGACGAACAGACCAGAGCTCTCGTCGGACGCATACCGCTCGGGCCAACGCCGCATCCCTACTCTACCGGCTATCACGACTTCTATATCGCTTATCACCCGGAATCGGGTCAGGATCGGTTCTACGGAGCCGGTGGAAGCGGATACTACGTATTTGACGTCACCGACCTCAAAAATCCGAAAGTTCTGGCGACCGTACTGAACGTCCCGGGTGTCGCCTGGGGCCACACGTTTACGCCGTCGCCCGACGGCCGGTACGCGATCGGCGAAACCGAGTGGCAGTATCAACCCCTTCGCATCTTCGACCTCAAGCCGGCACTCGACGGCGAAGTCGACAACATCGATCATGCCATTTCAGCCTGGCATGCAGACTGGACGGCGCTGGCCCACAATCACGAGGTGCGCTGGCCGTACGTGTTCGTCTCGGCGTATGAGTCGGGGTTGTCTGTGTTCTCGATGGAGGATCCGAAGAATCCGACGACCATCGCCTATTACGACACCTACGACGGTCCTCACAATCCCCGATCGGCGCGCCGCCCGGAGAGTCCGTACACCTGGGGCATCTACAACGGCGCCTGGGGCGTCGACGTGCGGAATGCGGACGGCCTGATCGTCGTCAGTGATCTGACAACAGGTTTCTGGGCGCTGAAGATGGACGGCTTCGATGGTTGGAATGGCGAGGCCTACGGCGTTCCCAACATATCGAGCGTGCAGGATTGGGACCACGGTCCCCTCGGATCGAACTAAGCACAAACCACGGAGACTTTCTTACGATGAAGACGGCGATTTTTGCGTTCGCGATGCTCGTTGGCGCCAGTTCACTCACTTTTGGTCAGGGGAGCCCGCTCTGGAGTCCGCTCGAGCCCGGATCCGACAACATCACCGTAGTGGGGCATCTCCCGCTCGGTCCGAGACTCAGCGTGGCAGACATGGACATGGAGCAGGATCTCGACCGGCCGTACGTCTACGTATCCCGCATGGTTTACGGAGACGCCGGAGACAAGGGAACCGACATTATCAGCATCGCCGATCCCACCCATCCCAAGCTACTTTTGGGTTGGCGCATCGAGAACGAGGACCTTCATCTACCCACCGGCGGGATGGACGTGAAGACCTTCAAGCTAGGCGATCGCCACTACGTCGTTCAGTCGTATCAGTTCGGCCAAGGTGGCCCCGACACAGACCTCGGGGCGGTGATTCTCGACGTGACGGGGCTGCCCGATCCAAATTCCGTCAAGGAAGTCGCGCGCATCCGTGAACCCGGCCTGCCGGGCGGGTTCCACAACATTTTTGTTTACAAGCATTCGAACGGGAAAGTCCTGCTCTTCAGCACAGTATCGGGGCCATTCGCGAACGTTTACGATCTCGCACTCGCCGTAAAGAACAAAGGCAAGGATGCGCTCATAGCCCGCGTCCCGAATACGTTCGGACCGCAATCGACGCGCGGTTACCATGATTTCTACGTGGGGTATCACGTGCAGTCCGAAACCGACAGGTTTTACGGAGGTGGACAGGGTGGATACTTCGTCTACGACATCACGGATCTCGACAATCCGAAGCTCCTGACAATGCTGACCGGCATACGCGGCGTCGACCGTGGGCACACGTTTACACCCACGCCTGACGGCCGTTACGCCGTTGCGGAGGTCGAGTATCAGTATGCGCCGCTGCGGATTTTCGACATGAAGCCCGGGCTCGATGGCGAAGTGGAGAACATTCGTGAGCCGATAGGGGCGTGGACGGCCGACTGGAGAAACCTAACGCATAACCACGAAGTTCGTTGGCCGTACGTGTTCGTGTCCGGTTACCTCGACGGACTGCAGGTCTTCGACATGCGTGATCCGACCAATCCCGTGACCGTTGCGTATTACGACACGTATCTTGGCCCGCCGAACACGGACCGCTACGGGATGTTTCAGGGTGCATTCGGCGTGGACGTCAGGAATGCCGACGGGCTGATCGCGTTGAGCGACATGTCCACCGGCCTCTGGCTCTTCCGAATGGACGGATTTGCAGGATGGAACGGCGAGCAGTGGGGCGTCCCGAACGTTTCCAGTGTTCAGAATTGGGACAGTGGGCCCGCAATGAGCCCGTAAGTGAAATGAGACGAGCGGCGATAGTTATAGGAGCACTCCTGTTGGTTTCCGGATGGACGACCGACCGGCCCGTCGTGTCGGATCGGGACGCGGAGATGGTCTGCGCAACGACGGATCCACCCGTCTACTACGCGATTGATCTCGTGTCGACCAAACGATTGCCCGGTACCCGGCTGGCATCGGGCACGGTCGACCTGACCTTCCAATCGTCACCATTCGGCATCGCCGTCGGGAGCGGCGGCCACTACCGCTATGATCTCTCCGGAAGAATTCGGGGATTGAAGCCCCCGAAGAGTGGCGTTTACGTCGTGTGGCTGTCGAAGCCTAATCTCGATGAAGTACGTCAGGTTGGTATGCTTGACGACGCGATGTCGTTTGAAGCGGAGGTCGAATGGCAGAAATTTCTCGTCATCGTGACGCTGGAGGACTCCTTTGATCCAGAGCAGCCGCGGTGGCAGGGTCCCGTTGCACTTCGCGGCCTGTCGCGAAGCGGGAGGATGCACACCATGGCCGGTCATGGTCCGTTTCAGGCGGAGCCGTGCGCCTTTTACGGTTATAAGTGATCGATCGGAGAAGCGAAGATTGGAGATGTTGAATCCGCGATACCTTGTATTCGTGTGCCTGCTGCTGCCTGTCCATCGCGTGTTTGGGCAAGCTCACATGGGGCATATGATGCACCATGGCATGGCAAGCGACACTTTGGATGCGACTTGGCGCATGCCTCCGATGGACATGGCAATGCCCATGATCCCCGGGATCGAGCATGAAGTGCCTGTTGTATCGCCCTTCCTTCCATCCTCGCCGATCCCTCGTTCCGAGCTTCCCAAGGCAGCCGAACGCGCCATCGTGGAACTGGCAGACGGAGACACCCTCCGCATGGAAGCCGCCCTCGTCACGAAGACCATCGCCGGCAAGACGCTCACGATGTACGGTTACAACGGGCAGATTCCCGGTCCATTGATCCACGTCAAGCAGGCCTCCAAGATCTACGTCCAGTTCGTAAACAACATCGAGCTCCCAACTACCATTCATTGGCACGGCCTGCGCCATGACAACCGTTTTGACGGGGTTCCGGGCATTACACAGGCACCAATCGAACAGGGACAGTCGTTCCTCTACGAGGTCTCGTTTCCGGACGCAGGCATCTACTGGTACCATCCGCATGTGAGAGAAGACATCGAGCAGGACCTCGGTCTGTATGGCAACATGCTCGTGGATGCGCTGGAGCCCGACTACTACAGTCCGGCCAACAGGGAAGAAGTTCTCATACTCGACGATTTATTGCTGGACGACGCGGGGCCCATCCCCTGGGGCAAGGAAGCCCCCACCCACACCCTGATGGGTCGTTTCGGAAACGTCATGCTGGTAAACGGCGACCCGAACCATTCCATGACGTTTCGAACGGGAGACGTGGTCCGGTTCTTTCTGACGAATGTGGCCAATGCCAGGACGTTCAACGTCACGTTTGGCGGCTATCCCATAAAGGTCATCGGATCGGATGTCAGTCGTTTCGAAAGGGAGGCCTGGGTGGAGAGCGTGCCCATTGCGCCGGCAGAACGATACATCGTGGAGGTGAACTTCGACCATCCGGGTGCGGCGGCGATGACGAATTCGATCATGGCCGTCAATCACTTCCGCGGTGAGTTCTACCCGCACGTCGATACGCTCAGCACGATCCATGTTTCAGACGAGCCCGCGGAGACGGACTACACCGACTCGTTTCAGAAGCTGCGCGAATACACGGCCGTTCAGGACGACATCGACGCGTTCCGTCCCTATTTCGACAAACCGGTCGACATTCACCTGGAGCTAGGCCTCAGGGTCGATAACCTTCCCGTGCCTATCGTGATGGCGATGCAAATCGATACGCTCTACGTTCCCCCGATGGAGTGGAACGACGCCATGCCGATGATGAACTGGCTCGCGACGGGAAAACAGCTGGAGTGGTTTCTTCGTGACCAGGACACCGGTTTGCAGAACATGGCCATCGACTGGCACTTCAAGGTGGGCGACGTCGTGAAAATGCGTCTGTTCAACAATCCGCACACGCTCCACCCGATGAACCATCCCATCCACATCCACGGCCAACGCTTTCTGGTTCTCGAGATGGACGGCGTCAAGAATCAAAACCTCGTTTGGAAGGACACCGCTATCGTGCCCGTTGGATCGACCATGGATATCCTCGTCGACATGTCGAATCCCGGAACGTGGATGATGCACTGCCACATCGCCGAGCACTTGCATGCCGGAATGATGCTGGCATTCACAGTCGCTCCCGACTCGACGAACTGACTCGGTCCAGAACACAAGCGTGACGTGCGGCGGACTCCACTTGCCATAGCTAAGCTCGAAGAAGCGCGTCAGGCTGCCATGACCGTTGAGGCTGCATTGGAGTCTGAGCCGATCGCCGGTGGATGGATGTCGTACGGCGGCAGAGACAGCTGGATGAACCAGGCGGTAGGTCTGGGGCTGAGCGGACCGGTTGAACCGGGTGAAGTCGACCGACTCATCGACTTCTACACGTCCAGAGGTATCGAGCCGAAAGTGGAGTTGTGTCCCTTTGCAGACCACAGTCTCGTAACGGCTCTTTCCGATCATGGATTCCGGATTCGAGAGTTCGAGAACGTGATGGCGAGAACCCAGAAGAAAGACGAAGACTTGAGGGCGCTGCTCCCTCACGGTTGGCCGGAGGGACTGGAGATCCTCCCCGTCGACGTGTTGGACGAAGATCAGCTCGAAATCTTTATCGACGTCTCGACGAGCGGCTTCAGACCCGTCGGATCACCGGTTTCGTCCTCATTGAGGCAATCCACTCTTGGCTACGTCACGCGCCCGCGATGCCTCTCGTTCCTTGCTATGATGGATGGTCGCCCGGCCGCCGGCTCAGGGCTCGACATCGGCGCCAAGGTGGGCTGCCTGATGGGCACGAGCGTGCTACCGGACTGGCGAGGCATCGGTATTCAGGCCGCTCTGATCATCCATCGGCTGAACGTGCTCCGGCAACGCGGCATCCTCCTGGCATGCATTCACTCCCTTCCAGGCATCCCGACCGAGCGAAATGCGACGCGCCTTGGTTTTTCGATGGCTTATACTAAAGCTATTATGGTGAAGCCCGGTAAAGGCCTCGCATCATCACCGTGATTATGGCGAACACGATTGTCGGACTTGGAGAAGTTCTCTGGGATGTATTCCCGGAGGAGCGGCTACTGGGCGGCGCCCCGGCCAATGTCGCGTACAACGCCTCCGTTCTCGGAAATGTCGGAATTGTCGCCAGTCGCGTGGGTGACGACGATCTGGGGCACGATCTGAGAGATCAACTCGCTTCCAGAAACGTCGAAACCGGTTACATCCAGACCGATCCGTCTCACCCGACGGGAACCGTGAACGTGACCTTCTCAGACGGAGATCCGCGCTACGAGATCGTCATCGACGTCGCCTGGGATTTCATCGAATGGACCGATGAATGGGAAGATCTCGCCGCGACCTGCCAGGCCGTCTGCTTCTCAACTCTCGCCCAACGCAATGACGCATCGCGAGCTGCAATTGAGCATTTCCTCGAAGGAACAGCGCCGGACTGCCTCCGCGTGCTCGACATAAACCTGAGACCGCCCTTCGTCAACGAAGACGTCCTTCGCAGCTCTATTGAGCATGCAAACGTTGTAAAATACAACTATCAGGAGAGCCTGTTTCTTAAGCGCCTGTTCTGGAAAGACGATTTTGAGCAGTGGCTGCTTGCCGAAGCGGGAATCGATGTCGTATGCGTGACACGTGGAGCGGAGGGATGCGACCTGTTCACCGGAGAGAACCATGCCTCAGCGGCTGCCGCGGCGATCGATACGAGTCGCGGCGATCCGGTCGGGGCTGGCGACGCTTTCTCTGCAGCCCTCATTGACGGCCTTTTGAAGAAGAGTCCTCTCGAAACGGTGGCGCAGCGCGCGAATCGGTATGCCGGTGTAGTGGCCTCGCTGAAAGGTGGGATGCCTGACATGCCGCCGCTGACCGACATCGGTGTCTGACAGTCCTCCTTGGCCTGACGGGGCAGCTCACGATTCCTCGAGCTCTGCCTGCAGGAATCAGGCGGCCTGCTCCCTGACAATCGCCTCCAGAGCAATGGACGGACAGATCGCGTGTCCGATGTAGTTGAGGAGGTTCGTGCCCAGCATTCGCAGATTCCGCTCTGTCTGGTCGTCGATACAGCGACCATCCTCGTCAAACACGGTACGAACCCGCGCGATTGAGATAGGTCCGGGCAGCACGATCGCGCCGACGTGAGTGCAGACGCCCGCGAGTGACTCGAGCGATTTGATCGCTCCGATAGTCCCGGCGGCTACCCCAAGCAGGGCAATGGGCTTCCCGGCCAACGCGGATGGAAATCCGAGGTTTTCGATGACCAGCTTTATCACGCTGCTGAAGCTCCCGTGGTATTCAGGCGTTGCGAGGATGACGCCGGTCGCCTCCGAGACGATCGATCTGAGGAGAACCGAGTCGGGGTGGTTGAGACCCATTCCTGGCAGCGGAAGGCTCATTGTGCCTGGATCAACGAGCCTGCATCCGACGCGGTCGTCCTCCGACAGTGCCTCTGTTACCACACGCAAGGCCATTCGCGTATAGTTGTTCGGCCTTACGGAACCCGCAATGGCTGCGATACGAATGGGACGATCATCGAAGTCGGTCATCATGATTTGGGTTTGGTTCTAGGACTCTGCAACCAGTAAACTCAAGGGTATGTAGCCGATTCGGAGCGTCGGATCAAATGAAGCTGGTCCGCGGTAGACCACGGTTCGGTAAATCAGGGACAAATCCAGCCCGAAATGTCAGATAAACGGCTTCGCCTCGCGTTACAGAGTGCTGGGAGACTCAGTGAAGGCTCGCTCCAGCTGCTAAACCAGGTTGGAATCCGTTTCCAGAAGAGCAGCAAGCGTCTTTATTCCTCGTCCGACAACTTTCCTCTCGATCTGTACTTTCTGCGCGATGACGACATTCCACGTTATGTCGGCGACGGCGTTGCAGACATCGGTGTCGTGGGCGAAAACGTCGTCGTCGAACAGCCGGGTCTTGTCGACATTACGCACCGACTTGGTTTTGGGCGGTGCAGACTCTCGATCGCCGTCCGCCGATCTGATCCGTACGACGGGCCGGATAGCTTGACCGGCAAGCATATCGCAACGACTTATCCGAACACACTCCGGAGATTCTTGGATGAGCACGGCATCGAGGCCTCGGTCCACCAGATCTCCGGCTCTGTCGAGATTGCGCCTGGGATCGGTCTGGCGGATGCTGTTTGCGATCTCGTCAGTACGGGATCGACACTGCTGAGCAACGGTTTGCGTGAGGTCGAGACGATCCTTCACTCCGAGGCCGTGCTTGTGTCAACGCCGAATCTCGACCCCGAGCTCGTCACACTCCGCGATGAGCTTGTGTTCCGAATCGGAGCCGTTCAGGCGGCCTCCAATCACAAATACATCCTCCTGAACGTACCCAATGATCGTATCGCGGAGGTTTCCGCAATGCTACCAGGCATGAAGAGTCCAACGGTAGTCCCCCTCCAGGAAGGGGCCTGGTCGTCTCTGCACTCTGTCGTAAAAGAGGATGATTTCTGGGAAGTGATCGATCGACTTCGTGATGCGGGGGCCGAGGGTATCCTGGTTGTACCAATCGAAAAGATGATCCGATAGCGCCGTGGACGTCGTCAAGTTTCCAGAACGAACGAGATGGCCGTCTTTGTCACGGCGCCCGACGGAGTCTGTTTCGGCATCCGTCCGTGGTCAGGTACGGTCGATTCTCGACCTCGTTCGAAAAGGAGGCGACGCCGCAGTTCGCCAGCTGACCGCAGACCTCGATGGCGTCGAGATCGACGATCCACGCGTCTCGGCAGAGGTGCTTTCGGCAGCGGCCGACGCACTCGATCCAGCGTTGGTCCGAGCTATCGAAACGGCCATCCGAAACGTGCGCACATTCCACGAATCCCAGCTCCACGAGGAAGCTCGGGTGGAAACACAACCTGGGGTCGTGTGCTGGCGACGCACAGCAGCAATCCCGACGGTGGGACTATACGTTCCTGCCGGCACGGCGCCTCTGTTCTCAACCGCCATCATGCTCGCGGTTCCGGCACTGGTCGCCGGTTGCCGCGACATCGTTCTATGCAGTCCACCCACTTCGACCGGATCGGTACATCCGACGATTGCAGGCACGGCACACCTCCTCGGCTTGGACAATGTTTGTGCCGTGGGGGGCGCCCAGGCGATTGCGGCACTTGCTTACGGAACGGACAGCATACCGAAAGTGGACAAGGTCTTCGGTCCGGGCAATCAATGGGTCACGGTCGCCAAGCAGTTGGTCGCATCAGACGGCGTCGCGATCGACCTGCCCGCGGGGCCAACCGAGTTGCTCATCATCGCCGACGAATCCGTTCCCCTCTCCTTTGTGGCGGCGGATGTGCTGGCCCAGGCCGAGCACGGCATCGACAGCCAGGTTCTTGTCGTGACTTGGTCTACCGACGTCGCCGGGGGACTCAAGTCGGAGATCAGCCGTCAGCTGCACGATCTCCCGCGTCGGAGCACGGCAGTGGAAGCACTCGACCACTCGCACATCGTTCTCCTCAATTCGGTGGACGATGCGATCGATTTCTCGAACCAGTATGCGCCGGAGCACCTGATTCTTGCGTGCCGAGAGGCAGAAGCGGTCGCCGAGCGCATCGCCGCCGCGGGGTCCGTCTTCATTGGCCCGTTCACTCCTGAAGCGGCCGGTGACTACGCCTCGGGCACCAACCATACACTGCCCACCGGTGGATTCGCTCGAACGCGAAGCGGCGTCTCCGTCGAATCGTTCATGAAACACATTACGTTCCAACAGCTCAGCCCGAACGGCCTGAAGGAACTCGGGCCCATCGTGCAGACCCTGGCTGAAGCGGAAGAGCTTTCGGGACATGCCCGCTCCGTTGGCGTGAGGCTCGACTATCTATCGGAGAAGGAAGGATGAGACCCGTTCTTTTCATCGATCGCGACGGCACGATCCTCCTCGAACCGGACGACGAGCAGGTTGACGATCTGTCCAAGTTCGCATTCTATCCCGGCGCCATTTCGGCGCTTAAGACAATCGCCGGGTGGGATCGATACGCACTCGTTCTTGTCACGAATCAGGACGGCCTTGGCACCGACGCGTTTCCGGAATCTGCATTTCGGCCGCTCCAGGATCTGATGCTTCGGACGCTGCAGGCGGAAGGCGTGGCGTTCGATGGGATCCATGTCGATCCGACGTTGCCCGACGAGCAGGCGGATACCCGCAAACCCAACGTCGGAATGCTGGGTGAGTATTTCGGTCCGGACTACGACCTCGCCAAGTCCTTCGTTATTGGAGATCGACCGAGTGACGTCGCGCTTGCCCGAAACCTCGGATCACGCGCGATCCGGCTCGCCGAAGATTCGGATCCGGAAGCCGACTTCACCACGGCCTCCTGGAACGACGTGGTGATCTACTTGAGAGGCTATGCGCGTACCTCCAGAGTGGAGCGCGTCACGAGCGAGACCGACGTTAGATTACTGCTCGCACTCGATGGCTCAGGGAAAGCAGACCTTGCCACCGGATTGGGATTTCTCGATCACATGATCCAGCAGATTGTCCGCCAGGCCCAATGGGATCTCGAATTGTCGGTGTCGGGTGACCTCAACGTCGACGAGCATCACACGATAGAGGACACCGCGATTGCGCTTGGCACGGCCGTCCGCGAAGCGCTCGGTGACAAAGTCGGCATTGCCCGTTACGGGAGCGTGACGCCCATGGACGAAAGCCTGGCTCACGTCGCGCTCGATCTTTCGGGACGAAGCTGGCTCGAATGGGACGTGCGCTTCAAGCGCGAACGAATTGGCGACGTGCCGACCGAGATGTTCTCCCATTTCTTCCGTTCGTTCTGCGATGCGGCCCGATGCACACTCCACGTCTCCTCCAATGGTGAGAATGAGCACCACGTGATCGAGGCTGTCTTTAAGGGTGTCGGGCGTTGCTTCAGGCAGGCTACTCGCATCGGAGACGACCGCGGCGTGCTGCCGAGCACCAAAGGCATGCTATGAGCGTTGCCATCGTCCGATACAATGCCGGCAACGTCCGGTCCGTATCGATCGCGCTCAATCGGCTCGGCGTCGAGCACGAAATCACGGACGACCCGGCCCGGCTGCGTGATGCGTCACACGTCATCCTTCCCGGCGTTGGCGAAGCGAGCTCTGCAATGCGCTATCTCGCCCAGCGGGGATTAACCGACCTCCTCGCAGATCTGACCCAACCCGTTCTTGGCGTATGCCTCGGACTCCAGGTGCTATGCAGCTATTCCGAGGAAAACGATACCCCATGCATCGGTGTGTTTCCCGAGCGTGTCCGTCTTTTCAGGATCGCCGATAAGGTCCCGCATATCGGATGGAATCGAGTGCGTCCGCACTCCGGGGGCGACTGGCCATTCGATGAGGACTACTACTATTTCGTCCACAGCTACTATGCTGAAGTCGGTCCGTCGACCGTCGCCGTATCCGACTATGGTGAAACGTTCAGCGCCGTGCTCCGAAAGGGAAACTTTCTCGCAACCCAGTTCCATCCGGAAAAAAGCGCCGATGCAGGCTATGGAATATTGACTTATTTCCTGAATTTATAAGTGGTTATAATTCCCGCCATCGATCTTATGGATGGACGTTGTGTTCGTCTCACGAAGGGGATGTTCGATACGTCCATCGCCTACAGCGACGAGCCGGCGGACGTTGCCGCGTCGTTTGAGAAACAGGGTGTGAAACGTCTGCACGTCGTGGATCTCGACGGGGCGCGTACCGGTTCCCCGTCGCACGTCGAGACGCTGCGCGCGATAAAAGAACGGACCGACCTTGTCGTCGATTATGGGGGTGGCATTCGATCGGCTGAGGCCGTAAGGGCATCCTTGGACGCCGGTGCGGACATGCTGTCGGTTGGAAGCGTCGCGGTTTCACGTCCCGATCTCCTCGCCGACTGGGCAGCGGAGTTCGGCCCCGAAAGGTTCATTTTCGCAGCGGACGTTCGTGACGGCAACGTAGCGGTTTCGGGATGGAGTGAGGACACAGCCGTTTCCGTGAAATCGGCTTTGGAGCGCGTCATCGAAATTGGCATCTCCGCGGCGCTCGTTACAGATATTTCCGTCGATGGCACGCTTGCCGGTCCTGCCTTCGATCTCTATCGCAGCCTCCGGTCTCACTTTCCGGGTATCTATCTGATAGCTTCTGGAGGCGTGGGGTCGGAGGATGACGTTCATGCCCTTGAGCAGACGGGCGTCGACGCTGTGATCGTCGGTAAGGCGATTTACGAGGGACGCGTGCGACTTTCCGAGTTCTTCTGAATGCTCACGAAGCGCATCATACCGTGTCTGGATGTCCTCGGTGGCCGTACCGTCAAAGGCATCCAGTTTGTCAATCTGCGGGAGGCCGGCGATCCCGTCGGGCTTGCTGAGAGATACACGCGCGACGGCGCCGACGAATTGGTCTTTCTCGATATCAGCGCGACCGTGGAAGAGCGCGAGACGTTCGCGAGCCTTGTCTCGAGCGTGGCCAACGTGGTGAACATCCCGTTTACCGTCGGCGGCGGGATTCGCTCGGCGGCGGATGTTGGCAGGCTGCTCGAGGCGGGGGCCGACAAGATATCCGTCAACAGTGCCGCCGTCTCCCGGCCGGCACTCCTGGACGAACTGGCGCGTGAGTTTGGAAGCCAGTGCGTCGTCATCGCGATTGATGCCCGGCGACGGGAAACGGGTTGGGTCGTTTCGACACACGCCGGTACGAAGCTCACCGATCGGGACGCTGTTGCCTGGGCAAAAGAGAGCGTCGAACGGGGCGCGGGAGAAATCCTCCTGACGTCGATGGACCGTGACGGGACGAAATCAGGCTTCGACCTCGAACTTACGCGCGCCGTCTCGACATCCGTGCCCGTTCCGGTCATCGCCTCGGGAGGCGCCGGCACCGAAGCGCATTTCGTCGAGGTCTTTCGCGAAGGAGCGGCCGATGCCGCCCTGGCAGCCAGTATCTTCCATTTTGGCGAAATTCCAATTCCGCAACTGAAGCAGTCTCTGAAGGAGGCAGGTATCCATGTCCGATACAGAACGGGACAGAATTGATTTTGACAAAGGGGACGGCATCGTTCCCGCCGTCGTTCAGAGTGCCGACACGAGTCAGATCCTCATGGTGGGATACATGACACGGGAGTCACTCGACGCGACCATTGCGACGGGAAGCGTCACGTTCTATTCGAGGTCGAAGGGGCGTCTGTGGACGAAAGGCGAGACATCAGGAAATCGCCTCGAGTTCGTAAGCTTTGCTGTCGATTGTGATGGCGACGCCCTGCTGGTTCAGGCTCGGCCGACAGGCCCCGTGTGCCACACCGGCGCTTCAACCTGCTTCGTCGACGGCCCTGACGGCGCGTTTGGCTTTCTGGGTCGTCTGGAGAGCATTATCGACGAGAGAGGTGCGGCCGGCGACGCGACCTCCTATACGCGGAGTCTTCTTGAGGCGGGTCCCGCCGCCCCGGCCCGAAAGGTCGGTGAAGAAGCCGTTGAGGTGGCCATTGCGGCGCTGGACGAATCGGACGATCGAGTCGTCGAGGAGACAGCTGATCTCCTCTATCACCTGCTGGTCCTTCTCAAATCCCGGGGTCTCTCACTGGATGACGCGGTACGCGTGCTGCATCAACGTCACGAGGATGGTTGATCAGCTTCTACTCGTCCATGTAGTGCGTCCGAAACGTCGGGTCGGTCCCGGCCATCTTCAGAAATACGTCGAGTGGAACCACCTCCACGTCCGATCCAAGCTGATCGAGAATATTCTTGACGCGCGCAATGTCGCTGCTTTCCCGCACGTGCAATAGCAGAAAGTAGGGTCGCTGCAAGTTCAAGGCGATAAGCTCTTTTAGATCGTCAACGGCATCCTGTTCGGGCCGTCCCGGAGAGAGGTAGTAGTCATACGACATCAGGGGACGCCCGTCTCGCACGTCGTACGTGTTTGCCGGGCCGTAACCGTTGATGAATCCGAGCGCGTTCGGCATCCCTTCGTAGTAGGCGTCGACCACTTCTTTGGTCAGATCGACGTTACCCAGGTAGCGATTACCCCCGGAATAGTCCATGATTTCGAAGACTTGCAGATCGGCGCGCTTCATCAGATCGGTCGCCTCCCGGATCAGGCCGACGTGCTTGTCGCGCGGAATAGGTTTGGGGTACATGTACCCCGGACCTGAGAGCGCCCCGATGAAGTAATCGTTCGGCGTGGCCTGATCATAAAAGAACTGCATCTGACCGGGGAAAAGCCACACCCAGTTCATGGTGACTTCCCAGGCGTAGGGTATCTGTCCGCGTCCGGGCTTGAGCCATGCGCCGATCCCGAGGCCGTCCGTCTGGACGCAGGCGATGTAGACCTTGGCATCGGGAACGATGACCGTATCGCGCGACACATTATGGTTGTTCTTGAAGGAGAATCCGGGCGTCGTAGGTATCTGGAAACTGAAACTGGCATTGGGAAGCGTATTCAGCCCTTCCATCCTCAGTGCATGCTTCGAAATCAGCGTGACGTGCTTCCCTTCGGTATCCTTTGCGTAGGAGTGCCAGCCCATGATGATGGCGCTCGGATCCATCTCGCCCAGGAACCGATCGGCAAGGCCGTATTCGAGCGTATCTGCGGGATCCGCCGAGACGTCGGTGAAAAACGCCTTTTCAAAGATCCCGAAATCAGCCACGCCCGGCTGCATCGCATCCCCTGCGACACCGCCCATCCAGACGATGAACTTCTTCGACGTGCGCGCCCAGTAGGCGTCGTACGCCCAAGAGTAGATTTCATAGTCGGATTTGCCCTCGAAGCGCCCACGGAAGTCTTCTACCTTGTGCAAACCGGCGCTTTCTGCCAACGGAATCAGATCCTCGGACACGACGATCGCATTCTCCAGCCCTGCCACCGTAAACGCGACGGTCAAGGTGGTCCGCACGTTCTTGTCCCACACCACGTATCCATCGGCATACCGGGCGAGTTTGCCCAGGGCCTGCTCTTTGGTTTCCAGTTCTTCGAAGTTGATGTTGCGGGTGTCGCGGTAATACTCCATCACCGCTTGCGTGAACTGGAAGGGCCAATCCTGCGGATACACGAAATAGAGCCTGGGCGCCTCCTTGTTGGCGATCCCCTGGAGGCTTATCAGCATCGCCATTTCGGGAAGATTGTCGCCGATTCTCCACATGGCCGGGCCGGGCAGGCGCATCAGGTACGCCGATTCGGGTACCTCTGCCGCCAGCGGTCGGGCAGCCAAAGCGATTACGCAGCCCGCTACCAGGGCTGCAGCGAAACGAGTTTTCATTGTCTCTTGAAGACGAGGTTGATAGGTCTTGGGCGGGACGAACGCGTCTCGAGCATTGTGAGCTCGGTGCCGTCTTCGGATACGATGAATCGCCTGATAATCTGGACGGGACTCGGACCCTGGGAGGTCTGAAGTGTCGTCGACACGTTCACCATGAGCTCGACCCCTGGACGCAGCCAGGTGCCCGAGACATGCTGCTCAGTCGTTCCGTCAAAGTAGACGCCGAGATGGGGTTGTTCGAGCCAATGCGCGGACTTCGGGACGATTGTGGACCTGGTCTGGCCGTCGACCGGAACGACGAGTGTGTCTTTCCGGCTGTCGCGGCCCGCCAGAAGATCCCGATATATCGTCACGACGCCCTCGGTCGATTCGATCGAGAGCGACATCGAGCTCCATGGATCGACGCTGCTCGAGCGTTCATTCACGAGGTTCCACGTTCCCGCAAGATCGTGGATCGGTTGCCCGACAGAGATTGCCGTGAATAGGCAAACGAGCAGCGGCGCCAGTGCGCGGCCGCTCAATAGTTGATGTTTTCGTCGCATGCCTGATTGCTTGGACATGATTGGTCTTTTTCTATCTGAAGGGTTGAGTGCCCGACGTGAAACTTCTTCTCCAGGCCTCTGGCCGCATTCCTCATTAATTCGTCCTCGTCAGCCACTCCGGGGGCGACCAGATGGGCCATCAGCACCGTCTCCGTCGTGCTCGCACCCCAGATATGAAGATCGTGAACGCTTTGAACACCTGGTAGCGTGCTGAGGTATTGTCGCACCTTCTTCACATCCACGTGCTGTGGAACGCCGTCCACCGCCAGGTTGAGTGAATCTCGGAGCAAACCCCAGGTGGCGATGAGGATTACGACCGCGACCGCGATGCTCGCTGCCGGATCGATCCAGGAAGCACCTGTCAAGCGAATCGCCAGACCCGCGCCGACGACGCCGACGGACACAGCGGCATCCCCTACGAGGTGCAAGAACGCGCCACGGATATTCAGGTCACGCTCGCTGTCACGGAAAAGAAGGTAGGCTGAAACTGCATTTACGAAAACCCCGGCTCCGGCGACAAGCATGATCGTGCCACCGACCGGCACGAGTTCGTTCCCGAATCGGCCGACGGCCTCCCAGACCACGAATCCCATCCCGAGGACGATCAGCACAGAGGACAGAAACGCAGCAAGAATCGACGCTTTCTGATATCCGAAAGTATGACGGGGCGTGCGTCCGGCGCGACTCAGGGACACGCCCGCCCACGCCATGGCAAGACCGACCACGTCGGAAAAATTGTGCACGGCGTCAGACATCAGGGCAAGCGAGTCGGTCCAGAACCCGAAACCCAGCTCTGCCGCTGCAAATCCCAGGTTGAGAATCAGGCAAACGGCCAGCGCCTTATCGGGTCTATAGCTATGAGAGTGATCGTGCATGGTGCCGCTGAATGTTCTACCACCGTAAATGAACTCCGTTCACGGCGCGGACATTTCGTGTATGAGGCGATCGATCAAATCGGGATCGTCCGGCAAGAGTCCCGATGCGGGCAATCTTCCAACGAGCTCGGCCCACCGCTGGTCCTGTGCGTAGGCGCGTTTCAAATACGGGATGGCCTTCTGTTCATCTCCAGTATCCGCCAGGGTGATCCCCACCCAGAACGGGGCCTCGCCGTTCGTCGCCGCGTCCGGCACATAGCTCATCGCGTCGCTGTAGGATTCCAACGCCTTGGGGATGTTGTCCTTCACGACCCATCCGTCCCCTTCGTTCAGTTTCAGATAAGCTCGTTCGAGCCGCACCAAACGCTTCAATTGACCGACGGGATCGGGATCGTCCTCGACTCTGAGGTCAAAAATCCGCCCTTCCCAGGAGTTGGCTGTTCGTTCAGGTCCGACGATCAGGATTGCAGCCGATTGTCTTCCCCGAATATCACCGCCTTCACCCTGGGCGGCATCGAGGGCCGCCAGCATGCGATCCGCCAGATCGCCTTCCGCCGTCTCATACGCTTTCGCCATCGCATCCCAGACCGTCGGATTCTCCATGAGATTCGCCTGTGTGGAGTAACCAGCCCCCGTGTGATGCCCCGCAGCGAAAATCGCGCTGCTGCCAGTGTGCGCGGCCACGTTTCCACTCGCATCCACCATGGCCACTTGTCGAACCGCCTCTCCCTCATCCGTTGAAACGAGCGCTTCCAGAGCCTGCCCCGCCGTTCGTCCGCCCCTCATGAGCTCCAACCCAAGCGGACCGTACGAGACTTCGACGAATGACTGCGTGGCAACGGCCCCAACGCCGGCTTCCGCCCAAGGAACAACCGAGCCGACCGAGAACCAGTGCGACTGCACCGCAACACCCATTTCACCGGTAACCGAATCTCGAGCAACGATTGAGTACGTCGCCACCGGCCGACGGCTCGACTGCGACCACCCATCTCGTGAAGCAAGGACGACAATAGTTGTAATTAACAACAGATATATGCCAAATGAATATGATTTCTTCATTGGATTACTCAACGGTTATGTTTTTCGAGGAGGAACGGGCTGTGTGCCTTCTCATGTGATCCCAGTCGACTGCGTCGGCGGATTTTAGTTTTGGAAGGTCGAGATCGATCAGATCCGAGTATTTGCGTGAGGAGGCACAGTTGAACAGGACGACGTGTTCATTGGGAGCGATCCACTTCATTTCGGACAGTTTCTCGAGGGCGCCAACGCAGGCGGCTGATTCCGGGCAGATAGAAATGCCTTCATCCGCCGTCGTTCTGTGCATCCACTGTTCAATTCGAGCCTCTTCGACGGCCACGGCACATCCTTTGCTCTCCCTGATGGCATCAAGAATGAGGAAATCACCCACGGCTCCCGGCACACGCAGGCCGCGTGCGATGGTTTCGGCGTGTTCAAACCGTTCGCAGAAACGATCACCGCGATCATAAGCTCGGACGACCGGACAGCAACCTTCGGACTGGACGGCTACCATTCTCGGAAGGTGATTCGCCTCGATCCAACCCAGCTCTACCAGTTCGTGAAACGCCTTCCACATGCCAATTAGGCCGGTACCACCACCGGTGGGATAGAGAATTACGTCCGGAAGTCGCCAGTTGAACTGCTCCGCCAGCTCAAATCCCATCGTCTTCTTTCCCTCGAGGCGATAGGGCTCCTTCAGCGTTGAGAGATCGAACCAGCCCATCGATTCCTTACCGGCCGCCACGATTTTGCCGCAATCGTCGATCAAGCCCTCGACCAGGTAGACATGTGCGCCGGCCAGAACGGCCTCCATCCGATTCACAACCGGGGTATCCTCCGGCATGAAGACCCAGGCCTCCAGTCCCGCTCTGGCCGCATAGGCAGCCATGGCGCCGCCTGCGTTGCCGGCCGTCGGAATGGCGACGCGCTCGATACCCAACTTTTTCGCCATGGATATGGCTACCGCCTGGCCTCGGCTCTTGAACGAGCCGGTTGGGAGCATCGATTCATCCTTCACCCAGACGTTCCTGAGGCCGTATCGCCGTGCGGTTTTCGGGCACGGAATGACTGGGGTAACGACCTCTCCCAGAGACACTTCGTCGCCTGGCGCCACCGGAAGCAGCTCTCTCAGCCGCCACAAGTCGTGGTCACGTCCAGCCAGTTGTCCCTTCGAAACCGCGTTTGCCACACGGCCGAGGTCGTACCTGACCAAGATCGGGCGCCCCTTATGTGTGTCGTAAATACGTCCAGGCGCGAACCTCTCCCCGTCGATAGCCCCTTCAAGGGCTGCAACAAACGTAGCGTCGGACCCGGTCGGTAGTGTTGTAGTCAACGCTCCTCGTACGAATTATCGAATTCCATCTCGATTCCGCCGATCATGTTGGCTATCCAGTTGTAAATAACTGCAGACAGGTATCCCATGATGAATCCCATAATCCCGTACATGATCGGAAAGGAAATGATAGCCCCGCCACCGAACAGGTACGACATTCCCCTCATCGGAACTTCTGAATCCATTCCGGGGCCGAACAGGTTGCTGGTGATCCAGAAGATACCCGCAATGACGATCCCCGCAATCAGTCCGATAAACACGCAGATGAGCCCGTACACCTTCGCACACGACAAGGGCTCGATTCGTTTCAAAATCATGGCTTTTGCAGCGTTGGTTCAGAGAAAACTCAGTCAAAGATAGTCGCGAGAGAGACTTCGCGTGCAATCGTTCGGTATTTTGCCGTCGGGCAACGGAGCCGCATTACCCATACAAACACATAACGTCTTGTGATAGAACGATATACACGTGCTGCAATGGGTGCCGTATGGACGGAGCAAGCCCAATTTGAAGCCTGGTTGGAGGTCGAGCTTGCAGCCTGTGAGGCCTGGGCGACGGTGGGGGAGATCCCGTCGGCCGATGTTGCCGTCCTCAGAGAGCGCGCCTCGTTTTCGATCGACAGAATTCATGAGATCGAGGAGACCACACGCCACGACGTCGTCGCCTTTACCCGTGCAGTAAGTGAAACGCTCGGTGACGAGAAGAAATGGGTCCACTACGGTCTGACGTCCTCTGACGTCGTCGACACCGCTCTCGCCTTTCGCCTTGCAAGAGCGAACGCCATACTGGCCACCGGCATCGATCGGATGATAGACATGATCGCTGCCAGAGCCCGCGAGCATCGAGATACGGTGATGGTCGGCAGAACGCACGGTGTCCACGCAGAACCCACGAGTTTTGGCCTTAAACTGGCGCTGTATTTCGCCGAAATGAAGCGAAACAAGGTCCGTTTCGAGGCCGCCGCTGAGGGGGTTCGCGTCGGCAAGCTCTCTGGCGCAGTCGGTACCTTCGCAAACATCCCCATGGAAGTCGAGCGGATTACCTGCGAGCGCCTCGGTCTGGCCGTTGCCCCGATTTCGACACAGATCCTCCAGCGGGATCGTCATGCTCACTACATGTCTGTCCTTGCACTGATCGGAGCAACCCTCGAGAAGTTGGCCGTGGAAATTCGGGGTCTACAGAAGAGCGAGGTTCGCGAGGTCGAGGAGTTCTTCCGACCGGGCCAGAAGGGGTCCTCATCCATGCCCCATAAGAGAAATCCTGTCGGTTCCGAAAATATTGTGGGCTGCGCTCGGCTCCTCCGAGGCTACATGGTTTCGGCTTACGAGAATGTCGCACTCTGGCATGAGCGCGACATTTCCCACTCATCGGTCGAGCGCGTCATCCTCCCGGATGCGACCATCATCCTCGACTACATGCTCCATCGGATGGCGCGAATCGTAGAGCAACTGACGGTTTATCCACAGAACATGCTTCGAAATCTCGACGCAACGCATGGCTTGGTCTTCTCGCAACGCGTCATGCTAAAACTCATCGACCGCGGACTCAGCAGAGAGGAAGCGTACGATCGCGTACAGCCGCTGGCGATGAGGGCTTGGGATGAACAACGCTCGTTCCGCTCAATCGTGGAAGAATCGGACGCCGTAACCTCGCTTCTTACCAGCGACGATCTCGACGACGCCTTCGATCCGAAGTATCACATTCGTCACGCAGAAGAGATCTTCGAGAGAGTCGGACTTTAGGAGTCCGTCGCTTTTAGGCCGGCGCCACAGTGCTCACGGCCTGCATGATCTCGTCTATCTGCTTCAGTTCCGTGATTTCCTGCACGATAAGTCGTGTCTTGCCGGATACCTCCTTGACGACGCAGCGATTCGGCAATTCGCCCATTCGCTCGAGGAGGGGTTTAAATATCGTCTCGTAGAAGAGCGTGTCGTCCGCCGGAGGGAGCGTCAGGAAGAGTCGTCCCTTCTTCCACTGGATCCGCGGCAGCCGTAGCCGGAGTCCAGCGCGACGGACGTTCACGCTTAGAAGCAAATTCTCGACCACCTCCGGGACTTCCCCGAATCGATCCCGCAATTCTTCGTGGATCGCGGCCACTTCGTTTTCATCGGAGGCTTCAGTAAGCCGGCGATAGATATTCAGTCGCTCCGGCGAGCTCGGCACGTAGGAAGAGGGAATCAGGGCGTCCACATCGAGATCAACCGCACATTCGACGGGTCCGGACGGCAACTCACCCTCGAAGAGTTCGCCAAATTCCTCATTCCGAAGCTCACGCACAGTCTCGTCGAGAATGCGGTGGTACGTTTCGAATCCGATCTCGTCGATGAACCCACTCTGCTCGGCACCCAGGAGATTGCCCGCTCCACGGATATCCAGATCCCGCATGGCAATGTTGAATCCACTACCAAGCTCCGAAAACTCCTCGATCGCTCGCAGCCGCTGCCTGGCCTCTCTGGTGAGCTGGTGCACGGAGGGAACCAGTAGGTAACAGAACGCCCGCCGATCCGACCTCCCCACTCTGCCCCTGAGTTGATGCAAATCGGCGAGCCCAAATCGATCGGCCCGGTCGATTATCATCGTATTCGCGTTCGTCACGTCCAGCCCCGACTCCACAATATTCGTGCAAACGAGGACATCGAATGCCCGATGGACAAAGCGATGCATGACGTTCTCGAGCTCGCTTCCCTTCATCTGGCCATGGGCGACCCCAAAACGTACGCCTGGAACGAGGGTTTTCAGCATCGTGGCCGTCTCTTCGATCGTTCGGACGCGATTGTGGACAAAGAACACCTGTCCACCTCGCTGGACTTCGTACGAAATCGCGTCTCGGATGAGCTTCTTGTCGAAACTGTGGATTTCGGTGAGGATAGGCTGCCGATTAGGAGGCGCGGTATTTATGATTGACAAGTCACGCGCTCCCATCAGGGAAAATTGCAGCGTGCGGGGAATTGGGGTAGCCGTAAGCGTCAGCGTATCGACTTCCGCCCGGAGCTTCCGGAGCTTTTCCTTAACGGAAACACCGAATCGCTGCTCCTCATCGATAACGAGCAAGCCCAGAGACTTGAAATTCACGTCCTTCGACACCAGTCTGTGCGTGCCGATGACCACGTCAATCTGCCCATCGGAGACCTTTCGAACCGTCTCGCGCTGCTCGGCGGGACTGCGGAAACGCGAGAGCACATCGACACGCACTGGATAGTCCGTCAGGCGCTCGCGAAACGTTTCATAGTGTTGATCTGCGAGAATGGTCGTCGGCGCAAGAATGGCGACCTGCTTTCCGTCCTGGACCGCCTTGAAGGCGGCCCGAACGGCGACTTCGGTCTTTCCGAAGCCCACGTCCCCGCAAACCAGTCGATCCATCGGCACGGGCTGCTGCATGTCGCGCTTCACATCTTCAGAAGCCGTGAACTGGTCCGGCGTATCCTCATACTGAAACGACGCCTCCAACTCACGCTGCCACACGGTATCCTCGGAAAAGGCATAACCGTCTCCCGACTTTCGCTCTGCATACAGCTTGATGAGATCCCTCGCGATATCCTTCACACGTCGCTTCGTGCGATTCTTGGCCTTCTCCCACTGCCCGGATCCAAGCCGGGTCAGTTTCGGCCGGTGCCCCTCGCGATTCGAGTACTTGTGAAGCCGGTGAAGCGAATTGATATTGACATAGAGCAGATCATCCGACTCATAGAGGAGGCGAACAACCTCCTGGTCACGCCCCCTCACTTCGATCGTCTCCAGGCCGGCAAATCGTCCGATGCCGTAATCCACATGGACGACAAAGTCACCCGGCTTCAAACTGGCCAACTGCTGCAGCGAAAGTCGGGGACCGGCATCCGCGGGCTTTCTTACCCTGGGACGATGGTACCGGTTGAAGATCTGATGGTCCGTATAGACGGCGAGTCGCGCATCGGGCAGCTCGAATCCCTGATGGAGACTCGCGAGCTCGAGCCCGTAGAAAAACCCATCTCTCGACCCGCCCAACAACTCATCGAGACGACCCATCTGGCCTTTGCCATCGCAGAGAATAATCGTGTCCCAGTCTCGTGCCGTATTCTCTTCGATCCTTTTCCTGAGCACCTTGATGCTTTTATTGAAGACCGGCGGGGCAGACACCGCGAAATGAATGTCCGGAGCATCACAACGAGCGACGATTCTCAGGCCGCCGAGTAGCCCCAATGACTTCGAAACGAAGTCCTTCGCCAGATAGCGCTCGTCCACCTCAGGAAACTCATCGACTCCATCCTTGCCGGCGGCGAGATCCCGTGCGGCCACCGCCTCTTCATAGACCGAACGAACCGCTTCAAGAACCCGACCCGGCTCCATGACCACGAGGGTCGTCCGATCCGGAAGAAAGCTAAAGAACGATCCGGCCGCGCTACCGGCGGTCAGCCCCGTTGGATCGGGGACCAGCCTTGCGGAGGACACGTGGCTCACCGACCGCTGGGAGCCGGGGTCAAACTCGCGGATCGTGTCGATCTCGTCACCGAAGAACTCTATCCTGACGGGATGCTGTCCCGCGAAGGGAAAAACATCGATGATTCCGCCCCGATAGGCCACTTCTCCAGGCTCTTCTACAAAATCCTGAACCGAGAAGCCCAGGGAGCCGAGTTGCTCCATTAGTGTCTCGGGATCCATTTGGTCGCCGACGCGCACGAGCGGTACGTCGTCTCGCAATATGTCCGGGGCAGGGACACGCTCAGCGACTGATTCGGCCGACGCCACGACAACCCCGGCGAAACCCTCCTGAAGCGCCAGAACAACATCCATCCGCTGGACTTGGGCGTCCGGAATCGTCGTTTGCTCCCGATCGTACGGGCGAACACCCGACACAGGAAATATCCGCATTTCATCGGCGCCGCTCGTCCCTCGGACTAATTCCAGGTCCGCGAAGAGATAGGCGGCGAACTCCGCATCGGGCACAATGCAGACGATCGGCCCCGATTCCGCCCCGGCCGCGCGATTCCGAAGCTGGTCCACAAAGAGAGCCTCGGTCGAGCCCAGGAGTCCGTCTACACAACGCGTTTCACCACGCGGACCCCGCAGATCACTCCATTCGGCCTGCGACAGCCCTTCGGAAAAAGCCTCCTGGATCGATTGTATCGACGCTGGGCGCATTCACTCGTTGAATTGGGCGGGGTGTTTCACGTGAAACATGACAATCGCCGGCCGAATCAGAATGCCGATTGTTTCACGTGGAACATTCCTTCAAGCTGGCGCCCCTTTACCTTCGATCGCGGGACGCACGAAACCACCAGCTGCTTCGATCCGCGCAACCGCCTCTTCAAGCGAAACACCGGCACGATCCATCACAAGGGCGGTCTTCACGTGGTGATTTGCAGCCTCGAGAAGCGTCTTTGCGTCTTCGTACGATCGGCCAGTCACCGTCATGATAATCTTTCGCGCACGTTCAACGAGTTTCTGGCTGTTCATCTGTAGGTCTATCATCATGTTTTCATAGACTTTACCAAGACGAATCATGCTTGCGGTCGTGAGCATGTTCAGAATCAATTTCTGTGCCGTACCGGATTTCATCCGCGTCGAGCCCATGATGACTTCAGGCCCGACATCCGCACAAATTGCAACGTCGACCTCAATGTCGAATTGATTACGCGGATTGCAGGTGACGAAGAGTGTCTTGCACCCGATCGAACGCGCATACTTGACGGCGCCGACGACGTAAGGTGTTCTACGGCTCGCCGCGATGCCACAGACGATGTCAGGCGGTTTCGTTTGCTTCTCAATCAAGTCGCGTTCGCCAAACTCCTCGTGGTCCTCAGCTCCTTCCTGGGCTGTGAACATCGCTTCCGAGCCGCCTGCGATCAATCCCTGAACCATCTCGGGAGGCGTTCCGAAGGTCGGGGGACATTCAGACGCATCTACCGTTCCAAGACGGCCGCTTGTTCCTGCCCCTACGTAGAGCAGCCGTCCGCCTCTCTTGAAGGCATCGACAATCAACTCCACGGCTTGCTCGATGTAGGCGATTTCCGCTTGCACAGCAGACGGAACCGTCTGATCCTCGGCGTTAATGATCTCGAGGATTTCCCGGGTCGATGCGGTATCGATCGTCATCGAGTTGGGATTTCGCTGCTCGGTACTCAGGCCTTTGAGCGTCTCAAAGAGTGCGGTGGTGGTCATACAATGCGGTATTTTGTGTGCCTGCCGATATACACCCGAGCTTATCGTAAGATTCCCAAGGGATCAGGGCGTTTGTGGAGCCTGAAGACCGTACCCAGGATCTAACCTATATACGATAACAGGTTGAATGTAAACAAGTTAGGTAGTATGAATGTGTTAAGGCTCGAGGTATCGAACAGATTTCTCGATCGAGCTTTGGATATGGAATGTTTCCCGCCGACCACGAATGACATGCGGCCGGCATGGTGCTAAGTGCCTTGAGCTTGCGGGGATTTCGCGCGCACGACCACTCAGATCTCGCGCTTAGTCCGGGCCTGAACCTCATTCACGGTCCAAACGGCTCCGGCAAGACCAACCTGCTCGAGGCGATCCACTATCTGGCGCTTGGCAAGAGTTTTCTCGCTTCAAAGGATAGCTATACGCTTCGTTTCGGTGCTCCGTTCTTCGATCTACGCGGGACATTTCACTCAGACGGCAGGTCCCCAATAGAAATCCGGGTCGTTTTCAAGCCGGATGAAGGCAAGCGAATCTTCGTTAACGGTGCACCGCTTGACCGACTCGCCGATTTGGTAGGTAGAGTGCCAATCGTCGTCTTTGCA
Source organism: uncultured Bacteroidota bacterium (assembly GCA_963768715.1). GTDB lineage: Bacteria > Bacteroidota > Rhodothermia > Rhodothermales > DATKEJ01 > DATKEJ01. Next base: position 143,758 of record CAVYJC010000006.1, read on the forward strand.
CCGGTGGATCACAGTCTGACGGATGGTCCGCCGGAGGAGCGGCGACGATTTCTCGACAATACGTTGAGCCAGGCGCGCCCGGCCTACCTGAATGGCCTCATGAAGTACCGACGGACGCTCAAGCAGCGCAACGCGGTGCTTTCGGCGGGACGTTCAGTCCGCCCCGAGCTGCTGGCACCATGGAACGAAGAGTTCATTCGAGGCGGCGTTCTCATCTCCCAGGCTCGCGCAAAGTTTGTCGCCGAGTTCGCACGTTATCTGGATCAGGCCTGGAATCTCATCGAATCGATAGGGGAGCGGCCGACGATCGAGTACAACGGATTTGCATCCGTCAGTGATTGGCTCGACACCGAGGAAGTCGCGCGCCGCTTCCGGGCCCGGCTTGAGCAGAGTCACGCCTCCGAGAAGTCGATGCGCCGAACTCTAGTCGGACCCCACCGCGACGAGCTGACGTTTCGCCTGAACGACATCGAAGTACGACGTTTTGCGTCGCAGGGACAGCACCGAACGTTTGGGATGGCCCTCAAGCTCGCCAAATATCTCTATCTGCGGGATGTGACGGAAAAGACGCCGATCCTTCTCCTCGATGACGTCTTCGGCGATCTCGATCAGCACCGGCAGGATGTCTTTCTTGACTTGTTGCAGAACAACCTGAACGGTCAGAGTGTCATTACTACCGCAGACGATACTACATTTCGCAATGTGGTTGCCTTCGATGGACGCGTGAACAGCGCGATCGGAATACTAAACGGAAACGTTGTCGCCGATCTGACATCGACATCCGGCGACGACTTATAAATAGATAATAATCATGAGTATATATTCAACGGCACGCCGCGCCGTGATCCTTCTCGTGCTCTACGGCCTCCTAGGCGGGTGCTCGATCTCGAAGAGTCCGGTGACCGGCCGGAAGCGAGCGTACGGTTATTCGTGGGAGCAGGAAGTCCAGATTGGACGAGAGGCCGATCCGCAGATCGTCGCCGAATATGGCGTCTACGACGACGCGGCGCTAACTGCGTATGTTCGTAAAGTTGGGGAGCGGGTGCTTGCTAATAGCGACCTCCGTCGCCCCGACACGCCTGCGGAGTATAGGATTGACTTCACGTTCAGGGTGCTCGATAGTCCGATTCTGAACGCTTTCGCGTTGCCCGGCGGTTTTGTCTACGTGACGAGAGGGCTTGTCGCGAACATGGATAACGAGGCGCAACTTGCCGTGGTGTTGGGTCACGAGATTGGGCACGTCGCCGCGCGACACTCCTCGCAGCAGGCACTTTCGGGACAGTTGACGCAACTCGGCGTCATCGGAGGCGCCGTGCTCGGAGAGGTCCTCGCCGGGGCTGGAGGAGCGGTGCTGCAGGCAGGCAGCGCTGCGTCACAGCTTCTCATGCTGAGCTATAGCCGCGGCGCCGAAACAGAAGCGGACCAACTTGGCGTCGAATATGCCGCCCGATCAGGGTACAAAGCCGGTGAAGCAGCCGGCTTCTTCGTTACGCTGCAGCGGGTTTCGGATAAGGCTGGACAGCGCATTCCGAGTTGGCAGTCCACGCACCCTGATCCCGGAGATAGAGAAGTCAAGATCCGCAAGATGGCAGCCGAATGGGCCACCAGCCTCACGATGACGGACGTTGGACGCGACCGCATCTTTGCGCAGATCGACAACATCGTCGTGGGAGACAATCCCCGGCAGGGTTTCGTCGACGGGCAGGTATTCTATCATCCTGATCTCGCCTTTCGCTTTCCCGTTCCCAATTCCTGGAAGCTTTACAACATGAATGCGTCGGTGGTGATGACCGATGGCGAGCAAAAGGCTGTGGATGTCCTCCAGATTGCCGGAGGCGCCGCCAGCGCATCGGCTGCCGCTGCCAAGTTCCGTCAGACTGAGGGGCTCAGCGTGCGTTCGGCTGATGCGACGAAGGTGAACGGGCTCACCGCGCAGCGGATTCGGGCCAGCCTGGTGCAGGACAATGACCAGTACGAGATCCTCACCTACTTCATTGAATACGGTAACAACGTGTACCAATTTCTCGGGTACACGACACCGGATCGCTACAACGCCTCGGAATCGGCATTTCGGCAGAGTATGGATGGATTTGCCCGGCTCACGGATCAGTCGAAACTCTCCATTAAACCGGATCGCGTCGACGTCATCAAAACAAGTCGGACTGGAAGCTTTGAATCATTCATCGGGAACCTCCCGAAGCAATTCACTCCAGACGACGTGGCCATACTGAACCAGCTCGAGCTGAATGACAAGGTTCAATCCGGGACGGAATTGAAGCTGGTCCACTAGAGCACATCAAACACCAAACTTCAAACAGCAAACGATGACCACCGGCGCGGCGAATCAGGCCTGGCACCCTTCAGAGCTGAACGTACTGTCAGACGCCTCAGTCCCCTCGACGGCGCGACAGCTCCATGAGGAAGCTTCGGAGCTGGCGCCAGACCTAATCAGAATTAGCAGACATCGGATGTTGGTCCAGGACTTGAGATACGTCGGTACACCGGCACCGGTGTTCGGCTTGAAGTTTGGTGTTCGAAGCCTTTGGTGTTTGGTGTTTAATCTGCTTTCTGTCATCAACTCTGACTGCGCCGACTCCTCATCACTTCTTCACAATCAATTAACTTATTCAACTAATTAATTGAATATCTTAGTTGGCAATGCTTGCGGCCGTTATTGTACTCGGCACGCGATTTGATACGAAACGCTGAACTTGAAATGGATACTTCTCAGTCAACCGAAGAAAAGATCTTCGATGCGGCACGCGAGGTCTTCTACAAGCAGGGATACGACGGCGCCCGGATGCAGGAGATTGCCCGCAAGGCCGGAATCAACCAGTCGATGCTCCACTACTATTTCCGGACGAAGGAAAAGCTCTTCGATGCGGTCTTCAGGGTGGCCGCGGCCGAAGACGTTGTTCAAGGTCTTTGCCATTCTGGACGAGGACATCCCTCTCTTTCGAGAAGATCGAGCGGTTCGTGCATACCTACATCGACATCATTTCCAGTAATCCACACATTCCCGCGTTCGTCATGCAGGAGTTACGGCGCAATCCGGATCAGACTCAAGTCCGTCGTTGGGGAAGGGGCCAAAGGAGCCGTCTCTCGTTGCTTAGACGCCAGGTTTCGGACGCCGTCGAAGCAGGCGAAATCCGTCCCATCACAGCCGGGCCACCTGATCGCGAACATGTTGGCGCTGAGCGTCTTCCCATTTATCGCCCGACCGATGCTCCAGACGGGCCTGGGACTGGACGCGGACGGCTACGACGTCTTTCTCGCCGAGCGAAAAGTCGTGGTGACCCGTTTCATCTTGAATGCCTTGAAGCCATGAACCTACTCTTCATCGCTGCGCTGCTGTTCGCCAAACCGGATACGCTGGCGCTGGATAGGTGCTACATAGAGGCCGTCAACCACTATCCGCTCAGGCAGGAAATCGATCTTCAGACGCAGATGGCAAAGGATAAGATCAGCGCCTTGCAGTCCAACTATCTGCCACAGATCTCGATCAGAGGGGATGCGACGTATCAGTCCGAGATTCCAGACTTCGCATTCTTCCCGTCATCAGCCGGACTTCCCGTCATCAGCCACGACCAATACCACCTGGCGCTCGGCGCGGAGCAACTCATTTACGACGGAGGACGCACCGAACACCAGAAGGACGTAGCGAGTGCCGAGGCAGAGCAGGCGAAGCAACAGATCCAGGTCGAGCTGTATGGGCTGCGGGACCGCGTGAACCAGGCCTATTTCAACGCACTTCTCCTTCAGGCCCAAAGAGTCAGTCTTACGACGCTCCACGAAGACCTCGAAGCACGACTCAAGCAGGTGCGATCGAGGGTGGAACAAGGCGTGCTGCTCCAGAGCAACGCCGACGTGCTCGAGGTGGAGATGATCCATGTCGAGCAGGAGATCGTCGACGCCGACAAGCGGCGGCTCGCTGCGCTGGGCGTCCTTGGCGAATTAATCGGGCGCGAGCTGGATCCAACCTCGGTACTGATTCTACCAAAAACGACGTCGAGTCAGACCGTCTTGAACCAGCAAGAACGGCCGGAATACGGCCTGTTCGAAAAGAGCAAGGCGACAATCTCCAAGCAGATTGGACTCACGGCACGTACAAACTATCCGAAGCTTGCGGCATTCGGGGATGCCGCATACGGACGCCCCCCAGGGCAAAACATTCTTGAGAACGACTTTACGCCGTACTACGCATTCGGCGTCCGCTTGTCCTGGAAGCTCTGGGATTGGAAAGCGAACCAGCGTCAACGGCAGGCTTTCGCCGTCCAGCAGGAAATCGTCGACGCGCGGCAGGCCACGTTTACGAAGAACATCGAGCTCGCACTGAAACAACAGGTGCGCGATGTTGAGCGGCTCGAAGAGCTCCTGCTGCGTGACGACGAAATCGTCGCTCTTCGCGAGCGCATCGTCAACCAGACTGAGAGCCAACTCGCAAACGGCGTCATCACGGCGACCGAATACCTGCTGGAACGCAACGCCGCATTCAGAGCCGAATTGACACGTGAACAGCACCGCATTCAGCTGTCTCAGGCCAACATCCAAGTTCTAACGACGATTGGTGAACAATGATGAAGCACTTCCACAACCGGACCGGCAGATCCAGTCAGAAGGATTTAGCCGATAGACATAATCCGATGCGGCAGGCGCTTTTGCTGCTGATTCCGGCAGCTCTTGCAGCGGGATGCACCAATGGTCCCGAACGGTCCGACGCATACGGCAATTTCGAGACGACCGAGATCGTGGTTTCCTCCGAAGCAATGGGTCGGATCATGACATTCGACGTCGAAGAAGGGATGCGTCTCTCGGCGGGACAGGTCGTGGGATACATCGACACCCTGCAGCTGGCATTGCAGCGGAAACAGCTTCTGGCCAATCGCGGGGCCATGCTGTCTCACATCAACGGCGTGACCGCTCAGACTGCGGTACTGCAGGAGCAGAAACGCGTAGCCGAAGTGGAGCACCAGCGGGTCCTCCGCCTCATCAAAGATCACGCCGCGACAAGCAAGCAGCTCGATGACGTGGAGGGTCAGATTGCCGTTCTCGACAAGCAAATCGTCGCGACCCGCGGGCAGATTGCAACGATTCGCAACGAGATCGACGCAGTCGATGCTCAAATCGACCAATTGGCCGACCGGATCGGCAAGAGCATCATCGCAAATCCGATCGGCGGGGTCGTCCTCGTCAAGTATGCAGAAGACCACGAATTGACAAACACCGGAAAACCACTCTACAAGATCGCCGATCTGGAGACGATGTATCTACGGGCCTACATCAGCGGGGATCAACTTTCCCATCTGAAACTGGGTCAACAGGTCACGGTCCTGATTGACGAGAGTCGAACTGAGACATCGCTCTATCCAGGGTGAGGTGTCCTGGATATCGTCGGAGGCGGAGTTTACCCCGAAGACGATCCAGACAAAGGAGGAGCGCGTCAACCTCGTCTACGCATTCAAGGTGCGTGTCGCAAACCCCGACGGCGCCATCAAAATCGGGATGCCGGGTGAAGTTGAATTCGCCCAGCAATCCGGCTCCTGACAATCCGCCATGCAGCACGCAGTAGTCGTAGACGGCATCGCAAAATCATTCGGGGACGTCCAAGCGGTCTCCGACACGACGTTCTCCGTGAACGAAGGTGAGCTGTTTGGATTCATTGGTCCCGACGGTGCCGGCAAAACGACGCTGTTCAGGATGCTGGTTACCCTGCTCACGCCCGATCGAGGCACTGCGCACGTAGACGGCCTGGACGTCGTGAAGGACTACAAAGCCCTCCGAAGCCGGCTCGGCTACATGCCCGGTCGCTTCTCACTCTACCAGGACCTCAGTGTGCAGGAGAACTTGACGTTCTTTGCGAGCATTTTCGGCACGACTGTCGAAGAGAATTACGACCTCGTCAGGGACATCTACCAGCAAATCGAACCCTTTGCGGATCGCAGGGCCGGCAAGCTCTCGGGCGGAATGAAGCAGAAGCTCGCACTTTCATGCGCGCTGATTCACCGTCCGAAAGTTCTCTTCCTCGACGAGCCGACAACGGGCGTCGACGCCGTGTCGAGGCAGGAATTCTGGCAGATGCTCCGGCGTTTGAACGGTGAGGGATTGACGATCGTCGTTTCGACTCCTTACATGGACGAAGCGGGTCGCTGCGACCGGATCGCACTAATGCAAAACGGGCGCCTGCTGGGAATCGACACACCCGACGGCATCCGCTCTCGATTCGATCGCCCACTCCTGGCGATCAAAGCCGAAAACACCTATCGCCTGCTCAACGCGTTGAGGAAATACGAGCATGCCGAGACGGTCTATCCTTTCGGCGAGTTCGTCCATTACACCGACGCGCGCCCATCCGTCGAGCCTTCAACGCTCGACAGATATCTCCTCGACGAGGGCTTTCGAGACGTGCAGGTACACAGAATCGACGCGGGCATCGAGGATGTTTTCATGGCGCTGATGCAGACGAACGAGGCGGAGACATAATGCGGATCGTCACAGAATCTGAAAGCGCGGCCGAAATGAGCGAGCCCGTCATCAAAGTGGATCAGCTGACGCGCCGGTTTGGCGACTTCACCGCGGTAAGGAGTGTCACCTTCGACGTCAAACGCGGAGAAATTTTCGGTTTTCTTGGGGCGAACGGGGCCGGCAAAACGACATGCATTCGCATGTTGACGGGTCTGCTGGCGCCGACCGACGGAAACGCCACCGTCGCCGGCTACGATGTCTACAAAGAACCGGAGCAGATAAAGCGCAACATCGGCTACATGAGCCAGAAGTTCTCACTCTATGAGGACCTTACGATCAAAGAGAACATCCGCTTCTACGGCGGCATCTTCGGCCTGCCGCGTGCCGAGGTCGCATCCAGGGCAGCACAGTTGCTCGAAAAACTCGAACTCACACACGTCGGAGACCTCCAGATCCGATCGCTTCCGCTTGGCTGGCGCCAGAAGCTTGCTTTCTCGGTCGCCATCCTTCACAATCCAAGCATCGTTTTTCTGGACGAGCCCACGGGCGGTGTCGATCCGATCACCAGGCGTCAGTTCTGGGACCTCATCTACGAAGCCGCCTCCCGCGGCGTCACCGTCTTCGTCACGACGCACTATCTCGACGAGGCGGAGTATTGCGACCGCGTTGCGATCATGGTCGACGGGAACCTGAGCGCACTCGATACCCCGGCGGCGCTGAAGCGGTCGTTCAGCACGTCGTCGATGGACGATGTCTTCATACAACTGGCGCGAGGCGGATCGAAATGAACAACCTCAAGGCCACCGGCGGCGCCGCAAAGTTCGGCGGAAAAAGCATCAACGCCTTCCGGGGGTTCGTGGTGAAAGAGTTCTATCACATTCTGCGCGATCGCAGGACGCTGCTCGTGCTCTTCGGCATGCCGATCATCCAGATGGTTCTGTTCGGATTTGCGATTCGGAACGAGATCGAAGACATCCGGATTGTCGTCGTAGATCAGTCCAACGACTACGTGACCCAAGAAATCACGAATCGAATCCTTGCCTCCAAATACTTCACGGCGGTAGATCGTCTGCGCGATACCTCCGACATCGAAGGGAATTTTCAGAGAGGGAGAATCAAGGAGGCTGTCATTTTCGAGCCTCAGTTCGCGTCCCGGCTGGCCCGCGACGGAACGGCCCAGGTACGGGTCGTCACCGACGCGACAGATCCCAATACCGCCAATACCATCCTCGCCTATACGCGCGCGATTCTGCTCGACTACCAGTCCGAAATGAATAATGGAAGCCAGACGGGCGTCCGAATTGTTCCGGAGGTAAGGATGCGGTTTAATCCGGAGTTGAAGAGCGTCTACCTGTTCGTTCCCGGCCTGATCGCTTTGATTCTCATGCTGGTTTGTGCCCTGATGACGTCGATCACGATGACGCGCGAGAAGGAAGTCGGGACCATGGAAGTGCTTCTCGTTTCCCCCTTGAAACCCCAGTTGATCGTAATCGGCAAGGTCGTGCCGTACATGGTGCTCTCTTTCGTCAACGTGCTGACGGTGCTGCTGCTCGCGCGCGCTGTGTTCGGCGTCCCCCTTCGCGGCAGCGTACCGCTCCTTCTGGCGGAGTGCCTCCTTTTCATCTTGTGCGCACTGTCGCTCGGCGTCCTGATATCGACCCGTAGCGAGACGCAGCAGACGGCGATGATGGTCGCGCTGGCGGGCCTCCTGCTGCCGACCGTGATACTGTCCGGATTCATCTTCCCGATATCGAGCATGCCGAAGATCCTCCAGATCGTAAGCCACATAGTGCCCGCAAAGTGGTTCCTGCGCATCGTCAGGGGCATCATGATCGAAGGCGTCGGGATCACCTACATCTGGAAGGAAACGCTCATTCTTGCAGGAATGACGCTGTTCTTCATCGCCGCCAGCGTCAAGAATTTCAAGGTCAGGCTACAATGACGGCGCGCCTCGTGACATATCGATCGACTGAGGCGGACTCAACGGACCGGGAGGCGTCGTTATGACGGTACTTTACATCCTCCAGAAGGAGTTCCTGCAGATCTTCCGCAACAGGGCGATGCTGCCGATCATCTTCCTGATGCCCGTGATCCAACTGCTCGTCCTGTCCTACGCCGCCACGTTCGAAGTGAAGAACACGACCGTCAGTCTTGTGGACGATGACAGGAGCCCGACTTCCCACGATCTGGTCGAGAGCCTCGAGGCTTCGGGATACTTCACCGTGGTCGAGTCGGCGCCCTCGATGAAGGATGCCGATGAAGCGATGCTGAGAGGTGAGGCGAAGGTGATCCTGCACATCGACTCGGATTTCGAACGCTCCCTCCGCCGCGAAGGAGCGGCTAAGATCCAGATGATCTTGAATGCGCAGGACGGCGCTGCCGCGGGAGTCGTTCAGGCATATGCCACCCAGGCGATCGCGGGATTCAATCGGGATATCCAGCCGAGATTTCTCTCGGCGGGCGGGTCTGGACTGACTCGCAGTCCTGTAATCGATGTCGTGCCGGCGCACTGGTTCAATCCCGACCTCAACTACCAGACCTACATGGTCCCCGGAATTCTCGTCCTTCTCGTAACGATGATCGGGACCTTCCTTTCGTCCATGAACGTGGTGCGCGAGAAGGAAATAGGGACGATCGAGCAACTGAACGTAACCCCGCTCCGGAAACGCGATTTCATCATCGGCAAGCTGCTGCCTTTCTGGGTATTGGCGCTCGTCGAGCTGGCGATCGGCCTCGTGGTCGCGAAGGTCGTCTTCGACATCCCCATGCTTGGGAGCATTCCGCTGATTTTTGCGCTCGCGGGCCTCTATCTGCTGGTGATGCTCGCGATCGGACTCCTCGTTTCGACGGTCACGGATACGCAGCAGCAGGCGATGTTTCTGGCCTGGTTCTTCATCGTCATTTTCATCCTCATGTCGGGCCTGTTCACCCCGATCGAGAGCATGCCGACATGGGCCCAGCGCCTGACCCTTCTGAATCCCATCGCCTACTTCATCGAGATCATGAGGCGTGTTCTGCTCAAGGGCGCGGGGATCGAGGCAGTGCGCGATCAGGTCATCGCGCTGGCAGTCTATGCGATGGTCACGCTGACGCTGGCGGTGCGGCAGTATAGGAAGACTAGTACTTAGTACTTGGTACTTGGTACTTGGTACTTCGTCACGCTCAGGTGTCTCTCTGGCGCCGGACCGCTTAGTTTTCTGGCGGGATAAAGACCGCTTCACCGCCGACGCACATCTTCTTGCCGAGGTAGGCGGATATGCGAGCTCGCACGTGCTTCCGAGCCTCGATCTTCTCGGCGATCTTGACCTCAACGGTGATTTCTGATCCAACCGGAACGGGCCGCAGAAACTTGACGGACATTGAGACGGCGATGGAGCCGTGGCCCGGAAAGTCGCGCCCGAGCACTTTCGACACGATCCCGAGCACCAAGACACCGTGAACGACCGTTTCTCCGAAGCGCGACTGCCGCGCATATTCGGGATCCAAATGGATCGGATTGTCGTCGCCTGTCACGTCGGCGAATCCCTGAACGTCGGCTGCGGTAATGGTACGCGAGATGGAGAACGTGTCACCTACCTTGAGCGAATCGTACGTGTGTGCCATGGCCTCGAATTGGTAAGACAATACGGGGGAATGTACGCGTCCGAGAGCCTAAGGCGAGTCCTCCTCCGCGAAAAACGCGCCGATCAGTTCTGGATGTTGATGTCGACTTGGGTTTTCCCGGTAAAGCCCTGAGTCGTCGCCGACACAATTGCCGATCCATTCGCAACAACGGTAAGTGCAGCCTGCCGGGTGTCGGTCGTCGGCGTCACGGTCACGACGCCGGCGTCCGATGTCTCCCATTTGTACTTGAGGCCGAGGACTTCCGCGCCGTTCTTATCCAGCGCCTGCGCTCTCGCAACAACCTCTTGGTCGGCGGTCGTGATCAAGACCAGATTCGGAGACACAGCAACCTGGACTGTCTTGCCGCTGAAATGACCGACGACTTGGAAATCGGCGGCGTTCCCGGACGAATATGCCAGCTCGCACTGTGGTTCTTGCGCGGTGCGACAGTCGCCTCCCCACGAAAAGTTAGTGGCCAAATCGGGCTTCGCTTCCAGTTCAATGACGCCGCCCTGAGTATCCTGGAATGCGTCCGAACAGGTTCCTGACGTCACCCCGTCCGCAACTTTGCAATTGATATGAACGCCTATTTGCGATTCGACGGTACCTGTGCCGGTCCCATCGACCGTGACGGTGACGCTTATGTCCGACGGGTCGGAGCTTCCGTCGCAGGCAGACAGAGTTGCCGACAAAAGCAAGAGTCCGAGCGTGCCTCGAGAGAGAAGGGTAGCCATGAATGCAGGTTTTTCCGGATAAGCTGTCGTCGACTAACGTTGGAAGGCCACCGGTGGATTCATTGGGCGAAATTTTTTCACCGGAAGGCGCCCTGAACGGTCAAACATTGGCCGGCCCGGGATGCCCATTTCGGCCGTCCGTGAGGAGAGAAGACGACCCGAACGCTGAGAACCCGCCGCGAGCTTACTGAACGGTCCGAGGTCACGTCTCATGAGGCGGTTCCAGAAGCACGTTTGCTCCGGGGAGACCCGCGCCCAGTGACCAATGACGAGTGTCCAGTGACTAATC
>CAVYJC010000007.1:0-800160 GCA_963768715.1 uncultured Bacteroidota bacterium
GTCCGCGCCACCTTGAGGATCCGGTGATAGGCCCGTGCGCTCAACCCGATCCGCTGCATGGCCGCCTTCATGAGGGCCTGACCGGATGCATCGAGACGGCACGTTTCCTTCACTTGGCGGGAGGTCATCTGGGCGTTGCAGTAGATGCCAGGCGAATCCTTGAAGCGCTCGGCCTGGATCCGGCGGCAGTCGATGATGCGGTCGCGGATTTCTGCGGATTTGGGTCCTGTTCGGCGAAGGTTCAATTCTTCGAACGGAACCGGCGTGACTTCGATGTGCATGTCGATGCGATCCATCAGCGGACCGCTCACGCGCCCGAGGTACTTCTGGATCTGGCCCTCGTTGCAGGCGCATGAGCGGGTAGGATCATTTGCGTAGCCGCAGGGACACGGATTCATACTCGCCACAAGCATGAACCGAGAAGGATAGTCGACGCTGATCCGCGCGCGGCTGATCGTGACGCGCCCTTCCTCGAGTGGCTGCCGGAGCACCTCGAGTGCCGAGCGACGGAACTCGGGCAGCTCGTCGAGGAAGAGCACGCCGTTGTGGGCCAACGAAATCTCACCCGGCATCGGATTCGATCCCCCGCCGCACAACCCGACGTCCGACACGGTGTGATGCGGCGCACGAAACGGCCGGCCGGCGACGAGGCCGGATCCGTTCAGCTTGCCGCCTACCGAGTGGATTTTCGTCGTCTCGATCGCTTCCTCCAGAGAAAACGGAGGAAGAATAGTCGGAAGCCGCCGCGCGAGCATCGTCTTCCCCGCTCCCGGCGGACCCACCATCAGCACGTTGTGCCCACCCGCTGCGGCGACTTCCAGGGCACGTTTGACATTCTCCTGCCCACGGACGTCCGCCATGTCGAGGCCCGCGTGCACCGTGTCTCCGAACCGAGTCTTCGGATCCAAGCGAAACGGCGTCACCCTTTCGAAATCACGAAGGATGTGGAAAGCGTCGAGCAACGTCCCGACCGGATATACTCTTAGTCCATCAACGACCGCCGCTTCAGAAGCGTTTTCCTTCGGAACCAGGATGCCGATTCGTCCCTCCGCCCTTGCACAAACGGCCATCGAAAGCACGCCCCGAACGGACCGCACGGATCCGTCGAGTGACAACTCGCCGAGGATATAGAGATCGCTCAGTGGCGCCGATTCAAGCGCAGTGCCCCCTGCAGCAAGGAGTCCGATCGCGATGGGGAGATCAAACGCCGAGCCTTCTTTCGGGACGTCCGCCGGCGCGAGGTTGATGACCAGGCGGCCTCTCGGCATGCTGAGCCCGCAGTTCTTTATGGCCGAGAACACGCGGGTGCGGCTTTCCTTGACGACGCTGTCGGGCAGCCCCACCATCTGGAAGTTGGGCATGGCGGATTCGGCGTGCGTCTCGATCTCGATCGGGAGCGCATCCACACCGTGCACAGTGCTGCTCCAAACGTGAGATAGCATGGGTGATTCGAGGTTTGGATGTCATATAGACACCTGGGGGAGGCGTTTCATAACCTCGAAATCACTTCAAACACCAGACTTCAAACACCAAACTTGAATTCGGTACGTTATCCCACTCAGATCGCTATCCATCGCAACCTCCCCCGGCTGCACTCTCCCGAACAAGTTCGGGATCGCTTAGCCTGCCCCCCGTCTTCGCGGGCTACCGCCCGCTTCGCCGGGCAAGCTCTCCGGGAGGGGGCCCGTATCGTGGGACAAGCTCAATCCGCTCCGCGCTTCCTCCAAAGCCCGAACACAAAATCACTCGCAAATTCCCCTGACGCGAGTAACTCATCCTCTGCGAGCATCATTCGCTCCATCCACGCCATCGCTTTTTCGTCCCGGCGGGCGAAATGATGTGCAATGTCCTTGAGCACGAGGTGCAGGATCGTGCCGCCGAGGTCCTTTCGCTCGACTGGCTCGAACGTCTCATCGAGCAACGGCAGGATGCGGGAGGATTCGGCTGCCTCCGATGGATCGTTCAGCCACATTGCAAGCCGGCCAACTCGGCGGTTGCGGTGCTTGACTTCTCCACTCCCCCACCGGAATCGGTAGCGTACAGGAAGCGTCTCCAATATTTCGTCGGCAGCTTCGAGCTGGCGAGCCGACCACTGGAATCGATCCGGGCCGACGTAATCCCGGAGAAGGATCACCCCCCCCGGTCTGAGCACCCGATGAATCCAGTCGATCATCGGAACCAGCGGCGAAATATGATGAAGGGCGTTGAAGACGATGACCACGTCGTAACTCGACGGAGGGATGTCGAGTTTTCGTGCATCGCCGACGGTAAATCGGAGCTGTTCCTCCAGCCCCTCAACGGCGGCACGCTCCCGCGCCTTCTCAATGCGATTCGGAGAGATGTCGTATCCGTCGATGCGGGCAAAGCGTCCCGTTCGAGCCCAACGCACCTCGTGAGCACCAGTCCCGCATGCGAGGGACAGGGCTGTCCGATCATCCCGATCCTTCAAATGCTTTCGGGCAACGTATTCATAGACGGTTTCCGCAGGATTTCCGGTAGCCAGGAGATTCCAGCGCTGCTGGATCACCTCCAAGCTTCCCCAGTACCTGGGCGGACTTTCTGTCATCTCCCAGGCGCGGTCAACGCGATCACGGGCCGTCCACGACACCAGACGTTTCAAGATCCGCGGGTAGTTCCCCTGGCGGAGCTTTTCCCGGAGTGCGGGCAAGTCGTCCTTTGAGATGAGATTCCTAAACAATGCGGAAACCAGAATTCAGCAAGCAGATTTTCGGGTCGAGTCAAGATAGGCCGGATGAAGCCAACAGCAGACATTCCTCAACCTACCTGGAACTCGTGCGTAGGACAGACTCTCCTGAACCATTGACAGGCGTTTCTGATGCATCAGCGTACCACGTTCCCCGTGCCAGTTCTCTGGATATTAGGGACAATTTTTGCGGCGGGTTGTAGGGATTCTCCGCCGGCACCCGGCGAATGGTCCGGGTATGCCTCGGTGGCCGAGGATCAGTTGCTCCCCATCCATGCCCATCTCAATCTGACCGACAAACCGCCGCACGGGTATTTCGAGGTCGCCGGTGAACGGACCGAGATCCCGGAGATGGTCTACACCGGCGATTCGCTGCGGCTGATATTCGCCGAATATGGCGCCGTTATGGCAGGGCGTCTGACCGGTGATCGCTATGCCGGGAAGTACGTTCGGTTTCGGAAGGACACGACGAGCTTTCCTTTCGTTCTCTTCTGGGAACCGGAGGCTGGCGCTGGATCGCTCGACGCCCGACACCTGGACGGCACGTACCAGGTCACGTTCCATTATCCGAATCGCATAGACAGTGCGAGCGTAGCGGTCATCGAATCGAAGGACGACAAGATCACGGGCACCATCATTTATCCGAGCGGCGATCTGGGGCTGCTGGAGGGACGATACGACGGCTCTCATCTCCAACTCGCACGATTCAATGGTTGGCAGGCGATTCTACTGGATCTGGAGCCTGCGGACGGCGGCCTTGTGGGCACGCTCTACGAACGTGCCGACTACCAGACTCCGGTTGTCCTGCGTCGCGTTGAGGCCGACGCCCAGCCGGGTGAGCGGCCGACGCGCGTGCGCGACCCAAATGCTCCCTTTCAGTTTTCGGGACTAACGGTTGAAGGCGACACCGTGTCGTGGGACGATCCCGTGTTCGGTGGAAATCCAATCGTGATCGACATCATGGGCACTTGGTGCCACAACTGCCTCGACATGGCGCCCATGTTGGAGAAGGCTTACGAGGATCATCACGATGCCGGACTCCAGATCGTCTCGATGGCCTTCGAGATCAGCGACGACGTCGACGCTGCGAAGAAGAACCTCGGATTGTTCAGACAGCGATTCGACATCCCGTATTTCATTCTGTTCTGCGGTTCGCTGGATCAGGACAACGTGGACGAGCGCCTGAACAGCCAGCTCGACAACTTCTATGCGTATCCCAGCACGCTCTTCATCGATCGCGCGGGAAGGGTCTCAGAAATCCATACCGGGTTCAACGGACCCGGAACCGGGAAGGAACGCTATCAGGAGGCACTGGCGAGGTTTGAGGAGGCGGTTGGGAGGATACTTTGAGCAATTCAAAATGCAAAATTCAAATCGCAAATTTGGGTCCGATGTTCTAAGTCGGCGTGCGGCACGACCATCCCGTAGGAGTAGGCCAACCGAAGGGCGGCCTGCTCGTTCGCGCGTTGGACCCAAGGTGTAGACCATGAATAACAGAACCAACTACTCCACATCAGCTCCCTGGGAGCCCATCATCGGCTACTCGCGGGCCGTCAAAATCGGTAACCGGGTCGTCGTTACAGGAACGACCGCGACGGACTCGAAGGGCGACATCGTCGGGGTTGGAGACGCCACCAAGCAGACACGGCAAACAATTGAAAATATTAAAACTGTGCTGGAACGTGCCGGCGCGACACTGGCGGACGTCATTCGTACGCGGATGTACGTCACGAACATCGACGACTGGGAGGCGATCGGACGCGTCCATGGTGAATATTTTGGAGACGTGATGCCGGCGACGACCATGGTGGAGGTGAGCCGGCTTATTCATCCGGATATGGTGGTGGAGATCGAGGCAGAAGCAGTGGTCGATGGCTGACGCGATCGACTATTCAAAATTCAGAAACCTGTCCGGCGAAGCTCGGGCGAAGCGTGAGCGAAGACGGATTCGAAAAGCAGAATTGGTCCCATGACCGCCCGGACATGATCAGTGCGGACGCAATCTGAAATCGCACATCACAAATCACAAATCACAAATCAAATTCTGCCGTCTGAATTCTGACGTCTGATGTCCTGACGTCCTGACGTCCTTTTTCCGTAATCTCCGTTCGCAACCAGAATCTAGCCTCAACCGTCGTACAAGGATGCCCCTGACAGCCGGGACCCCCGAGTCTGCACTTCTCCGAACCATATATGACAGCGCGGTCGAGGCCGTCCGTGCCGATATCCTCTTCGAGCGCGGCTCGGCCTTCATGGAACTCCGCCGCGCATCGCGCGGCACCGAACACATCGCCGTCATTGGCGCCGGGAAAGCGGCAATCCCAATGGCCGTTGGGGCGGAGAAAGCCCTCGACCATGCCGTGGACCTGGGACTGGTCGTCGTCCCAAGAGGATACGTAGAGTCGTTGCCTCCGCACTTTCACCTGCCCACTCACGTCGAAATCGTGGAGTCCGGGCACCCCATTCCAAGCGAGGAAGGCGCCGGCGCGGGTGCGCGGATGCTCGATCTGCTGCGGGGTTACGGCTCGGATGATCTCGTCGTCGTCCTGATATCCGGCGGCGCCTCGGCACTCCTCCCTACCCCCGTTCACGGTATCACGGTCGAGGATGTGTCCCGCACCACGGATACCTTACTCCGCAGCGGCGCCTCGATCCAAGAGATCAACACCATCAGAAAGCACCTGACGGCCATCGGCGGCGGCCGGCTCGCCCAGGCGGCTTATCCCGCGACCGTCATCAACTACATCATTTCCGACGTGATTGGAAACGATCCTTCGTTCATCGGAAGCGGACCCTGTGCACCGGACGACACGACGTTTCGTGATGCGCGCAACGTAATCGATCTATACGGGCTCTGGGACGAACTGCCTGAACCCGTGACGCGTCATTTGAGAACGAGCGCGCCCGGCAGCGCGTCCGACACGCCCGACACCGACGATGAAATCTTTGAAACCATCACCCTGCGCATGCTTGGCACGAACGAAGAAGCCCTGGCTGGAGCGAGAAAGGCAGCTTTGGATTTGGGCCTGAAGCCGACAGTCCGGAAATCCGATCTATGCGGCGAAGCAAGACATGTCGGCGTCGGGATCGCACGTATGATCGCAGGAGCCGAGCCGGGCACGTGCCTCATCTGGGGGGGCGAAACGACGGTGACCGTCCGCGGCAACGGCGTTGGAGGACGAAACCACGAGCTGGTTCTGGCGGCGGCCCTCGAACTCGACCGGATAGGCGGCGACGCCGCCATTCTTAGCGCGGGAACGGATGGCATCGACGGCATGACAAAGGCCGCCGGCGCTTGGACGGACGGCCAGACTATCGCCCGCGCCCGCTCAATGGGCCTCAATCCCGAAGCCGCCCTGGCAAACAACGATTCGGGCACGTTCTTCGAGGCACTCGGGCAGCAGGTGGTGACTGGGCCGACGCATACGAATGTTATGGATGTGGTGGTAGCGGGTCGAGCGGACTGAGCGCAGAACGCAGAGCGCAGAGCGCAGAGCGCAGAGCGCAGAACGCAGAACGCAGAACGCACGCAGAACGCAGAACGCAGACGCAGAGCGCAGAGCGCAGAACGCAGAACGCAGAGCGCAGAACGCAGAGCGCAGAGCGCAGAACGCAGAACGCAGAACGCAGAGCGCAGAACGCAGAACGCAGAACGCAGAACGCAGAACGCAGAGCGCAGAGCGCAGCAGACGCAGAGCGCAGACGCAGAACGCAGAACGCAGAGCGCAGAGCGCAGAGCGCAGAGCGCAGAACGCAGAACGCAGAACGCAGAACGCAGAGCGCAGAGCGCAGAGCGCAGAACGCAGAACGCCGAGCGCAGAGCGCAGAGCAAGGCGGCCCCTACCGTCGTCGTGAATTACGTCGGGCTGTGTTTGCCGATGCGACGAACATCGCCGTCAATTCATTCGCTTCCTTGAGAAGGGGATGAATTCTGCCTCCAAGCTCCTCAAATAGCTCGAGTATCATCTCAAGCCAAAACGACGATTCTTCGATCTCCTGGATCGAAATACCAATCTTGCTGACGAACTCTCGCGAACTACGTGCCCGTCTGGCTTCTCTATAATTGGCAGCCTGGGAGGACGCGCTTCTCGCAAGCTGGTCTGCAATTGTCCGGCCTGACATTGTTCTTGGGAGACCGTCAACCAACCTTAGCGTATCTACAGCAAATTGCCTGGACCGAAAATAGAGATCGAGTCGAGAACCACTGGCCATGAATGTCTCCGGGAGTTTACGCTAATAGACACTTCGGCATACCAAAGCGTAACCTCGTCGTAGCGATTGCTCTGCGCTCTGCGCTCTGCGCTCTGCTGCGCTAAAGAACGCCGAGTTCGTCCAACCTCACCGTCACCGCCGGTTCACCCAGCCGCCCATCGACAGGCCCATTCTCCAAATTCAACACCCCCCTCGGGCACACCGTCGAGCACATCCCGCAGCCCACGCACGAGGCGCGGACAATGTTCTGCCCGCGCTGGGCGTACCAGCGAACGTCGATCCCCATCTCGCAGTACTTCGAACAGTTGCCGCAAGAGATGCACTGGCCACCGTTCGTAGTGATCCGGAAGCGCGAGAACTTCCGCTGGATCAGGCCGAGGATCGCCGCCATCGGACAACCGAAGCGGCACCAGACACGCGTTCCCATCAGCGGATAGAATCCGACGCCGATCACACCGGCCCAGATGAGGCCGAAGAAGAAACCGTACCACTGCGAAAACGCTCCGGACAGACTTCCCAGAACCCATCCGCCGAGCGCCGAATTGATCCACAGAAGAAGCGTGCCCAACGTCACCAGGGCTAATGCGCCATGAACGGTATATCGTTCTATTTTCCAAGACTTTTAGCGACTTGTCCGAGAGATGTCGGAAGGAATCACCTGCCGTATTGGCCAGCGCTCCGCATCCGCATACCCACGAGCAGTACCACCGCTTCCCGAAAAAGTAGGTCAATATCGGTGTTGCAATAACGGTCATCATTCCGCCCCAGAAGACCATGAATACGCCGAGCGCGCCCGGGGCCTCGACGAGATATCCGACTGTGCCGGGAAAGAGGTAATCGTACTTCAAGGGCCAGAAGTAGTGGAAATAAAACTCGGGCTGATTGAAAAGCTGCAGCAGCCCCGGGATGATGAAGCCGAAGCCCGTCTGAAAAAAGACGACGGACAGCGTACGGATGATCTGATACCGCGAATGACGGTAGCGAACCAGAGCGCGGATTCCCATCACGCCCACTGCAAGCGTGTAGAAGAGCCCGTAAACGAACCAGCGGTCCGACGGCTTCCCGCGTATCCATTGACTTAGCCAGTCGGTGGCCGATGCGAGATGAGTCATCGATTCGGGGACCCAATAGAGAAGGACGTAGAAAGCCCGTCAAAGCGACTCCGAGCATCCACCCCACTGCGCCACGACCGATTACGGAGGAATGAACCGTGCCGTCGTTGCGAACACCGGCCGGACGACTCATGTAGGTGCGCCACGAATAGAGGATGGTTCCGACTACGACGCCGCCCACTCCGATCCAAAACGGAATCAGCGATCCGAGCTGGCCCATGAACGCCGAAAAGACGGCGACGAGACCGACGCCCACGGCGATCAGACCCGTTCGCTGGACCCCATCGAGGTGCGTGCCCGGTGAAGTCAGCTGGAGACTGGCGTCAAGTTTCGAGTAGTTCATGCCACCACCTCCGCCTGAACAAGCCCGCGACGGCGCCTCAGCTGCAGAGAATCGCCTTCGGCTTCACGGTTGTACGCTGCGACCACCTCCTTCTCGAACTGGCGGAAGAACTCGGGATCGAAGTTCGCTCGCCCAAGCTCAGGAAGGACCTCATGAATGGAAGCCCGCTGAGAAATCCAGCCGGCACAGACATCGTGGCGGTAACGCACCCCCATCAGATTGAATCCGAGCACCGCCCCTGAATCCCTTTCGTAATTGATCCGAATGGATCGCGTGTGATCAGGATGCTCCCAGTACAATGTTTCCTGCGACTCTGGAAGTTTGGGAGGCACGTGCCCGTACGTCTGGTATTCGAGATCGAAAAACTTTGCCGAATTGAAGAAGACGCCCGGATCGTAGGCCGTTCGTTTCCCCGCGATCGTCAGACCAACCGTCTCCCCATGCATCCGGGCGGTGTACCAGAGCTGCTCGACGGATTTTCTCCCTGGCAAAGGCGTCCGAAACTCGGCACAGTCGCCGATTGCGTACACACCCGGAAGATTCGTTTCGAAATACTCGTCGACGAGAATGCCTCGATCCGTTTCGACGTCGGTCGATTTCGTCACCGTGAGATTCGGCCGGACGCCGACGGTGAGTCCCACAAATCCGCACGGAATGCGCTCGCCTTGCCCGGTCACGACCGCATTGGCGCGACCATTCGGGCCTGCTTCGATGCGATCAACCTCCGTTCCAAGCCGCAGATCAATGCCGCTGCGACGGATTTGGCGATGAATCAGCTCACTCTCCTCCTTCGGGAAGAGGTACGACATGTACGCATCCTCACGCACAAGGAACGTCACGTGGATGCCGCGGGAATGGAGCATTTCCGTCATCTCGATGCCGATCAGACCGCCACCGACGACGACCGCGCGATCGACGCCGCGCGTGTTCTCCTCCATCAATTGAAGGTCCGGGTACGACACGAGCCCCTGGACACCCGGCAAATCGTCACCCGGCCAGCCGAACCGGTTGAATTGCGATCCGACGGCCAGAACCAGGACGTCGTAGTCAAGCCGCTGGCCGTCCCCGAGCTGAAGGGCCTTGCCTTGCGTATCAATTCGAGTCACATATCCGCGTACGAGCTCGATCCGATTCTTCGCCCAGAACCAGTCTTCGTAAGGCTTTGTATCCTCGTATTTTAGGTGCCCCATGTAGATGTACATGAGGGCGGTTCTCGAGAAGAAATGATCGGTCTCGGCGGATACGACGGAGAGACGCCAGTCCGGCTGGAGCTTCCGGATGGTCCGCGCCGCAGTGATGCCCGCGACGCCGTTACCTATGATTGCGATGTGTTTCATTTATGAGTCCGGGGTCCGGAGTCCGGAGTCCGGAGTCGTTCGGAGTCTTCAGTCTTGCAGTCGGGTCTCGAATCGGCTATTGCTCGAGTCTTCCCCCTGGACCTGAGGACATAGGACGCGGGAACTTCGGACGCTCGGACCCTGATTCGGCTTTGCGCGACCCGACGAACCTATCGACATATTGTGTGACAAGTATCACGGATCTGTAAAAGCTACGTGCGGAATCGTTACCATGTTGTTCGGCGTACGTTACTTTGGGAAGGTACGTGGTGCTTGGTACTTAGTACTTAGTACTTAGTACTTGAGTTGTCGGTCACCTGGCACTCAACAATTAGCGATTAGCGATTATCAATTAGCAATTAATTGATCTACGGTATCACAGGTAACGGCACGAAGGAGCATCTCTGGGAGCCCGTAGCGCAGCTTGCTGCGTGGCTCTTGGAGGAGGACGTCCCTTTTGTGCTTCAGCCGGACCTCGCACGCGGCCTGGTTGAACGTCACCTGCTGCCCAAAGAGATTTGCGACGAACGGTCGCGTGACGACCTGCCCACAGCCTGTGACATTGTGCTTTCCTTCGGAGGCGACGGGACGCTGTTGAACAGCCTGCAGGTTGTCGGCGCCGCCGAGACGCCGATTCTTGGGGTCAACATCGGGAGACTGGGATTCCTGACCGGCGTGGAGGTCCTTCACGTCCGGGAGGCCATCCAGGAGATGGAACGCGGAGACTACCGCGTCGAATCACGCGCCATGCTCGAGGCCAACCTGGAAGTCAAGCACGAGCCGCTCTTCGCCGCAAATGAGTTCATGATCACGCGGTCGGATTCGACGCAAATGATATCGCTCGAAGTCGAAGTGGACGGCGTCTACCTGAACCGCTACTGGGCGGATGGCCTTCTCGTTGCCACGGCGACCGGATCTACCGCCTACTCCTTGTCGGTCGGGGGACCCATCATCGCTCCCGGATCAGGCGTCATCTGCATCACCCCCGTCGCACCACATACCCTGACGGTGCGTCCCATTATTCTGTCGGAAAAGAGCGTGGTCCGCGTCAGCGCCCGACCCGGCCAGGGAACGTACACGCTTGCCGCCGACGGCATCCCCTACCATGTTGACGATCCGACCCGGAGCATTGAAATCCGGGAATCGACTCGCCGAATGCGACTCGTTCAGCTGAGCCATCGGGACTACTTCGAGACGCTCAGGCAGAAGCTTGGTTGGGGGATGGGGCACAAAGCCTGAAGACAATTCAGAATTCAGAATTCAGAATGCAGAATGCAGAATTGGGTCGGTAGTCAGATTCGGTGTTCGGTGTTCGGTGTTCGGTGTTCGGTGTTCGGTGTTCGGTGTTCGGTGTTCGGTGTTCGGTGTTTGCTGTTCGGTGTTCGGTGTTCGGTATTCGGTATTCGGTGTTATACGTAGTGCCTTCCTCACTGCTTTCTCCCTGAATCTGAAGATGCGATTGAGTTGCATCCGGATCAGCGGTAGTGCGAGTTCGCCTATGGGCCAGATGGGCAGCCGGTAGCGGACGTTGTCTTCCATGATGGTGCTGTCGCCGGAGCTGCGGAAGCTGTGCCGATGGATCCAGTCTTCAATTCGTGCTCACCTCGCATTGAGCGTACCCTCCTCTTGAACATGCTCGAAGGTCGGCGCATAGAGCGTCCAGATCTGTTTGAACCAGTACGTAAACCGCTCTCCGTCCGCCGCGAGGTGATGCCGAAGCTCGCCAATGTCCATCCACGACCAGTCAACGACTTCATCCGGATTGGCGTCGACGTCCCCGTCAAACGTTCCGACGAACACGTGATCGAATTCGTGCTCCGTCAATCCATTTTCGAGCTCGGCGCGGTAGACGAAGCCGCCGATGCGGATCAGGTCGCAGTCAAATCCCATCTCTTCGTGGAGTCTTCGCCTTGCGGCCGAGACCAGCACCTCGTCGGGACGAGGGTGACCGCAACACGCATTCGACCAGAGTCCTCCCGAATGGTACTTGCTCTCGGCGCGACGCTGAAGGAGTATTTGTCCCCGCTCATTGAAAAC
Source organism: uncultured Bacteroidota bacterium (assembly GCA_963768715.1). Lineage (GTDB taxonomy): Bacteria > Bacteroidota > Rhodothermia > Rhodothermales > DATKEJ01 > DATKEJ01. The sequence goes on from CAVYJC010000007.1 coordinate 11,746, forward strand.
GAGCACGGAGAATGCCCTATGCAGAAGGCCGTTCTTGTGCGCCGCAAGTTTCTCTATGCGGCCCACGGGCTGGTCATCTTCATCGACGAGCACCAGATACTCAGACATCGGTTGATTCACGGATGGTTCGGATATCTTGTTTGTGTGACAGATTGAGGTCCCGGGCGACGCAGTAGGCCGTCGCCTCCGCACCGAGCAGTACGCCCGGGATGCCCGCGCCGGGATGTGTGCCGGCGCCAACGAGATACAGGTTGTCAACGTCCTCGCTAGCGTTGTGCGGTCGAAGAAAGGCGGTCTGGGAGAGTCTTGGTTCGATGCCGAAGGCGTTCCCATGTGCCGCGTTCAGCTCCGAAGCGAAATCGTCGGGCGTGAAAAGGTGACGGACGACCAGGTGCTCCCTCAATCCTTCCAGACCCCATTCCTCCAGAAATCCAAGGATCCGTTCGGCGAACGCTTCCTTCTCCGTTTGCCAGTCGGTCCCCGATTGCAGGTTGGCTACCGGCGCGAGGATGTACAGACTTTCACAACCCGGCGGTGCCATGGAGTCATCCGAACGCGTCGGCGCATGCAAATACAGCGAGAAGTCTGCAGGCAGTTTCTTCCGATCGAAAATGTCGGTGATGAGGCCTTTGTATCGTTCGGAGAGGATGATGGTATGGTGCCGCAATTGCGGGAATTGCTTTTTGACCCCGGCATAAATAAGGAAGCAGCTCATGCTCTGCTTCAAGTTGTCAACCCGGCGATCAGACCAGTGACGGCGCGCATCACGCGGAACCAACTCACGGTAGGTGTGGACCACGTCCGCATTGCTGACGACGACGTCCGCTTTGAACAACGCTCCCCCCTCGACCTGTACGCCGGTCGCTTTCCCGTCCTCGATGACAATGCGTTCCACCGGATGCCCGGTCTTCAGTGTGCCGCCCTGATCCGTGAATAATTTGGCCAGTCCGGAGACCAGGCTGTACATGCCGCCCTGCGTATACCATACCCCCTGCTTTCGCTCGAGATAGGGAATCATCACGTAGACGGATGGCGCACGGAAAGGGTTGCCGCCGATGAACAGCGGGTGGAAACTGAAAAGAAATTGGTGCCTGAAATCGTCGAAATATCGATCGACGAAGTACTTCACCGGCTCAACGGCACGGTGCCACAGCAAGGTCGGCGCGACCGACAGCATTGAGCGGATTGAATCGAACGGACGAGCACCCAGATTCTCTTCGATCACGGCTTCGTAGATCGGACGAACGTCACGCATGAAGTCGTGATAACGCTCCGCATCCTTTGGATTGAAGCGCCGCATTTGTGCGAGCAGCGCTTCTTCATCAGGACCATAGTCGATGAAGGTGTCGTCGTGGAAATAGACGCGGTAGAATGGATCGAGGGGCTCAAGTTGAACGTATTCGCTCAAGTCGCGTCCAGCCATTTGGAAGACGCGCTGAATAATCTCCGGCGCCGTAATGAGGCTGGGACCCATATCCCATGTAAACCCATGTGATTGCAAACGATAGGCCCTCCCTCCGACGAGAGGGCGTTTTTCGAGCAGGGTGACGTCCATTCCGGCTGCCTGGAGGCGGTTCGCCACGGCGAGTCCGCCGAATCCCCCGCCGATCACGACGGCGCTCTTTCGTCGCGCGCGGTTCGTCACGGTGTAGCCTCCTCCGCTGCCTGATCGGATGATCTCAGGTCGCCGAGAAGTGCCTGCAGTTCTATTCGGGATGATGGCTCGATGTCGGGGCTGCCGAGAACGAAGCTGACCATGCGTCGTGAACCATGGCTGCGGAAATTCTCCGCGGGCCGCTGGGAGGAGATCACACAGCGCCGATAAATCGGCGCGAACGGTGCCTTTGCGTCCCATGATGCCGGGCAGATAGTAGCAGCTTACGAGCCGGAGGAATCGGATCTCGACGTCGTCGGGATGATCCTCCACGAGGCGATCGAGAACCGGTAGTCCATGCCTTACGTGCTTCAGCTTGGAAAACGGCCAGAAGGAGTATTTCGCCCTGACGACCTCGAACGCGCCTCCGAACGCCTCGACAACAGGTTCGGCCTTCACCTCGGGTTGCAGCCGATCGATCAATGCCTGCGCATCGTCAATGGCTTCCCGCCGATCTCCGGCTTCGATATACAGCGCGCGAAGCTCGGCCAGCGTCTCCGGTGCGACCGGGGTCATCGCTTTGCTCACTTGGGGCAGTGCGGCCGCCAGGATCAGTACGGCGCCGAGTGCGACAGGGCGGCCAAACTTGCTTCGTGCCTGTCGCCAGCGAAGTCGAAACCAGGCTTTCGTCGCGAGCATCACTTTCGTCGCAAGTGAGGTCCGGGCACGTTGGGTTAAATTGTCGAAGTCATTCTTCTCGACGCGTGCCTGTATTCCCCGATAAACATCGGCCGCCACAGCGGCTGGCGTCGCGAATCCGCGAGGCAGTAGGGGCACCGCCTCCCAGGCTCGTAATACTCTTCGTCCGCGATAGAAATCATCTCCCTGATCAACGCGCGATAAGCTTCGGGAATTGGCCCGCGCTCCTTAGCGGCCTCCAGATCGCCCGCAGTCAGGCCATGGCGCTTGAGCACTTCGGCGGGAAGGTACATGCGGCCACGATCCAGGTCCTCTCCAACGTCTCGAACAATGTTCGTGATCTGCATGGCCCTTCCGAGGGCCGCTGCCCGTTCGAGCATCCATTCGTCGCGAACGTCGTGCAGGTGGCAAAGCCATAATCCAACGGTGGATGCCACCCCGTAGCAATAGTCTTTGAGTTGCTCCACGGTTTCGAACGAAGGCGAAGACATGTCCCGCTCGACGCCGCGAATGAGGTCTTCGATGATCGAAAAGGGAACTCGCTTGGCCCGTGACGTCTGCATCAACTCCTGGAGCCATCCGCCGGCGCCAGGATCTCCCATATAGGCACGCTTGGCTTCATTCAGCCAGCTTTCCAACCGGCGATGGACGTCTTCGGGGCCCGACTCGGCCTCATCGACGATATCGTCCGTAATCCGACAGAAGGCATATACCAGTCCGACCAGTCGTCGACGGCGAGCCGGAAAGGCCATTGAGGCAAACGAAAAGGAACGGGAGTGCGCCCAGAAATAGTCTCTCGCCGAGTCTTTGTCGATGGTGCTGCGATGGTTCACGCGAAATAGAGGCCGCTACATTGGCCGGACGCCGGAAAGACCGGGCCGCCAGCGCGACCAGGAGCAGAACCCCGGCAACGGCAGGCGGCGCCCACTCGCCGGCGACAAGCAGCATACCGCTCGGAAGCAACATCAAGAGCCCGTAGTACTTTCGCATCAGAGCGGATGAGAGTTTCTTTCCCCACCAAGCCCCGCCCATGATCTCGATAACGATCATCAGGACGGCACCGGTAGAAAACCAACCGGCCAGGTTCTTTAGAGGCATTCCGAAGAATAGACCCGACTCCGACCAGATCCAGTATCCCGTGAGTCTGCTCATGGCCGGGTCGAGGACGACGTCCCACAACGCGATCAGGAACGCGCCATATGCAATACGCCGCAGCCGGAAGTTTTGGTCCGGGAAGGTTTGCAGCGAAAGAGCATAAGCGGGTACTGCGATACTGAACCAACTCACGGGCACCCAAATGGGTACCTTCCCAGCAATCAACGGACCAAGCGCCGTGCTATAGGCATAGGCCCCGAAAGGCCAGCCGGTGGAGGTGCCAATCCATTCGACAAGGAACGTAATAAATACGATCAGCACGAAAGCCGAGTACGCCGGCCATCCGATGCGCGTGGACACATGCCAGAGCACAACGGCAGCCGACAGCACAATGTGAACCTGAGCAAAGGCTGGAAATGCCACCGCGTATATTCGACGGAGAATCTCGTGATTCGATAGCCACTCCGCTGAGATCGATAGCCCGAACGGCGTCGAGAACAGGGCAAATCCGACGATCGAAAAGACAGTGAAGGTCGCGAACCCCGTCACGAGCACACGCTGCAAGCGCTCAGACTCCAACCTCCGCCAGGCCGGAAACTCCGTCGCACCGACCCGCGGGCCAAACACCGATGTTGTCACTGATTCGTCCATATATCACAAGATAGTCGTTATTTATATTTTATTCAACGATATTCATGCCATTAAACGACTATGTATGTACGAATCAGTCTTCTAGTCTTCTAGTCTTCTAGTCTTCTAGTCTTCTAGTCTTCTAGTCTTCTAGTCTTCTCAAGTACCACGTACCACGTACCACGTACCACGTACCACGTACCACGTACCACGTACCACGTACCAAGCACCACGCACCAAGTACCAAGTACCAAGTACCAAGTACCACGCACCCCGCACCCCGCACCTCCATACCCTAACTTCCGCCGATCCTCGCAAAGCGCGATCCAATGAGCTATCTACAGTTCCTATTCATCTTCCTGCTTCCGCCGATCTGCGTACTCGCGTTTCTGCAGACAAGCCGTGGATCCCGAGCGACACGAGGCGTCTACCTGCGGATCGGCATCATCGCTGCGATCGCGCTGGTCTACACAACCCCGTGGGACAACTACTTAATCGCCATCGGCGCCTGGAGGTATTCGCCGGACGCGGTCGTCGGAACCATCGGTCTCGTACCCGTGGAGGAATACTGCTTTTTCATCCTCCAGCCCTTCGCTACCGGACTTCTCTTCGACGTGATGCGATCCGGTCGTTCACTTCCAGTGAGCGACAGCCGCGGGATTTCCCCGGGTGGAGTGCTTGCCGGACTCGGTCTCGCGGTAGCCGGAGCCGTCGCCCTCGTCAGCCAGTTCTCGATTTATCTCGGACTCATCCTCGTCTGGTCAGGGCCCGTCATCGCGCTCCAGTGGTTCTTCAACGGAGACCTTCTTCGTCGCATGGCAAAGACTTGGATAGCCCCGCTTGCCATCTCCACGGTTTATCTTTGGATAGCGGACGCCATAGCCATCCGGCTTGGGATATGGAGCATTTCGGATGCTGCGACAGTTGGATGGCAAATCTTGGGACTGCCGGTGGAGGAAATGACGTTCTTTCTATTAACAAACGCGATGGTGGTCTTCGGCCTCGTGCTTCTCGACGGCAGCTCGCTTGGTCGATGGGTTGAGGACAAGAGGTAGTCGTCTATGGCGAAGGAGATTCTCATCGGACTGGGGACAGGCTTCTATGTCGTGATGACTCTCACGCTGATCGGCAACCTGCTTTACCTCCTGAGGCGACGGTCTATTCGTCCACCCGGCGACCGGTTGATCTCGATTCTAATTCCCGCACGGAATGAGGCCGCAAATCTTCGACGACTCCTGCCTGCACTTGCGTCACAATCTTACCCACGGATGGAGGTCATCGTCTACGACGACGAATCGACGGACAGAACCTGGGAGGTAATACAGCAGCACCAGGGCGGCCGTATTTCGGGGATTCGGGGCGGGCCGCTGCCCGAAGGCTGGGTGGGGAAATGCCACGCCCTCGACCAGGCGTCGAAGCGTGCAAATGGTGAGATGCTTCTCTTTCTGGATGCGGATGCAATCGTCTGCCATGAGCATGTGGTCGATAACCTCGTGGCTCAGTTCCTGGCGCTTCCCCCCTTCAGCGCTCTCACGACCATGCCAGGCCTCAATCCCAGCGGGGGACGTCTTCTCGTGTCCCTGATCCCGAACTCGATGCTTCTCACAATCCCCTGGTTCCTCACCGCTCGGTTCAGGATCGCGTCGATGGCGGCACTCAACGGTCAGTGCTGGATGATCGACGCGGAGGACTACGCCCTTCTAATGCCGCATAGGGCCAGGCGATCTGCTGTCCTGGAGGACGTTACGATCGCACGGGACCTAGTCCGCGCCGGGATGCGCATTCACCTGACGCCGACAAAGGGCGACGTCGACGTACGGATGTACGAGTCGATCCAGGAGGCGTGGCGTGGTTTTCGCAAAAACACGTATCTCCTTCTCGGAGGCACACCGCTGCGATTCCTGCTCCTCCAGATCCCGTTCGTGTTTCTGTTCCTCGTCGTTCCCCTGCTCAAATGGTGGCTCCTGGTCTGGCTGCTGATTCTGAAATGGGGAACGGATCGAGTCGCAGGCTTCAAGGCGGTCGTGACCATTCTTGCTCCGCTCTCCTACTTGCTCGGGCTCCTGCTGGACTGGGACTCCGCGTGGCACCACTGGCGAGGACGCGTGAAGTGGAAAGGCCGACCCGTATCGGAGGCCTCGGTGCTCAATCTGTTCCCGCCGAAATGAAATGCTGAACCAGGGGCGGCTCGTCCCCCTGATGGAGCGCATTCACCCGATCCTGGACCTCCTGATCAGACACAGTGGTACGTTCGTGCTGTCTAAGATGCTGTGCCCAGGAATCCACGATGAAGTACTCGATGTGATGGGTCGGATCGGCGATATCCCGATAGAGCCCCCAGGACAGCGCCCCGTCGCGGCGTCTGATCCGGCGCATCTCCTGCATGACGTCGCCAAAAGCTCGAAAGTCTTCGGGTCGAACGATGTACTCGAGCGTCACCATAACTGGTCCGTCGCGGGGATCGACAGGCGAAGCGAGCAGCGGCGCCGGCCAGTGGTGCGACGGGGCCAGGTTGAATACGTCACTCTCTCGAAGTGTAAACCGAATGGTAAGAAGCGTCGACGCAATGAGTCCTCCCCCCGCAAAACCCAAGGCGATGCTGGGAGCGGACATCGAAGCCACCTGACCCCAGAGCGAGGCGCCCCCGGCCATCGATCCAAAAAACACGAGTAGATAAACGGACATAGCCCGTGCCCTAACCCATGAAGGAACAGCGAGTTGAGCCGTAACATTGAGTGACGAGAGCACGATCATCCAGGCGGCGCCTGCTACGAGCATCGCCGCAAGTGCTGGATAGAGGCTCGTTGTGTTCGCAATCGTGATCATCACGAGCGCCCAAACAATGGCGGCCGTGGCAACCATCGTGTTCACGGTCATGCTCCGACGGATGAGGGGGAGCAAGGCGGCTCCCGCAACGGCACCTACGCCCACGGCGGATAGTAGCAGGCCGTATCCCGACGCATCCTGGTGGAGTTGGTCGCGCGCCAGAACCGGAAGCAACGCCCATACCGCGCTGGCAAATACGAAAAACGAAAACCCTCGCATCAAGACAGCTCGCACGGCAGGAGATTGTCTGACATAGCGGATCCCTGTCCGCACCGACGACACGAACTGTTCGTCCAGCACCGATCGTCGTCGCGGTGCACGCTGCCAGCGGTACAGCGCAACGAGGATCGCGACGAAGGACACGGCATTTAGCGCAAAGGCGGCGCCCGGTCCCGCAGCGGCGATGAGGATACCCCCGATTGCAGGTCCAATCGCCCGGGCAATGTTGATACCCATGCCGTTGAGCGCGACCGCCGAGCCCAGCTCACCTGGCTGTACCAGTTCCGGCACTGTGGCCTGCCACGCGGGCGCCAGCATCGCCGCCCCGGCCCCCAGACAGAAGGTCAGCACGAGAAGGCCCCAGGGAGTCATGACGCCTCCAAACGTCAGTATCGCGAGCGCTCCCGCAACCAACAGCATCCCGGCGTTGACCCAGATCAGGTACTTCCGGCGATCGAGCATGTCGGAAAGTGCGCCGGCCGGAAGCGCAAAGAGAAACATCGGAAGCGAGGTCGCTGCCTGGACAAGCGCCACCAGGAGCGGACTGTCGCTCATCAGCGTCATCATCCACGCGGCTCCCACAAAGTGAAGCCACGTACCTATGTTCGAGATTACCGTCGCCAACCACAGCGAACGAAAAACCTCGTTGCGAAGCGGCTGCCAAGCAGAAACCGGTCGATCATTGACTCGAGAATTGTCCATTCGGGGAAGTTAGGACACAGGGAGGTGGAGGTGCGAGGTGCGAGGTGCGGGGTGCGGGATGCCCGCGCCTCCATACTCCCCACTGAAAGATCTAAACTTGAAGACTTGGAGACCAAAAGACTGACAGACCGAAAGATTCGTTATCATTTACGCAACCAACCGACATCCGGCATGATCTCGCTACGTTTCCCATCCCCAAGGCTCGTCCTTTCTACTTTGATACTACCTGCAGTGTGTCTGCTTTTCGCGGCGGGAACCGCGGGGGCGCAGCCGGCAACTCACGACGATCTCATCGATCTCTTTGGCGATTGGCGCGCGTTCCAGAGGGCGCCAATCGTAGACGGCGTCCCGGATTACTCCAAGGCGGCGATGGCAGCCCAGCACGCCGCGCTTCGCGGATACAAGAGCAGACTGGCGTCACTTGATACGACCGGGTGGACGATCCCCGACAAGGTCGATTACCATCTGGTTTGGGCCGAAATGAACGGTTTGGATTTCGACCACCGTGTCCTGCGTCCATGGGAGAACGACCCGACTTTCTATAGGATGATATTCCCCGAGCAGTCGGACCAGCCAGAACGGGAAGCGCCTCAGGTAGACGGCACGATCGAGCTCTGGTCATACCACTTGCCCCTTTCCGCCGCGGATGCCGCCGAGATCACGGCCTCCCTCAATACGATCCCCGAACTATACCGTCGTGCGCGAATTAATCTGACGGGAAACGGCAAGGATCTCTGGGAAGCATCGATCGAGAGCTTTTCCCAGCAGATGCGGGACCTCGACGAGCTGATGGACAAGGTCGATTCGGAAGACTCCCAGCTTCTCGCCGCGATCGGCTTAGCGAAGGAAGCTACGTCATCGTTTCGCGACTGGCTCCAAATGCAAGCGCGCTCGAAAACGGGTCCTTCCGGCATCGGGAAGCAGAACTACAACTGGTACCTCAAGAACGTCCAGCTCGTCCCTTACACATGGGACGAGCAGGTACTCCTCATTCAGCGGGAGCTCGACCGTGCGCTGGCTTCCCTCGCACTTGAAGAGCACCACAATCGGGACCTCCCGCCACTCGAACCGATTGCCTCGGAAGAAGAATTCGAGCGACGCTATCAGGACGCCGTGACGGAGTACGTTGCCTTCATGCGGGACAATGATATCGTCATCGATGCGCGACTACATGGACACGGCGCTGCGCGCCCACATCGGCCACTTCATCCCACCCGATCAAGAGCGGGGCTTCTTTACTATCGTGGACTATCACGATCCGATCATCATGCGGACCCACGACTATCACTGGATCGAGCTGGCACGAATGGTGAATGAACCGAATCCAAACCCCATCCGTCAGGGTCCTCTCCTCTACAATATCTTCGACAGCCGGACGGAAGGCCTGGCGACCTGGATTGAGGAAATGATGATGCACGCCGGATTCATTGACGATCATCCGCGGTCAAAGGAGCTGATCTGGATCCTCCTGGCCGACAGGGGAGCTCGCGCCCTCGCCGGCATGTACCTGCACGCCAACGAAATGAATCTCCAGGAAGCGGCCCAGTTTGCCTCCGAGCGGGTTCCTCGAGGCTGGCTCCCTGCTGAAGGCTCTACTATTCGCCACGAACTCCACTTCTACCTGGAACAGCCGATCTACGGCACGACCTACGTAATCGGCAAGATCCAACTCGATCACTTGATGGCCGAGCTCACGCTGAAACGAGGCGACGACTTCACACTGAAAGGCTACATGGATGACCTGAATCGGGTAGGAATGATTCCGATGTCGATGGTGGAGTGGGAGATGATAAGTAATTAAGAATTAATAATTAAGAATTAAGAATTAAGAATTGGGCGTTGCCGTTCGAGTGCGCGGTCTTAAAGCGATCGTACCGCTCGCCTTTGTAGCGCACCTCGTCCGCCCACAGACACGCCTCTTCGAACCGATGGTAACGCAGCGAGCCGGTATCGGAATCCAGTAGCTGCTGAAGCGCCTCCTTCGTCTTTGGCGTCATGTTGCGCCACGCGATGCTGCTTAATTCTTAATTCTTAATTCTTAATTCTTAATTCTTAATAACCCTCCCCTCCTTCATCACCAACACCAGGTGCTTCAATTGTTGCGGATCATCGAGCGGACTGCCGGCGGTCGCCACGAGGTCGGCCGCCTGCCCCTTGCGGATAGCACCCCGCTGCGCATCCACACCGATGAGTTTTGCAGGGATGGTAGTCATCGACTTCAAGAGTTGGGCCGGTGTCATACCCGCCTCTATGTACATGTCGACGCGCTCCATGGCCATCGTGCCGCGTGTGTAGCCCGGAATGTCCGTGATCGCGTCGCTTCCGAATGCAATGGAAATGCCGCTGCGTACGCCGGCGCCTAATCGATCGATCTGATGGGCGTGCTCGACGACAAGTTGCTCGGGCGACAAGTGCCTGTGGGCTCCCCACTCGAAGTCCGGAAAAGGCGTGAATACCGCGACCACGCCGTTCTGTTTGGCCAGCTCGAAATCCTCGTCAGTAATGTTCCAGAGGTGCTCCATCGAGTTCACTCCGGCGGCCGCCGCATTGTGCGCGCCCGGAGCCGTCCACGCATGAGCCGCCAGCTTGCGACCGTCCCTGTTGGCTTCGTCCTTCATGAACTTGATGTCGTCGATCGAATAGATATAATCCTGATCATCAACGACGATCTTGATCACCCCGGCCCCGAAATGGATGTTCTCCCGAATTGCCTTAACCATCTCGTCGTGGGTATCGGCGAAGAAGTATTCCGGCTCGGCCAGATCAGGTTTGTCTGGCTGGATGTGGAACTGGCCGCCGAAGGGCGCGATAATGCGACCGGCATTGACGATCGTCGGACCGACAATACGCCCCGCGGCTTGTGCCTCTCTGACCGCCGTACAGGCATAATTCCCTTCGTTCCCGATATCACGAACCGTCGTAAAGCCCGCCTCGAGCATTGTCCGCGCGTTGACGACCCCGTCGACGGCACGCGCGGCGTTCGATTCCTGTAAGGTCGTGTAGTAATAACTGCCGTTGTCACGATCGAGATCGACGGTCATGCAGAGGTGCGTGTGAGCATCCATAAGTCCCGGGAAAACAGTAGCTTCTGGCAAGTCGATCATCTGGGCTCCGGCAGGAACCTCGACATCATTACCGACCGCTGCGATTATCCCATTCTCGATGAGAATCGTTTGATCCGATACGACCTGACCGGTCTCCGGATTAATGACGTGACCCGCCCGAACGGCGGTGATCTGCGCCCTCAGCGGAAGACAGACGGTGAGAAATAGAACCAAGGTGCTCAGAGCAGACCGGAAGATGTGTGGCATGACAGGTCGAGGATTGAATGGAAATCCCCAAGTGCGGTCCGGAAAATGTAGACAAGATCACGTTCAGTCACCAACCTCGCCCGCGGTCGAAGCCTCGGGTACCGGGGCACGGTCGCTGGGCCTCCTACACCCGAGCCGGTGCAGGTGGTCAAGAGGCGAAGGGCGAGGGTCGACAAGACCCGTACGCGCTTCGCTCGCCCTCACGGGGCGGGACAAGCTCCTTACGAAAAAGGAACGCTAGACGACAGGTGTCACCTGATGATTTCTCGAAGCTCGACACTCCCTCCGTGTTCTAATTGCGGGCAGTTGCGCGCAATATCTTCCGCTTCGGCGCGATTCGAGACTCGGACAAGGAAATACCCTGTCGCACTCTCCCTGTTCATAGACAGATCCTTCGTGCCGACCTCGTGATCCGTGGCAAAAATGATGCTTCCATCTCTGCGCAGTTCGGCTGCGTCAATGAGGTGTCCTTCATCGGCGAGCTTTCGTGCCCAGTTGCGATACTCACGGACGATGTCCTTCTCCAACTTGGGACCGACAGGCGGTGAGTCGTTCCGTATCAGGATGAGATACTGGGTGCCGCTAAAGTTTGAGTGCAACACATCCATCTTTGCTTCTTTCGGCTGGGAAATGAAATGGCCAACGATCAGTCCCACGACAAGTGCCGCAATGAGACTCGCCGCCTGAACAACCACGAGGCGACGACTTTTGAAGTTCGGACGGATGCGCCGCTCCACTTCCCGATAGGCGGAGGAAAGGTCCTCCGTCGACAGTTCGACGCCTCTCGCCGTCCCTGCGATGCTCCAGGTACGACTCAAGTCTTCCCGTTCCTCTTCGGCAAGCTTGGAGAGCAGGTCCTCGAGCTTTCGGTCAATTGAATCACTAGTTATGATTTCAGGATTTCCGGGTCGAATGCCTTGAGCCGATCCCGCAACTTCCTCAAGGCGTTTGTTATGTGTTTCTCGACGGTCCCCTTTGAGATTCCCATTACCTCTGCGATCTCACGATGGGTCAGCTCCCCAAACCGTGAAAGCTCAAACGCTTCTCTCTCGCGCTCGGGCAGACCGGCTATCCATTGGCGCAGACGGACGCGTAGTCGATCCCGATCGTAGGTTCCATGTCCAGTCGGGATTCTGTCGCTTCTCTCCATGGTCCTGAGCAGATTGAGGTGATTGGTTCGACTGCGCAATGCATTCAGCGCAAGATTTCTAACCGTCACGTAGAGCAATGCCCGTACGGACCTGTCCGGATCGATCCGAGCCCTGTTCAACCACAGGCGTATGAATGCCTCCTGGACAAGTCTTCGGCGGACGAGCGATCGATGCCGAATCCCGCAGAATAGCCCAGGAGGTTCGAATAGAGCATCTCGAACAGCTCGCGGAAGGCGCGCTCGTCGCCCACGCAAATGCGCTCAGCGAGTTCACGTGCCTCCATCTCTTCCGTCGTTGTCTCCATTGTCGGGCGTTGCGCTCCGGAGAATGTCCTCGCTAGGAGTCATCCGCTGTTGTTTCTACGACTTCCGAGACATCGCCGAACATGTCGTAAATGGTGATCCCACGCACCCCTGGCCTTGTGAATTGGTGGTATTTCGTTCCGGCGCCGGCCAGTGCTCTTAGCATCACGTCGAAGTTGGTCGTTTTGAAAAGCGGTATGATCTGGGCTTCATCGGGATACCTCGATGTCCTCTGTGCCAGGCCGGGCTTCTGATGGAGCATGAATGCGAAGGTTCCGTCCTTGTGTCCGAGTGGGACAGCCGGGAAATACCGATCGGTCCGGACGACAAAGCCGAGAACGTCGCAATAGAGCTTTTCGGCCACGGCCGCATCCGGCACGTGAAAACCGACGTTGTAAATTCGCGGCTCGTCAACTCGATCCTCTTCTCCGACCTGCTGTTCCAGCAGATAGAGAACGTTTCCGAAGGGATCCTTGAAGGTGGTCGCGATGCCGATCCCGACTTTCTCTGGCTCCTTCTCGACAAATACAACGCCTTCCTTGATCAGGCGCGCTCGGGTCGCGAGCAGATCATTCGCCTGAAAGCCGAAGGTCGTCCGAACGGTTCCGACATAGTCGTACTGCGCCGGTCGCTCCGTCTTCACGAGTAAGAGTCGAAGCTCAACGCTCTTCAACTCGACTTGGTCAGGATAGTCTCGTGTCGAAAGAACCCCGAAACCCAGTATCCCACTATAGAATCGAATTGCCTCGTCCATGTCTGATACGAGAATCCTCACTCCGTAGATGCGCACCTGCGGGTCAGTAGATTCAGTTGCCTGCCCATGCAGCATCGACGCCGTCAGATGGAGGCCCAGGAGCGTCATGACGAGGCCAAACCCCAATCTTCCCGGGCGCCGCAGTGACCTCAAGGACCCATATCGGGCCGCACGTGTTTTTGAGGCTACGATTGCCATTTCACTATCTATGTGATGTTCAGGACGAGTCCTTGTATCAATACACCTGAACTACGGAATACCGGTATACGACTTTCGCGCCCTCCTCGCTTCGACGTTCGACCTTTGACGTCCAACCTTTGACCTTTGACCTTTGACCTTTGACCTTCGACCTTCGACCTTCGACCTTCGACCTTTGACCTTTGACCTTTGACGTTCGACGTTCGACCTTTGACCTTCGACGTTCGGCGTTTGACTATCCTCACCAGAATGACGTACTTCAGGAGCGAATTCACGGACGTGACCATCGCACTTCCGGATCTTGGGAACCAATGAAAGAATGAGCGGGACGCGACTGGCAATTAGCAGTTAGTGGTTGATGATACAATGAAAGTGACCGCCTCGAACTCATGGGCATGGGCCAAGTGACGTAACGCAGAAAATAGACCATCTGCTTATTTCTTCAGCCGGCCGTAAACGACCGGCCTTGGAGTAGCGGCCGCTAAACCGGCCTGCTCCGGCGGGCTCGCGGCGAAGCCCCGTTTACGGGGCGCCATACCAAGCCCGGGCATTCATGCCCGGGACTAGTAACGGTCGGTCAAGGGTCATGGCGTCACATTTGCGCACAAGACCGGTCACTTTCATTGTATCATCAACCGTTAGCAATTAGCAATTAGCAATTCATGTACTCCATTCCCGACTGGCAGCGCGATCTCCGATTCCTCGGTGGGAGCCGGGACGCCGAACAGGCACTCATCGACAAGTACGAGATTGAGATACGAACGGTCGCCAGAACGTCCGGAGTGGACAACGGGGTCATCATGCGTGCGCAGCACGCCAAGATGCTGGCCGGTTTCAGCAGTGCCTCGTTTCGTATCGCCTCTGACGTTCCCGAGGATCTGCAAGTGGGTTTCCTCACGCCGGACGCCAAATACAAATCCGAGGTTCGATTCTCGAATGCCGCCAGCAGCGTTGCCGCATCAGACGCAAAGTCCGATTTGCGAGGCGTCGCTTTTCGTGTCCTTCTCGGCCACGACGAGCAGATCGATTTCCTGATGACAAATGCCAATCGGCATCACGCACGGGATGCCGAAGAAGCCATGGCAACGACAGTAGCTTTTGCCGTGAACGGTCCCTTGCGCAAACTTCGGGGAATACTCCGGCTTGCGCGACGGGTTGGCGTCTCCGCCGCGTTTCGAATTGTCCGGACACTTAAGGCACAGATGTCCGTTCCGGTTGAAAGCATCGCGACCGAAACATTCTACAGCCGAGCCCCGCTTGTCATCGGATCGACGGCCGTCAAATACAGGCTCCGTCCGACGGTGAGCAAATCCAGTCACCCGCGGGCCGAGGCGGATCTCAGTTCCGAACTGTTGAGCCGTCTGAAATCCGGAGACGTGACGTTTGATTTTCAAGTCCAGCTCTATGTGGACAAGAATCTGACCCCGGTTGAAGATGCGACCGTCGAATGGGAAGCGCCCTTCATCACGATCGCGACGCTCACTATCCCTCATGAAAGCGAGAGTGACATAAGGATCGAGCGGCAGGCATTCAATCCGTGGAACGTCCCCTCCGACGATTTCACTCCGATAGGGAGCATGAACAGAGCGCGCCTTCGCGTGTATGAAGCGAGCGCATCCCTGCGTGCCGCCGGACTCTAGCTCTCTGGATCGGCACAACCAACCAACTTTCAGGCTCCGAAACGTGATGTCAAATCAGGCGATCAACCTCCTCGAGGAAGGGAAATTCGAAGAGGCCATCAAGGTACTGACTTCAGACGGAAACCGGCGGGAGGACGGCGAAACGGATGCCCTGCTGGGCCTGGCCCATTTTCAGTTGGGCCGGTATGCCGAAGCAGCAGACTATTATTCTGCCGCCGTGCGGAGTCACCCTGATAATGCAGATTGGGAAGCGATGCGTCTCCTGGCCGCGCAGAATGCAGTGGCGGAGGTCAACGTCGACGTGCCGGACGTGCACTTCTTCGATCGATCCGTTCTCCTCGCGCGACCGGACCTCCCAGCGGGCGAGCTGCCTCCGAAGCCTCCTCCCGCACCGCGCCCCCGGCTCACGACCCGTGCCCGCATCCTTCTCGGCAACGCCCTCGGAACCGTGTTTTCAGTTTCAATGCACGGCCTGACGACCTTGTGGGGCAACCTGGTGGGCTACTCCGACGAGGTATGGACGAACTGGTATCGTCGTCCGCAAATGCTTGGTATTCTTACCCTTGCATATATGCGCGAGCGCCTGAACAGCCACAACCTGAAATCGACCTACCCGGATGGATCACTCATCGGATTTCAGGACCCAGGGCAGACTCCGCCGGAAGGCGTGACACACTTCCGGACGGCCAACGGGAGTTGGAACAATCTCTCGAATCCGATGGAAGGCGCTGCCGGCACGCGTTTCCCGAGAAACGTCTCGAATACCGTGATCCGTCCGGAGACCGGCGAGCAGCTCCTGACTCCCAATCCGCGCACCATCAGCCGGCTGCTGCTCACGCGGGGTGAGAAGATGAAAGAAGTCCCGTTCCTGAATCTCCTCGCAGCGTCGTGGATCCAGTTCGAGAACCACGACTGGATTACGCACGGTGAAATGCTCAGGCGCGAGACCCATGAAATACCGTTGCCGGCAGACGACCCGGCCCGGCGACGCTATCACCAGACAAAACTGTTCGTCGGAAAGACGCAGCCCGATCCCACCCGCGGTGCGGACAGTGAGAAGACCCCGGTCACCTTCATCAATGAAGTGACCCACTGGTGGGATTGCTCTCAGATTTATGGGAGCGATCAGAAAACCGTCGATCGTCTCCGCAGCGGTGTCGGTGGAAAACTGCGGCTCACCGATGGCGGACTGCTGCCGCTGGGCGGAAAGGGCGTGGAAGACACGGGTATGGTGCGTAATTGGTGGCTGGGGCTCTCGATGCTGCACACCCTGTTCGCACGCGAACACAACGCGATTTGCGACCATCTTTCGGAGCACTATCCGGATTGGGATGACAAGCGCCTCTTCAACGTTGCCCGGCTGATCAATGCGGCCGTGACGGCCAAGATCCATTCGGTCGAATGGACGCCGGCTGTGCTTCCGAATCCGGGACTCGATATGGGCCTCAACGCCAACTGGTTTGGCATCCTGACAAACCTGCTGCGTTCGCCGGCCAATAGAAAAACGGTTGCGGACATCAACGTGCGAAATCCGGAGATGGGTGGCGTGGTAGGGAATCCGATAGACAAACACGGATCACCGTTCGGGCTTACGGAAGAATTTGTCGAGGTGTATCGCCTTCACTCGTTCCTGCCGGAGGCGCTCAGACTGAAATCATCCGCCGGGGACGAAGAAGTGCCGTTCGTCCAGACCAGACAGGCCGGTTCGGCCAAGATTACAGCCCGAATCCCCATGGCCGACCTCTTCCATTCGTTTGGCACGCAGCACCCGGGTCAGCTCGTCCTAAACAACTTCCCGCACTTCATGCAGGAAATGAGCATCCCCGGGAATCCCCTGTTCGACATGGGCGCCGTCGACATTCTGCGAGCGAGAGAACGGGGCGTGCCGCGCTACAACGAATTCCGCCGCCAGCTCGGATTGAAACCGATTCGAACTTTCGACGACCTTTTCAACCCATCCCTGGAAGGAAGCCGCGCCGGCGAATCGTTCCGATTCTGAAGGAGCTTTATGGAGACGATCCAGAGGCCGTCGAAAAGCTCGATCTGCTCATCGGTACGCTCTCGGAGGAGAACAGACCAACCGGATTCGGCTTCGGGGAAACGATGTTTCAGATATTCATCCTCAACGCAACGCGCCGGCTCCAGGCCGATCGTTTCTATACGGACTGTTACACGGAGGAATACTATACTGCCGAAGGTCTGGAATGGATCGATCGCGCAACGATGAAATCAGTCCTTCTCAGACACTATCCGGAACTCGCGAAAACGGGGTTGGCAAACGTCACGAACGCCTTCGAACCGTGGGACGATACCGAGACACTGGATCCGGCCCGACATCCGCTCAGAAAATTCAATCCGGTATTGAAACGTGATCCGTGGCGTGGAGACAAGTATCGCTGAATCAACCCCTATGCCCAAACTCCTCGGATCCACCTTCTTCACAGAGGGCGACGACATCAAAACGCTTCTCGACGATCTCCGATCGAAATGCGATGGGAAGATGTACTCGGACGTCATTGACGACGTCGGACACCAGTACATCGATCTGGTCATGGAGGGAGGCGGGATGCTGGCGCCGGCCCTCGGAGGCTACACGTACGTCCTCGAACAAATGGGCCTCCGCTTTCTCCGGATCGGCGGGGCGTCCGGCGGTTCCATAAACGCACTCTTCCTGGCCGTCCTCGGCAGTGCATCCGAAGAGAAAGCCGAACGCGCACTGGCGGAAATAGCAGACTACGACTTCGTGGGCCTGCTCGATGGAGACCGGGACGCCCGAAAGGTGGTCGACTCTCTTATCGAGCGCCGAAGCTGGCTGTCAACGGGTATGGCCTTCGTACAGGCGTGGGACACGCTGGAGGAACAACTCGGCCTCATGCCTGGAGACAACCTCTACGGTTGGCTGGCGGGCGTCGTGCGCCGGGCCGGGATCGAAACTACCGGCCAGATGAAGGACCGGATGTGGCCGACGGATGTGAAGCTCAGCCTTAGAGACGGCACGCCCCTCGATCGTCGACATCTGAAACCCACACTCGCCGTCGTGGCTAGTGATTTGACGACCCAGAGCCGCGTTGTGTTACCGCGCATGGCCCCGCTTTATTGGGATGACCCCGACAGCATCAATCCAGCCCTATTTGTCAGAGCTTCTGTTTCTATTCCTTTCTTTTTCAAACCCTTACGTATAGATAATTTACCATCTGGAAGTGAGGCAGAGGCGAATTGGAAACGATTCGCCGGTTATTCGGGCCCGATCCCGAAAAGCTGCGTACTCGTCGACGGCGGCGTAATGTCCAATTTCCCCGTCGATTTGTTTCACCAGCGAGCGGGAATTCCGCGGGCGCCCACCTTCGGCGTGAAGCTTGGAATCGATCGTCAGCAATTCGTCGACAAGCCCTTGAATCTTCTCGGGGCGGTTTTCAACTCGGCCAGGCACTCACTCGACTCCAACTTTATCGCGCGAAATCCCGATTATCGAAGACTCGTCGCCAACATCGACACGCGGCCCCATCACTGGCTGGATTTTTCGCTCGACCCTGAAGAGCGTCGCGACCTGTTCATGAAGGGGGCGCAGACGGCCAGAGACTTTCTCTTACAGTTCGATTGGCACGCATACAAGGTTGTGCGCGGCGAGCTGGCCAAAACGAATGCATTGTGACCTACAGAAACCGATGAGATTCTTACTTACACTCGTCCTTGGAACGTTCACATTGGGCCAACTGGCGGCCCAGGAATTGCACCACGCCCTTTCCATGACCCTGGATAACCGGTGGAGCGTCGGTGACGGTCTGGGTGAGAAAGCCTTTCTGGTTAGCCTCCAGGGCCTTGCGAATCGCGAAGCCCCCAATCTGTACTTCGTGTACCCGCCTGAATGGCCGTACTCCTTCCCCGGCCCGTTCAAGGACTACCTGTCGAGCAAGTACCAATATGAGTTCGAGGAGATCTCCGGAGTCGACGAAGCCCTCGATCGCTTTCGCGACAAAGTGAAGGGCTATGTGGTGTGGGACGGGGCCGTCCGTACCTCGCTCATCGTGTCCTTCACGACAGCCGGACTGGAGGACGCAGTCGTCGTCTCCGAAGATCTTATTCCTCTCGTTGAGAAAGCGGGCATCCCCATGGTCGAGGACTTCCGCGGCAGGTTTACCGGGTGGTCGGATGACCAGATTTACTCGTGGGCGCACGACGCCTACTGGGATCGGGTCAGCCACGACTTCCTGATATATATCGGAGGTCCGGCACGCGAGCGGATGGAGGCCGGAATCGCCGACATGGCCGTCATGAAGCGCGCCTTCGCGACCGATCTCTCGGCTGATCCCGCCGACACATTGGAGTATCAACTCGGCGATCGGATTTTCGGCGAGATGAATCCATGGGCATTCGTCCTCGGATGGCATTCGTACGGAAAGGATCTGGAAGGACAATACATCACCCAGATGTCCCGCCACACCCTACGACAGGAAGGCCTCAACACGTTTCCGAACATGAGCTTCCTGACTCACATTAAGCTCCGTGAAGGCTACCGGTTCAAGAATCACCATAACGTAGCGCCCGACAGCACCCTCGTACCCGAGGCCAAGGTATACCTGACCTGTGTTCAGACCGATGGGCTGGGTCTGGGTGCCTGGTTCAAGCCGGGTCGGGGAGAAATCCCCTACGCCTGGGAGACGGCTGACGGCATTTCCCTGGAGCTGTTTCCCGTCCTGCTCGAGTACTTCTATGAGACGGCTTTGCCGAACGACTATTTCATGGGCGCCCTGTCCGGTCCGAACTACATGTATCCAAAATCGATTCCGCGCGACAAGCTTCCGGAAGTCGTCTCACGCGCTCGCGAACAGATGGACCTCATGGATCTGCAGGTCTTTGGCATCATGGATTACACGGAGGGCAATCGCTACCACGGCAACATCGACGTGCCGAAATATGTAGTCGACGCCTACTACAAGGGCATGCCGGATATCCTTGGGTTCATCAACGGATACGGTCCCGCAAACACGAGTGATTTCAGAGACGGCGTGCCGTTCCTCTCCTACGACTACTACCTGTCGGCTGGGCGACCGGAGGATGACGCCAGCCAGGATCTTCAGGAGTTGATCAATTTGAATCCGCAGCGCCCCTACTTCCTCGCTGTCCACGTTCGGGAGAATAGCGACATCTCTCGCGTCCGGGACATCCTCGACGGACTCGGACCGGAAGTCAGGTCGTCCCGCTTGACGTGTTCATGAAGCTGGCGGCGGCGCAGCCCACGTTCCGAACGAATTACCTGGAATAGTCCGGGGTCCGACGTCTAAAGTCCGAGTTCGGTCCGGCGTCAAGCACCTTGGCCGGCATTCTTCCTGCCGACCGAATCCAGGAATATCTGGGATCCGTTCGATGTTCGAACTCGAGGTTCGGGTGCGCACCAACGGGGTAATCCTCGTCCGAACTGGTATCACTCCTTACTTCGACCTTCGAACCACGAACTAGTCAAGCATAAACCTGGGATCGCCCCAGCCCGGTCCGCCTTCGTACGCGAGGTAGCGCAGTTCGACTCGGTCGGCGTCTACCCTCTTGACGAGAAGCCTCAGATCGTCCGCCATGCCAAGGATTTCATCGGTGAGTATTTCCGCGTTCATGGGATGACGGACGATGATTCGTCCCACCGGCTCGTCGTACATCATGTCCACCACCTCGATGCCTGCGAAATCCACGAGTCTCCTCTTTAAGGCAACCAGGATATAGTACGTTGGCGAGAGCACGACTATTTCCGTGGTACCGGGAAGCTGCATTTTGGCTAGGGATGTCCTTTACGAGGTTTGTCGAAGATACGCCCTGTAGGGTCCGCGGTCCGTCAAGCGGCGCAGGGAAACACCAAGTCCGACAACGTCGGGCGGCGGCGTGTCACGCGACTGACCCGACCGAGTACGTCAGGTTCGCAGGTCTACCACCCACGGTTGGCTCTCACAATGTGCAATCACGCCATCCGCGAGATTGATCCAACGGACGTTGCCATCCAGTATGCGAGAATCGGAGGTTACGATCGGATACGCGGATTGCATCAACGCGGCGTCAACATCGTTGCGCAACTCCACTTCCCAGCGTTGTTTTTGCGCCTCGGCATATTCCCGCAGGACGGTCGCGAGCCGACCGGAGTTGGAGACGGGACTGTCCAGAAGCCATTTGACATGGACGCTGCCGATTCTTGCCCACGAACGCGAGGCAATCAACTCGATAGCCGCCAGTGTCTCGTCGACCTTTCTGTAGGAGCCGTGCACGCTCGCCAGGTCGCGGATCGCCCCGTCGCGGCATTTGAGGAGCACGCCACCCGAGAGCGCGGCTTCGATGGTAACGATCAGGTTGAATCCGTCGATGACGAGGCTCTCGTTAACGGAATCCAGGCCCACCTCCGATCCTTCACGACGCTTGACTGCTTCATCCGATGCTGCAGCCCGTCGCACCGCAACACGCTGGCGCGCCACGAGCTGTGCCGGTCTCCGACAACCTTAATGCCGCATCGATGGCATAGTCGCGGCTCAGCAGCCATGACAGCTCGGATACAGCTCGCCCGCAGCGATTCGAGCATGTCGTAGCCGAAGATTTTGGCATCTTTGGGATGCGGGCCGCGGTGTTTTCGTCGGTCAGGCACATCCTAATTTCAAACACCGAACTTCAAACACCAAACATTGCATCCCGGCAAATGCCGTCGGATCGCGAAGTCCAATACGACAATCCTCGAGATTCAGAACGGCCGACGTGAACGTCAGTCGTCATGTTTGGTGTTTGAAGTTTGGTGTCTGAAGTTATTTCTGTGGCGCCGGAGCTGCATCGGGCGGCGGCGGTGGCGGCACACGCGAATCCATCGCCCCAGGCGGAGAAGCTTCCCGGTGCTCAAATCCTTCGAGCGACACGCTGTAACCATCGCCCATGTCGTCCTTGCGAGCGCAGGACTGTGTCGGATAGTAACCGGCCACCGCAACGCCCGCAGGCTGCTTGATCGGCGTGCACTTGTTGGCGCTCTCGAGGTAGTCCTTCGTCAGCATCTCCTCCCAGAAGGTGACCGCACCGTTGTACGCGCCGTAAACAAACGAGTGCGTCCAGGGCACACCGTGGAACTCTTCGCCCGTCACATCGACCAGGTGATTCCCCATCGCGGGTGCCACAGCCCCTACATCCTTGAATTCCGGCGGCGCATAATTCGCCGGCACCGTCTTCTGGGCAATCTTGAATTCGTCACAATCGACAAATTCCGGACCGCATCCACCTTCATGGATAGCGAATATCTGCTCGACCGGCGCCATCATGAAATGGACGTCGAAGTGGGGCACATCGTAGATGCCCGGTGGAATGTGACCAACCGGATTCCAGTTAAGCAGCACCCACTTGAAAGGCACGTCATCACGGCTCGCAATGTCAGACGGCAAGGCAATGACAAACTCGTGCGTCATCACGCACTCATCCGGCTTTTCGACCATGCCGTCTCCGTTCCGGTCGGCACAATGATGCATGTCCGTATGACCCGCCGGCGGCGACTGCAATCCGGCGGCGTCGAACTGCACACCGATAGCGCTCGGCGCACCTGAATCATCGAATTCGGCATACGTCGAAACCGAACCCTTCCCGAATGTGATCTTCGCACCCATGTCGCGCTTCTTCATATCCAGACTGCGCGCCGCGACAATGAACGTCAGCAGCACAATGCAAGAAAGAAGTGAAAGAATCGTGGCCTGGATCCGAGATCGTCTGGTAGACATAATCAGTCTCCTCTTCAATTGACTTCCGCGTAAGTCATTTGGTGGACAAAATGCCCGGCCGGCTACATGGTGGTACGGCGGACGGTAGCCGAGGAGGGTTTGCCCGTTTTTGGGCTAACCTTAAAGCTAATTTTTTTCAGGATGGAAGGCAAGAGGCTAATCTACTAATCCATAATTACTAATTACTAATTGCTAATTGCTGATCGATGATCGGTGATCGATGATTCCCCAAGGGGCCGGCACCTTCAATGACTAATGATCAATGACTAGTGACTAATGATTGGTGATCTACGGAGCCACCTCCGACCGCTTCAGGAAGAACACGCCCTCCTCCAAACTCCCCACCACGATCGTGCCGCTCTTGAAGAACGGGTAGTTGCTCCACGACCCGCCGTAGCCCGGACGATCTTCGCCCCACGGAACCGTGTCGAAATATCCAACCTCGTCGATGTGCTCCGGATTCGAGACGTCCAGCACACGCAGGCCGGCGAGGTAGTTCGACTGGTACATGTATGATCCTTTCACGTAGAGGTTGTGGTCGCTCGCCTGATCGCTCGAGACGTGCTCATCGATCAGTACGGGATCGTCCAGCTCCGCCAGATCCCAGACGAGCGTCCGCGTTCCCGCTGTGAATCCGTTGATCTCGTCCGTTTCGTCGTCCTGAAAGTAGTAGCGATGGTCCTCGCTCAACCATCCCTGGTGTGCATACGAAACGTTCGGATAGCGGCCAACGGCGATAGGGACGATGTTGGACTTGTCCGTAAAGTCAGCGATGCTGATCGCCGTTTCATTCGCTCCGATACAGATTTCGTGGCCCGTGTAGCGCTCGTCGGGGCCGTGATACACGACGCACTGGGCGTCGTGCGTGTATCCCATGCTCGTCTCGCCCGTACCGGGATGGGCAAAGCAACCGACGAACTTGGGTTTAGTCGGCTCCTTCAGATCGAGAATATGCGAGCCGCCAGAGCAGGTCGCGCCACCTCCATTGATACCCACGACGTACGCGAACCCAGTCGCTTCATCAATGATGATGTTGTGTGCGGAGCCGAAGCCGTTGTAATGTGCCGTCGGCTTGAACTTGACCGGGGGATTTTCGACATCGCGCAACTGGGTCAGGTCAAGGATCTGCAAGCCATGGTTGCCGACGTTGTCCGCCACGATGTATGCGTAATTCTTGTACGTCTTCGCATCCCGCCACCAGTTGGGCCGCGTACCGGGCGTCATGGGCAGCTCTCCGAGCACGACCGGGTTGGACGGGTCACTGACGTCGATGAACGTCGTGCCACCCATCGTGCAAACAATGGCATACTCTTTCTCCGTTTCGGGATCGGTCCATCCCCAGATGTCGTTCGTCTGGTAGCCCCACGGGAGCCCCATATCTTCGTTCGAGACGAAGCTCATCATGTCGACGCCATGGCATGGAAACTCGGCCGCCTCGCCGTCCTCGCACTTGACCTTTCCGCCCGTGATCGATTTTGGATGGTAGGTGAGCTTGGATTTCAGCTGCGACGTCAAGACCCAATCATGCCGGGATGGACGGCCCTCGTACGTGAACACCGATCCGTAACCGAAGAGATCGGCCATAGCTCCGACAACCGCGAATCCGTCGCCAAGCGCCAGCGCCGTCGCAAACTCCGCCTTGTCCTCCATCGCCGTGGACCCGATCGTCTGAACGGGTTCGTACCCGTCCGCGTGGGTCGCAGCAAATGCAAAGGCGACGCCCGTCTCTTTGTCCGGATCATAGGCTCCAACCAGCACCGATCCACCGTTCGCAGCGACGACCGAGCCGAAATACGGCGCCGTACTGTCTCCGAAAATCGTTAGTGTCTGCGACAGATTGAAGTTGCCTCCCTGTCCCGGACTGAAGACGTATACCGCTCCCCTTCCATCATCGGTCTCAGGAGCTCCCACGAGGACGTTGCCACCGTCGAGCGCCAGCGCGGCGCCAAAGAGTGACGTATCCCCCATGTCTCCCGACACATCCTGGAGGATTCGCGTAACGTTCCACCCATTCTTCCCATTCTTCAACTCGAAAACGGCACCTCCCTCCATGCCGGGGCCTCCCACAAAGGCGACGTCGTCGGTTGCCACAATCGGTCGCGGGAGATCGGTACCTGCGATGGCAGGAAGCTCGACGTTCGCCGCCTCGACCCAGTCATCACCTGAGTTCCGACCGCTCGAAGACGACAAATCGAACGGCGCTCTCACCGCCTGATACCGTCGCGAAGACACGTCCCCCGGCGACCGCTACGTCTGCCCCGATCTCCCCATCCGGCATGCCGTCGTCCGGATGGAGCACCGCCTCCTCGATCCACTGGCTGTCCATACCTCGACGGAAGACATGGATTGCATCCGCCTTCTCTCCAATCGCAACGATGGCTGCCAGATCAGCGGAGGCCGCTATGGCGGCTCCGAAACCGTTCATCGGTTCACCGTCCGTCGGCTCGAGCACCTGCATGTTGGCCCAGTCTCCACTCGCACCATCCTTCCGATAGACGTAGACGCGTCCTGAGAATCGCTTGTTTAGGGGCTCGCCGACGAAAAGCTCGCTTCCATCGGCGGCCACGGCCGTGCCGAATCCCGCCTGTGATACAACGTCGTGACTCTGGGCACGTGCATTTGGCGTAAACAGAAGAGTTAGCCCGAAAAGGGCAACGACGCCCCCGGAAGTGTTCATAACGGCGCTCCAGAAATCCTTTCGATGGATGAATACCAATGATACGATACAGAATCGAACGTCGGACCGCCTTCCCAACGTCAATCCTCCGCCGCGTCTCGTTCGATTGAACCTGCAGAGGTTATGAAACGTGCACGTTAAGTGCTCGGACGCACAGACGTCACTACTTCCCGTAGCTCGTCGCAATCGTCTCGAGCCTTTCCTGTAGTCGTTTCTCCGAGAACCAGTGGCCTCGAACCATGACGCCGACGCGGCGCTCGACGTTGCGGACCCTGTCGAGAGGATTACTGTCGAGCAGGACCAAGTCGGCGCGGTTTCCGACTTCAATCGTGCCAAAGTCTGCAGTATCGCCAAAGTATTCTGCAACGTTGGCAGTTGCGGTCTCAAGCGCCTCGAATGCCGTTAGTCCCGACCCGGTCAATGCGGCCAGCTCGTCGCTCACCGCGAACCCCGGAAGCAGGTACCGAATGCCGGTCCACGTTCCCAATATCAGCCGCGCACCCGCATCGTGCAGTGCTCTGACCATCCGGCGCGTGTTTTCCGGCGTGGTTGGCTCGTTGGCTGTCGGATAGAAGTTTCGGGACAACGCAGGTGAGACGTAACGATTGTCGGATCTGGTCGCTGACTGCGGCGCGTCGTTCCGCTGGTAGGATGCGAGGGTCGGGCAGTTCCACATGCTCGAAGCGGCCATTGTCGCCGCTCCTTCGGCTGCTCTGGTGCCCAGAAACTCGCCCTCCCAACGTCCCGAGCCGCTGCGCTCCACGACGGACCGGGCAAAAGGATTCAGATGCTCGGTCGAGTATTGACCCGCCGCGATCGCCTGCTCCAGACTGACGGCCACCGGAATGTGACCAATCGCTTTGATACTGAGGATGTTGGCCTCATCCATGATAGCGTCATAGACGTCCGGCTCCAACGTATTGTAAATCGTGATGTAATCGTAACCGGCCGCCTGCTGCTCGCGAACGGCCTCTCTACCCTCCTCTGCCGTCGCGAGGTTGAGCGGATTCGTGATGAGAAAGCGGTCGCCGCTGTCCTCCCCGTCCAACGGCGATCCGGAAACGTGCATGGTCGGCCCCAGCCGCGAACCGCCTGCAATTTCATCTCGCCACTGCAGGATCGTCTGGTCACCGTCGATGACGCGAACCGTAGTGACCCCGTTGGCCACGTAGAGAAACAAATCATTCTCGCCGTCGGGCAGGTTCGAGACCATGTGTGTGTTCATGTCGGAAAGGCCCGGAATGAGATAGGCATCGCGAACCTCGATCCGATCCGCCCCCTGGGGCACGGTGACGATGTTCTTGGGTCCGAGCGCCTCGATACTCCCGTTGCGAATAAGTACCGTATGATCCATGAGGACCCTCTCTTCGTTCATCGGCAGCACGTTGACGCCGACGAAGGCAATGACATCGGAGGTCAGTTCATCCGGGATGGCCGGCTCCTCGATCGGACCAGGGTCCTGCGTCTCGACCGGGGAAGAGTCACTGCAGGCCGTCTGCACGGTGCCGATCAGGCAAAGCATCAACCATCGTGCTGCGGATGAACATTGCATCGGGTGGCCGGAAGAGTGGACGTGTGAGTGGCGGATGACTTCTGGAACGGTTGAACCTACCCAACCCAGGGTTTGAGGAAAAGGCAGGAATGCATCCACCCCATGGAAGACAGCAGACAGCAGATATAGATGGAAGACGGAGGATTGAGGAGGTCGCGTGAGTAGGTCCCCCGGCTCGCGCTTCGCATTGTCACATCCTGCCGGTTGACAATGACCGCATCCTCCAAACGGCGCGAGGGCGGACCCCTCAGTTCTTTCGTCCGCCGGCACAACGACACCAGAACCTGCGACCGCGAGGTTACGAATCCCCTCCGCGAACTGTCTCTAATAAGGAACGAGGCACCATCATGTAGATGCAATCGTCAGCACGGTGGAATTCGAGTGGGACCTCGAGATGGAACGCCGCAACATCCGACGCCACGGGTTCGATTTCGACCAGGCTTCGACGATCTTCGGACAGTCCCGGCTCGAGCATAGGAGTGATAGAGGATCCGAAGTGCGCTGGATGGCGACCGGACAATTGGATGACGGACGACTCTGGACCGTTGTTTACACAAGACGAGGTGACAACATCAGGATCATTTCTGCGAGGAGGGCTCGTAAAAATGAAAGAAGAGGATATCGTGCGGTATTCGGATGAGGAAATTCGTAGGCGCGTAAGGCGGGGTGAAACCAAGACGGACTGGGCCCGGATCAACGGGATGACCGAAGAGGAAATCGAGCGGAACGCCCTGGAGGAAGATCGCCGTCTCGGCATTCCCGATGACTGGTTACAAGGACGCGTACGCCATTTGTCCCGTCGCGAAGGAACGCATCACGATTCGTATCGATCGAGACGTGCTCGATTACTTCCGCAAACAGGGCAAAGGCTACCAGTCGCGGATGAACGCCGTGCAGAGGGCGTTTATGAATGCGGAAACGAGGAATGAGGAATGAGGAATGTGCGCCCTCGTCATCCCCGCGAAGGCGGGATCCAAGTGTGCATCCAAACTGCTCTTCGTGCCTATCTGGTCCTCACCACCACCCCCGTCCGCTCAACCGTCCCCGCCGTGAGCCGATAGAAATACAGCCCGGCCGCTACGCGGGCGCCGTTGCCGTCGGCTCCATTCCACCGGATCATGTGACGGCCCGCGCGCTGCATTGCATCGTCGAGTAACGTGGTAACACGTCGTCCCAGCACGTCGTGAACGGCTGCCGTCACCTCAGTCTCCTCCGTAAGATCGAATTCGAACGTAACCGCGTCCTGGAATGGGTTCGGATACGCCGTAAACGACGCCGGACGCCGGACCCGGGACTCCGGACGCTGCGAATCGGCAGAACCGAAAAGAGTCTCTAACCCGCGACGTTGTTTCGCAAGAACGGAAGGATTCGACTCTTGTGTGTCTCCTTCCCCGACATTGGAAGGCGACAGGTCCGGATCGATCAAGAGCGTGTCGGCGCCGTCGCTGAAGACGGCATACCCTGAAAAAGGCACGATCGCGGTCGTTTCGACACTCCAAGACCCATCATAGGCCCACAGGTCGGTTGCCTGACCACGCGTCGTGCTCACATTGGACATCGGGATTTCAAAAGCGTACGGATTGCCGATGAGGTTCCAGCCACCTGAAAGTCGAACCGGGTAAGTCACTTCTGTTGAGATGGACGTACCGGCGCCTGGATTAACGGCTGTGTTCTCGGCACGCGCCAGCATCCAGAAGGCCCTCCCCGGCTCGAGATCGACCTCCTTTTCGGGCAACTCGACCAACCGGGGACCTTGCTCGAGACCGTAGAGGCGCCATTCCGACACATCATAAGGGCCGAGATCGTCTTCCAGTGCAGTCCGAGCGTTCTTCTCATCCAATTCCGCAGGGACGGAAAACAGGCGGTATGACGCGGCGTCGGTCCCACCACTGATCGTCACGTTGTATCCATCCGGTACGTGTACAGGGATCGAGTGAAGCGCACTTTCCGAGGCGACTCCCTGCCCGTTCTTGGCCTGGACCGCATACTCCACACCGCGCCCGCTCACGGCGAAAGCCGGAATCGAGAAAGCGTATGACTTGTCGTCCCGCAGCTGCATCG
Source organism: uncultured Bacteroidota bacterium (assembly GCA_963768715.1). Lineage (GTDB taxonomy): Bacteria > Bacteroidota > Rhodothermia > Rhodothermales > DATKEJ01 > DATKEJ01. The sequence continues at coordinate 40,878 of CAVYJC010000007.1, forward strand.
GGGCGCTGAAGAAACTGGGGTCGCCGCCGCGGCGGAAACGGACCTCGGGGTCAACGACACCGCTCGCGGCAGCGATATCGGCGATGATGGTAATGTCGCTGCCGACATCTGAAGGATTGGGTGTAGGCTGGTGGATCGTTAATCCTGGTGCAAGCGACGCTAGGTGAAACAGGATATAGATCGCACCCTTTTCCGGTCCGCCGTCATCGTCGCCTTCGGCGGGAACCACGAGATCGACCGTTCCATCGCCGTTTATGTCACCTGGACCGGCCAGGTCCAACCATCCGAAAAGGTCGTCCTTATTGAACCCTTCAGAAAGGGCCCCTGCCCCGGCGGTAATCAGTTGCGCTGCCTTCACGCTTCCGTCGGACCGAAGATAGATGATCCAGGTCCCCCCGAATTGGGGACCGATGACGTCAAGACTCGCCACACCCGCAGCGATGTCCGGAACGGAGTCTCCATCAAGATCTCCAAGTCCAGCAAGGCCGCTTCCAATCGCATCACCCCCAGTCAGGTTACTGCCAAACGGATCACGTTGAACGGGCGGGGGCTCGCCGGCAACTCGCGACACGGTCTTTGTCTGACTCTTCACCGTACCGTCGGGGGACAAGAACAGAACCCATATCGCGGACTCGAATCCGGTGTTGAATTGATTACGCCCCGTCCCAACGGCAAGGTCTTGTACACCGTCCTGATCGACATCGCCGTAGCCATTGACCATCCGAGTTGACCGCCATCCTGGACATCTCCATCAAAACCACCCTGCACGGCGCTGATCTTCGAGTGATTCCTGACGGTTCCATCGCGATTGAGGAAGAGGATCCAAATGGCGCCTCGATCCTGTCCTCCATCATCGTCGCCGCGTGCCCCGACCGCCAGATCCAAAACGCCGTCGCCATCGAGGTCTCCCAGAGGTGAAACGCTCGTTCCAAACCCATCAAGATCGTCAAGGTCGCCCGTGAAATTGCCATGGACGGCACTGATCTTCTGCTCCTGTTTGACCGTGCCGTCGGTGTTCAGAAAGAGAATCCAGACGGCGCCCACACTTGGGGAGTCGTTGGCACCCGGATTGCTGCCTCCATCGGAATCCCCGAAAGCTCCGACTGCAATGTCCGTTACGCCATCCCCATCAAGATCGCCCAGATTCTCGACCGAGCGGCCAAACCGCGAGTTAGCAGGCAGGGTACCTCCAAACATGCCTTCCGATGCGCTGATCTTCTGCTCATGATTTACGGTTCCATCTGCGTTGAGAAAGAGTATCCAGACGGCGCCGTCCTGCTCGAAGGTATCCATGCAACTTGAGCAACCAACTGCGATGTCGGTCACTCCGTCCCCATCCAGATCGCCGAGACCTGTAATTCCGCCGTCGCCCCAGAAGGGTCCGATCTCGCCCTGGAGACCGCCCTGCGTCTGGCTGATCTTCTGCGGTGGAATGACTTGGGCGGACACTCCTTTTGCCAGGAGTAGTGCGATTCCGAATCCTATGCGGATGTGGCGGAACATGTGGTGGAGGTTATGGCACCCGCTGTAGGATGCCCAGCTACCAAGAATACGTATCGGAGGGGCAATGTGGACCAGCGGTCAACATCAGACAGCAGACTGAGCGATGAGCGATGAGCGATGAGCGCAGAACGCAGCACCACCTAAGGAAGTAACATTCTGCCCGACCTCGCCCTCTGCATGTCGGGCTACGGCGCCTGGGCTGATATCTGCTTTCTGCTTTTTCGTCAGCCCAGGTACCTGGGAGGATGCGCCTGCCGTGGTATTCGCGATCCAGAAAACGAAGTCGAGCGCCGTTACAACGCCGTCGAGGTTGCAGTCCGACTGGATGTAGCCCGTCTCTCCAGCCGTGGTCGATGCGAGCCAGGCGACGAAGTCGAGAGCGGTGCTCGAGCCGTCGACATTGACATCGCAGGCGAACAGGCCAAACCGTCCGCCGCCGAGATCCTTCATAGGGATGCCGCCGCCGTCGAAAGCCTGGGACATGGACGTGGTGAAATCCCAGGTGGCCGATCCCGAGGAAACGTCGATCCTCCCGGGCGTCATTACCGCCATGTGATTTCGGTGGTCGACGACGACGTACAAGCTATCGAAACCGGCCGTCGGCATCATCAGCGGTCCGCCGTCGATGTCAACGATCGATCCGTCGCCCCGCAAGAGCGCCGACCGGCGCGCTACCTCTGTGGCTGCATCCGTTCCCGTGCGGACGCTGACGACAACCCAGTCGACCAGATCGGCGGGCGGATCGTACAGCCACTCCGTCCCCGTGTGCTCGACGCTTGTCCCGGCATAGGAAGCATCAGCGTAGGGCGTCGTCATGGGTATCACCGCACTGAACCCCGGCGCGACCGTCATCGCTCCCCCGGCCATCGCTCCTTCGAGGTAGACCCTGAGCAACAGGGCCACGGTCGCTACCTGCCCCGTTACGATGACCGAGTAGGGCTGCGATCCGCCTTCGAGAGCGCCTGCATGCGACATTTCGACCACATGAATCGCCGAATCGGGCACGTCGACGAGCACCTGTTCGACGTTGTCGACTTCATTTCGTGTGAGTCGAGCGGCGGGCGCGGACGGATTCAACGGATCGAGCGTCCAGGGATAAAACGTGCTACTCCCGTCTTCGATGGTGAGGTCGAGGTCGTTGACGAGCATCCGGACAGGCGTTGTCGAGCCACTCGGACTTCGGGATGGAACGCGAGGCATCCGACACGGGAGTCCCGGGAGGATCCATCCACACGGCCGTCGCTTTGAGCGGCTTCGTACCATCCGAAAAGACCACGTATGACGACGTGCCGTCCTCAAGGAGAGTATCCTCGTGGACGTTGAAACCTGTACCGGCCTCGAAATCGTCGTTGATGAGCCGCGCAGCGCGGGCCAGATCGGGAAGGCCCCAGCCGAACTGGTAGTCGGGACCCGTATTGCCCAGATCCGTCGCGGTATGAATGATGAGCGCTTTCATCGAAGCCGCCGTCGACAGAACGCCGGGATCCTTCTTCGACTGTTCGAGGAGAAGCCCGATGCCTCCAACGACGAGCGGCGCCGAATGGGACGTCCCCGAGCCAAGGCAGTTGCCGCCCGAATCTTCCCAGTAGCGCGGGACGCGCAGTCGGGAGCCGGGCGCGACGACGTCTGGCTTGATCCGGCCATCATCCGTGGGTCCCCACGACGAATAGAACGACATCGTCAGCTCCGGCCCGATGAAAGCTCCGCAATGACCGGTCAGGTTATACACCGCGCCCACGCTCAGCGGGTTCTTCGACGATTGCATCCCGCCGAGAATCGTGTCGTAGCCATCGGGTTCGTCATCATCGAGCCGGTAATCCTTGCTCATGGACCAGCCGCCGTGGCAATTCGGTCCGGACGTGCAATCAGAAAAGAACCAATGAAGCGAATCGGCCGGAAAGGCCTGCGTCGTGTCACGGTCGTTTCCGGCAGCGAGCACGGGGAGAAAGGATGGGTGCGTTACGGCAAACAGGTCCCAGGAAACGGACTCGTCGTCGTAGAATCCGCGGTGATAGTCCTCGATCTTGCTCACGGTCGTATCGCCCCACCACGACGGCAACAGGTTGACCGAATCGGGCGCGATGGGCGGGCCCCAGCCGTTGGCCGGACCGTATGAATGGTTCGAGACCCTCAGTCCATACGTGACAGAGGCATCGTCCATTTCCATGAGATCGAGCGTATCGTCGTACGCGAGGATGCGTGCCTCGTAGGCAGTCCCGCGCCAGTCGAGATCGACGCCGGCGGCGGCTGCGATACCCGCCATGTTGTGCGAATGGGGTGTCACGCCCGAGCTGTCGTAGATATACCGATCGACACGGTTGACTCCGAGTGTGTCGACGCGGCTTCCACCCATGCCGTCGGAAAAGTCTTCATGGGTGACACGTGGGTAGCCCGCGTCCCAGATGCCGATATAGATGCTGTCGGCGGTCAGGTCGAAACCCGTCGATCCTCCCGGCCAGACCGAGTCGGCGTGGACGGATTGGTCCGCTTTCAGCCCGAGCGTCTCTCGATAAACCGGGTGCCCCTTCGAAATGCGAGCCAGGCCGATTAACGGTCCGGGGCCTGCGTTCAGCCGGAGAGCGCCTTTCCCATGTCTGGCGGTGAATCGATCCAGGCGCTGAGCCAACGAATCAGCGTCCAGGCGAGCATGCCGTCGGAATGCTTCACGGTCGTCGCGGCCCTGACCAAACGCATCGCCGGCGAGCGCGGCGATGAGAACGATGAACAGAAGGAGTAGTCGCCTCCGCATAGATGCATCCCGTCATTGCGTAGATCGGAGTTACACAAACGAGGCGATCCGCGGATCCGCGGCAAAACCTGGCTCCGAGGTTCCCGGTCACAAGGCAGACGAGGATCTCTCCGAAATTTGTGTTCTGTCCGGCTCGGCTTAGTGAATAGTGACGAATGACTAGCCATATTGAGCTAACGCCGTAAAAGCTCTAAGTTCAGGCGTCAGCTAATCAGCCTAAGCGAGGCAACGTGTCGCACGAACGACTTCAGAAGATTCTCCAGGACCTCCGGTCGGAACTCGGTACGACCGAGGCGCTTACAGAGAAGGATCGATCGCTCTTAACCGGCGTCGTAGATCAGATACGTGGCGTGCTGTCAGAACATCCTTCGAGTGGAGACGAATCCGTCCTTGCAGTCATCGATGAGGCAGCGCTTCACTTCGAAGCGGTCCATCCACGCCTTACGAAGACACTGTACCAGATCAGCGAGCTGTTGCGGTCTGCAGGACTCAGTTAAGGAGGTCTGATACCTTCAAGTCTGCCGGGGCAGGACGAGCTCACTAATAGCTTAATGGAATACATATGGCAGCAAAGACCCGAACATTGGAGCTCGGACTCACCGTCGGTCTGATCGGTTATGCATCGGTCGCTGTTTTCTATATGGTCTTCGACCTGCTGGCGGCACGAGGCATTTTGTACACGGTCAATCTGCTCGGCAAGGTGGTCTTCAGGGGTCTGCGTGACCCGGCGGTGATCGGATTGCCCATCCGGCTCGACTTCACGGCGATCGAGTGGTACACCCTTCTCCACTTCGTCGCATCCCTCATAATAGGACTGATCGTGACGTGGCTCGTCCGCTATTCAGTTCGACACGCATCGAGAGCACGTCTGATCTCGCTCGTGATTGTCGCGGGTTTTATCGTCACGATCTTCCTCGTAGGCGCCCTCACGGCCTCCATCAGGCCACTTCTGCCCTGGTGGTCGATCGTCGTTGCGAATGTTCTCGCAGTCATCTTGGCCGGTGCGTACTTACTCAAGAAGCAGCCCACACTTTGGAGACACCTGATGCCCCACCAAGGATGACTGACCCAATAAGCGGTCCGTCAACCTAATTCAGGACGAGACCCTCCGTCCGGACCCCGGACACCGGACTCCGGACATCCGGATGTCTGAACGCCTACTCTTCGCGAAGAAAATATCCGCAGCCCATCCCAAGCACGAGGAAAATGACGACGGGGAACCAGCCGAATCCACTCAAGAAGACCCCTGACTAAGCCGTAAACAGCCAGGACGAACGCCAGAGTGTAGCCGGTCAGCAGTGCCCACAGATACGACTTCGCTTCCGGATCCGAGACATCACGTTCCCGGAACATGAACGCCAGTACCCCCATCGACGCAGCCCACGGGGTCTGGGCGCGGACGAGAAAATTGATTTCATTGGAGATCGAGTGGACCCCAAGTACGTACCACAAAGCGCCCGGCAAGACGAAGAAGACAATTCCTCCCAGTACCAGGAATCCGGCGGTGAAAGTCATGAATTGCTCGAAAGTCACGATTTTGTCCATGGCGACACCCCGGTCGGGTTGGTTGCGTCGAATCGTGATGCCGGGAGCGCAGGGTGCAGTCCTGCGGCTTGCCGGTACTCGAATTAACGAATTTTCTCAGAATGGAAGAGAACAAATCCACCAGACGAGAGCCGCTCATCCTGCTTCTGATCGCCGCGGGAGCTCTGATCTGGTCGGGCATCCATCCATTGGAACGCGGCACTTGGTGGATGGAGGTGGCTCCGGTGCTCATTGGCGCTCCGCTGCTCATCGCGACCTACGCACGATTTCCGCTTTCGCCGCTTCTCTATCGATTGCTGCTGATCCATGCGATCATCTTGATGGTGGGAGGGCACTACACATACGCCCGCGTACCCGCCGGCTTCTGGATTCAGGACCTCTTCGACCTTTCCCGCAACCACTATGATCGCCTGGGGCACCTCGCGCAGGGGTTCATCCCCGCTATTCTGACACGCGAAATCTTATTGCGAACCTCTCCTCTTAAACGCGGTAAGTGGTTGTTTTTTATCGTGGTCGCGGTGTGTCTCGCATTCAGCGCGTTCTATGAGTTGGTCGAGTGGTGGGCCGCCCTGCTCGGTGGCGATTCAGCCGAGTCGTTTCTCGGGACACAGGGCGACGTGTGGGATACGCAGTGGGACATGTTCCTTGCGCTGATCGGGTGCATTTCCGGCCAGTTGCTGCTCGCTCGGGTGCATGATCGCTCGATGGGCGCCACGGACGAGCCCATCGAGAATTGAGAATTGAGAATTGATCGCTGCTGAGCCCGTCGCCGGACGGCGCAAGCGGAGAGCACACCCGACTCTGCGGGTGGTGTCCAACGATGCGGGATTTCAACAAGACATGTCGTTTCCCGCAACAAGCAGATCGGGTGCGCTGATCGACACGCCGGCCCCGAAACACAGGGTCGGCATGAAACGACGCAGCGCCCCTTTCCGCTAAGACGCTATTGACCGACGATTGGCGAGAGACTACTCGCCGACCGTAAGCTCAGCCTTCGTCCAGGCTGTCTGAACCTCGAAGATCTCCCGGTAGCCGCCTTCGACCAGATCCATATAGCCTGACATGGCTTCTTTCCACTTGGGGTCGGCCGCACGGTCTTCCTGCATCCCGAAATAGTCGCTGAGGTTCTCGACTTCGAGCTCGAGGACCACGGTCCAGTAGCCGGCAACCGTGTCGGTCAATATGCGGGCGCCCCAGACGCGCGTCGAATTGACGAATGGAACGGCTCCTTTGAATTTGTCGACGAGTGCCTTCGCTTTGCCGGGTTTGGCTTTGAAGACATCCCTGATCACGAACATCGTTTACTTGATTTGGTGGACAGTTTCGGCCTCGAAACTACGTTTAAACGAGATAAAAACTCGTCACCCTGATCTGTTTCTGTGCCGACATGCGCCTTGCTGTTGGGGCGGAGGCTTCGCTGGATCGTACTTTCCAGTGACCGACGACAAGGTCTCACCGCCGTTAGGGAATGAACTGGAGGACCCGATGCGAGATTTGTTGCACCCTTCGATGCGTACTGTATGCATCCTGTCAGCGTTCTTATTTCTGCTTGCACCGGCGTGGAGCTACGGGAGTCCCGAGACCCCTGTGAAGCCAAACCGGCTGCCAACGACATCCACGACCAGTGTCGGCGAGGCAATGTTCACGGAGTGTCCGAATACAAATTATTCCCTCACTTCCCAGGCGGACGTTGATGCCTTCCCGTCCAACTGTTCCGAAATTTCCGGAGATCTGCAGATCCAGTCGTCGGCCAATTCGGAGATAACCGACCTTTCGCCGCTGTCAGCGCTCACTACGATCGGCGGCACTTTGTCGATCGTGGCTAATGCCTTGACGAACGTCGACGGACTGTCTGCACTCACCTCCGTAGGTGGCGATGTTGCGGTCGTCGGCAACGATGTGACGAATCTCGGCGGTTTTTCCGCACTCACTTCCATTGAAGGCGATCTTCTGATTCAGGCCAACAATGCCCTGAACGACCTCGACGGTCTGTCCGCGCTTACCTCCGTGGGGGGGGATCTCACCTTGAACAGTAATGCAGCGCTGACGGATGTGGACGGGCTGGCGATGCTCACTTCCGTAGGCGGCAACCTCGTGGTTCAATCCAACGCCGCGTTGACCCAGCTCGACGGCCTCTCAGCGCTTGCCTCCGTTGGCGGGGATTTGAGCATCAACAGAAACAACTCGCTAGCTGACATCAGCGGTCTTTCCGCGGTAGCCTCGGTGGGAGGAACCCTGATCCTGTCAGATAACGACGCGCTGACCAACCTGAACGGCCTTTCCTCGCTTTCCTCGCTCGAAGGAGATCTGAACATTAACGGCAATGGCGCCCTGCTCGAACTGGGTGCCTTCTCCGCGCTAACCTCTGCGGGCGGAGCCGTCCTTGTCGTCCAAAACGACGCATTGACGGGTCTCGACGGCCTGTCGGCACTCACGTCGATTGACGGGAATCTCAGAATCGACGGAAACAATGCGCTTTCGAGCATCGACGGACTTTCCGCCGTCAGCACGGTAGGCGGCAACCTGTCGATCACCAGCAACGACACGCTAACAAACGTTGACGGTGTCCGCGGCGTCTCGACGATCGGCGGCAGCCTGACGGTCCGAGACAATACCGCATTGGCGTCCTGCAGTTGCGGACTCTACGACTGCGTGTTCGGGACGTGCTTCGGCGGTTCGATCATGATGCGGAATAATTCGCCCGACGGCGACTGCAACGACAATGGGACGGCCCTCGAAACCAATGAGTGTTCCACCGTCGGGATCGAAGATGAGCCCGCTTCGTCCGAACTTCCCACGGAGTTTGCGCTGCACCCCCCTTACCCCAATCCGTTCAATCCGTCGACTACGATCAGCTACGACCTCCCACTCACCGCCGATGTAAGATTGAATGTGTACGATGCACTTGGACGTATGGTGGCGCCATTAGTCAGCGGCCATCAGTCATCAGGGAGCCACTCCGTGAGCTGGGAGGCCGACGGTCTACCGAGTGGTTTGTATATCGTCCGGCTGGAAGCAGGGGCGTACCTGGAGACGCGGCAGTTGATGCTCTTGAAGTAGCGTATCGCACAAGACAAGCACCCATGATCGACGCATTCGGCCTGCTCTCGATCGTCCTTCTGCCGCTCATAGCTGCCGTCCTCGCCGGTAGTTCCCGCGGACCCGGCAGCTTCGAGCGCACGGATGACGGCCTCGTGCTGCACCTTGAACGCGGCCTCCTCCGTATCCAAGTTCGCGATCCCGAGATATTCCGCATCACCGTCACACAGGCCGACGATTTTTCAACACGCGAGGGACTTGTCGTACTGCCACCTCCCAACATCCATGAGTGGCATCTCATTGAAAATGAAGATTTTCTGGTTATCAGGACGGTTGCAGCCGAGGTCAAGGTAAGCCGGCACGACGGGAGTCTGGCGGTGTCTCGATCCGATGGCAGGCTCATCCTCCGCGCCGCGGCTCCGTCAGCGGAATCGTTTCGGCCGATCGACGACCTCGGAGACCAAGCGTGGTCCGTTCGCCAGCGCTTCACGCTGACGCCGGCCGAAGGCATCTTCGGCCTCGGGCAGTACCAGGACGGCGTAATGAACTGGAGAGGCGAGACCGTGCTGCTGGTGCAAGCGAATATGATCGCCGCGATCCCGTTCCTGATATCGACGCGGGGTTGCGGCCTGCTTTGGGACAATTACTCCAAGACAGTGTTCTCCGACGGCAACGACGGAATGTCGCTGTGGTCGGAAGTGGCCGATGAGATTGACTACTACGTAGTGGCCGGGGATCGTCCCGACGACGCGATTGCCGGTTACCGACGCCTGACAGGAAAGGCGCCATTGTACGCCAGATCGGCGTACGGCTACTGGCAGAGCAAGGAGCACTACCAGACGCAGCAGGAGGTTCTGGACACGGCGGCAGAGTATCGCCGGCGAGGTCTCCCGATCGACAACATCATCCAGGATTGGAGCTTCTGGGGCGAGCCCGACCAATTCAGCGGAATGATATGGGATTCTCTCCGCTATCCCGATCCAGTGGCAATGGTGCGAGAACTGCACGAGCGATACAACCTGCACTTCATGGCCGTGATCTGGCCGGCGCTCGGCGTGAACACGGAAATACACCGAGAGATGAAAGCGCGGGGCTTCCTTTATCCAATGAGCCACTGGTCGCCCTCTCTGATCTACGATGCCTACAATCCGGATGCCCGGGCGCTTTACTGGCGATATGCGAAGAAGGGCATCTACGATGTGGGGCTCGATGCCTGGTGGATGGACGCAACCGAGCCGGAGTTTAGGTGCACCGATGATCGCTACGTGGCAGAGCAGGCCACCAAGGCGAATGACCGCAATGCGCTCGGATCGATGGCGCGCTACCTCAACACCTACTCTTTGCAGACCACGCGCGGCATCTTCGAGAACCAGCGCGCGCTCGAAGACGGCAAACGCGTGTTCATTCTGACACGCTCAGCTTTCGCCGGGCAGCAGCGCTATGCAACCACCCTCTGGTCTGGGGATCTCTGGGCAAGCTGGCAGGTGTTTCGTGACCAGATTTCGGCAGGCCTGAACGCCTCCATGGCGGGATTGCCCTATTGGACGAGCGACATCGGAGGTTTCGTCACGAATCACCGATTCCCGGATGGCGTGAACGATCCTGCATACCGCGAGCTCTACGCCCGGTGGTACCAGTTCGGCGCTTTTTGTCCCATCTTCCGATCCCACGGAACCAACACCCCCCGGGAAATCTGGCAATTCGGCGAACCCGGATCCTGGGCCTACGATGCACTGGTTGAGGCGGACCGCCTGCGCTATCGCCTCCTCCCCTACATCTATTCTCTTGCCTGGAGTGTCTACCGCAACGACGACACCATGATGCGCGGTCTGGCACTTGATTTTCCTGAGGATCCGAGGGTGTACGACCTCAATGGCGAATATACGTTTGGGCGGGCGATGCTCGTAAGTCCGGTCACAAGGCCGATGCGCCATCCTCCCGAGCATGCCCAGGAGTGGATCCCGTCGCGCAACCTGTTCAACGAGACCGGCACGGAACAGGGTCTGCGCCTCGATTTCTTCCATGGCATCGACTTCGATTCCTTGGTTTCGAGCCGGAGGACCGACGTGTTCAACATCACCGGAACGGGCGCCCTCCCAGAAGAGCTCGCGAACGCGCCCTACAGCCTTCGCTACTCGGGCTCCATCAAACCCGACGAGAGTGGGTTGCACCGTTTCGTGTTGACCACAGACAGCGGCGTACGTCTCCGTTTGGACGACCGGCTCATCGTCGACCAATGGGACAATCAGGAACCACTCGTAGCGGAGCCCGAGGTGGAGATGAAGGCGGGGCGCAACCACACGCTGGAGCTCGAATACAGGCAGCCGACACCGAACGCGGGCCGCCTGATCCTCGAATGGATCACGCCGACCCAGCATCAGGCGAGGCATGCAAGCGGGAAACGAGTGGACGACATATTTGCCGGCCGGCGTCGACTGGTACGACTTCTGGACCGGTGAAAGGTTAGCGGGCGGAGACTCCGTGACCCGGGCGGCGTCTTTGAACCACATCCCGCTATTCATTCGGGCAGGCTCCATTCTTCCCATGGGTCCAACTGTAACCTATGCCGCTGAGAAGCCACCCGACCCGATCGAGTTGCGGGTGTACGAGGGGGCCGACGCCGCCTTCGAGTTGTACGAGGATGAGGGCGACTCGTATCGATACGAAGAGGGCATTCATGCCACGATATCGATGCGCTGGGACGACGCCTCGCGTATTCTGACGATCGGAGCCAGAGAAGGATCTTTCCCGGGAATGCTGATGGAGAGAACGTTCCATATCGTCTGGGTGCGTCCAGACGTGGGGACAGGAGCCGATCCGGTGTCGAAGGCAGATGCGGTTGTGACTTATGACGGAGGGGAGGTGGCTGTCAGAAAGCCGAGCGATGAGCGCTGAAGGCTAATCGGATCGGTAGTCGCTAAACACTCCTACCGGCAACAACAAGTGCGATGGAAACGACACAGGATTGAAACCAGCTTTTGTACTATTTTTCCCCTCGCCCTTCTTCCACACATTTCAAGTTCATGGCCAGGATTAGTTCGAAAGACGACAATCACGGCTCGACGTTCCTCGTGGAGATCCGCCCGCATGTCGTACACGAAGATTTCGATGGTGAAGTGGTCATTCTGAACCTCGATATCGGACTGTACCACGCCCTTAACGTAGTGGCGAGCTTCATATGGTCGAAGATTGCTGATCACGTTTCCCCGGAGTCCATCGTAGAGACTGTCTCTCGCGAGTACGGCGTTTCAAGAGATCTCGCGGGCTCAATGGTCATGAGCCTCATCCGTGAAATCGAGAGAGAGCAACTTGTCGATGTCCACGGGACCCGCCCTGGTTGGGCGGCGACTGCGGAAGACATGGAACGGACCGGTACACCGTCTCTCTGGCCTGTTATGGATACGTACCGGGACATGCGGCACGCGCTTGTGGTTGACCCAATCCACGAGGTAGACGAATCGGGTTGGCCCGCGCTCAAAGTTCAGAAACCCATGAACGGCGCCGAGTAGTGCGAAGGGTTCTTGTCAGCGTCATCCTGCCGGTCTTCAATGGCGAGCGATTCCTGGAGGAGGCGATTCGGAGTGTCTACGCACAGGATACGGATCCAATCGAGCTTCTCGTGATCGACGATGGATCAACAGACAGTTCGTCCGAGATTGTCCGAACAGTCGCGCCGGACGCCCGTGTGATCGAGCAGGAGAATGCTGGTCCGGCCGCTGCTCGAAACCGCGGCCTGTCTGAAGCCAGCGGCGAATATCTCGCTTTCATCGATGCCGACGATCTTTGGACACCGAACAAACTCAGCCGGCAACTCCGTCTATTGACCGATGATGAAGCGGTGGATATGACGCTGGGTTTGACCCGATGCGTCCTCCCTGACGGTACGCTTACCGAACCACGTCTCTTTATGCAGCTCGGCTGTGGTTTGTATCGCAGACGCGCTTTCCAACACATCGGGGGATTCGACAGCGCGCTTCGGTTCTCAGAGGATTTAGACTGGTTCACCAGGGCCAGAGAGGCCGGTATGCAACTCAAAATCACCAAGGACGTCACGCTGCACTATCGCCTGCACGAGAACAATCTGACGCGGGGCACGGACGTCTACGAGCTTGGGTACCTGCAGCTTGTAAAACGATCGCTCGACAGGCGCCGTGCCAGGGTTGGGAGCGGGTCCATTGAATTGCCTCCGCTTTGAAAGTCAGCGTCATCATTCCTGTTTTCAACGGCGAACGCTACCTGGTGGAAGCTGTCGAAAGCGTGCTCGCCCAGACACGATCGGCCTCCGAGATCATCGTCGTCGATGACGGTTCGACTGACGGCAGCGCAGAGCTGGTTGGAGGTTACAAGCAAAGCGTACTGTACGTCCGCCAGACAAACAGCGGGACGGCGGCTGCCCGCAACCGTGGCATCCGTGAATCGAGTGGTGAATTTGTGGCCTTCCTCGACCAGGATGATTGGTGGGAACCAAACAAACTCGAACAGCAGCTCGATGCGTTCGAGGCGCAACCCGATCTCGGAGCGGTCTTTGGCCACATCCAGCAGTTTGTGAGTCCGGATGTGAGCGAGGTAAACCGTAAGCGGTTCGTATGCCCCGACGAACCGCAGGAAGGCTACACGCCGTCCGCCGCGATCGTCCGCCGATCGGTCTTCGCGGAGGTCGGCCCCTTCGACGAACGCTGGAGGCAGGCCGAATGGATAGACTGGTTATTGAGGTTGAAGGAGTCCGGAATCCCAACCCTGATGCTGCCGCAAATCGTTGCCCACCGGCGCATCCACGAGCGGAATAAAGGGGTCGTGCACAGGCCTGCGAGACGCGAGTACCTTCGGGCGCTGAAGGAGTCGGTGGACAGGAGAAGGTGAGGGGATAGTTGATAGTTGATAATTGATAATTGATAATTGCTCGCAGCCGACCGAGCCGACGATGTTCGCCTCCACGTTGATCCGCGACATGTACGGACGATCGAATGCGGTGGCGCTCGCCAGGATGCTGGTGCACACCCCCGACAACGGCGCGACGTGGATCGTCAGCGAGTGACGCGGTTGAGGGTCATCCCGAAGAACGGATACCAGGTAGTTCCGCCATCCCGGGAGACTTCTCCCGCCTCATGCCACTCCCCGTCCTCGGTGTGGTTCACGGTGTAGCGGACCTGTCCGGCCTGCGGGTTATCGAAACCCCAGATGAGGCCCGATTCGGTGAGTTCGATGTCAGCGTCAACGAACAGACCACCCGGGCGGTATGCGCGCATGCTCGGCTCGTTGGTCGCCGGGTCGACTGAAACGACGCCCACGGCGGAGTGCACGACGGCGCCGTCCTCGGTCACACCGCGCCCTTCGAGAATGAGCAGGGTCCGATCCAGTCGAAACGCTGCGTTTTCGGTGACGTGGGCGGCTTCACGGTTGTCTGGACCTTTCTGGATCCAGGAATCGCCTGCCCACTCCCCTTCGATCCAACTGAGAGCGGACAGCCTGGTCTGCGCTCGCTCGATCATTTCGGGAGGCACGCCCTGTCCAAGGGCAAAACTCGAAACCAGCAGGCACAGACTGACAGTAAAGACGTAACGCATGATCACTCTCGTTGATACTTTGAAGTAGATACCAAGACTACAACCGACAACGCGTTCGCCGATTGGAAAAATGCGACAATCGGAGCATTTCAGGCATCATCGAGACCGTCGTGACGGATCTTGCCAATCTGACCGGAAAGCAGGCTTGGATTGCCTCCCGCCAGCTCGGTGAAGTCCCGAATCAGGTGGGATTGGTCTGAAAAACCGCGCTCCGCCGCCACTTCGGCCCACGAGAGCGGGGTTTCGCGCACGAGGTTTGTCGCCGACGATCGGAAACGGCGGAGGCGGATGACCTGCTTTGGCGAGAGTCCCACCCATCTCTTGAACAGTCGCTGCAAGCGGCGCGTCGTCACATGGAGTCGGTTTGCGAGGGTCATCACGTCGATGTCCCCCAAAGCGATTGCGATCTCATGGTTGGCGTCGAGCAGGATGGGATCCACGCTATTTGGATCAACGCACATCGTTTTGAGGGCGGAGGACAGGATCAGAATCTGGGACTCGGTTCCTGCAAGCTCGCTGAACGATGTCGCCAACACGGAGGCGAGCTTCGGTGAAATCACTTCCAGCAGTCCCGTAAATTCGACGCACTCGTCTGTATCCAATCCGAAAACCGACTGCGCAACACCTGGGTGGAATCGGACGCCCGCAAAGAAATCACCCTGATGCACCGGGACTTCAATGGCTTGCGTTCGCGGTCCGAGGGCGAACAATCGATTGCCGGGCAATACGACGATGGACAGGCCGGCGTCGGGCACAATGCGGTGAGCGAACGTTTCACCCTGAATCCGACGCACGTCCATTTCCCAGAAGTGCCAGACCAGCCACGAGAGATCCGGGGCAGGCTGGATCTCGCGGTAGACGATGTCGAATGTTTGATCTTTGACTAGCCTTCGATCGGGCATCGATGGGTCTTCTCGTGTAGGAATTGACTAGTGCTAAATGGCGAAGAACGCAACGCGCTAATCGCCAGTTGATGATTGCCAATCGCTAATTGCTTTTGACTGAACACGTGATGAAATACCGGGTGGGCAGGTAACGAGTGACTAATGTCTAGTGGCCGATGACTAAGGTCTGGTGGCGGGCGGCAGCAGATTCCAAAAACCTCCTTTCGCCGTTCCTTCAATGACAAGGTGGAGATCCTGCGGTTCACCACCTTGAAGCCCTGCGGGAATATTCTCTATTTCGACGTCGAGCTTGAAGTCCCTGAAATCGTAGCTGATGTGGCCGGATATCTGCAACGCGTCTCCGGCCTCAGGATTCACGCTCATCTGAAACGACCTGCCCGCCCGGCGTCCGACTACAGTGATATCCGACTCCTCCCCGCCGGTTGACAGCGTCCCATCGCCTTTGATGCTGAGACCCATGACGGAAAGCGTCATGTCCAGATTGAGTACGTCATCCGGCCCGAAGGATCCCAGCCAATGCCCCTCGAGATCATAGGCCACGTTGTTCACGTCGCTGAAACCCGTTACAGTCTTCCCGTGCTGACTGAGTGTCAGGTCAACCACATTGGAGGTTGGCGAGACTCCCGCTCGCCATTCCCCTGTGATCCGCGATACCTGCGCGTCCCGGCCCCCACACGAAGCCAGGAGAAGTGCAATCACGATAAAGGCGAGTCGCATATCAGTTCAGCATTAGCACCCTTGCTGCGCAATGGTTCGTGTTACGCAGGCTGATTCCACCGAGGCCGCTTTCGCGTGCCAAGGTAAGGCAATGTTGAGCGGGTTGAGCGGGTTGAGCGGGTTGAGCGGGCTGAGCGGGGGCTTCAGCTTGCGAAGGCGCGTGGGCCGAGCCGAGGCACGACCCGAAGACCTGAAGACCTGAAGACCTGAAGACTCGCCGGGCGGATTCCCTTACGACACCAACTGAGTCCTAATTTGCCAATACTGGTTCTGATTCGGTATTTTCCCCCGTCATTTCGATTGGCCGCGCTTCATCGCAAGTCATGTCGGTCGTCTCTTCAACCACTAGCCAAAGGAGTTATCCACTGTGCGCACAGCTATAGCAACACTCATGTCGTTGATGATTACCACGCTCGCGTTTGGACAGTGGGACCAAATCCAGCGGCTTCCGAATCAGAGTCAGGATTCGGACCACGGCGGATCGCCGCTGTATTCGGGCGGCGGAGACGTCGTGTTCGCCTCGAATGGCGACCTCCTGGTCTTTTACACCGAGAACGGAGCGTTTACCGACCCTGCAAACGGGTACGGGACCCCCGCAGAGGTAAAGATGGCACGGAGTACTGACGGCGGCGCCACCTGGGTCGAACCCGTGGTAATCCTGCAGGCCAACCCCAACGGCGTGCAGAACTTCGGCCCTGCGCTTGCCGCAGCGAATCCCACCTCCGGGCGCATCACCCTGGTCTTTTTCAACCAGGACGGGCACGGACCGCAATTTCAACTGGAGGATCAAACGTGGCATTCGGACGACAATGGCGAATCGTGGACCCGAGCCGGCGGGCTTTCGGATTTTGCTCAGGGGGAGGGCAGGCTCACATACAGTCCGAACGGTCTCCTGATCTACAGCTATGGAACTTACGATCCGTCAGACGCAATCAAGCTTAGGACGAGTGGCGACGACGGCGCAACGTGGAGTACCGAGCGTGGGGTCGTGGACCTCGGTGAATACGGATCCTGCGACCACACGCTGGCAGCGTTCAGCGACACCGAATGGCTGGTGTACTGGTCGGAGTGCTACTTTGGAACGGGCGGGACGACCTCCCTGACCGAGCTTCGAACCAGTGATGGGGGAACGACTTGGTCGGATCCTGTGGAGTTCATGACCAGAGGATCTGGATATTATTCGGGAGAAAACCTGGTCTTCGCATCCGACAGCACCTTGTGGCTTACCTATACCGACGATCAGAAGATCTACTTTCGGACTAGTACAGACCAGGGTGTGACCTGGACAGATCCGGAGCAGTGGACCTTCGGCGACAAGGAAGGTCAGCCGGAATGCGCCGATGCGTCGGGGAGTCTCGGTAAGCTAAGCCAAACGGGTACCGCCCCACTCTGCGTATTACTGGCCCAAGGCAGGGCAGCAGACGAAAACCTGCCCGAACTCTTCCTCGGTCAACCAGGCGTGTCTCAGGATCCACTGCTGACGGTGGACACAGAGGATGTCAGAAACGGCATCCCCGGATCGTTTACGCTCTCGCAGAACTACCCGAATCCGTTCAATCCCACAACGACGATCCCGTTCGAGCTCGAGCATCCGCAGCACATAGAAGTGGCGCTCTACGACGCACTCGGCCGGCAGATCAGCGTTCTGGCGAGTGGCATCCTCTCGGCCGGGCAACACGAGGTTACGGTTGACGCCTCGGAGCTTCCGAGCGGCTCGTACATCTACCGCGTGAAAACCGAAGCCGGTGTGGCGTCACGGTTGATGACGATTGTGAAGTAGCGCTGATCGCTAAGCGCCAAGCGCTAAACATTGAGTTCCGTAGGGGTACGCCGTAGGGGCACGCCAGAGCGAAGCGCGGCGTGCCCGAGGCACCGATTCCGGTGCCACAACGAGGCGTAGCGTGCCCGAGGGACTATCTAACGACCTGCGCGATGCCGGACGCGGCGCAAGCGCAGAGCCAATCTGGAGCAGCCCCGGCGGCGACGAGGGGGAGACCGGCGCCGATTTGATCGCGAATTGGTGATCGCTGATCATTGGTCGTTGATCGTTCCCCGTCAGCCGATGGGATGGCGAGCAACGGTTTCGGCAGGACCCTGATGACTGATGGCCAAGGTCCAGGTCCGCTCGATCAAGCTCGCGTTTAGGCTCAAAGAAGCCGCGAGGGATAGGCACTGGGCAGATTGAGCCCAAGGACATTGGTGATCCGGTTCCCGGAAGGAACGCGCGTAGACAATACGGGGCCGGTTTGCGGAACCGGCCGATCGAGCTTCGCACCCAGCCGTTTTCATCTACCTCGGAGGGACCAATGCCTGTTCGGAATCAGTATCTATCCGTTGTCCTCAAATTGACCTGGGCGCTGCTCCTTTCGACGTTCGTTACGTCGACGGCTGTCGCACAACCTGGCGTCGGTTCGGGACAACCCTTCGTCAACTACCGTTTCATGGTCGAGATCGCCGGGATGGGTCAAATGTCCGGCTTCTTTTCGGTGGACGGTCTGAACTGGCATACGGAAGTGATCACATACACGGCAGGCGACGGACTGACGGAAACAAAACTGCCCGGACGTACGACATACTCCGCTATTACGCTGAAGCGCGGTTACAGCGGGAGCGACGTTCTGTGGGATTGGTACAAAGACGTGATCAACGGCAACGTCCAGAAGAAATCCGGCTCAATCATCATACTGGACGCGGCAAATCAAGAGGTCAAGCGATACAACTTCTTCGAGGGGTGGCCGTCGCATTACAGCATCCGCGAGCTGGACTCCATGAAACCAGGGGTTCTGAGTGAAGAGATCGAGATCGTCGTCAGCAAGATCGAGCCCGCGTGAGCGCCGCTCGCCAGTCGTCCGGGAGGGACTAACGTCGCTCTTCGTCCCCTCCGAGCTGTGCCGATGAACCCCCGACACACGGATTTCCAGTCCGTTGAGCGACAATCCACCGGGATGTCCATGTCTTGGGGAGCGGCGCAAATAGTTTCGTGATGTTTTTGATGCCAACAAGTGACGATCGCGTGAGGTTTTTGCCTTTATCGGCCTCTAGCTTTGTTCCGAAATTGACATCCTGACAATCATGTTGGTCGGGGTCATTCATGCTGGTGGTAAAAACATTGCCTCTGTCATATGCTGATCAAACATCCTTCTGATATTCCTTCGTCCGAGATTACCGACCGGAAGCTCTACCTGAACAGGCGCGAGTTCATGGGCAAGTTCTCGGGAGTTGCCCTCGGCGCAGTAGCAGCCACACCTCTGCTGGCTGCGTGCAAAGTCGGCGCCGAAGACGGCGTCCGGCCCATATCCGGCCCCGACGACGAGCTCACTCCTTTTGAGGATGTGACCGGTTACAACAATTTCTACGAGTTCGGAACGGACAAGGACGACCCGGCCCGCAACGGACACAGTCTCCGCACGAAGCCATGGACGGTCACGATCGACGGCCACGTCAACAAGCCGGCGCAATATGATCTGGACGACCTCCTGAAGCCCTTCACGATGGAGGAACGCGTCTATCGGATGCGCTGCGTCGAAGCCTGGTCCATGGTAATCCCCTGGCTTGGCTTTCCACTACGCGACCTGATCAAGCGCGTGGAGCCCACATCCAAAGCGAAATACGTGGCCTTCGAGACGCTGCTTGATCCCGAGCAGATGCCCGGCCAGAGACGTCGTGTTCTGGACTGGCCGTACCGCGAGGGACTGCGCATGGACGAAGCCATGCACCCGCTCACGCTGATGGCAACGGGTCTTTATGGAAAGTCGCTTTTGCCCCAGAATGGCGCCCCGCTCCGGCTGGTCGTTCCATGGAAATACGGATTCAAGGGGATCAAGTCGATCGTGCGGATCTCCTTCCTCGAGGAACAGCCACCTACGAGCTGGAATGACATGGCGGCGCATGAATACGGCTTCTACGCAAACGTGAACCCGGAAGTGGATCATCCGCGCTGGAGCCAGGCCCGCGAGCGTCGAATCGGCGAGTTCCGGAAAAGACCCACGCTGATATTCAACGGATACGGTGAACAGGTCGCCCAGCTCTACTCGGGAATGGACCTGCGCAGGAGTTTCTGATGCAAGCAACCACGAAACTGGCAGCGCGACCACCGATCCGGCCATCCGGGTCGCTCTCGAAAGCACCGCCTTGGCGTTCATCGAAGCGGGGAATGTTATACATCAAGATCGCGGTCTGGTGTCTGGCATTGGCACCCCTTGGACTGCTGCTGTATGATGCGCTGACCGGAAACTTGGAAGCCGAGCCCATCAAGGACGTTACGCACCGGACGGGCTGGTGGACGCTGACCCTGCTCATGGTCACGCTGGCCATTACGCCGCTCAGGCACATCACAGGCTGGAAGCAGATCGTGAAGCTCCGACGGCCCATCGGGCTGTTCGCCTTCTTCTATGCCACGCTTCACGTTCTGATCTACTTCGGTCTGGATCAGCTCTTCGCGTTCGACTATATCCTGGAGGACATCGCCAAGCGCCCGTACATCACGTTAGGCTTCACAGCCTGGCTGATGCTTATTCCGTTGACGATCACCTCAACCAAGGGTTGGATCCGCCGATTGGGCAAACGCTGGCAGAAGCTTCATCGACTCGTTTACGTCGTGGCTGTGCTTGGCGTAGTACACTTCTATTGGCTGGTCAAGGCGGACGTCCGCGAGCCTTTGATATTCGCCGGTGTGCTCGCCATTCTGCTCGCCTTCCGGCTGCGATGGCTCAAGCGGTTTTTGCCGGGGAAGCTGGCGGGGTGAACGGTGCTGCGGGTTCGACGAAGTAGCGATCATCATCGGATGATTGCTAATTGCTGAATGCTGATTGCTAATTCGTGTGGACCGAACGTGTAGCCTGATCCACGGACGGGAGCGGCCCCAGTGACTAATGTCCAGTGGCCAATGACTAACTGAGGTCAGGGATGGACCGTCGTCGTTCCTCGCCTGGTGTCAGACACGCGACCCGAAATCATCCTCAGATGAACGGATCCGTCACTTCGATACCGTCGAATTTCCTGAAATCTCTATCGCGGGTCCAGATCTTCGATACGCCATGCTCACGCATCAAAGCGACCAGGTGGGCGTCGGGGAGGAGGTTACCCCGGACATAGGTCTCTCGCGTGACGGAAATGAGCCTAGCCCAGAAGTGATCTCCTTCTCCAGGTGTTCTTACGTGTGGACGCTCGATCAGGCGGCCGAGGTTGCCGATCGCTTCCTCGACCGAAAGTGGATGGTCGAACACCCGCGGGTGAGTGGCGATCCGTAAGTACCCCATGGCAACGGGCCAGAAGACGTAGACCAGATCCGGGCCGGAGGCTATCTCCTGGATGAGGGTCCGGGCTTTCTCGTGGACGGGGCTGCTTTCATCCGAGGCGTAGAGCAGCAGATTGGCATCGATAGCAAAGCTCATTCCTCATCCAGGATATCCCGGAGGCGTTCTTTGTCCTCGAGATCGATTCGGGCGCCCATCTTTTGCGTCGTCCAATTCAGTCGCCCGAGCTCCTTCTTGGGATCCGAGAGATTCCGGGCCAGAAGTTCGGAGACAAGCTCACCGAGAGATTTTCCCTCGAGACGACTTCGCTTCTTCAACTGAGCGAGGACGGTGGCATCGATATTGAGTGTCGTGCGAGGCATGATGCGTGATGATACAATGGAACGCATCAGGTGTTT
The DNA here is from genome assembly GCA_963768715.1 of uncultured Bacteroidota bacterium. Taxonomy (GTDB): domain Bacteria; phylum Bacteroidota; class Rhodothermia; order Rhodothermales; family DATKEJ01; genus DATKEJ01. The sequence goes on from CAVYJC010000007.1 coordinate 62,553, forward strand.
CACTGCTTTGTCCATTGACTGCTGCTATAGGAGCTTGTCAGGGACTGGGGACATGAGGAATGAGGAATGACGAACTAGGAATGGCAGCCGGTAGCACGCACGCAGTAGTTGCCTAGGTCATGGCTCGGGGAAAACAATAGCCCCATGATCCGGACGGCTCATTTCCAACAATGGCGGGGCTCCACATGCAACAGAAGTATTGTCGAAGATGCGATTCTTCAGTACCTCGAACCGCAACGGCAACGATTCGGTTGGGTCAAATTGGACGGTAAATCCGTCTTTGGTGATTCGTCCAAAACATAACTCTGCAAAATTGCCTCCGATACGACTCGTAGAGCAGTCATAGCCATCCGGCACAGAGAAGCAGTGGACAAATCGAAGACATTCCGGAACGCCCCCTATCATAACCGCATCAATCCTGCGATCATTGTTGAAGTCGTGATACAACTCATACAAATTCTCAGTATCCCCGCATAGCCAAGAGCCAAACGGAAACAGAGCATCGAGTTGAGGTCCGATCAGGTTGAGAAGAGAGTCTGGAGTATAGAAACCCTTCGACCGGGCATATGCGGCCAGCGTCGCCCTGGATGACAACGTTCGATAGGACATAACGCCATCTTTCTCGCCTTCCAGGCTCATGCCGTCGTATTTCGGGTCCTCACAGTCTATGTCGAGAAGGTCGCGTTCCAGTTCAACATGCAGTTCAACGGTGTCCCTGTTGAAGACTCCGTCACCGTAAATGGAATGATATCCGAGCCGCCTTGCAGCAAGTTGGTATTTGCCGTAGGGCACCATTCCCGAGTACGATCCGTCGTCGGCTGACTTAAGAAGAGAGACTGTTTCGTATCCACCCTTGACCAGGTGATACACCTCGAATTGAAGGCCTTCAAGGCTATTTCCTGTCCCCTTCACTTCAGCAGTGCCGTACAGAAAGGTCGAATCACCCTTCGTGTGCGTGACCGGAGGCGATTGGGCTTTGACCGGCGCCGCCGCGCATAATGGGCCGAGCAGCAGGGCGGCTAACTTCAGGTATGTTCTGCGACTGGTCAACATCAGTGCCTCATCGGCCACGGCGCTGTTGAGTCGATCGGAGTGGGCCGAGCTAGGAAATCCCTACTTGGCATCTCAGGGAAAGATCCGATGGCAGCGTATGGCCCGGGGCTCCGACTTTTGAGGATTCGTGGTTGGGCTTCCTCGCACGGAGTCCACGGAGAGCACGGATGATCGAGCGGTGAGGTTCGGGCTACGACGAGGCCGGCTCGCGTCTTCGGCGCGCAGTGGGACGGGAATGATGAATGATGAGTAATGAACGACGAATGGCTGCCGCCGATAGGAATAGATGGCAGGGTCTGGACACCAGTGACCCCTCTTCGCTCTGCCGAGCTTCGAGGGGCAAGCCAGTGACTAGTGACTAGTGACTATTGACTCGCGCAGCTCTGCTGCGCGCAGTGGTCAGGGAGGGAATTGAACCCCCGACACACGGATTTTCAGTCCGTTGCTCTTGGTTAAAATGATTGTACAGATGTAACTGTATTATATCTGTTTACAACGAAGGTTCCTTGGTCTTGAAGAATCATTTTCAGCAATTGATCAGCAAAACTAACCTTGAGGGTCCGGCAGAGGATTCCTAGTTCATGTTAGCTCTAAAGACCGTATCCCCCAAGCCCTAGGGGGTCTAAGAGTGAGTACCCCCACCTCTATGGTTGTTGTCTATTGAGCGTCGCCGGACTAATTGAAATGACGATTCCCTGCCCTGCTGTTGTGGAAAAGTAGTCGACACAGCCAGGAACTGGTATCTCCGGGCCCGGTTACATCTTTTACACATATACCAAATGATCATGAACATGCTTGATCTAGCGGAGATTGAGTTTCCATGCCCAAACAAGTCAAAAACATGTAACATTAATACAAATCAGCACTTAGTGACACGTTTCTAGCGGCTCGGTAAAGGTCGCGGTGAAGAATCCGTTCGACGTTCGCGGTTTCACGGTCTGTTTGAAAGCATGAATCGTGAAGCGCAACTCAAGGCATGCCGGTTGCCTTGGCGCCAGTCGCTCGACAAATTCATCCTCTGATCGCGACGACTCAGGCACTGTCCACCACATTTCACCTCGTGAGAATTCTCGACGCATGGTTTGCCCACCTGCCGACCATCAAGGATTCCGGGCTGGGCTGAAATACGCGAGTTCTATTCTTACTTTTTTTCTCCGAGCGTAAGCGTGTCAAACAAGTCAGTTGCCGTCCGCCTCGCAATGACGCTGTATGGGTAATTTGCGGAATTCAGATCGAGCCCTATGACGACCGCCCCACGTGCCTTCTTCACCTCTGTCTCCTCCAAGATGTGCGCTATGACGCCATTCCTCTCGCGCTTATCTCGCGTGGCGTAGGGATACCCGACAATTACGTATCTCCTTCGCTCCGGCCCTGACGTCCACATCACCCAATTGTGCCGAAGATTCGCCTTCCCATCCCGAATTCTCGCTAGAAGGGTACCGACAGCCCGCTCAAACTTCTCCTGATCCTCAACTGTGGTATTGAGAAGTACGAATCCAGTCTCTACCCAGCCTTCGGTCCTTCTAGTGGAAATGGTATTCAATAGGTCTCGCCACCAGTTTGTCATTGCTAAGTTCGGTTTCTCCACGTCAACTCCGCGGCTTCTCCCAACGACGTAGGGATCGATCTCCTTTGATTTCAGAACGATGTTGAAGACATGATCCTGCGAGTATTCGACATCCCCGATGTTGAATCCGTGGTCCAAATAGAAGCTTAACAGGTCCATCTCGTCGCCATCAAACTCAAGATGGGCGTCAAGCTCACGACGGCGTGCCAGATAATGCACTTTCTCGACCTCAAGCGGTAGCATGTCAAAGACTATTTCCAAATCGCCGAGTGTCATTGAAGGTGCGAGTTCCTCCAAAGGCTTTGCGGTTACTCCAGCCCGGATCAGTTTCTTAAGATTACTTGCGATCGTTCCGAGGTCGTGGAATGTGACGCCCACAGGTATGTAGTACTTGATCTTACGACTGTCTAGGCTTATTGGGTCACCCTGTACATTGCTGAGGTTGTGTTCCTTCCGCTCACGACTTAGGAATTCGATAAAGCGCAATGCCTGTTCGGACGGCTCCTCGATTAGACGCTGCAAGGTCTCGAACAGATCATTAGGTGCGCCTCTCCTAGCGGGGTCACTAACAAGTCCCGACTTCGCCTCGAAAACGACTGCAAAACTATCTATCAAGACCGTCAGGTCATTCTCGAACCTCCGGCCCGTTGCCGGATCCTCCCAAATGATCCCGCGGAGGACGCGCCCATTGGGAAACCCTGCCATCGCCAAACGCTCAAGTTCATCCTCCAGATATCGTGCCTTGATTTTCGAGTACGCCTTTTTCAACGTCTCCTCTTGCCAAATCAGGTCTTCCAAGATCGTCAAAGCAACGTGTGGCAAGAGTCCCCAAAGAGATGAGTAGTACTCGTTGCTGCTAGACTTAATGAATGGTCGATGATGGACGGGGTTGGCGAGGACTATGTGCTCTTTCTTGAACTCCCTCAAATCACCGAAGCTATACGACAGTTCGTCTAATACGCCACGGAGCGCCTCCGGGGATGATTCACCGGACGTGACCATGGTTGCGTCGTCCAGGCTAATCGTGTGAATATCGTGGAGCCACAAATCGGAATGGTAAAGGAGCATACTCTTTAGTACCTCCAGTCGCTTTCGAGCAATTTCCCACAGCTTCCTATCCTGACCCTCCTCATTCGGAGTACTCGCCGGAAAGGCGTTATGGTAGGTCCGAATTACGTCTCTGTAATCGTCCTTCTTCAGAAAATCGGCAACTTTCTGCCTATGCTCGTTAGCCCTTTCCTGTACGACCTCTATGAGACCAAACAGAAGATCGATAAGGGTCGAGGCCTTAACCCCATATCGTGCCTTGAAGGGTTTATCGACCTTCGAGGCGAGATCTCCTGTGATACGTTTCATTTGGTGGAAATAGGCCCAATTGCGAACAGCCGTCGTGTTCGCCATCATTTCCGTTCGCAACATGTAGGCAGCAAATTCCTGATCTGTATCGATAGCTGGCGGAACATCGAGCCATCTCAATTGGGTAGCGCGTCCAATCTCACGCATGTCTTCAACCAGACGATCACCATCTTGCATCAGCGGCTCCAGAGACACATGCCGTTCTTGTGTCAGTGAAAATGCCTGCAATATTTCGAGGTAGTGCGGGTAGAATGCCATTTCGCCGGTGGCTTCAGGGTCAACGCCTTCCGGATGCGAGGTCATGTAGAACGCGCAGTATGAAAGCAAGTACAAAGGATCGTATTTCCGAAACCACTCTAATATGGCTGGATACCTCCCATCGAACTCCTCTCGCGCCTTGGCGCCAATCTCTCTGACTGCATTCAAGCGTTGATGTCTAGACATGGTCTCTTCGAACATATCCGGAATCTCAACCATAGTCATTCGAATGCGACTCCATGGTTCAGGACGAGACAGGTCCTTCGGCTCTTCTTGTCCCTGGGGCAAAGGCCCCAACCGTCGCTTGGCCTTCTGTGGTGTGCGCTTCTTCCTTCTACTTGATTTTCCCATTACACTCAGATCATAACACATCCGTGTGAAGCCAACCCGCTGGACCCGGGAGGTGGTGGCAAAGGTCAGGGCTGGGCTCACCGAACACCCCCACCCCCCCTCTGTGAGGTGAGGCGACGTGTTGCCTCACCACTCAAAAATCTGAGCAATTTTTGGGACCGGTTGACCAAGTGAATCTCCTTGTTGTATTCACCCCTCAAACGTAAACCAAGACACCGAATTTCGTCAAACGCCACTCGAACTACTCGTTGTCCAATAACTGCTTGGCTGGTTGTCATGCTTCATGATAGCCAGCATGACGCGTCCTAAGGCCTTATCGAACTCAATCCTGGCGTTTGCCTTGTCTGAGTTCTTTCGGGCGTTCTGATAGGCTGTATCGGCCGCCACTAATCTTCAAGGACCCTTTGCTTCCGACTCACAGGAAACACCCTTACTTGTTTTCATCTGGGGAGTTTTCCAAACGAGAGGCATCAAAGTCCTTTTCAACGTTACGGAGAGCCGCCGTCACGTCGTCCAGATCAGCTTCCCAGATAACCCCATCAGCAAACCTAACTTTACTCACATAGGCAACCCCGGTATGAAAACTGAAGTCAGCGTATGAAGAAGAGACCCAAGTCCCCTTCCCGGTCTTTCCGGGACTCGTATCACTCATGTCTATTCCACCCGTCCTATCAAGGAATTCGTTGAAGATGCTAAACGAAACGAGGCCGATCTGACAAGCAACGATCTCTTTGTCGGACACATTCTGATACTCGACTGCATGATGGATTCCGTCCCTCGAATATGTACCCCCCTTTTGATAAGTGGCCACGTACTTAGTGATCTTCATCGGCGCATCGGTCTGGCCAATGACGATCGACACAGGTTCTTGGGCTGTTGCCTCTGCGCTTAGATAGAGAATGGCCGACAGGGTGAGGACGGTTCGAAACATTACAAGCATGAACGTTTTCATGATTGATCTCCATGGCTAGTAGAAATGCTTCCCCACTGGTTACGCGGATTTCGGCGGCGGATTGGATCAACACGTCGAAACCTGTCACACCTAGTCAATTAACAGGAGTCAACGCTTCTTCTTCCGCGCGAGCAATCCGAAAACGATGGCTAGCAGCCCGAATACAAGCATGGGATCCATCACGTCGAGAACCTCGGGGCTTGGCGGAGCGGAAGGATTGTCGGCAATAACCAGCAGTATTTTCGCCAGGATGTAGATCGATATAAGTCCGCACGCCCACATCAGAAAGAGAAACACGAGCCGTGCTAGAGATCTGTTGGTCCGATGTTCTGCCTTTTTCCGGAGCGGATACCCGCAGTGCGGGCATGAATCAGCACGATCGGAAATTTGAGCGCCGCATTCGGGACAGTTTGAAAGGGCCACGGGCCTATTCTCCTTATGGTTCATCAGCTCGCACAAGAAGGAACTCGGCCGGATCCCCTCGTCGATTCATTCCCTCGGCTTTCACAAAAATGGCCCGATGCTGACGACTGTAGGTTATCGTGTGAATACCCCAATCACGCTCCTGGCCACCGCGAGGTTCGCCCCGAACGGGAGTACCGGACTCAGTATACCGGTACTGCCCAGTGAACTGCAGACTGCCAAATTCTGATACTGGGATCGTACTCTCCCAACTTCCACGATTTGATTTGGCACGTAGATACAGACGAGGACGCAGTCGAACGATATTCCAAGGTGAAAATTCCACAACGGTGACCGCCTCTTCATTCAGTTCACCTGCTAGACTTTGCGGGTGATAGACACCATCGATCCCTTTGAGATCGGAAAAGAACATTCGGACTCGAAATATGAGTCCAATCAGAAGTGCCGCTAAGATGGTCGCGGCAAGAGAGATTCGGAATTCTTGAGTTTTGGCGCAGACCGCCACTACGACTGGAAGGGCGACGACAATCAACACCGCAGTCGCCGTGCGAAGGGCCTTCATGGTGGACCCCCAATGGCTAGTGGGAATGCCTCACCGCTCTTTGCGCGGATTCGGGCGGTGTACTGGATCAAAGGATACTCAATGCCCACACGCATATCTCTTGAGAGCTCTAACCTCTGGATCGGCCGAACTCGACTGGTTCAGACCATGGAGACTCCCTTGAGCGGCCGAAGGACATCGAGTGCGTCGTTGCCCTCAACACGATTCGAAGACGCGGACAAGTCAAGTGGCCAGCCCGAACTCAACCAGGACCTTACTATATATAAAAGGCATATCCATAACCAGTTATGATTATGGGCTAATACGCTGACTTTAGAAGAGCGACTGTCTCGTATCCACCTTTGACCAGGTGATATACCTCGAATTGAAGTCCTTCAAGACTCTGGCCGGTCCCTTTTACCTTGGCCGTGCCGTATAAGAAAGTTGAATCGACTCCCGTTGGTTTGCCACCGGGCAATTGGGCTGTAGCCAGCGCTGCCGGACACAATTGGCCCAGCAGAATAGCGGCCGACATCAGGTATGTTTTGCGGCCAGTCAACCTCAGAAGCCTCATCAGCTTAAGGCCATGTCATCGTTGAGATGACTAGGATTTGACGTTGCTTAAAATCTGTACTTGGTATCCCGGGCAAAGATCCAATAACACGCTGGCGGCGACGAGACAGGGACAGACCGGCGAGCCCGGACACCAGTGACTAATGACCGATGACCAATGACTCGGGGAGCTTGCTGCCCGGAGTGGTCAGAGGGAGGGAATTGAACCCCCGACACACGGATTTTCAGCCCGTTGAGGGATTTGTGTTAAGCAATTGTTTAAGCAATCACTTGCAAACAAACCTATCAACCTGATTCCCCGTGGTGTTCCCCGTTAGCGGGGATTTCGATCGGAAATCTTCTTTGCCCGACAGCGTCATGAAGGTCACGATGCACCAGTTCGATTATCGAATTAAATTCAGTCTGAGGACCGACTTCAAGCCGTGGCAATAGAAGCGGTTCGTCAATGCGTGCCCCGGCGTAGTAGTTTAAGGGGAAGTCTCGTCCAAGATTGAACAGGCCAAGGTTGCCGTTCGATGGCAATACCTCGACTTCGAGGGCATACCCTGCTTCGGGTTTACTTACGGCCTCACGAACGCTGTCGATGGTGAGGAGGGCATTCCAAACCTGCCGGTATACCATGCCCGGCCAAATCGTCGGTTGATCGTGTCAACGGGTACATATAGGCGCGTGAGATCTATCATGCTGTCGCAGTGAATATCACCGACAAACAACCGTCCGGATCGCGATTCCTGATATCTCACTCCACGAAGAATTGGCCTGACCTGCACATTGAACGATTCGTCGTCGCCTGACCGCCTGCCATAAACTTTGAAATGAAATGGGGCAGTGGTGATATGCACCTTATCCGACGCATAAGGATCATCGATCGAGATATCGAACTGTATCGGGATTGCGGTGACACGAATCGCCACGCACTGCACCGCCTCTGCACCCGTGGCCCATCGATCTACGAGTAATCGAAATTCACGTCGCCTGTTTTCGAACGTTGCGACCAATCTCTCATCAGATGAGTACTGGGTAATAGTAAGATCTTGGTATCTCTCTGATAGTGATCTTTTCGGATCGATCTTCGTGGCGTCGATAACATTCTTTTGTCAGAGTGCTCCGGTGCGGGGCGGATCTGCTCGTCGGAACTTGAAACACGACAACCCCGGCTCCGTCTGGCTCGGTCGGCACGCCGATCACTCGCAAGCCGGGTATCTTCGGCTCAATGCAGTCTCTGGCAACCTTTGAGAGCCTATCCGCCAACTCGGCGCAGTCACGTACCGCCCTAAGCGCGACCGGAACTGCCGGTTTCTCTTCACTCTCGTGGATACCGAGTACTAGCACGCCGCCGTAGGCATTAGCGAAGGCGACAACTTCTTCGACCAATTCTATCTTGGCTCGATCCCAATCTTGTCTTCGCCGGAATACCACGGGTCACTACCACCCTTCGCTGGCAACTCTGCCTTGTACTCAACTGTTTCGCCCTCAGGGATTTTCGCCTCCATGAACGACTCGACATCCTGCCGACCGATTGCGTCGAGTGATTTCGTAAAGCCGATCACGACAAACTCCGTCCTGGTGCATTAGTGGCTCGTCGACCCATCGTTCTCTTATCGATCTTTCAAGCTTAGACGCTCAACCTTGGCGTAAGCTCGACGCGGTGCCAAACGGATGGCATCACACTTCCATGTCTTCAGCCCTCGCTGTTACTCCCAAGAAGTGAAGCTTTGAATAGAAGCTACATCCAACACACGATCGCACAATCATCGTCTTTGGCGAACGTCAGGCGGTACGAAAACACATTGTCGCCAAAAGTGTGAAGGCTATCGTTCATCGTCGCCAATGCAACCTGTATCAATTGCGGGTTGCCGCCAGCTTCATATCGTTCAAAGTCCTCTCGATCATATATGTACGGCTTGTACGGCTCCGGAAGAAAGTTATCCGTCGTTTTATAGAACAACCCTCTAACGATCCTGCCAAGGACGCGATCAACTCTATCCAAATCCACCATGTTTACGCCGACCATGCCGACGTAGAGTCCTGACGAGGACATCATTGGGGCGGCTCTGATCGAACTCAGGACCTGAGATCGGAATCCGGCGGCCTCCTCACGTTCAAGCGAACGCTGAATCCTCTTCCAATTCTCCGTTGCTACAGGATGCTCATAGACATCTCGTAGCCCGCTGACGACGTACCTGAAATACTCGTCGTCTTTTGCGAATGATTGGTTACAGGTCCTACAACACGCCACGGTTATCAACTCACCCGGCGACTCCCCGAACAGGCACCGTGGTGGAATGGTGACCTCAGTTTCTGCGTTCGGCTTCCCGCAGTAAGCACACTGCGCGGGTGGCGTTCTTCTGCTCATTGCTCCTCTGATTGGTCGATCCTTCCAATCCGGCCAACTTGCCTGACGCGGTGTGCGATGGTTCACGAATCACGATTTACCCCGCCTCGAAACAAAGTCAACGACGAAATTTGGCCGCCGTATCAAGGTCCCGTATCCTAGGCATGTGCTTCAGTCACCTGTTCCGATAAGACAGCAGGATCCTTCGACAGACTCAAGAACTCACACGCTTCCTCAAAGGTTTTGAGCTGCCTCGGACGATGCAGGTGCCAGAGGATTAGTTCAGTGACGTAGGTCTTGAGCCTGTAGAGGAGTTCGCTCGGAAACTTGCTTTCGGCGGCCACATGCACAAGCCGGTTTCTTGCTCCTCGCAGCGATTCAAGCACCTGCCCGGCAAACTCGTGGTCCTTGAAAGGGAATGTTGCCCGCCGTATGGTCTCATTGTAATCAGTGCGCTTGTTGGGGCGACCGGTGTCTGTCAAGAATTGCAGGAAGGCCCATAGCTTCAAGAAACTTGCCACGTAATTGAGCTCGTCCAGCGCCTGCGCGTACCGCACAAGAGAGAGCTTGATGACGTCCCCATAGGGATGGCGAGTAATTATCCGCCTAAGCGCGCGATCCTCACGTCGGAATCTCTCCCAGTTGGTTGCCACATCCCGCAGCTCGCGCTCTCTAACCGGCCGAACGTACCCGGGTTCGTACCAGATTCGTTCGTGCGGAGAGGCACTCCCGCCATGAAGCGTATGAACAGGCCCCGACTGGATCTTATTCACCGGGCTTCTCGTCCCCGAAGACAAGAGAGGAAATCCTCTGCCGATCAGGATTATGTTCCAAACACCACGAAAGAAGTCAAGGGCCTCTAACGCTCTGTCTGCAGCGTCATGTCTACTGTGGGCCAGAATCGTGACCCTAATCGCGGAATAGTAGGAAGGGCCTGTATTAATCTCGTTTGCCTCTCGGGCGAGTTCGTGGCCCCGAAGTCGATCAATATTCGAGCTCGGAAACGAGATTCTGGCATCTTTTGCCACGATAGGCCGAGGCTTCAAGTCGACCGGAACCGAGATGGCGCTCAGGAGAGAGTATTGCGTCCAATCCGAGAGGTACGCCTTGACCTTGCGATCAAGCCGGGACACAAATGACTCCTTGCGCAGCTTACGAGCTGCGGCGCTACCGGCAAGCGAGGAACCGATCATAGAGCGCTGATCGGATTCGTTCACACCTTTCGGGAATGAGATCGCAGCATGCAGGACCGGCAGCAGGAAGAAATACTCAACGGCATCAAAATGTGCGTGTTGCCCCACCTGTCGAATTATCGCGAACGCGTTTGGGTCCCTTGCTGACGGCGCTTCATTTGCGCGTCTCAACCTGTCAAACAGGTCGCTCACATCGTATCCGTCATTCCAGCGAATACTCATCTTCCTTTGTTCGTCTATCATGCTACCGAACCTCTTCGCCGAACAAAACTACCCTAATTCTGGTTGAATCTGCTCAGCGGCAAGCATGGTTCATTACGGACGTGAGGGTGCGTGCTCACATGGAGGCAAAGGCATGAGCGTAATGGCGTGACGGCATGTGGTCTGCTTCTTTAATCTTACTCGTGGTCCTTTTTGCACCTATCGCGACGGTCACCGACCTTTTGCTGCGATAAATGTCGCGGTCATCACAACGCAAGGATACGCCGATTGCCCACGTTGACATGTGGGTGTTGGCAAGTAGCGAAGAGTATGTCAAGTGCCAGCTCTAAAGAGGTCCTTAACGCCTTTCTCTCGCGGATAGCTAAAAGCGCCGCAGGTGGTCGAGTCGCACACCTTTGCATCTCCCGGTTCTCATTGATGGACAGTGTCGATGGACCTGGAGTGGACGAGGTGAGAGAGGGTTGATTCGCTTAGCGGCACGTACGAGGTTCTCTTCGCCGATCTTCCATTTGGCGACATGCCAAGGCGGAAATGGAAGTCTGGCAGTGGAAAGGAGCTGTCATTAGAAGACAGCAGAATAGCCCTCTTCGAGTCGATCGAACACCTCGAACAAAAACGGTCGCGGCTACTTCGTTGTTGAGCCGCACGGATTCTTCGGGGCTCGAACCAACAAAGTGATTGAAGAACTCAGCCGCCAGGGGTTCTTCGTCGAAGGTTACTTCCGAACGCCGGAAGGGATTCTAAGCCCCCATACGCCACTTCGTCCGTCCATAGCCTGCGTTTCCCGATCGAGTTCAGATTGTCTATTCGTTGGTGAGCTTGCTACCGTTGTCGATGCTCAAACCATTGCAGAGAACTTTTTGACTCTCAACGACTCAGGCTCAGCGCGACAGGGCACGTTTGTGACGAGAGACGAGTTTCGTGGCTTCGATCAACTGCGTGTTGTAGACCAGATCTCGAACCTCCGGACCCAGTACAAGGACTACGACGACCGGACAATCGATGAACTATCGCTTGAGATCAACACAGTTCGCTCTGGAGGATCGTTCGATGAGCAGGAGAATGCGGTCTACATACCAAGAATCGGTAACTCGGCGGTTGTTAGTCGCTTAAGCGACGCCACCCTGAAGCACCAAAACTATTTCCAGTTAGTTCTCGACCCGACTGTTGCCAGCAACAACTATGTCGCGGCCTTCTTTGATTCAAGTCTTGGGAAACTCTCATTGCAGGCTTTGCGATCGGATACATTCATCCCACGACTAAACAAATCCGATCTGGTGGAGCTTCGGGTTGCGGTCCCGTCGATTCCTGAGCAAGAGCTAATAGCAGAGACCGCAGGCAAAATGCAGAGTCTCAGGAACGCGATAGACGCGTTCGATGAGGAACGTGCCCTGAATCTGAGATCATCCCGGTCTGTTCAGCATCAACTGGATCAGATGTTGGCACTCCTCGGTGAACTCACGGAGGCAGATCGAGTCCGGGCGGCCATCCGAGAGGGAGAGTCAAAAGTCGTCGAGTTTAAGCAGACGCTTTCCGTGGATGTTAAGTCCGGAGAAAGAGAAAAGTACATTGAGAAGGCTGCACTGAAGACCGTTGCAGCATTTCTGAACTCCGAGGGAGGATCGCTTCTGATAGGCGTATCAGACAACAAGGAGGTGATTGGGGTCGAATCCGAGCTAAAGAAGTTTTACCGCACGCAGGACAAGTTCTTGCTGCATTTCAAGAACCTAATCAAATCAGGTATCGGACCTGAGTTTTACGACTTCATTGATTACAAGCTCGTTGACGTTAATGGCCATATGATACTCCTTGTGAGGTGTGACCCTTCGGAAAGTCCATGTTGGTTCGAGGGGAAGGAGTTCTACGTCTGAACGAACCCTGCCACAGATAGGCTTGAAGGCCCTGAGGTAGTCAACTACGTAAAGCTGCACTTCAAGTCGTAGTAGAGGGTTGGGCCAGGATTCAGCGATCATGCATCCGGGCCGGGTCCAGGTGGATTTCTGCAGACAAATCCTGACTCATGAATGTAACGACCATACTCCCGCCTCAGTAGGATTGTCCGCTTGCATGAGTGAATCGCCAGTGGTCGTTCCGAGAACACAATTCATTGGCTTACAAATCCTTAATACTTTTAGCTCTGTGGCAGACCTCTGGCACGCGTGGTTACGGTACGTGTTAAGCTCACGGCTTTGAGTTCACGACTTCAGACATCTGGGTGGCCGAATGAGTCTGGTCGTATTGGCGATGTTCACTATGCCGCGAACGACAAGCCATTCCTGAACGACTAATTACCCGCTGCGCCTCTCAAGCGTGGCTGTTAGCAATAGACCGCTAACGATAGAACCAATTTTACCCAGGTTGACACCGAGATTCTCCAGATCCGAACCGGAAAAGGTGAGCTTGAGCGTCACTTCAGATTCGAACTGATAGTCCATCGTGAGCTCTTCCGGGAATCCTCCTCCGGAGAGGGTCACCTCCGACAGGTTTGAGTTCGCGTCATAATACCCGGTGAGGTTGGACAGTTCGCCCTTATCGTCAGAAACCACGACTTGGGCTGCGTCATTGGTACGAAAGTTATGACGATGTCGAGGTCACCAAGCACGTTGAGCGGACCCGCTGCAAGAGACGAGGCCTCCCAAGTTCCTTCAAATCGCTGGCTTACGTCGAGAGCAAAAACTGCCTCGACGGAGCTTGTATCGAGCATTATGAACTTGATCGGATTCTCAGCAGAGCGAATGTCACCCCGCCATTCCTCGAAGTGCAAGCCATCTGCCGGGAACGCGGCAAGTGTAACTTGTCTCCAAATGAATACGCACCCTTGGTGGGACTTGCGTCAATGGCGCCACTTCCCAGGGGCTGAACGTCCAGCGACAAATTACGTTGTTGAGGCTCATCACCTCGTCGAAAATCAAGCGTCACCTCGACGTTTCCACTCGGAAACCGCGGCTTGGCAGTAAACCACTCACCGGAAGCAACTCCTCTGAACACAGGCCAAGAGTCGCCGTCGTCATCTACACACCAACAAAGCGGACGCTGTTGTTTGTTATGATATACGAACCGTCCAAGGAGATTGTACTTGCCGCAAGCGGGCCATTGCAATCATGCAAGCCTATGTGCAGCTTAAGTCCAAATCGATCGCCCTGCATGAAGGATAGGCTTCCGCTCTCGCTGAGCAACTCCTGGCAGGGTGCGTCGTGAACCACGCCGGAATCTCCTTCCCATTCCAGAAACGAAGAAAGTACGGGCTGTGAACCAATCGGCTTGGTGACCCGTCACTCCGAACGAATCGCATCCGCTAAGAAGTAGACACGCAGAGACAACACACGTAGCTATGGCCGCTCTCATGGTTCCGTGCTTCGGTTAGAGCGCTTGATCTACGAAAGCATGCGGTAAGCCCTTGACATATTTGCCTTTATGTCTGAACGACCTTCCTCAAATAATTCCGTTCCATCCATTGATTGCGCTGATTCTGCGCATGGAGAGGGCACCGCTAGTGCCGGGTCCGCGCTGAAAAATCCGAGCAAATTCCGAGGCGGCTTTTCCATCAGGTGTGTTCGTTTGTGATCGGGGACATCGCAAATTGAATCACCGTGCGCCATGCGGTTGCTGGAGGGGCGATGGTGATAATCGGAGCTGACACGGGGGCAGCTTCGCTGAGTAACGATAGCTTGATGAAGCGGGGTACTGCGTTAAATGTATAGCTATTGAATTAGGGAATGCGGCTTATTGCTATGGCTGTAGTATTCTGAATATAAAGACTGAAGTAAGAGCTGTGACAGCTATCTAAGTTACAATCGGCACTCTGATAATTGATTGTCAGCTGTCGTAGATGTGATATAGATAGTGAAATAGAGTGCTGTGATCTGCATCTGCCTAGGGTAGCAGCGAACATGCTAAAATTGCTATCGCTGAGGTCTTCATGGCTGTCTCTCTCTTCGTGTAGGCTTTGTTTACAGAATCGGTGAAGTCATATGACGGGTGGGTAAAAGTAACAGGGGTGGCACTCATCATGGTATGTGGTTCTGGTGGTACACGGCACGAAGTACTGACTGTTCGGCAAATTGAATGCTACTGGTGAGTTTCTGTCAGCTCGACGACGTCATCACTCTTAAGAAACCAACGGTTTCCGCTCTTGAACTAGGCTATCAACTGAGTTTCCTGAATAAGCACGCAAGTACACTCAATCGACGATTTCGGGATAGAACAAGACTGGCAGCGACGGAGTTGTGGTTTGCATAGCTACACGGTTCTGGGGAATACGGCTGTGAGCGCGCACTAACTTCTAGGAATCTGGCGCTGTTCAGTGCTGTCGACATAGCTCTTGAGCTCTTAATGTATGCTCTCTCAAGAAAGATGACTTGGATTGGGACTGCAGCTTGCTGCTGTCTTGTCCATCGAAACTCTCATATAGCTAGAGAGAACCCGAGCTATAGTGCTTTCTGCTGGGCTGCTATAGCTGTTGGCCTAATCAGGATTGTACTCTCATCGGTATCTACGGAGATCTCATAATACTCCTGTGAGCGCTCACGGAAATATCATTGTGACATATTTCTATCTGCTAGGGCTGTTTTGGAAGATATGTGCAGCACCTGCAGATTAGCTTTTTCGTTGTTGTGATAGGCACCTCTGACGACAGCTTGCTGAGAACGCGGAGAAAGTGAACCGAGCTAGAATTGGGATCTGGCAGAACAGCTGCTCTGCTCTGTCAACTTCCTCACTCAATCCAAAAATGTAGATGGCGCTCGTCTGTCCGCTTTCTCCAGGTGCACAATGGCAAGCTTTCGTCCGCGATTGCCACAGTGTGACCAAATCTGCCATAGAGACGCGGCTGCGACGGAAGGAGGCGAGCGTTTAGAAGCCACTCCGAACCGTTGAACGAATAGACATATGCCGAACCGGACGCGTCAAAAAAGTCATTAGCCAACGGGGCGCCAACCGCGATCCGGTTTGAGTCCACAGCCACGGCAAACCCGTAATACCATTGATAAGTGTCAATGAAAAGCCGATCCTCCATCTTCCATTCGGAGCCTGAGTATCTAAAAACAAGCACCTCGCGACTCAGAAAATCTCCAACCACAGCCACGTCATCATCAAGAGCAACGGCTCGCCCGATCGCTGGAAGGACGGCCGTCTCTAACCACTCACCAGAGATGCGTTCAAAGACGACCGTCGTCTCGTTGCTGCTACAATTCCCAATCACTATCCGTTCGCCGCTAATCGCAACCGTACACCCAAAAGTAGGGCCAGGGTGAATGGACGGGATCAACTGTGTTTCGTGGACCCAGCCCCCAACACCTCTTTTGAAGACATGCACTTCTCCCGGAAGAATACTGCGGCCCCCTGTAGCACCCACCACAGCGAAGCTATCGTCAACCGCCACCGAATATCCGAAGCCTTCTCCAGACTCGGGCTCAGGCGCAAGAAGCCTAAGTGCAGACTCGAATGGTGCCGATGGGTCGGAAACGACCGAGACTTCAACGCTACCTAGATTCCCCGCCTCGTCTGTCGCTTCGACCGTGACCAAATTAACTCCCTGCGCAAGTGCCAACCCGTCGATTTGCCATTCGGAAGTCCCGTTGGCGAGCCCTGATCCTCCATTGGGGCTCGACGAGTTCACAGACTCCAAGAATCCATTATCCTCGGCCGTACCTCCGAGGTCGATGCTGTGAGATCTGGAAACAAACATGGTGCTTTCCCCGGGTTTGGACACTTTTACGTGGGAGGGTCTTTTCGAAACCCGGCTGATGATGAATCCAGACCGCACCCGCTTCCTGCCCGAGATCGTCATCATAGGGGGTGCCCACAATGGCATAATCCGCGACAAGAGCAGTGATGGCACCAAACCCACCATATTCGAACGGCTCGTGTGGATAGATCTTATACTTCTGAATCTAGGTGTCATTCTCCCACTGAAAGACGTAAGCTGATCCCGTGTCGCTACCGGCACTACCAGCGTCTGCCGGAGCACCTATCAGGATTAGATCGCCGCTGCACGAAATGGTCCGTCCAAAGTCGTCATCGGCCTCCCCGTCTGAAGCACTGAGCTTTTGTTCAAGTGCCCACTCGTCTCCACTCTTGCGGAAGACGTAGGCAGCTCCGCGATCCTGTTGCTCACCCAGAGCCCCGACAACCAAGTAATCCTCGCAAGTCGTAATCACGTGACCAAACAGATCGCCAGCTTGCCTGACGGGCGCTACCAGCTGCTGTAGAAACTCGACGTTGACCCCATTGACCTCATAGACATAGACGGCGCCTCTGCTTTCGTCGTGGTATTCGGCGGCCACAAGAACGGTATTGTCATGAACGTCCACGACGTTTCCATACGCCATCTGGTCCAACTCACCGAACTGATCCGCGTCGAAGGGCAGTAACTTGCTCACGAAAGTCCACGATCCCGACGAATGCCCGTACACGTATGCGGCTCCATCGATAGGGCCTGCATCACTGTCACTTCGGTCTCCAACAACCAATAGGTCACCTTCGACTGCTACGGATCTTCCAAACTCGTCGCTGGGCTGCGTGGGTAGCAACACCTCACCGAAGCTCAACAGACCATTGGTCTCGCTGTACACGACAGCGCGTCCGCTCCATGTTCCAAAAACAGCTGTGGACCCGTCGTAATCAGCGGCGACACCAAAATGTGAGATACTCTGTCCACTCGGCGGCACGACTTCCTGGAGCTGAACCCAATTGTCGGATCCCCGAACAAACATGTACGCAGCTCCGTCATCGCCGCGTGCGTGTGCAGTCACTATCAGTTTCCCGCCATTCACGGCCAGCGCTTCCCCAAACTCGTCACCTTGCTCGCCGTCGGCAGCATGGAGTTCCTCCACTTGTTGAAACAGGGGGTTGTCGTCATAGATCACGAGGATCTCGTCAGTGTCGGCGTTCCCGTCCGTGTCAATGGCAGTCACGGTTATCACATTTGCGCCCGGCTGAAGAAGAATATCGTCGACGGTCCAGTCAGTGGTTCCGATCGCGACGCCGGTACCCCCCTTGTCGTTTGACCAGAAGATTTCTACCACCCCCACGTTATCAGTCGCGAATCCGGCAATGTCGACCGTCGGATCGGTTGTCCAGTATTCCTGGTAAAAAACGGGCTCGACAATCTGAACGCGCGGTCCCATAAGGCCTGGAGGACGCTCGCTAA
Source organism: uncultured Bacteroidota bacterium (assembly GCA_963768715.1). Classification (GTDB taxonomy): domain Bacteria; phylum Bacteroidota; class Rhodothermia; order Rhodothermales; family DATKEJ01; genus DATKEJ01. The sequence continues at coordinate 80,527 of CAVYJC010000007.1, forward strand.
CCACAAAGGCAAGGACGGAAATTGCGGGATAGTCGGAGTTCGTCAGGAGTTGGTATCCCTGGCCATCGTCTAATTCGACCCATCCCTGTATCCATCCGTACGAGACGAAGGGGGCAGCCAACGCCTCGCCTTGGTACGTAACATCATCGAAGCTGTTCAGGCACAGTGGCGGATCGTATCGCTGTTCAGGCCATTCCCGCTGGTACGACTGGCCGGTAGTCGGATGGACAAAATCTCCAGTAGCCTTGAATCCTCGAATGCATACGTCGTCGGGACCGCCGTTCTCGACTGTAAACACGATTGGTAGATCCTCAGACGTGAAGGTGTTCACAACACCGTCAAACCGGATGCCATCTTCGATTTCTAGCGGCATGTCTGTCTCGACTTCCAAGACACCCAGATTGCTCGTGGACGACCATTCGCTAGTCCACGCCCGCACACTGTAAACCCCTATATCGCCGATCTGTGCGCTGGGTATCGAAAGAACGGCCTCGTCTTCACCGGGAATGGGCTGGCCCGCGCGGTACCACTGATACTGGACGGACTCCTGGTCAGCCTTGCCAAGTTGCGTGGCTTCCGGACCGCTGATATATCCCCAAAGCGTCGAGACAATCTCAATTAGAGTGTCCCAGAACGTTTTTTGGCGTTCGGGGATTGTGACGTATGGATCGGTCGAAGGCTCGACGGGGACAACATGGTGGCTATCGATGAAATCGGACGGATCGAGAATTCCAATGTCTTTCATCGCTTGGTGGCTTCCAAAATAGCCTGGGGTGAACACGCCCCCCCAGTCATCTTTCCGGATCTCGAAATGCAGGTGGGGCCATGTATCTGGAAAAGCATCGGTGCCTTTGATATCTCCGATTCGCGCAATTGCCGTACCTCGACTGATCTGCGACTCGCTGATTACGGGTGGGATAATCTGACCATTCACATTTGCGGCGCCAGGGCTAGTGTCGAGTGCGGTAACGTGAGCATATATGGAATAGTAGATCTCTCCGTCACGCTCGTGCCTCAGAACAATCTGATATCCCCATGCGTTCGGATCGGACGAATCCACAACGCGGACCAGCGTACCGTCCGCCACTGCGTAAACACATTCCCCTAGATCGTAGTCTTGAGTACCAAGGTTCCAGTCCTCGCCACTGTGGTACGTTGAACCGTTTCGTGCACCAACATCCTGTGCGTTCCGCCAGGTACTATTGATGTCCGCTACATCTACTCCCTCTGTATTTGCCTCTCGCTTGTGCGGACCCTCTTGGTCTGGATACAGTGTGTTCACCTCATAGTCATCGCCAACGTCATAAGTGGTTGGCTTAAGCCCCCAGGGGAACTCAGCTACCGCTTGATACTCCTGCGCACTCTTCCATCCTCGGTTTCCGATCGGATACTCAAATCCGTCAGGGTTTTCAGACGGGTATTTGGTTGCGTTGGCGCACGTCGATTTGTCCATGCTAAAGCTTGAACCCTTTGACAGGGTCGAGTTCGCATTTAGCACCTGTCCGGCAGCGAGCTCGGCTCCGGCTAGAACGATTGCCAAGACAAGCGGTGCCGTGAATAAACGCCACCTTGGGTCCATGACGGGATTAGTACAGTTCGGACTTAACGATGTCCTAAACGTGCTCGGCTGAGTCTCTAAGGACGCTGAGGCAGGAGAATCATACGCTCTCCGGCTAGTGAGTGAGATGCCTAACGCGAGTGCCTCCAAGCGTTGGTCTCACGATGCACATAGAGGATACGAAAAGACAGAATCGAAACACAATAAGAACGCGGAACACCTAGCACCGTGTCGCTACGGGCTGACATCCTCCTCATACGTCAGCCCAAACACCGTATCCGTCAGCCACTTCTTGAACGACTCGTTGTCGCTGAATTGCTTGAACAGCTGGCTGTCATCTTTCATGATAGCCAGCATGACTCGCCCTAAGGCCTTATCGTGCTCTATCCTGGCGTTTGCCTTGTCTGAGTTCTTTCGGGCGTTTTGATAGGCTGTATCGGCCGCCACTAATCTTCAAGGACCCTTTGCTTCCGACTCACAGGAAACGCCCTTACTTGTTTTCATCTGGGGAGTTTTCCAAACGAGAGGCATCAAAGTCCTTTTCAACGTTACGGAGAGCCGCCGTCACGTCGTCCAGATCAGCTTCCCAGATAACCCCATCAGCAAACCTAACTTTACTCACATAGGCAACCCCGGTATGAAAACTGAAGTCAGCGTATGAAGAAGAGACCCAAGTCCCCTTCCCGGTCTTTCCGGGACTCGTATCACTCATGTCTATTCCACCCGTCCTATCAAGGAATTCGTTGAAGATGCTAAACGAAACGAGGCCGATCTGACAAGCAACGATCTCTTTGTCGGACACATTCTGATACTCGACTGCATGATGGATTCCGTCCCTCGAATATGTACCCCCCTTTTGATAAGTGGCCACGTACTTAGTGATCTTCATCGGCGCATCGGTCTGGCCAATGACGATCGACACAGGTTCTTGGGCTGTTGCCTCTGCGCGTAGATAGAGAATGGCCGACAGGGTGAGGACGGTTCGAAACATTACAAGCATGAACGTTTTCATGATTGATCTCCATGGCTAGTAGAAATGCTTCCCCACTGGTTACGCGGGATTTCGGCGGCGGATTGGATCAACACGTCGAAACCTGTCACACCTAGTCAATTAACAGGAGTCAACGCTTCTTCTTCCGCGCGAGCAATCCGAAAACGATGGCTAGCAGCCCGAATACAAGCATGGGATCCATCACGTCGAGAACCTCGGGGCTTGGCGGAGCGGAAGGATTGTCGGCAATAACCAGGAGTATTTTCGCCAGAATGTAGATCGATATAAGTCCGCACGCCCACATCAGAAAGAGAAACACGAGCCGTGCTAGAGATCTGTTGGTCCGATGTTCTGCCTTTTTCCGAAGCGGATACCCGCAGTGCGGGCATGAATCAGCACGATCGGAAATTTGAGCGCTGCATTCGGGACAGGTTGAAAGAGCCACGGGCCTATTCTCCTTATGGATCATCAGCTCGCACAAGAAGGAACTCGGCCGGATCCCCTCGTCGATTCATTCCCTCGGCTTTCACAAAAATGGCCCGATGCTGACGACTGTAGGTTATCGTGTGAATACCCCAATCACCCTCCTGGCCACCGCGAGGTTCGCCCCGAACGGGAGTACCGGACTCAGTATACCGGTACTGCCCAGTGAACTGCAGACTGCCAAATTCTGATACTGGGATCGTACTCTCCCAACTTCCACGATTTGATTTGGCACGTAGATACAGACGAGGACGCAGTCGAACGATATTCCAAGGTGAAAATTCTACAACGGTGACCGCCTCTTCATTCAGTTCACCTGCTAGACTTTGCGGGTGATAGACACCATCGATCCCTTTGAGATCGGAAAAGAACATTCGGACTCGAAATATGAGTCCAATCAGAAGTGCCGCTAAGATGGTCGCGGCAAGAGAGATTCGGAATTCTTGAGTTTTGGCGCAGACCGCCACAACGACTGGAAGGGCGACGACAATCAACACCGCAGTCGCCGCGCGAAGGGCCTTCATGGTGGACCTCCAATGGCTAGTGGGAATGCCTCACCGCTCATTACGCGGATTCGGGCGGTGGACTGAATCAAAGGATACTCAATGCCCACGCGCATATCTCTTGAGAGCTCTAACCTCTGGATCGGCCGAACTCGTAGCGGCTTTCGTAGACGACCCGTTGGGAGCTGCCGAGAACGCCTCCGCTGTCGCATCAACCGACAATACCATTCCGCTTGGTTCAGTTCGGCTTCCAGAAACCAACCAGACACCGATGGTCTTCTGATCCTCTAATCCTGGACAGTCCAGATAGGCTGCCACATACTGCGAGTTTGCATGACTGGAAGATTTCAATGACCAACCGCGCGTTGTCTGGCAACCATGGTTAATGTGGCCTCCACCGGATTCAATCATGTACTGAATATACTCGATCTGCTTTGCTGTTGCTTGGTGGACGTTCAACGGTGGAACGGCCGGCCCCTGAGCGCTCTCGGGCCTCGACGGCTTCGCGGTCTGTGTTGTCGCCCCCGGAGGCTCCGGTGCTTTTCCCTCATTGCTGTTCTTGGATAAGACTATTACCGCGAGGACCACTCCGATGGCTAATAGGGCCACTTTGAATTTCCCGGTATTCGGATATTCGGGCTTGGCTGGCTCAAATGGGCAGCCGCAGTGTGGACACTGCACTGCGCGATCAGAAACCTGACTGCCGCATTCGGGACATTTTGATAAGGCCATGGTTTCTTTCCTCTAGTGGATTGGCTATTTCAACTTCACCACACCAGCCACCTTCCCCACAATCTTCAGATCAACCTCCAGGCCAGTGAGGCTTGATTAATACTTGTCGGCGGTGGTCATCCGTCAGCAAAAGATAGGCGAAATGTTGTTGACGACTGGTTCAGACCATGGAGACTCCCTTGAGCGACCGAAGGACATCGAGTGCGTGGTTGGCCCTCAACACGATTCGAAGATTCAGACAAAGTCAAGTGGCCCAGCCCCGAAACCTCAACCAGGACCTTAAACCATATATAAAAGGCAATATCCATAACCAATTATGATTATGGGCCTTATATCGATGCTTCAAGTGGTCAGGGAGGGAATTGAACCCCCGACACACGGATTTTCAGTCCGTTGCTCTACCAACTGAGCTACCTGACCTCGTAGGAACGAAGAATATAGGGAAGGCAACCGGGTTGCGACCAAGAGGTTTCGTGAATGAGGAATGAGAAATAATGAACGAGGAATGGCTTCCGCCGGCTACTTTCAATCAGCCTCAGCGACCAATCTTCCGACGCTCGTTTCTCTTAGCTGTGCGTGCCGACGCAGCAAAAACGGCCAGAAGTTCATTTGCCTCGTGAATGAGGCTGTCCGCTGCGTCTCGCTTGGAGCAGCCTGAACTGACAATCAATTCCACCCAGTAGAGTGATTCCTCGAGCTCCTGAAGTGCCGTTTCAACCTTACTGATGAACTCCTTCCGCGATCGGGCTCGGCACGCCTCACTATAGTTGGCTCCAACCGAGGTTGCGCTCCTCACCAACTGCTGTCTTGCCGTTCGCATCAGAATGGTATCGGGCTCTGACTGCGCAAAATTGATTACGCCGAGACTGAATTTGCGCGTCCTGTTCCGAAGATTCTCTCCCTTCATGACCACCGGTTTACCACAAAGACACCTGACGGGCGAAATCATAACCTCCGCTTGGCCAAATAAAGGGACGCGGCAGCCATTCCTCGTTCCGTATTCATTGTTCATCATTTCAGTTCTCGATTGACACCTCTCCTCTTCACCCCCCCCAACAACCACAATAATCCACCGCCCGGAACCGTTCTCTTCATAAAACCTTTACAATAGATACGCAAAGCCGCTCGCCCTCCAACTAACCGCGATTTGCCATGGCCCTCCCCAATCGCCCCAACAAGTTTCGCCGGCTGTACCCGATCCTGATCGAGGTCGGATTCGTAGCATCCCTCCTCCTCGTCATCGGTGCGTTTCGAGCCAATTACCGGACCGACACAGGTCTTGATTTGACCAGTACGCCCATCGAGCCGATCGAGCTCGTCCCGATCGTTCCGACCAACATTACACCAAAACCGCCTCCCCCACCGATGCCGCCCGTTCCGGTTGAGGTGCCTAACGACGAAGTCCTCGACGACGAACCGATAGATATCGATTCGGAGATTCACATCAATGAAACGCCTCCCGTCCCGCCACCGCCGCCCCGAGTACCCACCGTGGACAACAGTCCAGGCGAAATCTTCGTCGTCGTCGAAGACTATCCGAAACCAATCGGCGGGATGGAAGGAATCATGCGTCGCCTCCAGTACCCCGAAATCGCCCGAAAAGCCGGCATCGAAGGACGTGTCACGGTTCAGTTCGTGATCGAGAAGGACGGAACCGTCTCGAATCCGCAGGTCCTCAAGGGCATCGGCGGCGGATGTGACGAAGCAGCAGTAAAAGCTATCCGCGATACGCGATTCACTCCGGGAATGCAACGAAAGAAACCCGTGAGGGTGAGGATGTCGATTCCCATCGTCTTTAAAATGAATTAGGATTGAGGATTGAGGATTGAGGATTGAGGATTGAGTATTGGGGGCATTGCCACTCTTCCTCGCCTCCGGTCCCGCAGTGAGGGCTCACCCCTGCTGTTTGACTGTTTGCTGTTTGCTGTTTGCTGTTTGCTGTTTGGTATTTGCTGTTTGGTATTTGCTGTTTGGTATTTGGTGTTTGGTATTTGGTGTTTGGTATTTGGTGTTTGGTATTTGGTATTTCCGTTCCTCGTTCCGTATTCAGCATTCATCGCCCTCCGCTCCGTACATTGCTGCCTTGTTGTCATTTCGTCACCAGGTTGTAAGGCATCCCCGTGGGTAAGGAGACCAGCAAGAGCCAACGTTTGACGCCCGAGCTGTATCAACAGGAATTGATCAAGCTCCAGGAAGAGTTGGTCATGCTGCAGGAGCACATTCGAAGAAAAGGCCTCCGCGTGGCGGTCATCTTCGAAGGACGCGACGCATCCGGGAAAGGCGGCGTCATTAAGCGGATCACGCAGCGACTCAATCCGCGAGTCGTGAGAGTCGTGGCGCTGGGTGTGCCTACGGAACGCGAGGTCGGAGAGTGGTACTTCCAGCGATATGCCCCGCACCTGCCGGCTGCAGGGGAAATGGTACTCTTCGACCGCAGTTGGTACAACCGCGCCGGCGTGGAACGCGTGATGGGATTCTGCACCGACAATCAGTATCGCGAGTTCCTTCGCTCATGCCCAGAATTCGAACGGATGCTGGTCCGGTCGGGCATCACGCTGATCAAGTACTGGTTCTCGATCAGCGCCGAGGAGCAACAGCGCAGGCTCGAGCAGCGCATGCGGGACCCAAAACGACGCTGGAAGATCAGCGACATTGATCTCGAGTCACGACGCCGATGGGTCGATTATTCGCGCGCCAAAGACGCCATGATGATGTACACAGACATCGACGTCGCTCCCTGGTACGTTGTCGACGCCGATCACAAGAAGGCGGCACGATTGAACTGCATGCACCACCTGGTCAGCCAGATTGACTACGATCATCTTGCGCCGGATCCCGTGGAAATTCCTGAGATTCGGGAGGATCCCGGGTATCGTCGCCCGCCGATCGACAGCCAGAAGTGGGTGCCGGCTGTTTACGGAAGAAGCAAGAAGCGGAATGAGGAGTGAGGAGTGAGAATCGTTAATTCTTTGCTAATCGCTAATTGCTGAATGCCACGTTCCACCATGCCGGTCGCCAGTGGCCGGAAGTCGCTCCGCGTTCATCATCCGTCTTCGCTTTCCCATCGTTCGAGCTTCCCCGCGATGAATTCATCATTCATCGTTCTCCTCGTCCTCATGTCGTACGTGCCCGCCCTGGCGCAGGACGGAAATCGGTTCGTGAGATGGACCTTCCAGGACGGTTTGAACCTCATCGCCCACAAAACGCCCACCATGCTCCTTCTCGGCGCCGGTGGCGCGGTCATCATCGCCGGAGGGGCACAGGTGGATAAAGACATCAGCGAGGAGGTCCAGAAGCAGTTCGACGGCCACGAATTCTACCTCTCCGCCGCGAATGCGCTGGGTACGCCGCCCGCCGTGCTCGGACCGGTCGCTCTCTTCGGTCTGTCCACTGCGATCGGGAACCGGCGCCTGCAGGACGCCGCGTTTACCTCGCTTGAGGCCATCGCGTATGCGGGCACTACCACGCTCGTCGCGAAAGAGGTGATCGGACGCTATCGACCCGCCGACAGTGAGGGCGCGAAGAAGTTCGATCCTTTCTCCGGCAATACGTCGACTCCCAGCGGACATGCAACCATCGTCTTTGCCATGTTCACGCCTTTCGTGTACTACTATCCACATCCTGCGACGTACGCACTCTTTGCTGTGGGAGTCACCACCGATTTGGCCCGCATCGCGCTCAACCGGCACTGGTCTTCCGACGTCGTCGTGGGCAGCGGTATCGGTTTCCTCATGGCGCGGTATCTGTCAAGACGGCACTTGTCTGAGGCGGCCGTCAGTTCGGCGGTCTCGATCACGCCGCTTATTTCGCCGAACGCCGCGGGGGTGCATCTGACCCTGGCGCTCAATCGACCGCAGTAGGTTCGGGGTTCGGGGTTCGATGTTCGCGACTTGGGGTTCGGTAAAACGACAGAGCCGGGCGTGAACCGAGCGACGTACCCGTTTTGAATTTCATGAAACCGTTGAAACGGTTTCTGAGGTTGGTGCCACGCCTCAACCCCGGGTTGAAACCCGGGGCTACGAAAAGCCCCGAACAAGTTCGGGGCGTCGCGGGCTCCGCGTGGGCAGCCGTGGCAGCTGGGCCCGCGCGCTTGCTAAAGACTACGCTTGCCAATCCCGAACGCGTGCCGCGAAGCGGCGCACGGAGGAACCTCCGCGGGCGTGACAGATCCGCAGATAGACCGGCGGGCCGATAGACCGCCCGGGACCTTCCCGCCCCGTGTAACCGTGACATAGGTACGACACAACGTGTTCACCAACGAAAGAGGAAGCATGGAAGAAATCCGCGCTGCGCTCAACTGGCTCTTGGGGATATCCGGGGGCGTTCAATCGCTCTCACTTATACAGGTAGCCGTGCGGGCGGTGCTCATCTATTTCGCCGGCTACATTATGCTCCGCCTTGGAGAGCACCGCTTCCTGGGCAAGAGCACGCCGTTCGATATCGTTTTGGGCTTCATCTTCGGCACAACGCTGAGTCGCGCCATCAACGGCACGGCTCCGTTTTTCGACACGATCGCAGCGGGGGCCGTCTTGCTGGGGCTTCATTGGTTGTTCGCCAGCCTCGCTTTCCACTCCGATCGCATCAACACCTGGCTCAACGACCGGGCCGTCCCCCTCATTAAGGACGGAGCGATCCAGACGGCGAACATGCGGCGGAAGCTGATCGATCCCCGCCTCCTGGAGGAAAACGTGCGGATTGCCGGAAATCTGAACAACGTAGCTGACGTGGAGGAGGCGTATTTCGAACGAAACGGGTCGATCAGCATCGTTCCGAAAGCCAAACCGCGGGACGTTCGCGTGCTCGACTTCAAGGTGGAGGACGGTGTACAAACAGTCCGAATTGAGCTGAGCGGCTCTTAGACGGGCACTCGACGTGAAGGTCGAAGATGGCGTCCAGACGGTGCGAATCGAGTTGGCAGCCTAGTAGGAGCGCAGAGCGGGTTGAGCGCATTACGGTTCAGCCTAGGGCGGTGAATCGCCTGCCTTACGCTCGCTCGCGGCAGGCACTTGGACTTCGGACCCCGGACTTCGGACCTCGGACGCATATACGCGATCCACGCCCCGTTTTGACAACCAGGTGAACCAGAACAGCCCGAGCAGGAAGCCGCCCGATCCGATCCACGTCCATTCGCCGCCTCCGCCCACGTACATCATGGCCGCCGCTCCGATGGCGAGCGCCCCGGCCGCGAGTACGCCCAGCCGGCTGACGCCGGTTTCCAGCTCCTGCTCCTCTTTCTCTTCCTCCTCCGGCTTGAGCATCCCGGCCTTGTCCAGTCCGGTCTCTTCGGCCGTCGTGAGCATGCCCTTGAGCATTAACAGGAAGCGATGCCAGCTGAAACCGATAACGGTTTCCTTTGGGTGGACGAGTACTACGGGACACTCCACATTGCGGGCGATACTGACCGGCCTGTTTGCGAAGAAACGCCGTTTGCGCCTCCAGTAGTTCGACGCCACGTCGAGTATCAGTGCGTCGTATCCCTCCGCTCCATCGATCACCGCTCGGAACGGCGACTGATTTGCAGTCTGTTTCAGGGACACCCACTCGCTGTCTAGACCATGCTCATCGGCGAACTCGTCCACGGTCTTTCGGAGATCGTCCATGAACGTCTCGCGGACCTCGTCGTCGACATCGGGATGGAACACGTGCAGGACGTCGATGTCCGAACGGTTGCCGCCGGCAGCGTATTGCGCGGCGCGAAGAGCGAACGCTACCTCCGAGGGTTCGTCTACCGGTACGAGCATCCGCTTGAACGGCGTCTCGGCGATCTTCTGGATCACCAGTACGTCGCCGTTCACTTCCTGAATAATCCGATCGATATTGTGCCCAATAAGGCGTTTCGGATCCCGCGGCTTCCCGCGCCAGCCCATCACCAAAAGGTCTGCTTTCGTCTCCATTGCCATGTCGACGATTGCCTGGGCCGGCGAGTGGGCAATGCGAATAAAAGCCTCTGCTTCGATGTCCTGAGGAACCTGTTCGAGTGCCTTGTCGATGAGGGATTTCCAATCTTGCGCTCGGGAACGAGCCGCCGAGAGCGGAAGCTGCTTCGGGACATGAATGACATGGAGGAGCACCAGCGATCCGTCGTTTCGACGGGCCGCTTCCACGGCCGGCGGAATCAGCGTCTCGACGGATTCGGGTTTGGCAATGGATACCAGCACGGTGTATTCCTTGTCGGTCTGAAACGGTGCGGCTTGTTTGAGACGAGCAACGAGCGGCGTCCTCTCTTCCTCCGACGCGTGGCCGCGCGCATAAAAGTAGTAGAGCCCGAATCCGATCCCGATCCATGCCAGCGAGAAGTACCACGCGATCGCCGAATAGTTGAACATGAAGACGGCCAGAAAGAGCTTCGTCACGATGCCGATGATGGGAATGATGGGAAAGAAGGGCATCATGTAACCGTAGCGGAGGCGCGTGCCGTACTGTCTGCGCAAACTGATCACGGCGATGTTCACCATCAGAAACAACAGGAGGAACATGATGTCGGCGGCCGAGGCGACGTCCTGGATTGGAATGACGACCGCCATAAAAAGGATGAGCGCGCCCGTAAAGAGCAGAGCTTTGTAGGGCGTTTTTGTGCGATCGTGCACGGCCGCAAAGGCGTCGGGAAGATTCCGGTCTCTCCCCATCGCGAAAGAGACCCGCGTGGATGAATACGTCGTCGCATTGAGCGCACTCATCGTCGAGAACAACCCGCCGATCAGGAGCATGACGGTGCCCAGAGGCATGAACTGGCGAGCCGCCTCGACGAGGCCCAACTCCTTGTTCGCCCCAAGCCAGACATAGGTCGCCTGACCGCCCGGTGGATCGACCGCGCCAATGGCGACAAATGCCACGAGCATGTAGATCGGGACAACAATCGCCAGCGAGTAGAAGACCGCCTTCGGAATGGTCCGGCGCGGATCACGGGTCTCCTCCCCCGCCTGGACAATAATTTCGTACCCCTCGAACGCGATGAACGTCAATCCCATCGCACTCAAAATGCCGGGAAAGCCCTCCGGCGTAAAGTCCTCGAAGTGCTGAAAGTGCGTTGACGGCTCCTTGAAGAGGATCCACATTCCGCTGGCGACAAAGAGGAGCAGGATCGTCAGTTTGGCGAGCGTGACGATGTTGCCGATCAGACCCGTCTCGGAGGAGCCGCGATAGTTGATGTATAGAAAGGCCAGGATGATCAGGATGGCGAGCCCCCTCTCCACCACGCCCGTTCCTATACCGAAAAACGATACGTCGAACTCGGACATGACGAGGCGCAGGTAGGAGCCAAAAGCAAGACCATAGAGACTCCCCGCAACGGCGTGCGCGAACCAGCTCATCCATCCTGCGAGGAAGGCGCTCGGCCCTGGGAGCCCCTCCTTGACCCAGAGATACCCGCCGCCGGCCTCCGGAATTGCCGACCCCAATTCGGCGTAGACCATCGCCGTGAAGATGGTGATGATGCCGTTAAGGGAGAACGAGAGGATAAGGGCGGGACCGGCCGCACCGGCCGCGATCCCGGTCAAAACAAAAATGCCCGCACCGACCATGGCCCCGACGCCGATCATCGTCACGTCCAGGAGTCCCATCGTTCGACTCAGCCCGACGCGGGCTCCCCGACCATTTTCGGAAGAGGCTGACGACTGCGGCAAAACGGGGGTTCTTTAGTGGTGGTGGACTCTACGAAGAACAGCTCACTTCAAATACCAAACTTCAGACACCGAATATTGGTCCGGGGTTCGCACCCCGCACCCCGCACCCCGCACTTCGCACGGACTGGCGCCAGGACCTCGGTTCTTAAAAAAAGTACTGCGCCACCACGAAATACACATTCCCGACCCTCCCGTACTCCGTGTCGCCGGCTCCGAAGAAGATGTACGCGCTGGCAGACAGTTCGAGGTTCTCCTTGGCCGACCAGAGAATCGCCGGTCCAGCCAGGCCGCTGCCGTCGTTAGCGTTCAGTATCCCGTAAAAGTTGCCCGAGACGAGTGGTGAAATGTTCTTGGATACCGATGCTGCGGCATAATATCGACCAAGGTTAAGAGTTTGTCCAGTAAGGACTTGTGAGAAGTCGTAGTCCGCACGATTGGTCGTTCCCGCGCCGTTGTAGTGCAATTCCACGAACGTGTAGTAGTCCCCGGGAAAATTGTAATCGGCGTTTACTACAGCGCGGATGAAATCCTTTCCCATGCTGCTGGTGAACGCCGCTTCGCCACGGAAACCCGCGTTCCCGAGGTAGCCTGCATAGTCGCCGCCGAAGACCCAGGCATCCCGGATTCGCCCGCCCATGGCCGAAACGTCGAATTCGCCGAGATGGGAGCTGAGGCGCCCGGCGACGCTGGATCGTTCGGAATTCCTGGAGGGGGCGAAGGCTGCTTCCAGCCGGCTCATCGGGCCAAGGCCATACTCGACATAGGCCGCATCGACGCCGGCTTTTTCGTCACGTTCGATGGCGACCGGACTCACGGGATTGAGCACGTCGGTCGGCGTCCATACGAATCCTGTACCCCAGGCTATGCGCTGTCTTCCGACGACGGCCCGCACCTTTCCCACCGACGCGGTAGCGGTCAGTCGAAAGAGATTCTGGCTGATTCGGTAGTCGTCGGTTGACTCAATGGTCCAATCCAGATCGGCGAACTCATCGAAGACGACGTTCCGGCTTGCCCGATAGTCGGCGCTTTTCAGGAAGCTGCCGGCCAGCACTTCCGTGTCGAGCCAGACCTCAGTCGAGACGTGCGACCCGATACCGACAGAAAACTGGTTACGTGACCGGAGGGTGTTCAGGAAGAAGGCGTCCCCACTGACGACCGATGAGCCGCGCGTGGCAAGATCCTTGACGTAGCCGTCGAACTGAACGTCCAGCGGTTGTCCCTTCACGGAGGCGAGGCCGTTCAGCAGGATCGCGAGAGCGACGGCGCTTCTCCTATAAATGACGATGACTTTCATGATCGACGATGGCCCCATCGCGCAGCGTAACCACGCGATCCGCCTTCTCCATGACCATCCGGTCGTGCGTGGAAAACAGGAAGGTTACCCCCGTTTCCATGTTCATCTGCTTCATCTTGTCGAGCAGCCGATCACCGGTCTTGGAGTCGAGGTTCGCCGTCGGCTCGTCGGCGAGAATGATCTTCGGCTCCGAAACCAGGGCGCGAGCGACGGCTATCCGCTGCTGCTGGCCTCCGCTGAGCTCACCCGGACGACGGTCGATGAGCTCTTCCTCGATTCCGAGCGTCGCGAGCTCCTCGATGACACGGCGACGGCGTTCGGCAGCCGAAACGCCCTGCAGAAGGAGTGTGAACTCCGCATTCTCGAATGCGGATAGGACGGGAATCAAGTTGTATGCCTGGAAGATGAAACCCAGGTTCCAGAGGCGGAAATCCGCCAGCTCCGCGCGATCCAACGTCGCAAGGTCCTTGCCGGCAACGACCACGGTTCCGGAGGTCGGCTGGTCGAGACCCCCGATCATATTGAGCAGGGTCGTCTTGCCGGAACCGGAGGGTCCCACCAGCGCCGTAAATTCGCCCGCTTCGATCGTCAGATTCACACTGTTGAGCGCTCGGACCGGCAGGCGCTGCTTCCCCTCGTCGTAGACTTTGACGAGCTCGCTCACCGAAACGATCGTCCCTGCCGATCGTCCGGCCACGGCTTCCTGTTGCACATCAGACATGTCGCAGCGCCTCCACCGGATTGAGCCGGCTCGCCTTGATCGCCGGATAGGCGGTTGCGAGCAGAACCACGAATAGAATCATACCAAATCCCGTAAGAATGTGACCCCAGTTGAGCTCGAGATACACTGTCGATCCAATACCGAACGAGGACAGGCCCTCCGAGAAGCCGCTCATATCGAAACCGTGGACGTTCCCATACCAGATCAGCGCAAAGGAAGGAAGGACACCCAGCGCCGCCCCCATGAGAACGACATAGATCGCTTCCGTGTAGAGCAATATTCGCACCTGGCGGGGCCGCAGACCGTTCGCCATCATCACGCCGAACTCTCGGATCCGCTCGATGATGACCATCAGGAACGTGTTGACGACGGTGAATGCGATGGCGGCGAAAAGAATGAAGACGAGGATGATACTCGAGTAGTCGTACGCCTGCTGCATCAACGAGAGCATCGGAAAGCGTTCCTTCCAGGTGAGCACTTCGAGGTCGGGGCGCCTAAGGGCCGCCCTCAGTTGATCCGCCATGGCGGCAGCGTCTGCGGTGGGACCGAGATAAAGCTGAAAGGCGGTCGCCGAGGACGGCTGGTACGCGAGCAGCGTCTGCGCATCCTGGAAACGGACGAAGACGGTCGTCTTGTCGAAATCCGAGCTCGTCGTTTTGAAGATACCGGCCACCCGGTAGGCCCCGGCCCCGACGTCATTGTGGACATCGTTCGCCATGAGGACCACTTTCTCATCCAGCCGAACGTTCAACCTCTCGGCCAGGGAGGCGCCGATCACGATCTCGTTGGACTCGTCTTCGCCTAGAAACCGTCCCTCGATAAGTGAGGAAGAGACGATGCCGACCTTCTGCTCCGCCTTCGGATCCACCCCAATAATGGTCACCCCGGACGCCTGCTCCGTCGTGCTCGCCATCCCACTGGCGCGGATGATCTCCAGATAGTTCACGTTCGGCATGGAGTCGAGCGTGGCCGCGATTACGCGCGTATCCGTAATTCGCGACTGCACGGTCGGGTTCTTGTTGAATCCTTCGCGGGCGATAAGGATATGTCCTCCCTGAAGCTGAATGGTGGACTGAATCATGCGCACCGCAAAGCCGTCCATGAACGTAATCGAACCGAGGAAACAGAACACGCCGGTCGCGACGGACAGCATGAGAACGATCGTCCTTCGACGATTTCTCCAGAGGTTCCTCCAGGCGACTTTGTATAAGATGCTGTTCATAATCGGATTAGACGTGCCGCATCGCTTCGACGGGCAAATACTGCCTGACCTTCCACACCGGATAGATGATCGCGAGAAAAGAAACCACGAGAACCGAGATCAGTGGCTGGAAGAACACGACGGGTCGCGTCGAGAATCCAAAGCCCTCAACGGTAAATCCGAACGATGCGTACATGTCCCTCAGGCTCTCCGACAACGGAATGGTCAGGTTCGGAAATGCAAGGGCCAGGGCGATCAGAATTGCCATGCCCGCGCCTACGCCGATCACAATCTTGATCGTGAGTTCCAGGAAGACGAGTATGCTGAGCTGGTTCGGTCGCAGCCCGATCGACTGAAGGACGCCGAACTCGCGTACGCGCTCCAGTACGGTCATCGTGGCCGTGTTGAAGATCTCGAAGCCGACGAGCAGAATCAGGAAGAGAAAGAAGATGTTGTTGCCGGCATCGTCGAACGCGCGCGCTTGTTGAAGCTCCGGCATCAGCTCTTCCCAGGTGAGGACGTCGACGTCCAGACCGGCGGTCGCTTTGCGCAGGTCGCGGGCGTGACGGCCGGCGCTTCGAAAATCATCGCTTCGGATCACCCATTCGGTGAACCGACCGTCCATGGCAAACAGCGTTTGCGCATCCGTCATGGTCATGACCAGCATGGCACGATCAACGTCACCGGTTCCCGTAAAAAGGAGTCCCTTAATCCGGTAGACTTCGGCGCCCATCTCGTTGTGGTATCCCTGTGTGAGGACGACGAGCGTATCCCCCAATCCGACGTGAAGATTTTCGGCGAGCGTCTTTCCGACCAGAATCTCGCCCTCATCGCCGGCCGACAGGGTATCCCCGGCCACAATCCGTCGCGAAAAGTTGGCGAGTTTCCTCTCGGTTTCCGGCTCGATGCCGATGATGGCGCCGCCGACGCTCGATGAGTCCGAGCTGATCAGGCCGAAACCTGTAAGCCGCCTGGATCGCGCCGCCGTCCAATCGACGCTTGCGAACAGGCTGTCCCAGTCCGTTTCGTCTTCCGTCAACGAATAGGCCATCGTCTGCTCGTCGCGGTAGCCCTTGCGCTGGATTTGCACTTCGCCCGTAAACATGCGCACGGCCTGTCCTTCCATCAGGTCGTAAGTCCCATACTGGACGGAGTTTGAGAGAGTGATAATCACGAGTGTGAAAATCACTGCGGACATCGTGATAAGACTTCTGCGCCGGTTGCGTCCGACGTTGCGCCAGGCCAGTTTGAGGAGTCGTTTCATCGAACCAGGCTATGGTTCAGTGCCGCCGCAGATTCTGCTGCGTGAACGTTCCGGAATCGATGTCCTGATTGAACGTCACGTCGCGAATCTGAAGAATTGTCTGGTTCCCCGGCTTCTTCTCTTCGGAAAGGATCATCCGCGCGGGGATCACGCGGCCGCCCATATCCTTGATATCCTCGAAGATGAGCGTCCGAATCAGCTCTTCCCGCTCGTTGTAGTACTCGGCCCGCATGGGCACATAGTCACCGACGCGAATCCACTCCACGACGTGCGACCAGGTGACCGGGGCATCCGGCTTTGCCTTCAGGTCGAGGACCCACGTCGAATCGCCTCGAAGCGTATCGGTTCGAAGCAGGGTGTGCTCGTAGTCGTGAACGATGCTCGACTCTTTGACCAGATCGTCGTTCGTAAAATCGGAGCCCATCCATGACTGCATCATCATGGACGGCGGGATCTTGATGACGCGATTGATGCGCGGCACGAACTGCCACATTTCGCGTCCGATCTTGAGAAAGCTCGTGCCACGATGGCGGGCCGGATCGAGAATCTCGATAAATGACTTCTCCGTTCCCTCCGACCAGAACTCGAACACCATTTCGCGCTGCCAGTCGGGCCGGACCACTGTCATGGATTCCGTGCCGTGTTGGGTCTTTCCACGCGTCAGTTGGTCGGCGCGCGTGATGATCTCTGTCGCCGTCGGTTGCGAAAGCACGTCTACGGCCGTAGCGAGAACAAGGGCCAGAAGCAGCCAGAAGATCCTGGGTACCTGATCCATTACGATTTGGAGTCGATTTGCAGTTGTACGCCGCGTTGGGCGAGAGCCTGAATCTACGAGGCGCGAGGTCGTCGGTTACCAACTTCGCAGAAGTTCCATATGAGCGCAGAGCGGCTTGAGCGCAGAGCGCAGAGGGAGAGCGGGTCGCCGCCACGCAATTTGCGTTTTGCATCCGTCTACGCACGATGTCATCTCGCTTCGCCGGACCGGTGGCTCTCATGATTGAATTGCGCCGAAACTCACGCAAAGTCCGCAAATACCCGGTAGATCCCTTCGAGTCCGGCACGTACCCTTCAACGGAGGATCATTCTGCATTCTGAACTCTGAATTAATTCTTAATTCTTAATTATTAATTACTTGCATGCGTCCAGATCGTCCAAATATCCCTCGACGTCACCTCCATCGACGAAGCGCTCGAAACGGCCGAAATGGCGCTGCGGGCGGGAGTTGACTGGCTCGAGGCCGGCACCCCGTTAATTATTGCGGAAGGCATGCACGGTGTACGAGCGCTCAGAGACCGGTTCCCTGAAACTCCGATCGTTGCCGATCTGAAAACGATGGACGGCGGCTGGCTCGAGGCCGAAATCATGGCGAAAGCCGGCGCGACCCAGGTGGTAGTTATGGCCAGGGCTCATGAGGAGACCATCCGTTGCGTCGTACAGGCGGGCAAGGACCTCGGCGTGGAGGTCATGGGCGACAATCTCGGCTCTGAAGACATGATCGCCGGCGCCAAGCGTCTGGAAGATTTCGGGATGCGACTACGTGATTCATCACATCGGATACGACGAGCGTCGCGGCATCGCTAAACGAGGCGAGCCGGCCCCGAATCCCCTCGACCAGCTTCGCGAGATCGTCGAAGCAGTCTCCGTGCCCGTACAGGCCGTGGGTGGATTGTCGATCGAGCAGGCGGTTGCGACCCCCTCCTACGGCGCCCCGCTCGTAGTGCTCGGCGCCCCACTGGTCATCGATGCCGATGCATTTCGAACGGCTTCCGGCAACGTCGAAGACTCCCTCCGACTGATTTGTCAGAAAGTCCACGCGTACGGAGACGTTTGAAACCCTCCGCTTGCCTATTCTCAGAGATTCACACCTTTGAGGGAAGCCATGCAGATGCCAGCGGTCGTCAACTTCGCCCCTGAGCCCGGCAGCGTCGACATCCGGGAAATCGATCGCCCCGCGATCGGCGAACACGACGTACTTCTCGAAGTCGGCAACGTGTCCGTTTGCGGCTCAGATCTTCATCAGTGGACCGGCACGCACAGTTGGCCGGTAAACTATCCCGTCGTGCTGGGCCATGAGTTCGCCGGCACAATCGCCGAACTCGGTCCGAGCGTTCGCGGATTCAGAGAGGGAGATCGCGTCGTGAGCGAAACGGCAGCGGTGATCGATCCGAACTCTCCCATGAGCCGGCGGGGACTCTACAACCTGGATCCATCCCGGAAAGGGTTCGGTTACGGCGTCAATGGCGCCATGACTCGATACGTTCGAGTCCCCGCAAGATGCCTGCACCATCTTCCCGACACCCTCGAATTCCAGCGCGCCGCCCTTACAGAACCGTGCTGCGTCGCTTACAACGCCGTCGTGACCAACGGCGACGTGAAGCCGGGAGACCGGGTACTGGTCCTTGGACCGGGTCCGATCGGCATGCTCTGCGCGCTCATGGCGCAGCTCCATGGAGCCGACGTCGCCATCGTCGGACTGGAGCGGGATCGAACCAGGCTCGAAGTGGCATCCGGGTATGGACTTACGACGATCATCGGAAGTCCGTCATCCTGGGCAATGGAAGGCGACGGACTCGGCGTTGACGGTGTCGTCGATGCCGCCGGAGCCTCCGCAGCCCTCAAGATCGCCCTTGATGTGGTGAGACCGGCGGGCTGGATCTCAAAAGTGGGATGGGGACCCGATCCGCTGGGTTTCTCCCTCGACCCACTGGTCCAGAAAAACGTGACGCTGCGCGGCAGTTTCAGCCACAACTGGCCCATCTGGGAGGCAGTCATTAACCTGTTGGCTACCGAGCGTCTGGACGTGAAGCCTCTTATCGGTGGTATTTGGCCGCTCGAAAAGTGGCACGAAGCCTTCGACGAAATGCACGAAGGCCGGATCGTAAAGGCCGTGCTGGCCCCCGGGCAATAGCGACTTACTGACCATGGAGCTCAAGGACAAGGCAATTATCGTAACGGGAAGTACGACGGGTATTGGCCGGGCCATCGCTCGACGGTGCGTGACGGAAGGCGCCAATGTGCTGATCCACGGACGAAACGAAAAGGCCGCCCGGGAGCTGGAGGCCGAACTCGCCCCGCACGCGATGGTCCACATCGATGACCTGGCTGATCCGCAGGCGCCGGGTCGCATCGTAGCTGCCGCCCAGCGGGCCTTTGGAAAGCTCGACTGCATCGTGAACAATGCGGCATTTATCGTTCGAGGGGACATCAGGACGACCGACGCGGCGCTCTTCGATCGCCTGATGGCGACCAATGTGCGGGCCCCTTTACTCCTGATCCAGGCCGGTCTCGACCTGCTGGCGGCCTCGAAAGGCTGCGTGCTGAACATCGGCTCGATCAACGCCTACTGCGGCGAGTCGGCGATGCTGCCGTACAGCGTTTCGAAGGGAGCGCTGATGACGCTGTCGAGAAATCTTGGCGATGCGCTGCATTTGGAGTATGGCGTGCGCGTGAACCACTTTAACGTCGGGTGGGTGCTAACCGAAAACGAGCACCGTTATAAGATCGAGGACGGTTTGCCGGAGGACTGGCCTTCGCGCCTGCCTCACGAGGTCAATCCATCGGGAACGCTAATCAGCCCGGAAACGATCGCTACGGCCGCCGTCTTCTGGTTGAGCGATGCTTCGCGTCCCATCAGCAGCTCGGTGGTGGAGCTGGAGCAGTGGCCGCTTATTGGGAGGAATCTGCCAAAAGATGTCGAATAACTTCAAATACCAAACTTCAAATACCAAATATGGCGGCAGGCATGTTCAATGGGTTAGCCTTGGCGATATCTGAAAATCCCCTCTCGCCGGGACTGATCGTTATCGGCAAAGGAGAAGTTCGGTGTTTGAAGTTTGGTGTTTGGTGTTGGCCGTTGCACGTTCAAGTCTGGCGTTTGCAGTTTGACGTTTGCAGTTTCCCAGTCCCGTGCGGGTATACCGCTACTGATATTTGCTGCTACTGATATTTGCTGTTTGATATTTGATATTTGAAGTGTGAGGCTATGCCGAAGTTAGCTGCCTTCCCGAAAGCCTATCATGGACGCGCTCTGCGTCGACGGTTCGATGGATCTCGACGAATGGATCGAACTGGCGGCAACGCTGGACATCGACGGCCTCGAGTTCTATTCCGGCTTCCTCGATCTGGAGGATGAGTCCAAGTGGCTGCACTATCGGAGCATGGTCGAGCGCGCCGGACTCGAAATGCCCATGCTCTGCTGCTCACCGGACTTTTGCCACGAGGATCGCGACTTCCGTGCATCCGAAATCGAGAAGGAGAAACGCTGGATCCGGATGACGGCTGAACTCGGAGGCTCGTACTGCCGCGTACTCTCTGGCCAGCGGCGGCCCGAAATCGCCGTTTCAGACGGCATCGACTACGTCGTGGAATCGATCAAGGCCTGTCTTTCGACCGCCAGGGCTCACGGCGTCACGCTGATCATCGAGAACCACTACAAGGACAATTACTGGACCTATCCGGAATTCGCGCAGCGGATGGACGTGTTCTGCGCCATCGTGGACAGGATCGACGATCCGAACTTTGGCGTGAATTACGACCCGTCGAATACGCTCCTCGCGGGTGAGGATCCTCTCGAACTGTTGGAAAGGGTAAAGCACCGCGTCGTTACGATGCATGCTTCCGACCGCTTTCTCAAGTACGGGACCCTGGAGGACCTGCGTAAGGAGGAGGACGTCACCGGATACGCGGCGCGTCTCAGTCATGGTGAAATCGGGCAGGGCCTCAATGATTACGACGCGATCTTCTCAACCTTGAAGGGCGTAGGCTTCGACGGCTGGATCAGCATCGAGGACGGCGTCGAGGGAATGGATCAACTCGAGCGCAGCGTCTCCTTTTTGCGGTCACAAATGGCCCAGCACTTCGTCTGAACGCCGTTGCGACCCGGGAATTGGCCGCTTTCAAAAAGTCTTCGAGTGAACGACTGGCACCGAGACTTGCACCGTCCCTGTGAGCGCAATATTATCGCATCGGCGACAAGCCAAATCGTTACGAACACGAAAAAGGAAGCAGCATCATGACGAACCCGAAGTTTCAGATCTACCAGACCAAGACCGGTAAATTCCGGTTCAAACTCAATGCCGTGAACGGACAATGCATCCTGACGAGCCAGAGCTACGCCAGCAAGGCATCGACTAAAGCGGGGATTGCATCGGTCCAGAAGAACTCCGCCAGCGAGGCACAGTTCGTCAAGGACGTCGCCAAGAACGGTCAGTTCTACTTCAATCTCATCGCTGCGAACAAGCAGGTCGTTGGAACGAGCGAGATGTACACGACCAAGGCCGCGTGCACGAATGGCGTGAAGGCGGTGATGCGGGATGCGCCGAAGGCCGGCGTGGAAGACACTACTGTAAAGTCGTAGGTCCGGGAGCTGCCCCGAACAGGCGAGCACGGGTTCTGAGATACCAGCAGGCGTGTCTGTCGCCCGGAGGGGTCCGTGGTCCGTGGTCCGGTAGCCCGAATTGCTGCCAGGCAGTGATCACGGACCATTCCAGTTTTTGCAATAACGGAATACACCGTTGGCATGCCTCCAGAACCACTTCGCTCGTGAATCCCGACTTCGGTCAGTTCGTCTGAAAACTGCAGTGGGCCCGGCATCCGAAACACCGGGAGTCTCAAACCACTATTGCTCCTGCTTCTCGTTGGGAGTCTCCTCCTCCACATCGGCCGTCTGCGGTTCGGGCGCCGGGGGGGCCATTGCCGCATTCATGCTCAGATAGGCATCGATAAACTGATCAACCTGACCGACGACTTCGGAAGGAAGTGTGGGAAGACGGAATTTCCCGGCCTTGTCGACTCTGCTCGTTTGCCACGTCGACGCACTCGCATAGGACGGAAGCTCACCTTCACCAACATCTACCGTAACATTCTGAAAAAACTGCACCTCTGAGTTGTAGAAATAGACCGGATCGGCTGCCACGAAATCGAGTTTGATGAGCAGCGTAGGGCCGCGCGGATCCATCGTGAGCTCACCCAGGCCAAGCACCGGCACGCCTTTCTTGACGAGTCGGTCCTCGACGGCGCTTTTGATCCCAGTGGACGTAAGCCCGGCCTGTCGGACGGCCGGATTCAGCTCTTCGACGACAACGTGCACGCCGTGCAGACCGCGCAGCGACTCAGCCGTACTTCTAGCGGCAATTCCTTGAGATCGAACAACGCTTGCTGTCGACAGCAACGCCAGCAATGCAAACAGAAATCGGTGCATCTTACTCCCTCTCGTGGTATCCCTACTGCTTCAAGGTTACTCCAGACACCCGGTCAGGTGCAAATGTACGGAATTTGACGGCGTCCTCGCATACGGCGTGACCCTACGACCCCGCGCCGTACATCAGCGGTCGACGAACGGCGCCGTAAATAGCTCGCCTGGCGTGACCCTACTTCGGCACACGCTCCTCCCAGTACCTCAGTTTTCCGACGCCCGGCTTGTCGGGACTCCCATCGAACGCGAGTCCGAATTCCGCGGGGAACTGCTCATGGAGAACGCGATCGCCTTTCTTGATTTTCACGACGCCCGACACGGCGTAGTCGATCGAATCGGCGTCCTCAACGACGAACAGATTATAGGCATCGGTCTCATAGTCATCGTAACGGGCTTTCCCCGATTCGTAGTCGTACATCGGGCGGCGCCAGTCGCGGAAGAGTTCTTTCTCCATGTCGAGCTTGGCTCCGACGAGGTACTTCTTGCCGCCCCAATTGATAGAAACGCCGACTGCCTCAGGATAGGACGGAACGTCCGCCATCTTTACTGCCTCGCGCAGCGCCGCAACATCTGCGTTCTGATCATGCGGAATAAGGACAGTAACGAACGCCTGCAAGTCATTTCTGTAGCCGTGGCGCCCAATCATCTGGTATACGAACTGCTCCTGCTGCCAGTACCGTGGCTCCGAGCCTGTCCCCTCCTCCAGATGCTCCCGCTCCGGAAACAGCACCAGGAGGCGCTCATTCCCCGACACGTCGGTGTTTTGCAGGGAATCATATGCCGTGACATACCACCCGTCACCCTGATCAAGAATCATCCGCGTGTGCCACATATCGGCCATCGTCAGGTAGCCCGGCTCCGTAAACCGTAGGACGTCGAAAACGACGAACCAGTCGAGGTCCTTTACGTAGTTGATGATGCGGTCGGCTTCGTAGCCCAGCCGGCGATCGATCACTCTGGTCCGACTCATGTCGAAATGCTTCAGTTTGAGGAAATCGATCTTCCGCGTCTCGACCTGCTCATGGGCGCCCGAGTTACGTAGGAAGTCGAGGAGCGACTGACCCGGCACCGCGCCGAAGTCGGGCGATGCATATCGATATTCACCAGCCTTCTGGCCCAGGGCGATCTTGCCGTTGCGAACTACGAGCCGGTTGTGGTAATAATCTGCTCGGTAGGCCCCGTACGGCCCGCTCGGCATATAGTCGCGGTAACCGCCGTCATGAAGAAGGATCGAGTTGTTCTTCATCAGCAGGGCGATGCTGTTTTCGTCCGAGTGGCCGTGAGTCGCCTTCTCCTCCTCGATCGGGATGGTCGTGCGGAGGTACTCCCTGAAGAGCCAGCCGCCATCCCCTTCGTCCCGATAATTGTAGAGCATGTAGGTGCTGTTCGCGTCCCACCCGTCCCTGAACACGACTTTCTTGCCTACGATGTCATCCAGGACCTCCTGGCTTCCGGAAACGGGCGCCTCGGCCCCGACGCTGAAATCGGTCCACCGGTAGGCATCCGACAGGCAGAGCGCCGCGAACATGCTGTGCCGCTCCGTCTTGAGGTCGACGAATTTTCTGAAATACTTTGCGGCGGCCCAGCGATACCGGGGATCTTTGTAGACCGCGCCTCCCTTCTCGAAGAAGGGAATCATGCGGATCCATTCCTGCCCCCATCCCGCATCACCGAAATCCGGTATGATTCCGGCCGGACTGATCAATTTCAAAAAGTAGTTGAAGTAGTAATTCATGACCGGCGTGCGATAGAGGCTTTCATCCTCACGCACGTAGCTGGCGTATCCCAGGAGAGAGTACAGCCAGACGGAGTGATAGCCGGTGGCATCCTCGATTTCCCACTTCCCCCAGTTGTCGGCGGCAATCGCTTCACCGGCCATGGCCCAGCGGTCGCTTCCAGGATGACCCTTCAGCACTTTGGCCACGTACGTCATCGCCTCGGCACGCAGCATGCCGCGATTCATCGGACCCCACTCCTGGAAATTGACGAGAAAGTCCGCACTCTTGCTCATCGCATCGACGAGGACGGCATCCTCTTTATCCGTGAGCCAATTGTGCCGCTTCAAGGCATCGTAGGCGTGAACGTATTTGCCGAATGAGAAGATGTTCGGGATGATGGGAAGTCCGGCGCTATACTCCGCCTTGGACTTGTAGAAATCCTCCGGGTAGGCATCCCTGTAGTTCCCGTAGTAAAGGAGCAGATCCTTGGCGTGATCGAGATACTTGCTGTCGCCCGTAATCTCGTAGAGGTTGGCGTCGAGGGCCGCCAGATAGAGGTCGTTGGGGGGCGGGTTGTATCCGAACACGTAGTCCAGATCAATGCTTTCCTTCCAGCGTTCCCGTGACGCCTGGAGGTTCTGCCAGCCTTCCTCGGCCGCCGCCACGATATAGGCCATGTACTCATTCTTGGATACGGCTTCCGTCTGGCCGTAGGCAACGTTGCCGATGGTCGTCCACGCGAAAACGATCGCGGTTATCTTGAGTAAGCGTGTCATTCGAACAATGTTTGGTTCAGCAACCGGCATCACGGTCAGAGTCTCGTTTCGCTCGGAGCGAAGCGAATCAGGTTAGGACGTTCGGCTTGGTGAATCAAATGGAATACGTGCCGATTTGACGAAATAACGGCTCAGGGCGTTAACTTCGCCGCCGTCACAAAGAACGAGTGCAGGTCGAATTTGGCTAAGACGAGCATCTTCAGGCAGTCGGGAGTCATTCCCTACAGGATCAAGAAAGGACGGGTGGAGATATTGCTGGTGACTTCACGCAGCGGTAAACGTTGGGTCATTCCAAAGGGTATCGTCGAGCCTCACCTGTCGTCACGCCGCTCCGCCGCAAAGGAAGCGCTGGAGGAGGCCGGCATCGAGGGTAAGCTGTCGCGGAAGTCCATCGGCTCGTACGTCTACAAGAAATGGTCGGGAACGTGCGAGGTCGAGGTGTTCACCATGAAGGTCGAGCAGCAGCGGAAGAAGTGGCAGGAACAGGTGCGGACACGTCGTTGGTTTTCACCTGCCAAGGCAGCCACGCGTGTGGACGAGAAGAAGTTGACGCAACTCATCCGCATGGTCGGCGAGAGATTGGCGGCGGACTCGAACAAGCCTTCGCGAAAATGACGCTCACGGCGCATCAACCCGGATATCTTCCCTGGCTCGGGCTCTTCCACAAAATGGGGCTCGCGAACGAATTCGTCTTGTTCGACGGCGTGCAATACGAGCCGAAGGGATTCGACAACCGAAATCGTATTCGGTCCGGCGAGGGATGGATGTGGCTGACCGTGCCGGTCCTGCGCAAGGGCCATCGTAACATCCCGATCGAAGAAATTGAGGTCAATGAAACGCTTCCCTGGCGAAGGAAGCACTGGAAGGCGATTTCGTCCACCTATGCGGGCGCGCCTTTCTTTTCGCGATACGCAGATTTCCTGGAGGCCGCCTATGCCCGGGAATGGAAGACGCTCGTCGAATTGAACGAACACCTCTTGCGATGGCTCGTCGGAGAGCTTGGCCTGCAGGTCACACTACGGCGCGCTTCGTCGCTTGGCCTGGAGGGATCCGGGTCGGAGCGAGTTCTCGACATGTGCGTTAAGACCGGCGCTCAGGCGTACATTTTCGGGAAGCACGGTCGATCCTACGCCGATCTGGACGCTTTCATCGATGCCGGTGTCGAGGTATTCTTCCAGGACTACAACCATCCAAAATATGCGCAGGTACACGGCGAGCCGTTCGTGGCGGATCTTTCTGTAATCGATCTCCTTTTCAACCACGGAGAAAGCTCGCTCGACATTATCATGAGCGGGAATCTCCGAAGCCTGTACCCAAAGTAGATTTATACCAATATGTCCATTTCAAGAGCCGAGATCGTCCAACAAGTCATTGAAGAGGGGGTCGTTGCCGTCATTCGCCTGCCGGATCCCGGCATGCTCCCTTCGGTCATCGAAGCGATTGCCGCCGGAGGCGTACGAGCCATTGAAATAACCCTCACCGTTCCGGGTGCGATCGAGCAGATCGCGATGGCCCGCGACCGCTTTGGCGACCGGATACTCCTGGGCGTGGGGAGCGTTCTCGATCGAGAAGCAACCACCGCGGCCGTTCAGGCCGGCGCTCGTTTTGTCGTGAGTCCGATTTTCAGGGATGAAGTCGTATCGACAGCCCACGAGCTGGGCGTACCGGCCTTCCCCGGCGCCTTTACGCCGACAGAGATTGCCACGGCCGTCCGCGCCGGCGCCGACATCGTCAAGGTTTTCCCCGCCGACATCGTCGGAATGCCGTTTTTCAAGGCCGTTCGCGCCCCAATGCCTGATTTGAAGCTGATGCCCACCGGCGGAGTGAGCCTGACGAATGCCGGGGAATGGCTGGCAGCCGGCGCCTGCGCCGTCGGCATCGGCAGCGCCCTCGTAACGAAGAAAGCGGTCGCCGAATCCGATTTCGCCCAATTGGAAGAGAACGCTCGCATCGTTCGCGAAAACATCGATTCGTACCGCGCGGGCAAGAAGGCGGGTTCATGAGAATCATACTGCTCGCCGGTATTACGCTGTTCGGACTTCTCCCTCGTCCCGCAAACGCCCAGCCGGACGCGCCCTGGCTCCCCCGCTTCGTCCAGGCCCTCGACTCGACAAGCGTCGTTGCGGAACGGATCAGGGAACTGGGACCTGACGCCTCCGACGAAGCCATCATTGCCACGGCGGCAGCCTATTTCCGAACCCGCAACGACCCGATCGACCTGTGGGTGATACCCATGTCGGAACCGGCCACTGCGGAGGACATCGAGCGAGCGGACAAGGCGGTCGATCACGTCATTACCGATCGTTCCGGATCGGTGCAATTCGGAGACCACCTGCCGTGGTTTGACGCGCCTGTGAAGATGGGCACCCTCTCTCGGTTCCCACACTTCGACTACCTCGCCCGGGCCTACACGTCGACGCGCGACGAGCGGTACGCAGAGGCTATGGTGCGCGACATGCTCGACTTCGTGGAACACGTGCCCCTCGCGAAATCGGAGGCATACCACGTACAGATCGCTCCGAACGTGAATCCTTGGAACTGGGTGCTGCTCCAGTGGCGCGTGAAACGATGGATCGACGCGCTGGCGCATCTGCGCGACTCGCCGTCCCTTTCCGACGCCGACCTGCTTCGAATTCTTCTTTACATGTGGGATGAGGTGGACTGGCTCGAGCCGCGGAAAGTGCTGGGACTTCATAACGGAACCCTGGGCAACATCTCGGCGATTCTCTACGCATCGCTTCACTATCCGGAAGCAGCGAGTGCCGCCGGATGGCAGCGAGACGCCACGGCTTTCTTCGAGGCTTTCCTGGACTTCGCCTTCTACCCCAAGGAGTTCTCAATCGAGCTTACACTGGGCTACTCGGAGGGAACGCTGCTGATGTGTCTTTCCATGTTCGAAGCGATGCCCGATTCACCCGCGAAGCGCCGGATCTCGAGCAAGCTCGAAGCAATCGTGGATGCTCATGTCGGCGTTATGAAACCCGACAGGGGCCTTCCGCGATATGGAGATAACGGCGTCTACGACATCTCAGATCGGGTCCTCCGCCGGAGCGCGAGACTGTTCGGGCGCGATGATCTCGAACGGCTCGCAGACGAACCTTACAATCCTGAAGGCCTGAACGGACGGCTATCCTTCCCCTTCCATTCCAATCCGTACTACCTGAGCGGTTACTACGCCATGCGCGACGGTTGGGACGTCGACGCGCAGTACCTCTCGATGGATGCCGGACCCTTTGGAACGAACCACCACCACGGCGACAAACTGAGCATCACCCTTTCGGCGGATGGAGCACCGTTCATCGTCGACCCGGGGACCTCTCTCTACACTTCACTGGAGCCGGGACCTCGGATCGACCTCCGCCCGGGATACCTCCACAACGTGATCACAATCGACGGCGTCGATCCGAATACAGGTTGGGACCGGCACTACGGATTCGACGTCCTCGACAACCGATGGGTGACAAATCCGACCTACGATTTCCTCGAGGGCATCTACGAGTACAGAAACAACCTCCTGGAAATCATCTGGAGGCGGAGTGTCGTCTTCATCAAGGGGGATTACTGGATCATGCTCGACGCGCTGTACGGCAGCGGTGAACACCGTGTCGAGAGCAACATGCAGTTCATGGTAGGGAACGACGTATCCATCGAAAGCGATCGGGTCGAAGCGACGGCTCCGAACGGCGCATCACTGGATATCGTCGAGGCGCTTGGCACCGGCCTCGCGCCGCAAGTCGTCATCGGCGATACCACGTTCCCAGGGACCACATTTCTGATTCAATACCCGACGTTCGTCGACTGGACGCTCGGCGGTCGTGGGTGGGTCGGCACGTTTGGAAACGAATCGCCGCTCGATCCGGTCCGGAGTTATCCCGCACCGGCCTTGCTGCGCGCCGGAACGGTCCAGCTTCCGTTCCGATCGGTGGCGGTCATGACTCCCTCCATCGACAGGAAGGCCCGAAAGGCGCAGGTCGAGGTGCTCGACAATACCCCGGGCGGATTCACGCTCCGGATCTCGAGCGACTCATCGACGGTCGACTGCTTCCATTGGGCGCCGTCGCCGTGGCAGAATCATCTAAAGAAACTTCCGAAGGACTCGGGATGGTGGTCCAGAACCGTCGACGACCACATCACGCGCGTCATCGTGATGAACGAAGACTCGGTCTCGGTCACATCACCGAGCGAGACCCTGACACTTTCGTTCGACGGCCCGTTCGAAGGCGTCCTCGACAGGGATGGGGATACCTGGATCGTGAAGCCGGATTCGTACAATGCCGTCCCGCCAAAAATTGTGAGGTTTGAAATGCGATCGGGTGGGAAAGCGCGGCCGGTCGAGGTGATTCGGAAGGACTGAGATATGCGGCGGACGTCACGGTCCCGTCGTCGCGCGGGCAGCGACAGCAGCCGGGGCCGAGGTGCTCGCGCGCATTGTTACAAAACGGCCCTGTCATCCCGACGGAGCTTCGTGTCGGCGAAGCGGAGCGGAGTCGCCACGAAGCGACGAGGGACCTCTCCGGGCCTGGCATAACCGCCAATCCACGAGGCGAAACCCTCGCACGGGAATAAATCCCCGTGCTACACGGTGACCCGCTGCTGAAGCAGGCTCAGATGTGCACGATGCACACGGCAGGACCTGTGGGCCGCACCATCACTCAGCCCTGCGGAAGCAGGGCGAGATCTCGCTGTAGCACGGCTGTTTACGGCCGTGCAGGCCGATTTGCGGGTGCACCGAACCTCCACCTCGAACGTTCGTATTCGCTAGGTTCCTGCACGCAACCCCCAAATCATGACCACTGGCCCCCGCATCATCCTCAATACCATCGCCCTCGAGCCGAACCGCTGGACGGCCGACAAAGTCCCCTATTTCCGGCTTATCGATCTGCTGCCGGCGATTGCCCGGCATGGATTCGAGGCTTTGGAAATCTGGCAGTACCACGTTGACCGTCTGTCTGAATCGGAATTGGACGATCTCCGTTCCGCTATGGAATCACTCGGAATCGAGGCGCCGGTACTCGGCATCTACCCACGACTCGACCTAGACGAGGACCAACGTCTTAAAGAGCTCTCGAACATCGAGCGGCTTCTCGACACGGCCCAGTTTCTGGGCGCCGGAATGGTCAAACTGTTCGTCGGCGCGGTGGCGAGCGGGCGTCTGGACACGAAGGGTACGGACCGATCCATCGCCTTTCTGGAAGAAATGAGCAATCTCGCCAGTGAGAGGGATATCAGGCTGACGGGCGAGACACACGCCAATACACTTTTCGACACGGTCGCATCGACCCTCCGAACTCTGGAGCGTCTCGACGCCACTCATTTTGGCGTGTGCTTCCAGCCGTATGATGCCAATCTCCCCGGAGCCATAGGAGCCTTCACAGCACTGCGCGAACGGATCTGGCACCTGCACTTTCAGGGACGAAAAGACGGCGCCATCAGTCTGCTGGAGGAAGCCGATCTGGACTACGGCAGCTACACGCGATTCGTCGCTGAGTCAGGATTCGAGGGCAACCTTTGCATCGAGTTCGTCAAAGATTGCGTCGTGGCATCACCTGAACTGCTGGATGTTGAACGGGTGCTGGCGAATGCTGTCGAGGACAGGCAATTCGTTGAGACACATCTTGGGAGATAACAGCAAACACCAAACATCAAATACCAAACTTCTGGTGGTCGGCAGCACTGAGGTCGGGCGCTGCATCACATCTAGATACTTGCGGACATCAGAACCAATCGTTTTGGTTAACTAGAACGATCGGTTCCGTCGTCCCGCACGATAAAGATGAATTCGGTGCCTGACCCAGTGACAATGCCGACCACCCGATATTTGGTATTTGATGTTTGGTGTTTGCTGTTGGACGCTACCTGATCGACTGATATCCTCCGACCACTCCTTTCTTCGACATCACGACCTGCCAGAGCTGGTTGGATCGCGCTCGGAAAGAGCCGGCGAAAGAGAGGAGGTAGTATTTCCACATCCGGTAGAACCGATCACCGTAGGCTGCACGGAGTGACGGCCAGTTCTTATCGAAGTTCGCGAACCAGGCCAGCAGCGTCTTCTCGTAGTAAGCGGAGAAATTGTGCCAGTCCTCCATGACGAAAAGCCCTTCAATCGATCGACCGATCTCGGCGATCGTAGGGAGGTAGCCGTTGGGGAAGATGTATTTGTCCGTCCAGGCGTCGGGATCCTTATTCGGCTTGTTTGCCCCAATAGTGTGAAGGAGGAATAGCCCATCGTCCTTAAGGCAGCGATCGACGACTTCCATGTACTTCCGGAAGTTCTTGGCGCCGACCGCTTCGAACATCCCTATCGAAACGATCCGATCGTAGGATCCTTGCGTATCGCGATAGTCCTCGAAACGGATCTCAACCGGAAGCCCCTTGCACAGCTCGCTTCCGAGATCGATCTGCTCGTGCGCGTTCCCGATCCCGACGACGGACACCCCGTAGCGCTCCGCCGCAAACTTTGCAAAGCTGCCGAAGCCGCAGCCGATGTCCAGTACACGCATCCCTCGCTCGAAACCGAGCTTCCGGCAAATCAGGTCCATCTTCGCCTCCTGCGCCTCAGCCAGGGTCGTCGCTTCCTTCCAGTAGGCGCACGTGTATACCATGCGCGGATCGAGCATGACGCGAAAGATATCGTTGCCCAGATTGTAGTGTGTGTCTGCAACCTCGACGGCGCGGTCCTTCTTCTGGCGATTGAAAAACTTTTCAGCCAGCAGCAGACGCAGACTTTTGAACGACCTCGGGACGTACTGACGCACATCCGACACGAGAATTCGATGGATGAATTCGTCTATGTGTTCAGCGTCCCACCACCCATCCATGTAGCTCTCGCCCAATCCGAGCGAGCCCTCACGAAGGATCCGGGAGTAGAATCCCGGGTTGTGGACGCGAATGTCCCACGACCGGTCGCCATCGACGCGGATATCCACTTTGGCCAGGACGTCGCGTACTAATTGTTCTGTATTACTTGCCATGATTCCTCAGGGAACGTCGGCCGCGAAGACGAGGCAGCTGAAAACGCGCACGACGGGGATTAGTTGTGCTCTTGCATTTGCTTGGCGACCGCCTGTACCTCCGACCAAACGCGGAGAAGGTTCTCTCCCATGACCTTTCGCACGTCGTCGTCGGAATATCCTCGTTTGAGGAGCTGGTAGATGAGGTTCGGATAGGCGGACACGTCTTTCAAACCCGTTGGAAGCGTGTCGCCGACGCCGTCGAAGTCGGATCCGATGCCGACGTGGTCGATACTCGTGAGCTTGACGGCGTGATCGATGTGATCTGCCACATCCGAAACGTCGGCGAGCGGCGCGGGGTGATCCTTTCGATACTGCTCGATATACGCCTGGGCCTCATCACTCCCCTGATCGATATTGTTTTCCTTGAAATACTTCCGGATCTCGGCGTAGGCGTTGAATCCCGACTTGTTCGCCGCTTCCGTGAGGAAGCTGGAGCCGAAGGTGATCTGGATGACGCCGCCGTGATCTGCAAGCATCTGGATCATCTCGTCCGTCATGTTCCGCTCGAAGCCGGGCGTGAAGTATCGCGCCGAAGAATGCGATGCAATGGGAGGCGCCTCGGTAATAGCCATGACGTCGTAGAACGCCGAGTCGGACACGTGCGAAATGTCGACCATGATGCCAAGTCGGTTCATCTCGTGGACGACCTGTTCTCCGAATGGACTCAATCCGTTCCATTTCCGCTCCTCATCGTAGGACGAGTCGGAGATTTGATTCACCTTGCTGTGCGTAAGCGTGATGTAGCTGATTCCTCGATCGTGAAAATGCGTCAGCTTGGCGAGATCGACGATTGGCGCGCCGTTTTCCATCCCCATCGGGAGTGAGATCAGGCCCTTCTGAAACTGACTCCGAACGTCGGCGGGCGACTTCGCGATGGCGAATTTGTCCGGCGCATGCGTGACGAATCCCTCAACCATGTCGATCAGCGAATCGGCAAACTCCGGCGCGCCGCCGGTCTCCTGGTATTCGGCCGGTATGTAGATGGACATGAAGGGGGCATTCAGTCCTCCTTTGACCGCACGCGGATAATCAAAATTCCCACCCTCGGCAGATTGCGAGACATCCTCCCACTTTTCTGTCATCCGATACGGCACGTCGATGTGCGTATCGACGAGAATGGCCTGGTGAGCCAGTTCTCGGGCATGCGCCATCATCGCCGCGTCGTCGGAGTTGCCGTCTTGCGCCCGTGTGGCTGTCGGCAGGAAAATGGTCGCGAGAAATAGCGTCGAGAGGAGTACGGATCGTAGCATTAGATTCACGTTGCTTAGGAGGTGCGCGAGGATCGTACCCAATGTAAGAAGCTCAGGCGATTTACGCCGCCCCTGTCAGCTTGCCACGCCGCCGAACTATCGCCGATGCCTAACGATCGACCCACTCCCTCACGGAGAGGTTGTTGAAATCGAGAACGCGGTGTGTCTTGCCGTAGCGGAGCTCCAGTTTCTTGCTTCCGCGATCCGCATGCATGTACGGTCCGTCGAACAGTGGCCAGTGTTCGTAATCCAGCTTCAGGCCGTCGACGGTGGGAACCTGGCCATAGGTGAACGACATTCGGTGACCCTGCAGCGACGTGTAGTCGACGGACGGAACCGAGTCCATCGACACCATCAGGGGGAGACTCACGATCGCTCGCTTGAAGCCGTTGATGCCCTCGAACTCGGACACCGGCGCAACCTGCACCACAGCGCCATTCTTGAGTGACGCGCTGTGCAGACGCGACGATCCGTCTTCTTCAGCTTCCCAGACATACGGTGCGAGCGGATAGTAGGCTATGTACGCGTCGCCCCCGCGTGCGAAAATCCATCCCGACTCATCTTCGAATCGCTCCTTCAGGTCACGCGAAAAGAAACCGTTGATATGAGGGTATCGCGTGCCTTCCGGGATATTGTAAAGCACGATCAGTGCATCCTCGTGCTGAAATACTTTCTCGTAGGGCGATCCGCCGGTCCACTTATCCGGCGAGTCGTAGGTCGTCTTCGACCGGACAACCCCTTCGGTGAGCCACCCTGTAATCCAGGAGAAATACATACCCAGCTCCTTGTAGGACGAGTACGGATGGATGGTGAACAGGGTGTTCTCGGCATCCTGGGGATGAGGGACAGCCCACGTTACGTCCCACGTATGCTGCTGGATCGGCTGGAGCAGCCCCCCTTGGAGAGATCCGATGGCATACTCCTTCCGCATGTAAGTCGTCTTGTAGACCGGCGCATTCTTGACGTCGCTGAATCGCATTCTGTGCCTTGTCCGCTTCAACTCACGGTGCTCGTAGGCGACATGCCGATCGGTCGCAATGTGATAAATGATCTCCGGCGGCTCGAATCCGCTCAGAGCCAGAATGAGGTTTTCTCCACGCGGATAGAAGGTCGTGTTGCCGAACATGAGCCAGGATATGCCGGTCGACGCCGTATGCCATTGGTTTTTCACAGGATCCGGATAGGTTCGGCTGTGTCCTCCCGTGTATAGACCGTCGAGATCCTCTGCGGCAAAATCGGAAAGAAGCCACTCCAGCATCATTCCGGCCCGGATCTTCATTTCCGGATCCTTGGCCCAGGTATACAACTGCGACATGGGGATGATGTAAACGCCGTAGTAATCGGGCGAGTCGAACTCACCCTGACCGATGGTCGTCGTGAGATCCATCCAGGAGATGAGGTACTCTTCGGCCTCGTCGAAATTCTCCGTCGAGCTCTTTCCATTGAACCACTCGGTCCCCGGTTCATTGGGATACATCTGCGTGATGAGATACATCGCCGTGTAGTACATCGCCCAGTGGTTCTCCGTATCGCCCCGGTACGGGTGATACGTCTTCCACAACGAGCGCATGCGAGCCTGCGTGTCCGCCGGAAGGTTGTCCTTTCCGGCATACGTGACCTCGATGAACGGGTACATCCAGAACATGTCGCCGCGAGGGTCGGCCATGAGCGTATCGAGGCGTGCAACGCACCAGTCTATGTCCTTGCCACGGAAAAGCTTCGCCGCGATGTCGATGAAGCCTCCGTGCGAATAGTCATCCGCCGGCACTTGGTCGGCGAAATAGTCGATCAGACTGTCGCGCCTCGCCTGAAGGGCCTTGTGGAGGTCGTATTGCATGGACTGCGCCGGCAACTCGCCCGCGCAGAGTAACATCAGCAGCGGCAGGGCCGCCCAGAAAGTTTTCTTTGACATATCAGTCGCTCTCATTGGTCCACAAAGACCATGTCGTAAACCATCGTGCCGTTCATGCCGGCATAGGTCCAGGTGGCTCCGCTGTCATCGCTATGGAAAATTCCGGCTTCTTTCGTTCCGATCCACAAACGGCCCGGCGCGTTCGGATCGAAAACCAGCTCGTCCAAATACGGGGTCGGTAGCCCGTCCCCTATTTGGCGCCACGACTGGCCGGCGTCCTCCGTCAGAAATGCACCGCTGCCATAGGTGACGAACGCGAATCGGTCAGCGCTCGTCGGATCGGCCGCAACCCCGGTGACCTCCGAGTCGGCATCTTTAGACAGGTTCCAGGTGACTCCACCGTCCTTAGAGAGATAGGCGCTCCCAGCCCGCGATCCGGTGATCCAGCGGTCGGGGTTGGCTGCACTCTGGGCAATGTCGATCATGGGCGCAACCGGACCGACAAGCGCCCAATGTGCGCTCGCATCCGACGTGACGTAAACGCCCCCCTCGGTGGCAGCCAGCGCGCGTCGGGGCGTCTTGCGATCTGCCACGATTGCCTGGGTGTAATGCTCCTTCATCCCCTCACTCGATTCGTACCAAGTCATTCCGTCATCCACCGAGTGCCAGACTCCATAGGAGGTGGCGAGATAGATCAGATGTTCGTCGAAGTGATCAATGGCGATATGTTGCGCCTCGGTGACGCGCCAATCCGTCGTGATCTTCCAGGTTTTGCCGCCGTCCGCGGACCGAAATTCGCCGTTCCCGGTTGCCAAGTGCCACGTACCCGTCGTTTTGCCGTACGCGATACCGCTGACGAAAGGATGGTTCCAACCCATGTGCGCCCAGGTCGTGTCCTGGACGTATCGGAACAAACCACTTTCCTGGAGCTTCGCGCCGACCACGTAACCTTTGGAATTACCTAAGCCTACGTATAGTGTCGACTGTGCAACGACAGTCGATCCGATCGCGGCGACTAATGCCGAAGTCAGAATGAGCTTGCGCATGAGGAGATTCGTGTTCTTCAAAGATGCCGGACGAAAGTACGAACCTTCTCGATCCCCGTTGCGACAAGCAGTGGTTCTACGCAGCCAATTCAAACGCACAGCGCTCAGCCTACCTCAACGACCGACTTGCCGTCGACGGTAACCCACTTCCCGCACGGCCCTCCTTCAGGACTCTCGTCGAGCTCGACGACGCTTCCATCCATCCTGAGAACGGGATGGTAGTAGTCGGCCACGCGTTCAGCATCGCCGTCGATGTAGTGCCCGATCAGACTTGCTCGAAAGCGATCTCGGCTGACATTGGGCAGACTGCCGTGGATCAGAAGACCGTCGAAAAAAAGGACATCTCCAGCCTCCATCGGTATCGGGATGGACTCGAGTTCGGGCGGCAGCTCTGATCCTACGCCCGTAAAGCTCACGGAAGTGTCTGCTTCGGCGCTGCAAAGCAGCGGGAGCTTGTGCGAACCGGGGACGACACGCAGGCAGCCGTTTTCTTCGTCGATCGTCTCGAGTGCCATCCAGGCCGCCATGCACACACCCGGCTTGACGCGAAGGAAGAGCTGGTCCTGATGAAGCGCCTGGCCGCGTGCGCCGGCAGGCTTGAAGTAAAGCATGGTTTGCACAGCGTACGGAGTGCGACCGCAGAGGCGCTCCAACCAGTCCCTGATGCGCGCGTCGAGAAGCCAGTCGAGGCTCGTCTCGTCCCAACGGTGCATATGGATCATGCGCGGATACGCCTTCAACGGGTCGTCGTCGCCCGCCGCCTCGCCAGACCAATCGTCCTTATAGGACTTATTAGCCCTCAAATCGAAATAATGGGCACGGTACGCCGCCGCCTCTTCCGGAGAAAAGAGACCTTTCGCGACTACGAATCCACTCTCCGCGTAAACCGAAACATCCGACTGTTTCGCCTCGATCCAACCGTCCATGCACCTCCAAATTTTGACTACCGAGTCAGGCCGCAAACTATAACGCTACGACCCATTTGAACGTCGGTTCCGACGTTTTGATGCCACCTATAGCTGTAGGGAACGACCCTACGTTGAGGAAGCCGCAACCCCCTCTTAGCAGACACGGCCCGACCTGTCGCTGCAGCGCCCGTAAGCAACGAATTTGCGGATAGCCAATGGTCCTGACCAAATGGAGGGCACGATGCTTACCGCGACTTCTCCAGCTACGCAATTGACCGCCAAAGATCTGATGACGACACGGATCCTTGCCGTTCCGACCGACATGCCGGTCGAGCAACTTGCCGAGTTCCTTGTCAGTCACAACATATCGGGAGCTCCGGTAGTGAACGAGGAGGAAGCGCTCGTCGGCGTCGTCTCGTTGACGGACCTTGCGCGTCATGAAGGAATCCCGCTTCATCGAAATTCGAGCGATGACCGCCATGACTTCTACCTTCGCCTCGAGATCGACTCCCTGAGTGATTTCGGCATCGAAGACGTCGAGTCATTCAGGATCGGAGGATCGCCGGACATCACGGTAGCCGACATAATGACTCCGACGATTTTCAATGTTCACGAGGGTACTCCCATTCAAACGGTTGCCGACTACATGCTCCGCGGGAGGATCCACCGGCAGTTTGTCACCCGTGGGGATCAAGTCGTCGGCGTGATCACCGCGATGGACCTCTTGAGGGTCATCCGCGACCTGCCGCTGGAACTCTAACGCTGACCGGCGTACGGCGCGTTACGTCCACCAGGGACGTGCGTCGCACTTATAGGTGCGTCGCACTCCGATGCGCGTCAGCAACCAATTCTTCAGGCGCTCCAACTCGCGCATGTGTAGATTTGAGTCGTTTGCCCCTTGAGGTTCCTCCTGTCTCCCCATGAAACGACGTGAGTTCCTGCAGGTCGGCGTTGCCGCCGTCCCCGCACTCTTCTCCTTTCCGAACATAATTACCCCTCGAAACGTGAAGTCGACCCGGATCCTCTTCAAGGGTGGACTCCTTTTCGACGGCCTCGGATCACCGCCCGTCGAGGCAGACGTGCTCGTCGAAGACGATCGTATCCATTCCTTCGGACCTGACCTGGATGGCGGTGATGCCTTCGTTTTCTCCATTAAGGGCATGGCGATCGCCCCGGGATTCATCGACATACACGGCCACACCGATCTCTCGCTCCTCGTCGATTCGAGAGCGGTCAGCAAAGTGCACCAGGGCGTCACGACGGAAGTGGTCGGGCAGGATGGCGATTCGATGGGTCCGCTCCGGGAGGACGTTTTCGAGGAGTTGCGCGATGCGTATATGAATCAGTACGGCGTGGTCATCGATTTTCGGTATCTGCCCGAATTCTTCTCGCGTATCGAGCAGTCGGGTACATCGATGAACCTCGCCTCAATGGTCGGGGCGGGCACGATTCGTCAGTTCGTCGTGGGCGACGAAGACCGGGAGGCCACGCCTCGTGAGATGGAGGAAATGAGAGCGATGGTGAGGGCGGCGCTGGCAAGCGGAGCCTGCGGACTTTCATCGGGTCTGGAGTACCTGCCTGGGGCATTCGCATCGGCGGACGAACTGATCGCGCTCGCGTCGGAGCTGCGCGGATCGGGGCTTCCATACGCCACGCACATGCGGAACGAGGACGACCGCGGGCTGGGTGCCATCGAGGAAGCTCTGCACATCGGCCGCATGGCAGACGTCCCCGTACAGCTTTCGCACCTGAAGGCGCTCGGCCAACGCAACTGGTGGAAGGCTCCCATTGCGCTCGAAATGATTGACTCAGTGCACGCGGAGGGACGCGACGTTACGGCGGATCGATATCCCTACGTCGCGTACAGTACCACGCTGGCCGCTCTTTTTCCGGTATGGGTCAGGGAAGGTGGGGCCGAGGCGTTCATTGCACGCCTGTCCGATCCAGATCAGGAGCCTCGGATCAAGGAGGCGGTTGCATCGAAAATTGCCAGGCTCGGCGACTGGAATGCGGCCCAGATCACCATGACGGTGGATCCCGCTCTGTCATGGGCCAATGGGCGGCGACTCGGCGATCTGTCGGCTGAACGGAACGAGCCCCCATATCAGGTCCTTCGGAATTTGATTATCGGCGACAGGAGTAGAACCGGGATGGTGGGCTTCGGGATGAGCGAGGAGAATACGGTGTTGATCCTGTCGCACCCCTCGACCATGATCTGCTCCGACGGTGGTGCACGGGCGCCGTCGGGACCGCTGGCCAAAGGATCACCGCATCCGCGCTGCTATGGGACTTTCCCGCGGGTGCTGGGCCGTTATGTGCGGGAGCTGCACGCCTTCTCCCTTGAAACCGCCATCCGGAAAATGACGAGCATGCCCGCCGACCGAATCGGTCTCAATGGGCGCGGACGAATCGAGCCGGGAGCCTTCGCCGATCTCGTCGTTTTCGATCCTGATCATGTAGTTGACCGGGCCACGTTTGAAAATCCACACCAGTTGCCGCTCGGTATCCCCCACGTCATGGTGAATGGCGAGTTCGTGGTGAGAAACGGTGAGCATACGTCGCAAACTCCCGGACGAATCGTTCGCCCCTCTACTCCGTAGCGCAACGGCCTCGCGAACCGCAAGCCTAGATCGAGCCCGCATGCACCACATCTTTATTGTTTCAGACGGAACGGGCCAGACAGCCGAACGAACCCTGAAAGCGGCGCTTACGCAGTTTACCGCAACCGATGTCGAAATCTCGCGTCGTGCCGAAGTTCGCACTCACGAACAGGCCCTCTACATCATCGAGGAAGCGGCGGCCGTAGACGGCATCGTCGTGCACACCCTGGTCTCCGACGATCTCCGTAGATCGCTTCGACGCTTCGGCAGACTGCGCGACGTGGAAACGATCGACCTCTTTGGCCCCCTGCTCGCCCGCCTGTCCGAATACTTCGCCTACACACCCGCCGAGAAGCCGGGACTCTTCCACAAACTCAACGAAGAATATTTCCGGCGGATCGAGTCGATGGAATTCGCCATCGCACACGACGACGGCATGCGATCGGCCGATCTCCCGAAGGCCGAGATCGTGCTGACCGGGGTCTCCCGTACGTTCAAAACACCACTGAGTATCTACCTCGCGTTCAAAGGATGGTTTGTTGCTAACATTCCTATAATAATGGACATACCGCCTCCTCCGATCCTGTTCAAATTGAAGCCGGGACGCGTCTTCTGCCTCACAACCTCTCCGCGCCGGCTGGCCGATCTTAGGAGTATCAGGGACGAGTATCTCGGGAGACGGACGGGCTCCTACGCCGATCCCGATTTTATCCGCCGTGAACTGGCATACGCCAAACGACTGTTTCGGAAGCGCCCCGACTGGCCGCTGATCGACGTGACGAACAAGCCCATCGAAGAGATTTCGTCTGAGATCCTTTCCATCGTTCGGAAAGGGGTTGAGGATCCCGGCTGATCGACTCAGAAAGCATCGAACGCCGGATGGTACGTCACCATGCCCGAGGCGAATTTGAGGAGCCCGTCCGCGAGCTCGAGAGCGAAGAAGAACGGAGCATAGCGCGTTGAATGAGCCGCACGATCCACTTACATTAACCAGATGGTTGACAGCTCCCATGAACAGACCGGACATCGCTCGTCTGAAGCGGCGGTTCTCGCCGCGGCGGAGCGCGTTTTCGTCGAGCGCGGCTACAATGGAGCGCGGATGCAGGAGATCGCCGATGCCGCAGGAATCAACAAGGCGATGCTCCACTACTATTTCCGGTCAAAGGAGAAGCTCTTCCGTACCGTTTTCGGTGGGATTCTCAACCGAACGCTGCCGCCGCTCGTTGAGGCTCTGGGGTCGGAGCTTCCGCTCGGATTGAAGATTCGACGGTTTATTGAGTCGTACATCGATGCCCTTGAGCGGACGCCCACGCTGCCGGCCTTCATTCTCGGAGAACTGAACCGGGACGCGTCTTATTTCGACGAGGTCATTCGGGAGGCGGCGGCGCCGATTATACCCGTCCTGGAGCGTCAGATCCAGGAAGCGGCGAGTGCTGGCCGGATCAAGTTTGTTGCGGCGCACGACCTGTTGACGACGCTTCTGTCTCTATGCATATTTCCCTTTGTGGCCAGGCCGTTCCTGTCTGCTGTTTTCGGGATGGATGACGACAGTTACAGAAAGTTCTTGGATTCGCGGAAGGCGACGGTGACGTCGTTCGTGTTCTCGTCGCTCCAGCCGGAATCGTAACCGCCAGGTCCCGCATCGTCACGGATTCGCAGTGCAACCGTCAGAGATCTGGGACGATGATGCTGCGAATGGTCGAGGTGCCGTTTTCGAGATCATCCAGAACGGTGTTGATCGATCCGGCCTCGAGAGGAACCGAACGTGAGACGAATGGCGTGAGGTCCAGCATGCCTTGCGCGGCCCATCCGAGAATACTTTCGAGCTCCGACAAAAGATGGTCGGACACGCCGATAACCTCGGCCTCGCGATTGATCAAATCCGGATAGGGCTGCACGGAAATCCGGTCGTTCGAAATCCCCGCCAGGGCTGCCCTGCCCTTCGGCGCCAGGACCTTCACGGCCAGCTCGAAAGTCTCCTTCTTGCCAATCAGCTCTACCGCAGTGTCGACTCCCCGGCCCGAGGTCAATTCACGGATCGCTTCGGCCGGCTGACTGAGACCGTCGATTGCCTCTGCACCCAAATCACGCGCGATCTCGAGCTTTCGCGTATCGACGTCGACGGCAAAGATCCGATCCGCACCCATGATCCGAGCGAGAAGAATCGCCGACATGCCCAAACCACCGCAACCGACGACGGCGACAGTTTCGCCCGGGACGAGTCGCGCCTGGCGCAGCGCATGGTACGACGTGGCCGTCGAGCACATCATGATCGCTGCGTGCAGATCCGAAACGCCGTCGGGAACAGCCACGGCGTTCCGAACCGGCACCACTACAAACTCCGCATAGCCCCCGTCTCGGTGCTTCCCAATCATCTGCCCGCTTCGACAGAATTGCTCCTGCCCGGCGAGACAGAACGAACACTGACCGCAAGTTACGAGGTAGTGAAGGCACACCCTGCGGCCGAGGAGATGGTCGTCAGTCTGGCTGCCCACCTCCTCTACAATTCCCGCGACCTCGTGACCAGGCGTTATGGGAAGGCGGCCCACCGGCGAAGTGCCGGATCTATAGTGCGCGTCGGAGTGGCAAATCCCAGCCGCTGATACCCGGACGAGAATCTCACCGGAATTCGGCGACGGCCTTTCGATTTCGCGGCCTTCGAGCGGGGCGCCAATCTTGAGAATTTGAACCGCTTTCATGGTCGTTAGGGAGACCTGACAGGTTTTCAAAACCTGTCAGGTCTAGTTAGGTCATTCACACACTTCAGACAACCGTTCGTGGATCAATTGCCACGGTTCAACGGAAACTCAAATCTCTTCGAATGGCCTCCCGTAATGGAATGAAAGGTCGAGTCAAGAGAACCCGGCTAACTCACGAACTAACCACTTCTCGAGCACGTCATGACTAAATCAGTTGTAACTGGGGCGCTGGCGCTGTCTTGCGTTTTGTTCTTGTCTGCGACCGTAAAGGCCCAGAATCAGACAAACTGGCAGCTGTTCAGCAAGGGCCTCATTCAAGCGGTCGATTCCGACAATTACGGAGCGAAACTGGGCGCCATCCAGCAGATTGCAATCTACGGATCAAACCTTCACGTGAACCCGGCGGTTTTTGATGTCGTCCGCGTTTATCGCAACTCGAAGAATGAGAACGAGCGGATACTCGCACTGAGTGCATTGGCCAAGATGCGCAATGCCTGGGCGATGGACTTCCTCGCTCGAAGCGTGCCGTTCGAGAAATCGGCGCGCGTCCGGCGGCATACGATCGACGTCGTGAATGCCTACCGGCTCGGAAAGAATCTGCCGGTGGGGGTGACCGCATGGGAATCTCACTTGGTTCCACCAAGTCCAGCGAAAGTTGACGAGCTCCTCGCCTTGAAGTAGACGATCTGCGTTGGTGCAGGTCAGGTGACGCGAGGGCGGCAGCCGGGAAACCGGGGCCGCCCTTGTCGTTTGTTGAAAAACCTGACAGGTTTTCAAAACCCGTCAGGTTTGCCAAGTTGTGGCTTCCGGACGTAACGTGTCGCCGCCAGTCGTAACAAACGCGGCGCCGGTTGGTCGTCGCCAATGCGATGGAATCTGAATCCGCCCAAACTGACGGCACGAACGAGACGGGAAACCAGACGATCGTCATCGATCATCTCTTCGGGTTCCATCGCGGATCCCGGCAGCTCGTGGCCGGAGACCGGATCACTATCGGATCGTCATCAAACGCTACGATCCACTTCCCGGCCGCCCATGAGCCGGCCGTCGCACCCCACCACGCTGCGATTGTCCGCCACGACGGCGTCTGCGAGCTCATAGTCGCGGACGGCGAGCATGCCCAAGTCAACGGAATCGAGACGACTCGGCACCTCCTGAGTTCTGGCGACGTCATCGTCGTCGGTGCGCACGGCCCGGTGCTGAGATTCCGCGTGTATGATGGTATCCGAAATAAATACAAGACTATACCTGAAGCCATTGCCGATTGTCGGGACAGTGCAAGGCATCAGAAGAACTCCGTTGTCGGACGAGCAATCGCCTTCATCAGGGCGATG
The DNA here is from genome assembly GCA_963768715.1 of uncultured Bacteroidota bacterium. Classification (GTDB taxonomy): domain Bacteria; phylum Bacteroidota; class Rhodothermia; order Rhodothermales; family DATKEJ01; genus DATKEJ01. The sequence continues at coordinate 124,285 of CAVYJC010000007.1, forward strand.
CCTCATGAGATGCTTCGCCAGACAGCCCCGTGGACCAGAAAGATGTCCTTCGCCCTGACCACGCTGCTCGTCTTCAGTACGATCTATCTCGTCGTTCGAAGCTTCCAATTGGCAGGGGAGCTAGACGAGCAGGCGGAGCAGGTCCTTTCGCTCATCCAAGCCAACGACGAATCGATGACCAACGATGAGCTGCGAGTCCTCCAGAGTGAGCTGGAGTCGAAGCTCTCGACTACCCTTGAGCGTGTCGAGGCGCTCGAGGCACTGACGGCGGCAGGCAGGAAGGTCGTGGCCTCATCTGCCGAATCGGTGATGCTCCTCCAGGGTGAATACGGATTCGTCGGACCCGAAGGGCGGGAGCTCAGATTCGTTATCACCCCGGGCGGACAGCCGCTGATGGATCGCAAGGGGTATCCCGTCGTTCGCCCTGACGGCACGGGCGAACCGTACCGAAGTCAGTTTACCGGAACCGGGTTTCTGGTAAGCTCCGGAGGTCTGGTGATAACCAACCGGCACGTGGCCGCCCCGTGGGAATTCGAGCCCAGCGCCGTCGCCGTACTCAGCATGGGATACCAGCCGGTGATGAACCGAATGATCGGATATTTCCCCAACGTCTCGAAAGCATTCGACATCAAGCTCGTCCTGGGTAGCTCTACCGAGGATCTGGCACTCCTGCGTTGCGAGGGCGACCCGAAAGACATCCCACCGCTCCAACTCGCTGACGCGTCCGTCTCCCCCGGCGACGAGGTCATCGTCCTTGGCTATCCGACCGGCATTCGGGCCCTCCTCGCTCGAACCGACCTGCACTTTGTGAATCAACTTCTCGAGGAGAGCAAGCGAGACTTCTGGTACATCGCAAGGCGTCTGTCTGAGGAGGGGCGCATCGCACCGCTAGCCACGAGGGGAATTGTCGGCCAGGTAACCCCAACCGCCGTCGTTTACGATGCGGAAACGACACACGGAGGCAGCGGAGGACCCGTGATGTCCCTGAGCGGAGAGGTCGTGGCCATCAACACAGCGATCCTGACAGATTTCGGCGGTTCGAACCTGGGCGTCCCAGTCGACGCCGCCCGCCGCCTCCTCGATCTGGCAACGCGGCCGGAGTGAAAGAAACCTGACAGGTTTTGAAAACCTGTCAGGTCTTGAAGCCCTGTCTGGTTTACGGCAGCGACTTCACCCGGTCCCGGAGTCGCTCCCATTCGGCCAGATAGCGCAACAGGTGCGCACCGTTCTGGCGAGCGCCCATCTCTCGCAGCAGCCTGCGGACGTTCTCCTGCTCCTCTTCGTACTCCTCCTCATCGAAGAACCCTCCGAAGTGCGCGAACCTGAGCCAAAGGAGATATGTGGTGACCGCATCGCACTCATTGTAGGCGACGATGTCGCCGAGTTTGCCCTCAAGCCAGCGATCGGCTACCTGCTGCCCATCGATCTCGAACTTGCCAGGGATACCCGACAGGGTCGTGAATTGATTGAGCGACGGTGCGCCGCGTCCCCAACCGCTGACAATGTCCATCAGATCGACGCTGCTTTCTGAGACCCGTGAAAAATAGTCGGGGCCCTCCCAGGGCTTGTCCGGTCGCTTTGCAAACGAGCCCGCCTCGATGCCATTCACAATCGCCCGCTGGATCAGAATCTTGATGTCCGCATTCATCGAGTTGAAACCGACTAGTTGCGGCTTCTTCTGACCGACCGCATCGAGGAACCGCGAGATAATCTCCGCTTCCGATGCATTCTCGGGATCGGTGGGATCGTGCGGCAGCGAGACAAGAGTAAGTCCGACGCTCTTGTCGTCTCGTACGCGACGCTCAATCGCGGCGATGGAGACGATGCGACACAGCACCATCTTGAGAAACGGCCTGGGCTCCTCTTCGGTGCCCCCGCCCATCGCCCACATATGCTCCATCACGGAGCGATCATCGAGATTGTCGTCGAGACCGTAAATCAGCTTGCCGGCTGTAGGATCGGGAACCCATTCGATATCGAAAGCCCAAACAGTCGGCTGTATCGTTTTAAACATCTTCTTTCACTGTGGAGGTATCGTTAGCAAGTTCAATGAGTTGCGCCTCCACTACGGACTGAATTTCAGCGGCCAGCCACGGATGGCAGGTAAATACAAAGACCTGCCTGCGCGCCGCCAGGTCCTTGAGAATCTGATATCCGAGCATTCTGCGCTCCTGATCCCAGTTGACGAACACCTCGTCGAGAAATGCCGGAAGCCGCTCCTGATTTTCGTCGAGATGATCCATCAGGGCGAATCGGATGGAGAGGTAGATCTGGTCCCGCGTCCCCTGACTTAGAGACTCGTCAACGGTAATGGGAAAATGCGAAGCCTGCTCGAAAACCATGAGGTCGCCCGAGTCGTCCTGCAGCATGAGACGGACGTAGCGTCCGGCGGTAATCTTCGAGAGGTATCCGCTCGCTATGCGGATTACGTCGGGCTGGTGTCGAAATCTGAACTGCTGATCGGCGCGCCGGATGACGTTCGCAAGGAGCACGAGTTCGTCGCGTCGTCTCCGCGCATCGTCCATCTTCTCGTCGATAAGCGCAATCTCGCTTTCGACGTCCGCCACGGTCCGGTGCTTCTGCAGCTGTTGCAGCTGTGCGCGCTTTCGGGCGTGGCGAATGGATTCGAAATCGATCTTCTTGAGGATCTCGTCACGCTTCGCATCCCGTTCCATGCGCGCCGCCTCAGTGTACGAATTAAGTTCGTCGTCGGAGAGCTTGTCGATGTCGCTCACATAGTCTCGCCAGGTTGGATGATCCTGATCCAGCAAACTCATGTGGTGGTCAGCCATGATCTTGGACCTCCGCATCTCTTCGAGCTTCGCGGCGCCCTCCTCCTTGTCGCCGTCCCCAAGTTTTCGCAGAACGGCCTCAATCTGAGCGATTTGATCCTGCAGCGCCTGCTGATCGGATCGAATCCGTTCGCGGTCTCTGCGGAGCTTGAAAAGCCGCTGGCGCGCGTCCTCGGATTTTTGAATCCGATCGTCTGCCTCCTCGAGACGATTCTCGAGCGCACTGACCGTCGTAAGCACGTCGAAATCATAGGGGACATCGACGGACTTCAGCAGCTGACGCATCTCCCGACGATTTGTATCGAGCAGATTGACGATCGTCCCAGCCCGTTTCGTGCGTTCACGCCGACGCTCGAAGAGCTGGTACAGCTGCAGCAATCGTGCGACGAGATCGCGGCCCGGTGTCTTCAGCTGGTCCTCTTTGACATGCAGCGGTGCGAGGAGTCGCGCGACCTCTTCGCGGTGCTCGGAGCAGCTCTGCTCTAGTCGGTCCAAGCCTAGAATAATCCTAGACTTACGCAGTCGACGCTGTTGACTGAGTGTCATTGCAAGCCAGATCACGCCTCCTATCGCGATGGCCACACCGGCGGCAATCATGAGATTTTGGGGCTGCATGATCCCGAAGGCTGCGACGACAATGCCTGCGAGCACGATCAGAATCGGAAATATGAACTTGCGGGAGCCCAATTGCGTTGCGAGATGCTGATCGCGAGCGCGTGCCGAGGCCAGTTTCTCCTCCGCATCCTCGAGCCGGAGAACATGGCTCCTGAGCTTTTCGGCTTCCATCGTCGGGATTTGCCTGAGCAGATCCATTTTGCCTTCAGGCGTGGCCAAGCTCTCAACGATGACGTTCATCCTGTAGCGGATCTCGCAAAGCTCGATTCCCACACCTCTCAGGTTGGCGAGGTTGGCTTCATGCGCCCCGGCCCTTCTCGACCACGCGTGAATCTCGTCAGCATGCGTGAGGATGAGGTGGTCGTGGTCCTGTGCCGCTCCGCGTTCAAGCTCCCGCTCGTCCTCTTCTTCGGCGATATCGTCGATCTGCTTGCTGTACTCTTCGTCTCGTCGATGCCACTCGTCGAGAATCGCCACGGGATTCTCGGGGATACTGGAAAAGGACTCGACATTGTCGGATGCGCTCATCAGCCCTTTGATCTTACTCCAGCGCACGGCGATTGGCCCGATCCGATCGTGATGCCGCATTACAGCCTGGAGTTGGACCTGTTCGTCTCGAAGCAGTCGAAGCTGTTCGGCATGCTGACGAACTTCGTCATTGAGCGTTTGGAGCTCCGACTCCCGTTCTCGGGATTGCGCGAGCTTTTCGACCCACTCGTCTCGCTCCTCACGAAGACGTTTCGACAACGGCCTGCCGCGTCGATCGTCGCGCCATAGATCATTCGCCTCACGATCGAGCTCATCCAGCACCGATCGAGCGGATCTCAGAAAATCGAGATTGAAACCGGCGAGCAGCCGATCCTGCACGTCCGCCCAAGCACGATCCTTGAGGGCCGTCATATCGTGGAGATCGAGGGCATAGATAGCGTCGAAAACGCGGTGCGAAACAAACTCCGCCGCGGGAACGGGCTTGTTTCTCAGATCCATGTCCAGATCGCTCCCGTTCTGCAACCGCCCCTGGGGCGTTCGAGTCAGTCGTCGGGTGACCGACACCGTCTGGCCCGCGCCGAGTACGAGATCCGCCGAACCTTCCAACGACGTACCGTCTCTCGGAGCGTAGCGGTGTGATTCAGGACTGGTAGGATAGATGCCGAACAGCATCGTCTGGAGAAACTGGAAGAAGGTCGATTTTCCAGCTTCGTTTGGTCCGAGAATGACAACGAGGGCATTATCAATGTCCCGAATTTCTCGATCACGAAAGTGACCAAACGCCATCAGTTTGCAGTCCCGGAAATACATGCTCCTCAGTGATCCTCCGCAAGTAATCGGGCTGCAGCCTCGGGGGCCAGGTGGGTGACGAGCTCCCTGAGGTACAAATCGGTGTCGCTCGGCGTCGCTTCTGCGGCAGCTACCGGGACAGGCGCCAATTCCTGGAGCAACTCGTCATTCTTCTGCTAGCTCGTCGATCAGTTGGAGAACCTCTCCGAGTACGTGCTGCTGGTTTCTGTACTGGTCGAGGTTGACCGGCGGCATGATGTCGCGGCATACGACGGACAAATCGAGCACGCCGAGTCGCACACGAAGATCGGCGGCCAACTCCGACACATACTCCTCTCGAATAAGTTCAGATGCCATGGGGGTCGCACCCGACAGCACGATTCGGACCATCCGCTGGTCCGTTACGGCTGATCCGGCAACTGCCGAGTTGTACGCATCGACGACCCGACGCTCGAGCGACGATGCATCTCCGATCTCACTGAGGTCGTCGACGATAACGTCTATCCATTCGACCTTATGAAACGGCATGAAAGTCGCGTGGACCTGGTCGTTGTCGATCACCACCAAGTATCCGCCGCGCGGTCCGCCTTCTTTCGGTGTCCTGCCTTGGATATTCCCCGAGTACTGGATGCTTCGGTCATCATCGACGCGCTGTCGTTCATGGATGTGGCCGAGCGCCCAGTAAGCGTATCCCTTCTTTTTCAGATCACCGGCCGTACAAGCCGCGTATCGATCGTGCGCGTCCACCCCGGAAGCCGTCGTAACCATGGCGTGCAGAACACCGACGGTAGGGAGGCTCATGTGCGCATCAGGAAAACGATCGGTCAGGTTGCGATCTTCGCGCTCGGACTCGTGGCCGGCACCTACAATGGCGGCAATCTCCTCGCCGTCGGACCTCAAAATGATCGACTCCGGCACGGCCGAACCGAAGTAGTGAAAAGACTCCGGCAAATCCATTCTCGACAACCTGGCGTTCGAACCACCTGGATCATGATTGCCGGCAGCATAGAACGTCGATATACCCGCTCTGTCGAGCCGCTCGATTTCCTGGATCAGGAATCGCTCCGTCGCGAAACTGAGCCGGCGTCCATCGAACAGATCTCCCGCTATCAGCACGGCATTGACCTGTTCCTCGATGGCACAGGTCACCGCCTTCTGAAACGCAGCGCGTATTGCCTCCCTTAGCTGCCTCCGAACCTCCTCCGATCGACAAAGGAAGGTCGTGTCCAGGTGAACGTCGGCTATGTGCAGCAGCTTGATCATGAACCTCCTCCCGTTCGGAAGAAAGGCCAAAACAGGTGTTTCCGCAAACAATATTGTAGCGTCACCCTATCCATCTTGAAGAAGCTTTGCTGCTCGCTGAATCGAGTCCTTCGCGCGGTCGAGCGTTGCAGCCGCCACCACGACCTGGGCCTCCGCCTCAGACCACTGTCGTTGCTCAACGGCTTCCCTGACGCCAGGGATCGTCTTTACTCCGTATCCGGTGTAAAATCCGGGCGCATAAATCATGTGATGGAACCACGGCCGCCGCGGAAGTCCCTCCTCAATAAGCAAGTCCTGTTCGAGGTGCAGCAGAATGGCGTTCACGTCTTTGATCGACCCGTCGTCCGATCGCTCGGCCCATTGCTGATACGTCTTATCGTATTCGACTGCCGCATCGTTCAGCCGGCGCAACGCATTTTCGAGGGGAGCGAAGTTGATGTGCGGCACGGGATCCTCCACTTTGGGCGGCACGCTCACTTTCGTCGGATCTGAAGTCAGCGTGTACACCCCATCCCGAATGAGGTCGTTCGTTCTGTCGGTCTCGGTTCTCATCTCCTCCGCTTCGTCTCTGATCTCCGTCAGATACGTGTCGACCTTGCCTGCCAGGGGTGAAAACGCCATGGGCAACAGGTCGGCCTGCGCGAGCCGCAACGTTGCCTTGCCTGCCAGATCGGCAAGAGTAGCTGTGTATTTGAATCCCGGATCGCCGTTCCGCTCGTAATGGGTGTAGGTATCGTAGGCGGAATGATATGCACCCCATTCCGCCTCACCGGAAAAACCGAAATCCAGCGACGCTATGCCTGAATGCTGCAGGAAAGGCGAGTAATCGGATCCCGCTCCCAACGCGCCTATCGAGAAGCCTTCGGAAGGATCAAAATCCGTCGAGTTCATCCGCCTGAGGGCGAGCAATCGCTCGGCAACCGAGGCGTCGGTTTCCGGGTCGTCGACATCGCCCGCCAGTTCGGCGACGAACGCCTCGAGGGTGTGAGATCCTCCCGCGTTCAGATAGCCCCGGCTATTGCTGTCGGTGTTGATGTACACCGCCACATGCTGCTTTAGCTCGGCTTCGTGCTGTTCGACCCACTCAGTAGAACCGATGAGTCCGGGTTCTTCTCCGTCCCATGCTGCATAGACGATGCTGCGCTTCGGCCTCCAGCCGTCCTTGTAGAGGGACCCGACGACCCTCGCCTCTTCGAGAAGTGAAATGAGTCCCGAGATTGGATCGCGTGCTCCGAAAACCCAACCGTCGTGATGGTTTCCGCGCATGATCCATTGATCCGGATTCGTCGCTCCATCCAGCTGGGCAATCACGTCGTAGACAGGTTTTAACGACCAGTCGAAGGCGAGTTTTAAGTGAACCACCGCCGGTCCCGGACCGACATGGTATGTGATGGGAAGACTCCCACGCCAATTCACCGGCGCTACCGGTCCCTCGAGCGCCTGGAGAAGAGGGAGCGCGTCGGCGTACGCAACCGGCAGCACAGGAATCTTCATGACGACGGGCGAAGTATCGACGGTAAGTCGCTCGGCGTCCTCCGTCGCGGCAACGTTCGGAGTGAGAGGATCACCCATGTACAACGGCATGTCGGCCACCGAGCCGCGTTGCGCGCCGTAATCACTTCGCATCGGACCTTTCGGATACGGGTCGCCCACGAAATACCCGTCGTCGTGAGGATCGGAGTACAGAATGCAACCCACCGCACCGTGCTCCGCAGCGACCTTCGGCTTGATTCCCCGCCACGAGCCACCGTAACGGGCGATTACGATCTTGCCCTTCACATCGACCCCCATTCTTTCCAGGTCTTCGTAATCTTTTGGTATTCCTTGATTTACGTACACAAGACCGGCCGTCACGTCTCCGTCTGCAGAGTAGGCGTTGTACGTCGGAAGAGCCTCGTCGAGATATCGCGTTGAGGGGTCCTCTTTCAGCGGAGGCTCTTCGAGTTTCGCCGTGAATTTGGTCGGACTCACAAGGCGGAGCGATCGCTCGATCGGGACCGGAAAGAGCACCTGATAAGTGGCGATTTTCGTGTCGAAGCCCCACGAATCGAAGAGACTCTTCAGGTATTCGGCATTCTCCTTGTCGTAGGGCGAGCCGACGTGGTGAGGGCGTGCCGCAAGGTGTCGCAGCCACTTTGCCGGCCCGTCTGTGGAGATCCGGTTTGAGAATTTTGTTTCGAGTGCCCGCTGATCCGCAACGCTCGCTGAACGAAAACCGATCAGGTGATCATCATGCGTAACGGTCTTCGCCGAAGCGGCTGTCAGAAGGAACGCGATAAGCAATGCTCCGGAAGTCCTGTTCATCATCATGTATCGGTGGGTCTGGTTAGCAAATGGAAGATATCACCTGTCGCGATCGTGTGCCGCTCGGATAAAGCCGGGAACGCGCTCCAATCGTACGAATAGAACCGGCACCCAAGCCGGAAGCCTCGCATGTCTCGAGATAAAGCCCAAACTCCAACCCGCGTAACCGTCAATAATGCGGAACAGCAGCTCACGATCGACTGGGCGGATGGACACGTGTCGACCTACTCGCTCGACGGTCTGCGGCGGGCTTGTCCCTGTGCAGGATGTCAGGGTGGACATGAGCAGATGGGCAAGCTCCCCGATCCCGAAGTCTTTCTGGTTCCCCCGCTGATGCGCTGGGAATCGCTCAAGCTGTTGCCGGTCGGCAATTACGCGATTCGGTTCGTTTGGGATGATGGTCACGACGCCGGCATCTACAGTTGGGAACGTCTGCGCAGGATGTGCCCATGTCCTTCTTGCCTCGAGTACTGGCGAATTCACGGTTAGTGAGAAGAAGGGAATCGAGGGCAGCAAATCCACGTTGGCGGGTCCTATTTGAGAAGCGGGCTTGAAATCAGTCGATGGGTACGTACCGGCCGAGGTGCGTGAGCCAGAGCCCTTTCGCAGCAACCGGTTCGCCCGTAATTCTCGACCAGTGGTCTGCGTACGCGGCCACCTGTTCGCGGTAGCGATCTTTCACGCGCTCCACCTCGTTTTCGTTTTCTGCAGCGTCGGTCTTGAAGTCGATGATTTTCCACCCTGCGGCCGTCCGGAAAAGAAGATCGATCCGACCGCGAACGATCGAAACCGGTTCGAGCGCACTGACGGCGGCGAAAGGCGCCTCAGTAAAGACTTCGCCCGATGACCGGAGCTCTCGAAACACCGCAGAGGAAGTAAATCCGACGACTGCCTCCTTCAGTGGCGCCCGGAACTCCTGGGGGATACTCACTGCTGCGTATTGATCGAACATCGACATGTCACCGCCGAAAACATCGCGAATCACCAAATCCAGCGCTTCGTGAACAAACGTTCCGTAGTCCGCTCCGCGGCGTTCACCGCTCAACGGAATGAACTCTTCCTCTTCGGCGGTTGAAACCGTCTCGAGACCCCAACTCGATCGACGGATCGACTCGAATCGGAGTCGCCTCGTCTCACCGTCGGGCACTAGATGCGTGGCATCAGGCTCAGGCTGCGGCGCCGGAGGATCCTCGAACTCGGGAAGCTCCTCGACACGGCGCAGGTAGTCATCGAGTTCCGACCATGAGCCGTGTCCTTTCTCTGAGACGGATACGACAAGCAGGTTTCGTGCGCGCGTGGCGGCGACGTACCGGAGACGCGTCTCCTCCGCATCCAGGAATCGCCGTTCTTCCGCCTCGTCGTCATCCCATCCTACCGGCTCAGCGATCGTCTTGGCCGAACGGCTGCCCTCGCGCCATTCGGAAACGGTCATGGAGAGGTATCGCGTCTCACCAAAACGATGGACGTGGAAGTCGGGTGCGATATTTCCGTAAGTCGAGTCGTAGGGATCGGCCAGAAAGACGACGTCTGCCTGTAGCCCTTTCGCCTGATGGAGATTCATCACGCGTACAGCGTCCGGCTCACCTGCCTCGAGGGTCATGCCGGCAATCTGGTAATCATCCTCATCCGTCAGCGCCCGCATCTCGCCCACGATCTCCACCCAGTGCATGCCTTGTCGCTCCCAGCGCCGGACGTTCGCCAGCAGCCGGACGAGGGCTCCGGCACGAGACGAGCCTGCATCGTTCGCGGCAGCCGCAAACCACGGAATCACACCGAGTTCGTCAGCAAGCGTCTCCATCGCTGATGACGAAGTTCTCGTCTTGAATAGTTCCGCAGCACGGGCCAGTCGGTCAAAAGCACCGCCGACCTTTGCTCTCACATCTGGAGCCAGCCCGCTGGGAGGCCCGAGCGAAAAGTTGAAGCGGGCGCCCGCGTTGCGAAGTGCAAGCAGTTCGGGGTCAGAGCACCCGACTAACGGTCCACGCAAGTATCCGACGAGCGCCACGGGGTTCTCCGGATCCGCCGCAGCCTCCAGCATCTGAGTCAGGGCTGCGACCTCCTCCGACTGGCCCAAGTTGTTGCCACCCACCAGATCGTAAGGAATTCCTCTCGCTTCGAGCGCCCTGGCGTAGTCGTTTAAGTGCTTCTTGTTTCTCGTCAGGACCATAAAGCGGCCGTACGACACCCCGTCGTCGAGAAGTGCATCGTCGGATCCCGTAAACGCCGTCTTCCCGGAAACGATCGCCGCGATGCAGTTTGCGATGCGACGCGCGTCCTGCTCGACAACCAGCTCCCGACGCCCGAGATCCTTGGGGAATGAAATGCTGCGAACGCACAGTTCATCCGCCCCGTCTGGACGATACTGGAGGAGTCGCTCATACTCCGCCTGATATCGAGTCGGCTGCTCGCTGAAGATCGGATCGAACGTCTGATTTAACCAGTGACAGAGTTTGCCCAGTGAACGAAAACTGGTATTGAGTCGAACGATCGTTCCACCGGTCGCCTCGATACGATTCCGCACGAATCGAAACGTGTCGACGTCTGCCCGTCGAAAGCGATAGATGGATTGCTTTTCGTCCCCTACGACGAAAAGACTTCCCGACCTGGGAGTGGCCAGTTGCCAGTCTGTCTCCTCCAGATCGTCGGCGGTGAGAAACATCAGCACTTCCGCCTGAATCGGATCCGTGTCCTGGAACTCGTCTACCAGAATCACTCGGTACTTGCTTTGGAAATAACCCCTGACCTCAGGAAAGTCACGCAGGATGTCGCGCGCCTTGATCAGCAGATCCTCGAACGTGACCGCGCCGGACAGACGTCTGCTTTCGGCGTAGTGCGTCATGGCATCATCCACAATGCCCGCCAGGAGTGTGAACAGGTATTGCTTCCAGCGTTTCAGGGAGGGTATGATGACGCTTTGCCGGAGCCCCGGTACCAACTCGCTCTTCAGGCGCCGGGCGAGCGTCGCATCCCTCCAGCCGTTCAGCGTGATGCCTCCTTTGTCGAGCGTGGTACTGTCAAAGAAACTCAGGTAGGCCGCCTGTTCGTCGACAGAATCCAGGCTGCGGTTCTCACGATACCGCTCAGCAAGCTGCGCGCACGATGTGAACTTGTCCCATTTCTCTCTCCCCTTGTCGTTGAGGAACGGAAGCACGGAGGTCACCAACTCCACAACCTGCCTGACGGCTTCCGCCAGATCGGGCTCCGGCACATCCGTCGGCTTGAGCTGCAGTTCGGGGAAACTGCATCTCCGTGAGTAGAATCCGTAGATCTTTTCCGTATTCAGCCGAATCTCCAGCAGGCGCTTCAGCCGAGCATCCCCCGCTCGGTGCCTGTCGTTCAAAAACGAGTTCCAAGCCTGCCGGCGTGCACGCGGCTCGTCTCGCTCATCGAGTTCCTTGAAATCGAAGGGCAGGCCTGCTTCGAGTGGACGCTCCCTGAGGAGGCGGCTGCAGAAAGCGTGAATGGTGCCGATGAAGCACTGATCGATACGATCTGCGGCATTGCGAAGCAGCGTGGCACGCGGTCCCTCCGCCTGCACGGACTCTTCCTGCAGGCGCTCGTAGAAGCGACTTCGGAGCTCACCCGCCGCTTTTCGCGTGAAGGTAATCGCGACGATATTCCGGATGTCGAGGTCACTGCGCCCCAGCAGTCCGACCATTCGCTCGACCAACTCATGCGTCTTGCCGGCGCCCGCACCCGCGAGAACCATCATGTTTGCGTCGAGACGCTCTCGGATAATCAGTCGTTGGTCCTGATCCTCCGGGACCCTTGTATCCTGGAATAGAGGCAGCTGCATCTGTCCGTTCTGATCCGACATCAACCCTCCTCCATCCAGTGTGCCAGTGCATCCATGAAATCAAGCTCGGCGTTGGGCACCCACATCTCAGAAAGATCCCGTTTTGTTTTCGACTCGGTTCCGCATACGGCCTTGAAATCACAGAACTTGCACTCGCCTCCCTTCTTGGTCACGTGGAGAAACGCACCTTTGCGGACAAGGCTGAATAGCGGCGCCAGAACATGGTTCATCTCAGCGCGATCCGGGGGTCTCTCAGCAATTCGCCTGCCGTTTTCGCGGTCACTGGCGAAATAGTAGCCGGAGCGCGTCACGCGCCCCGACAAACCCAGAGAGGACGCGAGCTCTTCCAGCGCGTAGGCGTAGAGCACCCACTGAAGATTCAGCCCGCCCCGGAGCAGCGATCCCTGATCAAAATCGTAACTGCTTCCGGTCTTGTAATCCCAGATGACCAGCGAGTCGTCGGGAAGTACGTCGACGCGGTCGACGCGCCCGCGGAGAAGGAAGTCGAGATCCTCACTCAATCGAATCCTCACCGGCTCGACAAGTCGCTCACTTCCGGCATACTCCGACCCGAATACGAACTCGAAAAGAATCGGCCGGGTATCCGGATCGAGTGCCTCCGTTCTGAGAAATGCCAGCGCCGACTCTTCGAGCCTCTTGCGCTCATACTCGTAGGCCGCCTGGTTATCGGGAGGAAATTGCTTGACGTACTGATCAACGAGTACGCCGAGCTGATCGAGGATCGGGCCACGGTGTCGTTCAAGATCGGGACGTTCGCCGCGCTCACTCAGATCCTTCAAGAAGTCGTGATAGAGATCGTGCAGGAGCGTTCCGAAATCACGCGGATCGAGCCAGCGCGTCGGGTTGGGCTGGTAATAGTCAGGCTTACGGATCCCCAGTTCATAATGCAGGAAATAGCGATAGGGACACGCCGCGAGTTTCTCCATCCGGTTGGGAGAGAACACGGTACCCCCGTTCAGACGCTCGATGGATACTCGGGACAAATCGAGCCGGCCGTCGAAATGTGAGAATACCGGACTTCGTCTCGAATCGGCCGCAATACTTCCCTCCAGGAGCCAAGGGAAACGGGACGCAACGAAGTCCCGATAATCGCTTCTCCTGCGCTGTGGGAGCAGCACGCCCGTGTCTTCGATGTGAAAGGGGTGGGACGACAGCGCCGGAGGGCTCAGATAATCGGCGCCAAGGTTCTTTGCGACAGATTGAAAGAAGGGAGAGGGGTAAACAACCGTCTCTTCTCGTTCGGCATTGAACACACTGGTCCCAAAATAGACGTTTCCCGGCGCCATCCCGAGAGCTCGGACCAGGTGCCAGATACGATCGGTCGCCTGCGACGACTTGAGGTCGAGGTTGGCGGAAAGCTTCGTGCGCTCCACATCGAGCAGGATGGGGTCTTCGGCCGCTCGTCCAGGAAAGTTGTCCACGTCCAGCCCGACGACAAACAGGTGCCTGCGGCCGCTGTAGGCCGCTCGCTCAATTGAAACAGCATGAAGTGAACCGGGACGCGCGGTGGATGCCTGAACCGAGTGCCGCTCCACCATGTCGGCGGCAATCTGCAGCGCGAGACGCCTCGGCAATCGCGTGCCTCCTTCCCTGCCGTACTGGACGAAACGATCGTTGAGCGACTCTACTGCACGCTCGTCACGTTCGCCGTGAACGACGGCGAATCTGGTCAGATAGTCGGCGCACAAGCCGGCCGTCTCCTCCGAACTGAGTGTGGATGCCGTCGGCACGATGTCGACCAACAACTGGATGCATCGCTGCAGCAAACGGGATCGTTTCTGGAATGGCGTCTCACCCGACTCCACGCCAGACTGCTGTGACCGGGAACCCGCCAGCCGTTCCACGGCGGGAACGTAGCGCTCGATTCCTTCGTCGAGCACGGCGTGACGAAAATGAGCGGCGAGCGCCGGCATGTCAGCAATCCGAACACCCTCCACCTCCCGATGAAAGCTCAGGATGCCCGCGTCCATCAGGGCGGCCAATTGCGGGGCCGGACAGCTCGCACCGATCCATTCGAGGAAACCTTTCAGTCCAGCCCCGGGGCGCGTTAGTGTGGCGGCTACACCCTCGGCGAAACTGACGTCAAACTGAAATCGATCGGCAAGGTTGACTAGAGCTGGGACGTATATCGGTCCGCTCGAGTAGGCAATTTCGACGTCGTCGAGCGGAAGATCGCATTCAAGGCAGAATCGTATTACGTCTCCCACTTCCGCTTCCGGTCCCCTGGCGCCGAACACGCGTACAAGATCCTTCTCTTGTTGCTCGATGCCGCGGTTCTTCACAAAAGCGGCGGCGCCGATTCGCCCACCCGCGGGCGGCGCCGAATCGAGGAAAGATGCGCCCACGGTCGCCGGTATTGGGACGCCATAGTCGGCCCTGCCAATTCGGATCAGCCTTTCGCCAAAAGTTTCCCCCAAGTATCGAAGGCTGCGGCGCGTCATCGGCATCTCGTCCAACACCGCGGCTACGCCATCGACCTGGTGCGACGTGGAGGCTCGGATGGCATAGTCGAGGACATACGCAGAGTCGTACAGTCCTCGTTCACTCATCACTGAATCGAGTCTGCCGAGGAGGTAGGCCAACGCTTTTGTCTTCTCCGTCCGAACGGGACCGGTCTTCAGGTCCTTCATCGTGATGCCCGCCATTCGAAGGGCTTGGAGCGTCTCCCAAACGGATCGTGCCAGCGAAGGCGTAACTCCAACCGGCTCGAAGTAACTGCTGGCATCACGTTCCTTCAGCTCTCGCAGCAGATCGGCTGTCACGGCGACCGCAACGTCGTTGTGCAACGGCCGGAGGCCTTCGGCCCGAAGCCTTGGTTCGAATCGCCGCTCGGCATGCTCCCGAGCCGACAGCGCCTCAAAATTGACCCAGTCGACGCCTTCCCTGGTGAGCGCCGTCAGGAGGTTGTATCCAACCTGACCGCTAGCCACGAACAGGTATTTCGGCGCCGTCGGGTGTTCCCCGCAGAGCGTCGCAAGTTGCGAAAGGTGATAGGGCAGCGGATTCGTCGGGTCAATCATCCGGAAGAATCCTCATCTGGCCCCTCGCCTCGTGCGGGGACGGATGCATGTTTCGACGAAATGACCTTCCCCTCCCACGCCGTGAACAAATCAAGCATTGGCGCCATCATATGTCTCCATCCTTCGTACGAGGGCCTCCTTCACTTCCGGCCATTCATCCGCCAAAATGCTGTAGTACACGGTATCGCGCACACGTCCATCGTGGGCGATCATGTGGCTTCGCAATATGCCTTCTTCTTTCGCTCCGAGACGCAAGATGGCCCGTCGAGATGTTTCATTCATGGCATCCGTCTTCAGTTCGAGTCGACGACAACGGAGTTCCTCAAAAGCACGTGTCATCAGAAGTAGCTTGCACTCGGAGTTGACTCTTGTCCGCTGCCACGGGGTTCCGATCCACGTCCATCCAATTTCCAAACGCCGGTGCTCCCGGCTGATGGCGCCGTAGCGAGTCGATCCGATCGCTCGACCCGAATCCTTAAGCACGATCGCGAAGGGAATGGAATCCCCGCGGTCCCGTTCGGCGATTGCCTCCTCTACGTACCGCCTCATGTCGTCGCCTGTCACCATCCGGCGCGTGTTCCATCTCCAGGTCGACGGCTCCAGCCCCACCTCGACGAGATCCGGCACGTGTTCCGGCGTCAGCGGCTCGAGACGTACGAGCAAGCCTTCAAGGGTTGGAGGGAGGGGATGACATTGGCACTAAGTCTCTGATAATTAATAATTAAGGATTAAGGATTAAGAATTAAGAATTAAGAATTAAGAATTAAGAATGAGTAGTCATTAGTGATTAATGGGGATTGCTGGTGTAGCGCAGCGGTTAGCCGACGAGGATTGGTTCGGTCTGGAGTTCTGTGGTAACAGTCGGGCCTTCGACTTCGTCGATATACACATCGACTTCGGACCGGACACCGAATTCAGGCAGGTAGATGCCAGGTTCTATCGAGAAACCGACGCCGGCGATGAGGCGTCTCGTATCATGCGTCTCGAGGTTGTCGATGTTTGCACCCAGTGCGTGCGGGCTCGGCGCCGGACCCATGCTGTGGCCCGTCCGGTGCCGGAAATATTCACCGTATCCGGCGTCCGAAATGTGCTTCCGGCAGGCATCGTCGACCTGCCATCCTTGCAATACGGTTCCTTCTACCCACGCATCCTTGAGCACCTCGATGGCCCTGTCTCGCGCACCGGTAACCAGATCGAAAATTTTCCGAAAACGATCGGGCACGTCGCTTCCGGCGAATCCCGTGAAGGTGATGTCACAGTAGACGGCCTCGGGATCGGGATACTTGGCCCAGAGGTCGATCAGGATCCAGTCGCCGTCGCGGATAGGCGCGTAGTTCTCGGCATCGGGCTCGTAGTGGGGATCCCCGGCATGGCTGTTGACACCCACGATCGGTCCGTGATCGGTGACCAGCCCTCGTCGGTCGAACTCACCTCGGATGAACTGTTGGACCTCATACTCATTCAGATCTTCCCGTCCAAGATGCTCGCGGATGTAGTCGAAAGCGGCATCCTTGACCGCCAAGACCTCTATACAGGCTTTTCGATGCAGGTCGACAGACTTCTTTGACCATCGGGCGGCCGCAACCTGAAAAAGGTCCGCCGACGAGACGACTTCCAAACCGAAGGACTGAATCAGTTCGACTGTCCCGGCATCCACGAAGGCATGCATTGGTAGCGCGCCATTCGGGCTGTACTCCATCGCGACGCGTTCGCAGCCGGCCAAAAGATCCTGCAAGGCTTCGTGCATTTCTTGCCATGTCAGGTACTCCCGTTTCGGAAAAGGCGCACCTTCGAATAAGAGGCGATCGATCACGTGGATGAGGCAGACGGCCTCGTCTCGAGCCGGAACCCAGACGTAGTTTCTTCGACTCGTCGACTGTGTCCCGCCCAGAACTTGCCAAAGTACCGGGTTATTCGCCCGGAAGTCGTACATCAGCCAGCCATCGATATCGTGGGACTGCATATAGTCCCGGGCAGCATTCAGATCTATCATTGTCAGTCGCTCCTAACGGAATCCCGTGGTAAAAAGGTTAGGCTGCAAACTGGTCTGTATGCGCCCGAAAGTCAACACGTTTTGGGATTCAGTTCCTCATTCCTCCTCTGATGTCGTCACGCTGAAACAAAGCACGCCCGCCGGATGTGTATCTATCGTCCCTCCAAATGGACAAACCACCTATACCTTGACTTGGATCATCGTCGCCGCCTTCCTCGGATTCGCCTTGCTGGCCTTCCTGCTGCTCTATCCCATCTATCGATTCCTGAAGAAAGAGGCAGCCCGCAACAACGACGAATGAGCACGAGGGCCTGCGCGTCATTGTGCCGTGACCAACCGGCTGATCCGTTCGAGCTTTGCTGGACCGATTCCTTTGACCTTAATGAGATCCTCGATTCTGGAAAACGGCCCGGCTCGTTCTCTGTACTCAATAATTCTAGTTGCGAGCGCTGGACCAATTCCGGGTAGGGATATCAATTCCCTCAGACTGGCGTGATTTACGTCCAGGAGTCCGTCGACGATGCTACCGAGCGTATCGGCACCGAGCGAGTCCAATTCGCCGGAGTGTTTATTCGGCTTCGGAAACGTATCCAGAGGCGTCAATCCGCCCGAAGCAATGAGTGAATCGAGCCCGGCATATATCTGGGGATCGAAGGGAGCCGTGTTTTGCTGCACGTAACGCCACGTAAACCCGACGAGGTAGAGTGAAGCAATAACAACGAGCGCCGCAGATTCAGTTCGCGTAAATGCCAGCCGTTCGGCCAGCCGCTTGAGTCTCTTCATGGCATGCTATGGTGAGGTTCAGTAATCTCTCTATAGACACCTGAGCGCCTCGATTCATAACCTCCCATGATCGTTCGAACAGAAGCCGTTGCCTTGCGAAGCGTCGACTACGGAGAGACGAGCCAGATCGTGACGCTGTACACGAGGCGTCTCGGAACGGTCGCGGTAATGGCACGCGGCGCCCGCGGCGCAAAGAGTCGCTTCGGCTCAGCGCTTCAGCCAATGTCGCACCTGCAGGCCGTCTTTTATCACAAGCCATCTCGCGAAGTGCATTCCCTGAGCGAGGCGACGCACCTCACGGTGTTCAGGCAGATCCCGAGAGAAATCGATCGCCTCTCGCTCGGACTCCGCATCGTCGAAACAGTCAATTCGCTCATGCCCAGACCGGAGGCAAACGACGAGGCTTTCGACGTCATTCTAGGAGTTCTTCGGCGACTCGACACTGAATCCGGACACTGGAAGAATCTACTCCCCTACTTTGAGCTTCAAGTCTCTGCATTTATGGGATTTGCCCCCCTCCTTGACAAGCCGCAAATCGAGGAGATTTCGGCGTCTGGCGGCTACCTGCGACTGGATGACGGGTGCGCGACAACGTCCAAACCGAACACACCCGCCGTGCCGGCCACCCGCCAGGCGATCCGCGCCCTCGGCGTCATGCTTCATACCGACATCGATACGATCATGCGCATGAACGTCCCGACGAACGTGCTCGACGAAGTGATCACGATCGTCGAAAGCTACCTCACCTACCACGTCGTCGATTTCCGGCAATCGAGGAGCAAGCGCGTCTTCGAAACCATGCGATCCGGCCTCGCCCGCGGCTAAGCCCAGCGATCGCTCCCAATCCTGCTTTCACTCGATTCGGAACCTTCATGCATTCTTAACAATACGAACACGTATTGACACATATGTTAGGCGAAGTAAAACGCATGTATGAGGGACAACAATGAGCAGACGACAGCTGACCAAAAAGCAGAAGGACTTTCTTCAGTTCCTGCGCGATTTCGTCATGGACTCGGGTGGGGTCTGGCCAACGTATCGCGAGATTGTCGACAGTTTCGACTACAGATCGCCGAATAGTGTTACGCAGAATCTGCAGGCCTTACTGAAGAAGGGTTTCCTCAAGCGCGACAATGACGGATATCGTTTCGCCGAGCGCCCACGCTTCAAGAACGGTTTTGCGAGCATTCCGATCGTTGGGATCATTACGGCCGGGCATCTTCAGGAGGCAGTTGAGGCTAATCTGGGCTCCATCACGCTGGAGACGCTCTTTCCGAATCTCGACAGGATGTTCGCCATCCGCGTCTCGGGCCAGTCGATGATGGGCGCCGACATCAATGACGGAGACTACGTGCTGCTCATTGACGACGACATTCCGAATGGGGGAATCGGGGCTGTCCTCTACAACGGCGAAACCTCGCTGAAGCGAATCTATCAGGATAAGCGTGGATTGAGGCTGGAGCCCGCCAATGAGGAATATCCCGACATTCACATCGAGCCGGATGTCTTCGAGGAAGTCCGTTTACTCGGACGCTACGTCGGCCACGTCAACACCACCGGCGTTTACAAGGCAGCGTCCTAGCTACGGTCCACGGTCCTACGGTTCGACAGAAATCGTAACGTGGGCGACGCCGGATACGTTGGCGCCGTCTTTGGCTCGGTAGGTGAACGTTGCCACACCGACAAAGTCTTCCGGAGGCACGTACACCAGTCCCCCGTCCTCGCCTAACTCGAGCACGCCTTCGGCCACGTCGTCTACGAGCACGGCGGTCAATTCGTCATCGTCCAGATCCGAGTCATTGTCCAGTACGCCGGGAGCGGCAACCTCGAGCGTATCGTTCACCGCCATGACGTACTCGTCGTCAGCAGCAACAGGGGGATTACCCTGTGCGGTCACCAGAATGACGACGTTGGCCGTGTTAGACAAACCCGAACCGTCGGAAGCTCGATATGAAAACGTGTCGGTTCCCGAGAATCCAGGCGGCGGCGAATAGACGAAACCGCCGTTCCCCTCCAGGCTGATCATGCCCTGCGGAGACCCTACGAGTTGGGCCGTCAGCACATCTCCCTCCTCGTCCGAATCATTCTCGAGCACTCCCGGTGGTGGTACAACGAGGTCGACATTCGCTGCGACGTCAAACTGGTCGGGAGACGCCACCGGAACATCGTTAACCGCCCCGATCGTGATGGTTACCAAGGCCTGAGAAGCAAGCGTTCCATCGTCGATCTGATACTCAAAACCGTCGCTTCCCGAATAGCCCGCGTCCGGCAAATACGTGAACGATCCGTCTGCGTGGAGCTCGAGTTGGCCGTGGGAAACACTGGTGACCAGGGTCAGATTCAGGTTGTCCCCGTCGATGTCGACGTCGTTGGCAAGAACGCCCGGTGCGGCGACATCCAGTAAGACATCCTCATCTGTGTTGTAGTCGTCTGGAGACGCGACGGGAGGATCGTTGACCGGTATCACATTGATCGTGGCTGTAGCACGTGCGCTCTGCGACATCCCATCGGAAGCCGCAAATTCGAAACTGTCGGACCCCGAATAATTCGCTGCCGGCTCATAAACGAAGGATCCGTCGGACATCAGCGACAGAGATCCATGTCGCACGTCGGTTACGAGCACGGCGGTAAGCGCGTCCCCCTCCGGATCGCTCGCACCGGCGAGGACTCCCGGTGCCGACTCGACGCGAGATTCGTCCTCACGCGTTCCATACGACTTATTGGTAACAACCGGCGGGTCGTTCACGGGTCTGATGGTCACGGTGACCGTGGCAAGATCCTGCCCCGCATTGCCGTCGCTGATCGTATAAGTAAACTGGTCGTTCCCGTTGAAATTCGGCGTGGGCTCATACGAGACGCTGAAGCCATCCGATGCAACCTGAACGCTCCCGTGTGCCGGAACGGAGGTCTTGATGACCCTCAGAACATCACCCTCCACGTCCGTGTCATTCGCCAACACGTCGAGGACCGTAGACTGAGCCTTGGGAATCGCAATCGACTCATCAATCGTGAACGCGTCGTCGACGGCTACCGGGGGATCGTTGACCGGCGAGACCGTTATTCTGACGGTAGCGCTCGATGAGAGAACACTTCCACTGACACGATATCTCAGGCTGTCCGATCCATTATAATCCAGGTTCGGGCGTGTACTCGATCACGTCCCCTTTGATTTCGGCGATACCGAAACCGGGGGGCGTGAGGATTTCCGCCAGGCTCAGATCGTCATCCACCCGCGAACTGTCGTTCGCCAGAACCTGAATCCGCACCAGCGTTTCTTCAGGCGTCGTAGCGACGTCGTCGTTCGCAACCGGCTGATCCTTCGACAGATCAATCGGTGTCGGCTCGGTCGGCAGTTCCTGGCATCCAAAAGAAACGCACGTAGCCAGACTGACTGCTGCAATCCACTGGGCGGTATTCCGATATGTCTTTCGAGTCAATTTTAAGACCATCAGAATTTCACCCTGGCGCCGACCAGTAGATCGCTTCGGGCTGGAGTCACTCCCAGAGTTGGACGAACAACCACCCCCGCGGACTGCGCAGAAGATCCATCGTAGGACGTTGCCGCATCCACGATGGCAAAGAAACCGACCACGATGGCGACAAATCCTGCCCTTGCCCCCCATTCGCGCGAACGCTTCGCATCGTCAAAAGCATTCTGCCAATCCTTGAACGACTGAATCTCGTCGAGAGCGATTCCCTGATCGACGTAAGACTGGGCATTCTGGCGGACGTCTTCGGCATAGGCCTTTTCAGCTTCGCTCGAGGCGCCGCGGCTATTGTTGAACTCCAGAACAAAATATCCATACGCCGCGATGCTTGCCGCCAGTCCGCCGATCAGCAAGGCCTGTCTCTTCGAGGTACGCTGCAGGCCGGCAGGCTCACTCACTCGATCCATCTCGGAATGCAGCCGTTGCGCGCCTGACAACAATCCGATATCCGCCCTACCGATCGCCGTCGCACTCAGATCGCTTTGACGCAGGGCTTCGTAATCTTGGGCTACAACGGGGGCAGCCGGCATCGCCAGGAATACCAGGGCAATCAGCAGGAGAAACAGCCGTGATGGGATCCAATCGTGCATCTTTCGAATTCTTAAGGCGCAACGTCCGCTTTGAAGGTTCGAATTTACCGCAAGCCGGTCGATCGTCCTATTGCGGGTCCAGCGTCTCACGAACCGTCAGCGGCAGCGAAGCGCGGACGAGTTGGTACGGATTCGGTCACTTGCCGGTCGTGCCGTTCTTGATGACGTCGTTGGTCACCTCGTTCATCTTTCGGATGTCGCGTTCTGCCTGATGCATTTCAGAGACACCCCGTCCGCCCTCCGTATCCGTCATCGGATCGAACGCTGGAGGTGGCGGGGTATGCTCAACCCACTCCCCCGACACCCTTTGAACCTCGACCCTGTGGGTCAGACGATCGACACGCATGGGGCGGAAAGACTCGTCCCCTTCCCTCCCTTCCTGAAGTTGCTTGTAGCGCGTAGGCCATACGAAGACAGCGAATACAGCTGCAAAGACGAGAAAGACGATGAACAGGAATTTGCGCTTGGTCATGGATGTCGGTCGTTGATGTTGGGAAAAAACGCGCACCGCCACTTCAGGTTCTGCCGCCGGAGTCAACCGTTTGGTAAAATCCGTGCACTCGCGTCCTATTCTCCGAGTCCGGGGATACCGTGCAGCGAAACGGCTTTTCGAACGGACGTCTCGTCGGGCATCAATCGACTCGAGTCGCGTCGATAAACGCTATGCCCTCGAACCAGGTCTCTCCGCCGTCCCAGCTCCGATCCTTGCGCCATCTCCAGCTATCCTTCCCGATCTCGAAGAACGTGTTTCTGTCGACGTAAGGCCCGCGCTGATCTGTCCCCTCGCCTCCGGTCATGACCATATTATCGCCGACCATCTCCGAGTCGTAATGTTTCCATTCCAGGGTTCCCTGGGGCAGCCACCGGTTGTCCCACTTTCCCAAAGTCTTATTGAAGGACCGGATGTTGAGACCATAGAACGAGCCCTTTGAACCCTTCGTGACCCAGAGATCTTGGATGGCCCAGCCATCTAGAATATAGCTCCCGGTCCACGTTGCGTGTCCTTCGTTGTATTCACCATTCGGCGTCATGGACTTCGTCTTGCAGTCCCATTTTCCAATGATGAACGAAAACTGCGACGTTTGAGGCGGAGCAGCAGGATTGAGCGTACCGTAGTCGGCCTGCGCGGAAAGGGAGCTCGGGTTGGCCAGAATGGTAGGGACTATGGCCAGTACCGTTACAAATAGGATTCGAAGCATTTCGAGGTATTGGTTGAAGAAACCTGAAATGTAGGAAGGCTCCTGAAAGGCAGAAAGGCAACCGAGAGCGCCCTTGCTCGGATCTATCTTTTTGACTTCCGCCCGACAGCGCTGAAGCTCTTCCGAGCGGGCATACTGGTGCCGTTGCGCGACCCGAAGACATTCTTGCGAACTGCTTGGTCGCGAGGCATAATCTTTTCCCAGTCGACAGGCAGTTCGTCAGCAGGAAGCTCGCGAGTAGTTCGGTCTAACCTGTCGGTGCCATACCAACCGACGACGATCACCGCCACCAACCAGATGAAGCCTGCGACAAGCCAGAGGGTCACACTCTGGGTTGAGTTGCCTGGGAGAATCGGGAGCAGCGCCACGGTCACGATCGCGGATGCGCCGAAGATCGCCGGCATCAGCAGTGACTTTGTGTTCGCCTTGAGCCAGAACATCAGCGTCGACATCGGAATCAATAAGAGGGTAAGCAAATAGACTGGAACGTCAATGACTTCAGGAGTCGCAATGAGATAAACCGGAGAGATTGAAATCACCCACATAACGCCGATGATCAGACTCTTCAGCAGGAGTCCTTGGCGAACGGGGAGGTGCCTCGGAGCAAACCCGCGCCACCCGAGTTCGTTGCACATCAGCAGCGGCAGCGCTGAAATGATTGCCGCGACGCGTGGCGGACCGAAATTCAATTCGGCTGCGCCGGTCACCATGTATATCAACAGGGCGAACACCCCGATCGCAGGCATCAGGAATGCGGAGAGCGCAAGCCACTTGCCCTCGACGCGAGCCTTCAGAAGGGAGCGAAACAGCTCCCTGAGGGCGTCGGATTCACTCCGCTGGAAACTCAAAATAACGGCGACTATGCCAGGCGCAGCGGGAATTAGCGCGGCAATCCACAGGATGCCGGTCAGCCATACAATCAGGGCAATGATGCCCGAAAGAGCGGTTGTCCCCACCACGAACGACAAGAAGCCGAATCCCGACAAGAGGTTTCTCACCCAGTCGGAAACTCCATTTGCATTCATCGTTGTTCCAATATGGCCGAGCACGGACCCCAAATTGCGAATTCGGGTCTCAATACTCGCACCTCGCCAGAAAAAAGGGTTGTCCGCGAACCCTCAATACCTTAACGCGCAAAATCGGCTACCAACGGATCGAACCGGTCGAGGCATTGACGATATCCGCGGCTGAGTTTCAGTCGGGTACCGGTCTGTAGCACGACCTCGTAATCGCCGCCCTCTCTTCGACACAGTTCTTCCACGCTTCCGAGATTGACTATTAGTGAACGATGGATGCGCGCAAAACGATCCGCGTCGAGCTGGCGCTCCAAATTATTCATCGTTTGCCGGATCAGGTGTTCCTTGTCGATTGTTCTCCTTAGCGCGTCCATCCACGTCTGAACTAACTTCCGACTCCAGACGCACGCGGCGCATTCGACTTCCTGGCTGCACTGGTGACCCGCGATCGCGTGGTACAGGGCGACTGCACCGCCGTCATCAAGGAGTTTGTCGCCGAAAGACCGCCGGCGTAAGACCTCGCGACAAGAGATCCAACTCGTTCCCGTAAATCCGATACGCATCAACGATCCCAAGCATGTCAACGAACGTCGCTTCCAGCGTGTCGGGGCAGGCGCGGCGGGTCATGGCGAGCGCACCGAACGTAAGACTGTCGGGCGTGACTTCGACCGGACCTTTGAGCGAATTGCAGCCTGTCGATCCCATCACGCTGCCCCCGGCGAACGTCAAATCAGGAATTTGGGTCGAGTCCAGTCGCTCAATCGGCACCCCCTCCAACTCGACGAGAACCCAGCCGAGGGAGTCTGTCAAGGAGGCATGGTCGAGGCAGGATTTACCCGGGAATGAATCTTCGACACTCGTGACGACGAGAGATTCGGTCATAGCGTCCCCTTCCATCGCCGGCTGATCTTCGAGGCGCGCGTTGACGCGCACCAGCAGCGGCGAACCGGGCGCCTCGCGCTGCCTGAGATAGAGCTTCTCGAGATCAACGTGGCGTTCAATCATTGCGACGGGGATCGTCCGCCGCATGTTGCAAGGCTTGAAGATCGCCGCATCAGCGAAATAGGTATACATGCCCGACATCGCCATCGGTCCGAACTCCGCCTGCCCGGTCGTATCGAACTTCAGGTCGTAGTTCAACTCCGAATCGATGTGTCTTCCCTCCACGTCGAGCAGTCGGATCTTTCCGGAGTGGATCGTCTCAAATCGCGCAACGTCGGCGTCCGTGCTCCTCAGGACGATCCGATCGCCCGGTGTAACGGCCCAACGACCGAAATCGGATACCGTTCTGTCCAGACCATCGCTTCCTTCAAGATAGATTTGTGCGCGGCGATACGACCCGTCGGACGCAAACCAGATCTTCGTTCGGATGCCCGGACATGAAGCGCACGGCAAAACGCCCGAATAGAATCCACCGGCGAAAGCTGACGAGGAATCGGACCATGGAGCTTTCGCCGGAGACCGAGACCGTCTCCCGCAAACCTTCTCCCCGATACGGTTGGTTGCATCCGAGCCAGGACGCCATCAGTGTCAGGGCCAGCAGGGCCGACCTCCGGCTGCGGTAAACAGAAAATAACCGTGAGTGTGCCATCCGATCTGAACGTTTTCGCCGCAGTGTGGGATCCCATGCGCTACCCGGGCGATTGCGGCGCGGTTCTTAGGTTTTGCGCTCTTTTGTAAACATTGAGTTGACCGGTGGATGCAAGCCCATATATTCCCGCATGCCGACTAGCGCCGTCTTGGACACACGACATGAAGCATGACAGTGATTAGGTCACTGGCAGCCATACCGTTGTTCGTCATTGCAAAAGCCGCGATGGCTGCTGCCCAGCCTGTTCTTGCCGAGGACAACTCCGCGGAACGTCTTATCGGGTTGTCTGTCCAGGCAACGAGTTTCAGCTCCACCTCCATTGAAAGCGTGGCTCAATTGCTCGAGCGCACGGGCCCGGATCAGATTTGGGATGTTACCGCAGTGCCCCTGACCTCGCCGGTATCCGTCACCGATTACTATACGAAGCCGAATGTGAACATGCCGGCATTCGGCGATCCGAGAATCTCCGACGCCAATTTCGTCACGGTCTCCGACTCGGCCCGCGGAATCTGGACGTACCACCGGATCGACGCATCCGGTCAGTATCGGGTTGGGGAGGTTACCCTCAAGGACGTTGATAGGGACGGTCAGAGGGATACCCTTCTGACGATCTACGATCCAATGGCCACGATCTTCGCGTTCCCGGCCACTTCGGGATCGGTCTGGGCCGACTCCTCGATGCAGACCTTCGAATTCCGCGGCTCACCTCCGATTCCAGTGCAAACAGTGGTCGCCACACATACGGTTGAAGGATGGGGAACCTTGATTGCCCCGGAGGGCATGTCCACGGTCCTGCGGATCCGCTCGCAGGCGCTCGTGAGGACGGTCGGCGGCGAGACGACGCGGCGACAGACCGTCCGACTGGTCGCACCGATTCCGGAGGGTCTGATGGACGATGGAGTCTACGCTTCCGGCATCGAGATCGTCGTCGATTCAACGGGGGCGCCGATCTCGTTCAGTTATATAGCGCATGCCGTTTCGCGCCCTGTGCGGACAGAGCCACCGGACGAAATTGCAA
The DNA here is from genome assembly GCA_963768715.1 of uncultured Bacteroidota bacterium. Classification (GTDB taxonomy): domain Bacteria; phylum Bacteroidota; class Rhodothermia; order Rhodothermales; family DATKEJ01; genus DATKEJ01. The sequence goes on from CAVYJC010000007.1 coordinate 151,052, forward strand.
AGGGGTTTGCACTGGGGCCCAATTATCCCAACCCGTTCAGCGATAAGACAATAATTCCCTTCCGGATCGAGCGTCCGAGCCATGTGCGGATATCGGTGTTCGACATCGTGGGTCGTAGAACGGACACACTGCTCGACCGGATGTTACCGACGGGGTCACATCAGATTACGTGGAACGCGGAATCGGCTCCCAGCGGCGTTTATCGGATCGTCCTCGAAACCTCGGAGGCGTTCGACGCTCGTCTCGTCGTGGTGCGAAGATAGAGCCGCGATTCCAAGCGACGTTGCACCCTCGAATCAATCCTCCAGGCGCTTCTCCATTCGATCGGCGATCAGCGAGCCGATATTGAGCGCTGACGTAGCGGCCGGCGACGGTGCGTTGCAGACGCTGATGACCCGCTCGTCTTCCACAAAGAGGAAATCGTCTACCAGTGACCCGTCACGCGAGAGAGCCTGTGCGCGCACTCCGGCGTGCGCGGGAATAAGATGGTCGGCGCTGATTTCCGGAACGAGGTGCTGCAAGGCCTTTACGAATGCTCGCTTGCTGAACGACCGCCACATCTCACCGAATCCGGTCCGCCAGTATTTTCCAGCCAGCCGCACGAATCCCGGATAGAACAACGAATCGAACAGGTCTCGTATCCGTATGTCCGATTTCCTGTACCCTTCGCGTGCGAATGCGAGCACGGCATTCGGGCCGCATTCGACGCCACCCGCCACCATCCGCGTGAAATGCACACCCAGGAACGGAAAGGAAGGGTCGGGCACCGGATAAATAAGATTTCGACAAAGATGCTCGGCCTCGGGCTTCAGCTCGAAATACTCGCCTCGGAAAGGCACGATACGAGCCGGCGGACGCTGGCCAAGAAGCTGCGCGACGCGATCGGATTGGAGTCCGGCACAGTTGATTACGTAGTTCGTCTCGATTTCACCCGCCGTCGTGACAAGGATGCGCGACGACAGCATTCTTCTGCTCGAGGTCAAGGCCGCATTCAGCCTGATGACGCCGCCCTGGCGCTCGATGAGCGCCCCCAAACGTCGTGAGACAGCCCCATAGTCGACGATTCCGGCCTCCGGGACGTGAATGGCCCGTATGCCGATAGCATGCGGTTCCAGCTCGCGCAATCGCTCAGCTCCAACGATCTCACAAACGACGCCGTTCTCCTTGCCGCGCTCGTAGATGTGCTGGAGCACCGGCAGTTCTTGATCCTCCGTCGCGACAATGACCTTGCCGCAAAGCTCATAGGGGATGTCCTCGGCACTGCAGAAAGCCTCCATGGCCTTCTTTCCGGTTCTGCAGTTCTGGGCCTTGAGGGAGCCCGGCTTGTAGTAGATGCCCGAATGGAGCACACCCGAATTGTGGCCGGTCTGATGGCGCGCAAGCCCATCTTCCTTATCAATCAGCGTGACACGCAGCCTCGGCCACCGCCTGGTTAGATGCCAGGCTGTGGCGAGTCCGACGATCCCGCCTCCTACAATGACAACGTCTCTTTTCAATGGAAAGGCTCCTCTGCGACGACCAAACGAGCCGTCGAAAAATCCGAATTCATCTCGATGCGGACATCATACGATTCCGGTGGCAAACATTGCCCCAAACGGGGTAACAATCTGCAATAGTTCACGTACGTCGAATTTCACGTAAAGTGATGCGTTAAGGAAGCTGTAACATAAACCCGGCGGAACGTCGGGCCAAGCTGAAACGTGCAACCGCTTATCTGTTTTGTTCCCTGATGAAAACTTTTCACAGTACCATGTCGCGTCGATTCTACCTGTCGGTGTTTACCGCCGCCGCGCTCTTCCTGACAATCCGAACCGCACAGTCCCAGCCTGTGATTGAAGACTCAGTCTTGTCTCTCATTGAGGCGCAGAGTCTTGATAGCAGCCAGGTGATGGAGATCGCGCGCATGATGACCGACGTGTACGGCCCTCGTCTTACCGGCTCTCCGCAACTTGACCGGGCCGAAGCATGGGCGATGGACCAGCTGGCAGATTGGGGCATCACGAATTCTCATCTCGATGATTGGGGGCCGTTCGGCAGAGGGTGGTCACTTGAGCGATTCTCCCTGCACGTGACGTCACCGAGCGTGTTTATCGTGGACTCGTATCCGAAGGCATGGAGCTCCTCAACGGACGGTCCCGTCAGCGGAGACCTCGTCATCGTCGACATCAAGACGGATGACGACTTCGCCAAATACAAAGGGAAACTCAAGGGCAAATTTGTGCTCGTTTCGCCGATGGCCGACGTTAAACCTCACTACGAGCCGCTGGCGAAGGCAAAGAGTGCCGAAACGCTCCTCGATCTGGCAAACGCCCAGCAGCCGGGCGATGGCGGACGTCACTACTCGAAGGAACAGATCGAGCATTATCAGTTCCAGCAAAAGGTGAATGCATTCGTTTTCGAGCAGAATCCGGCAGCCATCTTCGATACCGGCTGGAGAGGTGATCTCGGAACAATCTTCGTAGCTCAGGCCAGCGTTCCGGGACCGGTCACCACTTCCTGGCGCGATCGAAAGGCGGCGTGGGATTTGGATGAGTCCTATGTCGTCCCTCAGGTCACGATCAACTCCGAAGACTATAATCGCCTGTACCGGATGGTCTCCAACGACGTGCCGGTCAAAGTCGAACTCAATCTGCAGACGAAATTCTACACAGACGATCCGATGGAGTACAACGTTGTCGCCGAGATTCCGGGGACCGACCCCAAGATCGGCGATCAGGTCGTGATGATCGGTGGACACTATGATTCATGGCACGCCGGAACCGGAGCCACCGACAACGGCGCCGGCAGCGCGGTCATGATGGAAGTGATGCGCGTTCTGAAGAACGTCTATGGGGAACTCGGGCATGGGCCGCGCCGGACGATTCGGCTTGCGCTCTGGACCGGAGAGGAACAAGGAATCTTCGGATCGAGTGCCTACGTTGCCGAGCACGTCGCAGTACCTGGCGCCCCGGGTCAGCCGCCGACGTCTACAGGCCCGGACTACAACAAGATTTCAGCCTACTATAATCTCGACAACGGCTCGGGACGCATACGCGGGATTTTTCTGCAAGGCAACGAGCAGCTCCGGCCGCTGTTTAGAAAGTGGCTCGCGCCGTTCAAGGGCATGGGTGCTTCGACGGTGACGGTCGCGAACACTGGCGGAACGGATCACCTCTCGTTCGACGCAGTGGGTATTCCGGGCTTCCAGTTCATCCAGGATGACATCGAATACGGCACCGTGACGCACCACAGCAACATGGATGTATACGATCGACTCGTGGAAGACGATCTGAAACAGGCCGCCACGATCATCGCCGCTTTCGTGTACAACACGTCTGAGCGCAACGACATGATTCAGCGTAAGGTCCTCGGCATGCACACTCCCGAATCAGCCAGTCACTGAACGAAACGAGTTTCGGACACGGCTATTCAGGATTGGCGTACGCGTCGAGGCGCTCAGGATTCCATTCTTTTGGATCGAACCCAGGCTCGGGATAGGCGGGATCCATCTCTTCCAGCGCGTCCCGCATGAGCTGGCTCACGACGAGGAGACGAAACCATTTGTGCTCGGAAGGTACCACGTACCAGGGTGCATAGTCGGTCGAGCATCGATTCAGCGCGATCTCGTATGCATCCATGTAGTCGCTCCAACGCTCCCGCTCGGATAGATCGTCAGGGTTGAACTTCCACCACTTCTTCTCCTCCACCAGTCGATCGCGGAACTGGCGCAGCTGGTACTCCGGCGAAATATGCAACATCACCTTGACGATGCGCGTCCCGTGGTCGCAAAGCAGCTTTTCAAAGTCGTTGATGTGCCTGTAGCGCTTCTCTGTCATTTCGGGCGAAGCCCAGCCGTGCACCTTGACGATGAGCACGTCTTCGTAGTGTGAACGGTTATAGATCCGGATCATCCCCTCCTGGGGTGTTCGCGCATGGACCCGCCAGAGAAAATCATGCGCGAGTTCTTCCTTGCTGGGCGCCTTGAAACTTGAAACCCGGCAGCCCTGCGGATTTACGCCCTTGCAGAGCGCCCCGATCGTGCTGTCCTTCCCGCCTGCATCCATGGCCTGGAAGACAAACAGGAGACTCTGCTTACTCTCCGCATAGAGCCTTTCCTGGATGTCGATAATGGCTTTCCTATTCTCCTTGAACCGATGCTTTCCCTCTCGCTTCTTCCAACCTTGAACGTCGCCTGGATCGATTGACGACAGCGAGAATTGTCCGCCGGAAACTCGGTACCGGCTAATATCGAGGGATGACATGCCTGTTTCGTTTGAAATAAGAGGCCGACACGGTTCCTGCGAGCTATTCGCGAACCGGCCGAACCTCAATCAGCCCTAAGATAGCATTGCTCACAAACACAGCGTCCGCCTGGAACAAGTCATCGGCGGAAAGGACCTGCTCGACAGCCTGTCCTGACTCGAGAAGCTCGGCACGTACCGTGCCCGGCAGCAGCCCCGACGAGACGGGCGGCGTCAGCAATTGACCCTGCTTGCGCACGTAGACATTCGATCGTGATCCTTCGCTTATCTCGTCACGCTCGTTGAGAAATACAACGTCGAGGTGCCCCCTCCGGCGTACGCGGTCGAACTCGGCTTTGTACATCGGCCGCATGGTCGTCTTGTGGTAGAGGAATCGGTCGAGCGAATCGACACGCTGGGGTGACAGGACAATCGTCGGATCAATTCCTACCTCTTCCGGCGTCGACACTTCGACGGAAACGGATCCATCCTTTGCGAGCAGGAGTCGGAGGCGCAGGGGTTCCGATCCTTCGTGCTCAGCCGTCGCATCATCCAGACGCTTGAGAACGATTCTCGGATCGACAGCGAAGCCGAAAAAGTCCGCGGATCCAAGCAGACGGTCCATGTGCCGGTCGAGACGCTCGATCTTGCCATCCGACAGGATCGTCTCCACGAGTTGGAACGACGGATCTTCAGCCGTCAGAAACTGGGCCTTCAAGAGACATTCGTCGAATTCCGAATCCGGATCGGAGTCCCACACGATGCCGCCGCCGCTCCCCATTTCCCCGCGTCCATCCGAAAGTTGTAGCGTCCGAATCGCGACATTGAACGCGGCATGGCCGTTCGGATTGGCAAACCCGATAGCCCCGGTGTACACGCCGCGCGGGGCCGCCTCGAGTTCACGAATGATCTCCATAGCCCGAATCTTCGGCGCGCCGGTCACGGAGCCGCACGGGAAAAGCGCAGAGAAGAGCTCGCTGTAACCCACTCCTTCACGAAGCTCCGCCTCTACGGTGGACGTAAGCTGGATGACCGTCTCGTAGCGCTCGGTCGAGAACAATTCGGTTACCCGAACTGAATCTATTTCGGCGATCCTCGACAAGTCGTTGCGTAGCAGATCGACGATCATGAGGTTTTCGGCCTGGCTCTTCGGATCGGTAGAAAGTGCCTCGGCGTGTAGGTGATCCTCGTCGGATGTGCGCCCCCGATCGATGGTCCCTTTCATGGGTCGCGTCCAGATCTTTCGACCCTCCCTCCGAAAGAAGAGCTCTGGAGAGCAGCTGATGATCACTTCGTCGCCAGTGGCGATGAGCGCGTTGAACGGCACGCCCTGACGCTGTTTTAGCAGGCGGTAAAGGTGTCCAATCGATCCGTCGCAGTCAAAGTGGAACTTCCCGGTCAGATTGATCTGATAGACGTCGCCCTCGTGGAGGTGCGCTTTCGTCCGCTCGAACACGCTCTGGTAGTCGTCTCGACCCCACGAGAACTCGACGGAGGTGATCCGGGCAGCGAGGGCAGGGTCCCAGCGATCGCGCTCAAACACCGGCCAGAGTTCGGGTCGACGGTACACGCCGAACCAGGCCATCGGCCTCGAGTCGCTCGTAAATTCCTCGAATGCTTCAAACGCGTATCCACACTCGTAGTCCAGATATCCCGCAACGTGAAGACCCTTCGCCAGGCGTTCGTCGATCGCCCGCAGAAGCCCTGTGACTTCCGACGTGCTGTGCGCCGTCAGAATCTCGATCGGTGAGCGAAAAAGGAGCGACTGCTGATTCTCATCGTCCGGTCGTCCGGTCTCGAGCAGCACTGTGCCCGGTTCAAGTGGAGGCAGTTGAGACGTCAATCGAGCAAAGCGGTTGGTGTCACATGTTTCGACGATACTGCCCGCCAACCTGGAACAACGCGTGCGTAATCTGGCCGAGCGAGCATGTCTTTGCAGACTCCATGAGCTCCTCGAATACGTTGGCGCCTGATCGAGCTACGACGCGCAACTGCTCGAGCGCGGCGCCGGCTGTCTCTTTGTGCACGCGCTGGAACGCCCGCAGGTTCGCGATCTGCCGTTGCTTCTCTTCCTCCGTCGATCGCATCAGTTCGACGGGCCCGGTCTCCTCTTCCTGACCGTTCTTGGCAAGAAATGTGTTTACGCCCACGACCGGCAGCTCGCCACCGTGCTTCAGTCGCTCGTAGTGAAGCGATTCCTCCTGAATCTTGCCCCGCTGATACATCGTCTCCATCGCTCCAAGCACACCGCCGCGCTCACTCAGACGCTCGAACTCGCTCAAGACTGCATCTTCCACCAGCTCCGTGAGCTCTTTGATGATGTAAGCGCCCTGCAGCGGATTCTCATTATGGGCGAGCCCCAACTCACGATTGATTATCAGCTGAATCGCCATCGCCCGCCGCACGCTCTCTTCCGTAGGCGTCGTAATGGCTTCGTCGTAGGCGTTTGTGTGAAGCGAGTTGCAGTTGTCGAAAATCGCCATCAGGGCCTGGAGAGTGGTCCGGATGTCGTTAAACTGGATCTCTTTCGCATGCAGGCTTCGCCCGGACGTCTGAATGTGGTACTTCAGCTTCTGGCTGCGTTCGTTCGCGCCATAGCGGTCGCGCATCGTAACCGCCCAGATACGGCGCGCTACCCTGCCAATCACGTTGTACTCCGGATCGAGGCCGTTCGAAAAGAAGAACGAGAGGTTGGGTGCAAAGTCGTCGATCTTCATGCCCCTCGCGAGATAGTACTCGACGTAGGTCAGTCCGTTGGCAAGCGTAAGCGCGAGCTGCGTAATCGGATTCGCACCGGCCTCGGCTATGTGATAACCCGACACCGAGACGGAGTAATAATTGCGGATTCCGTGGTCGACGAAATACGACTGGATATCGCCCATCATTCGGAGTGCAAACTCCGTCGAAAAGATGCATGTGTTCTGCGCCTGATCCTCTTTGAGGATGTCAGCCTGAACAGTTCCTCTCACTGCGCGGAGCGTCCGCGCGCGTATCTGCTCATACTCGTCCGCCCCGAGCAGGCCCCATTCCACAAGAGTCGACCCTGAGATACCAAGCAGCCCCAATCCCGAACCGTCGTGCCCTTCGGGAAGCGCGTCGTTCGATCCGTTCGCGTTGTAGGGACTGTACACGGGCCTTGCCTTTCCAAGTCGCTTCTGGATTTCAGAATCGGCAGCTTCCCAGCGTCCGCTCTCTTTCAGCGCCAGCTCGACCTGCTGATCGATCGCCGTATTCATGAACATGGCGAGGATCATGGGCGCGGGACCGTTGATCGTCATCGAGACGCTGGTGAGCGGATCGCAAAGATTGAATCCCGAGTAGAGCTTCTTCATGTCGTCGAGGGTGCAAATAGACACCCCGGCATTTCCGACTTTGCCATAGATGTCGGAGCGCTCATCGGGATCCTCCCCATACAGCGTGACCGAATCGAACGCTGTCGAAAGACGTTTCGCCTTGCTGTCGACGGATACGAGGTGGAACCGCTTGTTTGTCCGTTCCGGCGACCCTTCTCCGGCGAACATTCTGGTCGGATCTTCCTCCGTCCGTTTGAATGGAAAGACGCCTGCCGCAAAGGGAAAGAAGCCGGGAAGATTCTCTTCGAGCGCAAAACGGAGTCGCTCACCCGGATCTTCGGTATCGGGAAGAGCGACACGGGGCACCTTGAGCCCCGACAGCGACTCAAAAAAGAGCGGCACCGTGTGGGCGCGACCCCGCACCTTGTACGACATCTCTTCGGCTCGGTAGAGGGCGGCCGTCTCGTCCCACTTCTCGAGAATGGCCTGTGATCTGCGATCGAGCTTGCTCCACCAGTGGTTCCCCATTTCCTCGAGTCGCTCATCGAGCGTCGCGCGATCCTCGGGATCCCAGCGAACGATCTGCTCCCGTACCCCCGCGGCCTGACCCCATTTTTTCGCAAAATGTACCTGCTGATCGACAAAGGCATGGTAGGCGCGCACCGATTCAGCAATTTCGGCCAGATACCGCTGTCGCCGAACGGGAATTAGCGAGCGAGCGGTTGGTTCGAGCTTTTCGCCGGCCGACGCTTCGTACAGCCTCGAGGTCTTGTCAAAATCAAAATCCGCGTTCAGCCGGGCGAGCAGGGCGAGATAAAGATTGGTCACACCCGGATCGTTGAAATACGACGCCATGGTCGGATAGACCGGCATACTTTCAGGCGATTCTGAAAACGCCTTTCGATTTCGCTGCACCTGCTTTCTCACATCGCGCAACGCATCGAGACTGCCCTTCTTCTCAAACTTGTTGATGACCACGAAGTCCGCCACATCGAGCATGCCGAGCTTCTCGAGCTGCGTGGGGGCCCCGAAATCCTGCGTCATAACGTAAATGGACAGATCGGCGAGCTCGGCGATCTCCGTATCAGACTGTCCGATGCCCGCTGTCTCGACCAGAATCAAATCGAAGCCGGCCTTGCGACAGATGTCAATCGCGTCGTCCAGCGACTGCGACGTTGCCAGATTGGCCTGGCGTGTCGCGAAGGATCGCATGTAGACGCGCCCTCCATTATCCGCATTCACGGCGTTCATACGGATCCTGTCACCCAGCAGCGCGCCGCCGGTTCTACGGCGAGTTGGATCCACCGAGAGCACCGCCACGAAGAGATCGGGAAAGTCAGAGATGAATCGGCGGACCAGCTCATCCGTCAGCGTAGATTTTCCGGCGCCGCCTGTGCCCGTAATGCCCACGGCAGGCGCCGCGGGCCGGTCCGCGGCCGTTTCCTCTTCGAAGGCGATCGAACTCGCTTCGGTGATGCCGGCCGGCATGAGCTCCGACTTCGTCCGGCGTTCCACAGTCGAGAGTGCGCGGCCGAGAGCGAGATGGTTTTCGCGACCCACGGTAACTGACGAGCCATTGGTCTCGAGTCCCGTCGGGAAGTCGCACGCCTCGAGCATGTAGTTAATCATTCCCTGAAGCCCGAGCGTCATCCCGTCTTCGGGCGAGAAGATCTTGGCAATCCCGTACGCCTCCAGCTCGGCAATCTCATCTGGAACGATAACGCCGCCGCCGCCGCCAAATATGCGAATATGCCCCGCCCCCTTCTCCTGCAGCAGGTCGAACATGTACTTGAAGAATTCCATGTGCCCGCCCTGATAGGAGGAAATGGCGATGCCCTGAACGTCCTCCTGGATGGCTGTTTCGACGATCTCCCTGACGGAGCGATTGTGCCCCAGGTGAACGACTTCGGCCCCGCTGGCCTGCAGGATGCGGCGCATGATGTTGATTGCCGCATCATGACCGTCGAAGAGACTCGCCGCCGTAACGAATCGGATGGGGTGCTTCGGCCGGTACGGTTCTAATTCCATATCAAGATCTTGCTATGAGGAAGGGAGCGTACGCGCAATTTAGACGGGTCCCGCGATAGCAGTTTTGTACAACGCCCGGTTTCATGGGAGGTTTTCTCTGTCGGCTATTGCCAGATAGCAGTTGCGCCAGAACATCCAGCCAAGACGCCAGGCTCGCTCGTCTCGATCCCCTGCAAGAGCGAGTCCTTCCGGAGCTACCGAAACGAGTTTTACGTCCTTCGGTGAGATACGCAGCCCTGTGCGCATGCCCTTCAAGACGGCCTCTTTTAACGTCCACAGAAGGATCTGCACGCTGTCGTGGTCAAGATCGGTGCCCTCCAGAAACGGGTACTCGCTCCTTGCTAGAAAGTATCGATAAACCCCGGGGCTCCGCATCGCAAGGCGCTCCATATCGATGCCGACCGGCCGCGGCGAGACAACGGCCGTCGCCCATCCCCCTGCGTGCGAAATCGAAAGATTGAGGTCGGATCCGACAATCTCGACGGCGCCGTCGGCCGCGACATCGAGTCTGACCTCAGGCGGTGAGATACCGAGGCGCTCGGCGACCAGACGTCGGGCGGCCGCACGTCCGAGAACAAACTCGGTTCGCCTCTTCTCACTACGATATGTGGCGACCGCGACCTTCTCCGCCTCGGAGAGCCATGAAAGCAACTCCGCTCTGCGTCTCGGGTCGTCCCGCTGCCACGTCCACGAAATGTCGGGCGCCAGTCCGGGAATCGATGGCGCCGTGTTTGAATCAGTCATGGCGTACGGCGTGAACCTGAACGTTTTCCGGATACATAGCGGGGAAATGATTATCCATGGGCGAAAGAAAGGGGTGACGGGACAAACCCGCCACCCCTTTATTCAGCTCATTTTGTGCCGTGATTATCCAACGGCTTCAGCGTATCTCGCTGCTACGGCATCCCAATCCACGACGTTGTAAAACGCCGCAATGTAGTCGGGGCGTCGATTCTGGTAGTTCAGGTAATAGGCATGCTCCCAGACGTCGAGGCCGAGAATCGGGGTTTGCCTGGTCATCAACGGGCTGTCCTGATTTGCCGTCGACAAGACATTCAGCGAATCGTTGCCGTCAACCGTGAGCCATGCCCAGCCGGATCCGAAGCGCGTGCCGGCGGCATTCGAGAAGGCGCTCTTGAACTCGTCGAACGAGCCGAACTTGCCGTCAATGGCCGATGCGAGTGCACCGGACGGGGCGCCGCCTCCATTTGGCGACATGATCGTCCAGAACAGGCTGTGGTTGGCATGCCCCCCTCCGTTGTTCCTGACCGCGGTCCGGATCGATTCGGGCACCGACTCGATGCGGCCAAGAAGATCCACCACCGAGAGCGACTGAAGATCCCCGTGTCCTTCCAACGCCGCGTTCAGCTTGTTGACGTAGCCCTGATGGTGCTTGGTATAGTGAATCTCCATCGTTCGGGCGTCAATATGCGGCTCGAGCGCATCGTAGGCGTAGGCAAGCGACGGAAGTGTGTGCGTGCTCATTTTATTCTGTCTCCAATCTGAGTTATTGGTTCTCTGTGGTGTAACACATAATAACCGCTCAGGATCTCAATTTGGACGAACCCTGTACGAAAAACGCGGCCCAAACTCCGCCTGCGGCTGAGGTCTCGGTCGACGCCGTATCAGCGGTGCCGAAACAGGATCTCAGGATCGCGGGTCTTCGCGATGACCTCTCCACACTCGCGACACCGATAAGTAATCATCGTCGGCGTGGCGCGAACACCCATGAACAGGGCAAACCAGGCCCTCTTCCGAAACGTCGGTTGCGCCGTCACCATGTAGTGATCGATGCCGTGCCCGCACGAGCAGGTCGCGTCCAGACCAATCGGCTCCATGGCAAGAGGCGGCCTCGGTTCTTCGGGTGGAAGCGGCGGAATCGGAACGGGTTCACGGTCGAGGAAATAACTGTCGAGCGACAGCTTCCCCGAACCCCGAATGAAGAGGATCACGAGGAGAAACAACACGAGCGCAGAAAACTCGAGCGACTGGCCCGACGTCATGAGCCCTTCAGGAAAGTGCACGAAGAAGACCGCCACGAAAAGAATCGGAATCTGGATGAGCGCCGCAATACGTGTCGCCAGGCCAAACGCCAGCATGAGCCCCCCGCCGACGTGGATCACGGCGATGAGGTGCCCGAGGAAATTGGCGCTGTCCGAGTAATTGCCGGCTGATAGAAGCGATTCCGAAAGCAGGACGGGTTTGTCGAAGAAGAGGATCCCTCGCACGAACAGGCCGATGCCAAGATAGATGCGTACGAGATCGACGAAGAGATTGGACCGATTTTCGATCCACTGGTAGAACCGGGAGAGTTGAATCATGGGCAGTACAGTCTTCCAGGCGAATTGTGGTGGTTGTGACAATAAATCAGCTCATTGTTCCTTCGCCCGACGTCGCTAAGATAACGCAATGCGGACGGGTTCGGAACATATCCCTGTTTCCGCGTTGTCACACGGAGCGCCGCATTGGATGCGGCACATTCTTTTCCGGCCCCGTCACACCCGATGTCAGACCGCGAAGGTAAGTCCGAATCCGCTGCCGCCGATACTCCTCTGATGAGGCAGTATCGAAAGATCAAAGAGAAGAATCCAGGGGCGATTCTACTCTTCCGGATGGGTGATTTCTACGAAACCTTCGATGAGGACGCCGTCACGGCGAGCAATGTGCTGGGGATCACGCTCACGAAGCGGGCGAATGGTCAGGCGAGGGAGGTTCCCCTGGCGGGATTCCCCCACCACGCCCTCGACACCTACCTTCCGCGTCTCGTCCACGCAGGCTATCGGGTCGCCATCTGCGAACAGCTTGAAGATCCGAAACACGCTAAGAAGATCGTCAAGCGCGGCGTCGTAGAAGTCGTTACACCCGGGGTCTCCTTCCGTGATCAACTCCTTGAACCGAAGCAGGCCAAGTATCTCGCCTGCGTCGCATGGGGCGAGGAAGACACGGCAGGACTCGCCTTCGTGGAAGCCTCGACCGGTGAATTCCACGTCACGGAAATCCCGGCCGCCGAGCTCGACGGACTCCTGCGAACGATCGCGCCGGCCGAGCTCCTCGGCGACAAACGCCAGCGACGTCAATTGGAAGCGCTCGACACACGCGGCACCGTGATCACCTTCGTCGAAGAGTGGGCGTTCGGATACGACTTCGCCTACGAGACCCTCGTCAGGCACTTCGGAACCCACTCGCTCAAAGGCTTCGGCGTCGAGTCGTTTACTCCCGGCGTTATAGCCGCCGGTGTGACCCTGCACTACCTCTCTGAAACCCAGCGCGGCGCGCTGCCCCAACTGCACACCCTGCGGCGTTTTGATAGCAACGCGTTTATGGTTCTTGATCCACAAACGCAAAAAAATCTTGAACTTACAGCCTCGATCCAGGAGGGTAAGCGGGATGGTTCGCTGCTTGGGATCCTCGATGAAACGCTGACCCCGATGGGGGGACGCCTTCTTCGGACCTGGCTGATCAGGCCGCTCAGAAGTGTCGAGAACATCTCTGATCGGCTCGACGCCGTCGAAGAGCTCAGAAACTCGCGTCGGACGCGCAGCGCTCTCCGCGACGAACTCCGCCAGGTCGGAGATCTGGAGCGGGTTGTGACGAAAATCTCGCTCGGTCGTGCCGGTCCGCGCGACGTCGTCAACCTGAAATTGTCACTGCGTCAGATTCCCCAACTGAAGAGCGCCCTTTCCGAAGCACACGCTCCCCTCCTCGCTGGAACAGCCAACGATTTGAAACTCTGCCTCGAGGTAGTCGACAGGATCGAGGCTGCCTTGTCCGACGATCCACCCGCCACCCTTTCGCAGGGTGGCGTGATTCGTACCGGGTACGATGCCGACCTCGATGAATTGCGATCGCTCGCAGCATCGGGGCGCGACTGGGTCGCCAATCTGCAGGCGCAGGAGGCCAAACGAACCGGCATCCCTTCGCTGAAGGTGGGCTACAACAAGGTTTTCGGCTACTACCTGGAGATTACGAATGCGCACAAGGACAAGGTTCCAGACGATTACATCCGCAAGCAGACGCTCGTAAATGCAGAGCGCTATATCACGCCGGCACTCAAAGAGTACGAGGAGAAGATCCTGACCGCCGACGAGAAGATCGCACAGCTCGAGGCAGAACTGTTCCGGCAGTTGACGATGACGGTCGCCGAAGACGCCACCGACCTGCTTTCCAATGCGAGAAACCTGGCGACGCTGGACGTGATTGCGAGTCTTGCCGACGTTGCGGACCGCGACCGGTATGTTCGTCCAGACGTTCACGACGGGCTGGAGCTTGAAATCGTCGACGGCCGGCACCCCGTCGTCGAAGCTAATCTGGCGGCCGGTGAGCCGTTCATTCCGAACAGCGTGCGTCTCGATCCCGTCGATCAGCAAATCCTTGTTATAACGGGGCCGAACATGGCCGGCAAGAGCGTGGTATTGCGTCAGACGGGGCTCATCGTCCTGCTCGCTCAGATCGGCTGTTTCGTTCCCGCTGCCCGTGCTCGGATCGGTCTCGTCGACAAGATCTTCACGCGCGTCGGCGCTTCAGACAATCTGGCGTCAGGAGAGAGCACGTTCCTTGTCGAAATGAACGAAACGGCGAGCATCCTCAACAATGCATCCCCCAGATCCCTGATCCTTTTCGACGAAGTCGGTCGCGGAACAAGTACCTTCGACGGCATCTCCATCGCATGGTCGATCCTCGAATACCTGCACGAGAACAATCGGGTTGCCGCCCGCACGCTCTTCGCGACACATTACCACGAGCTGAACATGCTCGCCGATCGACTTACCCGAATCCGCAACGCACGCATTCAGGTACAGGAGCACGATGGGAAGGTCATCTTCCTTCGTAAGCTCGTTCCCGGAGCGGCTGACCACTCCTATGGAATCGAAGTGGCCCGTATGGCAGGGCTCCCAACAGTAGTCATTCAGCGTGCGCGTGAAATCATGAAGGGTCTCGAAGACGAAAAGCTAATGGCGTCGGAGAATGGTCACGGCAGACGCGCCAACCGGCGGGGCCGACCTGCGACCTGCGCTGGATAAGATCCCGGATCCGGATTTTGAACAACTCGTCATCGACCAGTCGGAGACGTACCGGAAACTGGCTTCCGAACTCGAGGCGATTGACCCGAATCGGTTGACCCCCCTCGAGGCACTCATGAAGCTGGCGCAACTGAAGGCGCTCGCGTCCGAAGTCGGTGAACGGTGATGTCCGTCCCGCCTGCATCTATCGAAGATCTTCTTCCTGAGATCACCCAACACGTCGTTGCCGCAGCCGGGTCGAAACGCGAACTCGTCGAGGCGTCGGGCGTTCTTTCAACGCTTCGCAATCAACTTATTCGTCAGATCGATGCGCTTTTGACGCATCGGAGAGAACTGCTGATGAGTGCGCTTTATCGGGTGGACGTGAGGGAATCGCTGGTCATCGACGCGTTTCAGAACGTTCCGCTCGAAGACCTGGCCTCGAGACTGGCCGATTTGATCATCGAACGTCAGGTCGAGAAGGTCCGCTCCCGCCGCGCCTTCCGTGACAATACTTCTGAGTAGCAAATGGCCCTGATCGTACTTCTGTTCATTGTCCTCCCTTTCGTGGAATTGACCCTCCTTCTCCGCATTGGATCGGAGATCGGGGCCTTGAATACCATTGGAATCGTGATTGCCACCGGCGTCATTGGAGGGTATCTGGCCAAGCGGGAAGGTATTGCCGTGTGGCGGCGATTTCAGGCGAAGCTGGCTCAGGGAGCCCCGCCGAACGACGAGCTTCTCGACGGCGTGATCGTACTCGCCTCAGGTGCGCTGCTCATCACACCGGGCGTCATTACCGATGCCATGGGGCTGCTTGGACTGTTTCCTCCGACGCGAATGCTGATCAAGAATCAGCTGCGTAAACGGGTTTCGCTGTATTCGACGATGGGAGCAGGCGACCGATTTCCTCCGGACGCACCTCCTTCCAACAATGAGGAGAAGGTTGACATCACTCGGATCGTCGAACGCCGGACCGGACAAGCGAAGTGAGTCCCTGAATCAGGTCTGTCGCGCGCTGCCCCTGCCGCTCAGCTCCTCGACAAAAGCTGCCGCAAAGGCATCGACGGTCGACAGCGGTACTTCGATTTCCAGAATCGTGCCGTCGCCGTAATTCGACGAGATGATCCTCGCTTCGAATCGATCCAACAGTCGCATTACGGGCGCGGTGTCATCGTAGTCAAACGAAACCTCGAACGCACCGTACAGTTGCCGGATCAGTCGTCGACCCGAATTGAGCACAGCTTCGGCTGCATCACCGTAGGCGCGAATCAATCCCCCCGTTCCGAGCTTCGTCCCGCCGAAATAGCGTGTCACCACGACGAGAACGTCACTCAATCCACTCGATTCGATCTGCCTGAGAATCGGCGCACCGGCCGAGCCGGAAGGCTCTCCGTCGTCGGACGAGCGATAAGGATCGCCTGTTAATCCGAGCCGGTAGGCGAAACAGTGGTGGGTCGCGTCGTGATAGGTCTTTCGTATGACGCCTAACCGGCGATCCGCCGCTTCCGGTGAGCTGACGGGAATGGCATCCGCAATGAAGCGGGATCCCTTGATCTTTGGGATTTCAGCGTGACATGAGCGGGCCAGCGTCTCGTAGCGATCTACTGCCACGACGTTACCTGAACCGCTCTCTCTCCGTGGCCATCAAGATCCGCAAATTCAATGCCTTAGCGATATTTGCCACGACGGCAAATTGACCGATCGATGCTTTTTCGTCGGCCCGCATCAGGAGGGCGCTTTTGGTGCCTGCCGAGTTTCTGATCGCCGTGAGAAGGCCGTCACGCGTAACGGGAGACTGATCCACGAAATAGGTGCCTTCCTCGGTCAGCGTGACGGTGACGTACTGATCATCGGTCGTCACCCCCGTCTCGGTTTTCGGCAGGGTTACCTGGATTCCGAACTGTGTGACGAACGAAGAGGTCAGAATGAAGAAGACAAGCAGGAGCAGAATAATATCGGCCAGCCCGGCGAGGCTGAACGTGCTCAACGGCTTTTCTTCGGGGGAAAAATCAAAAGTGGCCATCTGCTCCGCAGCGTTTATATCATTGGAAGAGGCTGTCGGGAGCGGATGCGCTCCGGGAGTCGGCGGCTACCGGTTCCTGCAGCAGATCGAGGAAATCTGTCGCCGTTTGCTCCATCTCATTGATGACCTTGCTGATCCGAGTCAGGAGGTAATTGTAGGCGAAGAATGCCACAATCCCGACCACGAGTCCGAACGCCGTCGTCACAAGCGCTTCCCAGATGCCCCCGGCCAGCACGCTGGGATTGACATTTCCCTGCAGATTCTGGATCTGCTGGAACGCGCGAATCATTCCGGTGACGGTGCCGAGAAATCCAAGCATGGGCGCCACGCCGGCGATGGTCGCGAGGTGGTCGGTACGCTTCTGAAGTTGGAACGCCTCGTACTTCCCGGCCGCCTGGATGGCCTCCGAAATTTCAGTAATGCGGCGACCAAGTCGCTCGAGACCCTTGATGAGGATCCTGCTGATCGGCGTATCCTGCGCTTCGCAATAAGCGATCGCACCGCTCACGTCGCCGTCCTGGACATAGACGCGAACGCGTTCCCAACGCGTTCCCTGATGCGCACGGCGCACGGTCAAAACCCTTTCGACGAAGAGATAAACCGTGACGACGGACAGAATCGCTATCGGCAGCATCACCCATCCCCCCTTAATGAGGATCTCGAACATCGACATCGAATCGTTGGATGCTGCCGCCGCGAGCGAGTCGACGGCCGAATTGAGCGTATCCTGCGGCATCTGGAGGCCGCCTAGCATGGTCATCATCTGCATTTATTCAGTTAAGAACACCCCTGCACTCATGCCTGGCGCTGTCGCTGTCAGTTAACACGCGTGATCCACGCGTCAGGCGCCTCTGGTGGAACGATGTCGTGATTGTTCAATGCGTCGGCTTCACTGCCGTACGTTCCGATGCCGACGCGGAAAGCCGGCTGGCCGCGCACCGTTGCCTCGTATACGTTCGCCTCTAGCCCCGCACCACGCAATTTCTCCGATCGATTCTCCGCCTCTGACCTGGAAGGATAAGACGCCACGATCCAGGCATAAACCGAGCCCGACGGCATCGCTGGTGGCGACGAAGCAGTCTCAGGCGTCGAAGTCTCGGACTTAGCCGCCTCGGGCTGGACAGCAACCGGTTCCGACGGAACTTCCTCCGCAGGTTCTGCAGCCGGCTCGACAGGCTTTGAAATCTCCTCAATGGATTTTGCCTCGACCTCTGTCTCCTGTTCGGCGGCAGGCTCACTCGCCGTTTCAGCAGGCGCGGCGTCCGTTTCCATCCCGGTCGCCTCGTGGCCGGAACCCTGATTCTCTTCGGCCGCCATGTCGGGGGCCTCAGGAGCGGATGGTTCCGCCTGGGAAGCACGCGCCGAAACAGCCTCCGCTGCAGGTCGCTGACTGCCAGTCGTACCGGAGGTCTCCATCACGTGTTGGTCAATGTCCGGTTCCTCTCCACCGCCGCCGAAAATCAGCCAAGTGCCAACACCGACAACCACCACGCCAATCGCGATGAGAAGGGGTGCTCTGGACTTGCGTCTCTTTTGTCCTGCGGTGTGAATCGGCTGAACGGGTCGCGTCGACACAATAGAGCCCATATCCGGGATCTCGTCCGCGGCATGTGACGTCGGCGTACGTCGATGCGAAGACCGCCTCTCGCCCGACGGGCCGCGAAATTTCGAAGCCTTCGGAGGCGGCGGCGACTTGAACGTGTAGTCATTCTCGTCCCCGAAGACCTGCTCACTCTCGGTCGCGGTTTCCCGCATGGCAGGTTGCGCTTCGCTGACTTGCCGTTCGGCCGGCTCCGTGGTCGTCTTCCGATACGTCGGCTCCGTCTCCGGCGACGACCTCGACTCCTGGCAGCGCGCGACTATCATCGAGTTCGACAGACTCCCCGGTCGGCGTTAAGGCAACCGGCTTCATGTCACTGAACTCTTGGTTGATCTGGTTCGCAAACTCCGGAGCAGCCTCAAACGTGACACGTCCGTCAACCGAACGGAAAGTACCGAGTCCCTGTATTTCGGCTTCGCCGATCGTATCCAGCGCTGCACGAACCCGAATCAGGATGGATGAAATCACCTCTTCCGCCTGCTCAGGCGGAAGATTCATCCTTTTGGCTATTTCTTGAACAAGTGAATGCATGTCTAAGCCTCACTCAAAGGCTACCAGCGAAGGCGAACACCGCCCAATGTAACCCAGTCGGCTACAGGATAGCCAACCCAACGCTCAAACGTATTCGCCGTCATGGTCTGGACGCGACCGAAAAATCCAATCCCGTTCTCGAAGTAGTAGCTTGCCAGGAACGCCGTGTCGACGTAGCCGGAAAGTACAGCGCCGCCGGTGTAATCGACGTTGCGGCTACCGACAAATTTGCCGTCGAGCTGAAGGAGCGCGCGATCCCCTGCAAATGCATACGACGCTCGCATCCCTCCTTCGAATCCGGGATAGTTTGGCACATCCTGATCATTGTCAAGCTTTGCGCTCTGCCAGCGTCCCGTCAGCGTCGCCGAGAATCGCCCAGGCAGCGTGACGCCGATATCGCCGCCGGCGAAAAGAATGTCCGCGTCCGCGTAGCGAACGTCGAAGAATCCATTTCCAAAAATTGGCGAGCTCGAGCTCACGTAATACATAAAGTTCTCGTACGTCGTAATGCCGGCGCGAGCGGCCACGCGAAAGGGTCCGTTGTACAGAACGACTCCACTCTCGACGTTGACGATGCTCAGCTCGGGCAGCGACATCGCTCCATCGATCAGGAAGGGATTCGCCTCGAACATCCCCTCCTGGTCGCGGAAGTTCACGATAGGCGTGTTCTTGACGTAAAACTCCGCTCCCGAACCGATTGAGCTGAGGTACGAAATACGGGGCGCCACATATAGCTTTGATGAACCGGATGGAGGCGGCGCGGCCGACGCGTCCTGCGACAGTGTGTATCCGTGCACTTCCGCACCGAATCGCAGCATACCGCGATCGCCCATGTTGATTCTGAATTCCCCACCGCCCTGGAAGGTGGCCACGTCGAGCGTCAGGTCGGGCATTTGTTGGAGATCTCCGCTGCCGGACTGGCTGTTGATCCAGAGCTTCCCGTCAAGCAGGAGCGCGCGCGGACCGCGCTTCAGCTTCGCATCGCCTGCGACCGTCACCTGACTGCCATCAATCGACGCATTCGTAGGAATGCCTGTCCGGGTCGTTTCAAACGTGTTCGTTCGATACGCAGCTGAAAGATGGACGGGCAGACTGGACGCCGATCCCGTCGCTACCCAAACGCGCCCTCCCAGCCCCTGGCCCGTACGTTGAGGCGAGGCAAAAGGCATCGTGTCGCCGCGCGCACCGTAGAGATCCAAATCCCTGTAAAATCCTGAGAACTCCAATCCAGCCGTCGTCGCTCCGGCGCGGTAACTCAGGCCTGCCAACCCGTCGTAGTTTTGCCTGGGAGCCTCTGTGCCAAGGGTGTCGTCGAACGGCTTGAATTTGTCGAGTCCATCGTGAAATGCGTCTCCATAGACGACGACGTTGGAACCGACGTCGAAGGCCGCCTGCGCATGAACCTCACGGCTGAGGTATCTGCCAATCCCGAGCGACAGCTCGCCACGATGGGGATGCTGGCCAACGGAAATCGTTGGCGGCGGGGACGCCGGCTGAATGAGCGACGAACCGGGAAGATCGGCCGAAGCCTGCTTGTAGTCCTCTGTCCACGGACGCCATCCTCTGGGCACCTCATAAATCCTTGGGGGTGGATTGAATCCGCTGAGGGGCTGCCGTCGAAGCGACGGAAAGGTGATCTCGAGATTGCCTAGAATCTCCAACTCCCTGGGCGCAAGGTCCGGCAAAAGGGTGTCGCGATCGGCCTGCGCCAGCGCCGAGGCGACTGGCAGCATCACAGCCAGGAGCAATCCAACCACGGCGAAACGAATCATATTTGCCTTCGAACCCATACTTCCTCCTAGAGCAAGCGTTTCTCCCTCGCTGCCATCTCAGCATATCGGGTACCCGGGTACCTCGTTACGACGAGATCAAACACCTTTTCGGCCTCCGCATTCTGGTTGAGCGCGATGTGCGCTCGTGCCTGCGCCAGATATCCTCGCGCCTCCCATTGCGGGAAATTTGAATAGAGCACATGGAGCTTGCTAAGTTCGTCGAGCGCTTCGTTAGGAAGACCTGTCTGAACGAGCAGTTCACCCAGCCTGCAAAGCGCCTCCGCTCCTGGCTCACCCTGACTTTGTCGGACAACGAGGCGATACTGTGAAGTCGCTTCGGCCGGACGACCGGTGACGTCGTATACGCGAGCCAAGCCCAGATAAGCCCGCACCTCCTCGTAGGTCGACGGTTTGCCGGCCAGGACGCGATTGAACAGATCTTCCGCATCCTGAGATCGGCCGAGACCGAGAAGCGCCATCCCCTCTCCATATTGCGACTCGCTCTTCATGACGTCGTTGCTTCCAGCCTTCTCGCCGAGAGACCGATACAACCGTAAAGCCTCCGCATAGCGCTCTTCGTCGAGCAGAATGCTCCCAAGCCGCTGCGATGCCTCCAGACTGAGCGGGTGATTCGGATACTCCGTCAAGACTTTCTGCAGGTAGACGGCCGCTTCGGCGGGCTGATTGAGATCGGAGTGAATCCGCCCGATATAGAGATAGGCATCCGGGAAAAGGTCTTTGCTCGAGGCCGTTGCCACAAACTGTTCGAACCCGGCCAAGGCCTCCTTCAGGCGACCATCCCGATACTTAAGCTCGGCCTGACGAAGACGAAGTTCATCCAATATCGGGGAATCGGGATGCTGAACTGCAAACGAGTCAACCACCGCATTCACCTCGTCGTCGCGATCCTGAGCGAGCAGCGAATATTGGACCCCTCCGACCGCATCGATCACCAGATCGCTTTCCGGATAGTCCGTCAATATCTTGCGATAAGCAGCCTCCGCTTCCGACCATTTACTCGCGTTGTAATATGCATCCGCGATGCCATACTGGGCACGCGCCGCGACGTCTTTTTGCGGAAAACGCTGGACGATTGTCTCGTATTCGGCAATGGCTCCGTCGTAGTCCTGCTCGAGGAATTTCAGGTAGCCCGTAGCGTACATCGCCTCTTCTCGATAAGGCGAATACTCGTAGTCGTGTCGGAGCTTCTCGAACGTCGCAATGGCTTCCTGATTCCGGCCGGCATTTGTCTGTGCTTGGCCGATCTGGAAGAGAGCGTAGTCCTCTTCGTCACCTTCGACGCGCCTGTATGCGCGAATGGCATCGTCGTACTGCTTTAGCGCGTAGTAGCTGTCGGCGAGGCGAAGTCTTGCGTCTCGCGCGTACAGAAGCAGACCCGGCTCACCTTTGTACAGGCTCAGGAACCGTCCGAATTCCAGCGCGGCGCCGGTGTACTGACCCTGACGGAAGTAGGTCCAGGCAAGCGCGTAATGGGCTGCCGCCACCTGACGGTGTCGCGGAAACCCTTTCAGGTATTGCGTGAACAGGTTGGCCGCGCGCTGGAACGCATCCGTCTGGTAGTAGCTCTCGGCCGCCCAGAACAAGGCATCTCCAGCCTGGTCCGATTTCGGATCCTCGCGATAGAGCGCCATGAACGCCGGCGCGGCATCCGAGAATGAACCGTTCCGGTACTGGAGCCAGGCTTTCTGAAACTGCACCTGATCCCTGAGCTCTTTTGGCACCGCTTTGGCTTCGAGCGCCGCATCATAGGCGACGAACGCGCCATCGAAATCCCCAACGGCAACGAGCGCCTCACCGAGCATCCGATTCGCCTCACCATATCGGGGAGAATCCGGATACTGCTCCACGAACGCACCGAATGCATCCGCCGCCGACTGCCATTGGCGAAGCTGATAACGCACCATCCCCAGCTCAAAAGTGGCCTGGTCGGTCAAAGGACCATCGGGCCATCTGCGGATAACGTCTTCGTATGCATCAGCGGCCTGCTGATACTGGACGGCCAGCGCGTAGTTGACGCCCTCATAGTAGCGCGCCCGGTGTGCGAGTTCATCCGAAGCGTCGCGCTGCACAATGTCGAACTGCTCGGCAGCCCACTGATAGACCTGCTCACGATGGTAATTCCAGGCGAGCCCGTAGACGGCATGCCTGTAAAAAGGACTTTTGGGATTCCCTTCGGTGAATCGACGATAGTAGACAATCGCCTGTTTGCTGTCACGCAGCTGGTTATAGGACTCAGCCAACAGAAACGTCGCCCGATCGCGCGCTTCACCCTGCAGGCGGTTGATACGGCGGTCGATCTCCGGAATTACGCGTTCGTACTCGCCGATCTCGTAGTAGGCCTCCGCCAGCGCCAGGCCCATGCTCTCGACATAGGGTGATTTTGGATATCGCGCTGAGAGGAGCTCGAACGAACGAGCTGCATCCGTATAGTTTCCGCGCTTCACGTTGTTGAAGGCGATCGCGTAGCGCGCGACGGGTCCGATGTCGGTATCCGGATAGCGCGTTGCGGCATCCTCAAAATAGCCGATCGCCTTGTCGAAGGATCCCTGGGCCAGCGCGGATTCACCCATCCAGTAGAGCGCCTTGGCCGCCGTCTCCTGCGTCAATTCCTCTTCGGCGACGGTCCGGAGCAGCTCGATGGCGCGATCGTACTGGCCCGTCTGGTAGAAATGGGTGCCGAGGGTCAGGCGAGCCTCAGAGGCTAGTGGATGCGAAGGATAGCGATCTCGAAAGTTGCTGAACAGATCGATGGCTTCAGCGTCGTGCCCGGCTCCCAGGGCCGAACCCGCCTGCATGAAAAGCGCCTCCGGAGCACTTGCATGCTGGGGCCATGTGGCACGAAATCGGGCAAATTCCCTGCCCGCCGCCTCGTAATAACCTGAGGTGTATCGCTCGAGTGCGTCCGCAAACACGGCTTCCGGATCATCGGACCGGTACTGCCCGCTGGCCGTACGCGGCATACAGCACGTCAAAATCGATAGGACGACGAAAACGAACGTTTTCAGTCCTTGATGACAAGGGGAAAGGGGCATGCAACGCGGCCGGGACTCACTCACTTCAATCGCCTCCTATCAACGAGCATGCTTTCGTTATAGTTTCACCGTTAGGTGACCGTTTTTTCGACCAGAAACCGGGTCACAGGCCCTGTCACGGCGAAACTTTTGTGCCTATATGGTATGTACAATGAGTGATCCAGATCATTTGATTCGATGAACGTAAGAATTATAAACCCGTTTAATATCATGGCCGAAAAGAACCCACCGAAAAACGGTGCCAAGCCCGCGGAGGGTGTGCTGGACGCAGCGGTCTCCCAAGACGCAAAATCGCAACTCGACGCCAGTGTCGACGCGGCGACCCAACGGGTTGAAGCAGCAACCAAACGTCTCGCTACGGAAATCGAAAAACTGGTTTCCGACGGCGTCCAAACCGTGCAGACGGTCGCTTCGGAATACGCCGACAAGCTCGGCGACAGTGCCGCCCAGGCACAGGAGCAGGCCCGGCGCGCTTATGAGGGCGGACAGGAATACGTCAAAGAGAATCCCGTCCCCTCAGTTCTTGGAGCCTTCGCCGTAGGTGTTCTCCTTGGTGTCCTTCTCAGACGACACTGACAATTCGTAGTTTGGGGAAGGCGCGGGACGGTGTCCTGTAGCCCACAGCGTACCGAACAGGAACCGTCTTGAGCATTCTCACAGTTGGAACCGTCGCGTTCGATACGATAGAAACGCCGTTCGATCAGGCTACAATGATCTTGGGCGGCAGTGCTACGTATTCAGCGATTGCCGCCCGCTATCTTTCGGATGACATCCGTTTGTCCGCCGTAATCGGCGGCGATTTCCCTCAGGAGTATGTGACACTGCTCGAGGAACGGGGCATCGATCTCGCCGGACTTGAGGTTGTGGAAGACGGCAAGACGTTCTTCTGGGCCGGGCGATACCACTACGACCTGAACAATCGCGACACCCTGGCCACCCATCTGAACGTTCTGGCCGGATTCAACCCTGTGCTCCCGGAAAGCTACCGCGACTCGAATATCGTCTGTCTCGGCAATCTCGACCCGGTCGTACAGCTGCGTGTGCTGGATCAGGTAGAAAATCCGGCGCTCGTCATCTGCGACACGATGAATTACTGGATCGAGAATACGCCGGATGCGCTGCAGTCTGTCTTGGGTCGCGTCGACGTCCTGATCATCAACGACGAGGAAGCGCGTCAACTGGCACATGAGTCGAACCTCGTCAAAGCCGCTGCCAAAGTCCGCGAAATGGGTCCCGAAACCATTGTCGTCAAAAAGGGCGAGCACGGTGCAATGCTTTTTCATGACGATTCGATTTTCTGGGCGCCCGCCCTGCCGCTCGACAAGATCGTAGATCCGACCGGAGCGGGTGACGTGTTCATGGGTGGCTTTGCCGGACACTTGTCGCGGGCCGGTCGGTTTGGCGAAGATGATCTCAAGAGGGCCCTCGTCATCGGCAGCGTCATGGCCTCGTTCGTCGTCGAACAATTCGGCCCGAACAACTTGCTGTCACTCACTATTGAGCAAATCAACAGCCGTGTCGAGGCGTTCAGGGCGCTGTCAGCCATTCCGGTAGCGATCATCGAACCGGCCTGATCGCGAGGACACCAGCCTGAGAGGTAGCCATGGAGACAGATCGGCGCCTGGTTGGAACGCTCGAGGTCGCCATCCTCCTCATGCTGTTTGGGGCCGTAGGATGCTCGAGCCGGTCTTCGGAAACTTCCAGAGGGCTTAGGCTCGATCTCGATCGAAAAAATCCAAAGTCATTCATCTCCTACTATTTCGGTGGACTCGCATCGAGCGAAGGAACGGATCCGTTCGTGGCCGGACTGGTGTCTGAGATGTCTGGCGATTACTTCCTCGACACGACCGCGCTCTATGCAGCTGCCGGCTCTTCGGTCAAGCTGCGCGACGAGAATCAAGACGGTACGCTGGATTGGGACGAGTTGTCGCCCTTCCTCGAAGCTACTTATTACTCTCGACGGCGCATGCCCGTATCGTTCGACAGTCTGGACGTTCATCCAGACGATAAACATTGGTTCGAGGTAACGGTCGACGGCGTCATGACGACGGCAACCCGACGTATACACGTCCCCCTCTCCTCTCTGCGGAGCGCCCTGGCCCAGTACAAGGAAATGGGCAACCGGCTCGTCTATCCATTGGGAACGATCATGATCGCGAATCACGTCGCAAACGACCGGACGGTAGAAACCACCGTAATGCGAAAGTGGGGTGACGGTTACTGGGATTTCGGCGTCTACGATTCGACGGGTTCACGTATCCCCGCGACGACGACGCCTCCCAAGCCACTCACCGTTCCCACGCAGTGCGCCGGCTGTCATCTTGGATCGCGCCTCTATGAGCCGGAAAAGAGTTTCCCGGGTGTGGCGCGGCCGGGTCCCGAAGGCCCGCGCGCAGTACATTGGCCAGGTCCGCTCCCGAGTCCCGAACTCGTCGGATATTTCGACGAGCACCGAAAGCGCAGCGACGGTATTCTTGGACTCTATGGAACGCTCTACGTCGCCGGGCTTCAGGCGAAGCGCGATGACGGGACGATCTCCGACGATGACAGAAAGCTGCTCGAATCATTAGGTTTATGAAGGCCGATCAACGACAGGACGAAGCCTCCGACTCAACGGCACCCAGCCAGGCCACGATGCTCCGCACTTCGGGCACCGTGCGGTTGGTCAACGCCGTTTTCTATGCGCATCATGGGGTCTCGCAGGAAGAGCACCGGCTCGGAGGCCGATACGAGGTCGACGTCGAGATGCATCTGGATTTCCAGAAGGCGGCGGATGCAGACAGGCTTTCGAGTACCGTCGACTACGAAGGCGTTTACAGGATGGTGCACGACCTCGTGACCAAGAACGAGTTCTACCTCATTGAGAAGCTCGCCTTTCTAATCGGCAACGCCATCCTCGACGGACATGGGATCGTGGAGGGGGTCGACGTGACGGTGCGCAAGCACAACCCGCCCGTTGGCGGCACGTGCGATCGGGCAGAAGCAACGTATCGAGCCAGGCGCGCGTGACCAGTCGATCGAAGGTCTACCTGAGCCTCGGCTCAAATCTCGGCCCCCGCCTGACGAACCTTCGCACAGTTGCGGCAGCACTGCAAGAAGTCGATGGTTTGGACGTCGATACGGTCTCGCCCGTATACGAGTCTGAGGCGCACACGCGCCGGTCGAACGAAACGATGCCGGATTTCCTGAACATTGTGGCGCGGGTCGAGACGACCCACTCGCCGCGCGAACTGCTCGACCTCTGCCTGAGGATAGAAGGTGAAAAAGGACGGATTCGTGAGGAAGGAACTTGGCTACCGCGATCCATCGATATTGATATATTGGTGTTCGCAGATCAGGTGATCGATTCCGAACTATTGAAGGTTCCTCATCCTCGTATGGCCGAGCGACGTTTTGTACTGCTTCCGTTCGCAGACATAGACCCCAATGCGTGGGTCCCCGAACCCTTTTCGTCGACCATTGCAGAAATGCTTCGAGATTGTCCTGACCGGCTAAGCATTCGTCGCCGTTACCCGGCACACGCCGTTTTTGGAGGGGAGGAAGTCAGCAATGCAACCAGATGAAATCACGCCGGCGCAGCAGGCGCGTTCTATTCGGCCGCCCGATTACCTCCGCTATGTGGCTGTGGAAGGCGTGATCGGTGTCGGAAAAACGACGCTCGCGCAACATCTCGCCAAACGGTTCAACGGCCATGCCGTGCTGGAGCAGTTCGAGGAGAATCCCTTCCTGGCCTCATTCTACGCGAACAGCGACAGATGGGCTTTCCATACCCAGCTGAGCTTCCTCGCCTCACGGTTCAAGCAGCAGAAGGCGCTCCAGAATCGGGACCTCTTCCGCAGCTTCGTCATCAGCGACTACACATTCGACAAAGACCGGATTTTCGCCCATCTGAACCTCGAGGGAGACGAGCTCCAGCTCTATGAATCACTGTACACGATCATGGAGCCGGTCGTCCCGCAACCTGATCTGATTGTCTACCTGCAGTCGTCCGCCGATCGTCTCATGAGCAACATTGCCCACCGAGGGCGATCGTTCGAAAAGAAGATGAAGCAGTCGTATATCGAGTCGCTTGTCGAGGCCTACGACTACTATTTCTTCCGCTACAACGGAAGTCCCCTTTTGATCGTGAATGCGACGGAGCTTGACTTCGTTCGCTTCCCTGAAGACCTCGAGGAAATCGTCCGTCAGATTTGCACCGGGCCGCACACGGCGACTACCTACTTCAATTTCAAAGCTCCGACGGATCGCTCTTCGGGCTCGGCGCCCCAGATGAAGTTTGATTAATACCAAACACCAAACTTCAAACACCAAACATGGGGCAGGCCCGTTCACGGTCCAGTCACAATCATTAAGGCCCTTACGCCAACAGACCTTTGGAGCAGAAAAACCACCAGCGCACACTCCGGGCCAGTTTCGAACGAGATGCAGAACTTCGACCACGGCTCAGGTCACGGTTTCCAACGAGTCTCAAGTTTGCCGTTTGATGTTCGAAGTTTGGTATTTGAAGTTTGATGTTTGATGTTCCCCGTTACCTTTGATGTTCAGACTGCGGCTATGCGTATGACCTCCTGTTGGTTGGTGGTAAGCATGGGCTCGGGCTAGTCAGGGTACCAGGATCCTTTCATGCCCGGGCCCATACTCTTTTCCGCTCAGACCCCGAACCGAAACGTCAGCGTCGTATACGTCTGAACGGCATGACCGCCGTGACGCGCCGGTCGAAAGCGCCACCTCTCCGCCGCGGCCAGCGCCGCCTCTTCAAGTCCGTAGCCGATCTTGCTTACAGGCACGGGCGGCTCTCCTTTCTTCTCGTAGACGAAACGATCTATGATCCGGCTCTTCTGAACTCTCCCGAATTCGTCCACGAGCACTTCGACGAGAATCGTGGCCTTGACCTTCTTCTTCCGCGCTTCGGACGAGTACTCCGGCTCGACGAAGCGTATGGGCCGCGGCTCCTGATCGGCTTGGGCGACGATGCGTGGACCCGTCTCCGAATCGCCTTTCGCGTCCCCCTCATCCTCTACGATGATCTCGTCCGTCGGATCGACCTCCTCGAAATCGAGCACGACGTCGTCGGGAACGACGACCGGCGGTACAGGCATGGGCGGCGTCGGCGGCTTGGCAGCCTGACTGGTCTGCTCGACCATTTCGAGCTCGATCGGCTCACCGCGCGTATCGAAAACCTGGTTCGTATTGGGCTTGGATTTCCAATCGGGCCAGTAGCGGGCCAACAGATTCAGAGAGATGAGAGCGGCCACAAGACACAGCAATACCGTAGTGTGGTACCGACCGTCCGCCCGATGATCTGTATTAATCCGCTCCATAGTGTGCAGCCCGGCTCACTGCCGGGCATTTTCACAGAAACCGTTGGCCGGACTGGACTGTTCCACGGGCATACGGCTTTACCCGGAATCGCGAGCCTCCATTTTCACTCGACTTTCGCAGGTTGCGGGGCCTTGGCACGCGCAATGGAGGTTTGAGTTTTCATGGACTCGACGTAATTTAACTTTGATGTGCCAAGCCCAAACAATCAGCCGCGTTATCAGCACTGTACCGCCCTACCTTGTCGACCTTCCCGGTTGACAATGTGGAAAAGCCTTCCTTGCCGGGAAGGTTTTTTTGTATACGGCACCGCCGGCTGGCCCCATTTTGATTTTCGACGCCTGACATGAAGACCGATCCTCCACGCTCGCCCGCCAAGATTGCCCTCGAAGATGGCACGGTATTGACCGGCGAATCCGTCGGCTCGCCCGGAGAAACAGCCGGGGAACTGTGCTTCAACACGAGCATGACGGGATACCAGGAGATACTGACCGATCCCTCATATTTCGGCCAGCTCATCATCATGACGTATCCCCACATCGGGAATTACGGCACCCATGTCGACGACATGGAGGCGCCCCACCCTATGGCCGCCGGTCTGGTAACGAGAGAATTTTGCCACCAGTATTCGAACCAGGCAGCCGGCGGCTCCCTCAACGATTGGATGGTGGGCTTCGAATTTGTCGGAATATCGGGCGTCGACACCCGATATCTCGTGAAGCACATCCGGACGCACGGCGTCATGAACGCTGTGGTTTCGTCCCTTGACCTGGACGACGAGCATTTGGTTGCAAAGGCCAGAGCCCACCCGTCCATGGCCGGACTCGAACTAGCGTCTCGCGTTACCACGCCCGAACCGTACATCTACTCCGAAGCGGCCGGGCCGCGCATCGCCGTTTACGACTACGGGGTGAAGCAGAACATCCTTCGCTCGTTCAAGGGGTTGGACTGTTCGGTGCAGGTCTTTCCGGCATCGACGCGACTCGAGGACGTCTTGGCTTGGCAACCCGACGGCGTCTTCCTCTCTAATGGCCCGGGCGATCCCCGCGTCATGCCCGACTCGGTGCAAATGGTTCGTGAGTTGATAGAAACGGGAATTCCGCTTTTCGGCATCTGTCTCGGACACCAGCTGCTCGCGTTGGCCCAGGATCTGGAGGTCTACAAAATGCGCGTCGGACATCGTGGCGCAAACCAGCCTGTTCGCCATGCGGATACGGGGCGAGTCGAAATCACCACCCAGAATCATGGGTTTGCCGTGAAGTGGGAAGATGCCTGCGCCGACAAGGCCTGGCCGACGCACGTCAATCTGAATGACGGGACGCTGGAGGGGCTAAGATTCAAAAACTTCTCGGGACTGTCCGTGCAGTACCATCCCGAAGCGTCGCCGGGTCCTCACGACAGCCGATACCTTTTCGATGCGTTCCTTCAGGCCGTCCACGAGCGGGGTCGCGAGACGACGCCGGCGCCGGTCGATCGTTCAAACCAAGAATAAAGACCACCCATCGCTGCATGCCAAAACGGACAGATATCGAGAGTATCCTTCTGATCGGGTCGGGACCGATCATCATCGGCCAGGCCTGCGAGTTCGATTACTCAGGGACACAGGCAGCGCGGGCTCTGCGAGCAGAGGGCTACAAGGTCTACCTGGTTAACTCGAATCCCGCGACCATCATGACCGATCCGATGACAGCGGATCGCATTTTCCTGCGGGAGCTCACGCCGTCGTCGATCAAGAAGATCGTCGACGAGTGTCACCCTGACGCCGTCCTTCCCACGATGGGTGGACAGACCGCCCTGAATCTGGCCCAGCAATTGCATGACGAAGGATTCTGGCAAGAAAGGGGCATCGAGGTCATCGGGGTCGACATCGATGCTATCCAGATCACTGAAGACAGGCAGAAGTTTCGCGACCTCATGGAGTCGATCGGCGTAGATCAGGCCGAGAGCCGCGTAGCCAAGAGTCTTCTCGAAGCAAAGGAAGTGGCCCAGGGGCTCGGTGGCGTGCCAGTCGTCATTCGGCCCAGTTTCACACTCGGCGGAACAGGCGGCGGGATCGTGTGGCACCCGGAAGAATTCGACAGGAAGGTGACCAGGGGCCTCGAAATGTCCCCGGTACATGAGGTCCTCATCGAGGAATGCGTATTCGGATGGAAGGAGTTCGAGCTCGAACTCCTTCGCGACGCCAACGACAACGTAATCATCATCTGTTCGATCGAGAACGTCGATCCGATGGGCGTCCATACGGGAGACTCGCTCACCGTCGCTCCTTCTCAAACATTGACCGACAAGCAGTTCCAGAGGATGCGGGATGCCGCAATTAAGATGATGCGTTCGATCGGGACGTTCTCGGGAGGGTGCAACGTCCAGTTTGCAATCGACCCTGAATCGGGTCGGATGATCGCGATCGAGATCAATCCTCGCGTGTCGCGCTCCTCAGCGCTTGCCTCGAAAGCGACCGGTTATCCGATTGCCAAGGTGGCGGCCCGACTTGCGGTCGGATACACGCTTGATGAGCTGCCTAACGACGTCACGGGCACCACGAGCGCCTGTTTCGAACCGGCGATCGACTACGTCGTGACCAAGATCCCGCGGTTCAACTTCGAGAAATTCGAGGGCGTCGACGAAGTCTTGACCACCCAGATGAAAGCGGTCGGCGAGGTCATGGCCATCGGCCGAACGTTCAATGAAAGCCTCCAGAAAGCCTGGCAAAGCCTCGAGATCGGCTATTCAGGCCTCGGAGGCGATCGCGCGATGCCCACGCGAGAGCTCGTCCGCTCAAGATTGAAGGAGCCGCGTTGGGACCGTACACTGCAAATCCGGAATGCTTTCAAAATCGGGGCCAGCGTCGAGGAAGTAGCCGACGTCACCAAGGTGGATCCCTGGTTCCTGTATCAGATCTTCGAGCTCGTTCGCATTGAAAGCGAACTGGAACGGGAGACACTCAACTCCATCAGCGATGAGTTGCTCAGGCGGGCGAAGGTGAACGGCTTCTCCGACGATCAAATCGCCTACCTGCTGGCGGATGATTTCAGCGAGAAGGAGGTGCGACGACGCCGGAAACAGGCCGACATTACTCCGGCTTTCCGCCTCGTTGATACGTGCGCCGGTGAATTCCCGGCTCAAACACCCTATTTCTACTCGACTTACGACCAGCATAACGAGTCAGAGGTATCGGATGCGCCGAAGGTCCTGATCCTGGGGAGCGGACCGAATCGCATCGGCCAGGGGATTGAGTTCGACTACTCGTGTGTGCACGGAGTGCTTGCGTGCCGTGAGATGGGCTACGAGGCCATCATGATCAACTGCAATCCTGAAACGGTGTCGACCGATTTCGACATTGCTGACAAGCTCTATTTCGAGCCCATTTTCTGGGAACGCGTTTTAGACGTCATCGAGCACGAACGGCCCGTCGGCGTCATCGTGCAGCACGGCGGGCAGACGGCGCTCAAGATCGGACAGCGCATTGGCGAAACGGAGACGAAGATTTTGGGTACCGCGATATCCGACATGGACCTCGCAGAGGATCGCGGTAAGTTCTCCTCCCTGTTGAAGCATCTCGAGATTCCATTCGCTCCTTACGGGATGGCGAAGACGGTGAACGAAGCGGTTAAGGTTGCGGAATCAATTGGATACCCGCTTCTCGTCCGCCCGAACTACGTTCTCGGAGGCCAGGGAATGCGGATTGCGATCAACAAAGAAGAGGTCGAGGAATACGTCTCGGCGATCTGGAGTCTGCTTCCGAACAACCCGATCCTTCTCGACCTCTTTCTGGAGAATGCGATCGAGTTGGACGTCGACGCAATCGCTGATGGCCATGAGGTGTTTATTGCGGGCATCATGCAACACATCGAGCCGGCCGGCGTCCACTCGGGCGATTCGACGGCCGTGCTGCCACCCTATTCGCTGTCGGACGAAATCATCCGAACGATAGAGCGTTACACGACGGAGATTGCGCTCAAGTTGAAGGTGGTCGGTCTGATCAACGTTCAGTTCGCCGTCAAGGATAACACAGTTTTCGTGATCGAGGCGAACCCGCGCGCCTCGCGGACCGTGCCGTTCGTTGCGAAAGCGACAGGCATCCCCGTAGCCAATATCGGCACGAAGCTCATGCTCGGTGAGTCGCTGGCCTCGTTCCGCGAACAAGGGCTCCTTACATCGACACTTCAGGGCTTTGCAATGAAGGAGCCGGTGTTCTCATGGGACAAGTTCCCGGAAGTGACTAAAGAGCTCGGCCCCGAGATGAAAAGCACAGGTGAAGCGATCGCTTTTATCGACGAACTCACCGACGAGCATTTCCGGAGGCCCTATGAAATGCGTAATCTCTACCTTTCACGCTAGTCGTAATCGAAGCTTTTGAAGCAGAATACTTTACAGGTATAAGTCAATGAGTGACTTCTTTGCACAGGTAAATCGGCTTTTTGACAAGGCAGCCGCGAAGTTGGACTATCCAAAGGGACTTCTTCGCCAGATTAAGATCTGCAACAGCGTCTATCACATGACGTTTCCGCTGAAGCGGGATGACGGTACGATTGAGGTCATCCATGCCTGGCGCGCGGAACACAGTCAGCACAAGCTCCCGACCAAAGGAGGCATACGCTACGCCGAGGCCGTGAACGAAGACGAGGTCATGGCCCTCGCCGCCCTGATGACGTACAAGTGCGCCGTGGTCGACGTGCCCTTCGGCGGCGCCAAGGGAGGCATCCAGATCAACGTGAGGAACTACTCCGATGACGAACTGGAACGCATTACACGGCGCCTGACCTACGAACTGGTCTCCAAGAACTTCATCGGGCCGGGCATTGACGTACCCGCTCCTGACTATGGGACCGGAGCGCGTGAAATGGCTTGGATCCTCGATACATACAACTCGCTCACACCCGAGAAGCTCGATGCAATGGCCTGTGTGACCGGAAAACCGATTCCGCTGGGTGGCGTGCGCGGACGCACCGAAGCGACAGGGCGAGGCGTGTTTTTCGGAGTCCGTGAGGCCTGCAGCTACGAGAAGGACATGGACAAGCTCGGGCTCAGCACAGGAATCGAAGGCAAGACGTTCGTTGTGCAAGGCCTCGGCAACGTAGGATATCACACGGCTAAGTATCTCATCGGTGCGGGCGCACGGATGATCGGCGTCGCAGAATACGTGGGATCGATCTCGAATGAACACGGGATCGATCTCGAGGAGCTGGTGGCTTACCGAAAGGAAACGGGCACGGTGCTCGACTTTCCAGGAGCCGTGAATTTGCCGGATCGAGCGGCCGCCCTCGAACTCGAGTGCGACATTCTCGTCCCGGCCGCCCTGGAAGGCCAGATCCACTCCGGCAATGTCGCGAACATAAAGGCCAAGATCGTGGCGGAGGCCGCCAACGGCCCCGTAACGGCTGATGCCAACGATATCCTCCTCGAACGCGGCGTGCTGATCATCCCTGACATGTATCTGAACGCAGGCGGCGTCACCGTCTCATATTTCGAGTGGCTCAAGAACCTGTCGCACGTACGATTCGGGCGTATGAGCAATCGATTCGAGGCCAACACCAATATGGAAATGCTGAAGACGCTCGAAGCGCTCACAGGACGAAGCGTTGACCGGGCCACCTTCAAGAAACTGTCCGTCGGAGCCGGCGAATATGACCTGGTCGATTCGGGCCTCGAAGAGACGATGGTCGACGCCTATAACGAGATCCGTGAAATCATGCTGCATCACGGCAACGAAACGGACCTCCGAACCGCGGGCTACATTAGCGCCATCCAGAAAATCGCCGACAGCTATCTGACAATGGGGATCTTCCCCTGATTTCGCGCTGCTCCGTTCCTCTCACGAGTGGATGAAGGGGCTCGGCCTGTCGGCAGCCAGGACTCAGAAGCCGGGACGGCCTGATGCTGTTGTCTATTCATACCTACTCAGCACTTCTTTCGCTGAGCATGTCGCTTGCAACGTGCGGCCCGCACGACGGCGCCGTTCCAACCGTCGGCGACGCGGAATACGCATATGACCTCAGCAAACCCGACAAACAGCTGAGACTCCCCGGCCGATTGAAGGAGATCTCCGGACTCACCGTTGTTGACGGTCACCTCCTCGCAGCGATCCAGGATGAAAAAGGCGAGATCTACCTCATCGATCCCACCGACGGTGACGTCGTCGATGAATTCAAGTTCGAGAAGAAAGGAGATTACGAAGGCATCGAACTGGTTGACGATACGCTTTACGTGCTGCGATCCGACGGCGACCTGTTCGTTGTTTCCGACTGGCGATCGAAGGATCGCAAGACGGAAAAGATCGAGACCTACCTGGCTTCGAAGAACGATACGGAAGGGCTCGGATACCAGGCGTCGAAACATCGGCTGCTCGTGGCGGCAAAGGAGTTCCCCGGCCGCGGACGAAGTCGCGTTCGGAGCATCTATGGATTTGACCTGCAGACGAAGAAGATCGATCATGAACCCGCGTACGTAATCCCGCTCGACACGATCGGGGTTCGACTCGGCCTGCCCGGTGAAAGCATTCGAAATCTTCTGGCACCGGTCATCGATCTCGAAGTGTTCAAGCCGTCGGCACTGGCCGTCCATCCCCAGACGGGCGACATATTCGTTCTGTCGTCGGTACTCAAGGTCATCGCCGTCCTCGATGCATCCGGCAGCACGCTGAGACTCCTGCCCATTGGCGCAGAGGAACTCGTCCAGCCCGAGGGCCTCGCCTTTTACCCGAACGGCGATCTGTTCATCTCGACAGAAGGCCGAGGAGGCGACGGTAAAATTTTCCGGTTCAACCAACGTAATGCAGCAGAGTGAGTTGCCTGACCCACTTGAGCCTCGGACCCCGTTCCGGCCCCGTCTGGACGCTGGCGCTCGCGATCGCGGTCAGCGGATGCGTGTCGAGTCCCTACCTGGCAAAGAACAGTCTGATCCGCGTCAAGACCGGCTTCCAGTTCTAACCGGGCAACTTTTCGACTCCGACGGTGTCTGACGCCCGTCCACATCCACTCGCACACTTCAGATGCACCTGCCTGACCCGTTGAAATGAAAATCGTTTTCATTACCACCGGAGGAACTATCGACAAGATCTACTTCGATGCCAAGAGCGGTTACGAGGTAGGAGATCCTCAGGTAATCGACATCCTTTCCGAGTCGAACGTCATCTTCGAATACGACGTGCACAATCTATTCCGAAAGGACAGCCTCGACCTGACCGACGACGACCGTCTGGCCATACGTGAGGCGGTCGATACTGAGGATTGCGATCGCATCATCGTGACCCACGGCACCGACACCATGGTGGAGACGGCGCGTGCATTGCTGGGCTGTGCGGGCAAGACAATCGTCCTGACGGGATCACTCGCGCCCGCGCGCTTCAAAATCTCCGACGCCGAACTGAACCTGGGCATGGCGATCGCGGCGGTGCAGACGCTTCCGAACGGAGTCTACATCACAATGAACGGCACTGTCTTCGAGGCGTCGAACGTACGCAAGAATCGAGAGGCCAATCGCTTCGAACCTCTGTAGGACCTGGACAGTCCGTCAATCATCACGGCTGCGTCGACCGTAGCGGTGATCTTTTTCGATATGCGCCGTCTCGGTCATTCGATCGTAACAACCCGAACACAGCCAGACGCTCCCATCCGTATAGGCAGGCCGAACGTAGTAGCTGTCTTTTCTATTCAGGTAGGCACCACAGGACACGCAGTGCGCTACGGGCTCACCGCGACGTTTCCGCCACCGCTTTCGCCTCCACGACCGCTTCGAAAGGGACCGCAGCACCTTCTCGGCTGAATCTTCACCTCCCGGAAGCCCTTTTCTCGCTATGGGTCATGACGTATACGAACCCGATTGTCGGCAAATTCACCCCTGATTAATGGGGCATTTCTCATTTTACTGTCTTGTATCGACTGACGAAAAAAACACCGATGACGCAACATAAATACGCCTACCGATTTGGTGGCAACAAAACCGAAGGAAACCGAGGAATGCGCGACCTGCTGGGGGGCAAGGGCGCCAACCTCGCCGAGATGAGTTCGATCGGTTTGCCGGTTCCACCTGGCTTTACGATAAGCACGGAGGCCTGCCGAATCTACTCCGAGGGTGACGGCAAATGGCCCGAGGGTCTCGAGCAGCAAGTTCGTGACGGTATTCAGCACATCGAGTCGTCCATGGGCTCGCATTTCGGAGGCGGTGACAATCCCTTGCTCGTTTCCGTCCGTAGCGGGGCCGCGGTATCGATGCCTGGGATGATGGACACCGTCCTGAACCTCGGGATCAGTGATGACGTCGTCGAAGCCCTCGCCCGAAAGTCTGATAACGAGCGATTCGCATACGACTCGTACCGGCGCTTTATCGATATGTTCGGCGGCGTCGTTATGGGCGTATCTCACGATTATTTCGAGGAGGCGATCGCCGACCTGAAACGTCAGCGCGGAGTACGTGACGACATGGATCTTTCGGCCTCTGATCTCAAAGAACTCGTCGCCACGTACAAAGAGATTTACCGGAAGAATACGGGTTCCGATTTCCCGACCGATCCGTACGAGCAGCTCCGACTGGCCGTCAATGCCGTCTTCGATTCGTGGGACAGCGAGCGAGCGGTGAAGTATCGCCGCATCAATCAGATCACCGGTCTGATTGGAACGGCCGTGAACGTCCAGGCGATGGTTTTCGGCAACATGGGTCCCAGCTCCGGAACCGGCGTCTGTTTCACACGCAATCCGGCTGACGGCGAACATCGCCTCTACGGCGAGTTTCTTGTCAATGCGCAGGGTGAAGACGTGGTCGCGGGTATTCGCACGCCGGAGGACATCGAGCAGCTCCAGTCAAAGTTCCCGGAGGCCTACGACGAGCTTCTGGAGACGACCAACCGGCTCGAGAAGCACTATCGGAATATGCAGGACATCGAGTTTACGGTTCAGGACAAGCGGCTCTTTATCCTGCAAACCCGAAACGGAAAACGAACGGGAGCGGCCGCAGTCCGCATTGCCGTCGACCTCGTACGCGAAGGTCTCATCGATGAAGCAACGGCTGTTCGCGATCTCGTGGAGCCGCGCCATCTGGACCAACTCCTGCATCCCCGCTTCGAGGACACGGGAGTCTACGCGGATAAAGTGATCGGGACGGGCCTTCCCGCCTCTCCCGGGGCAGCTGTCGGACAGGTGGTCTTCAGCGCCGACGACGCCGAAATCGCCGTCGAGAACGGGAAGCGCGTGATTCTCGTTCGCATCGAGACGAGTCCGGAGGATGTGGGCGGCATGCACGCCGCCGAGGGGATTCTCACTTCACGCGGAGGCATGACTTCGCACGCCGCCGTCGTTGCGCGCGGCTGGGGCAAGCCGTGCGTCGCGGGGTGCTCCGATGTCGTGATCGATTACGGCGCGAAGAGCTTTCGCGCCGGCTCGGCAACTGTTCATGAGGGCGATTGGATCTCGATCAATGGATCCACGGGAGAGGTAATCAATGGCCGCCAGGATCTGGTCGAGCCCGAATTGAGCGGCGAGTTCGCCTCCTTTATGGACTGGGTTGAGCGGTTCACCGACATGAAGACGCGGGCGAATGCCGATACTCCCGAAGATGCGGCCAAGGCACGCGAATTCGGAGCTCAGGGCATCGGTCTTTGCCGAACGGAACACATGTTCTTCGAAGGCGAGCGCATCAGCGCTATGCGTGAGATGATTCTGGCCTCCGATCAGGCTAGCCGCCGAGCTGCCCTGCAGAAATTACTCCCCTACCAGAAGCAGGATTTTATCGGCATTTTCCGTGCGATGGCCGGCCTCCCCGTAACCATCCGGCTTCTCGACCCGCCGCTCCACGAGTTCCTCCCACACGACGAGGAAGGACAGAAGGAAATGGCTACGAACATGAACGTCACGGTAGAAGAGATTCGAGCGAAGGTCGAATCTCTGTCCGAGTTCAACCCGATGCTCGGCCATCGCGGATGTCGTTTAGGGATCTCGTATCCGGAAATTACAGAGATGCAGGCGCGGGCGATCATCGAAGCAGCCGTCGAGTTGCAGAACGAAGGCTACACCGTGCTGCCCGAAATCATGGTCCCACTCGTGGGCACGGTTGAAGAGTTCACGAATCAGAAGGCGCTCATCGTGAAGACGGCGCAGCAGGTCTTCCTGGAGCGAGGAAAGAGCGTGGAGTATCTCGTCGGTACGATGATCGAAATTCCGCGGGCAGCGCTTCGCGCCGGCGATATCGCCGAGGAGGCCGAGTTCTTCTCGTTCGGCACGAATGACCTGACGCAGATGGCATTCGGGTACAGCCGCGACGACGTCTCGAAGTTTCTCCCGACGTACATCAATATGAAGATCCTTCCTGAGGACCCGTTCCAGTCACTGGATCAGAGCGGCGTCGGAGAGCTCGTACGATTGGGCGTCGAACGAGGACGTGCATCAAACGAGACGCTCAAGGTCGGGATCTGTGGAGAACATGGCGGGGACCCAGCCTCGGTGCACTTCTTCTATAGTGTGGGCATGAACTACGTGTCGTGCTCGCCCTATCGTGTGCCGATTGCTCGCCTCGCCGCTGCGCAGGCGTCGCTTCGGACAAAGGAGGTGGTTACGGCCTGAATCCGACCGCCTACTGACCGATAAAGACGGGTACTTTCGCCATGCGAATCATGTGATTTGCAAGGCTCCCGACCACGAAGCTGAAGATGCCGTGCTTCGCATGCATCCCAAGCACGATGAGGTCGGCCTTCTCGATGAATTCCTCATCGATCGCATCGGCGATATGCATCGGCGTCCATTCCGAGTCGATGTCGGTATATCCGTACGCCCGCAGATACTCCTCGGCCGGACCGAAAATCTGCTTCGCCGCTTCTAACTCTTCGTTCGCAGTCAGGACGGCGATGTTTGGATTTGAGAATGCGGCCAACTGCGTGAACTGACGTAGTGACCGTATTGCGGCGGGACTCCCGTCGAATGCGACGACGACTTCGAGGTGCTCCGATAGAGGTATGTGCTCCTCCGTCACCGCAAGAATCGGCGTCGCGAGACGGCCGATCAGATCCTGAAGCGTGTCGCCTTCGCCTTCGGTCGTCTGAAAATGAAAGTGCGTGCGAAGTCCGACGATCAGCAGATCATAGAACGCGGATACCCGCGCAATCGCTTCTACAGGATCACCTTGATCCTCAATCTCCTTGTGCGAGACGCCCGCTTCGTCACAGCGTGAAGCGAACTTCTCGAGCGTCGAGCGGATGCGCTCGTGAGCCTCCGCTTCCAACCTGTTCTCGGCCTTCTTCGCATACACCGCGGCGCCCGGCGAAATGGGGCTGACTGAATCATGGATGCCCGGCGTGTCGACGACCATGAAGCCAGTCACCTCCGCGTCATGAGCTTGTGCAAGTTGAATGGCGTAGGAAACCGCGGCATCGGCGTGCGCTGACGGGTCCAGAGGTACTATTATCCTTCGAATCATAGTTGCGTTAGAATGCGTTGCGGGCAAAGATAAGGACGTTCGACGATTGACGTTCGACGATTGCCCCCTCCTCGCCCGATTCAGTGGATTGCTTCGATCGCGGGCCGAGTATCGGCCGGCTCATTCGGGGCAGGCTCTTCGCCTTCTTCACGATATTCGCGTCCGGATCGTATCATCAGGTGCCCGAATAGCTCTCACTCCGTTCTTTTTCAGTCAAAATGTCTACCTCATCTTCCCGTCTCGTATCTCTTGATTTCTTTCGCGGTGCGACCATCATCCTCATGATTCTGGTGAACAATCCAGGCACGTGGTCCGCCGTATACCCCCCTCTCCTTCACTCTGAGTGGCATGGATGGACACCGACGGACCTCGTTTTCCCCTTCTTCGTCTTCATAGTCGGTGTCGCCATCGTCCTCGCCTACACGAAACGAATGGAGCGCGGTGTGCATCGCAACGAGCTCCTAAAGAAGGCGGCTGGGCGAACGGCCGTTCTCTTCGCGCTCGGCCTCTTTCTGGCGGCGTGGCCGTTTTTCACCTTCGTACCCGAGTTCGGCATCAGACCGTCTTTCTTTCGGCTTCGCTACATGGGTGTTCTTCAGCGGATCGCTCTGTGCTATTTCGCCGCATCGGTCATCTTTCTGTTCGCCAAGGAACGAACCCGGCTCGTTTGGCTGTTTGGACTCCTCATCGTCTATTGGCTCGCGATGGCCCTGATTCCAGTACCGGGCTATGGGGCCGGGCAGTGGGACGATCCGGTCTCCACGCTGGCCGCACACATCGATCGTATGGTCATGGGCGCCGATCACCTCTGGGCAGGCGCTCATCACCAATGGGATCCGGAAGGGCTCCTCAGTACGCTGCCGGCAATTTCGACGGCACTGTTTGGGGTCTGGACGGGCCAGCTTCTCATCGGGAAAGACGAGCCCCACACAAAAG
This sequence comes from uncultured Bacteroidota bacterium, assembly GCA_963768715.1. Lineage (GTDB taxonomy): Bacteria > Bacteroidota > Rhodothermia > Rhodothermales > DATKEJ01 > DATKEJ01. Next base: position 192,230 of record CAVYJC010000007.1, read on the forward strand.
TCGCACGCCTTCTCGTTCGCGGGTGCCTTCTCGTTGCTCTCGGATATGTGTGGAACTGGTTCTTCCCCATCAACAAGGGCATCTGGACCAGCTCCTATTCCGTATTCACCGCCGGTCAGGCCATGTGCGCCCTCGGCATTTCATACTGGATGATCGATATCAGGGGCTGGAAGAAATGGACACAGCCCTTCACCGAGTACGGAGTCAACGCGCTCACCGTCTTCTTTATGAGCGGTCTTGTCGCGAAGTCGATGATTTTCATCAAGGTTGACCGGCCCGGACGGCGAGCGCACCTCTCTGTATTGGGCGATCTATCATGCGGTTTTCGCACCGCTTGCCTCGCCAAGTCAACTCATCGCTCATGTTCGCTGTGACGTGGGTGTTGGTCTGGTACCTCGTGCTGCACTGATGTACAAGCGAGGGCTGATCATGAAGGTGTAGCTGAGGGGTGCGGGATGCGCCCCGCTGTCATTCCCACGAACCTGTCCGGCGAAGCTCGAACTGCGAGAGGGGAAGACGGCGGCGGAATCCAGAATTCGGGGGTTGACCTGCTGCAACAGCTGCCACGCAGGTTCGGTATGCCGTCAGCCACATGCGAGGGGCTGGAATTTCCGAGGACCGAGCACCCCTAGTTTTATGTTTCATGTTTGAAGTCTCGTATTGAACGTTCCGCCGCGTCGGTAACCGGCGACTCGCAGACCATCCTCCGGCATACGTACGCCGCGGGTTTTCCGTCGACCATCACGTACTCATCGATTGCGGGAATCAAGGAGGATAGAAGTGCATCATTTTCCTCCGACAAACCCTTCGTGATAATCACCCGATTTGGGTGGTACGAGCTGCGCACGGCGTCCAATAGAACCTGCGTCGCCTGGGTATCGTCTCCTGCGATAACGACCTCGATGGACTCGTCGAGCAGGACCCCGAGATTAGCCAGCAGCATCACGTGCGCTGAAGGGAATCGCTGCAGGCTCTGCGCGAGACCGCGGGCGATCTCTCGACCTCGGTCCTCGTAATCGGGTGCCAGGAGGAGGCGTCCGAGCCGCGTCAGGTTCTGCAGCGCGACGGAGTTTCCAGACGGTATGGCGCCGTCCTGGATTTCGCGCCGCCGGGCAATCAGCTTCTCGGCATGGGCCGACGTGAAGTAGAGCCCGCCCTTTTCATGTGAGAAGCGCTCCAGCATGGCGTCGGTAAGTGATTTCGCCTCGGCAAGCCAGCGGGCATTCTGATCCGCCAGATAAAGCTCCAGGAGGCCGTGGACCAGAAAGGCGTAGTCATCCAACGTTCCTTCGATGGAAGGCTCGTCGTCTTTGAATCGATGCAACAGCCCCCCGTCGGGGGTCCGCATCATTTCGAGCAGAAAAGACGCAGTCTCCGCCGCCCGTCGGGCATAGTCCATCTCCCCGAGGACGGCTGCAGCCCGGGCGTAGGCCGCGACGGCCAGACCGTTCCAGTCTGTGAGGATTTTTTCATCCCGGAGTGGCCGCTCGCGCTTGGATCGAACCGCAAAGAGACTTCCTCTCAACTCTTCGATCAAGGCCGGAAGCTCTTCAATGGATATGCCAAGCTCCGCAGCGACATCCGCATCCGCATTTCCACGATGGAGAATGTTCGTTCCGGACTTCGTCACCGTCACTTCATCGCGAAAGTTTCCCTCTGGGACGAGTGACCAGACGGCAGCGGCGGCTTTTGCCTTGTCCTCTCCCAATGCGGCTTCGATCTCGGACAGGCGCCAGACGTAGAATCTCCCCTCCTCACCCTCACTGTCTGCATCCTCAGCCGAATAGATTCCGCCGTTGGGCGCCCTCAGAACCCGATCGATGTAGGCGAGGGTCCTTCGCGCCGTTTCGGCGAAAAGCGGGTTGTCGCTCGCCAGAAAAGCGTCCAAATAGATCGGCGCGAGAAGGGCCTGATCATAGAGCATTTTCTCAAAGTGCGGGACGAGCCAGTGCGCGTCCGTCGAATAACGGTGGAAACCGTATCCGAGATGATCGTAGACACCGCCGTTTGCCATGGCGGTCAGCGTATGCGTCACCATCTCCAGGGCATGCTCGTCCCCAGTCCGCCGCCAGTGTCTCAACAGCAGTGCCGCGTAGTGCGGCATCGGGAATTTCGGCGCCGAGCCGAAACCACCGTGCACGTGGTCGAACTGCTGTTCGAGCTGGCGTACGGCGTCTTCCACAAGACCATATTCAGGCAAATCACCCGACAGATCAGCTGCCGCCTCCTCATTCAACATCTCTGTTATCTGTGACGCCGATGCCTCCATACGTCCGCGGTCGCCTGACCAGAGCTGTTCGACGCGCGGAATCAGTTCCCGCATCCCGAGTCTCCCGTGGCGGGATGTCGGAGGGATGTAGGTGGCCGCGAAGAACGGCTTTTGATCCGGCGTGAGCAGCACGGTGAGCGGCCAGCCGCCGTGGCCGGTAATGGCCTGGCAGACGGTCATGTAGATTCCGTCGATGTCGGGACGCTCCTCGCGGTCGACTTTCACGTTTACGAAGGCGCGATTCATGAGCGCCGCGATATCAGAATCTTCGAAAGATTCCCGCTCCATCACGTGGCACCAATGACACGTCGAATAGCCGATCGAAACGAACACGGCGCAGTCGCGGGCTTTTGCCTGCTCGAAGGCCTCGTCTCCCCACGGATACCAGTCGACCGGATTATGAGCGTGTTGTTGGAGGTAGGGGCTCTTCTCGTTGATGAGTCGATTGGGCATACGAAGGAATTCAAAATGCAGAATGCAAAACGCAGAATGGGCCCTTCAATACGGGATCAATTCGCGACCCACAGTTTGAATCAGTACCGCAAACCAACCGCAGGCACGTGCAGCACCAAGCGTTTAGCGCTTGGCGTTTGGCATTCAGCTGACCCGCCTCAGGCCTGAATAGCACAGCCCGACGGCAAGGATCTTGGCCAGATCGGCAGCAACGAATCGCAGCCAGCCCTTATCGAGGGACTCAAACCATGTAGCATGGCCGGCCGCATAATGCAGCCAGGTGACGCCGACCGCAAAAAGGACGATGGATCCGCCGATCATCGACACAATAGAGCCCGGCAGCGCGTTCCAACGGTCTGAGAATCGTCCGACGGCGGCCGCAACGAGTGGAAATGCGATCAGATAACCTCCGGAGGCCGCCACGAGAATGTAGGCCGCGCCGTGCCCTCCTCCTGCGTACACAGGCAGCGCCAGACCGAGCGCCAGATACAGCACCTGGGCAAGGAGCCCGTTTCGCCATCCAAGAAAAAGCCCGCTGCCATAAACAGCCAGCGTCTGGAGCGTGAACGGAACCTCCCAGAGATAGACTCGAATCTGCGCTCCCAAGGCCGTCAGTCCCGCAAAGGCCACAATTGACACCAGTTGAGTGACGGCAGATGCGTCGGCCGACCGAAGTTGGTCGACCCAGGACGATTGATCGGAGTGAAGTCTTAGGGCAATGGCCATGGCAGGTCGCTATTATGGCGGTTGTGGTTGTCGAAGATACGGATTAGTCACTAGTGGTTGTCTGCATAATGAAAGTGGCCGCTCGAACTCATGGGCATGGGCCAGGTCACGTAACTCAGAAAATTGACCATCTGCTTGTTTTCTCTGACGGCCGTAAACGACCGGCCTTGGAGTAGCGGCCGGTAAACCCGGCCTTCTCCGCCGGACCCGCGGCGAAGCCCCGTTTACGGGGCACCATACTAAGTCCGGGCATCCATGCCTGGGATTAATTACGGTCGGGCCAAGGCGTCAGACTTGCGCACAAGACCGGTCACTTTCATTTTACATATTGCCATTAGTCATTAGTCACTGGAATTCGGACCACGGACCACGGACCACGGATTTCGGATCCCGGACCACGGACCTCAGACTCAGATCAGATTCGGCTGTAGCCAGCGGCTCATTTCGTCGATCGGCATGCCTTTCCTGCGGGCATATTCGGAGAGCTGGTCATCGGCGATCTTCCCAAGGTTGAAGTAATGGGCCTCAGGATGAGCGAAATAGTAGCCGCAGACGGAAGCGCCCGGGATCATTACCAGCTGCTCGGTGAGCTCGATTCCCGTCTGGTTGCGGACGTCGAGCAGATCGAACAGGATCCGTTTTTCCGTGTGGTCAGGACAGGCGGGATACCCCGGCGCAGGCCGAATTCCTTGAAACGCCTCCCGCAGCATATCCGAGACCTCCAAATCCTCGTGGACGGCATAACCCCAGAGGCTGCTGCGGACCTGTTCATGCAGCCATTCGGCAAACGCTTCGGCAAGGCGGTCCGCCAGCGCCCTGGCCAGAATACCCGAGTAATCGTCGTATGCGGCCTCGAACTCCGAGACCACGTCCGACAGGCCGTCCCCTGCCGTAACGGCAAACAATCCGATGCAGTCTTTTCGTCCTGAGTCGACCGGAGCTATGAAGTCGGCCAGGCATCGAAACGGTTTCCCCGGCACGGATTGGATCTGCTGCCGGAGAAAATGCAAGCGGCTCTCCTGAGCCATTCCCGGCCCTTCGTGGAGCACGACGTCGTCTCCATCTCCGTTTGCGGCAAAAATCCCGGCGATCCCGTGCGCATGCAACCGCTCGCGGCTGATCAGGTCATCCAGTAGATGATTCGCATCGTCGAAGAGCTCGCGTGCGTGCGGCCCATACTCGCTATGCTCCAGGATATCGGGATACCTGCCCCTCAACTCCCAGGTCTGGAAGAATGGGGACCAGTCGATGTAGTCGACCAGGACTTCGAGATCCATGTCGCTGAACACATGCACGCCCGGGTGCGCCGGCTGAACGAGGGTCGTTGCCCCCCAGTCAATCTTGAACTTGCGCGATCTCGCTGTTTCGATCGGTTCCGGCCTTTTGGCGGCGCGTCGTCGTTCGTGGTCGGAACGGAGTCGTTCGTACTCCCGGCCCACGGTATCTACGAGTTCCTTTCGCCCCGTAGCGGATAGCAGTTTGGTGGCAACCGACACACCGCCCGACGCATCCTTCACGTGTACGACCGGTGCGTCGTAGGCGGGAGCAATCTTGACGGCGGTGTGGGCGGCCGAAGTCGTGGCGCCACCAATCAGCAGCGGCGTGTCCATTCCCAATCTCTTCATCTCGCCGGCCACATGCACCATTTCGTCGAGTGAAGGCGTAATGAGTCCGCTCAACCCGACGAGGTCAACGCGCTGCTTCCGCGCCTCGTCCAGGATGCGGTCAGACGGCACCATCACCCCGAGATCGATTACGTCGAAGTTGTTACAGCCGAGCACGACGCCGACGATGTTCTTGCCGATGTCGTGGACGTCGCCTTTCACCGTCGCCAGCAGCACGCGTGGTCGCGAATCCGCGCCGTCCCTGCCTGACTCCTCCATAAACGGCGTGAGATATGCGACGGCACGCTTCATCACCCGCGCGCTCTTGACGACCTGCGGGAGGAACATCTTGCCCGAGCCGAACAGGTCACCGACAACGCCCATGCCTTCCATGAGCGGGCCTTCGATAATAGAGAGGGGATCCATGCCCCCCGATCGGATCTCCTCGGTGTCGTCTTCGATGTGCTCGACAATGCCCTTCACAATGGCATGTCTCAGTCGTTCATTCACGGGAAGTGCTCGCCAGGCCGCCTCTGCGGGACGATCAGTCGCCACCGCCGTCACGCCTTCTGCGAACGCGACGAGTCGCTCGGTGGCATCCGGTCGACGATTGAGAATAACGTCTTCGACGTGCTCCAGGAGTATCGGATCAACATCGTCGTAAATTGCTAATTGTCCTGCATTTACGATACCCATATCGAGGCCTGCCTCGATGGCGTGGTAAAGAAATGCCGCGTGCATTGCTTCGCGAACGGTGTTGTTGCCCCGGAAGGAAAACGAAACGTTGCTGATGCCACCCGAAACCAGGGCTCCTGGGAGATGCTCCTTGATCCATCGCGTTGCGCGGATGAAATCGAGGGCATAGCCGTTGTGCTCGGGAATGCCGGTAGCAACGGCGAATACATTTGGATCGATAATGATGTCTTCCGCCGGAAAGCCGACGCGTTCCACCAGAAGGCGGTAGGCACGTTCGCAGATTTCGCAACGCCGTTCAAACGTTCCCGCCTGGCCCGCCTCATCAAAAGCCATAACGACGACCGCTGCGCCGTACTTCAGTGCCAGCGTGGCGTACTCGATAAAACGGGCTTCACCCTCCTTGAGACTGAGTGAGTTCACAACGCCCTTGCCCTGAATGCATTTCAGGCCCGCCTCGATCACCGTCCAGTTCGACGAATCGACCATTACCGGCACGAGTGCGACTTCCGGATCGGAGGCAACCATGTTGAGGAAAGACGTCATCGCCGCCGCCGAGTCGATCATCGCCTCATCCATGTTGACGTCGATTATCTGCGCTCCGTTTTCAACCTGCTGGCGTGCCACGGAAATCGCTTCCTCGAAGGATTCCTCCAGGATGAGCTTTGCGAAACGGCGTGAACCCGAAACGTTCGTGCGTTCTCCAACATTGATGAAGCCGAGCTCGGGACGTTTGACGAGTGCCTGCAGACCGCTCAGCCTGAAGAGTCGGTTCTTCTCTGCAGGCTTCCTGGCCTCGTTGCGATTGGCCACCTCTGCAAATGCTCGAATATGATCAGGGGTCGTACCACAGCAGCCTCCGATCATGTTGACGAATCCCGCGGCCGCGTACTCTTCGAGAACGCCGGCCATGTATTCAGGGGACTCGTCATATTCCCCAAATTCGTTCGGAAGGCCCGCATTCGGATAAAGCGAGGTGTAGGTTGGCGTGAGACTCGACAGTTCGGCGATGTAGGGACGCATATCGCCCGCCCCCAGTGAACAGTTCAAGCCCACACTCAAGAGGTCCGGCGTATGCTGGATCGATACCCAGAATGCTTCCAGCGTCTGTCCCGAGAGCGTGCGGCCGCTCTTGTCGATGATCGTACCGGAGATCATGACGGGAACGCGGCGTGCATACGATTCGAACACCTCTTGAATGGCGAACAGCGCCGCCTTCGCGTTGAGCGTATCGAAGATGGTCTCGACGATCAGGAGGTCTACCTCACCGTCGAGGAGGCCCCGCACCTGCGTCTGATACGCGTCCACCATCTTGTCGAACGTCGTCGTTCGGAATCCGGGATTGGACACGTCGGGTGACAGCGACAGCGTCTTGTTGGTCGGACCGAGCGCTCCCGCCACGAAGCGCGGGCGCTGAGGATTTCGAGCCGTGAATCGATCCGCCTCCTGCCGCGCGATCCGTGCTGCCGCGAGATTGATGTCGTACGAGCGATCCTGCACCTGGAAATCAGCGAGGCTGATCGTCGTTGCATTGAACGTGTTCGTCTCGATGATGTCCGCCCCGGCAGCCAGGAACTGTCGGTGAATATCCGCTATCAGGTCGGGTCGAGAGAGACTCAGCAGATCATTGTTGCCCTTCTGATCTACCGAGTGCGCACGGAACTCAGCTCCCCGAAACGCTTCTTCGGAGAGGCGCGCATCCTGGATCATGGTGCCCATGGCACCGTCGATCACGAGAATACGTTGGGCAAGGTGTTGATGTATCGACATGCCGCGCTCGGAACACGTTCATGCCCTGTTCGGGTGGACGTATGTGGAAAGCGAATCAAGCCTCGGTTTCGAGCTGCCGCCGACCCATTTCCTGATCGAGCAGAAAGAGGCTTGGCCCCGAGTCGCCGATCAAACGAAGCTTGTCGATGATGTCGGAGACGATGTCTTCTTCCTCGACTTGCTCATCGATATACCAGTGGAGCAACGTTTGGAGCGCATAATCTCCCTCTTTGATCGCGAGATCGTACAAGGCATGGATGCGTTGCGTGGTGTCACGCTCCATCTCGAGTATGCGTTCGAAGAGCATCAGTGTGTTGTCGGCGTCGGGATCCGGCGCGTCGAGAGCCTGCAGATTGACGTCTCCGCCTCGCTGCAGCAGGAAGTCGTAAAACTTGGTGGCATGCATCACTTCCTCTTCCCACTGGACTCGGAGCCAGTTGGCAATGCCGCGCAGATTGGATGCCTCCACCCTCGCAGCCATCGCGAGATACGTGTAGGCTGTCTGGAATTCAGCGCGGATCTGGTCGTTGACCGCGTCCTGGACGTGTTTTTTGATCATATCTGAAACGTGGAAGATTGATTTCGATTCCGCTGGTACACCACGAGATAGACCCTTCTTTGTTCCTTTCGCGCGACGCCGCATGCCCGTCGTGCCACCCGTTTTGGCGCATGTGCGCTGCCCACTTCGCGTGAGTGAGTAAGGCCGGAGTCGACCGGCCCGATGTCATTTTCAACTAAACGGGTAGAAACATGAACAGGTATGTAAAACTCCTCGCAATGGCCGTGCTCTTAGCGGAGGTCGTCTTCCAGGCGGGATGCGACCAGAACGAGGCCATCACGGAAGATCCGGAATCCCCGGCCGTGCTCGGCAAGGGAACCGGAACGGAGGACTTGGGGGCGCGACTCGCCAAGGATCACGACTTCCACACCCTCCGCCGGGTGCTCCACGACGCCGACATGAGAGCTCGCCTCAAGTATTTCGCGGGCGCCGACCTGAAGCGTGACCAGGCATTCGCGAAGCTGACGGCGAAAAAGCATGCACTGTCCGCCTCCGACAAGTCAAGACTGGCTCGAATTCGCGGATTGGAAGGGGACGAAATCCAGCAAATTCACGATCTCCGGGAAGCAATACTCAGTCGATTCCCTGAAATCAAGACGCTTTCTGAGGAGCAGCTGCAGGATGTTCTTCTGGCCACCGGTCTGGGGAAGAATACTGTCGTCGGCAAAACGCAGCTCAGTTGCTACGATTGCAACTACGCCTACAACACCTGCATCAGCTCGGCCGAATTCCGGCACGCGATCGAGACAATGTCCTGCGCGCTGTTTATCGAAACGGTCTTCGGCGGGACGGCATGCTACCTCGCCTCGCTGACCAAGTACATGTGGTCGATCAACACCTGCAGCCAGACTCGGTCGTACTGCCTCAGCAGCAACGACTGCCTGAACAAGACAGCCCACGATACCAACTGATCAACCTAAACTTCTATTTGCCATGAGCTTATATCTTGCCCTTGGCATTGCCGCAGCGATTGGGGTATTCCTCAGGTTCCGATACGGATCGGAGATCATCCCCTACGCCGCCGCTGCGATGTTGCTGATTCTCTTTCTGTACTGTCCCGCAGGACCCTTCCCGGGGATAGATGGCTGGACCGGGAAGAGTGCGCTGGGCCCAGAAGACAAGGTCGACCGGCTTGGTGAAGTGGTCTCTTTCGGGTTCCTGGTTCTGGCTGCCTGGTTGGCCGGAGGCCGCGGTCGAAAGCGATCAGCCTGATTCCAGGGAGGTCCGTCGCCGGTAATGCAATCTGGCGACGGACCTCGCCGGCAGGCAATAAACGGTGTCGGGCGCGCGCCGTCCGGTCAGGCCGGCGCCAGTTTTCCAACCGGCGTTTCGGGTGGAACCGGCGTCACCGCGTCAATATCACTCTCAGCAGTCCGAATCCTGTAAACGTTGTCCAAGGGGAAGGACGAACACCTTCCCGTCACCGACCGACCCGGTCTTTGCAGATGCCAGAATAGCGTCGACTGTCGGCTGGACGAACGACTCGGAGACACCGATCTCGATCTTCACCTTCTCTGAGAGCGTCATCTGGACCGTCGTGCCGCGGTACGTTTCCACGTGCTCCGTTTCTCCCCCATGGCCTTGGACGCGGGAAACCGTAAGACCTCGGACCTCGACGCGATAGAGCGCCTTCAATACATCGGTCAGCTTCTCGGGTCGAATAATTGCAACGATGAGTTTCATTTTGGATGTCAGTTTCTGTGCCCGTTCAACTCGATTTCCGTCAGGAGGACTGCGCCCTCTCCATGGGTGTAGGCCTCCTCACTGTGGAGTGAGACGTCGAGTCCGATGCCTTCCATGCGGATGTCGGCGCGCAGCGGCGCGAATTGGTTGATGATCTTGAGAAGGACGAATGTTACGACCGCGCTATACACGATCGTGGCAACGACGCCGAGAAGTTGGATGAGCGGCTGGACCGCATTTCCGTAAAACAGCCCGTCCGTTCCCCCCCATGCCGCCGCGGCGAAAAAACCGGTCAGCAAGGCGCCCACCGTTCCGCCGATTCCATGGGCCGCCATGACGTCGAGAGAATCGTCAAGCCGGGTTTTGGCTCGCCAGATGATGACGAAGTAGGATGGCAAGGCAGCGATGGCACCGATGGCAAGGGCCGACATCGGCGAGACGAATCCCGAAGCCGGGGTGACTGCCACCAGTCCGACTACAATGCCCGTGGCGGTACCTACAGCCGTGATCTGACGCGACCTGAAATGATCAAGAAGGGTCCACACCACGAGCGTCCCGGCCGGTGCGAGCATCGTGTTTGTCAGCGCCAGTACGGCTGTTCCATTCGCGGCCAGCGCACTGCCGCCGTTGAAACCGAACCATCCGAACCAGAGCAATCCCGCGCCAAGAAGTACAAAGGGAACGTTGTGAGGCAGCAGGGCCTGCCTGCCATAATCCTTCCTTGGCCCGAGAACGAGCGCGCCGACGACAGCTGCCGCCGCGGCATTGATGTGAACCACCGTTCCGCCTGCAAAATCCAGGGTCGTGAACGTGCCGGCCAGCCAGCCTCCTCCCCATACCCAATGCGCGATCGGGGCGTAGACGACCAGGCTCCAGATGGAGATGAATGCGATATAGGGGCCGAAGCGCATACGCTCGACGAGCGCCCCCGAAATGAGGGCCGCTGTGATGATGACGAAGGTCCCCTGAAATGCCATGAAAAGGAGCTCGGGAATACCCTCGCCCGACTCCGTCGTGACACCGTTTAGAAATACTCGCGAGAAGTCGCCGATAACAGCATTCCCTTCGCCAAACGCCAGCGAATAGCCGACGACACACCAGCAGACCCCGACGAACCCCAGCGACACGAAGCTCATCATCATCGTGTTAAGCGCGTTCTTCGGTCGAACCAGACCGCCGTAGAAGAAGGCAAGAGCGGGCGTCATGAGAATCACCAGTGCGGTCGCCATGAGCATCCAGCTGATGTCGCCAGTTGCTGCTGCCTGCGGTGCCGCAGACGCCGCCCTGGCCAGAAGGGCCACAACTACCGCCGTCAGACCAGACACACGTCGAAAGAACTTCATTTTGATCTTTCTGTTATATAGAGTCGAAAAGTAGAATACCTAAATATATTAGGCTGAGTGTAAATACTTAGGCTAAATGTAAAGTGCAATAGATAAATTGCCTAAAAAGCGCTTCCGTAACTTGATGAGCAGCATTTTGGTCAGTGCCCGCTCGCGCCATGTCGAGAGATGTGCGTGTGGCCCACCGACTGAGTATCTTTCCCGCAGTCGGATCAGGTTAGGCTGACGAATTCGTCAGCCAAGCCAAACGAACACAATCATGAATGGCGAGTGAATCGTTCGATCGGCTCCTCTCGTTCGAGGCGTCGGAAACGTCAGGATCTGTCAGTGCCATCCTGAGGCGCCCGGAAGATGCGAAGTGGCTCTACGTTCTGGCGCACGGCGCAGGTGCGGGGATGCGCCACCCATTCATGGAAACAATCGCGCAATTCCTTGCTGAACGGCGCATCGCAACGTTCCGGTACCAGTTCCCCTACATGGAGGCGGGCCGTCGCGCTCCCAATCCCAGGCCCATCCTGCTGAAGACGGTACGGTCTGCCGTGACGGCAGCCTCTAACGCCGCGCCGAATCTGCCGCTGCTGGCCGGGGGCAAATCGATGGGCGGACGCATGACCTCGCTCGCCGCTTCAGAAACGCCTCTTCCGAACGTTAACGGACTCGTATTTCTTGGATTTCCTCTGCACGCCGTCGGAAAACCCTCTTCCGAAAGAGGTGACCATCTCAAGGCTACCCGACTTCCAATGCTCTTCGTACAAGGCACCCGCGACAAATTGGCCGATCTAGCGCTGTTGGAGCCCTTAATCGGCGAGATCGGCCCTGCCGCCACGATGCACGTCATCGAGGAAGGCGATCATTCGTTCCATGTGCCGAAGCGTACGGGCACCAACCAGACGGAGGTGCTGGCCTCCGTTGCCGAGACGATAGCAGACTGGGCCGAATCTCTTAGCCTTTGAGATTTAAGTCCGCACTACTTGCCGACGGCGAGACTCTGCCGAAGACTCTGCAGCAGATCATCCACTTTCGTCGCTTCAGCCGCCGGAGCCAATTCCCTGTATTTGACAAGCGCCTCGATCGCGCCCGAAAGATCGTTTTCTGACGCGAGAACGAGCCCGAGGTTGTAATAGAGCTGCGCGTACGTCCCATTGATCGAGCGAGCCACCTCATAGTGCAAGCGCGCGGCGGCAAGGTTATCGAGCTCGAAATGGAGGTTGCCGAGATTGTAGTGTGCCTCGAAGAGTCCAGGATCAGCCTGCAGGGATTTCGAAAAGCAAGAGAGTGCTTCGTCGTCCCTTTCCGCCTGCGATTCGAGAATTCCAAGATTGCACCAGGCATCAGCGATACAGTCGCCGTCCCGAATCGCCTCGCGGTATTTCTCGCCGGCAGCGGGATCATCCCGTTCGTGGAGCAGGAGGGCCTCCTCGAACCGGCTGAGTTGTGAGGGAAGAGCGAGGATGCGCGTCTGCAAGCCAAACAGATTCATCTGGCCGGGCGGCTCTTTTCGACCACGCCTTCCTCGAGCCGCCCGCTTGTATCCGAATCGCTCTGCCGGTCGGCCTGCCAGCTTGAATATCCGCGCCATGCCGTGAAGCCTATCGCTTTGTAAAACCTACGTTCAGGCGGTCTTTCGCTTCCTGGTTGACGCCGTCTTCGACTTCGACGCCGCCGCCTTCTTGCCCGTTGCTTTCTTCATCGGCTCCTTGCCTGCCTTGGCCTGCTCGATCGAAGCCTTCAGCGCCGTCATGATGTCGACGATCGGGACCTCCTCCTCTGCGGCGGTCACCACTTCCTTGCCCTCGATTTTGGCGGTGATCATCTCCGTCAGGGCGTCCCTGTAGCGATCCTCGAGAGATAGATCTTTGAATGACGTGCTCATCGAGTCAACAAGGGTCTGCGCAAGCGCAAGCTGCGCCTCGTCCGCTTCGAGACCTGAGGTGTCTGGTACGTCATCCGACGCACGAACTTCATTTGGATAGCGGAGCTTGTAGAGCAGCAGACCGGGACCCGACGGAGCGAGCATCATGACGCTTTCTTTGTCGCGAAGGACCACTCGGCCGATCCCCATCTTCCCGCTCGACCGAAGCGTCTCGCGCAACAGCGCATACGCTTTCGCCGCAACAGGACCATCGGGACCCGCGAAATACGGGGTGTCGTAGAGCGTTGGGTGAACTTCCGAAGCGTCAACGAATCCCTCGATCTCGATGATCTTTGTACTCTTGAGCTTCAGCTTCTCGAAATCCTCGTCTTCGATCACGACATACTGGTCGGGCTCGTACTCGTATCCCTTGACGATGTCGTCACCCGACACCGCTTCGTTGCACTTCTTGCAGCGCTTGTCGTAGCGGATCCGTCCGAAGTCCTCCTTGTGGAGCTGGTTGAAGCTGATCGAGCTCGAACTCTCGATCGCCCCGTAGATTCGAACGGGTATCGTTACCAGCGAAAATCGAATGTGGCCTTTCCAGATAGAGCGCATTGGAGTCCCTCCGAACTTGAAATCTCAAATAGAACATTAGACAGCAGTACATCAGACAGCAGACAGTCAGACATCAGACACAGATACAGATATTTGATTCCCCAGTTGGAAGTTTGGATTTGGCCTCGCTCAACTGGAATTCGTAGCGAGCGAAAGACCTGTCCACCACTCAAATCTGAGTTCTGAATTCAATTCTAGTTCCGAGTTAATTTCTAATTACTAATTCTTAATTCCTAATTATTTAGGAGTCTGACAAACACGGGCTCTCTGAACGTCCCGTTCTTGGTGATGGATGCAAATTGCACTTCGCAGGCGAGCTCAGGTTCGATCCAGGTGGTTTCGGCGTCGTCCGGCGGCTTTTGCGCAACGGGTCTTTCAACGACCGGCCGTTTCTTCAGTTCTCTATGGATCTCGTCCATGAGGCGGACAGTGAACCCGGTGCCGACCTTCCCGCGGTAGACGAGGCCTTCGTCGGTCTCGACGGCGATATGGAGCGCCCCAAAATGTGAGCTCCGGTCACCCTTGCCCTCCGTGAAGCCGATGATGACGCAGTCTTCCGTCTGCCGAACCTTGACCTTGATCCAACTGCGCGTCCGCTTCCCGGGTTGGTACGTGCTGCCGGGGTCTTTCGCAACAATTCCCTCGAGTCCCATCCCGCGTACGGCTTCGAAAAACGCTTTACCATCCTGCATCACCTCGCTGACGCGATAGGGTGTCTGCCGCTTGACGGCATCTTCGAGCCAGTCGCGCCGGCGCGCAAGCGGATCGCGAATCAGTGACCGCCCATCCAGGTAGAGACAGTCGAAGAGATAGCAATACGCCGGGTGCCTTGTGGCCGCCCTATTGATTGCCCCTTCCGACGTGTGATGAAGTCGATTCACCACTTGTTTGAAATCCGGCCGGCCTTCCTTGTCGAAGCAAACGATTTCGCCGTCGAAGAGACCGCTCGACACGCGGAACGCCTCTTCCGGAATCAAGAGTTCGGGAAATTGTACTGTGATGTCGCGCTGGTTGCGACTGCGGATCGTGATCTCTCCTTCATCGATCGAGACGAGTGCACGGATGCCGTCCCATTTCAGTTCGTACCAGTAGTCGCCCGTCGGCACATCCGATTCCTGGGAGGCCAGCATCGGCTCCACGGGGTCCTGAACCCAGTTGATCTGCGGCTCATCGACTCGCTCCAGGAGCCATTCCTTACCTCGAGTCTGGTGGATCCGGTACTCAGCGCTTATCTCTCGACTCTGAAGCTTGAAGTAGAAGCCGTTTTTCTTCTGCTTCATCGTCTCGTATCGGCCCAGTGCGTAGATCCACATCATCCCGCCGCCATACTGCCCCTTGGGAATCTCGCCTTCGAATTTCAGGTATTCGATCGGATGGTCTTCGACCTCCACGGCAAGACGCATGATACCCGGTCGCGGCGGAAGTCCCCTGGGCACGGCCCACGAGCGAAGCGCGCCCTCTCGCTCCAGTCGCAGATCGTAGTGGAGGTGCGAGGCATGGTGGCGGTGCACGACGAATGCGTTTCCCTCGCCATCGAGCATCCCCGGAGAAGGTTCGGGCGTGTGCGAGAAGGACCGTTTCCGGGTGTATTCCTCGAGCTGTTCGGGCGTCTTCTTCGTCCGAGACGGTCGGACCACCCGCTTGCCGGAAGCACCCGCGTCTGCGTCCGTGTGAATTCTGACAGCAAAGGCAGCGAGCGCCTCCCAGGGGTCCCCGTCCGAAATAACTCTGTCGGCAGCGTTGAGAACGTTGAACACGGTTGGGTCGGTGACTTCGCGCAGCGCGTCCCACGTCAGGGGCATCGAAACGGGCGCACCGGGAGCGCCTCGCAGCGAATAGGGTGCGACAATCGTCTGGGAAGGCCGGTTTCTGTAGATGTCGATGAGAACGCGTCCCTTCCTGCGCTCCTTGCTCATGTGCAGTGTCGTGTCGTCTTTTCTGGCGTCGACGAACGGCTGCGTCACGTCGCGCGCCGCCTCGAAAACCTCATCGAACGACCAGTTCGGCTCGATAGGGACAACGACGTGCACCCCCTTCTTCCCCGTCGTCTTGGCGAAAGGCTGATAGCCGTACTCCTCCAGGTGATTCTTCAGTTCGAGCGCTATCGTGACGACGTCCGAAAACCGATAACCTTCGGGAGGGTCGATGTCGCAGACGAAGTAATCGGGCTTGTCAAAATGCGGCTTGTAGGCGTGTATCTGATGGAGCTCGAGGCACGCGAGATTGGCGAGCCACACGAGTGACGCAGGCTCGGTCGCAACCACGTAGTCGATCTGCTTCCGGTCGTCGCCGAGTTGGACCGACTCGATCCATTCGGGAGCCCAATCGGGACGATTCTTCTGGAAGAACGTCTCGCCATAGATGCCGTCGGGAAACCGCACGAGCGAGAGCGCACGACCCTTGAGGTGTCGTAAAATGGTTGGCGCAATCCGCAGGTAGTACTCGATTACCTGCGCTTTGATGATGTGATCTTCCGGATAGAGGACCTTCTCCAGATTGGAGAGTTCGATGTTCCTCTTCCCGACCTTGGCCATCTGGGACTTGCGAGCCATGGCGTTCGGTACTCCGGGCGGGTTAGTCCACTCGGTAGCGAGAGCGGATCTCCTCTACGCTGTCGCCGCCGAACTTTTCGAGAAATGCATTGGCGAGCACCATGGCCACAACAGCTTCCGCGACGGTCGAGGCCGCCGGGACGCTCGTCACGTCGCTTCGCTCGTAGCGTGTAGCCTGGGCTTCGCCCGAAGCGATGTCGACGGTACTTAGCGGCTTGATGAGCGTCGGTATGGGTTTCATGTAGCCCCTGACAACGATCGGCATCCCGTTGCTCATTCCGCCTTCGATCCCGCCGGCCCGATTCGAGCCGCGGCGAAACCGGCCGTCCTGCCCGACGATTTCGTCGTGCACCTGCGACCCCGGGATGCCCGCCGCGCGCACGCCTTCCCCTATCTCGACGGCCTTCTGACCCTGAATCGAAAGGATCGCCTGGCCAATAAGACCGTCCAGCTTGCGATCCCAGTGGACGTACGAGCCGAGACCGACCGGCACGCCTGTCGCAACGACTTCATAGACACCACCAAGGGAATCTCCCTGCTTCTTCACGTCGGTAATATGGTCGACGCATGCGCGGGAACGATCGGCGTCGATCATCCTGACGGCGCTTTCGTCGGCGGCGTTCGACAGTGCTTCCGCGCCGCTCGCAAGAAAATCGCTCGCATCGGCTTCGCATGACACCTCGCCGATCCTTATCACGTGACTGCCGATCTCGATGCCGAACTCACGGAGGAATTCTCGTGCGATGGTGCAGCAGGCCACACGCATGGCGGTCTCGCGGGCGCTGGCCCGATCGATGACCGGACGAATATCGTCGAATCCATATTTCTGGACGCCGGTCAGATCGGCGTGGCCCGGCCGCGGCAGCGTCACCGGGGCAATGCCTTCACCTGAACCCTCCACCGACATGACTTCCGGCCAGCCGGCCTTGTCGGATTGATACGCCGCGTTTTCGATTCGCAGCGCGATCGGGCTCCCCATCGTCTCTTCGAACCGGACTCCCGAATAGATGTGGACACGGTCCTTTTCAATCTTTGCCCGACCACCCCGGCCGAAACCTATCCATCGTCGCGACAACTGTCGATCGATCTGGGATGCAGGCAAAGTGACGCCGGAAGGCACGCCCTCTACAATGCCGATGAGGGCTTCTCCGTGTGATTCTCCGGCCGTGAGATATCGAATCATTACAGAAGTGGAGCGTTATCGATCATCGACTGAATCACCAGTCCCCAGGTCGGTTGTAATTGACTGTCCACAAAACGGGCGGCCTACCAACCGGTTCAGAAATGTACTACTCGAGGCCAGGAACGTCGATCTCATAGAATGCCGCCAATCCGTCCCGCCTCTCCACGCGGATGAGCACCGACGCCTTTTCGCGTGCGACCGCGAGGTCGAGATACGTCATGGCGTCTTCTGCCGACCGCACGGCTTCCCCTTCGATCTCGGTGATCACCACATCTTGCGGCACACCGTTCAGATCCGCCGTACTGCCGCGAACGATATAACCTACGTAGGCGCCCTCGCGGACCCCAAAGGCTCCAAGCTCTTCCTGAGCCAATTCTCGGAACCCGATTCCCCATGCGGAGGCTTCCAGGGTTTCCGGTGGCGTCGTATCGAATTGGCCCGGATGGGACAGGTCCGCGAGCCACTTGCTGATCGAGGCGTCATTCTGGTCTACGAGCGTCACATCGAAAGCACGCGAGGCGCCGTCGCGCCAGACTTCGAGTTCGATCATCTCGCCCGGACGTTTCGTGGCAATGCGACTCTGCAATGAATTGGTTGCGTCGACAGCGTGGCCGTCTATCGCTAGAATAACGTCCCCTTTTTTCAGTCCGGTCGTAGCCGCAGCCCCCCCATCGACAACAGATGCGATCAGCACGCCGCTTATCGCATCCAGACCATATTGCTGGGCTCGCTCAGCCGTCATTGCCTGCATCTCAATACCGAGATACCCGCGCTTGACCTCTCCGTATGCGATCAGGTCACTGACGACGTGCGCCATCAGATTCACAGGGACGGCAAAACCATAACCCTCATAGGCGCCATCCTGCGTCGCAATGGCCGTATTGATGCCAACCAGTCGCCCGTCGAGGCTCACGAGGGCGCCACCCGAGTTACCGGGATTGATCGCCGCATCCGTTTGAATAAAGTCCTCGATCCCGAGCTGATCGTCGATGATATTCACCTGACGTCCGACGGCGCTGACGATCCCGGCCGTCACAGTCGAGGTCAGTCTGAACGGGTTTCCAACGGCGAGAACCCAGTCGCCGACGTCAATACCGTCAGAATTGCCAAGGGCGATCACCGGAAGATCCTTTGCGCCGTCGATTCGAACGACGGCAAGGTCGGTCGTAGGATCCTTCCCAACGACGATGCCTTCGAACTCCCGTTTATCCAGGAGCACGACGCGCAGTTCGCGTGCATCCGCCACGACGTGATAATTCGTCACAATGTAGCCGGCATCACTAATGATGACGCCGCTGCCGGTACTTCCATGAAACCGGGGCATCCCGGGATGAAGCCGTGCGAATTCCTCGGAGGTGATCTCGCCACCTGCGTGAATGGATACGACGGCCGGACGCACCAGGCTGGCTACGTCCTTGAAAATCGTATTCAGACCGACCGCCTGGAAAGCCCCGCTCGGGTATTCGTAGTCCGGATTGCCGACACGTATCGACTCGACCACCCGACTGCGATCGGCTATATCGCTTTGATCGGACTGGCGCCCCACCAATGCCGCGACAAACGCCCCGATCAGAATTCCGATCAGAACGAGTACAGCCCCGCCTATAAAATTCCGGCTCTTCATTGCTTCGATTCCTGACGAATGAGGCGGTGTTACGATAGGCCCGGCATCTTGTTGCTTTGGCTTCTCTCGCCGGGCACAGGAGAATGTAACGCACCTAACATCCTGAAAACTGAATCTTCAGGAAAGTGATCCGTAAATCCTTCCAAATTTACCCTTTATATACGTGAGCCAGCTTGCTGAATCAAGCGCCTGGCCGGTTGCCCGATCCAGTATCTCGGGAGCCGTGAAGGTTCGTCCATGGCGATATATCCGTTCCGTCAACCACTCGAGGATCGGGCCAAACGATCGACTCGCAATCAATTCATCCACGTCGGGAAGCGCGGCGCGAACGGCCCCGAAGATCTGCGCAGACATGAGCGTTCCGAGCGTGTAGGTCGGGAAATAGCCGATGGCGCCCATCGACCAGTGGACGTCCTGCAGAACGCCCTTGGTGTCATTCTCGGGAATAATGCCGAGGTAGTCGCCCATCTTCTCCTTCCAGACGGATGGCAGATCGGCGACTTTCAGGTCACCGGAAATCAGGGCCCGCTCGAGCTCGAATCGGAGCATAATGTGCAGGTTGTAGGTGACTTCGTCAGCCTCCACGCGGATGAGAGACGGCGCGACAGAATTGACTGCACGGTAAAACGCATCGAGCTTCACATCCTTCAACTGGTCGGGAAAGGTTTTCTGGAGATCCGGGTAGTAGGCCGTCCAAAAGGCCTTGCTTCTTCCCACCTGATTTTCCCAAAGTCGCGACTGCGACTCGTGGATCCCAAGTGATGCGCCCTTCGCAAGGGGTGTCCGGCCCAGAGCCGGGGCGATTCCCTGTTCGTAGAGACCATGGCCCGCCTCGTGGAGTGATCCAAACAGCGCCGCGGGAAGGAAATCTTCGAAAACGCGCGTCGTAATTCGTACGTCGTCGGCAGAGAAGTGAATCGTGAACGGGTGAGCCGACCGATCCTGGCGTCCCCTCGAAAAATCATAGCCGAAATCCCGAACGACGCCAACGCCAAAATCCCACTGGAGTCGCTCGTCATACCGCTGGTGGAGGAAGCTGGTATCGATTTTCTCGGCCTCTGCGATTGCCTTTACGATCGGCACCAAATCGGCCCGGAGCGCAGAGAATACTTTCTCGACATGCGCCGTTTTGATTTCCGGCTCGAATTCGTCGATCAGCGCATCGTAGGGATCTTCTTCATAACCCACCGCTTCCGCTTTCTCAACGCAAAGACGGACAATCGTCTCGAGATGCGGGGCAAAGGATGCGAAGTCGTTCCGTTTCTTGGCCTCACTCCAGACGGGCATGGCGCGAGCCGTGGCCTCGGCGAACGCCGACACGAGTGCAGCCGGAATTTTGGTGGCGCGATCATAGTCGCGACGCGCGACCTTGACCAGTCGTGCTGCGATAGAATCAGGATCGGCGTCAGCAGTGCTTTCCTCAGAAGCAGCAAGCAGATCACCCAGTTCGCTCGAGGTAGCCCGTTCGTGTATCACGCGTTCGAGGGTCGCCAGCTGGACAGCGCGTGTCTCCACCGCTCCGCGTGGCATGTACGTTTCCTGGTCCCATGCGAGCACGGAAGACGCTCCTCGAAGGTCCTCCACTTCCGCCAGTCGTTCCCTGAGTTTGTCTAAGATCTGTTCCATATTAACACCAAACACCAAATACCAAATACCAAACTTGAACTGCAAATTTGAACTGCAAACTTCAAACAGCTTCCTTCGCGGCAGGACCTGTCTTTTCTACATGAGCAGCAGCAGGTGGGTCCTCTCCATTGCCGCTGATTCGACGTTGAATCGAATTTCTTTTCGATCGAGCGGGGATGGACAACCGAGCATTTCGATCGCCCGTTCCCAGACCTCCTCACGCCAGCGAGCGATCAACCACGAAGCAGCCCACTCGTCGACCCGCCCCCCGAGCTTGTCGACGATGTCCATTCCAGGACTGAATCGTTCCAAGACTTGATCCTGCACCTCGTCAACCGTCTCGGTGATGACCTTGTTCACGAGACAATGATCGTGATATCGTATACGGCGCTCCTCTTCTGGGATTTCGGCCCACTCGGGCCCGAGAACGTCGACCAGAGCAAAGACCAGGTCGAAATTGATGTGCGCATTGACGCCAAGGAGAAGGTTCTGGAGAGCGGTCGTATTGGGATTCTGCGCCGCCCTATGGGTATGTACCCAGATCAGCGGAGCATCCTCGCGCGACTCCGAGACCGCGGTCAGCGCCTCGAAATAGTATTCGGCAAAATGCGTCAGCAGACCGTCGACCCATGCCGCGTCCTCGAACCTGCCGCCTTCAATGCCTGCCAGCATATTGTGCGTCATACGCGCATAACAGTCGAGGAATATCCTGCGACGATCATCGGTGGCTTCCCATTCCGTCAACAACTCCTCCCATCCGGCGCGCGACCTGCGCCTGTGATCCACCCATTATTTTCGGTTTGGCATTTACTGTTGATTCGGAAACTCGACACGGCGAGCCGAAAGTCAAAACGTATTATCCATCGAAACACCGGGCATAGATACCTCGGTGACCGATGTATCTTTTCAAACCGGTGCACGTACGCTCATTCAGATTCCCAGCTCCGAAGTCCGAACTTGCCATCGATGCTGCCAAAAGTACTCGTCGCCGCCTCCGTAAGACCCATCATGCTCTCCATCCTGGCCGAGGGCGAAGCATACGGATACGCGATCGTCCAACGGATTCACAACCTGTCTAGAGGGACCATTCGATGGTCGGACGGAACGCTCTATCCAGTGCTCCACCGACTCGAATCCGAGCGCCTCGTCTCATCGGCGTGGCGCACATCCGATTCAGGCCGAGGGCGGAAGTACTATGCCTTGACGCGGGCCGGTGAGAAAGCACTCGAGATGGAAAAGAGGCAGTGGCTCGATGTGCATGCCGTGTTGGCGAGCCTGTGGGGACTGACACCGCAGATTGCCTAAGGAGGAGCACATGTTCGATCTCGAGAAAGCGATCGCACGCTGGCGGAGAGGCCTCTCACAACGCCGGGCATTCACCGGCGAAGATCTTGATGAATTGGAGGGGCACGTGCGCGATCACATCGAGGCGCAGCGGGCAGAGGGCGTGTCGGAAAAGGATGCGTTCGCGGCGGCGGTTCGCCGTATTGGCGACTCGACTGCCGTCGTCTCCGAATACAGGAAAGTGGCATGGGTGAAAGCCCGCCGGCGCGGCGGATTGGTCAAGGCGCTCGGCGATGAAGCCACGTTGATTGCGAACTATGCGAAGATTGGATTTCGCAATCTGGCGCGGCATCGTGCGTACGCCCTTATCAATATGCTCGGACTCGCCGTTGGACTCGCATGCTGCCTCTTGATCACGATGTACGTGCGCTTCGAGCTCAGCTTCGATCGTCACAACGACAGGGCGGATCGCATTTACCGGGTTTCACGGGAATGGCGGGATGACGGCGGCCGTTCGGTTCTGGCGCTTGCCCGAATCTCCATGCCAATAGGACCCGCCATGGCGAACGACCTTCCCGACGTCGAGAAGTCCGTGCGCATCTTCCAGGCGGAAGGACCTGTTGCTGTCAACAAAACCCGCTTTATCGAACAGCGAATCTTCGTTGTCGACTCGACTTATTTCGATGTGTTCACACAGCCGCTGGTTCGAGGTGACGCGCGCCGGGCACTCTCGGAGCCAAACACGGTGGTGATTACCGAAAGTATCGCGAAGAAGTACTTTGGAGAGGACGATCCGCTCGGCCACTCGGTCAAGCTGTTTGACCAGTTCGACCTGATCGTGACCGGCGTGACGTCGTCCCAACCCGCGGCGAGCCATTTCCACCCCGATCTTCTCGTCAGTTTCCGAACGACGGAGGCATGGACAGAGGAATCCGAGCGCAGCGAGTGGGGGCAGTACAACAATTACGGCACCTACGTACTGCTCTCGAAAGGCGCCGACGCCGCCGCACTGCAAGCGAAGCTTCCGTCGTTCTTGCGTGCTCACTACGAGCCCGACAATCATACCGTGGATGGCTTGGTACTGCAGCCGTTGACCAGCATCCATCTGGACTCCCACCTCGACGGCGAATTCGAGCCGAACGGCAACCGGACCTACGTCATCCTTTTCATCGCCGTAGCCGTGCTCGTCCTCGTTATCGCATGCTTCAACTTTATCAATCTGGCAACGGCCCGCGCCTCATACCGTGGTAAGGAAGTGGGAATGCGCAAGGTCATGGGTGCAGAGAGACGTCAGCTTGTAACCCAGTTTCTGGGTGAGTCCATCGTTCTGACCAGCCTGGCGCTCGTGGCTGCCGTCTTCATCTCATGGCTGGTGATGCCGGCGTTTACACAACTGTCGGGACAGTCGCTGTCATGGTCGCAGTTCGGCCTGTTGGATGCTCTGGTCGCTGTGGTGTCGGTCATCGTCGTGGTCTCGCTCCTGGCCGGCCTCATCCCTGCCGTCTATCTGTCGAGAGTCCAGCCGAAAGAGGTGTTTCGCCAGACAATGGGCGGGTCGTGGCGCTCGAAGCTGCGTTCGACGCTCGTCGTTACCCAGTTCGCCGTGTCGATCGTCCTGATCGTCGGTGTCGGCGTGGTCTTGCGCCAGTTGTCGTACCTGCAGCAGAAGGATCTCGGATTCGACAAGGAGCACCTGGTGGTGCTTCCCATCACTGCCGAGATGCAGGCGGACTTCGAGCCGTTCCGAAACCAGCTGGAGTCGTCTCCTTTGATTGAGCATGTGACGGCTTCGAAACTCGTTCCCTCGAAGGCTCTGGTTGATCATGTCGGGGTCAGCGCCCAGGTTGATGGTGAGATGCGTCACGCCTCGCTCGCGCTCAATCCTGTCGACTACGACTTTCTCGCGACGTACGGCATGGAGCTCACGGCAGGACGTTCATTCTCAATGGACCTTGCTAGCGATTCGACCGAGGCGTTCGTTATCAATGAGGCGGCCGTGAGACTTCTGGGTTGGAGCTCCGCCGAGGATGCAATCGGTAGGCCGTTCGTTCTCGAGGCCTCGAGCTTCAGGCGACCCGGGGTGGTCACCGGCGTCGTAAAGAATTTCAATTTCGAATCGCTGCGAAACGAGATAGCGCCACTTGTTCTCTTCATCATGCCCGAGCGATGGCGTCGGGTGACGGTACGTGTAGCGGCGTCGAGGATTAACGAGGCGCTGGCTTTCCTCGAGCAACGGTGGAAGTCCTACCGCCCGGAATTCCCCTTCACCTACTCCTTTGTGAATGAGGATTTCGGTGCGTTATACCAAGCCGATCGGAAGGTCGGAACGCTGTTCGGGTACTTTTCGATTCTCGCCGTGGTCATCGCTTCTCTCGGCCTGTTGGGTCTCGCCTCATTCGTCATGGATAGGCGGCGCAAAGAAATCGGCGTTCGAAAGGTCCTGGGCGCGACCGTTGCGAGCGTCGTGCGCATGCTCTCGATGGATTTCCTGCGCCTGATCGGGCTGGCCTTCCTCGTCGCCTGTCCAGTCGCCTATTTGGTGGCTCGGCGGTGGTTGGAGGGCTTCGCCTATCGTTCTGACATCGAGGTCTGGCTGTTTGCGGCCGCAGGCTTTGCCGTCGCTCTGATCGCGCTCGCCACGGTGAGCATCCAATCCATTCGCAGTGCTCTGGTGGATCCCGCAGTTTCGCTAAAACACCAATGAATGGAGGATGGAGGATGGAGGATGGAGGATGGAGGATGGAGGATGCACAATCGCTCACAGATGCCTGGGCCGCAATTTGATTTTTGCATTTTGATATTTGATTTCATCTACCTAGCCGCTCCAACTCGAGCATGCACCGGTAGAGCCCTCGCGGCACGTGGAAACAGCCCTTCCACTTTCCTCCCTTGAGCGGAAGCATTACTTCGCCGCGCCGGTTCAAATAACCGTACCACTCACCGAACTCCGGGTCCGGAAAATGCGCCCATGAATAGGCGTGGACGCGCTCGAACCACGACCAGCACTCTTCTCGACCGGTGAGCCGGTAGCCCATGAGCAGCGCAACGAGCGTTTCGAGGTGGACCCACCACAGCTTCTGGTCCCACTCGAGCTCCTGAGGGGGGCGGCCCTGCGCGTCCAGGAAGTAGAAGATGCCGTCGAATTCGCCATCCCATCCAAACTCGAGCGTTGCGAGCGTAACGTCGACCGCTTTTGAGATCATTGCCGTATCGCCGGTCCGCTCTGCGATGTCCATCGCGAACCACATCGCTTCGATGCCGTGACCAGGAATGATGACGCGGCCTTCGAAGCAGTCAACAAGACTTCCGTCCGGTGCGACGTGCTCGTGGAGGACGCCAAGCTTCGGATCCAGAAACAGTTCGAACACTTCCGCTGCTGTCGACCGACTCGCCTGAACCGCCTCGTCCGAATCCAGCAGCCACGCCAACTCCGGGGTCAGGTTCGAAAGAATCATCGGCAGAGCGAGACCCGTCAGCGGTCGCGTCCCGGGATGCAGCTTGCTGAAGCGCCCGGACGGATCCGCCCGCCTGGCCAGAATCCGCGAATACGTTGTTTGCGCGATGGATTTCGACTCATCGTCCGCCGTCGCTTTCGCGAACTCGCTGAAAGCCATCGCCGCGAAACAGTCTGAAAAGATGTTGTACGGCTCCACGAGCGGCCGGCCGTCGCGGGTCAGCGCGAAATACCAGTCACCGTCACGGTCACGACCGTGTTGGCGCAAGAACCGGGCGCCGACCTCGGCTGCTTCGATCCACTCGGGACGTTTCTCGACCTCGTTGTAAAGTTTGGAAAGCATCCAGACCTGCCTGCCCTGGAGCCACACAAACTTGTCCGTGTCGAACACCGTGCCGTCACGATCGAGACAGGTGAAGTAGCCGCCCTGGTCGCCGTCAACGGAGTGACGCAGCCAGAAGGGAATGACATCCTCGAGCAATGCCGACCTGTAGGTCGCCGCCAACTCAGCGGCCGTTTTCTTGTGTTCGGCTGTTCGCATCATATCGTTCTAGTGAAAACCGACGTAAGCCTTTCGTCCGTAACGCCGTCAGGAGGTGGGGGCTGTCTCAAAAGTCTATGAGGCAGGAGTTGGCGGTGGACGTAGCGGTCTCCCCTTGAGGGGAGCCTCGCGAAGCGAGAGGTGGACAAAGACCGCCTTCCACCCCCCGGCTTCCTCCCGACTGACGTCGGGATCCAGCCTGCCCCCCTCAAGGGGGGACCGTATGTTGTTATGCGTCTCGTCACTTCCTTCACGGATTTTGAGACGGCTCCTCCCCTGACGCCGTCACACTTATTGGCATGCAAGGTAAGCGCGTGGGAGGTCAGAGTCTCAGGCCGCGTGGGACGACGAATCGCTCGGCCCAACCGAACGCCGCCTGGGCCACGACCGCGAGGAGAGCGGCTGGAATGGCGCCCTCGAGGATCAACCCGACGTCGTTAAGCCGAATGCCGGTCAGGATCGGCTGGCCGTAGCCGCCGGCCCCAATCAGAGCCCCCAGTGTGGCGGTACCAATGTTGATGACGGCCGCCGTCTTGATGCCTGCGAGGATCATCCCCGAGGCCATCGGCAGCTCGATGTGTCGGAGGCGGAATCCGGCGGACAGCCCAAGCGCCAGCGCTGATTCCCGTACGGGCAGGGGGATGCCCTGCAAGCCGGCATGCGTGTTCCGGACGATCGGCAGCAAACTGTAGAGGAAGAGGGCAAACATCGCAGGCCCGGCCCCGATTCCCAGCAGCGGGATCATGAATACAAGCAGGGCGAGGGACGGAATGGTGAAGATCACGCCGACGGTGCCGATAATGAATGCTCCGAGCCGCTCGTGGCGGTATGAGACGATGCCGAGCGGCAACGCCACCAGGATCGCTCCAAGAAGCGAAACGATGACCAGGATCAGATGCTCCACGGTTCGGTCCCAGACTCGTTCCGCGACACTCGAGACCTCAACCTCCATGACGTCCAATACCGAGCACGTCGGAGAGGAAGTCTGCCGCGACGACCTCTTCCGGAACTCTGTCAATTTTGGCCCGGGCGTTCATGGCCGCCATCCGGCGCTCGGAGATGACGCCTTCCAACTTATGGAGGATCTCCGGCAGCTCGGGATAGCGTTCGATCAGATCGGCGCGGTATAGAATCACCGCTTTGTAGTCCGGAAAATAATGCCGGTCGTCATCCAAGCGCCACGAGATCGTAGGCCTGAATCTCTGCATCCGTGGTATAGAGATCGATGACGTCGAGCGCGCCGTCGACCAGACCCCGATAGGCCAGCGAGTGATCCAATCCTCGAACGTCCTTCTGTGGGAGCCGGTACGTTCGCTGGAGACCCGGCCAGCCATCCCCGCGATCCATGAACTCATTCGAGAATCCGAAGACGAGATCCGGCCTGCCGATCAAGTTCGAAATACTGCGTATGCCAAGGGCTCCTGCCCTGTCTCTGCGCATCCCCATGGCATACGTGTTGTTGAATCCAAGGGACCGGGTCATCCGCAACCCTCTCGACTCGAGTGCCGCGACAAGCTGGTCGGCATCGGTAATGCCCTTGTCTGAGAGAATCTCGTTCATGAGGGTTCCGGTGTAGTCCGGATAGATATCAATGTCGCCACTGAGCAGGGCCTCCCAGAGGACGCGGGTGCCGCCCAGTTCGCGACGGTGTTCGGCAGGTATCGACTCTGTCTGCAGGAGAACAGAAATCATGTCGCCCAGGATGACCGACTCCGTGAACTTTTTCGAGCCTACGACCACCGGCTTATCGCTGTGCGATGCATCCTGCGCGGATACTTCTCGATCGGGACGTAATGCGCCGAGCAGGAGAGCAGCCGCCAACACGGCGACGCTTCTCAGGAATTTTCGGCAGAAACGACTCATGCGAGCCCCCCATGCGTAAGCTGCTGGGCCGCAATGAATTTCGATACGAAAGGAGTTGTCGGGCGTTTCTCGAAATCCGCGAGCGAACCTTCCTGAACGATAGTTCCGGCCTGCATGAGGACGATCCTGTCCGCGAAGAAAGCAGCCTCGGCCAGATCGTGTGTGACCAACAGCACGGTTTTGTTCATCCTGCTAAACAGGTCGCGGAGATCGGCTTGAAGCTCGGCGCGAATCATGGGATCGAGTGCACCGAGCGGCTCGTCGAGAAGGAGTACCTCGGGATCGACAAAAAGCGCCCGCATCAGGCTGACACGCTGCCGCTGACCTCCTGAAAGCTCGAGCGGAAATCGGTCGAGCAGATCGGCCGGCAGCCGGACGGCCTCGGCAAGCTCGCGCGACCTCTCGGCCATCCGATCCGATCCCCAGCCCAGGAAACGGGCGAGTACTGTAGCATTATCGCGCGCCGTCATGTGCGGAAACAGCCCACCCTCCTGAATCACGTAACCCATCCCGTGGCGCAGCCTGTTGACGCTATCCGCGCCGAGACGAACGTCGCCGAAATGGACAACACCCGCATCCGCGCTGACGATGCCATTGATGATGCGCAGCAGCGTGGATTTCCCGCATCCGCTCGGCCCGATGAGCACAACGGTCTCCCCTGCCCCGACGCTCAGCGACACGCCGGCAAGCGCCTCCGCATTACCGAAGCGCTTTGAAATTGAGGTGGCGGTGATGACGGGGGACATGGGGAATTAATGGCAGACAGCAGACATCAGACAGCAGATATCAGATATTAACGGCAGATAGTAGACGGCAGACATTGATCCCTGCCGCAAGCTTGATCAGGGCCGGTCGAGGATGATGAGTTTCGCAGTTTCGGAATAACGCGGCGTTTGCACACGGCAAAAATAGACACCCGCCGCGAGGTCGTTTCGGTCGAACCGCAAGGTATGCGGACCCGCCGACTGCGACACATTCTGAAGCACGCGCACCAATCGACCGGCTGTGTCATACAGCGTTATGGCGACAAGGCCTTCAGTTTCCGTGTCATACGCAATGTAAGTATTTGTGTATACTGGATTTGGAGCTACGTTGACAGTCCTTGGCGAACGCGGCAGATCGACATCAATCTCCACTGGTATCGGGGGGACTGGCATCCCGATAGCCGTCATATGCGGGCCCGCCGGCGCCAAGATATCCCTCGCTTGCTCCGTCCCTCGTCGGCGAAACCCAAAAACTGAACAGTTTGCCCGACTCAAGGATGAATCTCAAACTGAATGGAGTTCCCGAAACGGCAGCCAGCGATTCCCCGTCTTCCCAGCGGACCATGAACCTGGTGGAATCGACTTGAAAGGGCAAGCATCGATAGCGATCGAATCCCGGCACTGGCCGGCCGGATTCGTCCAGTACCTCGACGCGAAGTCGTCCATTGAGCGTTTCGGCATTGACAAAAAGATATCCGTCGGGATAATCGAACTGAAGAGGGCGAGTCTTCAGGACACCCTCTATGGAGCCGCCGTCGATGGATGCAAAGCCGTCCCGCCGAAGGGTTGCAAAGCCGAGGTAGCCCTGGCGCTTCAGGGCTCCTTCCCCGGTGAACCAGTTTCTTCTTCCGGAGAAGTAGAATCGAAGCTGCTCGGCGGCGGGTTCGCCGGTAACGATGCATCCCGCACCGACAGTCTGCACGTTCCCCTCGTTCCAGGTTTCGGGGGTGCCGATGGTGACGAACGGCATCCGGTCGTCTCCGGAAGCTCTGGTCGCATAGAACCCGTCTCTTGAAAATCCGAGGTACACCTCATTCCGCTTGGGGAAAGCCTCTCCTGTCGTCTGATTCATCCACGCATTCGACGAGAGGATGGTGAGCCCGAAGATCATCACCGATTCATATGCAAACCCGTCGACGTTGTAGACCTGGGGAATCGTCAGTTGAGGCCTGCCGGGAGGCCCGGCCTCATCGAGATCCTGACCGTCGGCTTCCAGCCAGTAACCGCTCTCGTCGAGCATCGACGCCCCCTCAAAAAGGTCGTCGGATTCGAGATATCGCCGCATCCGGTGGTATTGGAGACCTCCGTACTCGCGTCTATCCCGGATGTCGCGCAGCGACCATACCCACTTCCCCCTGAAAGGATTGTAAAAGAACGTCGTCCGGTCGCCCGTAGGCGTGTCGGGATTAGAGGAGTAGTAGGCCGATCGCGCGAAAGGCTGATCGACAGGAGGCCAGTGGATTCCATCGGGGGACGTGTAGAGCCAGTTCCGTTTGTCTTCGAAGGCAAAGAACGACATTTTGTAACGTCGACTCGGGTCAGGATCCGAAGCGTCGATCCATACCGATCCGCTGTCTCGTTCGCGTGGAATCGACATCACGATGCCATCCGAACCAACGCGAGTCCACTCGATTCCATCCGGCGATTCCGCCAGCCTGAGCGTGTTCGGCCCGCCCAGATACCACGCCCTGAATTTCTTGAACTCCGTGTCCCACCACACTCCGTCTGAAAACGGGCAAGCCAGTTGCGTCTGGATCAGCAGGCCGTCGTTGTCGACGCGCATGTGAATCGTCTCGTCTGTCGGCGAGATGACGGGATTCCCTTCGAAAGGCTCCGGCTGGTAAAACGTCCTTTTCAGCCCGGGCATCAGTTCGATGAGGAAGTCGTCGACAAACAACTGGCGGCCCGTGTCGATCCGTATCACGTCAGGCGGGTCGGTGATGTAGTAAGGAAGCTCATCGGTCGACCAGGGCTGCTCGAGAACGGGCGGAAAGGGCGTCGGTGGAACGATGCCGTTGTAGAGAACCTCAGAGGATCCGGTCACGCGCCGTGCCCGTGAGGAGGCCTCCCCAGGCTCTGATTGGCACTTTCGCGACGGCAAGTCCGAGCAGCGAGCGGCTCCCAAGGACTATGAAACGGCGTCTCTGCAATGATCACGGGTTTGTTGACTTGGAATGTAGCGTTGGGTAGCGCCACGTGCCATGTGCCGGTTGCGACGTACTTGGTGCTTGGTACTTGGTGCTTGGTACTTGGTACTTGGTACTTGGTACTTGGTACTTTGTACTTGGTGCGAGGTGCGATCGTCAATCATCGGGGATTGATCATCGCAGATCGGGCTCAATCATCGATCCCCGATTTATGCCCTGTGGCGAACGAGTGATATCCTTACCTTGCGGCCTCCGGAAAGCAATTGGGATGCACCCTCGTCGCGGCGCGTGCGCCAGATTGGATGCACCCTCAAATTGATGATCGAATAAGCATGACTCTCGTAAAGAGCACTTCCTCTCTCGTTCTCTTCGCACTCGTGTCGATTTCGTGCGGTAATCCCTCGAGCACGGGTCCGGAAGACGCCCAGCGATTTCTCGACGAGTACAGCGCCAGATATCAGAAACTGGACTATGCGGAATCGCTCGCCAGGTGGGACCTGAACACCCACATCGTCGATGGCGACACGGTTGCAGCGGCAAAAGCGTCGGCTGCGGGAAAAGCAAGAGCGGCCTACACAGGCAGCACCGAGGTTATCGATCGTGTTCGGGCGCTTCTTGCAAATCCGGATGGCCTGACCCCGCTTCAGATTCGGCAACTGAACGTGATCCTGTACCGGGCCGGTGACAACCCGCAGACCGTATCGGACCTGGTTGACGAGAAGATCAAGCTCGACAATGAGCTCGTCGGCATCCTTTTCGGATTCAGATTTTCAGATCGACGGGAAGTCGGTTTCGAGCACGAACGAGATCGATCGCATTCTCCGCGAGGAGAACGATCCGAAAGTCCGTCTCGCCGCATGGAACGCGAGCAAGGAGGTCGGGAAAGAGCTGAAGGATGGCCTCGCGCACGTCCGTGATCTTCGAAACGGGACTGTCCAAGCGCTCGGGATACGATGACTATTTCGGATATCAGGTGTCTGAGTACGGCATGACCGCCGACGAGATGATGACGCTCATGCACCAGATTACGCGTGAAACGTACCCGCTCTACCGTGAGCTGCACACGTGGGCGCGATACGAGTTGGCAAAGCGTTACGGCGCCAATACCGTTCCAGATCAACTTCCGGCCCACTGGCTCCCGAATCGATGGGCTCAGGACTGGAAAGCTCATTGGTGAAGGTCGAGGGCGCCGACCTCGACGGTGCGCTGAAAGACTATACGGCGGAGCAGAGTCGTCAAAGATGCCGAAGGATTCTACGTCAGCCTCGGGTTCGATCCACTGCCCCAGAGTTTTTATGAGCGGTCGAGTCTCTATCCCCTGCCGCCCGGCACGCCGTACAAGAAGAACAACCATGCCAGTGCATGGAACATGAATTACGAGGACGACGTCCGTTCGCTGATGAGCGTCGTGAACACGGCGGAATGGTACGAAACCGCGCATCACGAGCTGGGCCACGTCTATTACTACCGGGCATACAACCAACCCGGAAGTGCCACTCCTCCTCCGAAGAGGCGCAAATCGCGGATTCCATGAGGCGATCGGATCACTCCTGGGATTTGCCGCCATGCAATCGCCGTTTCTGAAAGACGTGGGGGTGCTGCCCGACTCCGCCGAGTCGGATCAGACCCAGCAACTTCTGCACGAGGCGCTGAACTACGTCACCTTCATGCCGTTCGGCGCCGGGGTGATGTCGGATTTCGAGCACGATCTCTACGCAGAAGGATCTTCCGGAGGACCAGTTCAATGCGCGCTGGTGGGAGCTCGTCAAGGAATACCAGGGCGTGGCGCCTCCCGAACCGCGCGGCGAGGAGTACGCCGACGCCGCGACGAAGACGCACATCATCAACGATGCGGCGCAGTACTACGATTACGCCATCTCGTACCTCCTGCTCTTCCAGTTCCACGACTACATCGCCCGGGAAATCCTTCACGAGGATCCACATGCGACGGACTATTACGGCAACAAGGAAGTGGGTGATTTCCTTCGAAGGATTCTGGCGCCCGGCAACACGGTCGACTGGCGAGCAGTTGCTTCGCGAACAACGGGAGAGGATCTCAGCGCGGGTCCGATGCTCCGTTACTTTCGAGCCGCTCATGGCCTATCTGAAGAAGGAGAATGAGGGCAGAACCTACACGCTGCCCGAGCCTCCGATGTAGATTGATACGGGGATCTCTCGCTTCGCGGCGAGCCTTCGTTCCTGCCATGCGGTCTCCGCTGAACCCACGAAGGACGGGGCTCAAATCTGGAAGCGGCCGAGTTCACGGACACCCCGTTCAAACCCCGACAGCCCACTCACTGGACCGGATCGACGACCGGAGGACCGCCGCTACCCTCGAAATCAAGTGGCAGGACGCTTCCAATTCTCAAGGCCTTTTTCTGTAGGGCAAATTCCTATCCCTCCCTCAATTGTCCTCTTTTCGTGACGCTTTCGTGATATCCCGAACGTGCACTTTGGGATATATCAGATATCACAAAGCCGCCCTTCTGGATCGGCTGCTCACGGAAATGAATGAGCGCGACTCCCGGCCATCCATCGTCGCCGGGAATAAGCGCACGGCAAAATGGATACGGAGTGGAACTCATGCGCAGACGCAATCTAGTCGGCCTGATCGGCCTCGGCATCGCAGCTATTCTTTGTGTACGACCATTGTACGGTCAGATCCGACTCCACGAGGTGGGATACAGCGGGGTCGACTACAATGATAGTTCCCACTGGGTGGAGCTTAGGAACACGGGAGACGCCGATTTTGACGTTTCGAGTTTCTGGCTCTGCAATTACCCGAACTACGTCCAAATCTCCGACTTGACCATACTCAGCGGATCTACGACCATCGCTCCGGGCGAAGCACTGGTGGTGGCGTTCGACGCTCTCGGCAACGGAGATGGGGAGCTCGGACTGTACTCGACCAACACTTTTGCTGATTCGAGCGCCATTGTAGACTACATGCAATACGGTTCGTCGGGACATATGCGGGAGAGCGTTGCCGTGGCCGCGGGAATTTGGGATGCGGGTACGTTCGTGCCTGCGGCGGACATGGGGCAGAGTCTCGCGTTCGTCGGTTACGGAGCGACGACTGCGGACCGCTGGCGCTCCAGCGATCCGACACCTGGAGAAGGCAACGGCGCCGATCCGGAAAGCGCACCGGAGGCATCCATCGACCGTTTTAGTGAAGCTGCCGGAACGCTCTTTATACGCGACGAGACGAACGGTCTTCCCGGCCCCAACGAACCGATCGACTTCGATCAGGGCGAGCCGTTCGTCACCATGGGCCTCGGGCCGCACGGTGAATTCGTCCGGTACTACAATTTTGACGCACAGCCGCAGGAAACGGCCCCGATCTTCGCCCTCTTCAGGGAGGGAGAAGACACGCCGGTAGCAGGTCAGATGAACATCGTCAACGTGATTCCTGGCGACGAGGGATACAACGATTTCTGGCACGTCCACAAAGTCACCGTGCCGTCAACCTACGTTGCGAACTCGATCACCAGCGTCCAGGAAATCATGGACGCGGGTCTGACCATCGAGAAGACGAACATCATCGTCAACTGTCCGATCGTTCCCGATGGCTCGACGGCATCGATGCGCCTCAACGGCGAGGATGACGGGCTAGTCATGGGATGGTACCAGGGCCAGGTTGTGTACTACTTCCAGTTCTCGGAGGCGCCCATTACGGTCGACCCTCCTGCAGAAGGACATCCTCTGATGCCTGTTTCGCCGATCTACGTGTCATTCAACATCAATCCCGGCGAGGAAGGCGGCGGACCGCCGTCGGGCTTCAAAACAGAGGAAAAGTCATCGCAGGCTCACAACGTCGTGGCGACTATTCCGGGCGACGATACCTATTCACCGCTTTGGGTCGTCAACATCTACGACAATGCGGAATTCGATGACGTCGGAGACCTCATGTCCGCACAATCGGCCACGATTCTGGCTTCGGGCGCAGCGTTAGTCAATTGCCCGATTGTTTTCGAAGCCGGCGCGGATCCCGAGACAGCAGCGCGCGCTTCGATCGACCGGTTCAGCGAAGACGCGGGTACTCTGTTCATCCGCGACGAGTCGAACGGTCTACCCGGACCAAACGAACCGATCGACTTCGATCAGGGAGAACCGTTCATGACGCAGGGTCTGGGCCCGAATGGAAACGTCGTTCAGTACTACAACTTCGACGCACAGCCGACCGATGCCGCACCGATTTACGTGCTCTTCCGGGAGGGCGAAGACGCACCCGTTCCCGTGCAATTGAACATCGTCGGCGTCATCCCGGGAGACGAAGGCTACAACGACTTCTGGCACGTCCACAGAGTGACCGTTCCGCGCAACTACATCGCCAATACATACACGAACGTTCAAGACCTCATGGCGGCCGGACTGCCGATTGAGCCGACTAATACGCTCGTGAATTGCCCAATCGTTCCAGAGGGATCGAGCGCCATGAAACGGCTTGGCGCTGCCAAGGCAGATCTTGTCGAGGGATGGTACAACGATCAGATTGTTTACTACTTCCAGTTCGTCGAGAGCGCGCTCACGGTAGACGTGCCGGAGAGTGGGCCGGCCCAGGTACCCGTCTCACCGATCTACGTCTCGTTCAACATCAATCCGGGTGAAGAGGGAGGTGGCCCGCCGTCGGGCTTCAAGATCGGAAGAAAACTCGGTCCAGACGCACAACGTCGTGGCGACCCTTCCGGACGACGAGGCCTATTCGCCGCTCTGGGTGGTAAACATCTACGACAACGCGGATTTCGACTCGGTGAGCGATCTCACGTCGGCGCAATCCGCAACTATCCTCGCCTCGGGCGCTGCCCTGGTCAACTGTCCGATCGTGATGGCGCCCACGTCGACGGCGGTTGAACCCGGCGACGAGTTGCCGAGAGAGCATCGTGCTGCACGCGAACTACCCGAATCCGTTCAACCCCGAGACGACGATACAGTACGAGTTGGATCAATCGGGACTGGTATCACTTGCGATCTACGACATGCTGGGCAGGAAGGTGATCGATCTCGTTTCCAAACAGCAGACAAGTGGCGCGTATCAGGTCACTTGGAATGGCCTCGACGCGACGGATCGCCCCGTTGGATCGGGCGTATATCTCTACCGTCTCACGCTGGACGGCGTCTTCAGCAAATCGCGGGTCATGACGCTGCTCAAGTAGAGCCACGCACCACCACACACGTAGCGTTACCCTACTAAGATGGAGATCAACGCCGATGATTAGTAAACGGTTGGCGGGTACAAGATTACTGTATCGCATCCTTCTGCCTGTCGTCGTGCTGGTGCATCTGCCGTTGACAGCAGCAGATGGCCAGGACGGCAAGCGGTCGCTCGAAGAGCAAGTCGCGGAAATCTTTCAGCAAAACTGTGCGAAATCGGCCTGCCACTCCGGTCCCACCCCCCAAATGGGCATGGACTTGACGCGGGAAGTCTTCCATTCGTCCGTGGTGGACAAACCGAGCACCGAGAAACCGGAGTTGAAACGCATCGACCCGGGCCATCCGGAAACGAGCTATCTCGTCAAGAAGATCAAGGGGGAGCCGGACATAATTGGAGCTCAAATGCCGCTGATCGGGGATCGATTGACCGAAGATCAGGTGGATACGATCGTGCAGTGGATCACGGAACTCGCCGCTGTGGATTCCTTGGAGAAAGACCAGTCACAGGCATCGCCACCCGCATATCCGTTCAACGGATGGAAGGTCGTCAACCTTCCGACTTCCCTGACTATGAACAGAGGAAGCTGGCTCTTCCTCATCGGTCATCGGTTCAATCCGAAAATCAGCGAAGGCTACGACGCATTGTACGGGCTGGACGGGAGCGGCATCATTTATCTGAGCCTTGGCTATGCGCTCACCGACGATCTTCTGGTTGCGATAGCGAGGAGTAATTCCGCCGACAATGTCGAGCTTGAAGGACGGTACCGACTCGCTCAGCAAAGAGGAAACTCTCCAATCGGCGCGGCCGCGCAAGTTTCTCTCAACTGGGTATCGGAAGACCCCGGCACCGACGAGAGCCGCCTGCGCGGCGAGGCACTGAAGGTGACGGGACAGGTTTCGCTGACACGAGCATTCGGGCCTGTCGGTGTTGCGGTTGTGCCGGGCATCACGCTCAATCCGGCCGAAAACGTTTCGGGTGAGGATCCACTCGTAACACTCGGGCTCGGCGGTCGCTGGACACTGTTCAGGCTGCCCCGAACGACGCTCTCCCTTGTAGGCGAGTGGGTACCTATCGTTTCGGGCTACACACGGACGACCACATTCGGCAACGACATTCGCTTCGACAGTGGAGGAGGCGGAGTCGAGATCAGCATCGGAGGGCACGTCTTCCAGATCGTCGTCAGCAACTCCGTCGGATTGACGTCGGATCAGTACCTGAGGGGTGGTGACCTGGACATTGCGGATGGCGAAATGCGGCTGGGCTTCAACATCTTCCGAGTGCTGAATTTCTAATCTTGTCGTTATGAGATACAGACGATGGATTGCGTGCATCGTGCTCGGGATCGTTCTTGCAGGTTGCGAGCATGCCGATCCTCTCACCGGGGACACGGGTGGAGCCACCCTATCATCGATCCAAGCAAACATCTTCGACACGCACTGCGCGCTATCCGGATGCCATATCGGCGGCAGTTCCAGCCTTCCCGGTAGCTTGAATCTCCGAGAGGGTGAGGCCTATTCCAATATCGTCGGCGTTTCGAGCGTCGAGCAACCCGCGCTCCGGCGCATCGACCCTGGCAATCCCGACAATAGCTACCTCGTGCACAAGATCCAGGGCGAGCCTGGCATCAGCGGATCCCGCATGCCGTTCGGACGACCCGCACTGTCTCAGGAACAGATAGATCTCATCAGGGAATGGGTTGCCAACGGGGCTATGGACAATTGAGAATTCGGAATTCAGAACTCAGAATTCAGAACTCAGATTTGACTCGCAATTCGGAACGGAGTGGATCTTCGTAGATCCCGAACTCTGAATTACGTCGCGGGTCCTCGACAACGTTCCCGTCGGGTAGATCAATCTTCGCCTTGCCGCCCGAGCTCTTCCACCCGGCTTTTGCTCGACGATGACTGCATGAACGTCGCTGCGCCGATCGTCGCCTTGCCGCCCGAGTCTCTTCCACCCGGCTCTTGCTTGACGATGACCGCATGAACGTCGCTGCCGCCGATCGAACGTCAAAGAGCCTGCCCCGAACGAGCACCCACCCGATTATTGCAATCCTTGGATCAAGCGAGGAGGGTTCAAGCGTCGAAGCGTCAAGCGGGTCGTCGATGCGAGCGGTGATAGAGCCACACACGTCAAGGAGGGTTGAGATATGTTGTAAGTTGTTTCATTACGCTCGGAGTAGGTGGAAGGAGGTGTAATTTGATCGATGCAGGGCTTACAATATGATGTGGAAGCGCCTGCCCCGAACATGTACCATCTCATTCCTAATTCTTAATTCTTAATTCTTAATTCTTAATTACTTACCCCTTGTCCCTCCCCCTTATCACACTGTTCGCTCTGATCACGGCCCTGGCGACGGGGCTGGGGGTGATTCCATTCGCCTTCATGAAGGAGGTTGGGATCGGATGGAAAGCGTTGGCGAACGCCGCAGCAGCGGGTCTGATGCTGTCGGCATCGCTCATGCTCCTCCATGAGGCATTCGATTATAGTCCCTACGGCATGGGGCTGGGGTTCGTCCTCGGTGCGGGATTCGTGTTCTGGAGCCAGGCCTATCTCGAAGGGCATACGGTTCTCAAACTGGCGCGTTGGGACAAAACCGACGCCAAGAAGATGTTGCTCATGGTCGGGGTAATGACGGTCCATTCCTTTACAGAAGGTATCGG
This sequence comes from uncultured Bacteroidota bacterium, assembly GCA_963768715.1. Lineage (GTDB taxonomy): Bacteria > Bacteroidota > Rhodothermia > Rhodothermales > DATKEJ01 > DATKEJ01. The sequence goes on from CAVYJC010000007.1 coordinate 230,653, forward strand.
CATCGGCGTGGCTTTCGGCGATGGGATGTCACTCGGTGTTTTCATCACCGTCGCCATTGCGGTCCACAATATCCCCGAGGGTCTTGCCATCGGGCTCGTCCTGATTCCGAGAGGCGTCTCCATCTGGAAGGCGGCAGGGTGGAGCATCTTCTCAAGCCTGCCGCAGGTTCTTCTGGCTGTACCGGCCTATCTCGCCGTCGATGCGTTCAGACCGAGCCTGCCGATCGGCCTGGGCTTCGCCGCGGGCGCGATGATCTGGATGCTCTTCTCCGAGCTTCTCCCCGAGAGCTACGGCTCAGCTAAACCCACGCGCATCGCACTCGCACTGATCATCGCGGCGGCAGGGATGATGGTGATCCAGTTGGCGCTCTAGGGGTTCCAGGTTCACGTTCCAGGTTCCAGGTAGCGTCATTCCCAACCGGCTCGTCATTCCCGCGCAGGCGGGAATCCATAGAACAAGAGCAAGCACTGAGCACGGCAGGCCCAATCGGGAACCCCGAACGGACGGAGCCCGAACTGGACTACTCCTTGTCGAGATGCACGTCCATTTGCGGGAATGGAATGCTGATTCCTTCGTCGTCGAGTGCTTTTTTCACCGCCCGTGTAGTCTCCTGGAAGACCTCCCAATAGGTCGCCTGGGCAGTCCAGATACGAACCTGCCAATTTATCGACGAACCTCCCAGCTCTGCCAGAAAGACCTGCGGTTTCGTATCGGGGGCCTGATCCGGGATCGCGGCTGCAGTTTTCTCGAGCACGTCGCGAACGACCTTCAGATCGGCCCCATAATCGGTGCCGACAGCCACGTCGACCCGCCGGTACGAGTTGAACGTGAAGTTCTTGATCACGCTGCCAAAGACAGTGCTGTTCGGTAGAATCACACGGATGTTCTGCGGCGTGTCGAGCTTCGTAAAGAACAGCTCGATTTCGTTTACCGTCCCCAACTCACCACCGGCCGAGACGAAGTCTCCAACTTTAAACGGACGGAATATGAGCAGCATCACGCCCGCGGCGAGGTTCGAGAGCGTGCCTTGGAAGGCAAAGCCGATAGCCAGTCCGACTGCACCGATAACGGCCGCAAAACTTGTCGTTTCAACCCCGAAAATCCCGAGACATGAGACTGCCGCCAGCGTGAGGAGAAGCGGCCGGAAAATGCCGAGAATGAATCGCGAGAGTGTTGGATCGAACTCCCGTTTTTCGAACTGCCGCGCGACGAGGCGTCGTATCCATCCTCCGACGAGCCATGCGCCAAAGAGAATCGCGATGACAGAGGCGACCTTGAGCACAAAGGATGTAATCACAGGGATAAAAGAATCGAAAGTCAGCGACTGCATATTGATGTTTGTAACAAGTGAAGCGACCGATGGCTTGTGGGCCCAATCTAATGGATCTGGGGGAAATAGTCCGACAACGCTAACCGCACAATGAAAATCGCTAAACGTCCGGCTAAGCGAACGGGCCATGTATCGCAGCTCCGCAACTGGAACCGGAGCCCTCCGAACTAAGCGCACGGACGAGCCCACAAAACTCCATCGTTCGTTCGGGACGGGCTTAGAACATGGAACCCTACAACATCGACGCGACCCAGAATCCGACAAACGTCCCGAGCGCATTGCCGAGCGAGACCCGTAAGGATGCCGGGCAGGACGAGATCTTCTCTGCCCCAGACTCCTTGCAATCGCGAGGGAAGATGTACTCCCACCAACATTCGACTGCGAGGCCACGACCGCCACCTCCGGATCGATATTGAGAATCCACGCCGCACCGAGAGTGAATACTGCGTGCACCGTCACCACCGTGCCGGCAAAGATGAGGAGTGTGACACCGAGGTCCCCGAGACCACCCATCGCCCTGACGTCGCAGAATGCTCCGATCACAGCCAGGAAGACGTAGACGGTGAACATCCCGATCACCTTCGCCCCCTTGAGCCGCGCAATCGCAGGAATCTGGGCGAGGACGAGCGCAACGACGGTCAGAACAAGAATCATTGGGACTCCCTCGAACATGTCGGCCACCCATTGCGAAAACCAGAGCGAAATGAGTCCAAGCCCGAGCATCAGGCTCACGTCCACAGGGTGCAGCGTTTCGGTGTCTTCGTCGATGCCCAGCAAGATCTCCCGCTCACCCTCGTAACCGACGTTGTGAGACGTCCTCCAAAGCGGATGCAGGAGCCGCGGGAGTGCCAACGAGCCGATCATCCAGAGCGTGGTGATAATATTGTCGACGACGACGGCGCCGCCATATAGAAGTCCGTCCCGTACCACGTCGTAGTTGAGTGCGACAGCATTGAAATTCACACTGCCGCCGATGTACGTCCCGGCAAACATGCCGCCAAGGGGCAGCATGGAGGGGACCGATCGATTCAGCGCCGTTCACGAGCCACATCCCTACGAAAACTCCGATTGTCGTTCCGGCGGCGCCGATCAGGAAGAGGCTGATCATCGGAAGTCCGGCGCGCAGCAAACTCTTCAGATTTACCGGCAGCACCAACCAGAAAATGGCCAGCGGAGCGATATACTCGAAGATGCCGTCATATACCGCGACAGGAGATTCAGGGGGAGAACCCGCCGGTATGATCCCCAGGTTGGCGACGATCGCCGTTACAATGATGGCCAACAGCGCGGTGCCCAGGTGCCGCAGAAACGTCTTCCGCACGAGCCATTCCGACACAACGATGATGAAACACAGAACGGCGAGGATCCAGATGGAGTCGACCATTAAGTAATTAATAATTAATAGTTAATAGTTAACAGTTGGTCGACAGATCGGCATGAAGTACAGCCATACGCATTTCGTGGCAGCCGGAAAAAGGTAGGGACCAGACCGGGATTAGTCATAGGGGAGATGAGCGATGAGCGATGAGCGATGAGCGGTGAGCGGTGATCGGTGAGCGGTGATCGATGATCGATGAGCGGTGATCGGTGATCGGTGAGCGCCGGGTGTCATACACTCGATGAACCCGTACCTTGAACGGTCAGTGTCATAACAACGGTAGTGGTTGCGTATGTCCAAGCTTATTCGCAAACGGCGTCACAAGCCAGGTGCCGCGCCGGGAACGCTCCATCTCGTCGGCGAACCCTACGAGGGACCGACTCAGGTCTCGGTCATCGACTATAACAAGGACGACCTCAATGAGCGTGTCGTAGAAAATCTCGACGAGCTTGTCCAGTTCCGGGATGCCGATTCAGTCACGTGGACGAACATCGTCGGGATTCATGACCTGAAGGTCATCGAGCGAATCGGTGAGATCTTCGACATTCACCCACTGACGCAGGAAGACATCATCCATGCGACGCAGCGATCCAAGTTCGAGGAGTTCGACAACTACCTCTACATCGTGATTCGGATGATCACATACGAAACGGAGGAAACGTCAATCCGTACTGAGCAACTCAGCCTCCTGCTCGGATCGAACTGGGTGCTGTCATTTCAAGAGGACCCGCGCGACGTCTTCGAGCCGGTCCGTGAACGCATCCGCGCCTCGGTCGGCCGCATTCGGGCAGCCGGGGCCGACTACCTCGCCTACGCACTCATCGACATCATCATCGACGAGTACTTCGTCACGCTCGAGCAGGTCGGAGAAGAAATGGAAGACCTCGAAGAGGCTATCCTCGGGGACCCGGATCCAGACATTGTGGAGCGGATTGCGGCTCTGAATCGCGAAGTGGTGCTACTCAGACGCGGTATCTGGCCTGCTCGCGAGCTCATCGGATCGATGTCGCGATCCGATTCGACCCTCATCAAGAAGAAGACGATTGTCTTCATTCGCGACGCGTACGATCACGTCATTCAGGTCATGGAAATCGTCGAATCATTTCGTGACGTCATGGCCGGTCTTCGCGAGTCGTACAAGACGTCGGTCAGCAATCGCATGAATGACATCATGAAGGTGCTGACGATCATAGCGACCATCTTCATCCCTCTCACGTTCATCGCCGGCGTCTACGGAATGAACTTCCAGTACATGCCGGAACTGGGCTGGCACTACGCCTACTTCGGCGTCCTCGGCGTGATGGCGGCGATCGGCCTCGGACTGGCGGGGTATTTCAAGTGGAAGCAGTGGTTCTAAGTAATTAAGAATTAAGGATTACAGAATTAAGAATTCGTTGTTGATTGGGCCGAAGTCATAGTTGAGCGGAGGTTACGAAGTCGGTCCCTCAATTGTCTATTAGTGGAAATGACCCGTAACCTTAGATGAACCGAGAGGACCAGAGAAGTACTGGATCGGACACTTTCGGTTTGGCAGTGCAGATACAATCCGATTCACCCAGAACTTCCCGCAGAATGGTGCTGGCTGGACCATGACGAAACAGATCATCGCAGCGCCACGTCGATCGGTGCAAATTTGCGGGAGGCTCAATACGCGCGGTCGCGCGAAACCGAATTCATCAGCAAGATCCGATGTTGCCTTCAAGAGGCCTGCTGAATCAGCAGTACTGGCTAGAAACGATCAAGGCTAGCGGGATCGGAGATCCCGAGATGGTGGAAATCCTGATTACAGAAGCTGATCAGCTAATTTCAATCCTTGTCGCTATCGCAAAGACAACCGAGCGCAACGTCAACCGAGCGAACTAGGCGGTCATTCTCGGCCTCTCAATGCTCGACACGTACCAACAATCTCCAGCGTTCTGCATTCTGAATTCTTAATTACTCATTAATTACTTCGACCTTAAACGGTTCCGCCACCGACCCCGGGTATAGCGTCCTGTGCGGAAACGGAATCTCGATGTCGTTCGCGTCAAAGGCTTCCTTGATCTCCACTTTGATGGAGTTCATGGTCTGCAGGTAATTCTCACGCAGCGTCCACACAGAGAACTGGAATTCCAGGGCCGAATCCCCATATCCCTTGAAGATGAACAGCGGGTTGGGATCCGCAAGGACGAGCGGGTTGGCGTCGGCCACCTCGTCGAGGATCTTCATCACCTTGCGCATGTCTTCCTTGTACGCCACGCCGACCTGCAAATCGATCCGGCGAATCGGAAATCGTGTGAGGTTGGTTATTTCGGATTTGATCAGGTTCTCGTTCGCGATGCGGACGAAAAGGTTGTCGAACGTGCGGAGCTTGACTGACAGGAGATCGATCGAGAGGACCTCGCCGAGCGTTTCCCCTACCTTGATCACATCTCCGATTGAAAACGGCTTCTCACCCATTAGAAACAGGCCGCTGATAACATTGGAGGCGGACGTCTGGGAGGCGAATCCAATGGCGACCGAGAGGATGCCGGCCGCGCCCAGAATGACGCCGAAATTGAATCCGAGCTCCACCATTGCCGCGATGAAGAACAGTCCGGCGATCGAGTAGAAGCTGAGACGCCGAACCATAGACACTTTCTGCCGATCCGCTTCCCGCGCGACGAGGCTGGCAAGGGCTCGACTGACGATTCTGGCCGCCAGCAGCCCTACGATGATCAGGACGGCGGCACGAAGAACGCTCGCAGCCGTCTCAAGCGTAACCAGCCCTGAAATCTGATTCCAGAGGTCTCCCATTGTCCGTTCTCCACTATTTTGTAAAAAACCATTGCCAGGCACGGGCGACGATTCCGCTTGCATGCTCTTCTCGAGGCGATCTGATGAGCTTCAATTCGCGGGTATCCTGCTCGAACTCCTGCTTGAGATGGAGCACAGCGCTCGTTCCGTTTGCTTCGCGCTCCAGGACGACGGGCTGTGTCCAGAGCATGCCGTCTCCGCCTCGGTAGAGTGAGAGGAGTTGAACCGGCAAGCGTACCTGATCGACGCTCAGCATTTCATTCGCTCGATTCCGAATCTGAATCGGTGTAATTGCCCGGTGGACCCGTGATGCGAGGTCATCTAGCTGGAGTCGCCCCGACATCTTCACGGCGTAGCAGCGCTCGCCCTCACGTGTATTTGGACCGAACCACGTATCCGAGGGCCTGAATGTCGGAAATTCGCTGAGCAGGGTCGGCGGATCACCCGTTTCCAGCCGTACCCATAACGGCGTGCTCACGTATAGCGTCACTTGTTCGCCTGGAGTGACAAGGACCGGCGTTTCAGGCGAAAACACCACGCTGATCGGTGATAATTCGGGCCAGAGGGTTATCTGATTCCTCGTCTCCGAAAAGGCGAAACGCGTGTAGACGGCTTGATCCGACGACGGCCAGTCTTCCGTGGCAACCGGGATTTCGACGTCGCTGTTGGTCGACAGGTAGTCGCGGCCCGTGAGGACGGCGATAAACCACTCCCTCGGGTTTCGCTTGATCCAGATCGTGGACGGGCCAAGACGCCAGCGTCCGGCTTCTCCGAGTCGAATCTTGAACGTCCCCCATGGGTCGGTCCCGCTTCCTTTCACCTCAATCTGTTCAACGGTTTGCGTCAAATCGTTACCCTCGTCTACTATTCCATTGTAATCCTTTCCGGCGTGTGAACGAACAGCACGTCCTTCAGGCTGGGATGATTCGTAAAGACATCCTTACCGCGCTGCCTCAAGCCTTCGAGATCGAAACCAACCACGGCGAGATCCGCGTCTCCCGAGTAGTCGACGATGAGCTTTCTGAACGCATTGATATCGTTGGTCGGGAGAAAGCGAAGGTTAATCTCCGAAACCGGCAGTCGACCTTCTTTCACCAGTCGCATGAACTCAGCCCGCTGATCTTCCAGTTGGTCCTCGGGCAATGCAACGAAAACCTTTATTTCGGCCTCACTCCAATCGGGATGACCGAGCAGGATGTAGCTCAGGAGGATCATCAGATTCGCGTTCTCGCGGTCGTTCCAGGTAAGCCAGACATGAATGCGGCGGCGTTCTCCGAAATAGAGATCCGAGTGGCGCAGTACCAACTGGGCCATATCCGTGCTGGCGGCGAACCGGCAGTTCTTGACGACTTCAGCGATGACTTCCTCTCCGTCGTTAAGCGAAAATTCGAACATCACTGCGTTGTTGCTCAATCCCGACACGCCAGGAACCTGCAGGCTTTGGGCTAGCGCGGACGTCATCGAAGGGCTCACGATGGTATCCATGTAAACCGTGCTCCGCTGCATCTTCGCCAGATGCACGAGTCGCTGCTTCACCTCCGCGCTTTCCCTGAAAGACGTTTCGTTCAGATTTCCCTGGACGTAGTGCAGGTAGGTGCCGAAACCGAGTCGGTGGCACAACCACCGGAGGAAGATCAGCGGAGACCGACGATCGAACGTACGATCATTGACCATGATAATGCTCGGGCGCCATTCATCACGACCCGTCGTCTCCGCATGCCGTTGCAGTCGAATATGGGTATACCGCGTGAGCTGGGTGAGCACCCCTTTGAACATGTCGGCGAGATCGCTCTCCCCTGTTCGTCTGCTCGCCATCAGGCGATAGAGACCCACGAGTGCGAGCAGGGCGAGGATGGCGAAGAGAGGATCCATCTGGAACATGACGAGCAGACAGATAATTGCCCCAAAGAGGCTGATGTACCATCTCGATCGAAAGCTCGGTCGGTAGCTGGGTCGCGCGGCAAAATGCTCGAGAAAACTGATGGCGCACAGCGAGCCGTAGGTAACCATGAAGAACATGGAGATGAGTCGTGCGACGAAGTCGACGTTGCCGAGCAAGACGACGACAATGGCGAGCGAACCGGTGACAAGCAGGGCGTTACGGGGTTCGTTGACCGCTCCGGCGCCGCGGCTCAACCACGCATTGAGATTGCCCAATGGAAAATTACCGTCGCCCCCGAGCGCCTGAAGCGTTCTCGGCGCCACCAGCACGGATCCAATGGCGGAGCTGATTGTGGCACAGGCGAGACCGATCGGAATGATTGGTCCCCAAACGGCGATCTGCGACATCACAAACTGATCCTGATCGAGCACGTCAGGCGGCGCGGAGTAAGCAAGCTTGATTACGATAAAGATGTAGACAACCATTCCGGTGAGCGTGGCGCCTATCGTCCCTCGGGGAAGTGATACCCGCGGATTGCGGAGATCGCCGGAGAGACCGACACCCGCGGTCATTCCCGTGAAGGCAGGAAAGACGATAGCGAACACCACGAAGAAAGAGTCGGGTGACAGCACCGTCTGAGTGAGACCTACGGCCGTTGGATCGAAACCTTCAATCGACGATCCGAAAAAGAACATGGCAAGGGCCAATCCCAGCGTGGCAACCACCACGTAGAGCGCCGTCATTCCCACCGCGGCGCCCCGAGTAAAGATGAGAGCAAGCAGTCCAATAGTCGCCGGCAGCGAGACAATGCGCGCATCGAACGCAAATCCAAATTGGTGCTCGAAAAGGCCGGCAAGAGGACGGAAAGCTTCGGCGAACGCGATCATATAGAACGCAACGGAGAAGGCCTGGGAGAGGTAGAGTGATATGCCGATCACGCCGCCGATCGTCTTACCAAACGAACGCGAAATAATGAAGTACTCACCGCCCCCCTCGACCTTCCGGTTCGTCGCAATCTCAGCGATGGCCAGTGCTGTGGGAATCGTAACGAGGTGCCCGAGGAGAATAATCGTGAAGCCACCAAGGAGACCCACGTTGCCTACGGCGTAGCCGAAACGCAAAAAGAGGATGGCGCCGAGAATGGTCGATATGCCGGTCAGATAGACCGGGAGAGTCCCGAAGCCATGGCCGGGACTACGATCGCTGGAGGTTCCGTCAGACATAGTCCATCTTACGTAGGAAATCGAAACCGGGCAAGAAACGGAGACTGACCGTCGGGACTCCGCGACAAACCGTCAATGCTGCGACGACTTCTCCGGAGGATGATGGAAAATGATGCTCCCGCAGGTTACGCCACCTTCTGCCTTAAGGAACTCGGACATCTCTAATGGACGGATCTTCAAACCGCGCGCCTTCAGGAGCCCCGTCGTCTTTCGATGCAGCGTCGGGTAGACGATGTGTTCCCCAACGCGAAGTGCATTGGCAGCCTGCGGCTCGGCAGGATCGACTTCGATCACCTCGAAATTTCCAAGTTGGGCCGGATCGACCCAGTCGGGATTCACGAGGAGCACCTTATCCGCAACACGAGTAACGGCTGACTTCAGATGCAATCCTCCCCGGAGTTGGACTGGTCGCACCTTGTACCCCGACGAAGCCACAGCCGCGGTTAGCTGCTCGACGGCCGCTTCGTTCGTGCGACTCGATTGGCCAATGAACAGTGTCTTCCCAATCCTCAGCACGTCTCCCCCATCGAGGGTTGCCGGCTCCTCGATCATGAAGAGATTCCGGTACTGCCTCAGAAATTCGAGGACGGATTGCGTCTCCGGAAGACGCGATGCGGCTCCGGGGCGCGCGATGACGGCAAGATCCTCGAGAACGATTGCCGTGTCCTCCACAAAGACAGAGTCGGGCAGGTCCGTCGCAGCCGGGAGGCTGATCACGTGGCAGCCGAGCTGGAGCAGGCACTGCTTGTACTGGCTATGCTCCCTCCTCGCTTCGGCAACATCAATGGGCGTCCGCGGAAGATTCGTCAACTCACACCGATCGAAGGTGGGGCTGACGTCGCGAGTAAGAGCAAGGAGCATTTTAGGGTATCTAAAAGAGCGGGCCGTAAACTCCTAACAGAATAGGGACATTTCAAAGTGAAAACTGTACGTCATTTCGTTTGATCGGTGCTCGGGGCGACCGAGCCGTTCAACAGCCTTTTGGGTACGCGAGAGCGAATTTCGGCCGAAGATCGTCCGTGACGAAGCTCGAGACCGGGCTCCGAAAATGCGGCACTTCCGGATCAGGCAGCAGCTCCTGCTCAGGGCTGCACGGCATGTCGGACGGCACCTCGGGCCGAAAGGTCACCGTACCGTCATCGATCGACTCGATCAGCACGGTACCACTCACTGTCCTCGATTCACCTGAACCGTCGACGTGGGCCTGCACCCCATCCAAATCAATCAACCGCCCGGCGATTGAACCGACGCTTCCCTGAAAGCCGTCGGTTTCGCCGTAGTCCAGCAGCCGCGCCCAACCAATCGGTCCGTAAGGACCAGGCGGGAGCTGCACCCACCCTGCTGTCGTGTCCACGACGAACTGATCGATTCCGTATCCCCAGTCTCCGATGTCCTCTCGCCAGACCTTCCGCTCACTCGAATTCGCCGGCTGGTAGATCCAGGCGAAATGGAGGTAGGGATCCCATCGCGCAACGGTAAGCAGCTCGCCCAGCGCGGGCATTTCGGTATCGGGACGAGCAAAAACATGTGCGAAAAGGGAGTTCGAACCCGCTACGAAGCGAATCTCCGTAGTGGAGCTGATACCATTGATCGGCCGCGAGCGAAACCGTCGTTTCCATCATGAACAGATCGTCTTGGGCGCGGACAGCCTCCGCCAGACCCAGCACGGTAAGCGCTACGCAAATCGCAGATACGGTTCGCAAAACGATAGAGTTCATGACATTTCCATCGGTGGCCAGTGTGAACGGATGTTTGCACGTCGAGGATCCGCTTGATAGTTTGGCGCCGGTCAACGCCCATCTTCTTGAAATCCGCCACCTTGAAGGCTAAATCTTGATCTCTCGTCCCTCCCGCCCTCGCATCTTCGCCCTGCTCGCGCTGATCGCGCTTCTGGTCGGAATCACGCTGCTCGCTCCGGAAGAGGCGACCCTCGGCTCAAAAATCCGGTGGATCTACCTGCACGTGGCATTCACGTGGGCCGGCACGTCGCTCATCAATGCCGTCGGACTCGGCGGGCTCTATCTAATTGCGCGTCCTTTGGCCATGCGTCAGAGCCTGTGGGTGGCGCCGGGCCAGACGGCGGGCCTGATTCTCTTTGGCATTGGTTTCGGACTGAGCCTGGTCGCTTCATACACGAGTTGGGGCGGCATCCTCTGGATGGAGCCGCGCGTCATGTCATCCATTGCGATGCTTGCCTGCGGCGCCGCCGTCGTCGTCCTGGTGCACCTCCTGATCAGTCCCAGAAAGATCGGGTTCGTCGCACTGGCCGCTTCCATCGGCTGGAGCATGGCGCTTTCATCGACGGGGCGTGTTTTCCATCCCGACAGTCCCATCGGTGCATCAGACTCGATCGTGATCAAGATGACGTTCTACGCACTCACCGTGGTTGCGATCGCCTTCGGAGTCGTGCTGACGATGATCGTCAAGGGTTCGCCCAAGACCCAGGCAGAAATAGCGCATCATCCTGACTGCCCTTTTGAGGAGTCGGTCACCGACGTTCGCCGGTGCCGTTCTGCGCGGAGGCTTGGGCCGTCCGTGTCCAAAGTGTGAGACCATCCAGCGGCCGTTCCTTCCCGCCGAACAGACTGAATACAAGACCGGTTGCCACGCAGCTGACCACGCCGATGCCGCCGTAGAGATAGGGATGAACGGCAATCACACCGGTAGTCTTGATCAGCCATGGGACGGCCGCACCGACGAAGAGACCTGCCACCGCACCGACACCTGTGGCTCGCCGTGTAAAGATTGCAAGGACAAAGACGCCGGCCAGACTGCCGCCGATAAGCCCCAGCACTTCCTGGAAAACATCGAAAATGTACTTGATGTCGAGGCTCCCGATCAGCATCGCCGACCCGGTGGCGAATACACCGACGATGACCGTGACCCAGCGTGCCAGTCTCAGGAAATAAGTATCAGAAAACCCGGGTCTGAAACGCCGATGTATGTCGTTCACCCAGACGGTTGCCACGCTGTTCATTCCACTGTCGAGCGAAGACATAGTAGCGGCAAAGATGGCCGCGATAACGAGTCCCGCGATCCCGAGCGGCAACTCCTGAACGATGAACCAAGGCAGGATCTCGTTCACATCGTCCGATGCGATTGCCTGGGGATTATTGTTGTAGAAGACGTAGAGCGCGGTCCCGATGCCGTAGAAGATGAAAATCGTGGGCAGCGTCAGCCAGGCGTGCGTCCAGATGCTCTTCTGAGCCGCTTTCTCGTCGACGGTCGTAAGGTATCGTTGTACAACCGACTGGTCAGACGTAAGAGGAATCATGGTCAGAAAGAACAATCCGACGACGGCGACCCAGAGCGTGAACTCGTCGGCCCCGAATCCGGGATTGTACAGATCCATCTTGCCTTCGGCCATCCCTTGCGAAACGATGCCCGGGAGTCCGCCCTCGACGCCGTGCCCGGCGAATACCAGGCAGAGGAGACCGCCGCCCATCAGGATGATCACCTGCAGCACGTCGGTCCAGATCACGGCCTCAATTCCACCCATGACGGTATAGAGCGTGCAGACGACGCCCATTACGCCGATGCACAAGTAGATGTCGATTCCCGTGACCGCGGATAGCGCGACAGCCGGAAGGAAGAGCACGACGCCCATTCTCCCGAGTTGAAAGAGCATGAAGGAGAGGCCCCCGAGGAGTCTCATGGGCAGCCCGAATCGTTTCTCGAGGTATTCGTAGGCGGTCGTCACGTGTAGGCGTCGAAAGAACGGGATGTAGCCGTAGGCAACGATCGGAGCCGCCAGAAATGCCGTAGCCGATCCAACCGCAAAAGCCCAGTTCGTGTCGAAGACAAGCGCCGGAAGCGCCATGAAGGTGATCGCGCTCAGTTGGGTGCCAAAAACGCTGAGACCGGCAGCCCACCAGGGAATACGCCGGCCGGCGAGGAAGAAATCCTCCGTGCCGTGCTCCTTCTTCGACAGATAGAATCCCATCCCAATGAGAAGCAGCAGGTAGACGATCAGCACGGCCCAGTTCATGACGCCGAAGCGGACCTTCGTTCCGAGCCGGTAAACGTCTGGCGATCTTACGCCGGGCGATTTCTCACCGTTCGGTATGATCCAATCGCCGTTCCATCGGACCGTCGGCGCGGTCACGCGCGAGGCTCCTTCCGGCATCTGCCCCAGTTCGACCCACTCGTCCCTTCCCGAGTGGTATCCCAGAACGCGCGTATTAAACTCGGGATACGTCGGCATGTCCGTGTGGGCGGCCATCTCGGTCGTGATTCCCCCCAGGAGCAGCAGGTGCGCCTGTCCGACCACCGGCGCCGGGCTCGGCGCAGCCACGGCGGCGCGCGGCATTTCCGGAAGCGTCTCCCAGTGACCTTCCGTGATGAGATCCCCTGGAATAAATCGATAGGCATCCGTGAGAAGAGGGAGGACCTGCACGCCGGACACATTTCCTTTCTCATCCGTTGCCGGTTCAATGGCCCGACCGCTCATCAGGTAGAAAGCGCCATGGATACTCCCGGCGACGGGCTGCATGCGAGCCGGTCCGGGCCAAGAGGGCAGCTGCTTCCATTGGCCGGCCGGTCCCTCACTCAGGTCGAGCGCGAAGAATGCGTTGGAAGCGGACGGTGCGGTCGGACTTTCCATTCCGCCACCAACGAAGACCACGTCGCCCACAAGTGCGCCACCCATATCGGCGAGCGGTATCGGCAGGGACGGCATATCCTCGATGACGACCGCTCCGCCATCCCAAAAGAGACGATATACCAGCCGCGAGTTGACCGTTCCGTCACTGCCGCCGATGATCACGACACCGTCCCCGTAGGTGACTGAAACACCGTAGGCCAGAGGATCGGGTAAGCGCTGATCAGCGAGTTTCCAATCGCCGGCCGGAGTCTGCAGAACGTAGATGTTGTCGTACCAGGCCTTCTGGCCGCCCTCCCACGGGAGCCCGTCCGGGAAATTCGCGCCTCCCGCGGCGATGAGTGCGCCGTTCGAAACCCCAGCAAACATGCCGGCAAAACCGGAGGAGTCGGGCAAAGCAGGCAGTTTGGACCAGACAAGCGGATTGTCCTGCTGGGCGGAGGCGCCGGCCGTAAAGGCGAAAGCGATCGTGAATGCAGCGAGGATTCGGATCAGCGGAAGGGACTTCATGACACCGAACCAGGTGCCGCATCATCCACGGATTTCAGTATGCGCGATACCTCCGCATCCTCCCACACGTAGCTACTCGAGCCGAGCGGAGCTCGGGCGGGGCCGACGTCGACGTCGAAACGCAGCCGGAGAGCGGCGCGCATGAATCCCCAGGCATCGAATACGGTGTCGAATATCCCCTTGCGGAAAGCGTGCATGAACGAGACCGCCTCGTTGACTCGCCCCGTCATGGTCGCATCACGAGCCAGAGCACAGGCCCGCGGCCAGACGTTGTAGTAGGTGCCGATGGCCGCCTTGGCGCCGCTCAGGACCGCCTGGCACATAAGCTCATCCGCCCCGGAATAGATCTCGATTTGGCGCCCAATTTTGGCGTGTAGATCCGCCATCGCGTGCATGTCCCGTGAGGTCATCTTGATGCCCGCAATATTGGGCAGACTGAGAAGCCGGTCGCCGTAGGCCGCGGCTCCCTGCGCCATACCGGACGCCCCGTCGAAGTGATAGACGACGAACGGCAGGTCCGTGGCGCCGGCTATACCCTCGTAGTGACGGAAGACGATATCGGTAAGTCCGCCTCCAATCACGGGAGCAATCGCCGATACGCCGTCGATACCGCACGATGCGGCGTGTCTCGCGAGGCGAATTCCCTCGTCCGTTGTGACCGCGCCTACGTGGGCAACGACCGGAATGCGCCCAGCGACCTCATCCGCCACTGTCTCGGCGATAGCCCGCCGCGTTGCCTCCGGAAGCATGATGCCCTGTCCGGTGGATCCGAGAATGTAGAGGCCTGGAACGTCCTCAGTAAGCATCGCGCGAACAAGCGCGCGCGTGGCGGCGACATTTGCTTCGCCCGATTCGGTCAGCGGTGACACCAGGGCGGGAATGACGCCGGAGAAGGAGAAAGAGTCTGACATGTCGGAAGATGAGGCGTGGGAAATTCAGAAATCAAAATTCAAAACGCAAAATTGAGTCCGTGGTCCGTGGTCCGTGGTCGTCTTGAGAAACTCCCGGGTGTCTCTCAAAGGCACTGCCGCAAAGTATGCGCCGCCCACGAAACCAGCTACGACACGTTTCACGACCATACTGAGCAACAATTCCCAATTCCCAATTCCCAATTCCTAATTCCTAATTCCTAATTCCTAATTCCTAATTCTTTACAACTTCCCCCAGTCTCCGGATCCTTGCCGCCATCGTGCCGCGAACGAACACGTCCACATTGATACCGTCTTCCGTCAGATAGATGCCACCGGGCGTGATGTCGGAGACGACGCCGTTGAGCACGATGTGCTTGCCCAGCGCCCGGTCGGTGAGGACTTTCGAGATCTCGTCGCTCACCCGATCGATTTCGGCGCCGATGGGAAATCGGAGCTGTTCGCGCGTCTGGTCGAGAAACGTACCGTGAAAGAACCAGTCGGCTGCGTGTGCAAGGGCATCTCTGGAATTGAGGTCGTAGTCCAGCGAATCGATGCTCGCCGTCCGCGAAACGGGGTCGTATGCCGGTACGCCTCGCAGATAAACCGTGCCTTCGACACCCATGAGTGACTGGGCAATCTTGGCCTGGAAATCCAGGCGCGCTATCACCGCCGCACCATTGGCGTAAAGGTCGACGGAATGGATCGTCACCGTGACGTTGTCATCAACCGCCAGCGGCCTTCCTCCCAACGATTGAAAGAACAGCTTCTTCGCTTCATCATAGGTGATCGTCACCGGCACGTGCATCTGAAAATCGCCGAGATTCCTGTCGGACAATGAGTCGGGGAACGGCACGAGCGGCGGAAGCGTGTCCTGAGGCACGTCTGGGGGGCGTTGGCCAAGCACCGTTTCGAATTCCGCTTCGACGCTCAGTCCGACCATAAACGTGTCGGGTTCGCTGACCGCCTGCCTGAAGTAGGTCCCGACCGGTCTAATCATCAGCCACGCCGGAGGCTCGGATCGAATCTGGATGGGATCGCCGATGCTGTCCCAGATCTTGTCGGCTTCCTTTCGAAGATTCACCTGCTCCTCGATGATCTTGTCGATTTTGGGAGCCACCTTCACGAGTTGATCGCGGAGGGCATTCTCCGCTTTGCCCGCAAGCCCGATTTTGATTCCGACGAGGGTGATATACGGCGGTTCCTGCCACCTAAAATCACCGGTCGTCTCCGCTTCCGTGGCCCAGTCTTCATTGAGCGTCAGGCTTGTCACGGAGCGGATCGTGAGCGTGGTTTCGAAAGGTCGCCAGATACCGGGCGGCAGTCGAACACGTCCCGATGCACGAATCGGCACCCGGTTCTCGATGGATCCCTTGTAAGTTCGGGTCCGGATCGGGCCGTCTCGCCTGATGTCGATGTCCATCTTAATGGGGAAGATGCCTCCGCGTATGCGCTCGTCGCGCGCGCTGTAGAGGCTGTCGGGCACTGCGTCGTTGACGAGAGCGCCGACCTCACTGATTGGTATTTCGATGGGAATGAAGACTGTCGATCGCCCGGAGGGGCGTTCGTGCACGGCCAGCGCAATCCTCGGAGGTGCATCCGGCCGGATGTCTGAAGAACATTGACAGCCCGCCGAGAGCGCAAGAGAGGATATCCTGCCGCTGCCAGAAATTGACGGTACATGTTGGTACGGGCTTCGCTCAAATTACCGAGGCAACGGAGAGACGACGCCATAATCATCTCTGCGCTGGAGGTTGTCTCACCGTACGAAGTTATGCCCAACTGGTTTTCCCTTGAAATACGGATTGCTATTGGAGTGCCGTTGCATCCAAGAGAAGCATCTGCACCCGACGAAGCACGTCGCACCAAGCACCTGGCACGTTCAAAGCGTTTCAGACGCCGATCGGTTGTTCTCGAGCGATTCGAGTTGTTGCGACAGGCGCTTGATTTCCCTTTCGTGCCTGGTCAGAATGGCCGAAACGGCCGGACCGAGATCGAGTCCCACCTCAAGGATTACCTCGCGCTTGCCGCCTGGCTCGTCCGAAACCTTCCAGACGCGTCCCGCGATGCGCCCCAGTTGGCTCACAGACAAGTCACGCGGGGCAATTGCGATACCTGATCCGTCGCTCCTCCCCGAGTCCACGACGTAGTCGCCAACCGCGACTGGACCGTCTACTTGTACCGGCACCTGTCCGACGAAGGCAACTGTCGCAAAACGATCCCGGGGTTCATCGGAGGGCATATTGCCGAGCACGGAGGGTCGTCCGGTGATGACCATGATGCGTTCGGCGCCACGGGTTTGGAGCGATGCCTCGCCGGCCGTGATGCCGACGATCTGTCCGGCGGCCACGTGGTCAACCCCAGGTGCGAGCGGGAGGTACTCTCCATAGTCCGCCCCCGAAGTGTTGTAGGTGACGGAGCCACTGTTTGCTTCGACCTGCCCGATGAGGCCGCCGCCGTCGAAGAATCCTATAAAGTTGGCCGCGGCGCCCGGATTCGAGTTGCCGACACGAAGCGCGAGCACATCCGCGCTCGTGCCGGTCGACACGTTATCGATCAGCGTCACATAGTTGGTGACGACGTCGCCGCCAGAGTTGATGTCGTCGACGACGTGAAGTCGCGCGACCGGGACGTCCTCGCCGATTCCCACGTTTCCCCCGCCGTTAACGAGCGAGACGTCATTGGCCACGGTGAAATTGAGATACAGCGCTCCCCCGTCCCGCTCGATCTGATTGGCGTCGAAGACGATGCCGTTGCCTTCGCTTCCAATCAGGAGGCCGGCGTTGGCGTGCACGATCCCGCTGCCACTATTGATATTCCCGGGGGGGACGAACTGAACCTTACCGGGCGGCGTCGTTGCGCCCACTCCCAACCTCCCGGAAACGTATTGATTGCTGTGTACCTCAACGCCGTTGATGTTGCTGCTCACGTAAAGGACGTCGCCCTTGGTGGGGATGTTGACGACGAAGCGATCCTTGATCAGCGCTTCCGTGTTGAAAGTCCACTTCTTGGGACTGGTCGAATACTCCGCCTCGCGAAGGCCCAGGGCATATGGCGCCGCACCGAGCTGGACCCTTGGCGTCATCTCGTCTTCGTGGTCCGGATCGACCGTGATGCCCAGCCATAGAGGGCTGCTGAACCCCACGAAATTCAGCAGATCGTGTGTCCCTATCAACGTGTCGAAGCGCCCATTGACCGTCGTGATCGGCTTCGTTTCATCCCAAATCAGCGTCCCGTTCGAGGCGGCGTTCCACAGGGAGAGCTTGACGGTGTAGGTGTCGTCGGGGAGCACGACGCCCGAATCGTCTGTCAGGACGCCCTGGAATGGAATTTTGTACGGCACCTGGGCCGACGAAACGTTCGTCAGCATCAGAACGAAGAGGATGGCCGTGGCGAAAGCGGCAGAGCGCGGGTGGATGGATGGCGCTGGCATTTTGTTCGGGTTGATTGCTGTCGGCAGGTAGGAGGATAACACCAAATACCAAACTTCGAATACCAAATACCAAACTTCGAGTACCAAACATGGCCGTGGTATCTCTCAGGGAGGTTTGCATGCCCAATGGATGCGGCATCCCATGGATATGTCAACCTCCTGACCGAACGCATTGAACCGAAGTTTGGTATTTGAAGTTTGGTGTTTGAAGTTCACCGCTGCCTCAGTGACGTCTAATTGCAGCCAACAATGTGCACCATCGGCGACTTCGGAAGTAAATTCTTTTCTCCATCAACGACTCATCCGCACGTACATGTCCCCTCGCGCATTGGCCCTCATCGTGGCGCTGTTGCCGATTTCTCAGTTGTGGGCGCAGGTTGCCCCCCATGCCGCTGAACTGGGCTATCCCTTTATCACGAATTACACCCCGCGCGATTACGAGGCCGAACCCTCGAACTGGGGAGTCCTTCAGGACAACCGCGGCCTCATTTATGTCGCCAACGGCTACGGCGTCCTCGAATTTGACGGCGCTACGTGGCGGATGATCGAGCTACCGGATCGGGGCATTGTTCGGTCGCTTGCCATGGACGACAGCGGGACAGTGTACGTCGGAGGAAGTGGTCAGATCGGTTATCTTGCACCTGACGCCAAGGGCGAAACGCAGTTTGTCTCGTTGCTCGACTACATTCCCGAGGAGCTACGCGATTTTGCCGACGTTTGGGAGGCGCACGCTACGCCGGACGGAATCTATTTCACGCCGGACAACCATCTCTTTCTTTGGGACGGCCGGACGTTCAAGCACTGGGAGCCGGAGCATAACTTCCACATTGGTGCGTGGGCCAACGGACACTATTACGTCCGCCAATGGCAAGTGGGGCTCATGCAACTCGACGGGGACTCGCTTGAATTGGTGCCGGGAGGCGAACAATTCGCACTTGAGCGTATCTACTCGATCCTTCCGTACGACGAAAATCGGATTCTTGTCGGCACACGGACGCAAGGGTTTCTCCTCTACGACGGACAGAAGTTTGAGCCGTTCCGCACGGAGGCAGACGACTACATGCGGGAGAATCAGTTGTATCTCCCGGGCGCAATTTTAAATGACGGAACCTTCGCTTTCGGAACGTTAACAGGCGGATTGGTCCGGATTGATCGGAAGGGGCGTCTGGTCCAGATCCTGAACACCTCGGTTGGTCTGGGCGACAACAGCGTCTACTACATCTACCTCGACCGAGCCGGCGATCTCTGGTTGGCACTTAGCGTCGGCATTGCCCACATCGAAACGAGTACGCCCTACCGGTTGATCGACGAACGGGCAGGCCTCGTCCGGCTTGCAAATCTGGTGTACAGGCACGACGGCACGCTCTTTGTCGCTACAAACGACGGGGTCAGCTATTTCGATGAGGGTTCCATGTCGTTCCCGGAAGTAAGTGGTATCAATGAGCAGGTTTTCGGCATGGTCGAAGTGGGAGGAGACCTGTTGGCCGGCGGAACGCAGTCAGGTGTCTTCCGCATCGACAGAAACCGGGCCACCCTTCTAGTAGGCTCTCCAGACCGGACGTACTCGGTGGCTGGCCTTTACACGTCCCCGTCAGATTCGATGCTGGTCTATGTTCCACTCACGTCAACGGTGATGGCGATGAAGCGAGGCTCGGACGGCGAGTGGACGGAGCTGGGTCAGAGTCCCTCGGTGTCAGTCCGCATAGGGCCGGTTGCCGAAGAAGCACCCGGTGTGGTCTGGGTTGGACTTACCGTCGGTTTAGCTCGTCTTTCGTTCCCCGTCGAAAATGGTGTACCGAGGATCCAGGATGCCCGCGTCGACGCCTACGGGTCCGAGGCGGGACTGCCGGAGACGGGAGCCATCCCGTACCGCATCGCAGGCGAAATGGTCGCCATGGTCCGCGGAGAGGCCTTCAGATTCGATGCGACAGCCGATAGGTTTGTCAGGGCCAGGGACTTGGAGGTGGTTACCAGCGACGGTGGCTACAACGATTTCTTCTACGAGGATCGCAAGGGACAGATGTGGATGTCGATGGGCCGGGAAGTCGCCGTCGGATCGCGACAAGCAGACGGTTCGATCTCTTGGAACAGCGCCCCCTTCCTCAGACTGGCCGGCTCACAAACGGGCTTTGTCTACCCTGAAGAGGACGGCAAGGTATGGTTTGCCACCTTGGACGGATTGCTGAAATACGACCCGGAGCTCAGTTCGAATACCAATTACGCACCGTCCGTCCTGATTCGTGGCGTGGTAGCCGGAGCCGACTCGCTTCTCTTCGGTGGATCGGTGCCAAGTGAGGCGGCGGCGGAACTGGCCTACTCGCTGAACGCGGTCGAATTCAATTATGCCACTCCGAGCTTCGCCGAAGCGGGCAAGAACCGGTACCAGTCGATGCTCGAGGGCTTTGATGACAATTGGTCAGCCTGGTCGCACGAAACGCGACGTTCGTACACCAACCTGCCTCCCGGAGACTATCGTTTCCTGGTACGAGCCCGGGATGTGAGCGACGTAGAAAGTAACGAAGCGACCTTTTCGTTCACGGTCCTTCCGCCGTGGTACCGAACCTGGTGGGCATACCTCATCTACGCGTTGGCCGTTGGCGGTGGTCTTGTTGGATTCGTGCGGCTGCGCACCGGTCAGCTCGAAGCCCGTCACCGGGAGTTGGAGCAAGTCGTAGAGGACCGTACGTCCGAAATCAAGCAGCGGGTCGAAGAGCTCGCCGTCATCAACGGCGTGCAGCAGGGTCTCGTGGCCGAGATGGACATGCAGGGGATCTACGACCTCGTGGGCGATCGCATACGCGATCTGTTCGACGCGCAAGTCGTCGTAATTCGGACCTTCGACCGCGAAAACGAACTCGAGGTATTTCAATACGCCATTGAGAAGGGAGAGCGGTTGCACATCGAATCGAGACCGTTGGATGCGCTTGCAAGGCACATGATGACGACGACGGAGCCCATGGTGATAAACGAACGATATGTCGAGTACATGACCTCGCTCGGTTTCAGGGCCTCGACCAAGGGCGACAGCCCCATGTCAGCGATCTTTGTGCCGCTCGTCGTTGGCGATCAGGTCAAGGGCAACATCAGCCTCCAGAATGTGGACGTAGAGAACGCGTTCTCGGAATCTGATGTTCGTCTGATCTTGACCTTGGCCAACAGCATGAGTGTCGCTCTCGAGAATGCGCGCCTCTTTGACCAAACTACCCGACTTCTAGCCGAATCGGACCAGCGCGCTGCCGAATTGGGCACTGTAAACGAGATAAGCAGGGCACTCGTGTCGCAACTGGAATTCGATTCCCTCGTCCAGCTCGTCGGCGACAAGATTCAGGAGACGTTTAAGGCCGACATGGCCTACGTAGCCTTTCTGGACGAGGAGGACGGGGTTGATCAAATTTCCCATACGGTTACGGCGACGATTTCCCGACGCTGGAGTTTGGGGAAGGGATTCACTTCGCAGATATCCGAGGACAGGCGAGCCCAAGCTCGTCAACGAGGATGTAAGCGGGACAGTACGAAGATCTGGGCATCGAAGAGGTTGGCAAAGACATCCGCCTCCTACCTGGGCGTCCCGGTATCGGTCGGCAACGAAAGTGGTCGGAGTCATCAGCGTGCAGAGCAGCACCGTCGAGGGCCGCTTCAAGGAGGAAGATTTACGCCTCATGTCAACGATCGCCGCCAACGTCGGCGTGGCGCTGCAGAACGCGGAGTCGTATCGGAAACTGACTGCGACGCTCGACAACCTGAGGTCCACGCAGGAGCAACTGGTCCAGCAGGAGAAGATGGCGTCACTGGGTCAGTTGACGGCCGGCATCGCACACGAGATCAAGAATCCGCTCAACTTCGTGAACAACTTTTCCGAGCTGAACCAGGAATTGGCGCAGGATCTCACGGACGAGATCAACGCGAACCGGGATCGAAAAATCGACGAGGTCTACGTCAGCCTCACCGATCTGGTCACGAGCCTCAAGACGAACGCGGCGCAGATTTCGAAACACGGCAAGCGAGCCGACTCGATCGTGCGCAACATGATGGAGCACGCATCTGACAAGTCTACGGAGCGCTTCCGCGTCGAGGTCAACGCCTTCGTGGATGAATACATCGGGCTGTCGTATCACGGAATGAAGGCGCAGGCTCCGGATCTCGAGGTCGCGCTCGAGCGCGATTTCGACGAACGAGCAGGCAACGCCGAAATGGCGCCCCAGGAATTGGGACGCGTGCTGTTGAACCTGCTCAACAACGCGCTGTATGCGGTGCACGAAAAGTCACGTTCGACCAACGGCGAGTACAAGCCCACCGTGGCGGTGTCGACACGCCGTTTGCCCGGTCATCTGGAGATCGAGGTAAGAGACAACGGCCCCGGCATCCCCGACCATGTCAAGGAGCACATCTTCGAACCCCTCTTCACGACAAAACCGACAGGCAGCGGCACAGGACTCGGCCTGTCGCTGGCATTCGACATCGTGACCCAGGTCCACGGCGGGTCGCTTACGTGTGAGACGGAGGTTGGGAGGGGGACGGCGTTTATAGTGAGATTACCCGTTGGGTAATTCAAAATTCAAAATGCCGAACCACAGCAAAATTGAAGCAGACGGCAGATCATTGACTTGGGAAATTAAATTGTGGATCTATACCTTCCTTTTGCTGTCCTGACCGTTGTCACGAGGATGGCAATGAATTCATCGACTTCGTCGATGAGCGGGTCAGTGGTCTCTGGTGAGCCCAGTTTGCTCTCAATAACAAGCTCCAGCCAGTATCTGGTCTCCTCGGCCTCCTGTAAGGCAATTGTGAGCTTGCTAACGAACTCATTTCTTTGTTCACCACGTCTGCGCCTCGCGGAAATTCGCACCAACTGACGTTGAACTTCGGATGAGTTGACCGAGCGACAACACGAATCCGGCGGGATCGTTGGAAGGTGGTCAGTCAGTCGCAACACGTTCGAAACGGAAGCCACCATCCTTCTGTAAGTCGTCCTGGCTCCGGTCACGGATCAGTCTCGCATCGGTCTGAGAGTAATAGACATTTGGAGGACGGAAACATAACCACTCAGAATCATAACTTTTCGCGTGCACCTTTGACTGCCGCCAGCGGTACTAGGTAACATTTTTGCGTTTTGAATTTTGAGTTTTGAATTGCACCGAGCCAGTCGACTGGTCTCCTTTAAAACGAGGCGGCACCAACTTCCGCACCCACAAGCTGGTCTCAGTCGACTTGGACACCGTCGTGTTCAAGCCGTCGACCGGTGCGATCATCTTCTACTTCGCGTTTCTGCTGTTCGGGATCATCCCGTCGTCGATCGGTTTCTGGCAGTTTGTCAATCACGGCTTCCGATTCAGCACGGATGTCCTTGTTCCTTTTGGGTTTGGCGCAGTGTTTGGAACCGTTGGCCTTTTCCTTTTCGGATTCGGCACGAGACCGATCGTGTTCGACAAACGGCGCGGCTATTTCTGGAAGGGACGGAAGGATCCCGACGAGGTCTGGAGCAAGGACGAACTCAAGCATTTCTGCGAGCTCAAGAATATTCAGGGGCTCCAGATCATCACCGAGTTGGTCAAAGGAGACAAGGGCTCCTTCAACAGCTACGAGCTCAACCTGGTGCTCAAAGACGGATCCCGGATGAACGTGATTGATCACGGCAACGAGGCGGCCCTCAGGCAGGATGCCGACGGGCTGGCCGAATTCCTGGGGGTCGAGATTCTAGAGAGGCCCGTTTAACTTCAAATACCAAACTTCAAATACCAAACTTGCCCATCATGGAAGTGTTGAGCGTCGTCGTGTTGTGTTAATTGACGCCACAAGAATGGCAATCAGTTCTGAGTTTTCGTTGATGAGCCGGCGTATCTCCTCATTCCCGCGGTCCGAGCAGCCGTGGAGTGTCTTGAGCCAATGCCTCGTCTCCTCCGCTTCCTGAAGTGCAATATGAAGCTTGCTAAGGAACTCTTTTGTCGTTCGCGATCGCTGTGCCTCCTGATAGTTGGCGCCGATGGAGGTTGAGGATCTGACAACCTGCTTTGAAAGAACGTAATTTGAAGTGGTGTTCGGCAGGCTGTCCGCAACTTTGCAGACACGGACACCAAAGTCCGTCATCCGGTTAAGCATTTCTTTGTTGGACCTCTTTGCCATGCGATTCGGTCTTGTCTCCAATTAGACACGTAGACAGCGGTATTCATAACCTCATCTCGGCAAGTTTGGTATTTGAAGTTTGGTATTTGGTGTTATCCTCGCCTATTCGGCACGAAGGACTTCCACCGGATCCGTTAACGCCGCCCTCACCGCCTGCCAGCTCACCGTAGCCAGCGCTACGGCTATCGCTGCGACGCCGGTCGCCACGAAAATCATCACGCTGATGTCAGCGCTGTAGGCGAATCCACTCAACCAACTGCGGGATGCGAAGTACGCAAATGGCCAGGCCAGGACGTTCGCAATAAGTACGAGGACGAGAAACTCCTTGCAGAGCAGCATCGAGATTGTGCGATACGACGCCCCGAGCACCTTCCGGATACCGATCTCTTTCCGTCGCTGCTGCGCCGTGTACGCGGCCAGTCCAACCAGGCCCAGGCAAGCAATCGCAATTGCAATAACGGCAAACCACGCGAGGAGCCCACTCATCCGAGACTCCGCCCTGTACATGTCGTCGAACTGGGAATCGAGAAACCTGTATTCGAGAGGATAGGCGGGAACCAGGCTCGCCCATGTCTTCTCAATGGCGTCGATGGATTCCGTGACGTGCCTCCCGTCGACACGCAACAGGATGTAACCCGCACGCTCTGGATTCAGCATCAGCGCCAGCGGCTCGATGCTCGTCCGGAGTGAGCTGAAATTGAAGTTCTTCATCACTCCGACGATCGGTCCATCGATGTCCTGAAAATCCAGCTTCTTCCCGACGACCGGTCCCCCACCCATGATGCGGGCCAGTTCTTGGTTGATAAGCCACGCGCCGGACGAATCCCCGGCGAGATCGGACGGATAGTCTCTCGAGAACGGCCGGCCGTCCGCCATCTCGATCCCGAGACTCTCCACGTAGTCGTATCCGACAGAAGCAAAGCTGATCAGGACTTCGGCATCGGGGTCCTTCCCCTCCCAGCCGGCACCACTGCCATTGCTCCCGATACTCAGCGGCAAGGGTCCGGATGTGACCGCCGAAATGTGCGGGTCCTTCAGCCACTCCTGCCGCAACGCGCCGAACGACTCGCGCACATCATCCCGCATCCGCATGAACACGATGTGCTCCTTGTCGTAACCGAGATCCGCGTCGCGCATGTACCGAAACTGCGTGTAGACGATACCGGTACCGATGATCAGGAAGATCGAAAGGCCAAATTGGAGCACGACCAGCACGCGACGGAAGGTCGACGAGCCCGTGCCCGTGTCGGACGATGATTTGAGTATCGAGATCGGCGAGAACGACGAGAGGAAGAGCGCGGGATAGCTGCCCGCAACAATGCCGGTAAGAAACGCGATCGTCACCATCCCGATGAGCACATTTCCGCGAAGTAGAATGGACGCAGTCATCTCCTTGCCCGTCAGATCCGCCGCCGGCT
Organism: uncultured Bacteroidota bacterium; assembly: GCA_963768715.1. Taxonomy (GTDB): domain Bacteria; phylum Bacteroidota; class Rhodothermia; order Rhodothermales; family DATKEJ01; genus DATKEJ01. Next base: position 256,231 of record CAVYJC010000007.1, read on the forward strand.
CGATGAAGAGCGCGATCAGACCGACCGCAACCAGAAGGGCGATGAACGAGAGCAGCACCGTCTCGCCGAGAAACTGCAATGCGACACTCCCCCGCCGCGCGCCGACCACCTTGCGGAGACCAATCTCCCGGGCCCGCCGCGCCGATCGCGCCGTCGCCAGATTCATGAAGTTGATGCACGCGATGAGGAGCACGAAAAGCGCGATGGCCGAAAAGATGTAGACGTACTTGATGTCGCCCGCCGGATGCCCGTATCCGAAATAACTGTGGAGATGGATGCCGGCCAGCGGCGCCAGCATGTAGTCGGGCGACTCGTCGCGGTGCGCCAGGTTGACGGCCATGATCTTGGCGTTCACGGGCTCGAGCGGCATCGGTCCGGCAAGCTGGACAAACGTGAGGATCGAGTTGTTGTCCCAACTGTCGCTATAACCGCCGCTCATCCGCAGATACTCGAATGGAACGAGCATCTCGAACTCAAAACTGGAGTTGGTCGGAACGTCCTTCATCACGCCCGTGACCGTCATCTGATACTCGTTGTCCATCGTCAAGACCTTCCCGATCGGATCCTCGTCGCCGAAATACTTACGGGCGGCCTTCTCGCTCATTACGATGGAAGTCGGATCGGACAGCGCCGTCGTCGGATCGCCCTCGACGAGCGGGAACGTAAATACCTGAAAAACTGAAGGATCGACAGCGCGGACTCCCGGCTCGTAGAAGGCCTTCTCACCCGATCGCATGAGCTTCGGACGCAGCCAGCTGAAGCGGACGGCATGGACGATTTCGGGGATCGCCTCCTCATATGCTGGTCCAACCGGATACGGCGTCACGTTCACATGAAACGTCGCACCCGAATAGTGCTGATCCTGCTCGACTCGGTAGATGTCGTCTGCGTGTTCATGGAACTGGTCGAAGCTCAGTTCATCCTGCACCCAGAGGAAAATGAAAAGCGAGCAAGCTAGTCCGAGTGCGAGTCCAAAAACGTTGATGAACGAATACCCTTTGTACTTGAGCAGATTGCGAAGGGCGACTTTGAGGATGTTTCCCAGCATGGCAGCGGTAGTTGCGGATTGGAACCAGAGGGTATACGGGAGGGTGGAGGGGAAGTTGCTAAGAAGATAGCACCCAATACCAAACTTCAAATACCAAATACCAAACTTGGTGAATTGGCAGGAGCGGAAGATCATCCCCGAATCAAGAACGCTTCCGCATGGTGTTGATGGAGGCAACGAGAATGGCAATCAGCTCAGAGGCCTCTTTGATGAGGAGATCAACCTCAGCGTCGCCTCCCTCGCTTGCGCCGTTGATTGTCCGTAGCCAGTGTCGGCTTTCTTCCGCTTCCTGGAGGCAGAGGTAGAGCTTGCTAACAAACTCCTTGTTGCTCCGGGATCTTTGCGCCTCTTGGTAGTTGGCGCCAACCGAGGTGGCCGATCGGATGACTTGCTTGGCGAGAACCCAACTCGATGACTTGCTGGGCAAACGATCCGCGAGTCTGCAAACTCGAATCCCGAATTGCGTCATCCGATCAATCATCTCCTGATTCGATGGTCGTGTCATGGTCGGCTTGTTTGTCAACCATTAGACACACGAGCCACCCTTTGCATAACCTATGCATATCCAAATCCGGTGTGAAGTTCGATGTACCGACTTCCAGTTTGGTATTTGGAGTTTGGTATTTGGAGTTATCGCGTTAATCGCCTGTACGTCAACCGATGCGGCCTGTCTGCCACCTCGCCGAGCCGCGCGTGCCGGTTCTCCTCGTACTCCGTGTAATTCCCGTCGAACCAGTAGACGCTGCTGTCTCCCTCGAACGCCAGGATGTGCGTAGCGATGCGGTCGAGGAACCAGCGGTCGTGGGATATGACGACCGCACATCCAACAAAATTCAAGAGTGCTTCCTCCAACGCGCGGAGCGTGTTGACGTCCAGGTCGTTGGTTGGCTCGTCGAGCAGCAGAACGTTCGCTCCCTCCTTCAGCATCGTGGCGAGATGGACGCGATTCCTTTCCCCGCCCGATAGTTCCGAGACCTTCTTCTGCTGATCGGGCCCCTTGAAATTGAAACTGCCGACGTAGCCACGGTAATGGACTTCCCGGCTTCCAATCTTCAGAAATTCGGCGCCGTCGGAAATGGTTTCGAAGACGCTCTTCGTCGGATCGAGCGTCCTGCTCTGATCGACATAACCGAGCTTGACGGTCTGGCCGATCCGGATTTTCCCTTCGTCGGGCGTCTCCTCGCCAATGATCATCCGGAACAGCGTCGTCTTGCCGGCGCCGTTTGCCCCGATGACCCCAATGATCCCGCCGGGCGGAAGGGCGAAATTCATATTCTCGAACAGGAGGCGGTCGCCATACCCCTTGGCCACCTTGGCCGCAGAGATCACCTCCTTACCGAGCCTCGGGCCCGGCATGATGGGGATTTCCACCTCTTCGCTCCGCGCCTCCGTTTGCTGAGCCAGCATCTCTTCGTAGGATGCGATCCGCGCCTTTCCCTTCGCGTGGCGCCCTTTCGGTGACAGCCTCACCCACTCCAACTCCGCCTTCAGTGCCTTCTGCCGCTTCGATTCCTGCTTCTCCTCGATGGCGAGCCGCTGCTGCTTCTGCTCGAGCCATGACGAGTAATTGCCTTCAAAGGGAATCCCCTTTCCACGGTCCAGCTCCAGAATCCATCCGGCGACATTGTCCAGGAAATACCGGTCGTGCGTCACGGCAATGACGGTGCCCTCGTAACGCGCAAGATGCTGTTCGAGCCACGCGACGCTTTCCGCATCCAGGTGGTTGGTCGGCTCGTCGAGGAGAAGGACGTCCGGCTCCTGGAGCAGGAGGCGGCACAGGGCCACACGCCTCCTCTCCCCTCCCGAAAGAACGTTGACGTCTGCGTCGCCCGGCGGACAGCGAAGCGCATCCATCGCCATTTCGAGCTTGCTCTCGATATCCCAGGCATTCAGGTGATCGATTGCTTCCTGAAGCTTTGCCTGTTCGCTCATGAGCGCATCGAAATCCGCATCCGGATCTGCAAACCGCTCGCTCACGGCATTGTATTGCTTGAGGAGATCGACGGCTTCCTGCGCACCCTCAGACACGATGTCCATCACGGTCTTGGATGGATCGAGCTGCGGCTCCTGCGGGAGGTATCCAAACGTGATACCCTTCTGCTTCTCGATCTTGCCGAGATAGTCGTCGTCGAGACCCGCGATAATGCGGAGGAGGGTACTCTTGCCGGCGCCGTTCAGTCCGAGCACGCCGATCTTCGCGCCGTAGAAGAACGACAGGTAGATGTTTTCGAGGACTTGTTTGTTCGTCGTTCGGAAGACTTTTCCGACGCCGAGCATGGAGAAGATGATCTCTCCCATAACTTCAAATACCAAACTTGGGTGGAGGCCTGGATTGGCCCAAGCGCGCAGGATAGGGCGAAAACGGAATGATGAACAGGGAATAATGAACGAGGAATCGGATCCCTCCACGCCGACCATTATTCGCCCCTGGAGGTCGTATCTTTTCGCAAACCATGGCGATACCGCTCAACATCGACACATACAGGCACTTCTCCAGCGTCTTCCGTGAGGCCTTCGATCGCGGTGGTTTTCGGGAGGCGTGGGATGTCTTCATGCGTGGGCTCTACCGTAGAATCCGCGATCGAATGCGGGTTCAGACGCACGCCACATATAATAACGTGGCGGTGGGGATCGAACGGAAGGCGCTCGATGAGTTCGTTCCCTTGAGGTGGCTTCCCGTCGATTCGAGGGACATTCTCACGTACGAATCGGGCCTGGTCATGGGTCTCAGGGATCAGGTTCGTCCCGATGATCGCATCGTGGTAGTCGGAGGTGGATGGGGCGTCACCACTGTCGTTGCTGCGCGTGCGACGGGAAAGGGAGGATCCGTCACGACCTTCGAGGAACTATCGCAATCGGTGGACAAGGTTCGATGGACGGTGGAGAACGCTCGATGCAGCGACATTGTCACGGTGGTTCACGGCCGGGTCGAGGGACGACTGCCGGACAGCACGCCGACGGAGACGATTCCCTTCAAGCCGGAAGAATTGCCTGAGTGCGACGTCCTCGAGTTGGATTGCGAAGGAGCCGAGCTGGGAATCCTGGAGCGCATGGTGATTCGTCCCCGTGTGATACTCGTCGAGACCCATGGCATGCTGGGGTCGTCCACCGGAGAGGTCAGGGACGCGCTGGGTCGAATTGGGTACAGCATTGTATCAGAGGAGATTGCCGAGCTCCATACGCCTGCTTTCTGCAGGGAGAACGATGTTATGGTGTTGGTCGCGGTTGGGGTCACGGCAGACACCAGCCAGGAGATATTCATAGATACCACGCCGCGTTGAGATAATTGGCACGGCGGCGCGACAGGTTGGTCAATTTGAATTCGCATGTCATCCCAAAACCTTGAGAAACTGGCCCAGGATTTCCTCGCCCAGCGCCGCATTGCCGTCGCCGGTGCATCGCGAACCGGTGACACGGCCGGAAACATCATCTACAAGAAGCTCCGTGATTCGGGATTCGAGGTCTTTGCGGTCAATCCGAATGCGGAACGGATCGAAGGCGATGCGTGCTATGCCGATCTCGGATCGATCCCCGGCGGAGTCGACGGCGTGGTGGTCGCCACGCATCCGGACGTTTCAGCCGGCGTCGTCCGAGAATGCGCGGATCTCGGGATCAAGCGCGTTTGGATCCATCAGGCGTTCGGTGCGGGCAGCGTGTCGGAGGATGCTTTGAAAGCGGCAAAGGACGCCGGCATCACGGTCATCCCGGGCGCTTGTCCGATGATGTTTTGTGAGCCGGTGGATGTGGGGCATCGCTGCATTAAGTGGGTGCTGGGGGTTATGGGGAAGTTGCCGGAATGACGTCCGGCGTCCGGCGTCCGGGGTCCGGCGTCCGGGGTCAAGGAGTGGCGTGGCGCAAAAACCGCGACCGTCCCCCTTCGGAGGGGGCGGCTGGAGCGAGCTTGCGAGCGGAAGCCGGGGGTGGTCACGGCCCCAAAGGGTATTTGTCCGTTCAGGATGAGCTCAACCACCCCCGCCTGCGCACTCCTTCGTCGTGCTTAGCCGCCCCCTCCTAAGGGGGACGGTCGTGGCGGCGTCCCTCACCCCACCAGCTCAAACCGCGCCGTGAAGTGCCGCAGCGCTTCGGGCTGTTCGACGATGCGGACGCCTCTGATCTCGCTTCGGTGCTCCTGGAGTTCCACGATCGAATCGACCACATAGTCGATCTGGCTCTTCGTGTAAGTGCGTCTGGGTATGGCGAGGCGGACGAGTTCTTGCTTCGCGAACGTCTCCGTACCCGTGTCGGGATCACGCTTTCCAAACATGACCGAGCCGATCTCGACGGATCGGATTCCGGCTGACAGATAGAGTGCAACCGCGAGCGCCTGTCCGGGATATTGGTTCTGCGGAATGTGCGGGAGCATGGACTTGGCGTCGATATAGATTGCGTGCCCGCCCGGCGGCTGCACGATCGGAACGCCAATTGCCGAGATCCCTTCGCCGAGATAGCTCGTGGAAGACGCTCTGTACTCCTGATACGGCAGGTCGACCGCCTCGTAAAGTCCCACGGCGATGGCCTCCAGATCGCGTCCGGCGAGACCGCCGTACGTCGGATATCCCTCCGTCAAGATGAGCAGCTCGGATTCGTGTCGTGCTACTTCATCATCGTTCGTACACAGGAAGCCCCCGATGTTGGCCATCCCGTCCTTCTTCGCGCTCATCGTGCATCCGTCGGCGTACGAGAACATCTCGCGAGCGATGTCTATCAGCGACGTGTCGGCATAACCGGACTCTCGTGTGCGGATGAAGTAGGCGTTCTCGGCAAACCGGCACGCGTCGAGATAAAACCGGACGCCCCGCGATCGGCTCAACTCGGAGGCCGCACGGATGTTGGCCATCGACACCGGCTGCCCCCCTCCCCCGTTGTTCGTAATCGTGATCATCACGAACGGCACGTTGCCGGCGTTTTCGTCCAGCACCCGCTCGAGCGCATCGAGATCGATGTTGCCCTTGAAAGGGGCCGGGCGGGCCAGGTCTGCCGATTCCTTGCAAGGGATGTCCATCGCCGTCGCGCCCGCACTCTCAATATTGGCCCGGGTCGTATCGAAATGCGTGTTGTTCGGCACAACGTGGCCGGGGCGGATCAAGGTGGCGGCGAGGATCCGTTCGGCCGCCCTGCCCTGGTGCGTCGGGATGACGTGCTTGAATCCGAAAATGTCCTTGACGGCGGCCTCGAATCGCCGAAAGCTCGGACTGCCGGCGTAGGATTCATCGCCCCGCATCATGGCGCCCCACTGATTGGCGCTCATGGCGCCGGTGCCGCTGTCCGTCAGCAGGTCGATGATGATGTCGTCGGAGGGAACGTTGAAGAGATTGTATCCGGCCTCAGCCAGGATCCGCTCGCGCTCGGAACGACTGACGAGGCGGATGGGCTCGACGACTTTGATGCGGAAGGGCTCGATGATTCTGGCCATGCTCGGTGCTTAGTTCTTGGTGCTTGGTACTTCGTGCTTGGTGCTTGGTACTTGGTACTTGGTACTTCGTCGGTTGTGATACCCCTACAATGTCACACCCGTGAGGGCGGGAATCCACTAATGTCATTCCCGCGAAGCCTGCGCCCGTGTAGGCGGGTGGCGGGCATCCAGAAACGGGAATGATGAATGATAAGTAATGAACGATGAATGGTCAGCCTGCTTAACGCGGCTGTGGTATTGCCGATGGAGTCGTTTGGGTGCTCTGTAATCTCGTGGTCGTGGCTTTGACCAGGCGTCGTGGTGTCCCCGATGAGTGGGTCGGGAATTGGCGGACGAAAACAAGGATTTCTTGCCTATCCCGACGGACGTGCCGACGTAGACGTCAGAATTCAGACGTAAGAATTTGATTGTCGATTGCAAATTGAGGATTGCGCCCGCACTAGCCTGGCCATCGATCCAACGCGTAGAGTGCGCCGATGCAGAATCCTTTCGCTGAGATGCCGAAAACGGGGAGGCCTATGGTCAGTTCGCCAGCGTGACGGTTCGAGATACCGTGAACGTCTCCCCAGTCACGCGGATGAGGTACAATCCGCTGGGCAAATTGCTCGCATCGAAGACAAGATCGTTCCGCTCTCCAGCCTTGATTTGGCCATCGTAGAGCGACGCGACCGGACGACCGAGCACGTCCATGGCCTCCGCCAGGACGTGCTGATCACGTCCCAAGATCAGTGTCATTGACGTCGAGACGCCGAACGGATTTGGGTACGAAGACGACAGGAAGTACCCTCCGGGCAGCTCAATGAACAGCTCGATGACGGCGCTGTATGTGAAGGCGCCGTCGAAATCAATCTGCTTGAGCCGGAAGGAATGGCTGCCAGGCTCCAGGCCGGAAATCCGATATGTGTAGTCGGTCAGTTCGTTGGTATTCCCCGCCCCTTCAACGAAACCGATCTCCACGAACTCGCCATCCTTGGCGTGCTGCACCGCAAAGCCGGAGTTATTCACCTCGGAGGCCGTCGACCATCGAAGCACTACGTCATGATCGTGCACGAGTCCGTCGAAGGAAGTCAGCTCTACTGGAAGTTGCGGATCGATGCCCACGAATATCGTTACTGTGTCACGCTCCGCAAAGAGAGAGTGTTCGTCCGCGAGTATGTAGTAGAACATGTCGACGCCTATGAAATCCACGTCGGGCACATAGACGAAAGAACCGTTGGTAACAATCGAAGTGACTGTCCCGTTCGATGGTGCGAAATAGTTCGACACGATGAACGAATCGCCATCGGGCTCCAAGTCGTTAATCATCAGTCCGGGCGCAGCCACAGTGAGCGTCGTATTGACGGGCGTCCCGTAGTAGTCGTTCGTTCCGATCGGCGGACGATTAGGATTGGGAATCACGTCAATGAAGACCGTATCTGGATCAGAGAAGTTCTCCTGCGTGTCGAAAAGAACGTACCGAAATGCATCCGAACCGACGAATCCAGAACCGGGAACGTAAGTGAAGGCGCCGTTGGTCACAATCGAGCTCAGGATTCCGTTAGTCGGTGAAAAGAAGTTTGATACAATGAAATCATCGCCATCCGGATCGATGTCGTTGCCTTTGATACCGGGCGCAGGTACGGCCAGGTTTACGCCTTCCGTCGTCAGATAGTGATCTTGAACGACGATCGGGTTCTCTCCGCCCGGGGCAATCACTTCTATCTCGACCGTGACGCTTTCGCTAAAGCTGAGGTTAACATCTTGAAGCGTGTACGAAAACGAATCGGTACCGATGAAATCCGTATCCGGCACATACGTGAACGATCCATTCGTTATGATCGACGGGAGCGTGCCATTTGAAGGTGGGAAGTAATTCGAGACCAAAAATTCGTCGCCATCGGGATCGAAGTCGTTGCCCTTCAACCCGGGGGCCGCGACAACGAGCGAGGTGTTCTGGAGCGTGATGTATTCGTCAGGCACACCGATAGGTTGGCGGTTCGGATCTGGAAGAATCTCGATTTCAACCCTAACTGACGCCGAGTAATTCAGATCGACGTCCTGAAGCGTGTACGAAAAAGAGTCGGCGCCGACGAAGTCGGTGTTCGGCACGTACGTAAATGCACCGCTCGTTACGATCGACGTGAGCGTGCCATTTGAGGGCGCGAAGTAATTGGAGACCAAAAAACTGTCGCCATCGGGATCGTAGTCATTGCCTTTGAGACCGGGCGCCGCGACGGTCAGCGTCTGGTTTTCGAACGTGACGTAGGTGTCCGGAATGCCGATCGGGGGCGCCGCGCCCGCCAGTTGCGAACCCTTTGACAAAATGTGCAGATCGCCGGGTGTTGCGACTTCTATGGCGGGCTCGCCGCGATCGGCCACACTGCGTCCGGGCTGGATGGTTGACCGCTCATTGGCGCCGGGCACTCGGGCTTGCAGGCCCATAGACTGTCCAGCAAGTATTCGAGGCGAAAACGCGGTCAGAATCCAAATCAGAATCCCGACGCGAAACGAAAACTGTGTTTCCACGGCTACCCTGTTAAAGCCCTTTCAAGAACCACGGGCCGCGAAAACGAGCGGACGAATCGGAGGGACATCGCTGTAAAGATCACCAGCGAGCGAACTGCGTCCTTCCTCTCGGTCTAGCGGGTTGACGCCGGTAAATAACGGTGAGAAATGCTGGGTGTCAATACGTCGATGATCGACATTTTATGCACGGTGAGCAATGAGTGATGAGCGGGCTATCTGCCGTCGGACTTGGCGGTCGAACCCATTGGAATTTCGCTGTGAATTGTCGCGGGGCCGCGGGCAGCGTGCGAAGTGCCGCGTGGATAGACCTATTTGGTATTTGGTATTTGGTATTTGAAGTTTGGCTTGTCGCGTTCACAACCTTTTCAGACGCAACAGGTTGGACGACCGTACGTTTGCACCGTAACTTTGGGTCTTTACGCGAAAGAAGATTTCTTCTTTCGGCGGTAAGATCCCTCGGCAGCTCGTTAGCGCCGAACTTTGATTTGTTGATTTAGCTTTAAGCCAATGTAGCTCAGTTGGTAGAGCAGCTCACTCGTAATGAGCAGGTCAGCGGTTCGAGTCCGCTCATTGGCTCTTTACCGCATCGCGGCGTTCGACGTTCGTGGTTCCAGGTTCCACGTTGTCAGCGGTTCGAGGCCTGCCGCGGCGCAGCCTACCCGGGCGCAGTCGGGGGAGGCGGAGACGAGTCCGCTCATTGGCTCCGGGCCGCCTTCGGGAGCCTGCCCCGAGCGAGCGAGCAGGGACATGCGTTTCAACTCTCAGCTGTTTCGAGCGACGAGGGGTTCCAGGTCGTCTCAGTTTGGGTCGGCCTCCGAAAAATCTCGTCGAGTCGAACCGGAGCCGCACCGAGACGGACCGCTCGCGAGTATCGGATCGGGACCAAGTTCGCGGACTAGTTCACCGTTCAACAAGATCCTGTCGATTTGTCTGGAAGGCAGTGCACGTCGTATCATGATTGAATAGATGATCAGCGGTCTCACCGCTGATGTGCGCTGCGTCTCTGACTCGACCCCCCACCAAATCTGACACTGTCATGTTTCGAATTACAGTTCCTTTTCTTTTCGTGGTGACGCTGCTGATGAGTGCCTGCACTCCATCGGACAATAGCGGTTCAGATAAAGCTGCAGATAGCGATGCCGCCGCACTTCTGGCGGATGCCCTGAGCGCTACTTACCCGAGCCACGGTGCAAGAGCTACAGTCGTCGACTGGGAAGGAAACGTGCTCCAGACAGGAGACAATGGTTTCACGTGCATGCCCACGCCGCCGCCGATCGCTGCCCGCGGCGCCACCGCCCCCCTGTGCCTCGACGACGTCTGGCTTGAGTGGGCACAGGCATGGCAGAACCATCAACCTTTTTCGACGGATCGGTTCGGAATCGCCTACATGCTCGCAGGAGATGGAGGCAGCAGTAACATCGACCCTTACGCGGAAGGCCCGACGGACGATAATGTATGGACCGTTGAAGGACCTCACATGATGTTGATCGCTCCCGATTCGTCGCTTCTGGCGGACATCTCGACCGACCCGGCCAACGGTGGTCCGTACGTCATGTGGCGCGGCACGGATTACGAGCACGTGATGGTCCCCGTCAAACCAGGAGGGGTAATGCCTGGAGCAGGCCCTCTTGAGGAGGCTCTATCTGCGGCAGACACAGACATGCAGTCGAGGGTTTCAGTTGTGGACTGGGAAGGGAAAACCCTCCAAGAAGGTGACAATGGATATACCTGCCTGCCGACGCCGCCGTCCCTTGCAGCACGCGGAACAGCCCCCATGTGCTTCGAGAACACGTGGTTTGAATGGGCAGATGCCTGGCAGAACCACAAACCCGTCTCGACCGAGCGGCTCGGAATTTCCTACATGCTCGCCGGAGATGCAGGTGCAAGCAATATCGACCCGTATGCCGAGGGCCCGACAGATGACAACCACTGGGTCCAGGAGGCTGCCCACTTGATGATCGTTGTACCGGATCTCGACATATTGAGTGACATTACCAGAGATCCGTCAATCGGTGGTCCGTATGTCATGTGGGACAGCACCGACTACGTTCACGTGATGGTACCGGTAGCTGACAGAAAGTAGTCTGGGCGGCAATCCTTGATGCGTCAAATTCGAGCCGCGTAGCGGCCAGGACCTGAGTCCGTGTGACACCACCTATCTCAAGGTCTCCCCCACGCCTCGATCCTTGCCAACCGCTCATCCAGTACCGTCAGTTCTTTCCGCATCGCCTCTATCTGACCCTGCTGCCGCTCGGCAATCAGTTGCAATACCGCCGTCTCGTCGAGTCCGACCACCGTCGTGACACGGTGTATTCCAGCCGGGGCGTCCTCCCACGCGCGCCCCAGAAGTCCGTCGAGATGGGTTAGCTCGAGCGCCCCGGGATCGATCGCAATCGCCGTCCCGTCGTCGTTCCCGGATGCCACGATGAAGTCACCCGAATGAACGGGACCGCTCGTCTTGACGCGGATCTGTCCGACAAACCCCACCGCCTCCACCGCTGAAAGATCTTCGCCTTTCGGCATCCGACCCACCACAACGGCCTCGTCGCTTACGGCCATGACTTTGTCAGCGCCCGCCGTCCGGAAGCTTATGCGTCCACCAAAAACGCCCACGACGTCACCGCCTTCCATCGAGTCAGCGGCGTTCATCCGCGGGAGGTACTCAGCGTAGTCGCCGCCCGGCGATGTGAACTGCACCGTGCCGCCGCCTCCGCCTTCGATGGCGCCGAGCACCGCATCAGAACCGCTGTAGAACGTGATGAAGTTGGTGTTCGCGCCCGGACTGCTGTTCGGCACTTTGAGCGCCAGGACATCCGGACCGGCCGTGGTACCGTTGTTTTCTATCAGTGCGACATGGTCGGTTATGCCGTCTCCATTCTTCTGGCCTTTGATGTGGAGGCTGAATGAATCGGCACTTGCCACGTAGATGCCGTCGTCATCGGCCGTGCGCACGTAGACGCCATTTTCCCCTGCCTGGTAAACCTGAACGCCATTGTCGTCCGGATTTCCGACAAACACTCCGTCACCCTCCGTGTTCACAACTTCGACACCGTTCGGGCTCTGCGTGGCGACGAACGGACTGGAGATTGGATTCCCAGTCTGATAGACGACGACCCCGGCGCTTTTGGCACTCGCCACGAACATTCCATTTCGACCCGCACTGTCTATTCGAACACCTTCAAAATCGACTCTTCCGACGCCGACTCCGAACTTGGCGCCCCACACCTGGAACCCGTACCCGGCGCCGCCGACGTCGGCGACACCGGCCGGACTGCCGACTTGTCGAACCGTTACGCCTTCCGAACCCGCATATCCGAGCCATATTCCGTTTGTCTGGGCGCCTACGATCTCGAGCCCGACATTGCCGTACGGGTCGAAAGAAGCCCGCAGAAGGTGTCCCTATCAGCCCAAGAGCAATCCCGCGGTTGCCCGCCTCGGGTATGTCGATTCCGTCGGCCGTCGCATTGTCAATGCGCACACCGTCGGCCGCTTTGGTCACTTTGAGCCCTGCCGAACCGGCGTATCCGACGCGCACGCCATTGCTCAGTGCACTGTCGACTCCGACGCCGTCGCTGTTCGCTGTTCCGACCGCCAGTCCGTCTGCGCCGGCCTGCTCGACCTCGAATCCGTTGACAGCGGCCGAAGTGATCGTCATGCCCGTACCGCTCGAGCTGCCTTCAAACGGCAGTCGCAAACCCAGGCTGTATGGGGCCGATTCGAGCGGCGTACGGGGCGAGATCTCCGAGTCGCCGCCGACGGTTATTCCAAGATCGATCGGCTCGTCAAAAGCCAGGCCCCCCAAAGGCCCGACAATAACGTTGAACACACCGTTTGTCACATCGACAGACGGGTGCGTCTGGGAGTATACTTCGGTTGGACCTTTGTAGAGCTTCGTGACGATGGGGAGCGTCGTGTCGCCCGCTCCTTCAACGTAGCCCTGGAGGCTGAACGAGTCGGGAACTTGGGCGTAGGTGGACGCCGCGAGAGCGAAATATGCAACGGTGACAAAGAGGGCTGGACGCATGTCTGGCAGTGTTTCGGTGGGCTGCTTCTGTTTTCCGTGAGTCTGGGTGGGACATAATGTTTAGCAAATATTGCGCAGCTTCGCAAGCTCATGCGAGCAGACAGCCACGCAAGCCGGGCCCCAATCTTGAAACTCGCAGACCCTCGTCGCTCGACACTACTTACCTCAATACCATTCTGCTCCAATCGGCGGCGACGACATGAAACAGTGGGCAATGGGTGTGCCATTCGTCAAAGATGGCAAGGTGATCTACGATGCGGAGGACAACACGGCAAAGATGCGGAGCGCGTTAACGACAAGACGCGAACTCTCCTTGAGACGCTGGCCCGCAACGAGATCGAGACGATCGGTGATCCGTTCCTCATGAGATATAATGATCCCTGGACCCCGCCGTTCATGCGTCGCAATGAGGTGGCTATTGTTGTGAGTCATAGCACCAGCGCTTCGGGCGCATAGTCCGTATTCGCGAAACCTGGTTCGCGCTTAATCTCGGTACTCCCAGTCAAGGTGAAGCCGGGACATGCCGCGTAGACCCGTCCGCGTGTCCTGGGTCGGGGTCAGATCCAATATTGGGCCGAACTTCGGCCACTCATTCTGATTCCAGAAGTTCGATTTTCGTACACATCATACCCGTCATTCCGCCTACGACGCCGAACCGAACGTGATCGCCTTCACGCAGACGATCCTTCAGCGCGGGGTCTTTGAAACTGTCACTGTAGAAAGGAATTACGTCGTCTTCGTGGTCGACTCGGATCTCTCCTTCTGCAGAATCGCGGTCGTACGAGATTACTTTGCCTTCTGCCATGATATTCATATTTAATGAGGACGCACTAAAGAAAAGAACAGGCCGGTCAAAACCGACACATTAAGCAATACGGAAGCCGTATTGGCTCCGTTCCCCGCTAAGCAGGCAGCGGCTCGTACCGGGACGGTCACGCATCCATTCCCTCGTTCAAGTAGAACGACACAAGGTTGTTCAAAGCTAGACTCCCTTCCTGGGCCGGGGACCACGCGAAGTCCCCGGTACCCCCTCATTTCCTGACTGTGCGGCCGGCTAAAACAGGCACACTTCACCGGTTCCTTGAATATCTTCAAGTCCCCACAGCGATAACGCACCACAAAATGATCCGGATCACCCAGGAACAGCGCGATCTCTATCACTCCGAAGGCTACATGATCCTTCCGGACGTGATCCCGCCGGACATGCTCACGATGCTCCGCGAGGAGTGCTCCTATTTCCTCGGCTACAAGGATTCGCAGATGGACAGCCGAGGGCATCACAGTGGATGGCATCAACCGTCGCGGCAGTCGTTACTTCATCAATAATCTCTACCGTTTGAGCAGCAGAATGCGGGACTTCATTTTCAGTCCCATGATGGCCGAGATCGCCCAGGCTGCGCTGGGGCCCGACGTCTATTTGTTCAACGAGCAATGGGTCGTCAAGAACGCGGAGCAAGGGATGAAATTTGCCTGGCATCAGGACAGTGGCTACCTGAAGCGCAGCCATCCCGACGTCGAGCATCCTCCCTATCTGACGTGTTGGTGCGCACTCGATGACGTGAGTGAGGAAAACGGCACGGCGTACATCCTTCCGCATTCACGCGGCGGTACGGCGGGCAAGATCGTGGATCACGTCGAAGATCCCGCCACACACGATTTGATTGGATACACGGGCGACGATCCCGGCGACCCCGTGATTGTTCCCGCGGGCAGCATTGCCTGTTTCACCAGCTACACGCTGCATCGAAGTGGTCCCAACCTGACGAAACGCATGCGCCGCGTCTACTTACCCCAATACGCTTCTGCTCCGATCGGCGGCGACGACATAAAACAGTGGGCAATGGCGGTGCCATTCGTCAAGGATGGCAAAGTGATCTACGATGCCGAGGACGACAAGGCTGAGAAATACGGACCGTATCCCAAGTAGGCTTCCTCCGTGCGCTACCGGTACGCGGTCTTGCGATCCTCGATCGTCAGGATGAACACCAATCCCTCATCGGTGTCGCCCGTGTAGAAGAGCCGGAACGAACGAATCCGGTACCGCCAAGTATCTGGCGTGTAGCCGCGAAGCTTCTTGACGTTGTTCCCGAAGAACGACTGCTGCCTGAGTTGGGGATAGACGTACGAATCCAGTTTCTCCCTCAAGAACGCCTGATCGGCCGGCGACAATTTCTCTAGCCTCTTCAGAAACTCGTCCGTTTCTAAGATGCCGAATTCAGGCAAGGCGACCCCTCTTCGCCTTGGCGTCACGAAGGCCGCGCTTCAGGCTCCGATGCAACCGACTTGTTCGAGCTTCCAGAGCCTACCCAGAGCGCGCGTTGCATAGGACATGCATCGGCACTCAGACTATCCCGCAGGGGCTCATGGATCCCCGCCTACGCGGGGATGACGGAGGTGGTGCACCTCCTGGCACGCAGCACCGCGCACCCGCCTACGCTGACGAGCACCTCCTGGCACCGCACTCGCACCCGCCTTCGCTGAAGCAGCTTCCAGTCTTCGCCCTCGCCCACTCGGGCTACGCCCGGCAGGCGGTCGGGCTTCGCCCCGCACCGCGCACCTATTGCAGCGCCTCCGCAATCGCATTCGCCAATGCATTGTCGGGATCGAGCGCCAGCGCCCGCTCCGCGTATGTCGAAGCCTCTCCGTCAGCGCCGACGCGCAGTGACGCGAGGGCCAGGTTCGCCAGCGCTTCGACGTAGGAGGGCTGCGCATTGACCGCCCTCTTCAGAAGCGGAACGGCCTGCGCATCCATTCCCTCGTTCAAGTAGAACGACGCGAGGTTGTTCAAAGCGATCGGATCATCAGGCGCAACCTCGACGGCCTGCTCGAACAAGCGGCGCGCCTCGTCTTTTCGGCCTTGCGACGCGAGGAGCACGCCAAGATTACTGTACGCCTCGGAGTAATCGGGGTCCAACTCGATGGCCGCCGCGAGGTGCTGCTCCCCCATGGCGAAATCGCCCTCTTTGATCAGCAGCGTGCCCAGGTTGTAGTGCCCCGTCGCAAGCGAGGGACGTTGATCGAGCGCCGTCTCGTACTGCTGTCGGGCCTCGGCCTCTTGGGACTGCGTTTCAAGAAAACGGCCGTAGTTCACCCTGATCGGGGCGCCGAGCGGTTGGACCTCGAGCGCGTGCTGATACAATGCACGAATCCGATCTGGTGACCGGTCCAAACGCTCGTATAGCTGTGCGAGTGTGTTCAATCGCTCGGGAACGTCGGGTCCGAGCCGAACCGACGTCTCAAGGGGTTCTACCGCCTCTTGAAGCCTGCCCATGGTAAACAGCGAAAACCCAAGTCGGTAGTGCGCGTCCCCGAAGCGACTCGTATCGGTAAGAGCTTCCTCAAGAATCCCGATACCGCGCTCAACGGTCGGCAGATCGTTCTTTTGGTCCCCTAAGACGAGATACGCGACCCCCAGGTAGACATCAGCATCGGGCGAAGTCCGGTCAATCTCGAAATACGGCTCCAGTGAGCCCATCTCCAGTTCCGTCAAGGTACTGCCCGTCGGCTGCCGCCTCGATAATCGACCACCGGATCGGCCCACTACGCGTACCCAGTGGTCGGTAGCCGCTGAGTGCGGTATGTACCAAACATCTTCTTTCGGCATGTGGCACGAAATGCAGTTCGTACCGGGCACGTGATCCGCAGCACTGGCAGCTTGAACGCGGCCGAGAAGCTGCTCCTGGTCGTGACATCCCTCGCACGCAGCGTTGAAATACTCCGGACCGGAATCCCTGAAACTCTCGTGCGGGTTGTGACACGTCACACATGTCATAGGATGATCCGTCCCCAAAAGCGCCTGAAAACAGGCACTCCGCTTCATTCTATTGGCGTGAGACGCCAGGGAGATTTGTCTGGATGCTTGTAAGACTTCCGAAAACAGTGCGACATGATTTTCGAGTCTTTCCGTCGGGACAAACTGGAACGGTTCGCGACCTTCCCGAAGAATCGAAACCGTAGCCGAAACGTGGCACTGTTGGCACACGTCGAGTTGGGCATCGAGCGGAAGGTATTTCGAGTTCACGATGGTTGCATCGATCTCCGACGCGGGTTCCGGATTCGCGAGCCGTTCGTTGACGTGCAATTCCCCAGGACCGTGGCATCGCTCGCAGGAGATTCCTTGGGGTAAAGATTCGAAGGCGCCCGAGACATACGGCACCGTGGTAGGATAGGCGTTGTGGCAGGCCACGCACCTGTCGGGAAGAGCCCGGTTAAAGCGGAGGTTAAATACCTGGTAGTTCGGACTGAAATCCCATGTATTGCGCTGGGTGTACCATGTCAGCGGCATTTCCATGTAGCGTCCGTTCTCGACGGTGACGTAGGTATGAGCGATCGTTCCGCTTCCAACGACCCACATCATTTCCCGAGTCAGGCTATGCGTCTTGGTCCCGTCCGAACTGAGCCTGAATTCTTCCTGGTAGTACTTGTCCCCTTTCTTGAAGACCCGATAGTTGAGATTCGTCTTTTCGTGATGCAATACGGGGCTTGGGAGCTGGGGACTGACCTGGTCGTCGTCGGTAAGCCGCTCCATCGTGCGCGCCATCCCGTGATTCTCAAACGTTGCGTACTCCTTTTCATGACATGACGCGCACGCATCGTCTCCGACGTAGGCGACTCCTCCCGAAACGTTCAGGAATTCGACCGGCGCTGGTGGCTGCTCTGGCGCTGTTCCCTGGTCATCATTATCTGAACACGCCGATATGAGAACAGCTGCTGGAAGGGCAAGCAGTATGATTCTTCGCCGCAGTCGCATGGTGAATTAAATCGCAGGCACAAGACTTACTGAAACGATAGGGCACATCAATATATACTGCTGAGGGCAGTCGCGATCTGTAAGGAAATGGATTACAGAAGATTGGGGGCCCAATCGACTACTTTTGGCTTTCCATCTTTCGAATCACCTGCTCAGGTCGGCTACTTTTGGCCGAGTCGTACAACCTATGTCCAAGACGGAAACACCTTCGACCACAGATCTGAAGGCGGGCGAATGGAGACGCCCCCTGACGGCCTTAATATCCGGACTCCTCCTTTTCCTGACGCTCACCGGGCTGTCGATTCTATTTCTCGACTTCAGTGAGCCGAACCAGGTGATGGTTCTCCTTCATACGATCCTCGGGGTCGTCTTCCTTTTCCCATTTGTCTGGTATCAGTTCCGGCACTGGCGCATATATCGCCGCGCCACCCTCACGCACATAAAACTGACGGGGTGGCTGTCACTGATCACGATGGTGATCGTCGGCATTTCGGGATTGATCTTGACCTACCAGGCGGTGTTCGGCACCCGGATCAGCTACTTCTGGGACGCGGTCCACATCGTGGCGACATTCGCCATCATAGCAGCAGTACTGCCACACATCGTCGCGATCGTCTGGCGGATCTTTCGGGCATCGAAAAAGGAAGCCGTTCGTCCCATCCGAACTGCCATCCTCAGATTCGCATTCGGCACTACGGTCATAATGGTTGCCTGCTTCGGGCTGGTCCTGGCATTCGTAGCGGCCTATCATCCTGTGCCGTTGCACAACGAGTTTCCCGAGGATTACAACTTCCTCTATGGTGAGGACAGGCCGTTCGCACCCAGTCTCGCGCGGACGAACACGGGCGGTGCTTTCGATCCCCAATCTCTGGGAGGCTCCAAATCCTGTGGTCGGGATGGCTGCCACGCTGAGATTGCGGAGGAATGGTCGGTGAGTGCGCACCGCTGGTCGGCCATGGATCCAGCCTTTCGTGCCGTTCAAAATATCATGGGAGAGCAGAACGGGGCCGAGTCGACGCGGTACTGCGGAGGTTGTCACGATCCCATCTCGCTCTTTGGCGGTTCGAAGAACCTGTTTCAAGACGATCTCACCAATCCCATCGGATTCGACGAGGGCGTCTCGTGTATCGTGTGTCATGGAATCGAGGAGACAGACGTCCAGGGAAACGCCAACTATGTGATTCATCAGCCCGAGCGCTACTTATTCGAACTGACGGACAACAACGCGTCGCGCTGGGCCAGCAATTTCCTCATCCGGGCCTACCCCCAAAAGCACATCGAGTCGCTGCAGCACAAACTCTTCAAGAGTCCGCAGTTCTGTGCGTCGTGTCACAAGCAGTTCATCGATGAGGAAATCAATAATGTGGGCTGGGTACAGCTCCAGAATCAGTACGACAACTGGAAAGACAGCCGGTGGAATCATCCCGGTGATCCGACAAAAACCATCGAATGTCGCGAATGTCACATGCCGCTTGTGTCTTCGACGGACCCTTCGTCTGGAGACGAGTCCGACTACAACAGGACGGCCGACGACGGCAAGCATCGGAGCCACCGCTTCCTCGGGGCGAACCAGTTCATGCCGACACACCTGCAACTGCCGGGTGGCGAGAAGCAGGTCGAGATGGTGAACGCCTGGCTTCGCGGCGACATCGAGATTCCGGAGATAGCCGACAAGTGGCGGGATGGCCCGGCGGTTCCCATCGAGTTGCACGTTCCTGACCAAGTGATGCCCGGAGACGAGATGCCGATCGGAGTATCCATCACCAACAACAAACTGGGCCACGATTTCCCAACCGGCCCGTTGGACATCATTCAGGCCTGGATCGAGTTGGAGGTAACAGACGACGCCGGCAATGTGATATTCAGTTCGGGAACCAGGAACGAGGGCCACTTCATCGAGCCCGGCGCGTTCATGTTCAAGGCCGAGCCGGTGGACCAGTACGGGAATCTTGTCGACCGTCACAATCTGTGGGAAATGGTGGGCGTCAGATACCGACGGGCCCTGTTCCCGGGATTTTCGGACCAGGCACAGTATGTCATCCACTATCCGGCTTCGCTCACGAGGGATGTCGCGCCCCTGCCGGAGCAGACTGACTACAAGGTTGATCTCCCCGGCGATCGTCAGGGGCACGTGAATGTGAAGGCCAGGCTGCTCTACCGGAAGGTCGACCAGTACCTGCTCAACGTGTTGTTCGGTGAGGATTCCGGGGTCACCTCTCCCGTCTCTGTGCTTTCCGAGGCTGAGGAACAGATCCGAATCGGTCCGTAGCGGTCGATGCTGCGCTCGCTGCCACGCCGGAAGAGAGGCCTGCTGGTGACGATCGGCATCGGAGGACTTGCCATCGTCATCGCCGTTTTGGCGTTCATCCTCCTTCGACCTGCAAAAGAGAGGTATCTCCCGGGCGGAGAAATCGAGGGATCGACGACGAATCTGGCCAGATCCATTCCGGATGACGCTCCAAGGATTCGTTTCAACGACGTAGCACATGAGGCCGGTATCGACTTTGTGCACTTCTCGGGACGCCGGTCGAGCCAGCTTCCGGAAGACTTGGGCTCGGGAGCGGCATGGGGCGATTACGATAACGACGGGTGGCAGGATCTGTATGTGGTCAACATCGTTGGTCCGCTCACCATGTCAGAAGATGAAGTGGCGGCTTCGCCGGCTCACAACGCCCTGTATCACAACAATGGTGACGGCACGTTCGAAGACGTCAGCTCCGTGGCCGGGGTCGATCTGAGGCATTGGGGCTCGGGAAGCGTTTGGGGTGACTACGACAACGACGGCGACGTCGATCTCTATGTCACCTCCTATGGTGAAAACGTCCTGTTCAGGAATAACGGCGATGGGACCTTCACCGACGTGACGGAGGGCACGGGAGTCGGCGGCGTTTCGGCGTTCTGGGCCGGCGCATCGTGGGCCGATTACGACAAGGATGGATGGCTCGACCTCTACGTCACAGGCTACGTTCAGTATGATCCGACGGTTCGCCTCAATCGGCCCTCACAGGCCGACGTCGAGAACCCTACCTCCATCAACCCGCTTGCGTTTAATCCCGAGCGCAACCTTCTGTATCGAAACAACGGAGACGGGACGTTTTCGGAGACCGCGGCGGCATCCGGAGTCGACAACCCGTCGGGTCGGAGCCTCGGGGCAGCCTGGGCAGATTTCGACAACGACGGATGGCAGGATCTGTACGTCGCCAATTATGTCACGGACAATGTCTTGTACCGGAATCTGGGCGACGGCACCTTCAAGGATGTGAGTCACAGTTCCCTGGTTGCCGACTACAGGAGCACGATGGGGCTTGCCGTTGGCGACTGGGATAACGATCTCGACCTCGACCTCTTCGTAACACACTGGCTCACAGAGGAGAACGCCCTCTTCTCGAACCAGCTATCGTCGGAGTCCGCCGGCCCACCGACGACGGTGTCCCGGCTTCGCTTCCGAGATATTGCTGACCGAACCGGTCTCGGCCAAATCTCGCGGGAGTACGTCGGCTGGGGCACGGCGTTCTTCGACTACGACAACGACGGAAGGCTGGATCTACTCGTCGTGAACGGGAGCACCCTTCAAGACCGCCAGGATCCTGACTTCCTGGTCGGCATGAGGGACCTGTTGTTTTGGAACGGTGGTCCAGAGCGGGGCTTTTTCGAGGTTTCGGAGCTGGCCGGGAGCCATTTTTCAGAGGAGTTTGTCGGACGGGGCGCCGCGTTCGCCGACTACGACAAAGATGGTGACGTGGATGTCTTCATCGTGAACCACGACGCCCGCGGCATCCTTCTGAATAACGCCGGTCACCCCACGAACCACTGGCTGGAGGTCTCGTTGAAAGGGACCGAGAGCAACCGCCAGGGAATCGGGGCTCGCTTGCGGGTTGTGGCGCGCGGACAGGTGTTTCTGAAAGAGGTCGGGGCGCAGCCATCCTATTTGTCGCAGAATAGCATGATCGCGCACTTCGGTCTGGGGGATGCATCGAACGTGGACACCGTCGAGGTCCGGTGGCCGCGTGGACAAGTCTCCATACTGACGGATCTCGCCGCCGACCGGTTGTACTCGATCGTTGAGGGTAGCAGATGACAGGCCGTTCTTCTTGGGATTGGATACGAGGATTGTTCGTGATCATTGCCGTCACGTCTATCGGCTGCCGCGATCAAGATCGGGGACACGGGTCAGCGGCTGCCGAGGACTCTCTTGCGGTGGCTGAGCGGAGACGCGTTCACGACTTCTGGAGTGACTTTCGGGAAGCGACGCAACTGCGCCTTGACGGGGATTTCGAGGCGGCTCGCGAGGCATACGGCCGCGCACTCGAGAACAATCCCGAGCATGAGGACGCGCTGTATTATCTGGGCAACGTCAATCTCGAGCTCGGGAACTGGGAGGATGCGAGGGCGCTGTGGCAACGATTGGTAGAAGTCAATCCGTCGAGCGCACGCGCTTTCTCGCAGCTCGGAAGCCTGGCGCTTTGCCGGCCGGAGATACCGGCGTTCGACCTCGCGGCGGCCCGATCGGCTTTCGAGAGCGCCCATCGTCTCAACCCCGAGGAGACAGGACCCACGCTCCGACTCGGCCAGGTCGCCCTGCTCGAGAAAAGGACGGCGGAGGCTGCGGACCTTTTTGACGCCGTGACCGGATCAAACTTCACGAGCATGGAGGCATATTATCTGAAGGCATACACGGAGTGGCTTCGCGGCCGGGGTGATGTGGGCCTCCAGGAGTTGAATAGGATAATCGCCGAATTAGGGAGTCTACCGGGGCCTGCCCCCAAGGGCGAAGGAGATACGAAGACTGGCCGGAGACTTGGCCCGGCCGAAGAGGCGGGTTGCCCACTCTTTGAGCCATTCATCGAGGCGATGGAGGGGGCGGCGAGACCGCTCGGGAGAGAGGTGTTTGCGCACTATGAGGAGTTGCGGGAAGTCCTGGCCAGGGCAAGATCGGACTCAGGCAGATGACCGATCGGCCGGGCGGCCTCGCGGCCGCGTCCATGGTGCATGGCGCAATAGCCTGCGCGGAGTAGTCGCGGCTGACGAAGGAGCCGGACGAAGCCGGGTCCGGCCATTGGCGTTTAGTAAGGGTCCCGCCTCACGCGGACGCGACTGCACCCTGCTTCAGCGCCTGCACAAACGCTTCAGGCTGCTCGATAACCGGGTCGTCCGCGGCGTCGTCTACTACATACAGAGGCCATCCGAAGCGCGAACTGACCTCCCGGGCCACGGAGACGTCGGTCGCAAGGTCGTTTCGTCCCCATATCAGGCTCACCGGAACGTTGATTTTGGCGAGCTCGGCATCGGGGATGGCTTGGATTCCGAACTGCTGGATCAGGACTTGTGCCGCCTCCCGGCGATGTGTCGACTTCGCGCGATCCACATTGTACGTCTTCAGGTCGGCCCACCGGTCGCCCAAACCACTACGTAGCGCGTCGAGGTCGTAGGCGCATCGCGTCCAGAACTGATCGTGCGTCATCGGATTCGGATCGGCGAAAAACGCACTCATTGCGGCTCCAAACTCGGGCTTCGGCTCGAACGGCGCCAGGCCCAGCGAGTCGACCAGCACCAATTTTTTGAGGCGACGGTCGAAGCGTATCGCGTACTGCGCGCCGATCGCCCCACCGACAACATGGCCGACAAGCACGGGAGCGGTCGAGCACGTCTCCTCGATTAGCTCGTCGAGCCAATTGAGGATGTCTCCCTGCTCCATTGGTTTGTCTGGGACCTCGGACGCCCCGTGGCCCGGCAGATCGGGTGCAATTACCTGGTGGGTATCGGTAAGGGCCGGAATCACTCGGAACCATTGGGCGGCGTAGCCTCCCGGTCCATGCAAGAGGATGATGGGCCGGCCCTCACCGCCGGTGAGAACCGCCGTCGAGACGCCGCCGATATGAATTCGCTGTTCTGAGACCGGGAGACCTTCAAGTAGGCGCTCACGGGCGCGCGTGGCGTCTGTTGCGTGCGGCCCTTTCGGACTCGGTTTGTTGACTTCGGTGGGGACTGTCTGGCTTCTGTTCATATCAGACTCCGGGTTTTGACGTTTAACCTGTTCTGGTTCATGCATCAAACTCGGAACCAGGGGTCGCCCCGCGCTTCGGCGAAATCACCCAATTCCCGACGGGCCCGCAGATTGGGTAATTTCCGCCACCAAACGGCTCAGAAGATCTTGTGCTCGTACGCGTAGGCCGTGGCGGCGGCTCGTGAGGGAACGTCGAACTTCGTGAGGATACTGCTGACGTGCCGATCGATGGTTCGCTCACTGAGAAACAGGTCAGACGCGATTTCTTTATTCGTCTTACCGGCAGCTACCAGATGAAGAACTTCGAGCTCACGTGGCGTGAGTCCGTCGTCGAAGGTCTTCCGGCCGCCCTCCGGCCGGCCTGTCCCTACGGCGCTCAATCGAGCGAGGTCCGGCTTAGCGCCGAGCTTCTCGTAAGCTGACCTGGCGGCATCAAATTCGAGGCCGGCACCCTCTTCGTCATCGAGCATCAGGCAGGCCCGACCGATCATCTCACGAATCCTGGCCACCTCGTATGGAGCCTTCCACAGCTCAAACGCACGACGTAAGGAGAGCAGGGCCGCCCCGGCATCACCTTCGGCCAGCTCGACCGCACCCTTCGCTCGCAGTGAGATCGCTTGAAGCACGTCGGTGTTGAAGCGATCTGCGATCTCTTCCAGCTCGCGGCTTGCCGTTCGAGCCTGTTGGAGGTCGCCGGCGGCCAGCCGAATTTCGACGCAAGCCGGCAGGAGCTTCGCACGTTCGAGTGGTTCGGTTGCTCCATGGAGCGCACGCTGAATCATGGAAAGCGCCGATCGCTCCTGGTTCTGAGCAAGTCTCAGCAGCGCCAACCCCGGCTGAGGCACAAAGCCGATCCTGCTTGCATGGCGATAGGCCTCGTCGGCATCTTCGAATTCTCCACGCAGCCTGTGCAGTTCAGCAAGCTGGTAGTAGGCTTCGGCCGGCGGCGGCGTATCCTCAGACCGAGAAGTACTCCGGCACGCCTCCTCGGCCTCCGACATCGCCTCGCGCCACTCACCTTGCAGCCGCATGATCTCGGCCCGGTTTACGTTGCAGGCGCCAGTAAACCGGATCAGATCGGGCTGCCCCTCGCACCAACGTGTCAGGTCGGCCGTCCATTCGTGCGCACGCCCGAAAGCGTACACCTCTCGACAGGCGGCGATCACGCTGCAATAGATGAGACCCGTGAAAATGGGTGACACATTGCCTTCCACGACTTCGAGCATCGCCTCGTCGAGCAGAGCCAATCCCGCCTCGACTTGGCCTTGTGCGATCAGTGCCCGGCCCTGAAGATGGAGAGAAACAGAAATCAGATCGACGTCCCCAAAAGAATCGCCGATATCGCGGCTGCGGGATGCGGTCGCATAAGCGGCTTCCGGATCCCTTGCCTGCAGTTGCTGTTCGGCCAGAGGCAGATCTAAATAGCCGTGTTCGACGCAGCGGCGGCCCTCAATCAGCCTGCGCGCCCGCTTGATCCATCCTGTTGCCTTGCCCGTCTCGCCCCGGAGCAGGAGGTCGAGACCCAGCGTGAAAGCGGACCTTGCGGCGCGCTCCGGCCGGTCACCTTCAACGTACGAGCGATGGGCATGCTCGATGAATCGGTGGAACTCCCGGTCGCGTCCGATAAGATAGGCGGACGTTCCAAGGCGTTCGAGATCCACCGCATTCAGTGCGGTCGTCTCGTTGGCACGTGAGAGGAGGCTATAGGCGTCGCTCCAGTTACCACGTTTGAAAGCGTTGCGGCCTTTGACGAGTTCAGACATCATGTCGACAATCTTCGTAGATCTCCGCCAAGCGAAGATACGAGCGATGTGTGGACATGCCTTGAGGCACACCTACGTCTTTGCACCTTTGCCTCGCATCCCATTTTAGGGCAAGCTCGGACTCAAGCAGATGACCGATCGGCCGGGCGGCCTCGCGGCCGCGTCCATGGTGCATGGTGCATGGTGCATGGTGCACCTAGCCTGCCCGGAGTAGTCGCGGCTGACGAAGGAGCCGGACGAAGCCGGGTCCGGTCATTGGCTCTGCAAAGCAGGTCGTTCCGCTGGACGTTTTGGTCGAGCGTTCGTACACTTCGATGCGTATGTCTTAACAATCCTTGATGTCAACGTTGCGCCTGGTTACTAATTAGACCACTCCAACCCAAGTCTTCGGGAAGGCGCACATGTTGAGATTGACGAAGCATACCGGTCGGTGCGCGCGACGACCGATAGCGGGAGCGTCCATATTTGCTCTGGTTGTTCTCCTCCTCTCTCCGCGTCCTGCCGGCGCGCAGTACACGATCCCGAGTACGTCTCCGTTCATAGAGCCCGACAGTCGATTCGTTGCGTTGGGTTCGGCAGGAGTGGCACTAGTCGATGACGCGAATGCGACGTTTTGGAATCCGGCTGGACTGGCGTCGCTGGATGGGTTCGAGGTGGCTACGTCGCGGATTGCCATTCTTCCGGAGGCCGTCGACGGTGTCTTCACGTACCCCGTCTCGGTCGCAATGTCGCAGGGTCATCTCGGCACCTTTGCCGCCAACGTCAGGTACGTCCCTTGGGGGAAACCTGAGTGCAGGGAAGAATCGCCTGCGTGCATGAATGAACCGTACGACCTGTCTATTGGAGGATCGTACGGACGGGCTGTCGCAAAAGGCCTGGCCCTCGGCACAACGGTAAGCATCGTGCGTCTGGTTCGCTGGACCCAGGACCCGGAAGCCGACACAGGCACAACGTTCGGGGTGGACGTCGGCGCACAATACAGGGCGGGAACCTTCCGCGTCTTCAATACGCCCGCTGTCGTCTCAGTTGGGTTCGCGCTCACCAATGTCGGGCCGCGAATCGAGCTGCAACGGTTTGACCACTCGCTTCCAACCTGTCTGCGACTCGGCGTCGCTCTCAAGATGCGGTTCGACAGTGTCCGGTCGCTTACGATCCTCAGTGATGCGCAGGAACGCCTGTTCCATGACTATCCGAATTTGCCAGGACGTCAGGGTCCTATCGGGATTGGCGCCGAATACCAATTCAACAGGACCTTCGCATTCAGGGGCGGAGTAACGACCGCGCGCGACCTCTATGATGACAACGCTGAGTTCACGCTCGGACTAGGACTCAACCTCTTGACAGCCCGGCTCGACATCTCCTGGGTACCGGAGTTCTTTACGCAAGCGATCGTCTGGGAACGGGCGCTACGGGTATCCGCGGTCGTCGGCGTTTAGAAGTGTGGCCGTGACTCGCCTCCCGGTGCCGGTGTGAGCGCCTTGCCCTCTCCACGGTAGCCCTGTCTTGAATCCATTCACGCGATCGCGAAGAATGTGTAAGCCCCTCGACTTTTGAAGACCGTCGTGTTGGTCGGATCGGGGTTTCCTGCGGCGGACAGGCATCGATCACCTGACCGTCAATAGTCGTGTCTCCATAACGCTGCCAACCTGGAGACGGTAGGGATAGACGCCCGCTGGGAGACTTCCTCCACCGAATCGGACTGTGTGGAGGCCCGCTGAGAACGATTTGTCGGCGAGCGTCGCGATCCGCCGCCCGGTGACGTCAAATACTTCCAGCAGCACGGAGGCGGGGTGCGGCAAGGTGAACTCGATGGCTGTCTCCTGCGCGAACGGATTCGGATAGTTCTGGTGAAGCTCCACCCGATGGGGTATCATCGCATCCGTTTGTTCATTCGCCGAAAGGACTGCCGTGGCGGACCTGTAGAGACCTCCTTCCAGGTGCGAAGCCGAAACCAGGTGGTCATCGGAAGCAACGGCGAGAACGCCGATCGCGTCTCCCAGCCGCTCCCAGTCGTCGCCGTTTGTGCTGGAGCCGTACAGACCGCCGGACGCACTTACGAACACGTCCCCATGATGGTTGACCGCGATGTCGGAGATGGCCGATGGAGGAATCGCCATAGGATCCCAACTCAGACCCGCATCGCTCGACCGGTACACCGTATCTGTTGAGCCGGCAAAGACAAGACCCTCGACAGCTGCAAGACTCCGGTACCGGGTGCTGTCAGGACCGGTGTGGATCCAGGTTCCGCCGGGCTCCAAGCGATAAACTCCCTGACTGCCGGCTGCGAGAACCGTTCCGTCCTCCAACTCGAGAATCTCGCGGATTTGAGCCGGAAAGAAAGGATCCATTCCCAGGTCCTGCTCCTCCCAGGTCTGTCCGCCGTCTGTGGAGCGAATAAGACCGCCCCCTATGAACATGCCGGCGCCGCCAAGACCCAGATAGATTACCGTGTCGGCAGTGATGACGGCCGAACGGAACTGGGACCACGATTCCGGTGAACCCGTCTCGACCCAGGTCGAGCCTCTGTCAGTCGACCGATAGACAGCCTCCAACGACGCCGCCATGATGTCGCCATTCGGCCATGCGGCGAAGGACGCGACGCCGTCGCCCTCGTATGCAGTCTGTTCCCAGGTCTGACCGCCGTCCAGGGACCGGTAAATCGTGCCATCGGTTCCACAGTAGTCACCGCAGCCTCTCCAATCGATCTTGCCCACGAAGAGGTCGCCATTGGGGTGCGCAAAAAGGGCCGCGTTCTCGGAGCTGAATATGAGCTCCGTATCCCCGGTCTTCTCCCACGTCACCTTCTGCGCCTCCACCGGCGAGACGGCGAATAGGATAAGCAGGCATATGGAAATGCGAGCATGCATTTCGTCTAAGATACGTTGCGATACGCCGATGTTTCGGTCGGTCAGCAGGGTAGAATTCACACCCGCCCACCCTGGGCCGGTGGTACGACAAGAAGCACGCGACACCGCCAGGAGCCCGAGGTGATCGAACGGACAGGTCCTCGCTCGAACAACCGGCCGGAGACTTGGCCCGGCCGGAGAGGCGGGTTGCCCACTCTTTGAGCCATTCATCGAGGCGATGCAGGGGGCAGCGAGACCGCTCGGGAGAGAGGTGTTTGCACACTATGAGGAGTTGACGAAAGTCCTGGCTATGGGGAGCTCGGATTCGAGCAGATGACCGATCGGCGAAGCCGCGGCGTTCGAAAGCCTGCCCCGAGCGAGCGAATAGGGACATGCGTTTCAACACTCAGCTGCTTCGAGCGACGAGGGTTTCCGGGTTCGAGGTTCCACGTTCCGACGGGTACGGCTTACCCCCTCGTGGCTCGGAATGCCAGGAGGGGGTATGCGCTGCAGTCGGTTGGTACGACGCCCTCTACTTCAGTCGCTGCGTCGCGTCCACGTAGAGGCGGACCTTGCACGACCCGGAGCTTCCCAGATCCAGCTTGTGACTGTAGTCGAGCGTGCTTCCTCCGGTGTTGTCTTCCTCGGTCGCGGTCTTACCGTTCATTCGGCTGTCCATCACGGGGAAGTCCCATTCGATGGCGCTGAGAAGTATCCGGTAGTTCAGCCCATCATCCAGTGTCAGAGTAACCTTCTTGTCGATGGTGTACACGCCACCTGCATCCGTCTTCTCCTCGACGGCGCCATCGGACTTTCCGAATTTGCTCGTTTCCTTGACTACGTTCTCATTGGACCAGGTTCCGTCCGTGTGCTGCACCGAATACCCGACCTGGAACTGGAACTCTCCTTCGTTCTTGATGCCAAGAAGATCGCTGTCACAGTCGCCAAGTACCGAGACCCGCTTGAAATCGAGCACGACGTTGTATGTCTTGGCGCCGGAGTCGCCCGGATCGCCGCCGTCATTGGAATCCACGGGATTGCTGCTGCAGGCCGCCATGGAGCAGGCTGCCAGGACGAGCGTGAAGAAGTAAGATCGTTTCGTCCGTCCGGGCGTGGTGGTGATGGTTGCTTTCATTGGAGTGTCCTCGTTAGGTTGCTCTTGTTGGGTGGAAACGTTGTCGCTCTCAATCAGGAAGGCGTATCGGCCCGGCAAAAGTGATAACGAGGGATTCGT
Organism: uncultured Bacteroidota bacterium; assembly: GCA_963768715.1. Lineage (GTDB taxonomy): Bacteria > Bacteroidota > Rhodothermia > Rhodothermales > DATKEJ01 > DATKEJ01. Next base: position 285,818 of record CAVYJC010000007.1, read on the forward strand.
CTTTCGTTCATCGTAGCGGTCAATCGGAGCATTCGTGTCACATACGTCGGAGATTACACGCCTGCTTGCCGAACTGAGCGGCGGAAATCGCCAGGTCGTCGATTCCGTCATGCCGCTCGTGTATGAGGAGCTGAAGCAGATTGCGAATCGGCAGATGCGCGGAGAACGGGGCGGCCACACGCTGAACACCACGGCGCTGGTCCACGAGGCATACCTCAATCTGATCAAGAACGAAGAGCTCGATTGGCAAAACCGCGCTCACTTCTTCTCGATGGCGGCCATCGCGATGCGGCGCATTCTGATCGACTATGCGCGGCGGCGCGTCGCTGAGAAACGAGGCGGCGGTTTGGTGGTGGCCACGTTTGACGAGGACGTCGTCGTCCGCGAAGCGCGCGCCGAGGAATTGATTGATCTCGACGAAGCGCTCGAGCGTCTGGCATCCTTTGATCAACGCCAGGCAGAGGTGGTCACGTATAAGTTTTTCGGGGGACTCAAACACGAGGAGATCGCCGAAGTACTTGGCGTATCGGTCCCCACCGTCCACCGCGACTGGCGCCTGGCTCGTCTCTGGTTGAGCCGCGAAATGAAGCAGGATCTCGAGTCAGATTAGCAGTTTGCCATCCCAATTGCGCCTCATGGATAAAGACACACCTATGGACCGCGACCGCTGGGATCGACTCAAGCTCATTTTCGATGAGGCCTACGACAAGTCCGCCGGAGAGCGAACTGAATACATCCGACAGGCCTGTGGCGACGACGTCGAATTGCTCGCTGACATCCAGTCACTTCTTGCTGAGGAAGATTCCGTTCATTCGATGCTGGACGGAGTAGCCCTCGACGCCTCAGAGGCGCTGACCTCGTTGTCAAGAGAGGGCACTCAGATTGGGCCGTACATCCTCGTCAGGAAATTGGGGATCGGCGGCATGGGTGAGGTATACCTCGCCGAACGCTCCGACGGCCAGTTCGAGCATCAGGTGGCGCTCAAACTCATACGCGGCGGGATCCATTCTGAACACATCCTCGCGCGATTCCGCAGCGAGCGCCAAATCCTCGCACGGCTCGAGCATCCCAACATCGCCCGGCTGCTTGACGGCGGACTGACCGATGAGGGCCAGCCATATTTCGTCCTCGAGTATGTCGATGGGAAACCTATCGACGAGTTCGCCAACAGTCACGAGCTCCGTATCGACGACAGACTCGCGCTTTTTGACCAGGTTTGCCGGGCCGTTACGTACGCCCACGCAAACCTCGTCGTGCACCGGGACCTGAAGCCCTCCAACATCCTGGTCACAGAGGACGGCCGGGTGAAGCTGGTGGATTTCGGAATCGCCAAAGTGTTGAGCGAGGAGGACGACGGTCTTTCGATCACACGTACGGGAGCGGTCGTCATGACGCCCGCGTATGCGAGTCCGGAGCAGGCCCGCGGCGAGCCCATCGGTACGTCGTCAGATATCTACTCGCTGGGCGTTGTTCTGTACGAGCTGCTTACGGGCCTTCGGCCGTACGAAGTCGACAGCAGCAATCCCGTGAGCGCAGCACGGGTGATTTGCGAGGCGACGCCCGAGCGTCCGTCTTCAGCCGTAACGCATGCGACGGGCAGTGCTACGACCACGCACGGATCGGATACGGGTCGCCTTCGACGGCTGCTTTCGGGTGATCTAGACGTTATTTGCCTTAAGGCCCTTCGCAAGGAACCGGCGCGGCGGTACATGACGTCCGACGAGCTCGGCGAAGACCTGCGTCGCTTCCTGTCGGGTCGGCCCATCGAAGCGCGATCGGAGTCCGTCTCCTATCGCATGGGCAAGTTCGTCAAACGCCATCGCTGGGGAGCCGCGTTGTCGTCATTCGCCTTGATTCTCATCACGTCGCTGACCGTCTTCTACACAACACGGCTCGCTGAGGAGCGTGACCGGGCACAGGTCGAGGCGGAGAAAGCCCGGCAGGTGGCCGACTTCCTCAAGCAGGTATTTTCCGTATCCAACCCGAGCCAGAATCCCGGTGAGACCCTGACGGCGCGTGAAGTGCTCGATCAGGGAGCTGCTCGCCTCGAGGAGGACCTTGCCGACCAGCCGGAGGTTCTCGCCGACATGCTCGAGGTCCTGGCCGACGTGTACGCCGGGCTCGGCATGTACAACGAGGACGTCAGTTTCAGCAGCAAGGCACTCGCCATCAGGCAGAAACTGTTCCAGCCGCCCAGCAGAGAGATCGCCATGAGTCTGAAAAGTGTCGGCAACGCGTACCGGAACGCGGGCAACCTCGCCAAAGCTGATTCGCTTAACATGCTCTCGGTCGCGATGTGGGACCAATTGCCGCCCGGTGTAGATCTCGCAATCGCACTGAACGATGCCGGTTTAACCGCTGCCTATGCCGGCGATCCACTGCGTGCCGACTCTCTTCTCACGCGATCGATCGAGCTTCGAAAGAAACTGACCGGAGCCGACAATTTGGAGCTCGGGGCGGCGTACAACAATCTATCGCTGGTCAAGAAGAGCGAGGGCAAGTACGCGGAGGCAGACACGCTTCTTGGAGAAGTCATACGATTGCTCCGCTTGTCAGACAATGATGAGCGTCCCCACCTTTCCATCGCACTCAAGAACAGGGCGGACCTGCAACGAACGCTGGGAAACTTCCAACGCGCTGAGTCCCTTTACGACGAGTCGATCGCGATGCGTAGGGCGTTGTACGACCCTGGTCACCCGGCAATCGGTGTCGCGCTGAAGAGCTATGGAAGGCTTCTTATCGAAATGAAGGAGTTTGATAAGGCCCGAACCGCAATTACGGAAGCCTACCGAATTCTTGACGGCGCACTCGGACCCGAACATCCGAATACCATCAGCGCCTTGAGCAGACTGTCGGATCTCTATCTTGAACTGGGCGACTTCGCCGTCGCCGACTCGCTTCGTCAGATTACGCTCGCCAAGAATCGGGAGCAGGTTGGTCCTGTCCATCCCAGAATCGCAGAAGATCTTACGTCAATGGCCAACTCCTATCTGAAGCAAGGTCGCTACGAAGAAGCACTCGGCGTCGAGAAGGAAGCGAAGGACATGCTCGTCAAGATTCATGGCGCTGTTCACCCGGACGTCGCGAAGATTCTCTATCTCCAGGGGGAGACCATGTTGGGTCTCGGTAGAAAACAGGAAGCGAAACAGCTGCTGGAAGAGGCACTGGCCATGCAGGTACGCGTTCTTGGCGAGGATCACCCAGACGTTGCGGAGACCCGAGCACTACTGGAAAGGCTCTCAAGTCACTCCGAATGACCTTTAGCGAGAAGGGAGACCTACCCGGGAAGCCGGGCGACCAGGATTTAGTGAGTCCGGCGCGAACGCGAACGCTTCTTCCACTGGGCGAAGACAGCCTTCGGCGCGGGGTCGAATACATTCATCCATCGAAAGAGAGCGAAATAGGAGTCCCTATTCGTGGTCTTCAAGCTTCGCTGCAGCTTCCTCAGTCGATACTGTTTTACTCATCAGAAAAAGCTTGACGATTGCGAGGCCGATCAGCCAGTACACTACCATCGCCAACAGGGTCGTCCACTCAAAGATGCTGCCTTCGACGGTGGTCGAGGGAAATACTGCAGCAAAAGGAGCGGCAAACGGCCATGTAAGGCCATAGACAAAGCTCGTAAATCCGGCCGCAGGATTTGCTCCCGTCAACTTGAGCATAAAGCGGAATGCAAGCGCCACCTCAAGTAGTGAAATTATGTACCACACGATCTGAGTGCCCTTGAAGAGGGGTTTCGTCGTGGGAGAGTTGTGTGAATCCATGATATCTAATATTTAGTCGCGCAACAGGCCATCCGACCGACCTGTGCAAGAAAGATAGATCGAAAGACTCGCCATTGCATGACGCACGCGAATGTCCGAAGCATATCGGCGACGACGTTCTGCCGTCGTCGCCGTTCAGTGCTTCCGAAAAACCATGGCTCATGAGGAGCCCCGCAAGACTACGGAAGAACAACCGCCACATTGAGGCCCACAACGTAGTTGATGTCCTCGGTCAGGGCCTTTTGCAGCGGAATTCTGACGAGGAGCCCCGGACGAACCGTGCCGAGATCCAGCGTTGCGCCTAACCCGAACTGATGGGTTGTTCGCTCACCGAAATCCAGATTACTTTCAGTAAGGATCGCTACTCCAGTAAGTCCAGATTTAACAGTAACATTGCCCTTGGTAAATCTGGCAAGCACGAAGTACTGAGCCCAGAGATCGTTGCTTCCATTTTTCTTCGTGGAAAGGAGGATAAAGGGTCCGCCACCAATGTCCAGGGTTACTAAGTCAGAAAGCCGCACAGGCCCCATGACCGAGCCTTTGATCGCGAATACGTCCGGGAGAAAAGCCTCGAAACGGTCATAGTCTGTCAGCCTCCCAGCAGTAAGAGTCGTCCCATCGTCGTCCGTCGCAATAGGGAGACGAACACCCGCGCGATAGGTGAGCTTCGGACTCTTAATCCGGACACCGAGGTACGGATTCCCCACCGACGACTCAGAGCGCTTGGTCGCACCCGTGTCGATTCCGTATCTGACGAACGGGAGTTCAGCCTCACCTACCACGGACTGACCGATCAGGAGTCTGCCGGACAAAAACGTGGCGGAGGTCAGAAAATCGGTGTTGTTGTCACCCTCGAAATCGGGTTTCAAAAACTCGACGGCAACTGCGCGATCGCCCGTCTGATCCGGCCACAAAGACTGACCAAACAAGCTCGTACCAAATCCTATTGCCGCACCTACAGTTAGTAGCGCGGTTCGGATTGTTATTCTATACATAATTATTTTCTAAGAGTTTATCGTATTGTCAAGGAGCATTAGACTCGCAGATCGCGTATTAGATGCAGATTGATCAGGAATCTCCGTCAGACGTGCCAAACCCAATTGTCGCCGGCTGACTATAGGGACTGCACCTCCTCTTCCAAACGCTCGCCAGTTCCAACCTCTCGAGCTTTGAATCGCAGCCCACGACGATGCCCTTAGAACTCGAAGCGTAGTGAGCCCGTCTTAAACGCGCTATCGGGGTCGTGCTTGAGCGCGTGCAGCTGGTTCACGGCTCCTGATCAGCCGGATTGCGCTTCCCCAGATCGAAGATGTCCATACCTCGCGTGCCGGTTACATGTTGGCCTGATACTGCCAGACGCCCATCTATTTCAGCAGCGTGATCGCCCTGGTCAGCGTTCTCCCCGTCGTCGACAAGGTCACGAAATACGTACCGCTCGGTAGCTCATCTGCCGAAAAGCTGATCGCGTGTTTTCCGGCGGCATACCAGCTATCCGCCAGCCGTCGTACCCGCTGCCCGGACACGTTGTACAGGTCTAGCTCGACATCCCCGGCTTTGGGAACCTCAAACGTCAGCGTCGTCGACGGATTGAACGGGTTGGGGAAGTTCTGCGACAGGGCATAGTCACGCGGCACTTCGCTGTCGACATGCTCATTTGCAACACCCGTCCCGGCGATCCGTGTCGTCAGTGTTGCGCGTCCACCGGTAGCGGCTTCAAACGTGTAGTCTTGAACGTGATTCAGGGGTCCGAAGTCACTCTCCGGCTTTTCGTATTCACGCATCTGAAAATCCAACGCCGCGAATTCGACATCGGTCAGTGGACGATCATAGACCACCACGAGTGCCGATGTGAACGTCTTTTGTGACGCAACGTGATCGGGATTTCGAACACCAACTTTGGAAGTAATGTCATCCATCGTCAGCTCACGAATTCCATCTGCCAGGTAAACATCGTATGCAAAGGTGACGCAGGCGTTGGGATCAGGACTGCCGCCGCAAGGAGGCGGTGGATAAACAGTATTCTGATATTCCGGATTGATGAGCGAACGGATCGGTTCTGCAACTTCGGAAGCAGGAATGAGCCCCATGAAATAGAGTTCAAGATCGCTGTATACCCCAGAGAGGGGGATATGCATCGCGCGGTACTCCCTGTCGGCACCCGCTTTGACAAACTGCCGATAGATTCCATTATTGAGATAGTTGGATCTCGGATTGAATCCGGTACCGCTCCGCTCGACCGCTTTCCAGTGACCGGTTTGCGTGATGTCAGGATCCTTCACAAACGCCACCCAACGATGCAGTAATTCATGGTTCAGGAGATCCGCGCTCGGATACGTCGACACCACAAAGCCTTGGAGCTTGCCGGAGCTTCCGTATTCAGCTGATTTGTCGGGCAGGTCAAGACCCAGACCTTGAACGTCCGAGTTGACATGACTGAAGTACCCACCAAGATTCTTCCAATTGAAGAGGACCGCCATAATCAGGAAGTCTCGGTCGTCAGGAAGAACGGAATAGTATTCGTTTGCAATTTGTAGAGGATCGAAGGAAAGCTGCGGAAAGACACCATCGAATTCACGGACGATGTTCACGACGTAATCCGTGGCGTGTATGTTCTCTGCGAGCCCTCCACGGTTGATCTCCGGAATCTCTACACTCGGATCCACGCCAATCAGTGCCGCGTAGCCGAGGGGGACGAATCCTTCCTCCTCGTGTGCATCGGCAAACACGAAGGTCAGGTTGGCCGTTGTGATAGTGCGGAAATTCGTACTGAGATTGCCCCGAACGACATCATACGCTCGTGCAATGGTTAGTTGGTCTCTTGTGAACAACCCGTCGCCAGCCACCTCGTCTCCCTGCGATCCGTCATCGAGTAGGGTAATGGAATCCATGTATTCGCCGTCGAGGCTGAGGCTGCCGGCTGCCATTCTCACCGCGACAACGTTCGGGTCGTCAACACCGATGATCAGACGAGCTGTTTCCTCGCCAATTCGGATCGCAAAAGGCTCGAAGCGCGCCGACGTGACGGCGGGCAGCAGTTGGGACGTGGGAGCATAGCTGCCAGGATTGGTCCAGTGGAAACCTGTGGAGCAACAATCTTCCGAGACTGAATTCCCCGGCGTTCCCTCCACTCCAAGTAAAGCGGCAACAAGGATACACGACGGCAGAGACAGGAATCGGAATTTCATGGATAGGATTGGGCGTGGTGGACTGCAGGCTAATCAGCGTGCGAAGATAGCAACTTGAGGCTTCACGTTCGATCCTTTTCACGGATCATGGACTTGCCCGTTGCACGTCTCGATCGCATGAATCATCTCGGTCGAGTGCCGGGTGTGTAACGCAATGTCAATCGTGCAGCTGCGGGGTGAGGACACTCACCTTACCGCCACCATCCTGCCGGTCGCGACACCGCTGTCTGTGACGACGCGATAGAAATAGACCCCGCTGGAGAGGCCCGAGCCGTCGAAGCTGACGACGTGTTCGCCCGCTTGCTGGACTCGATCGATCGGCATGGCCACACGCTTGCCGCGCACATCAAATACGTCGATCCTGACCGCACCCGACTCCGGCAGCATGTAGCGAATGCTGGCCTGCAACCGGAATGGATCGGGGTAGGCGCCAAGAATCTTGGGCACGCTTCCTGCGACCTCAGGATGTTCATCGGCAACCGATACCGGCTCTAAGACCTCGTCAGCACCTGTGGCGACCAGGCCGAGCGATGGGGCACCCGGCGCCGACTCGGCATCCACAAAGCCCGATGCGAAGAACGAAACGACCTCACCCGACCTGCCCGTTAAATCGAGCTGATCCGTGACCACGCTAACTCCTTTTCCCACGCCATCCTGAATGATGATTTCTGCTTCGTAAACTCCGGGCGGTACGCTCGACGATGTCGATAGGTCTCCATAATGGAGCCCGTCGAACGATGTGCGGACGGGGCCGTTCAGCACGATCTGCAACTCACCCGCGTCGGTACTGAAATGGCCTGCAATCACCGTCACGTTCTCATCCTGTCCCGACGGTTGTACAGAGAGAGCTGACTCGCGATAAACGTTGAGTGCAACGGGGCGGCCATCAGGATTTTCGGGAAACTGCTGCGGGTTCAGCAGACCAGCCACAACGAGCGGACGCAATTCGCCTTTTTCGAATTGAACCGGGAACGTACCGAGCAGCCCTTCCGTCGTTGCGCCCGATATCACCTCCTCGACATCGGCCTCCACGTCTATAAGGCCTATGACCAGATCGACCTCAGCCGGAACCAGTACATACGGAGAGGCATCTCCAAAACGTCCGCTGAACTCTCCACCGCAGTCGGGTATGAAGAGTGGGCCGCCACTGCAGGGATCTTCTTCCGGAAGCCCCCCGATGATCCCGAGCGGCCCCCCCTGTTCGCCCATCCAGATCGCGATGGCAACCTCGCGCTCGGTAAGCACACCGTCCTGGATCAGAACGACACCTTGTGTCCAAGCCGTCGACTGCTCTCCGAGCTTTGTAACGAGTCCCGCATCGTTGCCGATGATCAGCCCGTCGCCGGTCAGGACCGGTCCTGAGGTACCCGTCAATTCCAGCTGGTAGGTCCACTTCAGTCGACTCGCGCTACTCGAGAGTGCGATGAGGTTGAGGGCATGCAGGATGCCGGCGTCATCGGCGACGTACAAGACCTCTTCGTCGAGCTGCTGCGTGAAACGCCGAACCTTCTGCTGGCTGATCGCCGGTGGGGACGTTATCGGACCCGAAGCTTTGTAGCTCCAGAGTTCCTGTCCGGAGGGACTCAGTGCATAGAGCATACTGTCGGTCGATCCGATGTAGAAGTTGCCGTTCGAATCGAGCGCACCGGAGGCCGTCACGTCGCCGGCGGTCGCAAAACGCCACTTCTCGGTCCCGTCCGGATTGACGGCATACACGTGGTCGTCGTTCGATCCGAAGTAAACGGTGCCGTCGTCAGCAACCGTCGGCGCACTGCGAACGTCGTCGGACGTCGTGAAAGTCCACTTCGGGGTGCCGTCTTCATTGATGGCGTGCAGTTTATCATCGTCGGATCCAACATAGATCGTGCGGTCTGACGAAACGGCTGGCGCGCTGTGAATGGATCCTCCTGTAGAATAGCGCCATTGTTCCACGCCGGACGGCGAGAATTCAACGAGATCGCCGCTGGTAGATCCAACCAGGGGGCTCCCGTCGGGGGCCAGCGTTGGTGCGGCGACCACGGCTCCACCGGTAGAGGCACGCCACCGCACGCTTCGGTCAATGTAACTGAAGGCCGTCACCCGGCCGGATGCGTCGGCCTCTGCGATGAAGACGATCCCGCCCGTGGTTACCACCGGGGCGGCCTCAATGCTGGCGAAATCGGTCTGCGTCTCCCACCGCAACGCTCCCTGCCGGTCGTAGCCACGCAGCAGGCCGTTGTTGGATGCGACGATAATCGTTCCATCGGCCGCGATGACCGGTGCGGCGATCTCACCGAGCAACCGGAATGACCAGTCGAGCGCGTCTCGCACCGTTGGCGCGTCAACGGCTCCGGAGTTAGCGCCGTCGGCGCCGAAAGTCGGCCAGACCGACCGTGCAAAGGGCCCCGGGTAGGCAATGTAGTCGTGGTCGTGCGGTCCGCTTAAATTGACATAATCTCTGCTGAAGGGTTCGAGGTCGAATCCGGAAATAACGGGCGTTACGGTACCCGACCATCCGTGCTCAATTTCTATGCTGTAGAAACCCCCGCTATTGGTTTGAGTGGGCTCGGGAAAACCCTGCAGATCCACACCGTTGACCGGGTCGCCGGCGAGCGTCTTGATGAAGCCCGAGATCTCATAGCGGTTGCGGGCTGCCGAAAAGTCCTGCGTCGTGTCGGCATCAATAGAATTGAGCTCGATTGCTTCCGGCGTGAAGGTGTATTCACGGCTGTACGGGGCAATCCGTCCACTCCATCCCCAAGGAAGGTCGATGTAGTAGCCGCCCGTATCGTCGGTTACAACGTTGAGACCGGTGACACCGCGCAATTCGACCCCGTCTAGCGGTACACCGGACGGGTCTAGCGTGACCTGACCGGAAACCTCGAACACCTCGAAGCCCGTGAAGTCGCGCGTTATGTCGCCGCTGATATTCGTATATGTTGGCGACTCGGGCTCGAAGGTGTAGTTCTCCAATTCAGGCGTCACCGTCAGCGATGTCCCCGGCTCCACAAAGAAGACGTAATAACCGGTGCTGTCGGTCACCGTTTCGGTGATAATCCCGGAAGCATCTTCACCAAGCACCGTGATTTCGATGAACGGTTCACCGGTCTCGGCGTCCGTAACCGTTCCGGAGATCGTGTGATTGGTTTGGGATATGAAAGCAGCCACCGTTCCGACGGTATTCCTGAGTACCTGCGCGTTGTTCGACGGGTCGTCTCCGGTGGCACCTCTACTAAAGCCGTTCCACGTCGAATCGGGATCCGACCAGAAGATCAGCCGGTCGCAGGAAGGCGTACGTGGCGTATTGCGATTGTCCGGTTTTGTGGTCCGACAGAAAGGGCCGGGTTCGTCGTCGCAGTCGCACAAATCGTTGTAAGCCATAACGGTCCGCCACTGGTCGGACAGTACCGACCAATTGTCGGAAGGATTGATGTGCCCGTGTGCATACGGGAACGACTTATTCACAGCGAAATCCTGAAAACGGTCGTGGCGCGCACCCTCGATATGGCCAATTTCGTGGGCAAAGCTCAGGTTGGAGCCCATGCAACTTCCCGTCTCGCTGACAACGAAGTAGGCCTTCTTGCTGTGATCGGTGCTGACCTTGTTCATGATGTATGCCCGGCCGCAGGCGTCGAAGTCGCTCACTACGAGACCGACGATATCGGCATTGACCTGGTGTCGCAGCCTGTAGATACCATTGCCCGAGTCCTTACCGTTATCTTTCAGATTGTCGAGATCCTTTCCCGCCTTACCGGTCTCGTCATAATTCACCATGGCGGTACCGGCAATACGCACCCGGGCATCGATTCGGCTTCTGCGATACGTCATATTGGTCAGATTGACCGCGTTGCGGATCGTCTGAAGCATTTGCACACGGGTCCCGGCTAAATCTCTGGCATCGTCGGTATAGAGAACCAGAAGATCTATATTCGAGGTAGTCGAACGCTTTCCCGGATCCAAGGGGGCCGCTACTCCCCCCTCCTCCACCGAACCGTCGACGATGTCTATGGGCAGACCGCCACCAATGCCCTCCTCAGGATCCTCTAACTCCAGCTCATCGACGATGGCGGCCGTGTTAATCTGGGCGATTTCGTAGAGCGCGCCCTCTACCTGTTTCAGCTCGTAAGAGGTGCCGTTGAGCCAAAAGGTGCCGAACACGGTCCGACTCTCCAGATCCAGTTCGAGCACGACCTCATCTCCACGACGCGGACCAACGCCGTACCACGTATATGCGTCCTCACTCCACTGCTCGACGAGCTCTCGATTCGTGACCAGTATTGCGTCGTCGAAGAGATTGAGCGTCAGTTGCGCCGACTCGTCGAAGGGAAGCGAAAGCAGATGGTCGAGATTGAGGTTGCCCCGTCTCGAGCGGACGATCTCCGGCTCGTCCCGTCGCGTTTCCTCGCCTGCCGATTGGAACAGTCGTGTTTCCGGATCGGCAATGCGCACACGAACCACGGCCGCATCGAATCCGTCGTTATTGTCACTGATTGAATACGCGAATTGATCGTCGCCTTCATAGCCGGCCGCCGGTGTGTAAACGATTCTGCCGTCGTCGATACTTGCTGATCCGAGCTCAGGATCATCGACGCCCATAATCGTGAGGGCATCCCCGTCGGGATCGTAGTCGTTCGCGAGAACGTCGATGACCGCCGGCTCATCTGTAACCGTAAAGCCCCAGTCGGCCTGTGCGACCGGTAGGTTCTTCTCCGTCTCGCCGATAAAAAGGCTGTAGACGGCGCCCGCGTCGCGGATTTCGCCCTGCCCATCCTCGGCAATGGCGCCGAACAGGATCCAATTGCTGACGGCCGCTGTGGTGAAGCCGAGCAGCGCAGCAGTCTGCGGTGTGCTCGAACTGACGGATAGTGTCTCGGTCCAATCCTCGCCGGCGCCTTCAAACACGTAGCCGGCGCCTGCGAACGACACGTCCGAGACGGTGCGCCGCGGCGCCCCAACGGACAGTAAGCCCGGTTCGGAAGCGCTGAGAGCAACGCTGGATCCGAATCGGTCACCCCCTGCGCCGCCGGAAGCCAGGAGTTTGGTGCTTTCCGACCACTCGTTATTGCGGTACTCATAGACGTAGACCGCGCCGCGGTCATCGTCATCTCGAGCGGCGCCGATCACCACCGTCGGCACAGAAAGCATCGCGGCGTCGAGTGATCCTCCAAATTCCGCAGACGCCCGGGCGTCGTTCGCCGTGATCCGTTGCCGAAATACCCACTCACTCGCGCTGGCGCGTTGATAAACGAAGACCGAGCCCGCAAACTCAAAGCCACCGGGACTATCGGCGGGTGCACCCACAAAGGCCCAATCGCCCACGATCGCAACCGACGATCCGAACTGGGCCACATTGGAAACATCTCCCGTCAGGGTACCGTCGTGGACAAACGTGTCTCCGTCGAACTCATAGACAAACGCCGCCCCTCTGTCGGTACCCGCATCCGTGTTCCAGAAATGTGCGCCAATGATCACGCGCTCCTGGTAGGCGTCGATTGCCTGTCCGAAGGCATCGCCCAAGTCCGAGTCGGGCGGAAGCAGTTTGTCGATCTCGTTCCAGGTATCCCCGCTTCGGGCAAAGACGTAGACTGCACCCTCGTCGACGCCGCCCGCGTCGTGGTCGCGCGCACCGACCAGCAGGTACAGACCCGACGCGGTCTGCACGAAGGCAACCGCTGAACCGAACTCGTCGCCCGTCACGACGTCGGTTCCGGTTATGCGTACTGAGTGGACCCACTCGTCATCCGACGCCGTGTATAGGTCAACGGCGCCCTTACCGGTCTCATCGGTACCGGGTGAGGGCGCTCCTACGGCAAGCAGCGTCCCGTCGGGACTCAAAGCCGTTGCCCAGCCAAACTGCTCGTCCGCCAACGGCGTCTCGGCTTCGATACGGCTCAGATTCTGAGCCTCGGCGGTACCGGTCAATGCGAAGAGGGATGTAAAGAGTACGAGTCTGGTCAGGTAGTACATGTGTGGATTGAAGTCGATACGGTGGAAAGAGGGCGAGCCTCCAAATAAATACGCGAAGACATCCTTGAAAACCGGACATTGTCGCCCGGGTCAAAATCGACGGAGGTCACAGGTTCCTCGACGGTTTTTCGTCGGTGACGCGGGAGCAGGTCGTCGAGCCAGTCTGCTTCGGTGAAGATGGAGGCACAGAGGGCCCTTGGGGCGTCACGCGGGCACGCCGCCTCCCCGAACTGCGTTCGGGATCTGGCGTACCCCTACGGAACGGGTCAACCAGAAGTCTAGCAGACTAACCGAGTCCCAGTTCCTTCTTCACATCCTCCAGCAAGTGCCTGCCCCCCTGCTTTCGCGCCTTGGCGAGGGCTTTGCTGTCAAGCTCCTCCTCCAGGGCCTCAATGGCCTCCATCTCGTCATACGGGATGATGCCTGCCACGGGCTTCCCGGACTTCGTAATGACGATACGCTCGTGCGCGTGACGGACCCTGCCGAGGACGTCGGAGAGGTTCGCCCTAAGCTCAACGGTTGATAGCGTCGTCATGTCTTCTTTTACGGTTCCTGGATCGTGTTCCACGACTCCCTCCTGTCCAAATCACTTCTTACGGTAGATGTCCTTTCGGTTGGCAATCCTGACGATCCAAACGACCAGTTCGTTGTCGATTACCTCGTAGAGAATCCGGTAGTCACCCACGCGAATCCGCCAGACGTCGTCCTCGCCCCTCAACTTCACAGCCTTGGGAGGCCTTGGATCACTCTTGAGCAGATCGAGCGCGACAACGATCCGTTCCTGAACCAACCGCTCAAGTTTCCCAAGTGCCTTCCTGGCATGGTTTGAAAGTAAGATGGTGTACATAAATAACAGATATGTTGTTTCAGATATCCGTCATTAATGACTATATGTTCGTATAGTACATAATGTACGTTATCCGAAGACTCGAATGCATATTCTGTCTGGAACGCGTATTTGTCCAAGCCACGATGCCATCAATTGAGGCAGACTCCGACTTCGCACCTGCACGGGCCGAGCATCCCGACTGACGATTAGCGTGCCAGCAGACCTCGATACTTGCAGACCCGACTTCGCTGAAGCAGCTTCCCGTCTTCGCCCTCGCCCACTCGGGCTACGCCCGGCAGGCCATCGCGCAAGCTCGACGACCAAATGAAGACTTGAAGACTTGCAGACTGGCAGACTTGTAGACCGGAACACCTTACCTTCCGGCGCTCGCATACGCATCCGCACTTCGCATGAAATCACCTGAACGGTTAGGCCATCCCCGCGGCCTCCTCCCCCTCTGCGTGGCCGAGGGCTGGGAACGCTTCAGCTATTCCGGCATGCAGGCGCTGCTCGTGCTGTACATGGTCCATTATCTGTTCGAGCCTGAACGGATTGGCCAGGTCATCGGAATGGACACGATTCGTCCGGCCATCGAGTGGTTCACCGGTCCCCTATCAACAGCAGCGCTGTCATCCCAAATATTCGGACTCTACACCGGACTCGTCTACATGACGCCCCTCCTCGGAGGCATCATTGCCGACCGCTGGCTGCCGCGTACGCTGACCGTGACAATCGGCGCATTGATGATGGCCGCTGGACACTTCCTGATGGCCCTCGAGGCAACGTTCTTCATCGCCATCGCCCTGCTCCTGATGGGCGTCGGATGCTTCAAGGGCAACATCGCCGGCCAGGTCGGCGAGCTCTACGATCGCGACGACCTCCGACGTGCCACCGCGTACCAGATCTTCCAGCTGGCCATCTCTACCGCCGTGATCATCTCGCCGCTCGTGTGCGGAACGCTGGGTGAGAAAGTCGGATGGCACTACGGCTTCGCCGCCGCCGGCGTGGGGATGCTGATCGGACTCGCCGTCTACCTGCACGGCCGAAAATGGCTTCCCAAACACCAACCACTCGCCGCCGCGGCCCCGGGAGCACGAACGTCACTTTCACGGGCTGAGTGGAAGATCACGCTGGTGCTGGTAGCGATGCTGCCGATCCTTGCGGCCGCGATGATTGGGAATCAGCAGATGTTCAACATGTTCATCGTCTGGGGCGAGACCAACTTCGACCTCATGTTTTTGGGCTACGAGATGCCCGTAACGTGGCTCATTTCCATCGATGCCGCCATTTCGGTCGTTCTCCTGTCCCTTGCCATCATGTTCTGGCGCTGGTATGGCAAGCACTGGAAGCAACCCGAGGACATCGTGAAAATCGCGATCGGAGCAGGCTTCATGGCGTTGGCACCCGTTCTGCTGACGATTGCGAGTCTGCACCAAATGCCCGGTACGAAAATCTCACTCGGATGGGGACTGGGTTTCGAGATACTGAACGAGATTGGATTTGTGATCCTCGTGCCGATCGGACTCTCCCTCTTCTCACGCGCCGCACCCGAAAAGATCGAAGGCCTCACGATCGGGATGTTCTACCTGGCATTCTTCATCTGCAATGTCGTCGTCGGCCGGCTGGGAGGCCTCCTCGAACATATGCAGGCGGCCGACTTCTGGCTCATGCACGCCGTCATCGTCGCCGTTGCAACGGCCGTGCTGGCGGGGTTGGCTGTTTGGGGACGGGGGCTGTTTGTGCCGGCGGAGGGTGGAGTCCGGTGTCCGGAGTCCGGCGTAGGCGTGACCACCCCCGGCTGCACTTCGTTCAGCCGCCCCCTCCCAAGGGGGACAGTCGTGGCTTCTTTGAGGCTCTGCGGCTTTGCATGAAACAAATCCACGTCAGACGGCAGAATTCAGACGGCAGAATTTGAATGCTGATTTGCGAATGCCGAATGCGTCTGCCAGGGGGCACAGATCGTAGGGCCATACTGAGCGGATGCGGAGGCATGGCCGTCTTGGAATCCACGTCAGACAGCTTGCCCGGCATAGCTGGAGCGGAGCGAAACACGAAAACGGACAGCAGAATTTGAATGACTCAAAATCCGTCAGATCGCGTCGATGATCGCGTTCAGCGTCGTGCTCGGCCTCATCGCCGCCCCGCACTTCTCCTCATCCGGACGATAATACCCCCCGATATCCGCCGGCTCACCCTGGGCCGCCAGCATTTCCGAGATGATCGTTTCCTCGTTCCGCTCAAGGGCCAGCGCCACCGGAGCAAAACGCTGACGCAGTGCCTCGTCCTCGTCCTGGTCGGCCAGCGCCTGCGTCCAGGCCAGCGTCAGGTAGAATGTCGAGCCCCGATTGTCGATTTCATTGACCTTGCGCGAGGGATAACGCCCGTCCTCGAGGTAGCGACCGATAGCCGTATCGAGCGTCTTCGCAAGCACGGCCGCCTTGGGGTTGCCAGACTTCTCCGCAATCAACTCGAGCGAAGGAGCAAGTGCACAGTATTCTCCGAGCGAATCCCAGCGCAGGTGTCCCTCAGACAGGAACTGCTGGACGTGCTTGGGCGCCGATCCGCCGGCTCCGGTTTCGAAGAGTCCGCCGCCGTTCAGCAGCGGCACGATCGAAAGCATCCGCGCGCTCGTCCCCAACTCCAGAATCGGAAACAGGTCAGTCAGGTAATCCCGCAGCACGTTGCCGGTTACCGCGATCGTATCCTGCCCTTTGCGTATCCGTGCGAGCGAAAACTTCATCGCTTCAACCGGCGGCAAGATCCTGATGTCGAGTCCACTCGTGTCGTGCTCGGGCAGGTACGCTTCGACCTTCTTGATGATCTCGTGCGTCATGGCCCGCGGTTCGGCATCGAGCCAGAAAATGGCGGGATTGCCGGTCGCCCTGGCGCGGCTCACGGCCAACCCGACCCAGTCGCGGATGGCCTCGTCCTTTGCCTGGCACATCCGGAAGATGTCTCCGGTCTCGACGGATTGCTCGAGCAGCGTCTTCCCTTCCGCATCGACGACACGGATGACGCCGGCAGCCGGCGCAAAGAAACGTCTTGTCGTGGGACCCGTACTCTTCCGCCTTCTTCGCCATCAGGCCGACGTTGGTGACCGATCCCATCGTGGAGGGATCGAACTGGCCGTGCGTCTGGCAATCCTCGATGACCACCTGGTACATCGTCGCGTAGCAGCGATCGGGCACCATGGCAATGGTATCCTGCAACTCGTCGTTCTTGTTCCACATGTGGCCGCCGTCACGGATGACGACCGGCATGGAAGCATCTACGATGACGTCGTTCGGGACGTGCAGATTAGTCTTGCCTTTGCGGGAGTCGACCATCGCCAGATCCGGACCCTTCTCGTAGCAGGCAGCTATATCGGCCTCGATCTCAGCGCGCTTTTCGGCCGGCAGGCGGTCGAGCTTGTCGAGGACGTCCGCAAGGCCGTTGTTGACGTTGGCGCCGATCTCCGCGAGGGCGGCGGCGTGCTTCGTGAGCGCGTCCGCGAAGTAAACGGACACGCAGTGCCCGAACATGACCGGGTCGGAGACCTTCATCATCGTCGCCTTGAGATGCAGCGAGAGGAGGACTCCTTTCCGCTTCGCCTCTTCCATGGTCTGCTTGTAGAACGCACGAAGCGCTTTGACATTCATGGCCGTGGAGTCGATAACCTCACCTTCCAGGATCGGAAACTCCTTCTTCAGGACCTGCACTGATCCATCGGCGCCCGCGAACTCGATACGGACGTCCGTTGGGCTCTCGATCGTGACCGAGGTCTCGCTGCCGTAGAAATCGTCATCCTGCATGTGCGCGACGCGCGTCTTCGAGCCCTCGGCGGGCCAGTCCTTCATCATCCGGTGGGGATGCTTCTGCGCGAACTTCTTCACGGCGGCAGCGGGACGACGATCTGAGTTGCCTTCCCGGAGCACGGGATTCACGGCTGATCCGAGCACAACCGAGAATCGGGCCTGCAATGCCCGCTCCTCGTCATTTTTCGGCTCTTCCGGATACAATGGAATGTCGTAGCCCTTGCCCTGCAACTCCTCAATCGCCGCTTGGAGCTGGGGAATCGAAGCGCTGATGTTGGGCAGCTTGATGATGTTGGCCTGAGGCGTCTTGGCGAGAATGCCCAGGCGCGTCAGCTCGTCCGGCACCTTCTGGTCGTCTCGAAGCCGCTCGGGGAAATTGGCGAGGATGCGTCCGGACAGCGATATGTCGGCGGTCTCGACCTCGACCCCCGTGCCCC
Organism: uncultured Bacteroidota bacterium; assembly: GCA_963768715.1. Taxonomy (GTDB): domain Bacteria; phylum Bacteroidota; class Rhodothermia; order Rhodothermales; family DATKEJ01; genus DATKEJ01. Next base: position 303,773 of record CAVYJC010000007.1, read on the forward strand.
GCGTGAACGCTTCGAGCACGGGAAGGAAAGCGTAGGTCGCAAGCGCGGGTGCTTCGTCGACAATGGTCCAGGTGATCCTGGTCGGAGAATCTGATTTATTCGGCATCGGTAGTCTGTAGTTGCTTCTTCAGTCACTCGCATTAGATGAACACTCTTCGCGAGCGGCAAGAATCTACGCAGGGAAGGAATTGGGCTTGGGTAAGTCTGCGTCAATTCTACAGGTTCGATGTCCCGGGTCCGGAGTCACCGCACGACGAATGGTCGCGAGATCGTCGCCGACGGACCTTCGACGCGTACGAAATACATGCCGCCAGCCAGCTCCACGCTTCCAAGCTCGAGCTCGTGCCGACCCGCGTTGAAAACTCCCTCCTCCAGCGTCGTAACGAGGCGGCCGAGTGCGTCGTAGACGCTGACCGTGACATCACCGGCTTCCGGCAGCTCGAATCCAAAACGCAGCGGTCCACGTGTCGGATTCGGATACGGTGCGTCAAGGATCAGCCGCGGCTGATGCGGGATTTCCGCTTCAGTCGACGTTATTACCTCCTGCTCCGGCGGTGGATCATCAAACCGAATACGGCCCAACTTGGCCATATGCTGCGCCACAAAAGCTGGGCCGAACTCTCCCTCGGCCGAATTCTCCGCTGTAATGAACACCCCGTCCAAACCTCGGGACCGGTAATACCGCGCCAGACCTCGATAAAACGCCGGGCTGTACATCCAGTCCTTGCTCAAGTGGACCATCGTGTGAAGCGGCAGGGTGGTAGCCTCCTTGTAGTCGGCTATGTATCCGTTCCAAACCTCTCGGGACAGGAGTGGATAGCTCTCGTTGTCGGGTGTCAGCCAGGCTAAACCTTGCAGCGTGAGAATGACCCCGTCGAAGTCCGTCGTATCGAGCATGGACGGGCTGGCGTCATGTGAGTGCACGCCCAAGTCGATACCCGAATTTCCTATCAGCGGAGCCGTCATATAGAAGACCTTCCGGTCCGGAGCCAACTCTTTCGCATGAGCGGCAAGATCGTTCGCAAATGCGGCAATCCGGTCTCGCTTCGTTCGATCATCGGTCGTCCTGTCGTAGCCACACTCCGGATTGGCCCATCCGTCAGAGTGCACGTAATTGCGAGCGAGGACCAGACCATCCACCGCATACAACTGATACAAGGCTTCAATCAACCCCTTGAGGTAGCTCACGTAGTCGGGAATGCACGGCGACATGAAGAACCTGTTGTAGGACTGGCCGAAGACGTCTTCGAAGTAGCGCTGCCCCCATTCGTCGGCCCGATTCATTTCAAAGTCGGGAAGCGTGTTGAATGCCGCGTAGATCTCGATGTCGGGATGGCCGGCCGCTGCCTTGACGAGTGGACCGAGCGCATCCCATCCGATGAGGTCATTCTGGCCCGTGTCGAAATAGAGTCGTCCTATGAACGATTTCACCGTGAGGACGATCGCGTTGAATCCTCCTTCTTCGGCCGTTTCCACGAGTACGTCGGCTCCCCACTTGGTCACATCCGACGGATTGACCCAGAAAGCCCGCATTTCGGGCGGATCCGAGTCGAGCTGCGCGACGGCTCTTACCTCGTCGAAAAGCGCTGCTTTGGCATTGATAGCAATGGCATTGGGATCCTGTGGGCTGGGATCTCCGCTGAACAGAAAGAACGAATTGGTCGACAGATTACCGCCGTAGCGACTGTGGATCTCGGCGTTGTACCACCCCTCGTTCTCCGTATAGAGCGCACCGCCATAACCCCGATAGTCGTAACCGTGGACAAGCCCCGCGGCCACATAGAGTCCGCGGTTGATTCCCGACGGTTTGCCGCTCGTCCCCTGCATATAGCGGATCAACTCGTACGAGTCATCGACAAAGCCCATCAGGTTCTCGACGTCGTAATTGACACCGTAGGGCGACTGATTGTATCGATCCAGCGACCAGGAGTAGACGTCCTCACCGCCCTTGTAGGGATCGGTGTCCCCTTTCACGATCTCGTGGGCGAGCTGATACATGTCGAAATCGAGAACGGAGGTCCGGTAATACTCGTTCGTGGCAGAATACGGGTCACCGTTTTCGTTCTGGAACGCGCTGAGAAAGGTTTCTTTGCCGGCAGGGATGTCCCATGCGAATAATCCGCGTGGCGTGGCCACTTTCGGATCGACAAACGACGGGAGGTATCCATATGCCGCATAGAAGCGCAGCAGCCGTTCAACGAGGAGAAACGCGTCTACGAACCGGAATTCGGCTCCGTTCAGAAGGAAGGTGGAAGGCAGCGTAGCCCCGTCCCCATACGTCGTGGCCAGCCCTTGGATGAAGGCGAGATACTCGGTCCGGTCGAGGGCGCGGCCGTACGCGGCCTCGTCGAGGATCATCTCCGGGTAAACGTCTTCCGGCATCCGCCAAGTGCCCGCGGGAGCCGGCCCGGTGGCAACTCCCGAAATGTCGAGGAGGGTGGCTACACCGAGCTGCATCCAGCGAGAGGGCGTCAGTGACGTTCCCTGAACTTCGATGGATTCGGGCAGCGTGCGGTGATGCTCGACATATCCGGCGACATCGAAACTGGAGGTCACAACCGCTTGATATTTCGACTGGCCGGCAACGGTGGCGCAGCTTCCAGTCAGGAAAACGATCGCAATCAACCCCAGGGCTGACTGATGCACCGACATGGATTTTCGGGGTTATTCCGGGAGCGGCAAGAAGACGAGCCGGCTCATTCTGACCTGCAAGCGGCAGGAAAAACAGCGAATTTACAGAAACGATCGGTTCGCAGTCAAAGGCTCGGTATGCCCTTTTGGCGTTTTTCACGCCGTTTGAGCGAGCTGCAAGCTGGGAACGGTGGATACTACCCACATCAAACTGTTTGACCAGACCATTCGTAGATTCATTTGCCCCGGGGAACACAACCTCGAACGTCGCGAGATGCACTTCATTTAGCGCCGCTGACCGCACGCGCACCCCCGACTTGCATACAGTGTGCGGTCGCCCGATACACGTCGTCTGGTGATCCCGAAATAGGTTGGCTCACAATATACCGCTCGGACCCTCGAGCCGTCCCATTTGTGGGCGAATGCACCAGACATCTTTCCTCCGATGCAGTACGTCCCCAATGGCCCGGATACTCGTTCTTGATCTCGCCAATTCCAGGACCGTCACACGGAGAAATCGTTATGGACAATAAGCAGGCCGACCTCGCCGGACCCGGCATCAGTACCTACGAGGAAGTGGACAAGATTCTGCCTCTGAACTACCGCCCCCTACTGGATGTGCGGGAGACGCAGAAGGCCATCTACGCAGTCAAGGCATTCATAGAGAGGGGACTGAACGAGGCACTCAACCTGATGATGGTTCAGGTGCCCCTGATCGTCGAGGTAGACTCCGGCATCAATGACATGCTTGATCGCGACGGCTCGAGAACACCGGTCGAGTTCAACGCGGGACTGGGACTCGACACGCCCATCCGCGCGTCGGTGGTCCAGGCGGCCACCAAGTGGAAGCGGATGGCGCTCGCCCAGTTCAAATGCGGCGTCGGGGAAGGCATCAATACCGACATGCGCGCCGTGCGCAAGGACTACTTTCTCGATCATGACCACAGCTCCTACGTCGATCAATGGGATTGGGAGCGGCGGATCGCGGAAGAGGACCGGACGCTCGATTTCCTCACCGACGTCGTCAGGAGGATCTGGAAGGTCTTCGTCGGCGCGGAGCGAATGGTCCAGGACATGTATCCGGTCCTGAAAGACCCTCGATTCCCGAATCTTCCTGAGGAATTGACGTTCATCCATGCCGAAGACATCCTGGCGGAATTTCCCGATCTGCCTCGGAAGCAGCGCGAAACCCGAATCCTCAACAAATACGGTCCCGTCTTCATCTACGGCATCGGGTGGCCTCTGGACGATGGATACCCCCACGAGATGCGGGCCGCCGACTACGACGACTGGGTCACCGAGACCGTCTCAAAGAACGGCCAACCGCGACACGGTCTGAACGGCGACATCCTGGTGTGGAACCACCTCACGAAGCGCCGGCACGAACTGAGCTCGATGGGAATTCGCGTCAACAAGGAGACGTTGGTCAAGCAACTCGAGATGTCGAACCTGATGCACTATCTGGAGATGCCGTACCACCAGGCAATAATGAACGACGAAATTCCGCTCTCAATAGGCGGGGGCATCGGTCAGTCGCGCCTGCAAATGCTCCTTCTGCGGAAAGCGCACCTGGGCGAGGTTTCTGTCACCATCTGGCCGCGCGAGCTGAAAGAGATCTGTGAGAGGAAGAATATCGTCGTGTTGGAGTAGCACGACGCAGGCCTTGAGGGCCCAACGTCAGAGAGCCTGCCCCAAGCGAGCCCGTGTCGTTTGTGCGGCGCCGGGATGTCGAAACACAAGCCTATGTCCGAACAACCTCAATCCCGACGGGCGACCCGCCTTATCACCGCGGTCGTCCTCCTCGTATCAAGCCTCTTCGCCGGCATGGCCCTCGGCCTGCTCTACGTCAGGCTGTTCGTCCCGTCCACCGGTGTGGGCTTTGACGCGCTCGCCGACGCGCTCGGCGGCATGATCGTCGGGAGCCTCGTCGGACTCGTAGCAGGCGGAATCATGGTGGCGCGCCTGGAGGTACGGCGACAGTGGATGGTAATCGGAGTCTGGCTGGCCGTGACGATCCTGACCTTCGCCGGACTGGCACTCACGGCACGCGAACGCGGATCGGCGCCCTTGGCAGCCGAGCCTGATGTGAAGAAATCATTCCAACCGACTTTTCGGGTCGGAATGCGCGTCAGCCACACGCGGGAAATCCTGGCAAGAGTTGGGTCCGATGAGCATCCCCTCCCCTTCACCGAGGCCGAGGTATCGACAGGTAAGCCGGAATTGGTGCTTGTCGGGTGGGGTCCGGACTTCAACGAGTGCACCGCCCTGCCTTCCGAGAGCGACCTCACGGATCTCGTGCCGCGCATCCGGGATGCCATGGCAGCCGCGGGCTCCTATTGCAGAACCAAGGAGGAGGATCTGAAGCTCGCCGTCAACTGGAATCTTGCCGGAGATGCCGGCACTCAAGGCCTGGACGCGGGTTGTCTCGCGGAGCTGACCGCCGTCAGTGCTCTGGCAGATGCAATTGGCGCGCTAGGACAGAGGCTCTGCCGGTGAAGTGTGGCGTGAACGAACTCGTCTGACCCGTGCCTCTTGCCTTGTGCTCAACTGCCGAATCCATGAGCTCCCCAGAAACCCTTGAAACCGTTTCTGGGGCGGCCGACTATCGCTAGCCGCGAACTAAGACCGGGCTATGGGCAGACGGATAGACGGGAAGACTGGAGGACTGACCGCCGTTTTCACACGATTCCCCGCCACACAATCTGCTCGTTTAAGTAGATTGCTCTGTCTGCCAAACACCATCGATGCTCCGGAAATAGACGTAAGAACGTCGATCGTGATCATCGAACCTCGGGGATGTGCTGCTGATGACTACCGAAGCATGTAAGCCCCCCTCAAGGATCGAAGGCACGAGGCCTTGCGATCCAAGGCGGAGCATTGTCTCGGTCGTGCTGGCCTCGGTGCTGATGCTCTATCAGGTGCCTCTGGTTCCGCTGCTCGGGATCGTGCTGCATCCCGGCATGCGTCATGCGCCGTGTACGGCTGTCATGTGCCATTGTATGGGAAAGTGCAAATGCCGGCACCACATGCCCACGAACGGGACGCGATGCGATCACAAGACGCAGAATCGTCGGAGCGACCATCGCTTCATCCTTGTGGAGGAGCGGGCGCCGCGTCAATGTTCGTCGTGCCGGCACTCGACAAAGCGCTTCTCTCGAAAACAGCAGGCGCCCAGCCGCGTGTGCTCCCGACCCATGCGGTTTGTGCACATCCCGGTGCGTCTCTCGCCCAAGCCTTTCCACGACATCTTTCATCCTCCACAGTTGGGCTTAAGCAGCTCATCCTGATCCGACCGATGTGATCCGTCCGGCTAACGATGCAGGCTGGCGGTTGCGCCCGTAATCCTTGATCTCCGGGTGGCACCGCATCGCCAACGTGGCATGGCCGACGCAGTCGGCGTCATTCGGAATTGCGGTTGAGCCAGACGCAATCCGCAAAGCGACCAAATCCACTGCAGATCCATTTGGAGGATCAATGACGAATGTTTATCAATTGGCGGATGAACCGGCCTGCCGGACACTCGCCGTACCGTTCATTCGCGGTTCTAGTACTGCTTTTCTCGTTCTCTAGCGCGGCGACCGCGCAGACCGGAACCATCTCCGGCACGGTCACAGATGCACACACCGGCGAAGGCTTGCCCGGCGCCAACGTCCTCATCCAGAATACATTGCTCGGTGCAGCCAGCGAGACTGACGGCAGCTTTGCGATTGATGACGTGCCGGTCGGGACCTACACGCTGCGCGCCCGTTTCATCGGCTTCGAGGATGCCGCGCAGAAGGTGACCGTAACCGCCAACACGACGACGACGGTGCACTTCGAACTGCGCGCCGAGCCCGTCGGGATGACGAGCATCACGGTTTCCGCACTGCGGCCCGACCTGCAACCCAAAGTCTCGCTCGAAGCGCGCGGCGTGCGCGAGACGAATCCGCGCGATTCTGGCGAGCTGCTGCGCGTTATGCCCGGGATCAACGCAGCGCGACGCGGACCCATCGGGCTCGATCCCAACGTGCGCGGGCTCGTCGAGACCGAGGTGGGCGCGTACGTGGACGGCGTCCGCCGCTTCCCCGCCGGACCGCTACGCATGGATTCGCAGGTGAGTCACTTCGACCCGAGCACGATCGATCACATCGAGGTCGTCAAGGGACCGTACGCGCTTATCTGGGGAGGCGGAAATATGAGCGCCATTCGGGTGCACACCAAGACTGTATCCCCGGCGGCCGGCCTGGCCCATGGATTCGCTCGCAGCAGCTACGATTCGAACCTGAACGCGCTGGGGCTGTCGGGCGCCGCTTTCGGATCGCAGGACAAGGTGACCTACTGGGTCCACGGCTCCTACCGCCAGGGCGACGATTACCAGTCCGGCGACGGAACCGAAATCCCGGCCGACTTCACCTCGAGCGAGGTTCGCGGCAAGGTCAGCTACGGGCTGTCGCCCACGTCGCAAGTCACCGTTGCCGGGGGCTACCAGGATCAGCACGACATCGACTATCCCGGCCGGCTGCTGGATGCGGATTTCTTCCACGCGGCCGACGTGTCGGGGCGATACAATTTGTCGCAACCAGGCAAGATACTTCGCAACCTGGACGCGCTCGCCTACTGGCACCGGGTCCATCACGACATGGACAACGACGACAAGCCCACGCGTCAGGCCGGGATGTTCCCCAATGGCAATCCGCGCCCGCCGCTGATCATCCGCGTCGATTCCAAAATGAGCAACGTCGGTGGACGACTGGCGGCCGAGCTCGTGCCTGACAACGAATGGACGTTTACCGTCGGGGGCGACGTATACAGCGCCTTGCGTGACGCGACCCGTCCGCTCTACGCGGTAACGCCCAGCGGCCTTATCGTCCCGCCCTTCTACGTGACTGACGAACTCTGGCCCGACGTGCGAATCACCGATGCAGGACTGTTTGTCAACGGCAAGCGCACCTTCGGCACCGCCACCGCCTCAGGCACGGTGCGCGGGGACTTCGTCTCGTCGGACGCCCGTCGGATCAGCCAGGACTTCCTCGACATCACAGGCACGGCGGAGAATGATCTCAGCGACACTGAAACCAACTTGAGCGGCGCGTTGACCATGGCCGTCCCTGTGACGCCCGAGTGGATGCTGTCGCTGGGCGCGGGTTCTGTCGTTCGAACCGCAGATCCGGCCGAGCGGTATTCCGATCGATTTCCTGCAAGCAAGTCGCAGACCTCTGCAGAGTTTGTAGGAGATCCAACAATCGATCCCGAACGGAGCACGCAGGTTGACGTCGGACTCGAAGGGAGCTATCCGCGCGTCGAGATCAGCGTCGACGGCTTCTATCGCAAGATGTCGAACTACATCACGCTGGAGCCCACTGACATCCCGCCGATCCTGCCGCTGAGTCCGCCTACGGTCTTTCGCTACATCAACGGTGACGCGAAATTCTACGGCTTCGAGACGTCGGCCTCCGTCGTCCTGGTCGATGGGCTCACCGCGAACGCCACCGCCAGCTATCTGTACGGCCAGGATGAGAAACTCGACGAACCGGCACTGGGCATTTCACCCCTTGCGACCGCAGTCGGCCTGCGTTATTCGACCCACGACGGGCGCTTCTTCGCGGAGGGAACGGTCCATCTCGTGGGCAATCAAGATCGCGTGGCGACGACCCGCGGCGAGACGCCGACCGACGGCTACACGACGGCGGATCTACGTGCCGGACTGCAGTTCGGCCGCAACGTGAGCCTGCTCGTCGGCGTGACGAACCTGACCAATGAGGAATACGTCAATCATCTGAACGCCAAGAACCCGTTCACGGGAGACGCCATCCCGGAACCGGGGCGGGTGCTCTTCAGCAATGTGAATGTGACTTTTTAGGGTCCGAAGTCCAAGGTCCGACGTCGGTCCAGACTCCCTTCGTGCCCTTGCGTGAGGGAAGAACGTCCGGTGTCCGGGGTCGCGGCGTTCAGTAGGAGCCCGAAAGGTGTGAGTTGCCAGGTGGCATTCGCCACGAGCCCTGCGCCACGCACATTCGTTCGTCACAGAATCAATTCTGAACTGGGAATCCGAATTTTCACCCGTCGGCCGGCGAAGGCGAAGCCAGCGCCTTCCCTTCCCTGATGTCTTGAAGCGCCTCGTTCATCTTGAACAGGACGATGAGCAATTCGCACCAGATCCTCGCGCCCAGGGCGCCGCCAACGATAATCGCTATACCCATCAGGAATGTTGCGAACGAGAATCCAGCGAACATCGTCCCAAGCCCGGCAACGGCCACTCCTGCCAGCGCCAGCCAGTAAACAAGGGTGATGATCTTCGGGGTGAGCATCTTTTTGAAATAGAGAATGTCTTCCATCATGTCGACTCTCCTTTCGTCGGTGTTGTTTGATTTGTTGACAGCGATCTACGGCTGACGATCGCCGGGATATGAGGCTATGTAGCCAAACTATGGGAATAGCACGAGTCAGGCAACGTTTCCCAGGTCGGCAGGCTTGCCGCGGCGAAGCGGCAGCGAAGACGGGGTCGGCGGAAACCGGTCCGGTCTTAAGACCCGACAGGTTTTAAAACCTGACAGGTCTTAAGACCTGTACTCTGGGCTTCACAATTCCCCGTCGGGGAAGCACGGCGGCCTGCCCGAAAGCACCTAGCGGGTGACCACCGCGGTTCGTGCCAGCACCTTCCCTCCGACAGTCAACCGATACGCATATCGCCCGCTCGACACGTTGCCCGCGTCCCAGATCGCTTCGTGGCGCCCCGCCGCCATGCGCCGGCCGTCGATTGGCCGCGCCACACGCCGTCCCAACGCGTCGTATACCTCCAGGCTCACGACGGACGATTCGTCCAGCGTGAACGTGATCGTAGTGGAGCCCCGGAACGGATTGGGATAGTTCTGGAGAAGCGTCATCCCGGTTGGCAGCTCCGGACGCCCCTCCGCCGCGGTCTCAATCATGGAGCCGACGTGCGTCGAGTACATCCCGTTGCCGTGCGTGGCCACGACGACCAGGCCGTCTTCGTCGCGCGACACGATCATGTCGACCGGCATGTTGCCGATCACCTCGGCGCCGGTCTGATGCCACTCGGTGAAAAGAGCCTTCATCTCCGTGGTGTAGAAAACACCGACGCTGGTGCCCGCGAAATAGTACCGGATGCCGTCGTGGTTGAGGATTTCAACCCAGCGGACCGACGGACCGTCACCGGAACCGTCGGGATACTCCTCGAGGTTCGTGCTTACGTCCGTCCACGCCGCGCCTCCGCTGGCCGAAAAGAAGATGCTCGGCGCCTCAAAATTCGACACGCTAAGCAGCATGTAGTTCGCATCCGTGCGGTCGACGGAGATGCTATTGATCCACACGATGAAAGCGTCCGGAAACTGCTCGCTCCAGATGTCCTTCTGGATGGGATTCGGCCCCGACAGCATCATCCAACCGGAACAGTTGCCCCTTCTTCCTCGCGTAGTAGAGGCGATTCGGCGGCCGGGTGGACATTTCCATGGCGGTGACGATCGAGGTTCCCTCCGTTACGGGCATCGCAAGCCAACCCTGCGAGGTCTGGTTCGAGAATTTCGGGATGAGCGTGACATTGAGATTTCGCCAGACATGCGTTGCACCGGGATAGAACATCATGTTGGTATTGGCAGGATTCAACAGGTACGGTTGCACGGTGAGGACCTGGCCGGCGCCGGGCGGATCAATGCGCGTCTCCTTTCCCACCGGATCCGGGTTGTTGCCTTCCTGCATCGAGTTCCTGACGCAGCACCGCGCCGCCCTGAAACGAAACGTAGAAATGCTCCTTCCCTTTCGCGATCGCCGCGATGCCGCCGTCGCCGGACGAGACCCGTTTCCAGGACGCATTCTCGGCTGTCGAGTTGACAAAAAGGGTCCCATTGTCCTGCGTCCCGCCTAGAATCGTGCTGTCGCCCGGCGCGAATTGATCGATAGCTGCCGTGTAAAACTGGGACGTGACATACCCATCATCGAGCGAACTGCCAGTCGACCTGGTCCGCGAGCACGTCGTCGGTTACGCTCATCACCACCGTCGTGGGAGGTAAACATCCGTTTCGGATCGGTCGGCGAGAAGACGATCGCGTGCTGGTCTGGATGCTGCTGCATGTGCCAGGAGATGCGTGTGACGTTCTCGGGCGTGCTTGAATCCGTCCGTCGACCGGTAGAGATCGACGCCGCCGACGAACACGACGTCCTCGTCCAAGGGATAAACGGCGAGCGACATGCAGTACCCGGTGTACGAACCGAAGGCGAACGTGCTCGTCCAGACCGTCCGATCCTCCCACATGCCGCCTTGCCCGGATCCGTCGCCGGAGAGGTAGGTGTATTTCATCAGCCTCCCCCCTGCGGCCAGGAAGTAAACGACGTTCTCGTTCGACGGCGCCACAGCCATGATCGTCCGCTCGGGATAGGGACGCCAAACCGCGGCGGCGGGCGTGATGTCGGTCCACGTCTCACCGTGTTCGCTCCGAAAGATGCGGGGATTCAGATCCTTTGACCCGCGTGACCGCATACATGACGCCGCTCTCCTCGGCGCGGACGATGTCGGAGTCGAATACGAGGGGCTCATCACCGATAATCCTCTCCCAGGTTTCGCCCCCATCCTGCGTGCGGTAGACACCCCAAATGGTCGCCGCGTACAGCTCGATGCCTTCCTCCAGGGGGTTCATGGCGAAGTGCAAGATTTCGGCGAAGCCTCCAACATCCTCAGGCGGACGTGGACTCGACGGAAGCGCGGACCAACTTCGCCCTCCGTCATCCGATCGAAAGATTCCCGCACCCTCCACCCCGCCCGATCCCCAACTCTCGCCGGTACCGAAGTACCACGTGTTGGTCTGGCCCGGCCTCGTATCCTGTACGATGGCCGTGACGTTTTGCGGAAGCTCAGGTGCGGTCGTTTTCGTCCAACTGAGTCCCGCATCCACCGATCGCCAGAGCCCGCCGGATACCACGCCGGCGAGGATCACGTTTTCATCGGTCACGTCGAGTGCGAACGCGCGCGTTCGCCCGCCGACGTTGTAAGGTCCGCGCGGCCGCCAGTCGAAATCCGCCGCCCCTTTGGCAACTTTCGACCGGAACCTCTCCTGTACGAAACGCAGCTCGCGATTCCGGATGTTTCTCGGAATCTCGCCCGTGATCGCACTCCGGGTGAGCAGCCACTCGTAGCGTCCGCGGTCCGGCGTGTTTTCGGATGCGGGTTCGCGGCTATTCTGTAAGGGATGCGGCTGCGGAACGTCGGCATCCCCGGAGGATGCCAGGAGGATGCATCCCAAAACGAGCGCCAAAAGGATTGGCTCTCCTGCGTTTCGTGTCGGCGTGAGGCGCACGAGGAGAAGTCAGCGTGTGAGGGTTCGGCTCTCGCAGTGTACTGTTCGGGCAGAGGCCATTCAAGGCAAATTCGTTGCCACGTTGCGTAAGGGGGTCGCGCACCTCGAATTGCCCGTTGCCTCCCCCATGAACAGCCTACCGCACCTGCACTACTTTTCGAACGGTCTGCCCTTGGTCAGTTTCGAGTCGGATAAAGTAAATCCCGTCCGCCACCCGAACGTGTTGACCGTTCTTTCCATCCCACGTTATTCGGTGCTCGCCAGGCCCTAGCTCGTCGTCGACCAACGTGCAAATCAGCCTCCCCATGACGTCGTGCACAGTGACGATCGTTCTCGCACCTTCCACGAGTTCAAGAGCAACCGTCGTCACATCCGAAAACGGATTTGGATAGTTGCGCACCCTGTCAAGGCGTGCGCGCTTCGGGATGTCGTCTTCCGTTCCGACCACCGCTCCGAGCGCGCCCCGAATCGTGTTCAGGCTCAGAAAAAACTTCCCGTCGTCGAGCAGCGTCTGAGCCTCCATGACCGCCGGATCTCCGTCACCCAGCCGGCGGCGCGCCAGGTCGAGCATGTATTCCGGATTCAGCGAGGCCATGAATTCGTCCGGCGTCAGCACCACTCCGCCCCGGGCTTCGAATGCGTCGGCGAAGTCCATCGGCACCCTCTCCATCCCCTCGAAGTGGTCGGGATCGATCCCGAGATTCATGTAGAGCGGAGCCAGCACAGGGAGGTTGAACTCGGCCGTATTCTTCGCCGTCGTTTTGTCGGCATACACCGCCGTCGACCCGTCTCCGTAGTCGAACCGGAACCGCACGTTATGGAGAATGCCGTCGACTTGGATCTCGTACGTAAATGTTTGATATCGTTCAGCTTCTTCAAAATCTGTTCCTTTTATCTGCAACAATCCGAGCGTGAGAGGTTCGGGGTCCTCAAACCCAGCTCCGACATAGGCATAGGCCACCGGGTTGGGAGAAGTATTGTCGGCAACCTTCAACCGAGTCGTTATCCGGTAGTCGCCCGGTAGAAGGGTCATTGCGCCCGAGTCGAAACTGAGGCAGCAGGATTGGGCGTTGAGATAGCCGGTGCTGATCAGCATCGCACTCCCGCCGGACGCCGAGTCATCGTCAACCTGTGTAATCTCGGGCACATTGCCTGGGGCCATGAATTTCATGACGATCCGGCCCGGATCACTCGCCAGAACCGTTTCGACAATCTCGTCGACGTTCTGTCCATTGATGTCGAATATCGGCTTGACAGCCGGGGCCGGACGGCCCAGATATTCGAGATTCGTCCCGTACCTGGAGGATTCTCGAAATCCAATGATCGTTCCGAGAAAACCACTGTCTTTGAGGTGGTCATAGTAAGCCGCGGCGTACGTGGAGTCCCACGGCCCGTCAATCCCGTTGAACCGCACAACGTGGAGACCCGACTCCTCAAGATAGACGGCAGCTCTATCGAGGTACGCGGCGAGCTGATCCTGATCCATGAACGGCGGAGAGACGTAACCGCCGCCCGAGATTCCCGACGTGAAACTCACGCCTTCATTTGTTTCCTGGTAGTAGTTCCATACTGGAGGCGCCAGCTCCGTAAGCAGCGGTTCGGTTTCCCAAGCGAAATTCTGACCTTGAACGTTCTCCCAATGAATCAGTGTGAGGAAACCCCGTGCCATCTGGTAGAAGACTGCGTCGCCGTCGGACGTAAAGAGGGTCGCCACGTGGGTTGCCGCCAAACCGGCAAAGATGTTGTCTTCATCGATCGAAGGGTGGGCTTTCTTGATTTCCGGTCGGATGCCCCCGAGGACGGTGAGATTGCCGGTCGAGGTGGATTCCCCCGGCCATGCCGCTGCAATCTGTACGTCTCCATGGGCCGAGCCGACCCGAACGACGCCGTCTTCGTTGAAGGCCGTCGAGCCGAAGATGACGATCGGTGACGGTGCGTCAGCCAGATACTTCTCCATCAGGTCCCTGTGGTCGGGATACTTGGGATTCAGGTACAGGGCCGGAAGCTTCAGCGCAACGACGTAGTCGCGGGTCCCGATACTCGGCCTAAAGAAGAAATCGGGCGTTTCCTTGTCGCTTGAGCTAGGCGGACCCGGAGACTCGAAGCTGATGATCCTGTGCTCCAGATCGGGCCAGAGATTGTCATAGGCCCACTGGTAGATCGCGAGCTGATCCTCAAATGAATCGTCCCAGTCTTCCTGCGCAACCAGCTCCCTAAGGTCTCTCGTGTCGGCGAACTGGGGGATCCCCTCCATCCCGATTTGATCCGGAGCCAGCATCATCCTGTCCTCAAGTCCCGCGATCATCGTTGCCAGATTGATGGTATCCGGGACCTTGGGGTCATAGATCACAGCGCCTTTGAAGCTGGACGCATATTTGTCGTAGAGAAATTCGATGGCGGCGACGTTGGTGAAGTCGTGGGGAACCGTCACCACATAGGACGAGATCACCGAGGCCCAATGACTGTTGATGACGTCGGGCGGATTCGCCGTGGAGTCGGTCCATATCAGGAAGACGCTCGGTCTAATTCGGTTGATAATGCCCTGCATGGCGGCCAACGTCAGCGCGTGCATCAGATCCGGAGACTTGTCGACGGTCAAGTTCCTCGCCGATTGGCCACTCTGTCGCTGGAGAGGCGAAAAGATCGGAATCACGTCGACGGTGTCGGGAGCGCTGAAGTGCGGGAAGTAGCGACCAGGCGTCCATTCGACTTGCGCGGGCGAAGCCGAGGTAAGAGACAGAGCGGCAAGCCAGGAAATCAGGAGGCGTTTGAACACGGCAACCTCCGCATGGTGGTCGGATTTGCCATTATATCGATACGGGGCGGCGAAATCCAAACGGCTCGCTGCTCGTCACGCACGTTCAGAGCAGCGACCACCTTTCGCGCCGTGATGGAAGAGATCGTGCAACGCCAGGATGAGAGAATCAGAGCGCTCGAGGAAGACGTCGCAAAGCTGGAACGTCTGATCACCAATTGATCGTCTAATCCTTAATCCTTAATTATTAATTATTAATTACTTCCACCGGTCCCACCTCCCACCTCGGATGGTCCTTCAGCAAGGTCCACTCCTCACCCGGACGGCGCGCCCTGACGTCGCTTCGATGGAACTGCACCGCGTAGGCCACCCGATGATCGTCGGTCGTGTTGGCGCCGGAGCCGTGGACCGTCAGTCGCGAGAACGCCACACAGTCGCCCGGATTCATGAGGATCGGAATGGCGTCTTTGGGCACTTCCACCACCGTTTTGTGCTGATCGCCGTCCGGTGAAGGAACCGCCGGCAGCGTGCCGTGCAGGTGGGATCTGGGGGCGATCCACAGACAGCCGTTCGCCTCCGTCATCTTATCCAGGGCGAACCAGAAGTTGACGCCGGGACCGTCGAACTCGGTGTACTGGTTGTCCTGATGGAAATGGAACTGCCCTCCCCCACCGGCGCTCTTGACGGCAGTAAAGGGCATGAAGAGACACGCCTCGCCCCCCATCAGCCGGCCGGCCGCGGATTTCAGGCGCTCGCTGTTGACGAGTTCATCCAACCCGCTTCCGGTCAGGTACTGCGTCGTCTGACGCAGTTTCGATTCCCCGAGTCCGATGGTGTGCATGATATTCAGCACTTCCTCTCGGCATTTCCGCGCCGCTGTTGCGTCGATGGTGCCCCGAATGACCAGGTATCCCCCATCCCGATAAGACCCGAGCTGCTCGGTCGTTAGTTTATAATATTTGAACATCGTCCGCCGATCTTGCTATTTGCTATGCGAATCTTGAATTTCTTTTCAGCTGCTACAAACGTAGTTCTTTCACATCTTCAATTCACCAGATTGAGAAACCCATGTCACACAAGGGGAATACCCAACTCACGATCATCTTCACCTGCGGTCCGCAGGACGTTGCAGAAGGTGATGCCGTCTTCAAAAGCCACGCTGCCTGGTTGGAGCGCTCCCATCACCGCGAAGGCGACTTGGCCCTGCTGCGATACAACTTGGTCAAAGGTCCCGAACTCGCAAATCCACTCGATCCCGGCTCCGAACCGACGGGGAATACGTCGTTCGTCCTGATGGAAGTATATGCCACACCCGCTGGTGTCGCTGATCACTGGCGCATGGGAACGACGGAATGGGAGGGCTTCCCGGCCCTCGCCGCATGGGCTCCGAAGTGCAAGGTAACAGCGCTTCACGGATCAGAAGTTATACATAGCCTCTGGTAGCTAGAGGGCGAGGTCGGCATGCCGGCCCCAGCCGGGCACCGAGTCACCAGGGCCTGGTCACGTTGGGCGGAATTCCTATCGGTCGAACGTCAGAGGTTCGCGACGCACGAAATGGCGCTCGGGATTCGTTTAACTAACTGATGATTGGTCGCATCCGGAGTACGTCCTGTGCCGGCGATGTGACGCGAATGTCGTCGCTTGCTGGTTTCTCGGGCGCACGCCGTGAGTTGCTGCCGGCGCAGTTATTTAAGCGCCAAAGGTTGGCGCTCGTCGGCCGCGGCGAGACCAACGAAAGAAACGGAGTCAGAAAAATGACATTCGCCAAATTGAAACACTACCTGATTTATTCTTTGGTCGGCGTGTTGGGGGCGATGATTGCACTGCCTGCGGCAGCCCAGAATCCCTATAAGCAGTCTGACGATACCTGGATCACGATCCGCGGCCAGGTGGCGTCGGTGCTTCGCAACGCCATCATGCTCGACTATGGCCATGGTACCATAGCGGTCGACATAGACGATACGAAAGGTGAGGCCGAGGCCTACCGCTTGTTGCCGGGCGACAAAGTGACGGTATTCGGGTTGATCGACAAGGATTCTTTTGCCGGTACGACGATCCAGGCGGCCAGCGTCTACGTCGACAAGACCGGGAAGAACATATATGCCACTGTCAACGACCCGGACGAACTGTACAGATATGGCGGGATGAGCTCGCCCACGGATCCGTCCATCACGATCCTGCGAGGCTTCGTAAGCAGCATCGACGGTCACGAGTTCACCCTGAACTCAGGCGACAGGGCCATTGAAATCGAAACCGGCCACATGTCGCACGACCCGCTGACTAAGGAACATCCGCAAATCAAGGTCGGAGACATCGTGCGCATCCGCGGCCATCTGGATGACAACCTGTTCAAAGGGCGCAGGTTTGCCGCGGAGTCGATCGACGTCATCCACAAAATCGGATGATTCTTTCTGGTCCGGAAGCCTGCCCCGGACGGGCGAGCCTCAACTGTTGGGGATTTCAGTCTGTCCGTCGAGCACGGAGGGGTCCGGGGTCAGAGGTTCAAATTTGCGATTTGAATTGACTCCGTGGCCCCCGGGCGCCCGCTCCCGTGCATAGTGGTTTAGAGCACCACTTAACCACCGGGAGAAATGAAACGATCTGCTACCGCCACGTTGGCATTCGTATTGCTTGTGCTGGGAACGTCGGCCCATGCGCAGAACCGCGCCCATACCCAACTGAAGACTTCTGAAGATGCTCTCGTTGCGCTGTCCAAGAGCACGCTGGACGGCGATCTGCGTACCGAATATCTCCATCAGACTTGGAACGGCCAGGACTGGGATGATGTGAGCCGCTACACCTACACGTACGATCAGGCCGGCAACGTGATCGAACGCATCCAGGAAACGTGGACCGACGGCGAGTGGGTTCCCGACCTTCGCCTGTCGTATACGTACGACGGCGCGGGCAACGAGACCCAAGTCATCGTCCAAGATTGGATCGAATCCGACTGGCTGAATAAGTCGCGTACCGATCACGAATATGATGCCATGGGCAATCCCACGCTGGAGACGTTGTTGACGTGGACTGACAACGCTTGGGAGCTCACCACCCGCTATTCAACCACCTATGACGAGAACGGAAACAAGACGTCGCTGCTTCACGAAGCCAGTTCGGACGGAATGGAATGGCGCAACTCCTATCGGCAGACATGGTCGTACGACGAGAATGGAAACCCGACCGAAAGCCTCCGGGAGCAATGGAAGAATTCGCAGTAGGGGAGCCCTACACGCGATAAACCTATACCTATGACGAAATGGGCAACCAGATCGTGTGGGAGGAAAGGGGTCTGGAAGACCGACCATTGGGAGAACCTTGGACGAGAGGAATCCACCTACGACGAGGCGGGCAATTGGATTGAATTGGACGAATTCGTGCCCGATGGAGCGGATTGGGTCTATGACTATCGCATCCGTTTCACACACGATGAATCCGGAAACATCATCGAACAGATCGTCGAGGATTGGGAAGGCAACGAGTGGGTGAACGATAACATCGCCACGAATGTCTACGACGAATCCGGAAACCTGCTAAGCCGCACGGTTCAGTCCTGGAACGACACCGCCTTCGAGAACAGTTTCCGAAACCTTTACACCTACATGCCCGCCGTTGGCACGGCCATCACAGACGATCGTCTGTCGGAAACGCCCGGCCGGATCAGCCTCTACCAGAACTATCCGAATCCATTCAATCCGTCGACTACGATCCGGTACGAAATCAACGAGCGGCGGTTCGTCAGCCTCGCGGTCTACGACGCAGCGGGTCGCCTCGTTGAGTCATTGGTCAATAGTCCCCAGTCAGCGGGCAGCCATTCCGTGACGTGGGATGCGAAAGGAATACCCAGCGGCGCCTATTTCTGTCGACTCGAAGCCGGTGGGGTCGTGGACATCAGGACCATGTTTCTGCTGAGATGATGGTCGAACGTCGAACATCGAACATCGAACATTTCAAATTGCCCGGGTGACCTAACGTCGTCCCCTTTTCGGTATTGCATGGTAGGGAAGTCTACCACCAAACCGATTTTGGAGCCATGACCAGGGTTATTGTAATTCTTGCCACGACCGTCATCTCTCTTGCATTCACGACACCAGGGTTTCCCAGAACCTCAATGCCGATTACTCGCGACGCGACCCGAGCGGACTCGAAACGGCGTTAGCCAAGAACACTGCCGAGGGAGACTTACTGACTGAAAGGGACTTCCAGGAATGGAACGGGCAGGACTGGGAGAACAAGACGCGGTGGGTCTTTACGTACGACGAAGCCGGAAATCAAATCGAACAACTGAATGAGACCTGGACCGACGGTGCGTGGGGAAAGTCGGCTCGGAGTGAGTTCTCGTACGACGATTCGGGCAACCTGATCGAGTCGACGGGCCAGAAGTGGACGGGTTCCGACTGGGAAAACCAGGGAGGTTATCTCTATTCCTACGACGACGCCGATAACCAGATCGAATGGGTTTGGCGCAAGTGGTCGGATGGGGACTGGAACAACTACCAGCGTTTCCTGATGACGTATGACGATGCAGGGAGGGAGATCGAGTGGTTCTGGCAGAAGCTGAGCGGGGAAGCATATGTCGATTACCGGCGCAGGCTGTCGTCGTATGACGATTCGGGCAATCTCATCCAGACGATCGAGGATAACTGGAATGATCCGGATTGGGAGACTTTTCGACGCACCACATTCGAGTATGACCAGGCAGGAAACCTGACTTCGACAATGGAGGAAGTCTTAACCGGCACCGAATGGCAAAGCAACTGGCTGGAGACGCGGACCTATGACGAATCTGGCAACCGGACCGGGCTGCTCTGGCAGGACTGGATGGATGGCGCATGGGTCAATAGCTTTCGAGAAATGGTCACCTACGACGAATCCGGCAATTGGCTCGAGTGGACGGTCGACAACTGGGACGGGAACGACTGGGTGAAGGACGTACTCGATTCGGCGGTCTACGACGACGCGGGCAACCGCATCATCAACATGAGGCAGACCTGGAACGGCTCATCGTACGAGAACACCAAACGGTCGGTCTATACCTTCCAGCCCGCCGTAGGGACGGCAACGACGAACGACCACCCTTCGGAAACGCCGGGGCAAATCAGCCTCTACCAGAATTATCCGAATCCGTTCAATCCCTCCACAACGATCCAATACGCAGTATCAGAGCCGACGACGGTTCGATTGACCATTCTCGATGCCCTCGGACGGGTGGTGGAGTCATTGGTCAATGATCGTCAATCAGCGGGGGACCACTCCGTGACGTGGGATGCGACATCCCAGCCCAGTGGGGTGTATTTCTGCCGTCTCGAGGCTGGGGGTTTCGTCGAAGTGAGGGTGATGTCGTTAGCGAAATAGGCAGGGGCAAAAGCAATCGCCTCGTACTCCTCCACCCCTTACTCATTGCTCAACCTCCCGGCCCGACAACCGTAAAGATATCCTGGGCCTTTCGAATCGACATGGCGGGTCCGACGAACACGACGGTATCTCCCGCTTCGATGGCTGTATTCCCCCGGGGGACGACGAACGCTTTCCCTCGAATCACGGCAGCGACGACGCATTCCCTCGGAATGTCAATTTCACGGATCTCTTTGCCGGCTACGCGCGCCTTTTCGGGAACGACCACGCTAACGAGGTTCGCTACGCCTGCCTCGATCTCGAATAGATCGGCGATGCCCGGACGGTCGAGATAATTCTCCACCGCGGCCGCGGTTGCCCATGGAGCGCTCACCGCGACGACGCCGTTTCCCTCCAGCAATGCGACGTAGTCGGGATCCTGCACGATTGCCATCACCCTCGTCGCGCCGAGTCGTATCGCCTGGAGGGCGGCAATCACGTTGCGTCCGTCGTCATCCGACGCGGCAATGACGACGTCGATGTCTGCCAGGCCAACCTGTTCGAGTAGCTCCTTCTTGGTTCCGTCACCCTGGAAAATGGGGACGTTGTACCGGCGCTCGAGTTCGCGGCAGTGTTCTTCGTCCTCTTCGACGAAGGTCACTTGATGCTCAGCGGTCCTGAACATCAACCGGAATTCATCTTTGGCGAGTAGGCGGTCGGCAATATTCTGCCCCTGTGCTCCGCCGCTAATGATGAGTACGCGCATGCGTTTTCTCCATTTTGCTTTAGCAAGTAATACGAATCGCTCCACTGCCGCCGGCAGTTGTCGGAACTGTGCGCGATTGATCGGCCGCAGTAAGTAGATGCCGGCCCCCAGGGCCGTCATTGCGCCGCCGAGCAGAAAGCTTCTTTGCTCCAGAGCCGGTACAAATGCCCAGCACGAAATCACCCCCAGAATCGGTACGAGCGGGAATAGAGCGACGCGAAACGGACGCCTGAGGTTGGGCATTCGCCGCTGGAGCGTGATGACTGCGAAGTTGACAATCCCGAGGCCCATCAGGAAACCGAAGTCGGACATCGAGGCTGCAAAGCGAACGATCCCCGTCACACCGAATACCGCCACGACCGCCGCACAGATGAACAGAGCGATGTGAGGCGTCCGGTGACGCCGGTGGAGCGTAGCCAGAAATCGTGGGAAGTGGCCGTCCCGGCCAAGGGCATACAGCACGCGTGCACTGGCGCCCAGCGTGACACTAAAGGCCGACAGGCTCGCCATGATCGTCGCAAGGATTCCCATCCAACGTCCCCAGTCACCGAACAGACGCTCACAGGCGTAGATGAACGGGACGTCGGTTTGTGCCAGATCAGCGTAATTCACGGCGCCCATCATGACGCCGACTACGCCCACGTAGATGGCGGTCCCGGCGAAGAGCGTGATCAGAATGGCACGGGGAATCGTTTTTCCCGGATTGATGATTTCTTCCGAGGCCACGGTGATCAGCTCGAATCCGACATACGAGATGTAGATCAATGCCATAGCAGGGACGAACTCTCCCCAACCGTGGGGTGCGAGGGGCTGCAGGTTTGGCGCCTCGACGGAAGCTGCTCCCAGCGCGGCGAAACCAAGCAAGACCGCCAGCTCGATCAAGTTCATCACCGTGATGACCTTGAGTGCCTCCGACATTCCACGGAAATTGATCAGCGTGAAGACCAGTGTCGTCAATATGGCGACGACCGCAACGCTGAGGTCCGGCCAGAAATATTCCCGAATGGTCAGCGAGAAGATGATGACATAGAGCGCGCACGCCACAACGTTGCCGATCCAGAAGAACCATCCGGTCAGGAACGCGACGGGTTTCGGTAGCGTGCGGCTCGTGAACGAATAGCCCCCGCCGGCGATGGGAATGGCCGCCCCGAGCTCGCTGTAGTTCATGGCGGTGAACGCTGTCAGCAAGCCCATGACGAGGTACACCCCGATGGCGAGGGGGCCCACCATTTTGGCCAGTTCTCCCGGAAGCGCAAAGATCCCAGGACCCATCATGGCGCCGATCCCGATCATCACGGCCATGAAGAGTCCGATGTTTCGCTTGAACTCGATACGCTCGGCCATGTCAAGATTCGATTGCGAATACGTGGGTTTGCTGCGACTGAAAGAACGGGGCGGGTCGTTTCAATCAACTAGTGATCGCGTCCAATCCGTTCGGAGCGTGACGGATTCTTTGCGCTGCGTCCTGCGCCTTGCTCTCATCTCTATATCCCTAAGAACATCACCACCGCCCCAGAAAAGGCGATGACCGCGCCCGCGACCGTGTGCCCGTGGTGATGACTGATTTGGAGAAACCTGAGGAAACCAACTCCCTCGTGGGCCAGCACCACCTGAAGCAGCATCATGCCGATGGTAATCAGGCTGAAGACGAGGGAGACAAGAAAGACGGCATGCCAGCTATCCGCCGCCGAGACGAATAGCAGCGGGATGAGAGGCTCGCAGGGACCGAGAACGAAGAGCGCAAACAGCGCCCAGACGGTGACCTGCTTCTTCGGATCGACGTACACGTGCCGGTGGGCGCGGGCGTGACGAATTCCCCAGAGGGCATAGGCAATCCCGAATCCGACCAACATCAATCCGGCCACCTCCGCCCGCTGCGTCTCGAATGCTTTGAGCGCAGTCAATTGGAAGCCGAAGAACAAGCCGAGCGCTCCGATTGCGAGCGACGATCCAACGTGTCCGATCCCGGCGAAGAATGTGACCGAAATCAGTTTAGGACGCGACCAGCTCTGGGCGCGCGCGATACTCACGAACGGGATCCAGTGATCCGGCGCCAGGGCATGCACAAAGGCGATGGCGGCCGTGGAAAGGAGGAGGACGATGAGGGATGATTCCATCGGAACTAGGAATTAGGAATGAAGGGCATCCGACGCCGCGAACACGCGGGACAACGACGGGTATTTGGTATTTGGTATTTGGTATTTGAAGTTTCAACATATCCTCGGAAGTTGCTCGCCGACCATCGTATCGACAATCCGCCAGCCGCCGATTCGGGTTTGCATGGTAACGAGTCCGGCGCGTCCGTCGACGACCGATCCGATAATTGTGGCGTCTCGCCCGAATTCATGGCCGTTCATAGCGCCCAACACGTCTTCAGCCGCATGCGGGGAGACGGAGGCGATCAGTTTACCTTCGTTCGCGACGTAGAGCGGATCCAGACCCAGGAATTCGCAGGCGCCCGACACCGGGGGTTTGATCGGAAGTGTCTCCTCCCGGATGTCGATCTGCACTTCCGAAGCGATCGCGAACTCATTGAGCGTGGCAGCGACGCCACCTCTTGTCGGGTCTCGCAATGCATGGATCGCCTCTCCACCCGCTTCCAGCATCGATTCGACCAGCCCGTTGAGTGGAGCCGTGTCGGAGGCAATTGGCGTTTCGAACTGCAAGCCTTCGCGTTTGGACAGGATCGCCATCCCATGATCCGCAATCGATCCGCTGACGATGATGACGTCGCCAGACTTCAGGCAGCCGGATCCGATCGTGAAGTCGTGCTCAATGACACCCAGGCCGGTCGTATTGATGAAGACTTTGTCGCCCTTGCCCCTGTTGACCACCTTCGTGTCGCCGGTCACGATAGTCACGCCGGCACGGTCAGCCGCCCTCCGCATCGAAATGACAATCTCCCGGAGGTCCGAGAGTGACAGTCCTTCCTCAAGGATCATCCCGACGCTAAGGTAGAGCGGCCGCGCGCCCGACATCGCGATGTCATTGACGGTGCCGTTCACTGCCAGCTCGCCGATGTTTCCTCCCGGGAAAAAGATCGGATCGACGACGAACGAGTCGGTGCTCATCGACACGCTTCCTTCCTTCATCACAAGTGTCGCGCAATCTTCGAGTCGCTTCAGTTCCGGATTGTCGAAGGCCCAGACGAAAAGGTCCCGGATGAGCCGGTTCATCATTTTCCCGCCCGAGCCGTGGCTCAATTGGACGGTGTCGTGCTCCGTGATCGGGAGCGGACAGAGGCCGAAACCGTCAATATGAATGGTGCCGGGAGATTGCATCACGGCTCCACGTCGATCAAATGGTGACGAGCGTAGGTGTAGTAGGCCGAACAGGCACCCTCTGACGACACCATCGTGGCGCCGAGCGGCTTCTGCGGTGTGCATCCCTTGCCGAAGGCCGGACATTCGTAAGGCTTCTTGAGTCCCTGCAAGACCAGCCCGCTGATGCAGATTTCCGGCTCGTCAACCGAGAGATCACCCACGGAGAAGGCCCGTTCGGCGTCGTGCACGCGGTACTCATCCCTGAGGCTGAATCCGCTCGACGGGATCTCCCCGATGCCGCGCCATTTCCGGTCGGTCACCTCGAACACCTCGGCGATCAGGCTCCTGGCCGGCACATTGCCCTCGCGGCGAACCGCGCGCGAGTACTGATTCTCCACCTCAGCCTTGCCGGCTTCGAGCTGCCGGACTACCATCAGCACGCCCTCGAGGATGTCCACGGGCTCGAATCCGGTCACGACGATCGGGACGCCGAACTGCGCGGCGATCGGATCATACTCCTCCCATCCCATAATGGCGCAGACGTGGCCGGCGGCCAGGTATCCTTGCACGCGATTCCTCGGGGATGACAGGAGCGCCCGCATCGCCGGCGGCACGAGGACGTGCGAAACGAGGACCTTGAAGTTCTCGAGTCCTTCGCGGTGCGCCTGCCAGACAGCCATGGCGTTGTTGGGAGCCGTGGTTTCGAAACCCACGGCGAAGAAGACGACGTTCTTGTCCGGATTCTTCCGTGCGATCTCGACCGCGTCCAACGGCGAGTAGATGACTCTTACGTCGCCGCCCTCTGATTTCACCATGAAGAGATCCTTTTCGGATCCAGGGACGCGCAGCATATCGCCGAACGACGTAAAGATGACGTCCGGTCGCGACGCGATGGCAACCGCGCGGTCGATCAGCTCGAGCGGGGTGACGCAAACGGGGCAGCCCGGGCCGTGCACCAACTCGAGGCCTTCCGGAAGCAACTGATCGATGCCGTTCCGGATGATCGAGTGTGTCTGCCCTCCGCAGATTTCCATGATTACCCACGGCTTCGTGATCAAGGCGTGGATCTCATCGATGATCTTCCGTGCGATGGCGGGGTCGCGGAATTCTTCGAGGTATTTCATGGCGATGCCTCGGGATCATCCTGCCCGTTCGTCTCCAGCGGCATGCCGAAGACGTCGGTACCCTCCTGAGCCGCCGCCTCGACCATTTCGTCCCACAGGGCGAGCGTCTTCTGCGCCTCCTCTTCATCCAGCACGCTTATAGCGAAACCGGCGTGGACGAGCACATACTGGCCGACGGCAACGCCCGGAACGTATGCCAGGCAGGCCGTATTCACCGCGCCTGAATAGTCGACACGTCCCATTTCCAGCCCGTGCTGGTCGTACGTCTCAATTAGTCTTCCAGGAATAGCCAGGCACATGGGTTCGGTCTTCTAGTCTTCTAGTCTTCTAGTCTTCTAGTCTGTGGATTTATGAGTCTTTGTTTTTCAAGGTCGATCTCGTCCAGGATTGTACGCGCGGCAATGGCGGCCTGTCCGTAAGCGATCCCGCCATCGTTCGTAGGAACCAATCGGTGGGTGATGACCTCGAATCCCTCCCTCTCGAGCTTCGTCCGGATGTCGCAGAAAAGCAGGTTGTTCTGGAAGACGCCTCCACTCAGCCCGACGCGGTCTATTCCGGTTTCCTTGCGTGCCTCGACGGTAGCGGCGACGAACAGGTCGGCGAGACTGACATGAAATCGCTTTGCAACAACGGATCCCGGAGTGCCTATCTCGATGTCCGCCGAGACACCCCGAACGATGGGTGTCCAGTCCAGTGGTCCCGAGGCGGAATAATTAGTGTCGGACGACCCAGAATAAGCCCACTCCTCGTCAGGATCGGCGACCATCTCCAACGCGACCGCGGCTTGCGCCTCGTAAGTGACCTCGCGACAGAGTCCCAACAGGGCCGATACGCCGTCGAACAGTCTGCCGCAGGAGGAAGTCAGGGGCGTGTTAATGCGCCGGCGGATGATCCGCTCGAACACGTCGCGTTCGCTTGCGGTTCTGAACGGCAGGAGACCGGTCACGAGCCTTTCCGGGATCGAGGCACGTGTCCGGGGATGACGGGCGGTGTCCGAATAACCGTCATATGCCTCATGAAGCAGCGCGTATCCGGTACGCCAAGGATGATGAATTGCCGCCGCTCCGCCCGGCAGACCAAACGGGCGAAGCCAGGCATGCCGATCGAATCCGGCGAGGTCTCCTACCAGGACCTCCCCACCCCAGATCGTGCCGTCCGTTCCGTAGCCGGTTCCGTCGAGGATGATGCCGATTGTACGATCCGTCACGCCATTCTCTGCCATCACAGCCGCCAGATGCGCGTGATGGTGTTGGACCGCGATCAGTCGGACGTTCTTCCGCGCAAGCGCCCACTTGGTGGAGACGTACTCGGGATGCATGTCGTAGGCGATGACATCGGGCTCGATCTCGAGGATCGATTGCAGGTGCCGGATGCTCTGCTCGAAAAACCCGTAGGCCGAAGGATTGTCGAGGTCGCCGATGTGCTGGCTCAGGAGGACCTCGTCGCCACGCGCAAGGCCAATCGTATTCTTCATCTCTCCCCCACACGCAAGAATGGGTGCAGGGGTGCTCAAGGGAAGTGCCACCGGATCGGGGACGAAACCCCTGGACCGGCGGATGGGCGCCATGACGCCGTCCGTCACCCGGACAACCGAGTCGTCACACCGCTGCAGGATGTCGCGATCGTGGACGAGGAAGTAGTCCGCCACGTCACCGAGTCGCTCGTAGGCTTCTTCGTTGCCGATCGCGATGGGCTCCTCCGACAGGTTCGCGCTTGTCATCACGAGCGCATCGAACTTGCCCCTGAGCAAAAGAAAGTGGACGGGGGTGTAGGCGAGCATGAAGCCGAGATGACGGAACGGCGCCACGCTCGGCGCCAATCCATGCCCGTCCCTCGCTTCCAATAACACAATCGGTCGCGTCCGATGCTTCAGGGCTTGCTCCTCTTCCGGCGCGATCTTGCAATAACGGCTTACGGCTTCGAGGTCGCGAGCCATCAGGGCGAATGGTTTCTCTGCCCTGCCTTTCCGCAAACGCAGGCGCCGAACGGCCTCATCATCGTGCGGATTCACCGCCAGATGGAATCCTCCGAGGCCCTTGACAGCCAGAATGAGCCCGGATGCCAGTATGTCGCCGGCCATCTCGAAGGGATGTTCCGTCTCCAAACGCTTCCCGTGACGGTTCACAATCGCCACCTGGGGACCGCAAACCGGACAAGCATTCGGCTGCGCGTGGAAGCGGCGGTTGAGCGGATCGTGATACTCACGGCGGCAGTCCGGGCACATCTCGAAGCCCTTCATCGACGTCAGCGGCCGGTCGTAGGGGATGCCTTCGACGATCGTGTACCGGGGACCACAATTCGTGCAGTTGATGAAGGGATACCCGTATCGCCGGTCGTCCCCATCGAAGAGCTCCCTCAGGCAGTCGTCACAAATGGCGGCGTCGGGAGAGATTTGCGTCGTAGCAACTCCACGGCGCTCGCTCTCCTGGATGTGGAATCCGTTGCCATGTCGCGGTGTCATGCTGCTGACTTCGATCGACGCCACCGTCGCGAGTGGAGGCGCCCCACCCTCGATCCTTTCCAGAAAGGCATCGAGGGCAGACCGCGTTCCTTCGACTTCGATATCAACGCCCCGGTCATTGTTCTCAACGAACCCGGTGAGCCCGAACTCGTCGGCAGCCCGATAGACAAAGGGCCGGAAGCCAACACCCTGGACGAGTCCGGATACCCGGACTTGCAGTCGCTGGTGATATTCTACTGCGACGTCAGCCATCGTTTTGGCAAGTCAGTGTTTCGCCCTCAGGCCGGAACGAACTCTTCCTTGCCGACGAGGCGGCGAAGGAACCCGTACCACTCGTCCAGTCCCTCCCCTGTCCGACACGAAACGGCGAAGATCTCGAGGTCGGCGTTGATGCTCAGCGCGTTCGCCTTGACCCGATCCATTTCGAAGTCGGATGTGCCGAGCAGATCGATTTTATTGATGACCATGACCGACGAGCGACGGAACATGGACGGATATTTCAGGGGTTTGTCATCACCTTCGGTGGTCGAAATGACAACCACTTTCATGTCCTCCCCGAGGTCGAAACCGGACGGGCAAACGAGATTCCCGACGTTCTCAATGACGAGCAGGTCGAGATCCTCCAGGTCCATGTCGGGCAGCACGCGGGTGATCATCCTGGCGTCCAGGTGGCACGATCCCCCTGTCACGAGCGGCAGCACACGATCACCGCCCGCCTTAATGAGACGGTTGGCGTCGTTTTCTGTCTGGACGTCGCCCGCTATCATCGCGAGTCGGATCTCGTCTCCCATCTCGCGGATCGTCCGTTCCAGGAGGCTCGTCTTACCGGAGCCCGGTGAGCTCACAAAGTTCAGCGAGCGGATACCGCGACGGGTCAGCTCGGCACGAATGTCGGCAGCGAGCTGATCATTCTCGGAAAGGACCTTCTTCTCCAGCGGAATCTTCGTTGACATGGTGAACTCCACGTGTTGGTAACTGCTGAGTCGGCGACGCCTCGTCGACTTCCAAATAGGCGATCTCAAGCTCGTATCCCTGCGTAACCTCGATCGCTCCGGAACTGCACTCGGGGCAAACGAAGAAGAAACGTTCGACCTCGAAGGTGTGGCGGCAGTCTGTGCACTTGGCCAGGACAGGCAGATGCTCGACGACGAGCGAACAACCGTCGAGGTCGGTGTCTTTCGTGACGGCACCGAAGCAGAACTCGAGAGAGTCTGTGACGACGCCGGCGAGCGCTCCGACGCGGAGTCCGATCGCGTTCAGCTTGCCGCTCCCTCTGGAGCGCAACTCTCCTCGAGCGATTTTTGCAATATAGCGTACGATTGACAACTCGTGCATGGCCCGTCAGATCATCGTGTAGGACACGGTCAAGCGTAGTTACGATCGGGTTGGTTGACCAGCGGAAGAATCTTCTTGACCACTTCCCCCACGGCACTTTCCACACTCGGCGTCAGTCCCTCGCCCGCGGAAAAATCCTCCCCCTCGATCCCGAAAATGAGCAACTCGGCAGGTAGCCGGCCGAGCTGGCGCGCCAGCTCTACGGCCTCGGCCACGCTGAAGGCATGCGTCGAGTAGGAGAAAAAGCGCTGGGGAATCGGCTGGCGGGACGCGTCCAGCCTGTGCAGTGTGCCCCCTACGGCATTCGAGCGCACCGCATCGATGAGGATGACGCGCTCGCAGCCCGCCCAGCGGTCCATCAAATCGGCTCCCTCTCCGCTCGCTTCCTCGACATCGATGCCGGACAGGCCGAGCAGGCGAATCTGCCGCACCGCCTCCAACCCGGCCGCGTCGTCACGACGGTAAGGATTCCCGATGCCGATAATCTTGATCGCTGCCATTGCGCCTGCCTATTGTCGATCGAGCGTCAAATCGAGGAAATGGCACGAGCAGGAAATGCACGGATCGTAGTTGCGAATGCCCTGCTCGCATTTCCACTGAAGGTCATCCTCCGGCAGATCAAGGTTCTCCTCGATGAAGTGCCGCATGTCCTCTTCCATGCTGCGCTGGTTTTGCGAGGTCGGAGGAATGATGTTCGCCTTCTCGATCGTACCCGCCGAATCGATGGTGTACTGATGCCAGCAGATGCCGCGGGGAGCCTCCGTGCATCCTGTGCCGGTCGCCGCGCGCGGCGTCACCTCCACGGAGGGCTCCGCAGGCGCTTTGTACTCGCGAATGAGCCGCAGCGCCACGTCTGAAGCGTGAACGATCTCGACGAGTCGAATGAGCAGGCTCTTGAATGGATTGGAGCACGCCCGACCGAGCCCGGCCGCACGCGCCGCCTCCTGCGCCGAGGGAGCCAACCGGTCGTAGTTCAAGTTGTAGCGTGCCATCGGGCCCACCAGGTACGTCCCCCGCCTCCTGTGAACCGCATGCAGGGAGGTTGAATGCTCGACGTGCAATTCTTCAAATTCGCGGAGAAAGTCGGCAATCGGAATGTCGAGTCCGCGATTCGAAACAAGTCGTCCATCAAGGATCGCATACTCTTCGGGATGCTGCAGCGCGACGAACTCATAGTCACGATCGAAATCAGGAAAGTCGATGGTTCCTGCAAACTCAGCGGTCTCGGCTGCCGCATCGCGTACCCATTCGAGGGATGGAATGAGTGCCCGAAGATCCTTAGCGCGCGGTACGCTGTAGAAACCGCCCACTTTGGGATTGATGGGATGAATCTCGCGTCCGCCCAGTAGAGACATGATCTCGTTTCCGATCTTCTTGATTCGGAGGCCTCGCTCGACAAGATCCGGATGCTCCTTCGCCATGGCGATCGCGTCTTCGAATCCCAGGAAGTCGGGCGCGTGCAGCATGAAGACGTGCAGGGCGTGGCTCTCGATCCACTCACCGCAATAGAGAAGGTGACGGAGGTCCCTGAGTACGCCATCGACCCGGACGCCGCATGCGTCCTCCATCGCCTGGCTCGCTCCCATCTGGTAGGCGACGGGACAAATCCCGCAGATTCGCGCCGTGATGTCGGGCGCCTCGGTGAACTTGCGTCCACGGAGAAACGCTTCGAAAAAGCGCGGGGGCTCGAAGATCTTCAGCTTCACCTCCGTCACAGCGCCGTCGCGCACCTTTGCATACAGCGCGCCCTCGCCTTCGACGCGTGCGAGGTAGTCCACCCTTATGGTGCGTGTCTTACCTGTGTCTCGTTCCGTTTTCATGGATTGTGCTCTCCTTTCTGAACGCTTCGGCGTTCGCATTGAACGTGCGGAAGACGCGCATCAGATCGCGCTCACCGACACCCAGCTCGGCCATCCATTTCGCGAGCGACTCCGTATTCGGGGCTTCCTTAGGACCAAAGCAGCCGTAGCAACCGCGGCTGAATGCCGGACAGAGCGCACCACATCCTGCGTGCGTGACCGGACCCAGACAGGGAGTGCCTTTGGCAACCATAACGCAGACCGTTCCCCGGCGCTTGCACTCCATGCAGACGGAGTGCGGGTGGACATTCGGCTTTCGACCGGCCAGAAATGCTGAAATTACTTCGAGAAGCTGGTGCTTGTTGATGGGACATCCCTGCAGCTCGAAGTCGACCGGCACGTGGTTTGAGATCGGCGTAGAGGTGCGAAGCGTCGTGATATAGGCCGGATGCGCGTACACCTGAGTGACGAACTCGTTCACGTTCGCGAAATTGCGAAGCGCCTGGATGCCCCCCGCCGTCGCACAAGCCCCGATTGTCACCAGGAATTTCGACTTCCGGCGAATCGAATGGATGCGCTCGGCATCGTGTGGCGTGGTGATCGAGCCTTCCACGAGCGACAGGTCGTACGGACCCTTTACCTCCGCACGCGTCGCCTCGGGGAAGTAGGCCAGTTCGATCGCTTCCGTCACCGCCAGAATCTCGTCTTCGCAGTCGAGCAGGGTCAGCTGGCATCCGTCACAGGATGCAAACTTCCAGACGGCCAGTTTGGGTCGCTTCATCAGAATTCCCTCACACCGAGATATGGCTGGATGTCGGAGAGCCGGAACACGGGACCGTCCTTGCAAATAAAGGCCGGCCCGAGCTGGCAGTGCCCACAGCGACCTTCCGCACAACGCATGTTGCGCTCCATGGACAGAAAGATCTGATCGTCTGAGCATCCCTGGCCGCGGAGCTGGAGCACGACGTACTGCATCATGATTTCCGGTCCGCACATGAGGACAAGGGCGTTGTCGGGAGCAATCGTAAGCCCGCGCACCAGCGTCGTGATCACGCCGACGCTCCCACGCCACGAGCGGGTGGCACGGTCGACCGTGACGAGTACGTCCGTGTCGAGCCTCGAGCTCCATCTTTCGAGATCTTTTTCAAAGAGCAGGCTTTCGGGCGTCCGCGCCCCGTAGAGGATCACGAAGCGGCCATAGTCTGCGCGATTGGCAAGGATTTGCTCGATGGCGGGCCGGACTGGGGCTAGTCCGATCCCCCCTGCGACGATAATGACGTCCTTACCCTTGGCCCGCTTCGTAGGCCACGCCGACCCGAATGGTCCTCTGACTCCGACGCAGTCGCCCCTGCGAAGCTTGCTCAAGGCTGTCGTTACCTTACCGACGTCCCGAATGGTATGGACCAGCGTGTCGGACGCGAAAGGTTTTCCGCTGATGGAAATCGGCACTTCGCCGACGCCGAATGCGTAGAGCATGTTGAACTGGCCGGGCTCAAACGGAAATGGACCGGCCGCGCGTTCCAGTTCGATGGTGAACGTATCCGATGTCTCCTTCAGTCGGCGCTTTACTATGAACGATTCGGGTGTCATCAGGCGTACATGTCCGTCATTTGTTCACGCGTCGCCTCGAGACGCTCGATGACAATGCGCGTGAATCGCTTGTACATCTCGAACCCGAAGACGGGATCAGCCTCGCACTTATCACGAACACACGCGGCGTCGAAGGCGATGGCGCTGACGTCCTCCAGAGCGCGAATGTCGTAGCGCGAGGTATAAGGCTCCTGCAACCACGACCAGCCCATCACGTGACCCCGCGAGACCGTCTGAATGATCAGGGTTCGGTTGGCGGTTTCGACCTCGAAGGCCGCTCGCCCGCTTCTGATCAGGAAGAAGTGGGTCGTCGGCTTTCCGCGGAGGACCATGAACTGGCCCTCGTGAAAATGGACGTTCGTTGCACAACCGGCAATGAAGTCACGGTGCGCTTTCGTGAGCTCCCGGAAGAATTCTTCCTTCGCCAGCAGGTCGCTGATTGATTGGGTCTTCATCTCGCTAAGCAGTTTTCTTTGTCGTGGCTAATGGGTCCGCGCGCAGCTTGGCCGTCTCCTCCGTGATGTCGATGGCAACGGGACACCACGTGATGCATCGCCCGCATCCGACGCAGCCGGAGGTGCCGAACTGGTCGATCCAGGAGGCCAATTTGTGCGTCATCCACTGGCGGTATCGCGACTTGGTCGATTTGCGTACGCTTCCACCGTGGATGTACGAGTGGTCTATCGTGAAACAAGAGTCCCACGCCTGCCAACGCTCAGCGTGGTTGCCATCGAGACTGGTCACTTCTTCCACTGTGCTGCAGAAACAGGTGGGGCACACCATGGTGCAGTTCGCGCAACTCAGGCACCGGTGCGCGACGTCGTCCCAAACCGGATGATCGAGGTTGCCGAGGAGCAGGTCGCGAATACCCTCCGTATCCAGCGTTTTCGTGACGGCCTCCGTCGCCACGCGCGTCACTTCGGCGGCTGCGGCAAGGTCGTCTTCTCCGGCAGGATGTGTGTCGAGACCGCTCAAGACCGCCTCGCCCGCCTCTGAACCCGTCTCGATCAGAAAATCGTGACGATGCGCGTCATAGAGCTCCGTGAGAGCGAGATCGAATCCGCCCTCGCACCGGGGTCCTGTTCCCATGGACGTGCAGAAGCAGGTCGATGCGGGATGAGAGCAGTTGACGGCGATGATCAACGTGTCGGCACGGCGACGCACGTAGTCGGGATCGGGATACTGATCCCCCATGAACGTGAGATCCTGCACCAGGGCGGCGGCTACGTCGCAGGGTCGAACGCCAAGAACGGCGAGCTTCTCCGGGCGATCGACGTGCTCTTCGAAGGTGAGCCGTCCGTCCGAACCCCTGCCTGCCGACAACAGCTGGCGCCGGGGGACAAACAAATAGCGCTTCAGCGAATGCGGACCGACTACGAAACCGAATACCCGCTCGTCGTCCCGCTTCTTCAGCCGATAGGCGCCACCTTCCTGCTCATCTCCATAGCCGATCGGCAAATCGACGTCGGACTCGACGTCGTCCAATACAATGGCCCCATCACGAACTGTAGGCCCGACCACGCGATAACCGGCCGACGTCAATGCCGTTAGCAAACTATTCAGTTCCTGTCGCGGCAGAACCACCGCCGGAACATCCGGACGCCCTTCATTCGATTGGAACATTACCTGCTCGGTTGCCGCCGCTTGTTACGCAACAAGCGACCACGGTACCATCGGCCTTACTCCAGTCTTAGAGTACGAAAGGCTGCCGTCGTAATGTCGTGGAATCCTTTACGTGTCTAATGTCCGATGTTCGGCATGCGCCGCAATCCCTCTCAGCATCCCGGAAAAGACCAGCTGGTGAATCGGATAAAGCGCGTACCAGTAGACCAGTCCACCCAGTCCGGCGGGATCGAATACGGCCGTCTGCCGAATCTCCGATCCATCCTCCAGCGGTGTGACCTCGAAGTTGAGCCATGCGCGGCCGGGGACCTTCATTTCAGCGGATAGAACCAGCCGGCGATCGGGCTCGTAGTCGGTCACGCGCCAGAAATCGAGCGCATCGCCGATCTGAACATACTCAGGATCCCTCCGACCGCGACGAACTCCCACGCCTCCAACGAGGAGATCCAGGAATCCTCGCAGCTTCCACATCCATGTGCCGTAGTACCATCCCACGTCTCCGCCAATCCGGCGTATCGGCGCGAAGGCCCGCTCGGGCGAAGCGTCGACCAGTACACTCCGGGAATCGATGATCCGGCTTCCCAGCTTGATACCTCCCCAGGGCTTCTTGCCGCCCATCGAAGAGATGGCGTCCGACCAGTGCGTCTCCGCAATCTCCTGCTCCTCATTCTTGAGCGCACGCTGGATGGCCTCACGATATCCGCGCGGGCGAATGTCGAATGCCTCGAGTGCCGAAGGATCTTTGACTGTCGTTTCGAACCTTACGCTGTCAATCATCTTCCGGCCGATCCGCGCATAAACGGGCGTGATCAATCCCAGCCACAGACTCGAGAGCCGGAGAGAAAGAAAAGGGACGGGGATCAACAATCGCTTCAGGCCTCGCTCGCGGGCATACTCCATCATCAGGTCCCCATAGGCAACCTGATCAGCCCCGCCGATTTCGAAAATCCGGCTTTCTGCGCCGGAATAGTGGAGACCCGCAACGAGGTAGTCAATGACGTCCTCAATAGCTATCGGCTGCGCGGGCGTCCGCACCCAACTGGGTGTAATCATGACAGGCAGCTTTTGGACCAGGCCGCGGATCAGTTCGAACGAGATACTGCCCGACCCGATGATGATCGAGGCGCGAAACTCGACAGTCTGAACGCCTGAAGCGCGGAGGATCTCCCCTACCTCCTGCCGGCTTCTCAGGTGCGTCGAAAGGTCTTCTGCGGATCCCAGGCCGCCGAGATAAATGATCCGCCTTACGCCCATCTCGCGTGCGACATCACCAAACATCTTCGCGGACACGCGGTCACGATCTTCGAAGTCTTTGCTCGATCCCATCGAATGGATGAGATAGTAGGCCGTGTCAATCCCCTCCATGGCCTGCCGAAGGGATTGTTCGTTGAAAACGTCGCCTTCGACGATCTCCGTATCCGGCGCGGCCCTTTCAATCAGGTACTCCGGATTCCGCGCCATGCAGCGGACACGCACCCCATCGGATTCCAGCCGGTGGAGCAATCGTCCACCCACGTAACCCGTGGCGCCTGTGAGAAGAAGTGGGTTGGAGCGAACCATCATGTGGTTGAATGTAGGGACGGCCTGAAAAAGAGACCGCGACCGGTGGAAATCACCGGTCGCGGCTGGTGCGTTGCAGAGGGGCGCAACGTACCGCTCTGTCTCTCCACTGGCGCTGTTTCAACCAACACTTTCGTGAGGTTGATCAATAATAAGACGTTGTCTAATGTTTGTCAAGCATTTGTGCAATATTTATTTGACACAGGCTCAGTATTTCTTATACATTTGTTTGACTTTCTCGCTTTGTGCAAGATTTTCAATGGCTGAGTCAGGGAAGAAGCATCCGATCCGGATCGTCGCGAGACGTACCGGTACGCCCGAAACCACGCTCCGCGCATGGGAGCGACGGTATGGTGCGGTACGTCCTGAAAGGGCCGAGACGGGTCGTCGCCTTTACTCAGATAAGGATGTCGAGCGGCTGAAGCTCATCCGACAGGCCGTGGATGCGGGACGCGCGGTTTCGAGCGTCGCGCGGATGTCGGACAGTGATTTGATGCAGCTCATCGAGGAGGACCGTGAAAGCACAAGAGGCTTCGAAGGCGTTGCCCCCATCGGGCCGTCAGCGGCCGACGTCGTCGACGCGTGTTTCGCGGCAGTCGGAAAGACGGACGCCCAGACGCTCTATTCCTGTCTGAATCGCGCAACCGTCAAATTCGATACCGGAGGGCTCATCGACGAGGTCATCACTCCCCTTCTCTACCGCATTGGAGATTCCTGGAAAGCCGGGCGCCTGAGTCCCAGACACGAGCACATGGCTTCCTCGGTCGTGCGGGCCATTCTGACGCAGCTTCAGGCAAGGATCCATCATACCGGACCGCGGACAATCGTCCTCGGGACGCCTCCGGGCCAGCTGCACGACCTCGGCACCCAATTCGCCGCCGCGCTGGCCGTCTCGGAGGGATGGAACGTCGTCAACCTCGGCGCCGACATACCGGCATCCGAAGTCGTTGCGGCAGCCGAAGAGGTAGGCGCCGGCATCGTGGGGCTAAGCATCGTGCATCCGCTAGACGATGCGAGAGTCGAGGAGGCGCTGGAGTACCTCGGAGAGCATCTCGGTCATGATACGCAGCTGATCGTCGGGGGGCAGGGAGTGGAGACGTACAGCGGCTCGATCAATGAGGCCGGCGGGCTGGCAGTCCAGTCAGCGCGCGCTTTCTCCCGCCTCCTGTCGCATGCTGGCGATATCGAGCAGAAATGAGGATCGCGAGCATCGCCCTCTTTTTGCCCCTATCCCTGGCGAGCGTCGATTGGGCGAAACGTAGCTGCCGAGGGAATCAAGACGCCCCCTAATTCTTAATTCTTAATTCTTAATTCTTAATTACTTAACCTACTCGTCTGATACTGAATCGTCATTCCATAGAACCGCAGGTCGTTGCTCCAGGAGTTGCCTGCCGGCTGGATGATGGTGACGACTACCCAATACATGTAGCTCGCATTGTCAATTAGCGTGTTGCCGCTGATGGTGCCTGGGTGGCTCTGCACCAAGGTCGAGGACCCGCTTGTAGTCACGGACGCCCCCACCACAATTCCCTCGTTCGTCGTACTGGCGAGCGGTCGCCGGAGGAAACTGTATATAAACTGGACGTCGTTCGATGCGTCGTTGTCATAGTAGTGGATGTGGACGGCAGTGACCGTTACGCTGTCGGGCAGGTTTACCTCCGCCTCGAATGTGAGCGTCTCATCCGGGAATGGGCTGTCAAACGGCTGTATATAGCCTTGAAGATCATTCCAGTATGGTTTCAGGTAGACGCCGTCGGTCTCCGAAAATCCACTCGGTTCGAAGGCTGCTACGGGCACCTGGAAGGAGTACGTTCGGGCTGACGGATACCGATAATGACCTTCGGCCACGACGTCTCCAGCAAAATAGCCGGCGGTCCCTGAACCGCCACGTGCGAAAACGCCGTAGCCGCCCGCCGAGTCCACGCGGACCCCGTCGCCGCTTCCGCGGTTCCGAACACGTAATGCCGGCTCCGAGTCGTCGGCCAGGACGTTCGAAGGCCCCTTCAGACCATAGGCGTAGGGGACGGCGGCCAGCCGGGTGCGCGGCAGCAGGTCTTGGAAACCACCCGTCGAACAGTCCGCCCCGGAATAGGCAACGGAGGTCCCAAGCCAGTACGTGGAACCGTCGAGGACTGTCCCGAAATCGAGTGTCGTCTCGAAGACGCCGTTCTGGACGGGCAGGTTGGCGTAAGTGACAGAACCGACCGTGCTCCCGGCGGTGCTGTCGTTCCACAGGACGAACGCAAAGGCGCACGTATCGGTTACGGCGCTTCCATCGAGCTGGAGGATTCCCTGAAAATTGAACGGCTCCTGCCCGAATGCGGCCACGGGTGACAGCGCAAATCCTGCGAACGCCGCGACGATCGTGAAATAAATCAGTTTCATGGGTGGCGGTGAGACCAGCCATCAAATGGTGGGTGGACTTATATACGAAACGCAGCCACCGGTACGCAAGAGGCCGGAGTCACATTGGACGGCAAACGACAGAAGGCAGAGGCGGCACAAAGTGTGTGCCGAAGCGAGTCGCTGCAGCCCGTTGCAGATTAGCGAAAGTCGAAGCGATGGTGGGCTGCAGTTATCAGGTTCAGGCGAATAGCGTTTTTCTGGCAAATAATCAGTTTATTGTCGCTCCCACCGGAAGCACCACATACCCACCGTACGATCAGCCATGTTTTTCCGAACCATCGGAACGATTTCCCTATTCCTTTTTTCGTTTACCGCCGTTGCTCACGCCCAGGTCCTCGAGGCCGATTCCCTCGCGCTCGTCGCGCTCTACAACGCCACCGACGGCGCCAGTTGGACCGACCACAGCGGATGGCTAATGGGGCCTGTTGGAACCTGGTTCGGAATTACCACGAACGGGGATCGAGTCACCGGGATCGAACTGCACGACAACAACCTGGTTGGCTCTGTTCCGACGGACGTGGCCAATCTCGACTCGCTCGAATTCCTGCGCCTCTACTCGGACGACGGCCTGACGGGGCCCATCCCCCCCGAACTGGGAGGTCTGACGAAGCTGTGGGACCTACAGCTGTACCGCGCAAACTTCACCGGACCTATTCCACCCGAACTGGGCAATTTGAGTCACCTTGAGCGACTCTTTCTTCTCAACAATAACCTCACGGGCACGATTCCCCTGGAGATCCTCAACATCGGTCCGCTGCGTGACCTGCTTATCAATCACAATCAGCTCGAGGGTGAAATACCACCGGAGATCGGCAACCTCACCAACCTCGAGAGACTCTGGTTGGACTTCAACAACCTGACCGGCGAGTTGCCCGACGAGGTTGGCAACCTGACGAAGCTCTACAATCTCTTCATCCAGAACACCGGGCTCGAAGGAGCGCTTCCGCAGAGCCTGACGAATCTCACATCCCAACTGTATTTCCGCTGGAACAGTACGACGCTTTGCGAGCCGACCAATACGGAATTCCAGGCGTGGATTAGTGGTATCAAGGAATCGACAGGTACCGGCGAGTTCTGTCAGGGGGGTCCTGTAGTCGCTGTGGCTGAGGCCGATTCAGCGGCCCTCGTAGCTCTCTACGACTCCACGGATGGCGCGAATTGGACCGACCATTCCGGATGGCTGGAAGGGCCCGTCATCTTCTGGTACGGAGTAACCGTCACAAATGGGCGTGTCCGCAAGATTGAACTGCCAAACAATGGGCTCTCCGGGTCACTACCCGGCGCATTGGGAGGTCTCGACTCGCTCGAGATTCTCAGTCTCTACTCGAACGCCCTGACCGGTCCGATTCCAGCCGAATTGGGGGGATTGTCCCAACTCGTGAATCTCCTTCTCGGTAGCAACGACTTGACCGGCGGAGTTCCTCCCGAACTTGGAAATCTGAGTCATCTCGAGAAGCTATATCTGTCGAGCAACAACCTTTCCGGCAGTCTCCCGGAGGAGCTGGGAAACCTGTCGGCGCTAACCATCCTGATCCTCGAAAACAACGATTTCGGAGGTCCGATCCCAGCGAGCTTCACGAATCTGACCTTGCTCACCCAGTTCTCGATCCTGGCAACGGGCGTCTGCGAACCGACGGATGCGGCGATTCAGAACTGGCTGCAGGGCATCCAGACGGTATGGTTGAGTGGTCTTGACTGCGCTTCGGGCAGCTTTGAAACGGATTCACTGGCGCTTGTCGCATTCTACGACTCACTCGGTGGGCCCGGCTGGACCGACAACACCGGCTGGCTCACTGATTCACTCGCAAATTGGACCGGTATTACCGTGAGCGGCGGCCGCGTGACGCAGATCATCCTCAACGCCAATGGACTCTCGGGGCGCATTCCATCGGCGATCGGCGATCTGACCAATCTCCAGATTCTGGCGATTAGCCGGGACAGCCTGGGCGGAACCATACCGCCTGAGATCTGGAATCTGACGAATCTGACCTACGTGGCTTTGAACTACCTCGGCTTCACCGGGACGCTGTCGCCGGACCTGGGGAACCTCACAAAGCTGGGTACGCTGTCGTTTGACGGCAATCACTTGGAAGGGAGCATTCCGGACGAAATACGAAACCTGACCAATTTGGTGGGCCTCTTTCTCAGCGGCAATAATTTGACCGGCCCGCTTCCGGAATCGATCGGAAATCTGACGCAACTCCGCCGAGTCGAAATATCGGGTAACGCATTCGAGGGCGAATTGCCGAGTAGTCTGACCAATCTGACGTCGCTGAATGATCTCTTCCTCGACTCCAATCAGTTCAACGGCGCGATTCCATCCGACATCGGGGATCTGACGGCGCTGAAGCGGCTGTCTTTCTCTCGAAACAACTTCACCGGCGCGGTGCCGGAGTCGATTGGCAACCTCGTGGACCTGACAACCCTCTTTCTGGATTCCAACGACGGCCTTACGGGACCGCTCCCCCTCTCGTTGGAGAATCTCACGAACCTGACCGCATTCTATTATTCATCGACCGGACTCTGCGCACCCAACGACGCAGACTTCGCGACCTGGCTCGACGGTATCCAATCCGTCGGATCGACCGGCGTCACGTGCTCGACCACGGCGGTTGAAGATTCGCCGGACGTTCCGACAGCCTATCGGCTCGGAGCCAATTACCCGAATCCTTTCAATCCAGCCACCACGATCTCGTATGATCTGCCGGAGCGCGCGAGGGTCCACCTGAGCGTACACGACATGCTTGGTCGAGAGATCAGGGTATTGGTGGACGAAACGCAGCCGGCCGGCACGTATGCGACTTCGTTCGATGCGAACAGCTTGCCCAGTGGCCTGTATCTTTATCGGCTGCGTGCCGGAAATTTCGACAAGACCGGGACGATGATGCTGGTGAAATAAGTTCGGCGTCCGAAAGCCTGCCCCGAGGCTGCCGAGGGGTCCGGCGTCCAAGGTCGCTCCCACGGAACCACATTCCACATTTAGCATTTAGCATTTAGCATTTAGCATTTGCCAGCTACGCTCCCTCTTTGTTCCGTGAAATATCCAAACACAATACATCTCGGTCCCAGCGTACTCATGGCGGTGATGCTACTGGGCAGTTCGCCCGAAGTCGGCACGGCTCAGGTAGTGCCCGAGGGCTTTTCCGTTCTCGACGTCTCCGGGCAACTCGGTCGCAATGCAACCGCCTTCGCCCTGCTTCCCGACGAGCGCATCCTCATCGCGAACCAGACCACGGGCGACGTACAGCTCGTCATCAATGGATCCCTGCGCCCGACGCCACTCGTTACGGTTCCAGACATCCTCTGGTCGGGTGAGCAGGGACTTCTGGGAATCGCCGTGGATCCCGATTTCCCGGACTCCAATTACGTCTATGTCTTCCATACGCGCACGGATTCCGTCAACCGGGTTTCGAGATACACTGTCGAGGGTGACTTAACCGATGCGAGTTCGGACAGTCTATCGATAGACAGCACCTCGCAGCGGACCATCTACGACATACCGGACGAGAAGACATATCACAACGGCGGCACACTCCGATTCGGGAGCGACAAAACGCTGTACATCAGTTCCGGCGAAGACAACAAGTTTGAGGTGTCTCAGGATCTAACGAGTCCGCTCGGCAAAATCCTCAGGATCAACCGTGACGGAAGCATCCCTCCCGACAATCCAACATTCTACCCGGAACCTGAAGGGAAGCTTGGAGAGATCTTCGCCATGGGTTTCAGGAATCCGTTCCGTTTTAGCATCGACCCCAAGACGGACGAGCTCTTCATCGGCGACGTAGGTCCTGAGGACGTCGAGGAACTCAATCTCAGTCACGGCGGCGAGAATTTCGGCTGGCCGCGGTACGTGGCGAACGAATTGTATCGCGCTGAAACGCCGCTGGCCACCTCCGACTCTACGTTTCCGATCCACAGCTATCCCCATGCATCCGGACGACGCGCCGTCATCGCATTGCTCACCTATCGCGAACGGGAGTCCCTCGACGACGCGAGCTTTCCACCCGAATACGACGGCGTTCACTTCTTCGCCGATTTCTTCGCGGGACCGGTTCAGTATCTGAAGCCCGATGGGAATGGCGGCTGGGAGGTCGTTGACTTCGCGACGGGATTTTCGCGTCCCGTCGACGCGGCACAGGGTGCAGACGGAAGCATGTACGTTCTCGAATACGGGAAAGCCGTGCGCAAGATCGTCTACCGACGCCCGTCGGTTGCGACGGAGCCCGATCAGACGC
Source organism: uncultured Bacteroidota bacterium (assembly GCA_963768715.1). Classification (GTDB taxonomy): domain Bacteria; phylum Bacteroidota; class Rhodothermia; order Rhodothermales; family DATKEJ01; genus DATKEJ01. The sequence continues at coordinate 345,939 of CAVYJC010000007.1, forward strand.
TACCGAAGCGCTCGCTTACGCTGAGGCAGAACTATCCGAATCCGTTCAGCACATTTACGCACGTCACCTACGAGTCGGGCAAAGCGGGTGTCACGAGCCTTTCGATCTTCAATGTCCTCGGTGAGCGCGTCGCTACCCTCGACCGCGGCATCGAGCAACCGGGTCTCCACACGATCGAATGGGATGGTCGGGAGTACAACGGCCTGCCCCTGCCGACCGGTGCATATCTCTATCGGGTCACGTCAGGCGGCGAGACGCAGTCTCGGATGATGATGGTGGTGAGGTAGGGGTGCTTGGTGCTTGGTACTTGGTACTTGGTACTTGGTGCGTGGTGCGTGGTGCGTGGTGCCCAGGGCACTGATCTACGCTTGACTCCCACGTCTCATTCGTTACATTATCAATCCGAGGCGGTTCGATTTCCGGTCTGTCGGCGTTCGCGGCGTCGACGTGCCCGGCTGAATCAACCGGGTCCGCTCGTGACTGCGAATCCACCGAAAATCGCAGATTCCGAGTAAATGAGGCCGAGAGCGCCCCACCGGGTCCATGAGGACGTGCGCACCGGCCTTCCGACAAGATGTGTCCGCGAAAACCGAGCACAGAAGCTGCCATGCGAAATCTGCCCAACCTGCTGCTTTTCGCAGTAGTCCTTCTAGCGATCACGATTTCCGTCCACGCACAGGCGCCGGCAACCATGAGCTTTCAGGGATACCTGGAGTTCGAGGGAGCGCCGGCCGATACGTCCCTCAACTTGACGTTCAAGCTTGTTGACGGAACATCCGATGCGGCTAACGTCCTGTGGACCGAGTTGCAATCCGGTGTCGTCGTCGAAGGCGGCATCTTCAACGTCATCCTCGGGAGCGTGACGCCGCTTCCGAGTCTCGAATTTTCAAAACCACTTTGGATCAGAGTCGAGGAGGGTGCTGACGAGCGCTCCTTTACGCCCATTACGGAGTTGACGGCTACCCCCTACTCCCTTGGCCTCGTCCTGCCCCAGATCCACGACGTAAACATTGCCGGAACGGCGTTCGCCGTAAACAACATCGGTAGCGGGTACGGCATCCGAGGCCAGTCGTATTGGGAGTCGGGCCGCGGCCTCGAGGGCTTCGCCTCCGCGTTCCTCGGCCAGAACTACGGCGTCTACGGCCTGAGCAGCTCGGCTGCCGGCACGGGAGTCTATGGCGTCGCCAACACGACCGTGGCTACGGATCCGAATTACGGCGTCTACGGCAAAAGCTATTCGAACACCGGAATCGGAGTCTATGGTACAGCCCCCATGCTCGGGGTGTACGGGGAAGCCACGGCAGACGTCTACAACGCATACGGTATCAAGGGCGTATCGAGCGGTGCAGGGCTGGCCATTTACGGCTTGTCGTCCGGCACCAACGGAGCAATCTATGGCCACAATACCGGCACCGGCGAGGCCGGCCATTTCGAGATCAACAACACGGGCAATGGCAGCAATGCCCTGTTCGCATTCACCAACGGGACCGGCCGCGCCGGATATGCTCAGATCAACAATGCTGGCAACTCGGCCAATGCGCTGGAGGCGACCACTAACGGAAGTGGCTACGGTCTCAAAGCCCACGGCGGCCCGTTCGGCGTCCGCGCCGACGCCGCAACGAGCTTCGGTGTCGGAGTGAGTGGGGAGACCGCGACCACCACGGGGATCGGCGTACGCGGCCTGGCCACGGCCTCCACGGGGGCAACCTACGGCGTACTCGGACAGAGCGACTCGAACGACGGCCATGGGGTTCACGCAATCGGCGGATACCGGGGAGTGCATGCCGAAACGACGGCTAGCGGCACGATGAACGACCCCAGCGCCGCCATTTACGCAAAGGCTCTCGATGGTTCAGACAGCCAGTCGGCACTTGCCGGTCTCTTCGACGGCAGAGTGCAGATAAATCGGCTTCTGTATGTCGATGCGAATAGTCAGATATCCGGCCATCTGACGGTCGAGGGCGATATCTACACGTTCGGCGATCTGGACGTCAGTGGGACGAAGAATTTCCGAATCGATCACCCGCTCGATCCCGCAAATCGCTACCTGTATCACTTCGCTATGGAATCCGACGAAGTGCTCAACGTATACAGCGGCAACGTCACAACGGACGAAGAAGGATATGCGTCCGTTACGCTTCCTGACTGGTTCGAGGCGATTAACAAGGACTACCGCTACCAGCTAACGGTGGTGGGCACTTTTGCTCAGGCGATCATCGCCGAAAAGATCCACAACAACCGATTCGTGATCGAGACGAATGAACCGAGCGTCGAGGTGTCGTGGCAGGTGACGGCGATGCGCAGTGATTCGTACATGCGAGCGCATCCGCCGGTCGTCGAAGAGGCCAAGCCGGACAATGAGAAGGGCACGTATCTGGATCGGGCGGGATATGGCGTAAAGTGATTAAGAATGAGTATTGAGTAGTTCGCCGGTCGCGGTGTATAGTCGCGGCGCCGGCATCCGTTGAGCGCTCGTGGCGCACCATGTCGGCAAGCTCGCCGCCGTATCACGAAACCCGGCGCCTGGTCACGTTCAGCACCCGGTCCGCACGCGCCCCACTGATTCCAGCTACTAATTACTAATTTTCAATTACTTAGAGTATTCGTATGATACTCAATCGTCATTCCGTAGAATCGCAGATCAGGACTCCAGCTGCTTCCCACCGGCTGGATGATCGAGACCGTCAGCCAGTACATATAGCTCGCGTTTTCGACCAGGGCGTTTCCGCTGATGAATCCCGAGTCGTTTTGGACCGAGGAAGACGATCCGCTCGAGTTAACCAGCGCCCCGACCACGATTCCCTCGTTCGCGGTACCGGAAACAGGCCTACGCAAGAAGCTGTAGATAAACTCAATGTCGTTGGTCGCGTCATCGTCGTAATAGTGGAGCTTTACAGCTGTAATGGTAACACTATCGGGCAGATTGACTTCCGCCGAAAAGGCAAGTGATTCCGACGTCCCGGGACTGTCGAAGACCTCGATATAGCCGCTGACCTCGTTCCAGAACGGACTAAGGTCGATGCCGTTGGTCTCACTATAGCCGGTGGGCATGAAGGCGGCAACGGGAACTTGATACGCGTACGTCCTGGCGGATGGATACCGGAAGTGACCTTCGGCCACAACGTCCCCCGCAAAGTAGCCGGCAGTCCCTGAAGCACCTCGTGCGAAAACGCCGTAGCCGCCGGCCGAATCCACACGAACGCCGTCCCCGCTGCCCGAATTCCGCACGCGCAGTGCAGGCTCGGCGTCATTCGCCCTCACATACGCAGGTCCCTTGAGACCGTAGGCGTAGGGTACGGTGGCAAGCGGAGTACGCGGCAGCAACTCCTGGTATGGTCCGCTCGAGCAGTCCCCGCCCGAATAAGTGACCGATATGCCGAGCCAGTAGGGTGAACCGTCGAAAACGTTGCCAAAATCCAGCGTTGTCTCGAACACGCCCTCTGCGACGGGCAAATCGACGAAAGAAATAGGTCCGACGATGCTTCCTGACGTACTGTCGTCCCAAAGAATGAAGCGGAACGCGCAGGTGTCGTTCACGGCCGTACCATCCAACTCGAGCGCGCCCTGGAATTTGAACGGCTGTTGGCCTAGTGCAATTCCAGGCAACAGTGCGAAGCAAACGATCTCCGCGACGATGGCAGATACAATCAGTTTCATGGGCGGGTGGGACCGGCCATCAAACGGCGGGTGGATGTATTTACGAAATGCGGCACATGTCGTCAAGCGCCCTCGATGTTACTACATGAGATTTCGCGCGCCCACCCATTAGCGCTTGTCGTTCCTCCCGTTCTGCGCTCTCCGCTCGGCTCGCCCACCTCCGCCCGTCTCCGCTTCGCTACGCCGTGGCTTCACCGAGGCAATCTCTGCGCCCCTCCGCTTTTCCTCGTCGTAACTCTTCAGCACCCGCCTGATCTGCTCCCGTGCTTCCTCCGGGATTGGTATTGCTCGGATGTCGCCCAGTGCGTTGATTGTGTCGGTATCCGGTGCTTGGTACTTGGATCCAGCACTCAGCACTTAGCACGCAGCACCCAACATTCCATGACCAGCGAACTGTATTCGATCCTTGTCGGCACGGCGGGACTCACAGTGGCGGCCGTGATATCGGCGTTTCTGGCGGTGGCTCGTCCGCTGGCGCCTCGAATGCCGGCGATGGAACGCCGCCTTTTGCTGGTTGCGGTTCTTTCACTGCTGCTGCAGGCGGGTCACTTCACAGAGGAATTGCTGACCGGTTTCTACGTCCAGTTCCCAGAGTTGCTGGGGCTGCAGCCATGGTCCAGGACCTTCTTCGTTTCATTCAATCTGTTCTGGATCTGCGTATGGGGGTTGTCGATCGTCGGGGTGCGTGTCCGTCTCCAGGTGGCGACCTTCCCCATCTGGTTTCTCGGTATAGGGTCTGTCGCGAACGGCGTAGCGCATCCCGTGTTCGCCATGGCGGTTGGCGGTTACTTCCCGGGACTCTACACCTCCCCTTTCGTAGGCGTAGCCGGGATCCTACTTCTTGGCCGACTGGCAGCAATCACCCGATCGCAAGATTGGCAACCACCGCCGGTCGAAGACCCGGGAATGATCTGAGAATCCGCGCGCCGAAGCCGTCGCGAGAATCTCAATTGGGCACTTTTGTCGCTACGCCCGCCGTCGTATTCGCGAGCCACTCCGTGAAGTCGAGCGCCGTGACCTGGCGGTCCAGGTTAAAGTCGCCGGGCTTATAGCCTGAAGCACCGGACGTCGTCTCGGCAAGCCAAAGGGTGAAGTCGAGGGCCGTGTCCTGGCCATCGGCGTTTCCGTCGGCGCCGTAAAGGCCCCAATTACCACTGCCGAGATTCTTCTCCGCGGCCGTTCCGTACGCCTGCGTGACGGCGGTAGTGAAGTCCCACGATCCGACACCGCCGGTTATCAAGACGGGTGCAGAACTCATGACGCCGAGGTGATTTCGTGTTTCCAGCACAAGATAGTATGACCCGTCGGACACGTTAAACCGCAGGCTGTCATCACCGGGACTCGCGACGGTACCACCCGCGAACATTAAGGCGGCGAACTTGCTGCCCGGGACCTCGGTGCCGACGCCGGTACCCGTCCTGAGGCTGACCAACACCCAGTCCACCGTACTGTCAGGGAGTGACGCGACGGTCTGCGTCGAGTCGAAGTCGAGATAGGTGCCGTTGTACATCGCATCCGAAAAAGGTTGGGAGAGCGGCACGTCGCCGTTGTCTTCGAGCGTGGTGCTCATCGAACCGCCCAAGTATGGACCCTCCAGGAAGGCGCGGACGTGTATTGCCGCACCCAAATCAGTCACCTGAATGCTGACGGTGTCGGCGTTCACGATTTGACTGAAGGTCACGTTGGCTTTGTTGACGAGAATCTTTGAGAATCCGCCCGAACACGCGACGCCGCAGGAGACAATCTTGAACTGTTGACCGAAGGCCGGCGTATAGCCTGAATCCAGAATCACGCTCAAGGTGTCGCTGAGCGGGGCGTTGGCCGTCACGGAGAGCAGGTCGTTCCCGACGCCAGGACCGCTTCCATCGTTGATTTCGATCTCCAAATTTGAATTCGAATAGTTCCCCTTGAACGTGAGAATTCCAACCGACGCTCCGGGGGCGAATGTCCCATCATTGGTGTAGTTCTGACCGTCTCCACTCACCCAGAAGGTTCCGTTTCCACTGATGATTCCAGTGGTCGCGTTGGTGAAATCGGAAGATGAGTTGATGAAGTTTGTCCCGGAGCCGGTGGCGATCCGCCCCGTATTCGTTCCACCTGCATTGTACTCGAGATTTCCACCGAGCACCTGTGTCTCTCCCGCATTGTCGAAGATGAAAGAATTCGTAGAAGGGTTCCCGCTGTCGAACTCGTACACGCCTTCGTTGTCGAACGTTGGCAGCGGGTCCGCAAGTGGCAGCTTGACAAAAGCAAAATCACTCTGCAAGAGCGTGTCGTTGTTTACGAGAACGGCGCTGGTGTCTCCATAGACAAAGCCTGCTCCGCCCGACCATATCGTCTTTGCATTGAGTTCGATGGTCGAGCGCGCTGCAATAAACTTGTTGCTTCCTGATAGGGTCGCGGGTCCGTTCACGGACAGCATCTTCGAGTCGACCACCCTGATGGTTCCCCCCGACCATTGAAGGTTCAGGAGCGACGTGTCGTCGAGAAATCGAGCTGTTCCTCCCGAGACCAAGAACATGCCTCCGATACTCGTCTGCGTGAATGTGATGTCGCTCCCCGAAACTTCGATCCCTCCCCCATTGTCGAGGATACCTGACAGCATGTCGGTCGTAGATGGCGAACTGAATCGGACAAGACCGGTACCGTCGGTCGTGAAATTGGCTGAGCCAAGATCGTAGCTCCCAGACGCGAAATTGAGCGTCGCACCGTCGGCGACAGTGAATTGGCTCGAAGAGGAGCCGCCCTTGTCCAGGTCGAAGATTCCATTCAGAACACGGAGCTCGCCGTTGTTCTGGTAAACGAAATTCGTCTCGGAAGTGCCGGCGCCGCTGTACTGATACACTCCTTCATTGTCCAAAGTGGGTAGAGGAACTGGAGTCCCACTGTAGATCAGCCCAGGAATCGTTGCCTGGTTCAGCGTATCGTTATTAACCACGACGACGCCGCTATCCGCGACGATATACCCGCTGGTCCAGTCTGTCACGTCGTTTAGATCGATCGTCGAATGGGCGGCGATCGTTTTGGCGCCAAGATTGAGCGTTGCGGGGCCGTCGACGGACAGCACCTTCGAGTCGACTGTCCTGATCTTACCCCCCGACCAGTTCAAATCCAGAATAGAGCTGTTCTCAAGGAAAGCAGCCGTTCCGGCCGACACCGCAAAGGTGCCCCCGATGTTTGCTTGCGTGAAGCTGACGTTGCTGCCCGTGACCCGGATCGTCCCGGCATTGTTGATGGCGCCGCTAAGTGTATCAGTCATCGCGGCCGAAAAGAACTCGACGAGTCCGGTGCCAACCGTCGTGAAATCGGCCGGACCGAAATCATAGTCCCCATCATATACAACGAGCTTCGCCCCGTCCGAAACCGTGAATTGGCTGGATGCCGAGCCGCCGCCCCTGAGTTGGAGTATGCCGGCCAACGCGTCCACCTCGTCGGCATTGTTCAGCGTCCAATCGATGTTTGAGGTTCCGACGTCGTCATAACGGTAAACCCCCTCGTTGTCGAAAATCGGGCGAGGATTTGGGATTCCCGAAACCGTGAGCCCCAGATTCGTCGTGTGCTCGAGGGTATCGTTGTTGACGATGACGGCGCTGGTATCTCCGACTATGAATCCGTTGCTCCACGTTACGAAGCCGTTCATCTCGAGCTTTGTATTCTTCCCGAGAAATTTGGTGTCTCCGTTCCAAGTCGCGTTCCCATCCACAGTCAGATCGGTTCCAGAACCGCCATCATCCAGGGATATCGTCGAGGCAGACCAGTTGAATGCGCCGAACGCTGTCAGGGTATGCTCTCCCGTCAGCGTCCCACCGGTAATCGTGAGCGTTTGGATGGTGTGGTCGGCATCCAGAGTGACTGTCCCTCCCGTGATTATTACGTCATAGCTCAAATCGGGGACCTCATGACAGTCCCACATGTTGACATCGCTCCAGACTCCGGAACCTGACAACCACGTGCAGGTCGAGGGAGGCATCGACCGAGCGGGTGGCGACGTGTTGAACAGCGAGGGCAGCAGAAATGACGCCAAACAGACCCGAACGACCGTGCGCCTCAGGGCGCCTTTTGCTTGGGTGAGTTTCCTTTCCGCATGAGAAGACGAGCCTCGTCGGAGGCAGATCACGCCGGATTTCATTGCTTGACCTCGAAAGTTTGTAGTGGATTACGATCCGACCTCCGAAAGGCGACTTATTCAGTTTCGTTCGAATCGATTGCTCGGTGGTCTCTCAGGACGGATCCACATAGAGAGGATCTGGACGATAGAGAGACCCAGTCTTTCGAAGGCCGATAAGGTGAATGCGACGCATTTGTCCCCTGCTTTGAGGACGATCAGCTTGACTGGCGCCTCGTTAAAGGGACTGGTATTCCCCTCCAAGTAGGCGCTTGTCGAACGATAGGCGCATGCAGCAAAGTTCATCATGGACGACGAACTCCAAAAAAGGAGAGTCTGCACTCAGCGAGGTTGGCGATACCATTTTCGCCGATTGAATCCACGCCGTGCCACGACACTGGTGGTCCTGTAATGTCGTACCGGATCGGTTTGCATGGCACTGCGTTCGATATTTTCATCATTCCTTCACATTAAAAAGTCGGATGGGTTGTGCTAGGCCCGCACCCAATCTTTCATCGTACGCAACGTCGGCCCGTCCGGTCGCGAGGGGCCAAGACGTGGGTGTCGAACCACCGTGCCGTCGACAGGGTTTATTTTCGCAATGGCGTGTATTTTGTCCGACGCATCCAATCCGGGGCGACAGTGACGAGGTAATAGACATGTCGGCCACTCGCACAGAGGATCTCGTACGAAGCCTTCTGGATATGGCGGATATCCAAATCGGGGGTGATCGTCCTTGGGATATCGCAGTTCACAATCCGAAGTTCTTCGGACGCGTACTCAGCGACGGGGGGTTGGGGCTCGGTGAAAGCTACGTGGACGGCTGGTGGGACTCGGAAAGCGTCGACGGCTTCGTATATCGCGTGCTGCGCGCCGGTCTCCAAGACAAGGTTCGTCTCAGCCTCGAAACCCTTCGCCTCTATTTGAGGGAGAGGCTGGCCAACCGGCAGCGCAGATCTAAAGCGGGCATCATCGGCGAGCACCATTACGATCGCGGCAATGATCTATTCCGGGCAATGCTCGACAAAAGAATGGTCTACAGCTGCGCCTATTGGGAAGGAGCCAGCGATCTCAACGAAGCGCAGGAAAACAAACTCGACCTGATCTGCCGCAAACTCGGCCTCGCACCGGGAATGACGGTGTTGGACATCGGGTGCGGCTGGGGCAGCTTCGCGGGATTTGCGGCCGAGCGCTACGGGGTTACCGTCACCGGCATCAACAATTCGAAACAGCAGGTCGAGCTGGGATCGGAGCTCGTCGCCGGCCTTCCTGTTGAGATTCGGTTTCAGGATTATCGTGACGTTGCGGGAACGTTCGATCGAGTCGTATCCATCGGAATGTTCGAGCACGTGGGGCCCAAGAACCACGCGACATTCATGGAGGTCGCCGAGCGGTGTCTGAAGGACGACGGCCTGTTGTTGCTACACACGATCGCAACGAATCAGGATGGGAGGACCCCCGACGCGTGGATTGAAAAGTATATCTTCCCCCGCAGTACCGTCCCGACCGCCTGGCAAATCTCCAAGGCGTTTGAGGGTCTCTTCGTAATGGAAGATTGGCAAAACCTCTCGACGAACTACGATAAGACGGTCCTCGCATGGCACAGGAATTTTGAGGAAAACTGGGCAGCCCTGAGCGCACACTACGATGAACGATTTCGTCGCATGTGGAATTACTACCTGCTTTGCTGCGCCGGAGCGTTCCGAGCCCGCTACAATCAGGTTTACCAAGTCGTACTCTCGAAAAAGGGCGTCCCGGGCGGATATCGGTCGGTGCGGTAGGTGTGGGGTTCCACGTTCCAGGTTCCGGGTTCCAGGTTCGGGGTTCGGGGTTCGTCGACGCCCGAGACAAACCCAAAGTTGAGGATACGTTATCCTAGAAGACTAGAAGACTAGAAGACTAGAAGACTGATAGACTGGCCGGCTTTGACCCGATCCCAACCCCGACTAGTCAAAAGCATACTATGAAGATCACAAAGAAGTCGCTGCTCGTTACCAAGATCGCGGGAATCGATCTGTTCATCCACTGGACGTTCGGACTGCTCATCGTGGGCCTCCCTGCGTTTTACCTGCTCACTGGCCACACGACCGCAGAGACCCTGTTTGTGCTTGCTCTCGTGCTGACGATATTTGTTTGCGTCGTCTTGCACGAGCTCGGCCACGCGCTTGTCGGCCGTCACTACGACGTGCCAACACGCGACATTACGCTCTATCCCATCGGTGGGGTCGCCCGACTTCAGCGGATGCCGACAGAGCCGATGGAGGAATTCTGGATTGCGATCGCAGGACCTGCCGTAAACGTTGGAATTGCCGTCCTTCTTCTTCCATTCGTTTTCGCGCTCGGGGGCTTTCCACCGATGAAAGACATGTTCCTGGATACGCAGGGATATTTCATTCCAAAACTGGTGGGGATCAACGTCATGCTTGTCGCCTTCAACCTCCTCCCCGCTTTTCCAATGGATGGAGGCCGCGTCATGCGCGCGCTGCTCGCCACTCGAATGACCTACCTCAAAGCGACGCATCTGGCGGCCCGCACCGGACAGTTCATGGCCATCTTTTTCGGCCTTTTTGGATTTCTGTTCTTCAATCCCATCCTGATGTTCATCGCCCTATTCGTCTATCTGGGGGCACAGCAGGAAGAACAGGCGACCACGATGCGAACCGTCATCCAGGGCGTACCGGTCCAAGAAGCCATGATGACGCGCTACGAAACGCTCGCGCCGAAGGCGACGCTACGTCAGGCCGTCGCCAAGCTCCTCGCCGGATCCGAACATGATTTTCCTGTTGTTGAATCGGGTCACGCGGTCGGCGTTTTGACACGCAAAGATCTGATGCACGCACTCGCAGAAAGCAATCCGTCAGTCATTGTCGAACAGGTCATGAGAGCTGACTGTCCCGTCGTAGAAGACACCGCAATGCTCGATGAAGCCTTCCAGCGCATGCAGGAGTCGCAATGTCCGATCGCACTCGTTACGAAGAACGAACAGCTTATTGGCGTTCTCAGCCTGGAAAACGTCGGCGAGTATATGATGGTCGCTGCGGCGACGAATCCAAAGGCTCCCACGAGCGCCATTCCGGTATCGATGCCGAAACAGACGGTCTCCAGGATGCCGTAACGGGCTGAAGTCAACGACCAGGTCATCCTATGCGCTGACCCAGTCAGGCATGGGGCAGAATTATGCGCCACCTATTGTGCGACCTCATTTCATGATCTATTATTAGCGGTTCGCGGACCACCACAACTGTTTCTCGCCGGCCATAGCTTCGTCGAGACCTATAAGATCGGGTCGAAAATGCGCTACGTCAAAACGTGCATTCTGGTCCTGATGCTACTGATCCTTGGGGGCCGTTCCTCGCTAAGGGCCCAGTCAGGCATCCCGCCCATGATCACTTTCCAAGGCTTCCTGGCGGATGACGCCGGCCAGCCGATCACCGACACGCTGTCGGTATTGTTCAAACTGTACGACGATGCGGTGACGTCGACGTCCCTGTGGATGGAAACACAGGATGTCGGCATTATCGACGGAATCTTCGACGTCTATCTTGGGGAGACAACGCCGATCCCCGATTCAGTGTTCGACCGAACGGAGGTCTACCTGGGAATCAAAGTCGGATCCGACGAGGAAATGACACCCCGCCAGCGTCTTGCCGCAACCGCGTGGTCGTACGCAAGTGCGTGTGTGTTCACTGTTTGGTACGAGGACACCGACGGCGACGGTTACGGCGTTAACGCGAGTACCACGATCGCCTGCCACAAACCGTCCGGATTCGCGGCCAACAACACAGATTGCAACGACAGCAGTAGCAGTATCCATCCGGACGCACTCGAGTTTTGCAACGGCCTCGACGACGATTGCAGCGGCGTCATTGACGACGGCACCGCCGGTTCCGAGTGTGATGACTTCAACCAGTGCACGTCGAACGGGTGCGACAACGGCGCGTGTTTCTTCACGGATCTTCCTCAGGGTGTTGGATGCAATGACAGCGACGCATGCACGACAAGTGACGTTTGCGACGGGTCGGGCGGCTGCGCAGGTACTCCCATAGATTGCGACGACAGCAACGAATGCACAACCGATTCCTGTAGCGGCGGCGGTTGCACACATACTTTTGTCCCTAACGATGTTCCGTGTTCCGGTGGCACTTGTCAGGACGGTATCTGCGTTGCTAGCTGACCCGTAGAATCGATGCGACAGGTTCCGACAAGATTCTTTCTGCTGCTGCCGCTATTTGTGGTTCCCGCCCTGAAGACATCTGGACAGCCGGTCCTAGCCCTGAAGAAATCCGTTCACACGCGTTTCCCACACCCTCAGGAAACGTATCACGCGCATTGCGCGAGCAAATCCTGCTCCGACCACTACACGCTAGTCTGGAGCTCGACGTCGGCCGAAGTTGCCCGGATGAGGTCGCAGCATTACCTACTGTTCGAAGTTACGGGACAGGTCTCCGTCGGTGATTCGAGCAGCCGGAGATACAGGTTGACAGCCGGAGCATTAGTTGAGACGCTGTCAAATCTGAAGTTCGTTAGGGCCAGACCGCCAACCTGAGGAATCCAGGTCTTGCGCGGGCCGTCCTGGGTCGGCCCCGGGCGCGTCCAGTGCGAATCGACATTGCAAAACGCAAACTTGGGGACAGGCCGAGGGGCTTTGCCCGCGATCGACTAGGCTCTCCTCTTCGAGAGCTCGTCATACGCCGTCGCCATAACGACGGTCGCATAGACACCCACGAACACGGCGCCGATAACGAGGGCGAGCACACCGAGGAGGCAAAGGAGGAAGACGACCACGCTGAGGACAAACAGATCCCACTTGTAGCCACGCATCAGTTCCCAGGATACTCGCAGCGTGTCTTTGACGCCATGATCGGCGTCCAATACCAGGTACAGGGCGGGAAACAGGCCCACGGCCACAATCACGCCGGGAACGATCAGAAGGATCGTTCCGATTACGATCAACAGTATCTCAGCCAGAGAAACGCCCAGAGTACGGCCAAATTCTTTGAAACCGTCAAAGACGTCGCGGATTTCGACATCCTCCCCGCGGACCAGTCGGACGAGGGCGTAGTTGCATCCCGCCGTCAGGGGCCCCGCGACCAGCAGTGGAAGAACAGGTATCACGCCCGCGATCGAAAGAATGAGAACCTGAACAACCGCAATCGCGAAGACAAGGCCCATGTTGGCGCGAAAAATCTCCCAGCTTCTTCGCAGAACATGACCTACGCTGAGATCCGGGTAATCGTATTGCTCTTCCATTGTCTGCCTAAGTCAGCGGTTTTGTCATCGGTCATCACTGCTGAATTACGGCATCACGGGGAAAAATGGAAATGGAAATAAAAAAAGGGGAAATGGCGTATGGAAACCTGGGCGCCATGCAGTACCCGAAGGCCACCCCACATCCGAGTAGCCCACCATCCATTCAAGGCCCCAATTATTAATTACTTAAAGTCCAACACTTGCTCAATCCGATCACGATTGGCTTGATCATTGGCAGGCAATCTATCGAGCGCCATCCGGTAGTACTTCGTGGCGTTGGCCTGATCGCCCAGGTTCTTGTAGCACTCTGCAAGGCTGTCGTAAGGATTCCATGAGTCGGGATGTCGCTTGATGTTGAGCTCGAACGTCTCCTTCGCCTTCTGGATGAGCCCCATGCCCATAAGCTGATAGCCGTAGAAGTTCAGCTCATTTTCAGTCGAGTTCTCGATCAGTGGAGCCATGAACGCGTCCGCTTCCTCGAGCTTCCCTTCCTTCATCAGGAAGCGTCCTTTCAAGCTCTGGGTCAGAAACGTATTGTTTGCCGCAATTGCGCGATCGGCCCACTTCATGCCCACGTCGAGGTCCACGTTGTTGTTCAAAGAGTAGTTGGCAATCGCCGCGTAGTCCTGCGACGTAAATCCGCCCCGGTAGAAAAGCTCATCTTCCATAGAGGCGAGGACGACTTGCTGGTAGTTATCGACCTGCACGCGAAACGGAACCTTCAGCTCCTCCCAAAGAAGTGCGATGGTGAGCCCGCCATTGCCATCCTCATCAGAGAACTCGTACGTGAGCCGCTCCCTGAACGGCGCTTTCTCCGGCGTGACCGTGACGCGCAGCGCATCCTCCGACTCCTCATAGAAAAAGGCGCCCCACAACGTGGCATCCTTGTTGAAGACGATGGTCCAGTTCTGTTCGCCCGGGATCATGCTCAGACCGTACGTCCCCGCCGGGAGCTTCTCTCCTTCGACCAGCACGTCGTGCTCGAAGGTGATCGTCGTATTTCTGTTGGCGCCCGCCCGCCAGGGATGATCCTTGCCGTTCCCGAAGTTGGTAAGCGCTTTTGTCAATCCGTACGGGACGAGTCCGCCCCAGATCTTCCGGCCCTTGACGGCCGGACGGGCATATTTGATGGTGATGTCGGTTAACCCTACTTCCTCGGAAACCGTGGCATACGGGCTTACGAGGGGTTGCCGTATCTGCGCCGAACACTCGTTGGAAACCAGAAGGGCTGACAAGAAGAGTATCGCGGCCGGCAATGGTAAAAATCTGGGATACATGGGGATCGGGTTGGAGATTGAGTCGACCCCTCGATTACGGGCCGGATAATCGGGCGGTTACGAATCGGATGCGGGGGGACGAGGAATTACCCCGTGAGAAAATTCAGAATTCAGAGACTTGTCCGGCGACGCTTGCGCGAAGCGGGGGCAAAGACGGATTCAGAATTGGCCGGCGGTGAAACTCGGGAGTCGATAGATCGTGAATAGTTGGGATGTAAGGAGACAGGCGGTGACTTTGGGACTGTCTCGAGCGCCCCATTGGGTCGACTGCGGAGGCTCGGTGTCGGTTGCATATATTTGGCAGATACCAAACATTCTCACATGCGGATTCATCATTTCGGCGCCAGTCTGGTTCTCGCTTGCTCGTTCCTGCCGGCGTCGGTCCTGGGCCAAGCATTCGGTTTCAACGGCGGACTCCAGAAGGCGAACATCAAGACCGATGAGGCGAAAAATGCATTCGGGACCGAGGTCGGCTACACGCTCGGCTTCTTCCTCAACATCGGCCTGCCGTCAAATTTCGGCATCTTTACCGAAGCGAGATATTCGCAGAAGATCATCACGCAGCAGGAGGCGGCGGATGCCCAACACCAACTGACGAATCCGGATGTGAAGCTCGATCTTGGTTCGATCGAGATTCCGGTAGCCCTGGCGTGGAAGCCTCCGGTGAAGGGCCGCGTTCGTCCACGCATCTACGCGGGGCCCGTCATATCGGTGATTGTCAACCAGCAGGTCGAGCTCACCGAGAAGTCTCCCGGGGACGTCATAAACGAAGCCTTCGTTCTCACCCGTGACGCATTCGCCGACCGCGATCTTGGATGGGTTGCCGGGGCCGGCCTGTCGATCAAGCTCATCGACCTCGGCATCACCACGCTGCAGCTCATGGGAGACGTCCGATATGTTGGAGGACTCAATTCTGTGAACAAGAATTTTGCCGGCAATCCTCTGCGACGGAGCATCGGCGTCGGGGCGTTCAATGCGATGGTTGGGGTAGGGTTCTAAGTAAATTAAGAATTAAGAATTAAGAATTAAGAATTGGGTAACCGCGATCCCCGTAGGGACATGCCATAGCGAAGCGACGGCATGTCCGTGGCCCCGTTTCAGACCACCCCGTAGGGACATGCCATAGCGAAGCGACGGCATGTCCGTGGCCCCGTTTCAGACCACCCCGTAGGGATATGCCATAGCGAAGCGACGGCATGTCCGTGGCCCCGTTTCAGACCACCCGTAGGGACATGCCATAGCGAAGCGACGGCATGTCCGTGGCGCCGTTTCAAACCACCCCGTAGGGACATGCCATAGCGAAGCGACGGCATGTCCGTGGCCCCGTTTCAGACCACCCGTAGGGACATGCCATAGCGAAGCGACGGCATGTCCGTGGCGCCGTTTCAGACCACCCCGTAGGGACATGCCATAGCGAAGCGACGGCATGTCCGTGGCCCCGTTTCAGACCACCCGTAGGGACATGCCATAGCGAAGCGACGGCATGTCCGTGGCCCCGTTTCAGACCACCCGTAGGGACATGCCATAGCGAAGCGACGGCATGTCCGTGGCCCCGTTTCAGACCACCCCGTAGGGATATGCCATAGCGAAGCGACGGCATGTCCGTGGCGCCTGTTCGGAAGATTTTTCGGGACTGGCAACACAAAGGTCTGCATATCCGATGTCCGGTGGGGCCATCAATTTGCGCGTCAATATGGTATCGCGACGCAAAACACTTCCGCCATGCCATCCCGTGCCATTCGAACCTCTCTGATTCTCGCCATGACCGTTGTCGCCGGAACGGCCTTCGGCCAGCGATACGGACTCCGCGGCGGAGTCCAGGAAACGAGCGTCATCACCGATCACGCAGGTGAAACGTTCGGAACGGAGACGGGCCTCACACTCGGAGGATTCTTGAACATCAATCTGCCTGTCAACCTGGCCGTTTCGGCGGACGGAATGTACACGCAGAAAATCATCACCCAGCAGAATGTCAGCGCGCTGCAAGGCGGCCCGCTGAATCCGAAGGTGACGCTGCAGCTCGGAACGATAGAAATTCCAGTCGTGCTGGCCTGGCGCGTGCCTGTCAATGGTCCCGTCCGGCCCCGGCTCTACGGTGGACCGGTGATCGGGGTGATTGTGGACCAGCAAGTCGATCTCAATGACAAGGCGGTTGGAAAGGCCGTCAATGAGGCGCTCGTCCTGACTCGCGACGCATTCTCGGACCGCGAGGTTGGATGGACCGCCGGCGCGGGCCTCTCAATCGGGCTGGCGAACATGGGGTTTAACTCGATTCACCTCCTTCTGGACCTCCGATACCAGCGAGGGATTACTTCCGTCCAGGACGATTTCGCGGGCAACCCTTTGAGTAAGACGGTGCGAATGGGGGCGTTCACCGGGTTGATTGGGGTAGGGTTCTAAAAGAATTAAGAATTAAGAATTAAGAATTAAGAATTCTCCATTCCGTAGGGGCATGCCAGAGCGAACCTGTCCGCCGTGGTGTCTCTCCCGTGGTCGCGCGGGCGACTGACACGGCTGAAACCGACGTGCCCGCGCGCTCTAAAGGCGGCAGCGTGTCATTCCGAACGCTCCCGATGAAGTCGGGAGCGGAGGAACCTCTTCGGGAACTGCTATCCTCACAACCTCCTCCGGTATCGATCTTCAAGGGGATGACAGGCAGCATCCCTACGGGCAGGCCGCCCTCCGGTTGGCCTGCCGCTACGCACCTCGCACCTTGCACTTCGCACTCTTATCATTCAGCGACTAGCGATTAGCGATCAGCAATGAGGTCAGCGCCCACAATAACCCTTCGTCCCGCGACACTTTCTGATGCGCGACGGATCGCCGAGCTCAGTACAACGCTCGGCTATCCCGTCTCCGGAGACAGCCATTGCCGAGCGACTCGAGCGGTTGCTGCCGCGAGAATCGGACGTCATTCTGGTGGCGGAAGGCGCGGACGGGCGGATCGTCGGCTGGATCCACGGCGGAGAGCTGGATCTGCTCGAATCCGGGCGCCGGGGCGAAATCCTCGGACTCGTCGTTGATCCCGATCACCGCAATCAAGGCATCGGACGCATGCTCGTCGAGGCGGTTGAATCGTGGGTCAGTCAATCGTGGCCACCACATGATCTCGGTGCGGAGCAACGTCCTCCGACCGGAGGCACATCCGTTCTACGAGCGACTCGGATATCGACGGGTCAAGACGCAGCACGTTTATCGTAAGGAATTAATAATTAAGGATTAAGAATTAAGGATTAGGAATTAGGAATTAAGAATTAGGAATGGGGTTATGTCGAAGGGGGGCAATTCAACACCCAACGATCGACCTGCAACAAAACACCCATTGCCAATTCTCGATCGCGTTCCGCAACCGATGTCATTCGTTCCCGGGCATGAATGCCCTCGCTTGAAACAACGCCCCGTGAACGGGGCTTAATTTCCAAATCGCCTCAAGAGGCCGGTTTATCAGGCCGTCGCTTCAAGACCGGGCGTTTACGCCCGGTTGCTCAAACGAAATAGCGGGATCCGGCTCACGGGATCGTTCCCCGTCCAACGACCCTCTATCCAATCCCGTGATTCGTACCTTAACGATCCGCCCCGGGTATGACGCACAGCGAGGTCCGCGGCGCGGCGTTTCAATTCTACGATTCGAGTTCGCAACCAGAAACCCAGTGGCACTACTCCGACGTTCGGAACGTCTGAAGAAAGAACTCGGGCTCTTCGATGTTTACGTCATTGCGACGGGGGCGACGTTGAGTTCGGGGTTCTTCCTGCTGCCCGGTCTGGCGGCCGCTTCGGCGGGAAGTGCGCTCCCTATAGCCTACCTCGTAGCCGGACTGTTCGTCCTGCCCGGTGTCATGAGCGCAGCTGAGCTGACGACCGCCATGCCACGGGCCGGTGGGATCTACTACTTCCTCGACCGGAGCATGGGACCCTTGATGGGCACTATCGGCGGCTTCGGAACGTGGATCGCGCTCATCTTGAAGTCGGCGTTTGCCCTGATTGGCGTCGGGGCCTACCTCGGTCTCTTCTTCCCTCATATTCAGATCGTCCCCATTGCGGCTGCGTTTGCCATCGTCTTCGGGGTCGTCAACCTGATCAGCGCGAAGAAATCCACGCAGTTTCAGGTTTACCTGGTGGTAGGCCTGCTCATCCTTCTCGTCTGGTTCTCGATTAAGGGAGCATTCGCGATCGAGACCGGCCACTTTGCCGGGATTCTTTCGACGGAGTCGGGATCGATCACGTACACCGCAGGGCTCGTCGTGATCTCCTATATCGGATTGTCGAAAGTCGCGAGCGTATCCGAGGAGGTTAGGAACCCGGAGCGAAACCTCCCGCTTGGAATGTTTCTGGCGTACGGGACGGCGATCGTGGTCTACGGCATTGGTACGACCATCATGGTGGGTGTGGTAGGCGCCGACGTGCTCGCTGAGAATGGAGGTGACCTTACTCCCGTCGCGACTGTCGCCGAAGTGCTCGTCGGCAGGTACGGCCAGATCCTGATGACGATCGCCGCCGTGCTGGCCTTTTCCTCGGTCGCCAACGCCGGGATCTTGAGTGCCTCACGTTATCCACTGGCGATGAGTCGCGACCATCTGCTGCCGCGCGTCTTCCGCTACCTGACCAAGAGGCGCACGCCGACAACCTCCGTCTACGTTACCGTCGTGATCGTGCTCGCAATCGTGGTCTTTCTCGATCCCAGCAAGATTGCCAAGCTGGCCGGCGCGTTTCAGTTGCTGATGTTCGGGCTCGCCTGCCTGGCGGTCATCGTCATGCGCGAGAGTCACATCGAATCGTACGATCCAGGATACAGGACGCCTCTGTATCCATGGCTCCAGATTTTCGGTCTCGTGGCGCCGATCTGGCTTATTGCCCAGATGGGCTGGTTTCCTGTCCTCTTCTCGCTCGCTCTGGTCGTTCTTGGCGCGCTCTGGTACATCTACTACGCCAGGAAGCGGGTGAACCGCGGCGGCGCCATCTACCACCTCTTCGAACGCCTCGGCCGGAGGCGGTCGACCGGACTCGACCGGGAGCTCCGCAACATCCTCAAGGAAAAAGGACTCCGTTCGGAGGATCCCTTCGAGGAAACGGTCGCCAGGAGCATCGTTATCGATTTGGATCATGCCCGTTCGTTCGACGAGGTCGTGGCAATGGTGGCGGAAAACATCGAGCACCGCGTACCCGGCACAGCCCGGGAGATCTTCGACGAATTCCAGCAGGGAACGAGGGTCGGTGCGACGCCTGTGACCCATGGCGTGGCACTCCCTCACATCCGGAAAATCGGCCTGATGCAGGCAGAAATCGTCTTCGTTCGCGCGAAATCGGGTGTCGTAGTTCCACCCGATGAATTTCACGACGCGGACGACGAACAGGTCGTTCATGCCCTGTTCTTTTTGATCAGTCCCGATGAGGATCCTGGACAGCACCTTCGCATCCTCGCGCAAATTGCGGAGCGCGTAGACGACGAGGACTTCATGGAATCATGGCTCGCCGCAACATCCGACCAGGACTTGCGCGAAATGATGCTGCGCGACGATCGGTTCTTAACGTTCGTGCTGGACCGAAACGAGAAGTCCAGAGCCTACATCGGAAAGTCAATCGGGCAGTTAGACATCCCCGAGGGAGCGCTCGTCGCACTCGTCCGACGCGGGGAAGACGTGATCGTTGCTCGCGGAAATACCGTATTGCACGAAGGGGATTTTCTGACCATCATTGGCGAGCCGCACACGATACGCGCGATCGAGCATGCGTTGCAAATTGAGAAGTGAGGGTGGAAAAGGTGCGATTCCGAACGGCGCTGCTACTCCTTGCGGCAATCTCTTTGGTCGGATGCCGTGCTGACGTGGCGGGCGAGCTGCGTATCGCCGTAGCAAGCAACTTCGCGGAAGCCATGACGAAGATCGCGACGCAATTCCAGTCGGAGACCGGCCAAAAAGTGACCCTCAGCTTCGGATCGACCGGGAAGCACTATGCCCAGATCCGAAACGGCGCCCCCTTCGATCTTTTCTTCGCGGCGGACGTCCGTCGGCCCGCACTGCTGGAGCAGGAAGGCGTCGCCGTGGCCGGCCGCCGATTTACGTACGCCATCGGAAAGCTGGCGTTGTGGAGTCCCGACTCGAGCCGTGTCGACTCCCTCGGACAGGTACTCACCCTCGACAAGTTCCGATTCCTCGCCATGGCAAATCCCGACCTTGCTCCATACGGGAAAGCGGCCCGAGAAGTCCTCGAGGCAAAAGGCGTTTGGGACCAGCTGCAGGGACGCATCGTTCAGGGCGAAAATATCGGCCAGTCTTTCCAGTTCGTCAGAAGCGGCAACGCTGAACTGGGCTTTGTAGCTTATTCGCAGGTGATGCGAAACGGCGGCCCCATCGAGGGCTCGATCTGGCTTGTACCCGACAGCCTTTACAAACCGATCGAGCAGCAGGCCGTCATACTGAAAGACGGCCCAGGTGCGCTGGCGTTCGTCGCTTTCGTGAAAGGTGATGAAGGACAAAGGATCATTCATGATTTTGGATACGAGACGCCGTAGTGCTTAGCGGTTCTGACATATCGGCCCTCACGATTACGTTGAAGCTGGCGGCCACATCAACCCTGGTTCTGCTCGTCATCGGTACGCCTCTCGCGTGGTGGCTCGCGCGATCCCGTCGGCGATTTCAATTCCTCCTCGAAGCCGTCGTCGCGCTTCCCCTCGTGCTCCCACCGACGGTACTCGGCTTCTATCTGCTGATCGCTCTGGGTCCTAACGGTCCGGTCGGCCGATTCATGGAGGCCATTGGCGGATCGTCGCTCGCCTTCACGTTTTCCGGGCTGGTGATCGGCTCCGTGCTGTATTCGATGCCCTTCGTCGTTCAGCCTCTTCAGAACTCCTTCGCAGCCGTCGGCAACCGTTCCCTCGAGGTCG
The DNA here is from genome assembly GCA_963768715.1 of uncultured Bacteroidota bacterium. Taxonomy (GTDB): domain Bacteria; phylum Bacteroidota; class Rhodothermia; order Rhodothermales; family DATKEJ01; genus DATKEJ01. The sequence goes on from CAVYJC010000007.1 coordinate 367,108, forward strand.
CGGCCACCCTGCGAGCGTCTCCCATCGATCGGTTCTTCACCGTCGCCCTCCCCATGGCCAGAAACGGCTTCCTGACGGCCATCGTGCTCGGTTTTGCGCACACGGTGGGCGAATTCGGGGTAGTGCTCATGATCGGAGGCAACATTCCGGGGCGGACGCAGGTCGCCTCCATCGCGATCTACGACCACGTCGAAGCGCTGGAATACGCGAATGCCCACTGGCTGTCCGCCGGGCTGCTACTCACCTCCTTCATCCTCCTCGCGGCGATCTATGCCCTCAATCGCCGATCGCGAATGCTCGCCCCATGACGATCGATGCCCGATTTCATATCGAGAGAGACGCATTCGATATGGATGTCGACCTGAGCGTGCCCGCCTACGGCGTCACCGCGCTGTTTGGGCCCTCGGGCTGCGGAAAGACGACCCTCCTGCGGGCGATTGCGGGTCTCGAACGCCACAGCGGCGGCTTTTTGAAAGTGGGCGACTCGATCTGGCAGGACCAGGATGTCTTCCTTCCCCCGCACCGTCGGCCCATCGGATACGTGTTTCAGGAGGCGAGTCTCTTCCCGCACCTGAGCGTCCGCGGTAACCTCGACTATGGGAAGAAGCGGGTTCCGGACTCCGAACGCCTTCTCCCCCTTGACCAGGCGATCGCACTGCTCGGCATAGAGCCTCTCCTCGAGCGCAAACCCAACAGTCTGTCTGGAGGAGAGCGCCAGCGTGTGGCTATCGCGCGGGCCCTCGCTGTCAGTCCGAGACTACTGCTGATGGACGAGCCGCTCGCGTCACTCGATCTCCAGCGGAAGCAGGAAATCTTGCCTTACATAGAGTCGCTTCGGCGTGAGCTTGAGATCCCGGTCATATACGTCAGCCACCTCCCCGACGAAGTGGCGCGACTCGCCGATCATATGGTGCTCCTCGAGGCCGGGCGCGTCAGAGCATCCGGATCCGTGCAGGAACTCCTGACGCGTCTCGATCTGCCGCTCGCACACGGTCTCGATGCCGAGTCGATGGTCGAAGCGACCGTATCAGGCCACGACGAGGAATTCCAGTTGACGTATCTGGATTTCTCCGGCGGCCGCATCACGGTGACAAGGCGTGACATCCCCGTCGGACGGTCGGTTCGGCTCCAAATCGCGGCACGTGACGTCAGTCTGACACTGGCTCGCCAGACCGACACCAGCATCCTGAACGTCTTCGCCGCGACAGTGGAGGCCATGAGTCCCGAGGGGGGAGCTCAGGTAACCGTCCGCTTGAAGGCGGGTGACGTCTCTCTCCTGGCTCGCGTGACGAGAAAGTCTGCGACACACCTGGGCATCAAACCGGGCTCCGACGTGTACGCACAGGTGAAGTCTGTGGCGCTCCTCGCCTGAGCCCGACGCATCTCTCCCGTGGTCGCGCGGGCGACGGATGCAGCCAAGACCGACGTGCCCGCGCGCTCTTAAGGTGGCAGTTTGTCATTCCGAACGCGCCGCAGGCGCGGAGGAACCTCTATGGGAACTGCTATCCAGCACCACCTCCCCCGTGCCGACTCTCAGTCTCCCCCCTTCCATGGATGACCATTGATCGTGACACCATCCGTCACGAGGTCCTCCGCAATTCGCACTTCCGGCGCCTTCTCGATTCCCCGGAAGTGCACGTCCTTGAGGAAGATGCGGCGTAGCGGTGCGGCTTCCTGCCCCACCAGGCGCATAGTCGCCTCCGTCACATTCCAGAGGCGGACATCCCGCAGAAAGACGTCGTGCACGTCGGTCGGAAAGTTTCCGCCGCGGTAGCCGTGATAGTCCGATGTAATCTTGAATCCCACCGCCGCTGAGAGGACGTCCAGGTCGCGTACGTACACGTGTTGGACATGCCCGCCGCGATCCAAGTTCGACTTGATGTACAGCCCCAGTCCCAGCTCGTCTTGTACCACATTATCCTCGATGAACACCCAATCGACGCCGCCTGACATCTCGGATCCGATTGCTATGGATCCAGCCGTCGTTGAACGAAGTCGGTTGTTTCGGATAATGACGTAGGCTGTCCCGGGGTAGGCGCGTCCGTCCGCATCGCGTCCTGCCTTGATCGCGATCGCATCGTCGTCGACGTAGATGTCGTTGTCCTCGATCAGCACGTAGCGACTGCCGTCCGGATCGATTCCGTCATCGTTCGTCGTACCGTGGCGAATCGTCGTACCGCGAACAATGATGTTTTCGGATTGGACGAAATGTGTGGTCCAAAAAGGACTGCTCGTGAGCGTAACCCCTTCGATAAGGATGGTCCGACTACTCATGAACTGGACCAGACTGGGTCGGAGATAGTGAGGATTGCCATCGCCGTCATTGATGCCGTCGCCGTCCAGGTCGAGATATCCATCGCCGAAAATTCGCTCCGAAATCGGCGTCCCTTCAGCGCCCATGCGCCTCAGGCGCGGCTTGTTGTCATCGGTTTCCTGGTTCTTGCCATCGTTGTCTCGCTTCCACAGCGACCACGTCCCTTCCGTCTGGCCGTCGATGACTCCCTGACCGGTGATGGCCATATTGTGCTTCTTGTTCGCGTAGATCAGCGGCGAATAGTTGTATGCGAACGTTCCTTCCCATCGCGTCAGCACGAGTGGCGTGTAGAATGCCGGATCCGTTCCGAAACGCAAGGTTGCACCCTCTTCGAGATGCAGGTTGATATTGCTCTCGAAATGAATCGGGCCGTTCGAGAGGTAGTCACCCGCCGGCAGCACTACGCGTCCGCCACCCATCTTTGCACAATCCGCGAGAGCCGCGAGAATGCCGGGTCGATCGTCGATGTCAGTGGAGTCGGCTGAGGCGCCATAGTCCGTCACAATACAGTCGCGGTCGGGAAACGTGGGCGGTTGGATTTCTTCCAGGATTTTTGGGACGGCCAGCCAGGCGCCCTCTTCCTGAAGCGTCGCCGTTTCGACGGTGAAGGAATCGGCGACCTGGAAATACTGCGCGGCCGAGGGAGAAGTCGACAAGCAGCAGCACCACGACCGTGAGGCGCCACCAATTGTTCTTATTTCCGACTTCAGGATGGCTCATTTCTCCGTTACCGCCCCAGTTCATCCAGCACTTGAATGACCGAATCAATATCCGCGACCGTGTTGTACAGATGTGGGCTGAGCCGCAGTTGCCCCTTTCGAAGAGCAACATGAATCCCCGCCGCCGTCAAACCCTCATAGATCGCCCTGTTCCGAGCTTCTTCGCGATGCGAGATGAAAACAATCGGCGCCCGCCCGATCCCATTGCCGGGACCAACGATCACGTAATGCTTCCTGTCGAGACTGGCTACTAAGCGCTCGATCAATCGGACGTCGTACCGGGCGATTTTGTCGATACCGCATTCGAGCAGGTACTCAACAGATGCGGTTAACGGCTTGAAATTAAAAAAATTCGCTGTGCCGAAGACGTCGTACTTACGTCCTCCGAGTCCAGTCTTGACGACCGGTGCGGAATCCGATTGAAGGTCGTCAGCAGTCTGCATGGATAGCCAATAGGCCTGGTTGTATTCGAGTGCGTCCAGCAGATCGGAGCGCATCCAGCAAAAGCCGGTGCCGTATGGGCCGCACAAGCCGCTTGAAGCCAACGGACGTGATAGCGTCAACCGGAGTCCGGGAAACATCGAACGGGATCGCGCCAATTCCCTGGGAGCAATTGAGGACGAAGGAGACGCCTCTATCGCGGCAAAAGACTCCGATCGCCTGCTCGTCAACGACCTGCCCCGTGAACGAATGCACCCAGGTCGTGCATAGAAGACGTGTCGCCGAGGTCGTTTGGGCCTCCAAATCACCGACATCCAGTACGGCTCCTCTGGGCCGGATCATCCGAACAGAAACACCCTGTTTCTCGAGGGCCAACCACGGAAGTATCGTCGATGGGAAATCACCCTCGACGAGGAGGATCTCGTCCCCTGCCTTCCACGGGATCCCGTTGGCAAGAAGGTGCAGTCCGTACGAACTGCTGTTGGCGAGTATGATCTCTTCCGACGGCGCTCCAACGAGCCTGGCCAGAACGCCTCTGAGACGGTCGGGGACTCCCGAGAAGCGCTCCGTCGTCATTTCAAAGGGTGTCCTCTTCCATTCGACGGCCTCGTGGGCCGCTTTGACGGCGACTTTCGGCAGCGGTCCCTGGTGGGCCGCGTTCAGCCAGATCTTGCCGTTGAAGGGGCCGAAGTCGGAGGAGTACATAAGTAAATTAATAATTAAGAATTAAGGATTAAGAATTGGCGGAGTGTCAACCCGAGCGCCTGCGGGGGTCGCTCGTCGCTTCGCTCCTCGGGATGACGGTGGGGGCGTTCCTCGTCACGATCTGTCACGCCGAGCGACCGCGAGGGGTCCCTATCGCGCTCTCACGACCTGTCTGAACATGACGCGCTCGCCGGCCTCGAGGCGCACAAGATAGGCTCCGCTCGAGACCGATCGGCCCGACCCGTCCCTTCCATCCCAGACAATGCTCTTCCTCCCGGAAGTCGCATCCTCAGACAGCAACTCGCAGACCTTTCTGCCCATGACGTCGAACACGGCGACCGTCACGTGGACCGCTTTCGCGAGATCAAACGGAATAGTGGTCGTTTCGAAGAACGGATTCGGGTAGTTGGCGAGCAGCGTGGTCGACGAAGGCAGAGGTGACCCCGAGGGATCTTCGATCGACGTGGCAACGCCGACTAGCTCGGCGATTTCTTCTGCGGTGAGAGCCCGGTTATAAATGCGCACGTCGTCGATTTCGCCTTTGAAATTCCACTCGATATTCCCCGGCAGCATCTGAGCAATGGTCAGGTCCAGGCTGGTAGTCGCCATGCGTCCCGAAAGAGCGACTTCACCGTCGAGGAGTCCATTCGCGAAGACCTTCATCGAACTGCCGTCATACGTGACCGCGACGCTGTAAACGGAGTCCTTCTTGAGAACCGTGCCCGAGTCGAGGTCCTTTACGGATGAGACGGTCTTAACCGTCCATCGCAGCCGGTGCTCGGGTGTGATGGACACTTTCCAGCGATTCTGCCAACTCCCGTGCGACACGAGGAATGCCTCGCGATCGAAAAGCTGATACGGTTTGGTCCAGAATGCCACGGTAATTGCATCCTGGAAATCGAGCGAAGGATGGGACGGCACGGTGACGACGTCATCGATCCCGTCGAAAGTATAAGCTGCGTTGGGTAACCCGTCGCGGTCACTCACAAGCTCGGCGCCCTCGACCATCGCATTGTTCGCGAATCCACTCGCATCGAGGGCGTTGCCGTTGAAAGGATAGTAGGCAACGAGGTCCCCTGCAACGATCCCGACACTGTCCGTCGCCGACGCCAGATCGCCATCTTCGACGGTGCACCGCAGCGTGTAGTACCCGGGCGCATCCGGCGCGGTCCAGCTGACCGTGTCCCCTTCCCCGTTCAGGCTTCCAGCATCGGCCTGCCACTGATAGGTCAATGCATCGCCATCCTCATCCGTTCGCGTCGCAGGTCACGACGGAAGACTCTCCGACGTCGACGATCGCCGGATCTGCGGAAAGGCCCGTAATCTCCGGAGCGTGATTCGAAAAGACGCCGAGGCTAATCGTCTCGACGGACTGCCCACCACGACCGTCCTGCACCGTGCATGTCACATCGTATTCGCCGACCTCGTCCGGCGGCGTCCACGTCACTGCGGCTCCTTCACCGGAGACTTCTCCACCCGAGACCTGCCAGGCGTATGCGAGCGCGTCTCCATTCCGATCTTCGGCCGTACAGTACAACGAGGACGTGCCGCCTCTGAAAACGTCGCGTGGAGATGCATCCAGCGCTTTGATTCGCGGCGGAATGTTTTCGCCGGTCAGTCCGGCTCCATAATCGACCACGATCCCGTCAATGAGCGTTCGATTGGCCTCGTGGGTGAGCGTCCCTCCTGCCGGCGCCAACACAAGCATGACCGCCTCGTCTGCCGGTATCGTGATCCGAACAGCTCCCGCTCAGCCCCTTGAGTAAGAAACTCGTTTGAAACGGCGTCGAACAGATCGTACGAACCGGAACTTCCACATCAATGGTTACGGCCTTGTCTTCTTCGTACGGATTGTAGTACAGATAGGTCGGATAGGCGTCTGCATCGGAAGAAATCGGTCCTCAGCAAATCGAGTTTCAGGATGCCGTCCACGTCCGTCGTATCAACGATTCCGCCTAGCATTCCGACGTGGGAGGAGCCGTACAGAACGAGATTGGTATGCCCCCAGCCTCCTGCAATCGCATCACCGGTTGCATAAGGACTCTGCCCACTTTGACTCTGCCGGATCGCCTCGTGTCCGATATATGATTCCGGATCGTACTCGAAGGCCCAGTCCTCGCTGTCCTGGTTCGTCGCGGGAAGGTATTTCGGATAGAAGAGTCGGGACGCATTCGCCAGGTTCAATACCCATTTACCGATGGCCCGCGCGAAACGATCGTCGTATCGAGTCATTGGCACAAGCGCGCCGGCCTGTTGGTAACCGTTCATCATGAACGCATAGTCGTTGAACGACTCTTCGCCGATCAGACCATGGACATCGTACCCTCCCCAGGTTCCAAGCAGGGAGCCCCAGCTTCTGAGAGGTCCGACGTCGAAAGTCCAGTTGACCATCTTCTCGACGTCGTAGGACGTGTTCAGCTCCGCATTCATCCGCGCGGCTGCGTACACGCCATATGGTAGCTGTATTTCGTAGGCGGGATTCGTGGTCCTTCCGTTCAGAAATTCCATCGCCCACTCGGCGCCGACCCGATACCGTTCATCCCCAGTTTCCGTGTAGGCATTGTAGAGCAGCCAGGCGATGGCCCCTGCTGCTTCCGGTTCTTTGACCCCGGTGAGCAGCGGCTTCATATTGGAAAGAGAAAATGCGCGGTAGTTCATGTTCGGCGCCGTCCATGGCGCGGACTTCCCTCCCATCCTTTCGACCGCTTCGAGAAACCGATCGGCGACCGTTGTGAACTGATTCTCAAAATCACCAGGGTGCTCAGGATAGCGGTACAGATCATAAAGCTGGTAGAAGAAGACGTTCGGCATCGTTTCGTACCACCAGTCGTCGCCGCTCGAGGTGATCGGGAGATTGAGGTAGACATTCTCCTCGGGTCGCCGGTTGAAGAACTCCTCGGCCTTCAGCACCCAGTTGTATCCGTTCTGGTCACTCTTATCGATTCCGACGAGGGAGGCGCCGACGAGTGCCGGAAGCACGTTGATGGCCTCCGCGGAGTGGAGTCGCGGCGTTCCGACAACCGTTTCCAGGCCGAAACTGTCGTGTTCAGGGTAGTTCACCGTCGACGTGTTCAGCCAGATCAGCGGCAGATAGGTCCCGGTGCGCTCCAGATCGAAAACAAAATCGTCGTAACCAATCGCAACCTGCTTCCAGTCTCGCATCTCGTATGGCGACGGCAGGTTCGGCATCTGCTCGATGCGGTTGATCGGGATCTGTTGAGCGCGGGCGGGGAAACTCGTTGAAGCCATCACGAGGAGAAGGCAGAATAGTCGACGGGTCGGCAGCAGGCGTGCCAGGGCCGAGGACGGTTCTTCGTCGCCCCAGGTGAGGGTACAAACGGATTCGGGAATCACGTCAGGCGACCGATCGAAGGTTCAAGGATGGACAATGGGCGAACTTACGCTGTGACTGCTCGCTGTCCAATCCGGATTCATTGACCCCGATTGCGAGGAGAAGCCCGTCGTGCGTAAGCCGGCTCCGGAAGATCCGGGAGTCTTCACGAAAATCGATGTCTGCTCCGTTGTTCGTCAACTGCCGCCGTCTCGTGCCGCGTCATTCCGCTTCGCGTAATACATCGAGAGTCCGATCCCGCTCAGCAGCACCGCGCCGCCGACCACTTTCAATTCAAAAAGGAATGTATTCTCAACATCCTGCGATGGAATACAGGCCATGATGATCGACAAGAAAGTCATCCCGAAACCGAGTACGGCAACAACCCAGCCCGTCGACATCCCTGACTGAAAGGACCGGATAATGCCTTTTCCACCGGTCTTGCGTTTGAGGTGCCATACCAGCGCCGCGAAGATGTACAGGAACGGGATGAAATACAGGATGATGGACATGTCAAGAAGCACAAGAAATGCCTCTTTCACTGTTGAACCGGCGATGGACGCCAGCACCAGAATCGTAATTACGGCGCCTTGCATGAGCACCGAAACGTAGGGGGATCCCCACTTCGGATGCACCTTCCCGAAAGCATTGGGTAAATAGCGATCGATGCCGATCACGAAGGGAATCCTTGCGACGCCCGTCATCCAGGATCCGAACAGGCCCATCGTGGCAACGGCTACCAGCAGCCCACCGACCGATCCAATGATGGGCACCGACAAACCGCGCGCAATTTGGAGGAATGCCTGCGGAATGCCCTCGATGATTCCGACCTCACCCTCCGGCACGGCCATGATCAGCATAAGCGTGCCGACGATGTAGATGGCTCCCACCGAGATCGAAGCCAGGAAGATGGCGCGGGGAATGTTGCGTGCCGGATTCTGAACCTCACCGGCCATAACAGGCGCCAGTTCGAGGCCTCCGAAGCAGAAAGCAGTAATTGCGAGATACGGCAGGATACCCAGGTCCGTCAGATCGGGTATGAGCCTGCCCATGCTGAACTCATGGACACTGCCGTGCTGAGCCACGAAAATACCTCCAACAACAACCAGGAATCCGATACAAAGCCAGGTGCCGATCCCACCGATGTTCTGAATCCATTTCGCACGCTCCATCCCGATCACATTCAATAGGGTGACCAGCCACAGCAGTGTGAGTGAGACAAGCCCAACGTAAACCGGATTGTCGGCCAGAGGCAGGAAGTCGCTTCCAGCGACGTAAAGCAAGGATATACCCGCGAGGACGGTAACTGTAGGCAGCCAGACGATATTACTCAGCCAGTACATCCAAGCCGCGAGGTACCCGTGCAGATCGCCGAACGCCTCTCGCGTCCATAGATAGAAGCCTCCCTCTTCAGGCATCCTGGCATTCAATTCGGCAACCGCCAGACCGCTCGGGATCAGAAAGACGAAGATTGCCAGCACATAGAGCGCGATGCTTCCGAAGCCGAACTGAGCGACCTGCGCCAAACTCGTCATACTGACAATGCAGGCGATGTTTAGCAGGACGAGGTCTTTGAGGTCCAGTGCGCGGTGGAGTTTGGAAGGCGAACCATCGGGGGGCATTTCCACGTCGTTCAGTGTTGATGAGAATTCGCGTGAGTAGTCAGGCGGCGGCTTTCGATTCCGGTCGCGGGAGGAAATGCAGTAGTGATTCGAACAGACACGGCGACGGATTGAAGGGTGCTGCCGCTTTTGACTGAGCCATTATCGAAAACGTGCCTTGATTTACCAAATCGGCGCCATCATCAAGCTGGGATTATCGTCGGACGCTAGCGCAGGCACGGACGGACCGCTGAATCCGGGATCTCGACTCTGCGGAGCCGGCTATTTGCAACGCTGCCGGAAACGTCCTAAAATCAGGGCACCCGGCCAGAGGCTCGGCTGGATCAGTCATTAGTCATTAGTCATTAGTCATTGGTCATTGGTCATCAGGTGATGCCCCTGACCAGACGTCCAGGCGCTTCGGGCCTGGGGTTCAAAAAATGCAGTTATTGGAGGCCCGCCATGTCCCATCGATTTCTAGGCATCGCCACCCTCATTCTTCTCCTGATCGGAGGATGCGATTTCGATCCGGGTCAGTCGGATCAATCCACCGCCGAAGACACATCGCTCTCGAAGCGCGGAGGAAAACCCAAGCCACCGCCCGACCCGGAGCCCACGACTGGGCTTTTCGATCCGGCGCCCGCGTGGCCGCTGTGTGGACGAATCACTGAGAATCCACCGGCCGGTTGGACGCCCGAGGATGGCTGCCCGTCCGATCGATTCGGCAACCCTGCGTACACCGACGGCCCCATCTCATCGACGTACGGGCCACGTCCGCTCGTTTCCGGTGGCTATCGATACGATTTCCACCGCGGCATCGATCTGGCGACGCCTCTCGGAACGCCCGTCTTTGCGGCAGCAGACGGCGAAGTACGGATTGCCGGACCGTACCCCTCCTATGAGGATCCTCTCGTTCAATTACGCCACTTTCGTCCCGGCGCCACCTCATGCACAGCGGGTGACGGATGCTATCACACGAACTACATGCACCTTTCCGGCTGGGTCGTATCGGAAGGCGAAACTGTGGTCAAAGGCCAGCTGATCGGGTACACCGGCGAGAGCGCGAGTGAATTCGAGCACCTCCATTTCGAGGTCCGGAATGCGCCGGGCGCCCACGACGTGTACAGCAACTGGCAGCGGGATGCGATTCATCCACTGGCGTTTCTCCCCCATCCTGAATCATCGAATGCATCGAATATGTCAGTTGCAATAACGGACGTCGATGTGTCGACGGCCTCCAATCCCAAGCCGACGATCCAGATCGAGATGCCGAGCGGTGATGAGCTCGACCTCAACCGCATCGAGGTGGAAGTCTACCGCAAGCAGCGAAAGCACGGGCTGCAACTGATCTCGCAGGCAGGCGATACCCCGGTGGGAAATACTCCGGAAGGAACCGGTTATCTGGTGAATCCCTCCTCGTTCGATCTCATGCAATGGAACCGGATGTATTCGTACAAGAACTCGTCAACCTATCCCTGGAGCGTATTCGAGTGCGGAGGAACGTATGAGAGTCCGTATTGCTCGGCGTTGCCTTCGAGCTACGATCCGAACGTCCACATGGACGCCGCTTCGCCCTCCGATCCAATGGTGGGACAATTCAACGGCGTCACCGTCTGGCCGACGCACCACAACGCGAGCTCGACGACCTACCGGCTGACCGTCCGCTTCGACGAGCTGGCCGGAACGTCGAATGCGAACGACCTATGCATCAAGGCGCGAGCCGTCGACGCCGTTGGAACCGCAACCGGGTGGACGGATTGGGGAGCGTGTCACTAGTTGGTCCTTGGTTCTTGGTTCTTGGTTCTTGGTTCCAGACCGAATTTGAGTGTTCGTGACATGTTCGCGCGGGTGGGAATCCAAATCAGGCGTCTTGTGCAGGACCGCTGCCCCGATGACCATCAGTATTTGAAGCTGCCAGCTTTTCATCTAAATTGATGTCCCGGTTGTCACGTAGCCGCTCGTGAAGCGGCAATATCTTGTAGCCTCCAAACCGCCCACCTCAATGGCCCCCACCAAGTCCGTAAGAGCAGGCGCTCTTGCGATTGTAGTCCTGTCTACCCTTTGCCTGCCGTCCCTTCTCGCGGCGCAGGACCAATACCTCGTCGGCGACTGGAACGGAGACGGGAAGGACGACATCGCCGTTCGTACCGGTAGCCGGATTCTCATGGATACAGACGGAGACGGCGTGCCCGACAAGGAGCAAACGTTCGGCAACGGTGATTCCGAAACGCAGTACCTCGTCGGCGACTGGGACGGTGACGGACGAGACAATATCGCCGTCCGACGAGGCAGCCAGATCCTCATGGACACCAACTTCGACAGCTTCCATGACATCGAACAGCTCTTCGGTAACGGCCCGTCAGAGACGGAATACCTCGTCGGCGACTGGGACGGCGACGGACGAGACAACATCGCCGTCCGACGAGGCAGCCAGATCCTCATGGATACCAACTTCGACAGCGCCCACGACATCGAACAGATCTTCGGTAACGGCCCGTCGGAGACGGAATACCTCGTCGGCGACTGGGACGGCGACGGACGAGACAACATCGCCGTCCGACGAGGCAGCCAGATCCTGATGGATACCAACTACGACGGGGCCCACGACATCGAACAGGTCTTCGGTAACGGCCCGTCGGAAGACCAGTATCTGGTCGGCGACTGGGACGGCGACGGACGAGACAACATCGCCGTCCGACGTGGGAACCAGATCCTCATGGATACCAATTTCGACAGCTACCATGACATCGCACTTACGTTCGTAACCGAGGGGGCCCCGACGACGCAGGAAGGCGTTGTCTCCGGTCAAGCGGGAGAACTAAAAACGGCGTCGAGAGCCGCTGCTGAGTCGGACGCGGTGGTCGAGGGCCAAATCACAATCGGGACGGTAGTTCAAACACCGCCGGCAGATCAAACCCCACCGGCAGATCAACCATCCACCGACGAGCAAGCCCCGCCTGTCGGCGGGAAGATCGTGCTGGCACCATCGGAAGGAATTCCGGTCTCACCAACGGTCAACCCAGACGCGCCGGCACCGGTCTCGTTCTTTGCCCAGGGAGGCCAACAAATGCTCGTGAGTGACATCGTGCCGCTAGGCCAGAATGTGATCGGCGAGCAAGTATCCGACAACCGTGAGGAGCAGGTCCTTCTGCGTCTCTACGGACTCCCGTACGGGGCGTATCCGATGTTGGAAGCTGCCGCTCGACGATACCTTACCCACAAAAAGGGAAGTGCCTCACCCGACGAGGTGGCGGCCTATCTTCAGTCCGTCTATGGCAAGCCCGAGCTCCGCCTGGGTTTGGCATCCGCCCTGTTGGTCGAGGGAGTCGAGGCAATTCTGGCCGACAATCGCACCCCTGCGCAGCAGGCATTTTACACGGCGTTCAGCAAATATTCCGGAGCCATTCAGTATGGGGCAACGCGATCGTTGTACCAATCGTGGAAATTCTATATTGGAGAACCGGGTGCCGTCGGCCCCCCCGTCGGATACAGGCAGAATACGCTCGGCGTCCTGCTCGACACAGGAAAGAACTTCGCCGATTTTCGTCCGCCGGAATCGGGTCTTGATGTGGGCCCGGCCGGACTGTCGGCAGTAGCCGACCTGTACGGCTCGGCCGCAGCAAAAGACCTCGAAGTGGACCCGCTCGATCCTGAGGTGGACGTGCCCGCACTGGGAGAACTTGCCACAATAATCGGAAATGTTGCCGGTCCCACTACGTACCTCCTCCTTGGGAAGGCCTTCAACAATAACTTCAAGAGGGTTGTTCTCAACAAGGCTGCAGTTGGAAAAGATTTCGCCGCGAAGCTGGCAGCAAAAAGAGAACTGGAAGTAAACAGGCTCGCATACCAGACGGCTCAGGAAGCAGCCGAGGAGTCGGGTGAGAAACTCGCACCCTTTGAGAAGTGGGTTGTGGAGAACGATGCCAGGATTGCTGCAGAAAATGCGGCGAAGAAAGCAGCTGCAGAAACCGGCGAGGAGGTGGGCGAGAAAGCAGCCAAGACTGTAGCAAAGGAACTTGCCGAAGAGGGACTCCAGCAGGGAGCGAAGGAAGCCGCCCCCGAGATTACTGAAAAGCTCAGTGAGCGGCTTGCTGCCAAGGCGTCGACGAGAATCATCCAGGTTCTTGGCGAAACCGGAGCGACCGTGCTGGGCGGCACCCTGATGGCTATCCCTGCGATTATCGACATCGTCATGGCCATCGTCGCCCGCGCAGAAACCGACAAATTCGATGCGGAAATAACGGCTGCATACCGTGCCGGTCCGAACTTCAATCAGGACCTGAAGGCAATGATCGCACCCAACCGGGAGTATGATGCCGGACTGTGCTATCAGTGGTGCAAGCCGGGTTATTCGGGACTCGCCACACTGTGCTACAAGGATTGCCCGGAAGGCTATCGGAACGATCCTGTCACCTGCGCCCGCGACCCGCACGTCATAGCAAAAGAACGATATCACCGGGGCCAAACGGCCATGGTCTGCGCCCCAGGCCAGGAGGAATCGGGTGGACTCTGTTACACACCTTGCCAGTCAGGCTACACAGGGGTCGCCAACTCCTGCATCCAGTCGAGCTGCCCGAGTGGATTCCGGGACGACGGTCTCTACTGTGCCAAGCCGGCGCCCTATTCACGCGAAGGTTTCCCGTGGCAAATCGGAGATCCCCCGCTTCCGAACTATTCAGGTCCAACCAACCGCTGCGAAGCGAAGTACGGTGGCGAAGTCCACTGGCACTCCCAGGCCGGATTGACATTGGCGCAGGCTACTCAGATTGCCGCGCAGAACGGATGGACATTGGCGACGGCCGATCAGGTTCAGCGGGCCTGGCAAAATGGGCTGGACGTCTTCGCATTCGGAATGATGGTGGACGGACGATTCGCCGTGCCGGTGCAATCAGCGCATTCGAACTTCCCGCGAGGAGCAAACATTGGGGCGCAAGGCGGCAATCAGGGCTTCTTCTATACGATGCCGGCGTGCGAACAATGGGGTGCTGTAATCTATCCGAAGTGCAAGGCCAGCTACCACGCCGACGGATGCTGCACCTGCAGTCCGGACTGTCCTCAGGGATGGGAAGACATCGGCGTCTCCTGCAAGAAACCGTCCTACGATCGAGGCGCCGGCGTACCGCTGAGTGCCTGTCCCGAAGGCCACGAAAAGATTGGCGCGCTGTGCTATCCGACCTGCAAGGCCGGGTTCACGGGCGATCTCGATTGGTGCACCAACAACACGTGTCCGGCCGGTTACACAGCCGACGCGCTCACTTGCATGCGCGATGCCGACGTTTTCGGTCGCGAGTCGTACGACCGCGGTGTCGGGTTCGTCACGCAGGACGAGGTATCCTGCGTTTCGGATGACAAACGGTTGGAAAACATCGCAGCCATCATCGGGCACATGACCAAGATGATGGTCGCCGACGCGGCGGATGCAGGGATCGCCATCCTTCCGGGTGATCAGATCAGGCCGATTCCCCCGCAGATGATGGGGATATCGATGTACTACTAGGGGTTCCAGGCTTGCCCCGAACCCCGGCCCTCGCAACATGTAAGCCCGAGCGCCCCTCCGCCCCGGAGAGCGGAGGGGCATTCCCGGTCAATCAGAAACGGCTGTTTCGAATCGGACGTAAACCGGCGCACCGGTTTCGACGGCCCTGTCTGCAGCCACTTCGAAGCTGGTGAGCACATCCCCGGTTTGGGCGGCATTCGATATGGTGATGTCCGAACGCGTCGATTCAACGGAAGCAGTACCCGCCATTGCACACGTCACCTTGATGTGCATCGGTGTGTAGATCCCGAACGTCAGGAAGCTGACCAATTGATTCACGAAGCTGAGCTCCGTTTCAACCATGGCGATTCCGTCGGGGCATCCGGCGGCGGACTCAACCGTCTTGGGCGGTACGAGTCCATAAACCCAACCCGACGCGAAAGGCTGATCGATAACGACCGTGCTCGGAGTCTTTCCAGTTACAACCATAGCGTGGTAGCACCCCGCCGACGCCAACGTCATTGCGAGGAGCAGGACTATTTGAAAGCTTCTCATTCTATTTCGGTTAGGTGTCAATTCATGGGCCATTCGGCGCGAATTTAGTGTTGCGCCCGGTCACATACGATAGACTCTCGATACCGGCAGAAATGTTTGTGATTGCTGCGGGCCAATGACTGGTGACTGGCTACAATGTCTATGTGCACGATGAAAGTGACCGGTCTTGTGCGCAAACGTGACGTCATGACCTTGCCTGACCGTGATTAATCCCAGGCATGAATGCCGGGCTTAGATGGCGCCCCGTAAATGGGGCTTCGCCGCGGGCCCGCCGAGAAGGCCGGTTTACCGGCCGCCTCCAAGACCGGTCGTTTACGGCCGGGAGGAAATAAGCAATTGGTCAATCTCTGAGTAGGTGACTTGGCGACAAAGAGACGGTCACCATCATTGTACAGACAACCACTTAACGACTGACCTCGAAGAGCCTGGCTCCTCTGGCCGTAAACAACCGCCCGCTATCGGTCTCGGCGAGACTGTCCCACCAGCCCGGATCCTCATCGATCGTCTCGATCGTCTTCAGATCGGGCGAGGCCCGGAAGAATCGCTCTTCGGTGAGTCCATAGACCCATCCGTCGCTGCTGACGAGCAGCTTGGTAATGACTTCCGGCACAGCAACCGTGTCGTAGACGACCGCGTGCATCGCCGGATCGTAGATGAACATCGTGGAATCGGCGCCTCCGACGAGCCGGCCATCCGGCAGGCGATCCAAACCCCAGATCTGGTGAGCGCCGTCGACGGGTGTCCATTCTCCAATCTTCGTCTGTGTCTTCATGTCCCAAGCGAAGACTTTCGCGCTCGACGCGGTAGCCTTCGAGCCGATTCCGCCCGTGACCGCCGTGGATCCCCACAACGTCCCATCCAACTCAACAAGCGCAAAAACGGACTGATCCTGGACGACGTTTCGATGCGTGATGAGGCTGTCCGCTCCGGGACGATAGATGACCAGCGCCCCGCCCAGCATGCCATATTCGGGGATTGAGCCGAGATAGATGTTGGCGTCGGACCCCACGACGGCGGTTGGAAAACGATCTTGATCGTCGCCGGCAATACCGACCAGGTGCGGATTTGCCCCATCCTGCATCCCCGGATTCCAGGCCCGGCCAGGATCGTAGACCGTGAGGCGGGCGGTCGTGTAATGAGCAAGGTAAATCAGCCCTCCCGATGTGACGATTTGATCGATCTGGCCACCGAAAGAAACGGAGGCGCCGGGTGCGAAAAGCGTGTCCGCGGATGGGTCGTAGAGGAAGAAACCCTGATTGATGTACGTGCCGCCGACGACGGTGCCGTTGGGTCCTGGGGCGAGCGTGTGAATGTCCATGCCGGCGCCCTCGAACCTGGTCCCGCGCTTGATGACCACCTTGTTTTCGACGAGATCGTAGACGTAGTAGGAGCCAAAATAGTCTCGGGTGAACATGTACCGATCCTGCGCGATGCCGATCGGTCCACCCAGCCCCGCAGCAACCTGCGTCGTGGTTCCATCTTCCAGATCGTACGCCCAGAGCGTATCATCGCCGCGTGTCCCGAAATAGATCTTCCCATCATGCAGGAAGACGCTCTGCTCGTTTCCGAGCCACATGGAGGCGCCGGTCGGCGAAGGAATTGTGTGGACGACGGAGCCTGTTGCCGGATCGATGATCAGGATGACGACGTGCGGAGCAACGGCGGCGGCGATGTAGTCTCCGACGCGATCGACGGAGTAGACGAACGATCGGTCGTTGTATTCCTCAGGAAGCAGGTTCTGATGCTGCCCTGTTTTGAGGTCCCATTCGATCAGGGCGGGTTCGGCGCCCATGCCGAGGTAGAGTTTGCCGGGGAACTCACCATTCAGGCTCCGGACGTAGCGCGCCCGACCGTCGTCGGGAAGGACGGGTCCCAGGTTGGTGATCGCCCCCGAATCGATTTCATAGCGAAGGATCTCACCGCCCGGGTACGTTCCCAGATACAGATTCCCGTCACTTGCCTTATCGATGCTCCAGATCCAATCGTCGGGATGCGGGAGATCGATCCGCTCGAGTTCGTTTGCGCCCGGCTTGAGGTGATACAGGTGGGCCTGCTGGTGGCTACCAAGCCACGCCTCACCACCCCCGACTGACAGAACGGACCAGGAGCCTTGTCCGCCTGGCGTCGTGAGATAGTCCGTCTTGCCGGAGGACGGCTGGAACCGAACGACCAGTCCGTCACCCGCATTGTGGTGCCCTTGCAGCACGGTCGCATCCGCCCCGTTCTCTGGATCGAGGAGAACTGCGTTGGTTGGGGCGATGCGTTGATCGGGTATGCCGACGAGTCGAAGGGAAATACCATCGATCAGCGTCGGTTCGACGGGATGACTGCCTGCTGTGGGAGCTGGGGTCTTCGAACAGGCGCTCAGGGTGACGAGAAGAACGACAAACGGCGTGAGTTTCGGCATTGGCGAGTAGTTGGCAGGTAATGGGGTTGGGAAGATACGGTGGAGGTTCCAGGAAACCGGTCAGGTCTAAAGTCCCGACCGGTCTATAGACCTGACAGGTTTATAAACCTGACAGGTTTAAGACCTTTACGCCTGGTAAACGCAAATCTGGCGTAATCGCCGCCAATCCCCCGCGAGGTAAACGGAACGCCGTAGCTAGTGGTTGATTCTTCGGGGCGAAAAACGCGCCTCGAACCTGGGCAACGCAGCAACGTTCGATTCCGGAGCCCTGGTCACTCACGCAAGGAGTGAATGGGTGACCGCACCACCTCGCTGCTCGGGGCACGGCCCCCGACGAAGAAGAAACGACATAGCACGAATGAAACGCCGCACCATCGACCTGTCTGACCTCGCGCATGAGGTGCGACTGAGTGACCTGCAGATGTCGCCCGAATGGACTGAATCGGTGCTCGTCATCGCATCGCGACCCGACTACGACGAGAATCGTTTCGGCAAGGACCTGGTCCTGATCGACGTCGAGTCTGGGAGAAAGCGCACGCTTAACCTGGGTCTGCGTGCCGTTTCTCATCCGCGCTGGTCACCGAATGGCCGGCTCCTCGCCCTTCTCGCAAACGATGACAGCGAGCATGCCCAAGTTTTCGTCACTTCTTCTGCCGGTGATGCACCGCGACGCATTACCGATGCTCCGCGAGGGGTGAAGACATTCGCGTGGCGCCCCGACGTTGAGGCCGTCGCCTTCGTTGCAACAGACCCTCCTCCGGAGCGATCGGAGGAAGAACGCCACAACCGATCTTTTGAGGTCGGCGATCATTCCTATCTGGCCGAGAGCCGGGCTATGCCGTCCCATATTTGGATCGCACCGCTCGACGGCGGCTCGGCGAGAAAGGTGACGTCGGGCCAGGAGGGATTCTGCACATTCCTCGGGATACTCTCCTGGTCGCCCGACGGCCGGTCCATCGCCTTCACGAGCCAGCCGCGTCCTGACTCAGGCGCTCTGACCGAGACCTCGATTCGGATCCTCGATGTCGAAAGCGGACAGATCCGCGATTTTGGTCCGCCAGGATCCGTCGCTGCAGCTTTCGCGCCAGTGGGCGACTACATCGCTGTCTGTCGTCCGCGCACTGAACTGGGATTCAGCCCAGCGGGCATTTCCGTCGGCTCCTTATCAGGCGGCTCGCTACGCGAGGTAACGGCGGATTTGGATCGCGACTTCCTGGCATTCGGCCAGGGCAGGGCGGGCATGATGTGGACACTTGGCGAGCAGACCCTGCTCCTCAGTGCCTTCGACGGCACGCACCGAGCGCTCTGGCTTACGCCGCTCGACGCGACCCCACGCCGCCTTGATTTGAAAGATGTTCAGGCAACCGAAATCGCAGCCGGCGGGTCCGGACAGATCGTTCTGATCGGCAGCACAAATGATCGGCCCGGCGAAGTCTACTGCCTCGACTCCCTCAACGGAAGACTTCGTCGACTAACGGAATTCAACGACCACCTCGCAGACCTGGAGCTCGGTAAAAGGACATCCTTCTCCTGGGATGGCCCCGATGGATTTGCGGGTACCGGCATTTTGACCTATCCGGTTCATTTTGACAAGACAAAGCGCTACCCACTGGTGCTCGACATACACGGTGGGCCCATGTCGGCATCGACGGAGGGATTCAACCTCCTCCATCACCTCCTGGCCAACCAAGGGATGGATCGTATTCAGTCCGAACTATCGCGGCAGCAACAATATGGGCGCCGCCTACCAGCGTGCCGTGATCAACGATGCCGGTGACGGGCCGGCCCGCGATGTCATGTCCGGCGTCCATGCCCTCCAGTCGCAGGGCAATATCGACGAATATCGACTCGCCGTTTCCGGATGGTCCTACGGGGGCTTCCTGACCGCTTGGTTGACCGCCCACGAACACATTTGGCGGGCCGCAGTGGCCGGTGCGGCCGTCTCGAGTTGGGTCGACTGGTACAACCTTGCCGATCTGAACGTCTGGTGCGGAATCGGACTCGACGGTTCGCCGTGGCGGGAAGGAGGTCTAGAACATTACCTCAACAATTCCGCCATTGCGTATCGCCCGGCACATCCGCACGCCTACGCTCCTGATGAGTATGACAGGAGATCGCCGCGTTTCGATCGCGCAGTCATACAAACTGTATCACGCG
Organism: uncultured Bacteroidota bacterium; assembly: GCA_963768715.1. GTDB lineage: Bacteria > Bacteroidota > Rhodothermia > Rhodothermales > DATKEJ01 > DATKEJ01. The sequence goes on from CAVYJC010000007.1 coordinate 386,814, forward strand.
CTAAAGGACAACGGAACGGAGGTCTCGTTCGTCGCCTATCCCATGGCAGGCCACTTTCCAGCCGATCCGGTTCATGAGCGGGACGTGTATCGAAGGTGGATAGGCTGGATCGCCGATCACATGTCGGACGGCTGATCCCTCATACGCCGCGGGCGATAGACCCCCGTCGTTGCACGCCAAAACCGATTCAGCACGGACCGGGGCTTTCCCATTCGCCGAAGATCTTAATCCAGAATAAGGCCGATCGCCGCGACTCCGTCACGCCGTCACGCAACCCACCTCCTTCCGACTACAACGCGTAGCGCGCGCCGACCTGTCCATAAAGCCAACTGCTGTCCGAAATCACAAATCCGAATTCGGCAAAGGGCTTGACGTTGCCCTTTCCGAACGTCGAACCGACCTTTCCGTTCAGGCCTATATCGGTGCTGGAGTCGGAATAATCCGGGACCACGATGCTACCCTTGCCCAGGAAGTAATTCGAATCGTAGGAAGCAGACCAGTGCGAAATGCCGAGTCCCGCCCCGACGTACATGTCGGCAACTTCAACCTTAAGGGGGTACAACGCGGTCACATTTAGTTGCCAGAACGATGTACTCACGCCCGGGACGTCATCTACGAGGTAGTAGCTGAATTCAGGATTCAAAAGCAGATTCTCGTCTCCAAGCTTAATCGGCGTCTCAAAGACTGCATTCGGTCCAAAAAAGAGCTCGGACGAATCAAAATCGTAACCAAGCTGACCGCCGACTTGGGTGTGCGACTGCCCGAATGTCGGTGCCACAAAAGCGAACACCGACATTACGAGTCCGCCAAGAATATACTTTAGTGTTTTCACGGTTTGATCCAATTGGTTTAGGGCTAGAACAACGTGGTGGTTAGGGCGAATATAGTGTAGAGCATGTGAATATCAAGGATTCAGGCATCATGATTCGTCGGCATCCAACATTTTGTATACGCTGAGGTTGGTGCAATTTTAGGGTTGCTTTTCTTTGCATTTTCCGCGCCGAGTCGTGAATTTCACAATGTCCGTATTGTTAGCGGCATGCCCATTCCTCCTCACTAACCAATCTTGGGGTTACAAATGGTCTCTATTGTCTCCCTCTGGCTTCCGATCCTCGTGTCCGCCGTATTCGTTTTCGTCGCCAGCGCCCTCATCCACACGGTTCTCTCTTATCATCGCTCCGATTTCGGGGGAATCCCGTCGCAGGACGCCGTGATGGATGCCCTGCGGCCCTTTAACATTCCGCCCGGCGAGTACATGCTGCCCTATTGCGAGACGCAGAAGGAACGCGAGTCGCCCGAGTTTATCGAAAAGGCAAACAAGGGCCCGGTTGCCTTCATGACAGTCTTCCCGAACGGAGTCCCCGGCATGGGCAAAAGCCTCGCACAGTGGTTTGTCTTCTGCGTCGTCGTATCGATCTTGGCGGCATACATCACGAGCCGTGCGCTCGACCCGGGAGCTCACTACCTCGAGGTCTTCCGATTTGCAGGCTGTACCGCATTCGTGGGCTATGCACTTGCCCTGGCTCAAAACTCAATCTGGTACCGGAGAGCGTGGAGCGTAACGCTGAAATCGATGTTCGACGGCCTGATCTACGGCTGCCTGACCGCAGGGACATTCGGCTGGCTGTGGCCGAATTAGTTCTTGGTTCTTCGTTCCTGGTCCTTGGTTTTTCGTCCTCGTTCTTCAATTGATCGGAGGCAGGTGGGCACGAATGACTGGTCACCAATGACTGATGACTAGTGACTAGTGTTTAATGACATATGACTAGCCGCATTCGCCTGGCTACACTCGAAGACGCTCCGGTGCTTCTCGAGATGTACACGCCTGCCGTCACGCAAACGCCGATCAATTTCGAGTACGCCGCCCCGACGCTCCAGGAATACCGTCAACGAATGGCGGCAATCATGAAGACGTATCCCTGGATTGTCCGTGAAATCGACGATCGGATCGCCGGTTTCTCCTTTGCCGGGCCGCATCGAACGCGGCCCGGATACCAGTGGTCGGTCGAACTGGGGGTGTACGTTCACCCCGACTTTCGTCGCATGGGCATCGCGCGCGGGTTGTATCACTCCCTTTTCGAACTGCTTCGCCTCCAGGGGTTTCACCGAGCCTTCGCCGGCATCACGATCCCGAACGACGCCAGTGTCGCGTTACACCTGTCAATGGGATTCGAATTGATCGGCGTCTATAAAGCAGCGGGATTCAAACTGGGAAGCTGGCACGACGCAGCCTGGTATCAGCGCATGATCGGCGATCAACTCTCAGACGATCCCTCCCCCCATTGTCGCCTGCAGAAGTCGCTGACGCGTGGCAAAACGTGACGGCGCGAAATGCCAGGTCGTAGTTACCGGGGTCTTCGGACTTCGGACATCGGACATCGGACTTCGGACGAACTCAACACTCGCCCAGGTAGTCGCCGTGGTCGAGATGGTCCTGAACATCAGTGGCGTCTACACTCAGCGTTCTGGCCCTAGTCGGATTTCCCGGAGGGACGTGGCAGATCAACACCTTCTCTTCCCCTGGATCGTCTGATTCCGATCCGCCTGACTGATCATCACCAGTGTCCGTCTCGACATCCTGACCATCGCTGCTCCCATCGACCCCGTCGATCGATTCGCACTCGCCGAGGTAATCACCGTGATCCAAGTGGTTTTGCACCGCGGCAGAGTCGACAGTGATCGTGTGCGCGTTGTCTGGGTTGCCAGGCGGAACATGGCAAATTACGGCCTTCGGAGCTTCTGGGCCGTCCCCTTCCCCATTGGATTCGCTATCGCTCTCATCCGTCTCGACCCCGTCGGTCTGATCGCCTTCTGCTCCCCCCACCTCTTCTTCGCAAGCACCCTCATAGTCTCCATGATTCAGGTGGGCGTTCATGGCTCGATATCCAACCTGAATGGTGTGGGCGTTGCCCGGATTTCCGCGCGGAACGTGACACAAAATCACCGTTGAGTCGGCACGAGCGGATGAGACTGTGTAGGAGCCGTCGTCCATCAGGCGACCTGCCACTTCAAAGAACATCCCGAGCCTAACTTCGTCGATCGTCATTGCCGAGCCGGCCTCGTCACTCATCACAGTCTGGTCGGTGACATTGAAGTTCACACCAACGAGCGTAACGCTGGATGTCGTGACACGCTCGATGGGACCCGATGCCGTCACTTGTCCGTCGTCCGACACGACGAGATTCGACTCGGGCTCAATCTGGGTTACTGCATTCCGATCAGAAGATGCATCCGCTGCGCCATTGTCTACTGAAACCGCGTCCGTACACGACTGGAGTACAAACAGCGCAAAGATCCACGCGAACACAGAAAGGCGCCCCGAATAGAGGTGCCTCATTCGATTCAGGGCAAGTAGCATTGCTTCCCTCATTTACGGTGGGTACACACCTGGCCTTCGAAGCTCGATCAGAATCGAGTCTTATGGGCGTCACAAATATAACGCGAGAATCAGTCGTAGTATAGATCAGTGGCAGCGCACTGCACTATAATGACCGAACCACGTTCGAGGCTTTAATCAACTTTGCTGTCGCGACATGCTCTCCAACCTGGAGGCGGAGGAAATAGATGCCAGGTGGAGTCAACACACCCGCTCTGTTTCGTCCGTCCCAGTACTGGCGGTTGATCCCTGGCGCCGACCAACCCAGGTCTCTGGTCAAGACCAGGCGCCCCGCGACGTCGAAGACTTGCAGACTGGACGACGCGGATTCAGAAACGGTGTACTCAATCCGAGCTTCTTGGGAGAATGGATTCGGATAGATCGACGATAACCTGAAATCCAACGGCAGCGACGGCGGCTCGTTTGCCGTAACGTCGACTCGCTCCCCAATCACGACTGCCCAGGGGCTCGTGTCCGCTTCCACCATCGTCGTCGTTGTATCCGCCCCGAACTCAATGATGGAGACAGAGTTCGCATTCAGATTCGGCACGTAGACAGACTTGCCGTCACCGGCAACCGCGATTCCGCGGTGGTTGATGGCTCCAACGTTGATGCGGGCCAGAACCGTGTCGGGGCCTGCATCAAAAATGGTCAGACTGTCGTCGGTTGCCGATACCCCGTACAGATAAGCACCATCTGGAGAGAAGGCAAGCGCCGTAGGGCCTCCTCCGAGACCAAAGGAGTGCACCACGGTGTGATCAGAGGTCTGGATAACTGATACGTTTTCGTCGTCGAAGTTGGCCACATACGCGCGCGATCCGTCAGGGCTGACGGCAATACCTTCCGGTGAAACGCCGGTTTGAACCGTGGCTGTTACCGTATTCGTTGCGGTCTCAATCACGGAAACCACTCCTGTGTCCGAATTCGATACGTAGACGATTTTGCCGTCGGGAGTTATGGCAATGCCGTGCGGAGTCATACTCACTGGGATGGTGGCGACGACCGTGTTCGTCTCGGTGTCGAGAACAGAAACCGAATTGACAGGCGTACCGGAAATGTAGGCATACTTCCCGTCCGGGGTCAGCGCAATGCCGACAGAACCCGAACCAACCGACACCAGCTCTAACCTGGTGTAATTGGTCGTCTCATAGACACCGACGAAGCCGTTGTACACGACGTAGAGGATTCGACCGTTAGGATGCATCGCGAGAGCCTCTACCGCAAATTCGACGTCCAGGGTCGAAACCACCGACTGGTCCTCGGTAGCGATGATAGTGATCGTCGCCGCGGTCCGGTTGGCGACGTACGCATATTCTTGTCCGAAAGCGGAATCGATGGCGCCGGGTGCGCTGAAGGCAAAAGTCACGATGACGCAGGCCGCGACCAGGCGGCGAAAGGAGTAGATCATAACAGACCACCAGAAGGTTTGAGGCTAGTGAGGCGGTGGATCAACAGAAACGTATGTGATTCATACGAAATTCATTTATAAATCGCAAGCCCCGACCGTGTCCAACGACTTGCGTCAGCCTCTTGACGGATGGCGGTGATGTGAGAAAACACCCGTCTTTCGGTCGCGACTTTCGCTGATGGTTCGGGGTTGTCGGCTGCCGTTCCTTCGGACCCGATGAAACCCGCTGGGTCACTCCAAATGAAGTCTGAGGATTAAGTCATGTCGGTTCCTAAAGAAGTCCGCAATCGTTGGCTCGTCGTATTTGGGGCTGTGGTCATTCAACTCTGTCTAGGCGCGGTGTACGCATGGTCGGTCTTTACTCCCGACCTTCTCACGGCCGGATGGTCTCGGGCTGAGGCGATGGCGCCCTTCTTCACCGGGCTCGCCTTCTTCGCTATCGTCATGGTGTTTGCCGGAAGGCTCATGCTTCGAATCGGTCCAAGAAAGCTCACGCTGCTCGGAGGTCTCATTCTCGGACTCGGGTATGTGGCCGCTGGACTCACCGGGTCGGCCGAGTTCTGGCCAACGGTCTTCTGGATTGGCGTCGTTGGAGGAAGTGGAATCGGCCTGGCATACGTGGTGCCGATCGCGGTTGGGACGGCGTGGTTCCCGGACAAGAAAGGATTGATCATGGGTCTGGCGGTCGCCGGATTCGGATTCGGAGCGATGCTCTGGGTGAAGCTGGCCGGATCCTGGGGCCAATTGCTTGCCACATTCGGTCTGAACACCACGTTCCTGGTATACGGGCTCGTATTCGCCGGGGTAGTAGCCGTGGGCTCGATCTGGATGAAGTTTCCACCGGAAGGGTGGGTCCCCAAGGGATGGACACCCCCGACAATCGAAAAAGCGGCACGATCAGGCGGCGTCAACTATACGTCGCGTCAGATGCTGCGCACGCCTCAGTTTTACATCATCTTTTTGACGTTCGTATTCGGCGCCGGTGCGGGCTTGATGAGCATCGGCCTCATGAAGCTCTTCCCGATCGATGCAATGACAGCGGGAGGGATCGATCCGGTCACCGCCAGCGCCATTGCGGGTACCGCCATGGCCGTCTTCTTCTCGCTCTCAAACGGATTGGGCCGGATTGCCTGGGGCGCCTTCAGCGACAAACTGGGACGCCGGAAATCGATCTTCACTATGATGGCCACGCAAGGGGTGATGCTGCTGCTCTTTCCGCTTATGGCCGGTACGCCGGGTCTCCTCTACCTCGGAGCAGCGCTGATCGGATTCAATTTCGGCGGCAACTTTTCACTCTTCCCCTCGATCACGGCTGACGTTTTCGGCAACAAGCACGTCGGACAAAACTATCCGTGGATCTTTCTGGCTTACGGCGTAGGCGGAATCGGGGGCCCGCTCATGGGAGGGCTGCTGGGGGATCTCGGGAATTACCCGCTTGCATTCACAATCTGCGGCATCCTCGTCCTGTCGGCGGCGATGATTATCCTGGCTGTTCATCCGGTCACGGTCACGACATCGTCACCGGGAAAAACAACCGCGGGGCACAAGACTCGGAGGATGGCGGCGGCGTAGTCTTGGGGGCCTGTCCCGAACAAACGAGTTCGGACTCCAGAGCTAGGCTCCACCTAATCGAGTTCGGAGGGATTCGTCACCTGTCATGCGGGCAGAGCGGCGCAACCGGCGGTGGAGGGATCCCTCACTTCGTTCGGGATGACGAAAGTGCTGCCATCCAGAAAACCGCCCCAGCGGTGCCGTCCATCGTCGGCTCGTTCGTGGAGTAGTCGCCGATGTCGTCGTGGTAGACCACGTATCGATTTTGAAACACGGCAAATTCGTCAGGCGAATGCAGGTGAATCCCCTTGAGACGTGAGTAGATAGAGTTGAGGACCGGGCCGTCCACGAGACCTCCCGGGACTTCTCTTTTCGTCAGCGCCCAGACGGACGTGTGGACGTCAAGGGGATACTCCCCATCCCGGGGTATTCCGGTGAACATCGACGTCCCCCATGGATTTCTTCCAAGGAGCCAATCGCGTTGGCGCAGCATATAGTCGTGATACGTCATATCGCCGGTCATGCGCTCGTAAAGGAGGATCTGTGTGATGAGAGCGGAGACCAGATTGTTCGAGCACCAGATAAACGGCACGCCAATTTCATATGGGTTCGTTCGCGCCCGTTTCATCGTACGTTCGATGCCGTCACGGTAGTAACCGGCCAGCGAATCCTGAAGTGCCTCACCCACGAGCGGATACAGGGCGAAATGGCCGACATTGACGAACGGGTAGAATTCGTAGTGTTCCGTCGTGTCGCGCTGCATCCATGACGTCGGACCGGCCAGACGCGCATAACGTACGGCGTCGTTCAAGTACGTCGAGTCGTGGGTCGATTTGAAGAGTTCTGCAGCGGCCCACTCCATGTCGTCAGCCCAGGTACGTTCCGTGTAGCGGTAGGGAGCGCCATAAGAATTCCCCTGTTGATAGCCTTCCTTCGCCTTCCCCAGTGAATAGACTTCCCGAGCGGCCGCAAGGAGCCGGCTCGCAAATGCCGGATCACCGTCCCGTTTGCTCCAGATCCGATAGCCCATGGACGCGGCTGCTGCGTATCGTCCGGCGAGATTCGCCAACCCCGTCGCTTCGCTTTTGAATTCTCGGAGGCCTTGCGGCTCTCCCGTGGCGAAATAGGCCGGCCGGTAACTGTTCGGACCCCAGCCGTAATCAGCGTTGTCATTGTCAGGCATTTTCCAGCCGTAGTGGTCCCGGTCGTCGGCGACCTGATGGACCAACTCGTTCGGACCCGGGTGGAGTTTCAGTAGCCAGTCCAGCCCCCATTTCGCCTCGTCGAGCACATCCGGGATACCGTTCGGTCCCAGCTGACCCAGTGCATTTGTCCGATCCGTGAACGTGCTGCCTGTCAACTCGAACGCGAGCAGCATGCGGGCCGTGGCATTGCTGCCCGTGATGAGGTATTTGAGCTGGTCTCCTGCATCGTGCCATCCGCCTGACACGTCGATGAAGGTCGAGTCGGGCATGGGCCCGTAGAAGCTCATCCCGTCTTTTCGGTGACATTCGATGTCCAGAAACGGATTGTACCCACAGCGCTGCTGGCGCATGAACCCGAGCAGATCCTCATGCAGACCGGCATAGGCGTCGCGCCCAATCGTGAACACGGGCGATGTCCATTCTTCGACACGTAGGTAATATCGGTCTGCGTCCTGAGCAGCCGAGAAATCGGCCTCGTAGTAGGTAGCGAACGTGCCCCAACCCGCGGCGACCGAAGGGGTCAGATTGCCTTCCAAAACGACGCGTCCAGTGATCGCATCAATCAACTGGAAGTCGGACGATACGCGTCGATGCGAGAAGACGATCGCTACCTTGCTGTCTTCCTCCCGGTAACCAACCAGGTTCACCCGAACGAAGACCGCATTCGAGTCAACCTGCGCTGATTCTGGTGTTACCCTCGCCAAGGTCTCGCCGCCGCCGCATCCAGCGATCTCAACAGACAGAGCAAATACAAAGATCGGCGCCATGCACCGCAAAGAGGCGGCCGTCCTACTCCGCCAGCAATTCGTCGATACGGACAAAGTCATATCCTCTCTTCGTGAGTTCGGCGATCAATGGTCCCAGCCGAAGATAGAACTTGTCGGTACGTCTCGGATCGACCCCCACGTGGGACAGGAGGATAAAACCGTTCAGCCCTTCCGCCTCCTTGCTTTCGAATGACAGGATTGAGTCAAAGATCTGATCGCTGGAAACGTAGTGCTCGTCCATGTCAGGCGTCGTGTAATCGGCGTGCGAGCGGGTACCGGGCGTGTAGTTCACGAGTTGCAGACCGAGAGAGTCGGTCCATTCGCTGATTCGGTCGTTGTACCATTCATAGGCAGGAAGAAAGAAATTCGCCTTCTCTTGACGAATTCCGAACTCCTTCATTTCCAAATAGTTATCCAGTATGTCTTTTCTGAATTCGTCGCGTGTTACGAGAAGACTATCTCGGTCTTCCCAGCTACAGTACAGCAAATGCTGGTCGGAATGCGCCCCGAGATAATGCCCTTCGGAGTGAAGCGCCGCGATAGCGTCTTTGAATTCGGGACTGCGGTAGAATCGACCGGTGAAAAAGAACGAGGCTTTGACATCGAGCGAGTCGAGAACGCTGTTGATGGGATCGAGACCGTCCCCGTACTCATCACCTGTAAACACGAGGGCGATTTCTTTTTTCGTCCGATCGCCGCGAATGATTCCGCCGTGACGGTACGCCGGTTGTCCCATGACACCCCGACACGAGCTTATTACCACCAGGGTAAGAATCAAGAATAGCAGGACCCGTAGGCGAGCAGCACTGCCGATAGGTATCCCTCCTTCCTCAATGTCTGCTGTCTGCTGTCTGATGTCTGCTGTTTTCAACCATCAAGCAATGTCCGCATCGCCGCAATATGAGCCGGTCTCGTCCCGCAGCATCCGCCGAGGACATTGACGCCAAGTTCCAGCAGGCGCCTGGCTTTCGGAACAATGTCGTCCGGCGTCTCCTTGTATGTCGGAACGCCTTCGATCATCGTCGGCACACCCGCGTTGGCCTGGGCGATCAGGGGCCGTTTCGTCAGAGGGCGCATTTGAGCGATCACCTCAATCATCTCATCGAAGCCGTCTCCACAGTTCGAACCGATGACGTCGGCTCCAGCCTCCTCGAGCACCTGGACAGCCTTCGAAACATCAACGCCCCAGCGTGTTCGGACCCCGCCCGGCCCAACCGCGAATGTCATCGTTGCAATGATCGGAAGGTCGGAGTCTGCCTTGCCGCTGTGATCGCCAGCCGCATTTCCTCTGCATCCATCATCGTCTCGACGATCAGCGCATCGACGCCTCCTTTGTCGAGCGCCTCGGCCTGCTCTGCAAACATGTCGAAGAGTGCCTGTGGCTCGGCGTCGCCGAACGGTTCGAGCATTTCGCCGGTCGGTCCGATAGAGCCGGCAACCACCATGCCTTCCGGGACAAACAGACCGCGCGATCTGGGCGGCAACCAGCGATACTTCCGCGGTTCGGTCTGCGAGTCCGTGCAACTTCAAACGCGCCCGAGTGCCGCCAAACGTATTGGTTTCAACAATATCTGAGCCGGCTTCGTAGTATGCGCGGTGCGCCGAAGCCACAGCTTCCGGATTCCGAAGATTGAGTTCTTCCGGGCATTCGAAATCACCGCCCGCAAGCTGCAATTCCGTTCCCATGCCCCCGTCGCAAAGGAGTATCTCCCCCTTCATCAGCCGGTCGAGCAGAGTCCGCCGCATGTGTCTTTCCTTAGTCCTTGGTGCTTGGTCGTTCGTTGCAATCGCAACGTAGCGGACGCCGCGCAAACATTAAAGTCGTGCAGCACTTAAAACACGATACGTCGGATCGTCTCGGCACGTATCCGATCAAGCGCAAGTCACCACCACGGATCTCTGACGTCGGACCTATTTCGCTAGCGTCACCATCTCAGACGACTGGAATCGCTCACCGCTCATTCGGACGAAGTAGGTGCCGCTCGCCAGGCCGGCGGCATCTATCCTTGCCCTGCGACGCGCGTTTGCCTCCAGTCTGCCATTATAAAGCACACGCACAGGTCGCCCCTGAATGTCTACCAGTTCGAGGCGGACCTTCTGCGACGCGGGCACCGCGAATTCAACCGTTGCGGATGCACTGAACGGATTCGGGTAGGCAGCGGTCAGGAAGTAGTCTCCAGGGACCTCGATCTGGGTCAGTAACTGGGGACTATACGTGAACGCCCCATCGAAGTCGACCTGTTTCAGACGCACGGCATGCCGCCCCGGGCCCGGATCCGGGATCCGGAACGAGTACTGTCGGAGCCGGTCTGACGTGCCGGCCCCATCCACAAAGCCCACTTCTCGAAACGCGGTTTCGTCAGCCAGCCGATGTTCGATCGTGAATCCCGAATTGTTCGTTTCGGAGGCCGTTGTCCATTCCAGTAGCAGATCCCCATCGTCCGACTTCACGCCGAAGTGCGAGAGTTCGACCGGAAGGTCCGCGACCGTGCATACCCAGGCACTATCGATTCCCTCACCGACATCCAATGCGTTAGGAACCGATGTCAGACGTTGACCGGTTTGGACACCCACGCCCGGAATGTAGTCGCTGCCTGCTGGTGTGGTGCAGGTCGCCGTTCCGATATTCTGCACACAAGAGTCGATCGCAGGTGCTTCGACGGAATCTTGACTCGCCTGGACAAGCGTGTGCCCGGCTTGGAGTACGAAGTTGGTTTCCACGACAGAGCCCAATACGTCGTCTTGAACCGATACCGAATCGCACGTCGTTTGCACCCAAGGATCGGCGAAGATGTCCGAAATGTTGGTTGTTGCATAACAGAACTGGGCCGAATCCGCAGGAGGAGATAAGATCGTCAGCGTGTCGGGAGCTGAGAATTGAGCGTTCAGACAATCCACTGAATTCACCGTGGCATCAAGCGGATACTTCCGCAGGTCGACGAATGGAGGTGGACACTGCAGCGAGACGTAGTAAAACGCGTCTCCGAAAACCGATGCGTTTGTGTCGCTTGCCGCTATCATCTCGTTGAAGTACGGCTCAGAACCGGCTGGCGGGGGTCCGCCTGCTGAAACTTCGCTTGCACTGCAGCACAAGGGGAGTGCACTCGTCTCAGTCCCAGGGCATTGTCCCGTCGCCGATGGCGTCATTGTGACACTGAACATGTGCGTGTCAGCCGCGGCAGGGGTCAGGGCCGTAGCAAACGGCCCACACCCAGACCGATTGTCGATGTCAGGGTAGGTTCCGGGGCTTCCAGGGGTCACTACCCCCCCTCCATAGTCTCCGCCCCAGTACGCGCTGCTCGCAGAGAATCCCGAGATGACGGCGGTGTGCGGCGTACCCGAACAAGCGGTCTGCGGCGGAGCGGGCCCAATCGCCGTAATCGTCCAACCGGACGGCGCAGAGAACGCGAAATAGTCGATGTTCTCCGTCGCATTATCGGCGGTGAAAACGATCTCGTAGTCTAGCTCGAATCCGGCAACACCGCTCCTGGGGAAGCCATTTGGGGCGGCAGCCGTGAAGCTCGGATCGATTGTTTGGAATTTTGACACGCGATTCGCCTCCCGCGAGAGATCGACGGAATGCACCTTGTGCTTGACTTGGCTTTGTGCGGCGCCGTAATGATAGACGAAGAGGGTGCAGCTAATCGCGCCCAATAGGCAAAATGCTCTCATCTTTCGGGTGGTTCGGTGGACGGTGGGTCCACTAAACTTCACGGAATCTTCGGAGAAATGCAAGTCCAATTATCGCCCGAAGGCCGTCATCGAACTGAGTCGGAGATTGATGTCGGCCGTGCCGGACTGTATGCGGTCGCTCCGAGTAGGAAAACCGACTTGGATTCCCGCCTGCGCGGGAATGACGACCTTCGACCCTCGACCCTCGACTATCCCGGCAGATCGACCACAAACGTCGCTCCTTCACCGGCGACATTCTCCAGGTCCAGCGATCCACCGTGTTGCTCGACAATATCGTGGCTCATTGGCAGGCCGAGGCCGGTTCCTTCTCCGGTCGGCTTGGTCGTAAAGAAAGGCTGAAAGATGTCGTCCACCAGGTCGGCCGGTACGCCTCCCCCATTATCCGAAACGGTGATACGAATCCTTCCGTTATTCCGCTCGCTGGTTACTCGAACGACCGGATCATACTCTCGCGAAGCGGATTTCGCCCTGTCACTGACGGCGTAGAACGCGTTGTTGAGGAGATTGAGAAAGACGCGTCCAATATCCTGCGGTACGACTTCGACATCTCCGACGGTCTCATCGAGCTGCGTCTCGTAGTCGGAATTGAACTCGGGGTCATTCGCGCGAAGCCCGTGATACGACAGGTTCACGTATTCCTTCAGCAGATCATTGATGTTCGTGGGAAGGCGCATCCCCTCGGTGCCACGGCTATGCTGCAGCATGTTTCGAACGATACTGTCCGCTCGCTTTCCGTGCTCCCGGATCTTCTCGGTCGTCACCTTAACATCGTCCATCAGCGCCTCGAGGTCTTCAGACAGATCCGAAATCTTCGCATCGGGCCGCTCGCTGAGTATCTCGCCGATCTCTTCGACGAGTTCGCCCAGGATCATGGCGAAATTGTTGACGAAATTGAGTGGGTTCTTAATCTCGTGTGCGATACCCGCCATCAACTGGCCGAGAGACGCCATCTTCTCCGAGTGGATCAGCTGGGCCTGGGCCGCCTCCAATTCCTTGCGGGTAGCTTCTAGATCTCTGACTAGTTCTTCTTGATCTTGCACCGTTTGTTCTGGCTCAGTCTTTTCAGCTCTGTGGCACCTCCGCCGTCACAATCCAACGTGCCCGGTTCACAAGATGCGGGTCGAAGCCGATAAACGAGACACACGGCATTCGCTCCCACCCAGGGGCACTCGCAAGCACTGACATGCGGTTCAAATTATTACAACGTCAATTAAGCCGAGTAAAATAGGTCAATTCCTTGTAAAATCATGAAAAGGAAAATGTACTTCTATCGGTGATTGCTGTGCGCTTGTCATCTCTCGTGGCCGGAATCGTGTTTACGTGTGGTCGGATCATGCGCCGGCCCCTGTCCGCGACCTCCCCAAGGCATCCCTGCCGGCTGCCATTTGCGGCGAGTCTCCTCGCCATGGGACTCCTATCCATGCCGATTACCGTTTTTTCTCAGGATGCCCCCGAGCTTGCCGTTTCGTGGGGTGTGGTCGACAACTACGTCGGTGATGCCGACTACTTCGAATCGAGACTCACGCTGAAGAATGACGGGACGGAGACGTTAGGAGACGACTGGGCGATCTACTTCAACTTTATCCGCTACATCCGAAGTGACTCCGTGAGTGGACCGTTCGCGATTCGGCTCGTCAACGGCAGCTTTTACGAAATGAAGCCCAAATCCGGTTTCAGCCTGGACGGAGGAGACTCGGTGTCCGTTCGACTCATCGCTTCGAACTGGGTGATCCGTGAGTCGGCAGCCCCGGCTGGATTTTATTACGTCGGAAGGGATGGACGCCCCCGGACAATCAGTCATGTTTCGATCGAGCCCTTTGTCACACCCCGTCAGGTCGACCGGTTCAGGGGCGATCTGACCCCGCTCGCGACTCCGCAAACAGGCTATGAGAAGAATCGCCCGCTTTCATTGCTGCCCGACACCGGCTTCAGTCCGGTCATTCCCACACCACGCCAAATGGCCCTTCGGGCGCAGCGCTACGTTCTGGCATCACCGGTGCACATCCACGGCGGCGCGAACGTCGAGGAGGAAGTCGCCCATGCAGGAGAGATGCTTCGGGAGTTGTTTGGACTCGAGGTGAGCACAACCGCAGCGGACGGGGACGATGCGGACATTTCGTTGCAACTCACATCGGGGGACTACGCGGACGGCGTGTGCGACGTGCCCGAGAGTTACTCCCTGAAGGTCGGCGAGCATGGCGTAGAGATCGAGGCGCACGACCGGGCCGGCATCTTCTACGGGGTTCAGACGCTCATTGCGCTGGTGCATCCCGCTGCACTTGGAAGCTCAGGGCAGCCCCTGGATCTGCCTCAAGGCGAGATTATCGATTGCCCGCGGTTCCCATACCGCGGTCTTATGATCGACGTAGGACGTCACTTCCAGCCGCCCGAGCGAATAAAGCAGACGATCCGCTTCATGTCGTTTTACAAACTGAACCGGCTTCATTTTCATCTGAGTGACGATGAGGGTTGGCGCGTGCCCGTATCGGATTTGCCGGAACTGACGACAGTCGGAGCGCGAAGGGGACACACGCTCGACTCGAAGGAACTTCTGCCCCCCTCCTTTGGCTCAGGACCGGATCCCGAAACTTCGCCCGGCTCGGGCTCCTACAGTCGAGCCGAGTTCGTCGATCTGTTGCGCTTTGCCACGGCGCACCACGTCGAAGTCATTCCGGAAATCGACACCCCAGGCCATATGCGGGCTGCGGTGAAGAGCATGGAGAGCAGATACCGTCGATTCATGGCCGAAGGTCGCCCGGACGAGGCGCAGCAGTATTTGCTGACGGATTTCGATGACACGTCGAAGTACCGATCCGTCCAGGGCTGGGACGACAACGTGGCCAATGTCTGCCTGGAATCGACTTTCCGTTTCACGGAACACGTCATCGACGAGCTTTCCGGGCTCTTCAAGGAGGCGGGGGCGCCGCTGCACGTGGTCCATTTAGGTGGCGACGAGGTGCCGAGAGGCGCCTGGAAAGGTTCACCGGCGTGCGCGCGCAAGCTCGCCGCTCGTGACGATCTCACCGACGTGCACGACCTGTCGATCGATTTCTACCGCCGTCTCGTGGCCTACCTGGATTCCAAAGGATTGAAGGGGGCCGGCTGGGAAGAAATAGGTCTCGGCGTGAAAACCGACAGTGTCTACCGTCGAGAGGATCCCAAGCCCGATCTCACGGATAAAGTCATCCCATACGCGTGGAATTCGGTTTGGGGTTGGGGCGGCGAGGAGCGGGCATACCGTCTGGCAAATGCAGGCTACCACGTCGTCATGGCCAACGCACCGAATCTCTACTTCGATCTTGCTTACGAGAAGCATCCGAAGGATCCAGGGTTCGCCTGGGCCGGGTTTGTCGACGAGAAGAAGATATTCGAAATGACGCCGCTCGACATATACAACAGTGCCTACGAGGATCGATTCGGTCGCACGATCAATATGGAAAACTACCGTGACGCGGTTCGGCTTGACAGCGCTGCCGTATCGAATGTCATCGGGATCCAGGGACAGCTGTGGGGCGAGAATACTCCCTCTCAGGCTCGCTTCGAATACCTGCTATATCCCAAGCTTGTCGCCTTGGCCGAGAGGGCCTGGGCCAAACGACCGGCCTGGGCCTCGATCGAAGATCGCGATCAGCGACTCGGACCGCTGAACGCGGATTGGAATCGGTTTGCTAACAGCCTGGGTCGCCGCGAATTGGAACGGCTTGCGAGGATGTATGGTGGGGTGGGTTACAGGATCCCACCCCCCGGAGGCGAGCTCGTCGACGGAATACTCCGCGCCAACGTCGCCTATCCCGGACTCCAGATCCGATACACTCTAAATGACACCGAACCCGACATCGACTCTATGCTCTGGGTCAAACCCGTAAAGGTGTCAGGACGAGCAACATTGCGCGCCTTTGACGCCACGGGACGTGGAGGACGGGCTGTAGTCATTAGTCATTAGTCAGTAGTCATTAGTCATGGTCATTCGGGGTCGTCGTTCGGGGCAACCCTGGCACCTGACACCTGGCACCCAGCACCCAGCACCCAGCACCTCGCACCCAGCACCTTTACCCGGTACTCTCTAATCTCGTACTTTAGACGACCAGACTGACCGGAGAGCATGATAGGAACGACCGTTTCGCACTACGAGATCGTCGAGCAACTCGGCGGCGGCGGCATGGGCGTCGTTTACACGGCCCGCGACACGAAGCTCGATCGACTTGTCGCGCTGAAGTTCCTTCCTGCAGAGTTAAGCCGCGATGCGGATGCGAACGCCCGATTCATGCAGGAAGCCAAGGCGGCATCCGCTCTCGACCACCCCAACATCTGCACGATCTACGAGGTCGGCGAAGCGGACGACGGTCGCCTGTTCATCGCCATGGCGCACTACGGCGGCCAGACGCTCAAGTACCGTCTCGGCGAGGGGAGCATTGACGAGGACGAGGCCGTGCGCATTGCACGGCAGGTAGCGGAGGGCCTTCGGGCGGCACACCGGAAGGGCATCATCCACCGGGACATAAAGCCCGCCAACATCATGGTCACGGATGACGGGCTCGTGAAAATCCTCGACTTCGGACTGGCAAAACTTCCCGGCGTGCTTTCGCTCACGCAGACCGGCAGCACGTTGGGCACGGCCGCCTACATGTCACCCGAGCAAATCCAAGGGGGTGCCGTCGACGGCCGAACCGATCTCTGGTCGCTAGGTGTCGTGCTCTACCAGATGCTCGCCGGCCATCGCCCGTTCGAGGGCGACTACGAGCAGGCACTGACCTACGCCATCCTGAACCAGGAGGTCGAACCACCGCCCGGAGCTTCGCCCACTCTGGAGGAGATTCTCAAGAAGCTGCTGAGCAAGGATCCGGAAACGCGCTATGCGTCAGTAGACGCCCTGCTGGAAGACTTACCGAGCCCAGACACGACGTCCCAACGCGCACCAACGCCTGCAAGACGCGAACCACTTATCTCGAATCCGGTCGCACTGGTTGCTGGAGTCATCCTGGTCGCGGCGGTCATCGCGTCCGCCTATTTCAACTTCTGGCACCGTCCCAGCAAACAAACCGCGTTGGACGAAATGACCATCGGCGTCATGCCGTTTACCATTCGAGGCCAGGAGGGTCTCGCCTATCTGGGTGAAGGCATCGTCGATCTCCTGAGCGTCAAACTGGACGGCGCGGGAGAAATACGTGCACTCGACCCAAACGCTCTGCTGGGCGTCATCGCGAAAGAGGATCTGAAGATCGTCACGCCGGACGACGCAAAACATCTCGCCAATCGGCTGGGCGCCGGCCGGGTGATCTTAGGGAACGTGACGCAGGTGGGATCGGAAGTTCAGATCACCGCGTCACTGTACGGCGCAGGAATCGATCCGGAGGTCGATGCCACCGTGACCGCCGCGGACGAAAGTGAGATTTCGGGCGCCCTCGACGGACTGGCGAAACAACTCGTTTCGGGTCTGCTCTCGACTCCAGATCAGAAAGAGGTCTCACTCGCAGCTGTGACGACGGCGTCGTTCCCGGCTTTAAAGGCCTATCTGGCCGGAATTCAACTATCCAGAACCGGTCGATACCCAGAAGCCGCAGACGAGTTGGAAAAGGCGGTGCAAATCGATTCTTCGTTTGCGATGGCGTGGAGTAAGCTTGCGTGGGCATACGGCTGGATTCCGGATCCACGCGAATTCGACGCAGAAAAGAACGCGCTGGCAAACAGCAGCGCACTCCCGTGGCGTGCACGAACCCTGATCGAGGCCGCCAACTACGGGTTCAGGCTCGGAGACGGCAAGAAGGCGATGAACCTTTATCGGTCCGTTCTCGCGGAGTATCCCAATGACACCGAAGCGCTGCGCGGATTGGGCGAAATGGTCTTCCACTACAATCCATTGTTCGGTCGGCCGCATGCCGAGGCAGATGAATACTTCGAGAGAGCATCCCGTCTCGCACCGGAGAACCTCGACTACTTGCAACACCGATATGACAGCGCCATAGACGAATGGGAGTTCGACAGGGCTGACTCGATCGCCGCCCTCATACTGCAATTGGACGACCGGGAGGACGACATCGAGTTTGGCAATCAGATGCATGGGATCATGATGCGGTCGCGGGGAGACAGCAGTTGGAGCATTTCCGGACCGGGTTCGATGAGTGCTTCTTACGTGAGCGCTCTCGCGCGACAAGCCGCCACGCATGTCGAGGATCTGGAGGCCGCAGTTCAAGTTCTGCATGTACTCCTGGAGCCGGGCCGCTACCCGGATGCCGTCCGAGAGAGGGCAACCATGTTTCTGGCCGGCGTGCGAATTGGACAAGGACGGCTGAAGGAGGCCTTGCAAATTTTCAAGGGTGTTCCGCAATGGCAAGGAGGCGGAGGAATACTTCCGACAGCACTACTCTACGGACTCCCTGTGTACCCTGCCTCCGACGATTTCATCCAGGCGATGAGACAGAAACTGGCTGCCTGGGATACGACCAGCAATCCGATCGCCATCATTGCTGATCCGGACGTTCCTCGCGTCACCTACAGGGAACTCAAGGCATACCACAACGCATTGCTCGCCCTCCGGGTCGGAGATCTGAAGGCGGTCGAAACGACAAGGCAACTGTTGAATCGGCGCGCCGATTCAACATCGGGGACCAACATCGCTTACTCTCTCCTCCGATCGATCGATGCGGTACAGTCGCTTGAGACAGGCGAATATGATGAGGCGATCAAAGCTGTCAACGACGCGCAGCTTCGCATCAACTGGAGAGACGCCGGGAAATCACCGCTTTTTGACCAGTTTACGAATCGATTCGTCAAGGCTGAAGCACTTCGAGCATCGGGTCGGTTGGAGGAAGCAATTCAGGTGTACAGATCCGTTACAGCCGGGGATCATGTCTTCGGCATTCTATTGATCGGACCCGAGTACCTTGGCGTGGCCGACGCCTATGAGCAGCTCGGCCAAAGGTCGAAAGCGATCGAATTCTACTCGAGGCTCGTACACCTGTGGCGAGACTGCGATCCCGAGCTCGTGCCGATACGTGACGAGGCGCAGCGCAACCTGGATCGGCTACTCGTAGAGTCAGTACAGGAACCAGCTAAGTAATTTAGAATTCAGAATTAAGGATTAAGAATTATCTTTGCTCCCGCAACAAGCCCTTCTTTCCACATCATCATCTCTTCTTAATTCTTAATTCTTAATTCTTAATTCTTAATTCTTAATTACTTATGTGTAGATGGCTAGCCTATTCTGGCCAACCTGTTCGGCTCGAAGACATCATCTTCAAACCCGAACACTCCCTTATCGACCAGAGCCTTTCTGCGACTGATAGCGACACCACGACGAACGGCGACGGATTCGGCGTCGGCTGGTATGGCGATTACGAGTTGCCCGGCCTTTACAAGCACATCCAGCCCGCGTGGAACGACCCGAATCTGAAGGACCTCTGCGCCCACATCGTGTCGCCGATGTTCCTCGCCCACGTTCGAGCGGCCACCGTACCCTCGGCGATACAGCAGACAAACTGCCATCCCTTCCGATACGGCCAGTGGCTATTCATGCACAACGGGAGCATTCGCGAATTCCCCCGCGTGAAACGCGAGCTCGCGATGGCGGTGTCAGAGGAATTGTATCCGGAAATCCGGGGATCTACCGATTCGGAGGTCATGTTTTATCTCGCCTTGACATTTGGTCTCCAGAACGACGTTATGCAGGCCATTGCACGCATGGTGGGTTTCGTGGAGGAGGTTGGATTCAGGAAGGGAATCCAGTATCCCATCCGTATGACATTGGGCATCGCCGACGGCGAAAAGATCTACGCAGTGCGATACTCAAGCGAGCACAAGTCCCAAACTCTGTTTCACTTGCGAAGCATCGCTGCCTTGCGTGAGTTCGCACCGCCGGAACTCAGGGGTCGCCTGGCGCAGTACGGCGAGCAGGACCGAGCAATCGTCTCAGAGCCGTTGACTGAACTGGCTGGCCCCTGGAAGGAAGTGGCGGAGTCTACGTTTCTGACGGTCGCGGACGGGGACATCCACCATGAGCCATTCGTGCCGAAGAAACCGTAGCGTTCCCGGTTCCAGGGTCCAGGTTCGTCATTCCCGCGGCTCGCACCTCGCACCTCGCACCTCAAGACATGGAACGTGGAACCCGGAACCTGGAAGCTCATCTCGCCAGCACCATCGACCGTGTAATCGAGCCATTCCGCGTCTCCAGCGTGTAGAAATACGTTCCGCTCGGTGTGTCGCTATCGGCAACCCAGGTCACAGCATGTGATCCCGCAGGCTGAACGTCGTCGACCAGTATGGCAAAGAGTCGTCCGAGGGCGTCTCGGACTTTGATTGTCACTCGCTCGGCCGCTGCAAGATCGTATCGGATCGTCGTCGACGTGTTGAATGGATTCGGGTATGCCGAAAGCAATTCGAATTCCATGGGTTGTTCAAATGTCATGGCGGTCGGAGTAGAGGGGTTCGTGATCACGACGACGTCGAAGAAAGCCGCGTCATCCGCGACGAATCACGTCCTCATCTCCCGATCCGTCCAGATTGGCTCGACGGATCTTGGACCGCCACCTGTTTCCATCAAGTGAGATGAGTTCCGACCAATACATTGCCTCTCCGGCCAGGTCGAGACTCAAACTTTGTAGATTGGAAACGCCGGTCGTGAGTGTTATCTCAGAACCAGGCCGATCCTCGACGCTTTGAATTGCGTCGTCGGCGTAGAAATACATGGTTTCACTGATCGCGTCGAATACGATTGCAGTGGCAGGTTCCAAGGCCCAGATTTTTGCCCACGATGCGTCCAGGCGTGCGACTCGGATAAGGTAGTCGCGGGAAAACGAGTTGTCGGCGAAGAACAATCTGCCGCGGCCCACGTCTAGCGCGATACTTAGCGAGCCGCCGTAGAATAGACTATCGATTTCCGAACCGTCAAGATTCATCCGGAATATCCCACCGTCCACATGCGGAGCCCAACCGCCCCAGGTCGTCCAAGACAGGTTTCTGTTTTGGAGATACCAGTGCAAGATCGCTCAATAAACCTGCGACGACGACATCGTGAACGTTCGCTCCGTCAAGATCGGATCTACGAATCCTACCTTGGCTCCATCCACCTTGCGCCCAATACATTTTTTGGGCGACGGTGTCAAGTGCCAGTTGCGTCGGTCCATCCCACAACGAGGTTCCGGTGCTATCATAAAAGACAGTCTCAACGGTTTCATCGGCAAGGTTCATGCGATAGATCTTACCGCCAATATTGTCGGTCCAATACAGCGTCGACTGCCCGGAAACAAGTGTCGTCACGCCAAAAACGAAAAGAAGCGTCGCGTGGATTCCGACTGATCGTCGCATAGCGTTTTTCGTTTGGTGCCTGATTGCTACTGAATGCTAGCGCGGACCGCGTGCGCAGATGCGACGGATGGGTTCGGTTTTGCGACAGGAGTTAGTCACTAGGCATTTGGCCAGTCACTAGGCGGTGCGGAGAGGCGATCAGGGTGTATTCTCAACAAACAAAGGGCCCCGCCGAAACGGGGCCCAAGTTTGGTGTTTGAAGTTTGGTATTTGGTGTTAGTTCGGGAATCCGGGAACAGCAGCCTCGACCTCGACCACACCCGACCCCGGACCATTGGTCACCGGCCCGAAGAGCGCCGCGTTGACAACGTAGAGGTGTTTCCGGCCCCACGTGCCACCTGTACCGAACGCAAGGCTGGTCGGCGTATCGAAATTACTCGCATCTAGAATCAAGGGGGCCACCGTTCCTGTCAGCGCGTTGACCTTCACAACCGGAGGAATGGGTGGCGAACCGGTCTCTTCCGCATTGGCCGCGCCGAGCACACCATAGACGTTCTCGTGCGCGTCGACGGAGATCCCATCGACAGCGAACAGGAGAAAGTCGAACGGCACAACCGACTCGACAGCGCCGGCAGAGCCATCATCCTCGATGTACACCCGTGTTATGCTGAACTGCGACGTGTTGGCAACGTACAGCTTGTTCGGCGGATAAAACGCGATCCCGTTCGCACCCGGTATCGGGATCGGGGCACCCGGGACCGGCACCGCCTCGAGAAGCGGATGCTGGAGCCATTCGGTGAAGGTCCCGCCGGCGACATACTGCCAGATCTTGCCGGTAAAGCTGTCGGTCACATACAGGTTTCCGTCGTCGTCAAAGGTCAGGGCATTTGCAAAGGCAATCTGCTCTGATCCGGGCAGGCGCTCTACTGTCAGACCGTCCTTCGATATCCGATAGACACCCTGCGTCGACGGATTGTCCGTGACCAACGCCGCATAGACTCGCCCCGGCGGATCCGTCATCAGACCCAGCACACCGATCGTCCCTGAATCCGAGGACGGTCAGGTTCGCGAAGATCATGGCCGTTTCGTCGGACTCGATGCGGATGATTTGGGACAGTCTGGCTGCGGTGTCCGTCCGCTTCCCGACATAGAGATTGCCTCGCCTGTCGATGGCGATCCCTTCGGCCGATTCGTTGGCTGCAAAGTTGATTACTGAGCCGAGATACGACGCAGGCGCGTTCTTGCTGATTTGGAGCGCCCCGTCGGGAACCTCCATGGTCCACGCGGGCTCGACGGTGTTCGACTCCTCCACTGCATCCATCTGGTCACAGCCTGCCAGGGCTACGACCAACAGGAGGGTGAAGCAGGAAAAGAGAATGGATTTCATGACTTACCTCATCCGTTTGTGATTCGTGTCACGGGATGAGGCTAAGAGCACGTGTGTCACGAGAATGCGACAGAGCTGTGCGCATTTGCGCCAGACGGCGGTGATCTATGATCAATGATCAATGATCACCGATCAATGATCGCTAATCGGAGGTCGATACCGATTCTGACGTTGCATGCTCGGTCGGCGATTCCCCGTACTTCTGCTTGAAGACGGTCGAGAAATGTTTCGGGGAATTGAAACCTACCGAATAGGCAATCTCAGCCACGGAGCCGGCATGCGCGCGAAGCAATTGGGAGGCACGCTGCAGCCGCAGATTTCGAATAAGGTCGGCCGGTGTCTGCCCCGTAGTGGCTTCAACCTTCCTTTCGAGGCTGCGCCGACTCATGCCGACTTCTTCAGCCAGCCAGTCGACCGAGAAATTGGTGTCGCCCAGATGTTCGTTGACAACCTCCAGGACACCATCGAGGAAGACCTCTTCCTCCGGCGTGATAACGATCTCGCCGGGCTTGACAATCACTTCCCGGCTGAATTTCTCGCGCAAGTCTCGACGGACGGTCACGAAGTTATGAATCTTCGCCTCTAACGCATTGATACTGAAAGGCTTGGCAATGTAATCCTCGGCGCCGGATTCGAGGCCCTCGACGGCGTCAGCTTCGGATACTTTTGCCGTCAGCATAATGACGGGAATGTGACGCAGCTCATCGTTCGACTTGATTTGGCGGCACATCTCCAATCCGTCCATGACGGGCATCATGACGTCCGAGAGAATGAGGTCGGGTTTCTGAAGCCTGGCAAGCTCGAGTCCGGCCTGTCCGTGCTCTGCCTCCAGCAAACGATATTTCTGCGCGAGATGCGCTCGGAGGTATTGGCGCACGTCAGGATTGTCTTCGACAATGAGAATCGTCGCCTGTTTGACCGCGAGACCATCACCTCCCATCGATTCGCCATCCTCGTCGGCGACAAGGAGGGGCGATTCGAGATGTACCTGGTGCGGAACCGGCGCCTCGGCTTCTCCAACCTCTTCCAGTTCCGCAATTGGGAGCGAAACAGTAAACACGCTTCCCTTCCCGACCGCGCTCTCCGCCACAAGTGAGCCCCCCTGCAATTCGGCGAGCTCTCGCGCGAGGGTCAATCCGACACCCGACCCTTCGAAGCGGCGTCTGATGGACGTATCGCCCTGAACGAAGCGCTCGAATATCCGGTCGAGCTGCTCCTCCGGTATGCCCGGACCTGTGTCGCTGACGGTTACGACAGCTGTCATCCCGAGCGTAGAGAGGGATCCCTCGTTGCTATCGCTCCTCGGGATGACAGAAGCACTCACTAAAACGCTTCCCCCCTCCGGCGTGAACTTCAGTGCGTTCGAGATCAGATTCGTGAACACCTTCTCCAATGCGTCGAAATCGAACATGCCGGGAATAGACTGGACTCGAGGTTCGAATCCCAACGAAACCTCACGACGTTCGGCCATCGGCATGAAGACGCGGTGCAACTCGTGCAAGAACGCAACGAGATCACCCGGCTCCGGTGAAAGCGACATCTTGCCCGACTCCAGACGCGAAAGGTCGAGTAACTGATTGACGAGTCGAAGCAGCCGGCGGGCATTGCGTCGAATCAAGCGATGTTGCGTCCTGGCCTGACCGGAGAGTGGGCCCAAAGCCCCATCGAGAAAATCCTGTACCGGACCAAGAATGAGCGTGAGCGGCGTCCGAAACTCGTGACTGATGTTCGCAAAGAATCGATTCTTGGCTTCGTCTAGTTCCGCCAACCTACGTGCCTGATCTTCCGTTTTTTCCTTCTCGGCCCGCAGTTCTTGAGTCCGCTCTTCGACCTTTGCCTCAAGCTCCTTGGATCGGGTCTTGAGACGTCTAACGCGAAGCTGCGAGCCTAGTGCAAAAACTACTGCCGCTACTGCCAGGCCCATTACATAGTATAACGGCTGTTGCCACCAAGGAGACGGTCTCCTCTTTGATAGACGGGTGAGCCTACCTCCCGCCGGGGTGGCGGCTATAAGTTCAATTTCGGCGTCTCGCTTTGCGATTCCAGGGGGCGGTTCGTGGAATCCAGAGACTAGTAATACGGATGTGGAGCCTGCAGCGCCTTGCATTGACGTCTCGAACAAGCCAAGCACCTCGTGTTTCTCGGCATCTGAGACGTAGAGGGTGTCGTTCCAAGGGCGCAAACCTGCGTACGGCGTGAAGGACCCAAACGGGAGCCCAGCCGAAATAGGTGGCCCTCCCTTCTCAAGACCAATGGCAGTTGTAATAACATCTCCAGCACCGTTGAAGAACGACACTTCTGTCCGGTCCAATTCGGATGCTGTTTCCCGACCTTGGTCGTTGACGAACAGATCCATCGGCTGTTGGCCTGCACGTTGCAGCGGATCTCCTGCAAGAACGATGACGTGCGTCTGTTCGGTTTGCAGCCTCAGCTTCTTGGTAAGAAGCGTGTCGACGCCATCGCTTGAGATCACGTTGAAAACGAGCTCCGGAGCCGTCACGCGCTCTCCGGAAACGAGTAGCCCGGCAGGCAAATCCAGAAACGACGAGGCCTCCCTGAAAGCAAGATCATCGAGGTGCATTACGATCTCGTCGGGCCCGTACGCATCGAGTCGAGTGACACGTACGTCGATCGAGTCGACCTCCTGATACGGGGAGTTGTGGATGAATTGAACCCGCGTGTAATTCGGAATATGGTGAAATGTCCGGCCGTCCGGCAAGACAGACATGCCCGGCTCAAACGGAGCGTCTCCTGGTCTCGGAGGATGTATGAAGCCACTCGTGACCGTGATCATCGAGTTTCCGCCAATACCCAAGAAGTTGGCTATCGTCGACGCGACAATGCTCCCGTCCTCCTCCCGCATGTCCGCCTCAAATTGAAATGCCGGACTTAGATCATAGCCTTCAAACATATCGCCAAAGGAGAGGAATGGAATCTCCTCGAGGCGCTCTCCTCCGGTCTCGGGGCTCTCCCAGCCTCGAATATAGAGGGTGTAGGGCGGCACATCGGGACTTGCAGTCAACGACTGAAACGCGATCATCGGGGGGGTCTGAACCGGGCTCCGCTCCAATGCTCCTCCTCGCAGAATCAGTTGGAACCGCGGTTGCCCCGGTTTTCTCAGCGGGTCTCCGACCGTCGCGAGATAGTATCGCTCGCCGGGACGCAACGTGATGCTCTCGGTGAAGAAGGGATCCGAATTGTCCGGTGAATCCGGCCACGTAAACTCCAGGCTAAATCGCTCACCTGTCGGCCAGTCGGTGAACGGCGTGACCTCCAGATAGGCGAAGTCATCGAGCCAAAGCTCTCCATTCCGGTAAACGTCCATTTTCTGAACCTCGGCGTACGGTGACGCATGGATGAACTGGACGCGAGGTGATTGGGCAAACGCTTCCGGAACGATTGGTGTCGCTAGCCACATCGTGAGCGCAAGTCCGAAATGGGGAATGAGGAAGAGGAAACGAGGAATGGAGGCCGCCATCGCTCAGACCGGGATTTCTGGACAATGCCACTCTAACTGTACCGACCCCGCAGATGACGGTTTGCGGGTGATTTGTGACGCGCGGTGTGGGAGAATCCCTTCGGTGAACTTCAAATATAAAATTTCAAACGGCGAACTTGAGATGTGGCAGTACTTGGTGCGTGGTGCGTGGTGCGTGGTGCGTGGTGCGTGGTGCTTGGTGCTTGGTGCTTGGTACTTGGGAGACGAGGACCGCGCCCCAGTGGGGTCCAAGTTTGCCGTTTGGTGTTTGTCGTTTGATGTTTGGTGTTTGCCGTTTGCTGTTTGGTGTTTGAGCTTTTATGTTTGAAGCTAGTCGCGCCATGCGCTTACCATTACCGCCGCAACCTCAAGATTTTTCAGGGAACACCGCATGCAACTGTTTCGGACTTTGCTTCTTCTTTCTCTAGCCGTCGTGCTATCGTCTGGCGTCGGCCTCGCTCAGGAAGTGCAGAAATATCAAATCGTCAAGACCAGTGATGGTCGTTATTTCGTCTCCCTTCCGGGTATCGGCAAAATAGCGGACTCCAAGGTTGTCGGTCCGAAGAGCTGCTTACTCGAAGATTGCCAGAAATGGATCAAGGAGAATTGGACCGACATCCGACCGCTAAGCCTGCAGAAGCGGATGGAAGCGGATGGTCTTTCGGTCGACGACACGAAACTGCGCGTCGTCATCAATCATGAGGAGCAGTACTCTGTTGCACTCGCCAGCGAAAAGGTGCCGGAGGGCTGGAAGGATACGGGCCGCTTCTGCACACTGAAGGACTGTATGAAGTACATCGAGAAAGTGTGGTCCGACATGCGGCCCTTGAGCCTGAGAAAACGACCGGGGAGAGCCAAGTAGACAACGGGCCTCGCACGAGCCTGCCCCGAACGAGCGAATACGAACTCACGGTATGGCTACGACGTTCGTCGAGCGAGGAGGGGTTGAAACCGTGCTCGGAGGGCGTTTTGTTGCCCCTTAGCCCCACGCCAAAGCGCGGGGTGACTTCCCGTACCGCAAGCGTCGGTGTCCACTTCCCGACCCCGACTTCCAGACCAGTCGACGAGGAGACTAGCAGACTAGCAGACTAGCAGACTCAAAGCGAGTACGTCAACCGCGCCGCCACGAGCCGTCCCACTTGCGGCACGCCGATGTATTCGCGGTGGCGATTGTTGAAGAAGTTCTGCGCGCTGACGTCGAGACGCAGACCGGCTGCCGCTGATCCAAACTCGTATCCCGCAGCGAAGTCGACGACTGTGTAGCCGTCCACCTTCCCCGAATACAGCGGCAGGTCGTCGCGCACCTCGAAACTCTGGACATAGCGCATGCTACCGCGCAGGTCGAAACCGATCGGATCCGCATACTCCAGACCCAAACGTACCCTCGTTCGTGGCGCGTTCATGGAGACGACGTATCCCGTTCCCCTCTCTCCCAATTCGTTTGCATCAAAGAAGTTGTCACTCACCCACGACGTATTGGCAAACGTCGTCACGCGGTCACTCAGAATCGCTTCGGCTGAGACGTCGATCCCCCAATAGTCCAAGCGGCCGAAATTCGAGTTGATGAGCAACAACTCGGGTCGAGTATTCGGATCGAAGTTCTCTACCGGCTCGACAATCCCGAGCAGGCCGGCGAGCCTGGATCCGGCATTCTCGTAAAGGGCAGCCAATTCGTCTGTCGTGAGGTCGTACGGCGCCAGCTCCTCGTTGGTGAACAGGGTCGAGACCGCATCACCCAGGTCTTGACCCAGCCCCAGCACGACGACAAACGGCGTGATGGGCTGGAAATTGAGGAACCGCTCTCTTCTTGTGTAATAAGCATCGACCCCGAGCGCGATTCGGTTCAGCAGCAGTCCTTTGTACCCAACCTCAAAGGTATTCGCTATAAGGGGCTTGACGGGATCCTGGTTCTTGACCCCTTCGACGGGCACGCCGACCAGGCTAAGAACACCTTGTGAG
Organism: uncultured Bacteroidota bacterium; assembly: GCA_963768715.1. GTDB lineage: Bacteria > Bacteroidota > Rhodothermia > Rhodothermales > DATKEJ01 > DATKEJ01. The sequence goes on from CAVYJC010000007.1 coordinate 414,878, forward strand.
ATCCCCATGATCTGAGGCATTCGACTCCAGAGGAGATTCGCCAATTCCTCCGATTCTCCGAGTGGTGCGCCCGGTGCGACGAGACCGGATGTGGTCGCCGCGTAGGCACGCTGGAGCGAAATACCGACCCCGTCATCCTGGGCCGGAAACCCCGGGATAGTAACAAAACTCGTTGTGGCGAGCGGGTCCGAGAACGTAAATCCGTTCGCGTTCCCTCTTAGCCGCACTTGGAAGGCGCCATTGTCCTCCGTAATGAAATCCATGAAGTATGCAAGCCCTCTTACGCTGCCGGATGCTCGATTGTAGGTAAGTCGGAGACTGTGCTCAGGAGCCAGCTTGAACACTAGCGCACCGCGAGGCGACAGGAGTAGCTCTTCCGTCGGACTGAAATAGTCAAGCCTGCCGGACACTGTCAGGTCGATGAGCTGGGATACATGGGTTTGAGATTGCAGATACGCTCCCGTGGTATAAAAATCATCGTGGTCCTCGTTTCTGCCCATGAGCGACCCACGCGTGCGGGGAATAGACCGTTGGAAATCGAGCCCCCCGGTTAAATCACTTCGTCCGTTCAAGATCTCAAGCCCATGTTGCACCTGAACTCCAAATTCCGATGACGTGTTATGACCGAGACGACCGGTTCGGTAGTTGAAAGCCCTACCCGGGAGAACGGCTGCGAAGAAGGTTTGCGCGAAGAGGCGACCCGAGGTCATTCGCAATTGCCCATAAACCTCCTTGACCGGATCCCATTGCCACTCCCCGCTGCCGTTAAAGCTGTTCTTCACCCTGCTGTAGCCCAGATTCGCTACGATGGTTGTTTGGTCGTCTACCTTGTAACTGGCGTCCGCCTTGCCGAATGCCGCATAGATGTCGTACGTCCGTCCGCCCAACTCACCAACGACGTTGCCATCCAGATCGATCAACGAGTCCGCCATGGCCCCAAGAATTTCGGCATCCTGGGAGTTAATGGGGTTGAAATGCCAGTCTTCACCAGAGAAATACCCCCCCACCATCTTGTAGCCCAGGCGAGTCCCAATGACCCCGGCATGCCGAAAACCTCCACGCACGATCTGTCGTTCGCCTGTCTCCGCAAAGAGCGTCGTTCCAGGATAGTCGAACGGGTTCTTCGTAATGAAGTGGACCACGCCTTGAGCAACTCCCGGACCGTACAGGGCGGACCCGGGTCCGCGCACGATCTCGATTCGCTCCAGATCAAGGGTTTCGATCGGCATAAGGAGATAAAACGCATCGTTGAAGCCGGGTCCGTGCATGTCACGATAGTCCAGCAGCGGGAGCGTCCGGGCTATGTAGTTGTCCTGAAAGCCCCGCACAGAGAGATACGTGTGATTGAGCCCGTGCTGGGCAACGTCGACGCCGACGACGTTTCGCAATGCGTTCGGCAGTGTGAGAACCGGGTCGGCTTCCAGTTCCTTTGCCGTGACGACAGAAACGGAAGAGGGGGCATTCAGCGCCTTTTCGGGCCTCCGTGAGGCGGAGATGACCACCGGTTCCATAAGGATGTTTTGCCGCTCCAGCTCGATGTCGACGATCGCGTTCGACTCAGGGACAATCGTTACCGGAATGCGCGCTCTGGCAAATCCAACGAACCTGACGCTGAGATCGTAGTCACCGGCTGCCACGTGCCGAAAGACGTAGCGCCCTTCTCGATCGGCGATATCCCGCCGCACTCTCGCCTGGAGACTGTGACTGATCAGCGAAACATCCGCTCCGACCAGCGCCTCGCCTCTTCCGCTCGAGACGATCCCGGTCAGGGTACCTGACTGCCCAAGCAGATTGGAAGTCCCTACGGATAGGAAGAAAGAGAGGAAGAAGAACGAGGATGAAGGTCGAGACACGGCGAGCACCCCCAGGGTTAGTGGACAGATGCGCAGATCCCTATATATCAATTAGCCGGATTAACTCATCACGACCTGACAGGGATCATCGGACAAATTTGTAGGGGCGGTCCCCGCCATTCTTCTAGTCTTCCAGTCAAGCAGCAGTCGGCGCATGGGAATACCGAACACTTGATGGCTAATGACTAAAATGACCAATGACTTCGGACTAGAGTGTGGCGCAAAACCGGACGGATTTGACGCACGTCCGCACCTCGTCTCTGCTACCCTGATGGAGTTGTCATTCAGGACCAACACGACGAGGTACAGTCATGAATACGTTACAAGGACTTCGATGGAAGCGGGGTTTGGGTTCCCTGCTCCTCCTCATCGCGGCTTTACTTCCCAACATTCTGTTCGCGCAGACAGGGCAGATTCAGTGGGTGCACGCATCCGCGGATCCCGCCCTGGATACCCTCGACGTATATGTCGACGGCGAACTTATCATCGATGATTTCGCCTATCAGAGAGCGACGCCGTTCATGGATCCGATGGCGGGAATCCATGAAGTGGTAATTGCAACGGAGTCGAGCGCCAGCGTCGCAGACTCACTCGCACGGTTCACTGTCGAGATTACGGACACCACGGACTACTACGCGATCATTGCCGGCGTTCTCGATCCGGAGGAGTTCAACCCAAACCCCGACGGGCGGTCGACACGGGTAAACATATTCGTGACTGACGACGCACGCCAGGCTTCCCCCGTGGCCTCGGAGGTCTCCACAAGAGCATTCTATGGAGTCACGGATCTGACAGGGATGACGTTCGCTGCCAATAATCGCTGTATTATACACCGGTGCTCACTACGGTGAATTCACTGAATTTGACCAGGCGTCGCCAGACAATTACGTGGCCAAATTGAGGGCGTCAGGCCGATCGAGCGGCAACCTGCTCGAGGTTGACGCAGACTTGTCGGATCTCGCGGGTAGCTCGTTCCTCGGGGTCTTGTGCGGGTTCTTTGCGACGACCGGCGGACTCGAATTCGAGTGGGTCAGGGTCTTTCCAGACGGCACAATCGTGCGGCAGACCAACGTGACGGAGTACAGCAGAGTCCAGTTGGTGCACGGTTCAGCTGATCCGGCAGTCGGGACAGTCGACATCTATCTCGACGGAAGCTTGCTCCTCGACGATTTCGCATTCAAGACTGGGACGGCGTTCATGGATCTCCCATCGGGATATCATGAATTCCACATTGCGCCGGCAACAAGCATATCGTCAGAAGACGCATTGAAATTCGTCCGGCCCAGACTCGAAGCCGACGAAACGGCGCATGCCGTGCTAGCAGGCGTTCTGGATCCTGAGGCTTTCAGTCGAAATCCGGACGGCCGCAGCACCGACCTGCAGCTATACATGGACTCCGGAGCACTCGAGGCATCCGACGACCCAGGCAATGTTGCGATACGACAGTTCTACGGCGTGCCTAATCTCCCGGCGGTGAGCATTCACAACCGAAGGATTCCTCGTGGCGCAAAACATTCGGTTCGGCGACTTCACGGATTATACCTATCCTGAACCACGTGAGTAACGTGGGCACTTTTCAGGGCAAGCGGCCAAGCCATAGGCAACCTCTATCAGGGAATAGGGACGTTGACCGGACTGGCGGACCAGTCCGTTCTCAATGTCTTCACCGGCTACTTTGGATGGACCCGGCGTCAGCAGTTTCCTGGTCAAGGCTGACGGCACCGTGACAAGCGGTGAAGACCACGACCCCCACGATGCGGGCCCAGATCGTTCACGCATCGGCTGATCCGCGCTGGAATCTGTCGATCTGTATCTGGACGGTTCTGCCTCCTTGACCGACTTTCGGTTCACTGACGCCACTCCGTTCATGGATTTACCGTCGGGCATACACGAGTTCGCAGTCGCCGCCAAGCGGGAGCACAGTAAGAGCGAAGCAATTAAGACATCCCGCCACTCCTACCAGGAAGGCGGCACCTACTCCATGGTGATTGCAGGCGTGGCCGATCCCGACCAGTTCGTCCCCAATGCCGATGGAGGGATACTGGTCTCAATCTCTTCGTGACGGATGACGCGTTGGAGGCGTCCACCGTGGCAGGCGAGTTTTCGCTACGGCAGTTCTACGGGGTCATCAATATGCCCAAATCCAATTTCTGGGTTGAGGAATGGGGGACCACATTGTTCCAGGACGTCAGTTACGGTGACTTCACCGAGTACACAAACGGTTCAAACCCGGGGCCGTTGACGGGAACCATTTGGCCGATTGGTTCACCTCGCGAAGGGACGCCCGATCGTCAGCACGGAGAAGGACTGGGGAGGCAATGAGGGCCGCGCAATACTCAGTGTCATACGGGTTACACGTACGACGACCATCCAGGTGGGCTGACGGCAGACATTCACTGGTTCTACGTCCTCGCGGATGGGCGCAGGTATGAACTAGACGCTTTGGGGACTTGGACCAGTACGGAGGACGAAAGTGAAATCCCAACGTCATTTGCCATCCGCGGCAACTACCCGAACCCATTCAATCCAGCCACGAAATGTGACGTTCGATCTGCCGCACCCCGCCAAGGTTTCGGTCGAGGTCTTCGATGTCGCAGGGCGCCTGGTACAACAACAGTTCCAATCAACATGCCGGCGGGACAATGGACAATCGGTCCGGATTGAAGCGACCGCGTGGAGTTCCGGCCTCTACCTCTACAAGGTCATCGCCCGGTCCGGTACCTCGTCCTGGATTGGCACTGGGCAAATGATGTTGCTGAAGTAGGACCGGCAGCCACGCAACGCAAAACGAAGCCCCGTCGGCCGATGGTCGACGGGGCTTTGTTGGTGACGGGTGACGGACACGCCGCCGCTGACGCTCTGGCGTGTCCCTACGTCAATACCCAATACCCAATACTCAATTTCCCCTCTGACGCCTACGCCTGATCCCGCGAACGACAAACCAGACAATGACGATCAGCAGGAGAACGCCGAGCACGACCCCGCCCACCATGAGCTTGGCCAGTAAAGGAAAGCCCCATTCGACATGGAAGTCCATCGGCACACGCACGATGCCCGACGCATCGGCGATACCTGTCTCCAGGAAACTCGTCACGAGACGCTCTGTCGCCGCCGGCTCCACCCGCCACAAATCCAGTATGTGCCCCATATCGCGGAAAACGACCTGCGTTCCATTCGGCATATAGGGCAGGAGTCCCGTAGTGACGTTCTCGGCGGGCGTCGAAAAATCGAGGTTGCCGCTAATGATGAGGGTCGGCACCTGCGTCGTGTCAGGCCCCTGTAAACTTCCGCCATGGGAGTGTATCGGCCAAAAAGCTGCCGGAGTGCCACAGAGGAAACTGCCGAGAGGGACGCCCATGACGGCGTCGTCAGGAAGGAGTTCGTGCTCGATAGTCGTGCCCCGGCACATAGTCGGCGCTGACAGCTTTGGAGGCATTCTCCCCCCAGTTCACAACGTTCGGAAATATGAAAGGCGCAACCACCGAGATCAGCCACAGCCCGCTCGCGTCCCCGTTCGCTGCTGCGACATACGTATCGAATACCTTGGCGGCCGATTCCCGATGGAACAGCATCGCATGCGCCGAAACCTTGACGTTGCCCGGATGAATCGGCAAGAAGAGCCAACGACGCGGCATGTCGTGATTCACGGAGCGAATGGCCTCTACCAGATCGGGGTATCGCGAGACCGCCGATTCGTCCTGTCTCCACAGGCGGCCATACGCCCGTATGAGATCGTCCGATTGGTAAGGATCCCACACCATTCCGCCCGGAGGCTGCGCTCCAACCAGGATCATCCGGTGGACGTTTTCCGGATAGACGAGTGCGTACAAGTATCCGAGTCGCGTTCCGAAACTCTCGGCGACAATGTCGATCCGGTCGTACCCCAGCTCCAGCCGGGCCTCTTCCATATCCCTGACGACCTCGATCATCGTGTAGCCGTCTATGTCCACGCCGTCTCCTGCAAGGCGATCCCAGCACCTCACGAACGCCGCCCCTACGCTGTCAAGTGTGGCCTGTTCGAGGACATCGTCCCCTTCGGCAATGACCTGAGATACCTCGGGACAGTCGAGCGACGTCGGTCCGTCAACGCCGCGGTATCCCACCATAACGTGGTCGTGCCGATCGATGAAGTAGTCGTAATCGAAGTTGCCAAGATTACTCTGGCCCGGACCGCCACCCAGCCAGAAGACGGGCTCTTCCGGATTCTCCGCCTCGCTTCTAATGCGAACGACAGGAAGTTCAATCAGCCGGCTCGTCGAATCGCTGCGATTCTCCGGGACACGCATTTGGAGAGAATCGACCTGAAACGTCCTGGTGACGGTCGTCAGGGCACCGTCGACGATAGAGTGCACCTCGAGATCGACTGGCTGCTGGGCGAAACACGCTCTGGTGGATCGGCAGCATCGCTACGAACAGCAGGAAAGAGATCGTCATCCCCAGCAAAAACGCCCCCCCTCCCCGGCAAGGAGCGCTAATGTTCGACTGATGGTACTCTACCTGCATTTTCGCTAGCGTGCGAGGATGATCTCAGGAATGTAACCATCGCAGGCAGAACAACGCACTTCGCACTTCGCACTCGCACCAAGTACCAAGTACCAAGTACCAAGTACCAAGTACTCGCACTAGCACGTCTCACGTTCCACGCAGTCTTGACCGGCGTCGAATGCCGCTTCGTTCAGTTCCAGCAGCGCGCAGTCGGCCTTGAGGATTCGACTCATCGCTACGCGCAGGCTCTTCTCGGGAAGGAAGGAGGTCGCCGCCTGAAGCGCACCGAGCGCAACAACGTTCTTGACGCGGACTTTCCCGAGTTCGTGCGCGATGCGTGTAAATGGAATCCCAAGCAGGCGGATTGAGGGATCCAACTCGGGCGTTTCCGGGATGACCGTCTCGTCGTAAAGAATCACCCCATTCTTCCGCACAGCAGGGCCGAATTTAGCGAGGCTTGGGGCATTGAACGCCACCAGAACGTGCGGCTCTGCAACGGCCGGCGACAGCACCTCTTCGGCCGCGACGTGAACGTCAGCATAGGACGTACCCCCACGGGATTCGGGGCCGTAGCTCGGGATATAGGTCGAGTCGAATCCTTCGTTGATCGCCGTCTCACACGTCAGTTTCGCGATGGTCTGAGCGCCGTCCCCACCGGCTCCGGCGAACTTCAAAGCGATATCTGCGGGGTCGATGTGCCCTGGGAAGCCTTCATTGAAACGCTCGACCTTCTCGCTCGTGGCCCCGATGACTTCGACAAACCTCTCCGGTTCGAACAGGGGCGCCTGAGGATTGAACCAGGCATCGACCGTCAGGTCCTTCTTGACACCCAGCGGAAAAATGGGCGTCATACTCTCTTCAACCCACTTCTCAGCATCTTCGGGAGTCAGACGAAGATGAGTCGGACATTCGGACAATACTTCCACAAATCCCAGGCCTTTCTTCTCGACCTGAAGCTGCAGCGCTTTCGTAATCGCCTTTCGAGCTCTAAAACGTTGTTTATTATTGAATAATGCTACTCGTTCGACATAAATCGGACCATCCAGCCCGGCGATGAGCTCAGCCATTCGGAGGGGTTCACCCATCATGCGGTCTCGTCCCGTTGGAGACGTGGTCGTTTTCTGACCCATGAGTGTGGTCGGAGCCATCTGGCCGCCGGTCATCCCATAGATCGCATTGTTGACGAAGATCACGGAAATCGGAAGGCCCATCTGGGCTAGTTGGATGATTTCGGCAAGACCGATCGAGGCAAGGTCGCCATCGCCCTGATAGCTGATCACGATCGATTCCGGATTAGCCAGCTTGTGGCCGATCGCAACGGCAGGCGCTCGCCCGTGGGCAGCCTGCGTATTGCCCACATCGAGGTAGTAGTAAAGAAAGACAGCGCACCCAACGGGTGAAACGGCGATTGTGCGATCCTGAATGCCGAGCTCATCGATCGCCTCGGCAACGTATTTGTGTACGAGGCCATGCCCGCATCCGGGACAGTAGTGGGTCGCGTGACCCTTCACTCCGTCGGCGTGATCGTGTCGCTCAAATCGCTTGTAGAATACGCTTTCCATTCCTGGATACCTCGAGTGTAATGGCTTTCTCAACGATTTCGCGGGCCTGCGGAAGCACGCCCCCATAGTGCTGGACGGAAGCGAAAGTGGCGGGCATCCGCACGCCAGAGTGGCTCATAGCCAATCGCAGCTCGTCCTCGAGCTGTCCTGGCCCCGCCTCAACCATCAGGATGCCTCTGGCATGAGCGAGATGAGGAATCAGCGCATCGATGGGGAAAGGCCAGAGCGTAACTGGACGGAATAACCCAGCTTTGATCCCAATCTCCCTGAGTTCCTGAACGGCGCCTTTCGCGATGCGGGCCGGCGTATTGCTGGCAATCACGAGCAAGTCGGCATCCTCGCACAAAAAGCTGTCGGAACGCTGCTCGTTTTCGGTCATGGCACGATACTTCTCAATCAGAAGCTCGTTGTGCTCCTCGAGATCGGATTCTTCCAATCGGATCGAATTGATGAGATTCCGCCGGTGCAGCTCGTCTCCGAAAACGGCCCACTCGGGTATGCCCGGCTCGATCATGTATTCGGGAAGCTCGACGCGTCCCGTGATCTGACCGAGATACCCATCGCCGGCCAGAATGACCGGGTTGCGATACTTGAACGAGAGCTCGAACGCGAGCATCGTCAGATCCAGCATCTCCTGCGGGGACGCCGGCGCCAGCACAATTCCGTGGGTGTTGCCGTGGCCGAGTCCGCGGCAGACTAGCTTGATGTCGGCCTGCTCGGGCGCGATGTTGCCGAGACCCGGACCTCCGCGCATGATGTTTACGAAAACGCCGGGTACCTGGGCGCCGATCATGTAGGAAATCCCCTCCAGCATGAGACTGAAACCGGGCGATGAAGTAAACGTCATCGTCGGCAGACCCGCGCCGCCGCACCCATACATCATGTTCACCGTTGCGACCTCGCTGACTGCCTGCACGAACTGCCCGTTGAATTTCGGGAGCAGCCGTGCCAAGAGTTCGGCGCCTTCAGTCGAGGGGGTGATCGGATACCCAAAGAAATGGCGACATCCTGCAAGGAGCGCACCCACCGAGGCCGCGTGGGTCCCCTTGAGGACCAACGGCTCGAGCACGGGTATCGACCTGCGACGCGAGGCCTTTGTCTTCGGTTTGGGCGACGTCGTCGCTTTCGGACCGAACCAGGTCTCCGGATCAACAACGCCCGGGTCGAAATCGGGCGACGGCCGCGGCATCAGTCCGAACGGTTCCGGACAGGCTTCGAGGCAGAGTCCGCACCCGTTGCAAACGTCGTAGTCGATGACGACGGGTTTGAGTCCGGTAACCGGATCGATCTCGTCGCTGTAGGTGATGCAATCGCTGGGGCATGACTCGATGCAGCGCCCACACGCCTTGCAGTACTGGGGGAAAAGGAACGGCTTCGGCCGAACCTTCTTGTCTCTTGTCTTTGTCGTCGGCATGGCTCCTCCATTCGGCTTTTCAACCGTACAGACAGCGTAGGCTAAAAGCGCTTCCAGGAACAGTTGAGATTCATTGCACATCGTGTCAGGGTTTTCCGTACCCGGACGTACGCTCATCGCGGCAGGGATGTGGCGGGAATCCCTGCATCATCGGTGGTCAGCCAGCAGCTAGTCTTGGAATGATTGGAGGGTGTCGGGATGCCAACAATTGATTCTGCTGATCCGCTGGTGGGCGACGTTGCGAGCTATCCGGTAACGGATCGCATACTGGACTACTATGCGTCGGGCTCGGCAATCCGAAAGATGTTTGAGGAAGGATTGCGCCTGAAAGAAATCCACGGAGCGGATCTCGTCGCCGACATGTCGATTGGGAATCCCGCTTTCCCACCACCCGGGAGGTTCAGCAGCGCGCTTCGCGATGAGGCCGCCAAACCTGGTCCTCACGCCTACATGCCCAACGCCGGCTATCCCCAGGTTCGCGAGAAGGTAGCAGAGCAACTCAACCGACGCGGATATTTCGATGGGATTAGCGCAGAGCACATCGTTATGACGACGGGCGCGGCGGGCGCTTTGAACGTGCTTCTGGCAGCCTTGCTCGAACCCGAAGACGAGGTAATCATCCCGAAACCGTATTTCGTCGAGTATCGCTTCTACGTCGAGTTGCACGGGGGCGTCGTCCGCACCGTTGACTGCAGAACGGATTTCGAAATCGATCTTGAAGAAATTGAGTGGGCCATCACTCCGAAAACGAGAGCGCTCATCGTGAATTCGCCGAACAATCCGACCGGGAGGGTCTATCGGCAAGAGACGCTGGAGCGACTGGCAAAACTACTCCTTCGAATCGAGCGTGAGACGGGCCAGCGCATTTTCCTGGTATCCGACGAACCGTACCGCGAGCTGATTTTTGGATCGCAGCGGTTCTTTTCTCCGGCTACGGTTTACCCGCACAGCTTCATGTGCTACTCCTGGTCGAAGGAATTCAGTATTCCCGGTGAGCGAATAGGGTACCTCGCCGTAAATCCTCGTATGCCCGTGTCCGACTGGAACGTGCTAATGGGGAGCCTCTCGATGTGCAATCGGATTCTCGGATTCATCAATGCGCCTGCGCTGATGCAGCGCGCCATCGGTGAGAGTCTGGATGCGAAACTCGATCTTGAACACTACCGTGCGAAACGAACGGTGCTGTGCGACTGTCTCGAGGATGCCGGCTATGACTTCACTCGTCCGGAAGGGGCGTTTTATGTCTTCCCGCGGACGCCTGAACCCGAGAGAGATTTCGTCGATCGAGCAAAGCGCCATCTGCTTCTTGTCGTGCCCGGGTCAGCGTTCGGAATGCCCGGATATTTCCGGCTGTGCTATGCCACATCTGATGCCACAGTCGAACTCGCATGCAGGAAGCTTGTTGAAATCAAACGTGAAATCGATGAGTCCTGACGTTCGACTTCGTACGTCACGCATCAAAAGGGTGCGACCGACCTTGGAACCGACAAGCGTATCGCTGGAGGCGTTCTTCAGACCGAGGGGTATCGCCGTGATCGGCGCCTCCGGGGACTCGAAGAAGCTCGGTTTCGTTCTGACCAGGAACCTGCTCCGAAGCGGCTACGGGGGAATCGTTCACCTCGTTAACCGTCGTGGCAAGCGCGCGTTCTCCCGGACACTGTTTTCGAGCGTCAATGAGGTGCCTGATCCTGTCGACCTCGCTGTCATCGTCGTGCCGGCGCCCGGCGTTCCCGAGGAACTCGAGCGCTGTGCCGATCGCGGGATCTCTTCCGCCATTATCATCACCGGCGGATTTCGGGAGGCGGGACCGCAGGGCGAGCGTTTGGAGGAACAGCTCCGTGACGTCTGCACGCGGACTGGCATCCGTGTGCTGGGTCCGAACTGCATTGGATTGATCGACAATAATGTCCCGCTAGACACAACCTTCCTCACTCCTCCGGGCGCCCCGGTCGGCGACGTAGGTCTCATCTCGCATTCCGGATCATTGTGCGCCGCTGCGATCGACTGGTCGAGAGAGATTGGATTCGGCTGGTCGCGCATTGTGTCGCTGGGGAATCAGGTCGACCTTGACGAGACCGACATGCTGCCGTCCGTCGGTCTCGACCCGAAAACGAAGGTCGTCGGAATGTACCTCGAGGGTATTCGCGAGGGGATGCGATTTGTGGAGGAGGCGTCAAAAGTCAGCAGGCTGAAGCCCATCGTCGCCCTGAAAGTCGGCCACACAAAGAGTGGACACTCGGCCGTGTCGTCTCACACAGGCGCCCTTGCGGGGCAGGACGCTGTTTACGACGCCGCCTTTCGACGCGCCGGCGTATTCCGAGCTCACACGACAGAAGAGATGTTCGACGCGACGCGCGCGCTGGCGTGGGCAACCGTCCCCGACGGACCCCGCATCGCCATTTTGACGAACGCGGGCGGACCGGGTGTGGTCGCGATTGACGAAGTCGAAAATCAGGGGCTGGTCGTAGCAAGGCTCTCGGTCTCGACCAAGCGTTCCCTGAGTCAGTGCCTCCCTGCGGCCGCAAGCGTAGAAAATCCGGTCGACATGTTGGCGTCGGCGTCTGCTGAAGACTTCGCCGCCTGCCTCGGTATGCTGCTCGCAGACGAAGGAGTAGACGCCGTACTGGTCATTCTTCCTCCGCCGCCGGCTTATCCGGCAGAAGATGTCATCGATGCCATCCTGCCGGAGGTGAAGAAATCCGCTAAACCAGTTCTTTTTACCCTGATGGGCGGCGCCCGGGTCGACGTTGCGGAAGGACGGCTTGAAGAGGCGAGGATTCCGGTCTATCGATTTCCCGAACCGGCAGTGGCCGCACTCGCGGCGCTCGTACACAGAAGCTCTTATCTGAAGACGCCCTTCGAACATGACCTTCCAGCTCTCGCGTTCGACGGTAAATCAGTAGACGAGCTGATCGAAGGAGTCCAGGGTCTTCTCATGCCAGACCAGGCGGCAGCCCTGGCTGCGGCCTGCGGGATCCCCACGCAGCAAATCTGCAGAGTGAAATCCGGACGCGCCGCTGTCAGAACGGCAAGGCGACTCGGGTATCCCGTCGTTCTCAAAGCAACCGCTCCCGGAATCGTTCACAAGACGGACGTCGGAGGCGTTGCGCTCGGAATTCCCGGCAGTACGGCACTCATTTCCGCGCTGCGACAAATGCGCCAGCAAAAGGAGTTGGCCAAGGTCGCTAACGGAAGTGCGATCTACTTCCTGCAGCACATGGCGCCTGACGGTGTGGACGTCGTCGTTGGGGCGGTTCGCGACCCTCAATTCGGTCCCGTCGTCATGTTTGGCACGGGCGGCATCGAGGCGGAACTTCGCGCCGACGTCTCCTTCGAGCTGGCGCCTCTATCCCGCGAAGATGCCCTCGATATGATCGAGACCACCGAAGCCGGTCGCCTTCTGAGAGGATATCGCGGTATGCCGGCCCTCGACGTCAACAGCGTGGTCGATGTGATCTGCAGCCTCGCGAAACTGATGGTCGAAACCCCGACGGTCACTGAATTCGAGATTAATCCCCTGCGCGTCCATCAACGCGGTGTACTCGCCCTCGACGCCCGCGGCAAAATCGAGCCACTCCCCAACCCTTGACTGCGGCCCCCTCAAACCCGTCCCCGGCTCAATTCCCAATTCCCCAATTCAATTCAATTCAATTATTAATTATTAATTCTTAATTCTTAATTCTTAATTCTTAATCCCTTACCCACACCCTCATCTCTCCCATTCCCCGATTCGCCCAGAGGAAGTATGGAACTGCCGTGACCTCAACGGATCGGTCACGCCGGTCGGCGTCCACTCCGTAAAGCGGGCCCTTCGCATCGCCAATCGTACTCCTTAGTGCTGCAGTAGTGATCACGGGAATTCCGCCGAGGACCGTGCCTTTACGGGCAAGTTGAAATTCAGAGGATGATGGCAGAACGATTTCGTGCAGGTCCGGTCCATTGTCGGCCTGCTCGAAACAGTAGACAATCGGGCCGCGCTGGAGCGCCACCTGGCCTGCATCCTGCCGAACCTTCGGATGAGAATAGACACGTTCTACAGGCATAGGCAGCTCGAGCTCGAGGCGGTCTCCGTTCGTCCACACGCGATCGATGCAGGCGTATCCATTCCGTATCGGGATCTCCCGGTCCAGCCTTTCCGCGTTCAGCGCGACGGTCCATGAACGCGCCCACGAGGGGATTCGCAGGCAGAGCTTGAAACGGGTATCAGCAGGCATCCCAAGGACAAATTCTACGGTCCCCTCCCACGGGTACCGTGTCTTCTGGCTGATATGAACGGGAACGTCTCCCATCTCGAACGATGTCTCGCTGTCGACATACAGGTGGGCGAACACGCTTCGCGCCTGGTGTGCGTAGACGTAGCCGCCGAGTGACATCATAAGGCGAGAGACATTCGGCGGGCAGCATGCACACTCGTGCCAGGCCCTCCGGATGTGTCTCTTCGGATACTTTGGGTCGGGGACGCTGGCAAGCGGATTTCTGTAGAAGCAGTGTTTCCCCTCGGTCGATAGAGCGGACAGATAGCCATTGTAGAGCACGCGCTCCATGACGTCGGCGTATCGGCTGTCGGCTTCCGTCTCGAGCATCCGCCGGCTCCAGAAGACGAGTGCGATGGCCGCACAAGTCTCCGTGTAGGCCCATTCGTTCGGCAGATCGTAGTCGAAGGTGAACGCCTCACCCAGCAGTGTCGAGCCAACACCGCCTGTGAGGTACATTCGACGCTCCGTCGCATTCTTCCAAAGACGTTTGACGGAACGAAACAGCTCTCTATCGTTGGTCTCACGCGCCACATCGGCAGCCGCAGCGAAGAGATAGCAGGCACGAACCGCATGCCCAACGATCTCTTTCTGCTCTCGAATCGGAAGGTGCGACTGGTTGTAAATGGCGTACCACTCATCCGACCGAAAGTCTTTCTTACCAAGGCGTTTGGTCTCACGGTCGAAATATCGCGGCGAGGCGCCCCGTTCGTCGATGAAATACTTCGCCAGTTGCAGATGACGCGCGTTGCCCGTCACTTCGTACAACCGCATGAGGGCAAGCTCAATCTCCGGATGTCCGGGGTAGCCGCGACGCTGTCCTCGTCCGCGACCGAAAAGCTGGGCGATCAGGTCGATGTTGCGAATCGCCGCGTCGAGTAGCGCACGCTTTCCTGTAGACCCGTAGTACGCGATGCCGGCTTCCAGGAGATGTCCGGCAACGTAGAGTTCGTGTTTGTCACGAAGGTCCGTCCACCTGAGATCCGGCTTTTCGGCGACTGTATAGTATGTGTTCAGGTAGCCGTCTTCGTCCTGCGCCGCAACGATGGTTTCGATCAGCCGGTCGATGTTTCGCTCCAGCGTGGGATCAGCCCTGGAGGCAAGCGCATAGGCCGCAGCTTCGATCCATTTCGCCAGATCGCTGTCCTGAAAGAAGAAGCCTTGAAAGGCTCCTTTTGCCTTTCCCGCGGCAATCTTGAAGTTCTTGACCGCTCCGCTTCGGTCGGCGCCTGGTACACGGTCATTGAGGGCGTCCCACTGATACGGAATCGTCACGTCACGGACGAGCTGCTGCTTGTCTTCCCAGAAGCCGCCGATCCTTACCCTGGAATACGGTTGAAATTCGTACATCACGTGCTGTCAATTAGACGAATAGGCGATCGGGTGCCTATTTTAAGCGATGACCAAATTCGAAACCGTCGTGAAACGAACGATGGTGCTATGACGAGCGCAAGATCTCACATCTTGATTGCTGCGATTCTGGTCGGCAGCTCGATCGGATGCCGCAGCGGAACCCAGCGTGGGACAGACCGCGGGCCAAGTGGTGCCCAGGAGACAGAAATTTCGAAAACTTGTGATCTCCTTCGTGTCCACCTGACCGCACTCGGTCTTGCCTCGAAGCAAGTGGCCGTCGACGGTGGATGTCGAATCGAATGCTCGGCGTCGCTCGACACGCTCCACTTGGAGGTCGATCCACTCGACGTTCTGCGCGACTCGATGATTGAGAACGGATGGACGGAGGCGGTAGAATTCATGGCTGACGGAGCTGGAACCAGTTCGTACCGCGTAGTGCGTGGAAGCAAGTATTGCCAGGTCTATGGTGGCGCTCCGGCCTGGATCGACGATGACGAGGAGATTCGGCAATCGAACGACTACTACCTTAACGTGGAGTGCCACAGCGAACCCTGAGGCAGACCGCATCCCCACGCGGCGACAGGAATCGTTTTCAATTGATCGGCTCCAATTCCCTACAATGTCCGAATCTCAAACTTGGTAATATTCGCAATCTGTCACAAAAGTGAACCGACCCGGGAGGTTCTTTCATGGAGTCAAGATCATTGCTGCCCGTGATCATTCAGGGCGGGATGGGTATCGGAGTATCTAACTGGAGGCTCGCCAAGGCGGTGGCGCGGCGCGGGCAAATGGGGGTCGTTTCAGGGACGGCGCTTGATTCCGTGTTCGTGCGCCGGCTGCAACTTGGAGATCCGTCGGGCGACGTGCGGCGGGCTTTGTCTCATTTTCCGTGGCCCAAGATGGCCGAAAGGATTACGGAACAGGTATTTCATCCCGGGTGGGAAGCCGCCAGAGGCGCCTTTCAAGGCGAACCCGATGGTCACGATGAAGCTCGGCCGGGTCGCTGTCGAGAACCTGATCGCTGCGAATTTCGTGGAGGTCTTCCTCGCCAAAGAAGGTCACGAGGGCATGGTCGGGATCAACTACCTCGAGAAGGTCCAGCGACCTACCCTGCCGTCACTCCTGGGTGCCATGCTCGCGGGCGTGGATGCGGTCCTTATGGGAGCAGGCATCCCGCTCGCCATTCCCGGCATTCTCGACAGTCTGGCTGAATGGCAGAAGGTGGAGCTCAAACTCACTGTAATTGACAATCCCGAGGTTCGCTCTCAGACGCAGTCGTTCAACCCTTCGGCATACCTCGAAGGCGAGCCGATAAATCTGAAGCGTCCGCTGTTTCTGGCGATTATCTCGTCGGAGACACTCGCAAAGACCTTTGAGCGCAGAGCGAGCGGATTCACAGATGGATTCATCGTCGAGAACTACACGGCCGGAGGTCACAACGCACCTCCTCGTCGAGATAAAAGCGTGGAATCCAACGTTCCGCAGTACGGACCAAAAGACGTGCCCGACCTCGAAGCGATTCGCGAAATCGGCCGCCCGTTCTGGCTGGCCGGGTCGTACGCTTCGCCGGAACGGCTCAAGCAGGCACTGGACGTTGGGGCAACCGGCGTCCAGCTCGGATCGATCTTCGCGCTCTCCGACGAATCCGGAATCATTCCGGAACTGAAGACCCGGCTCGTCGAAGCATACCTGGACGGGACGCTGAACATCCGGACCGATTTTGTCGCATCCCCCACGGGATTCCCGTTCAAGATCGCTGAACTGGATGGAACGATGGGCAGACCCGACGAATTCGAAGGCAGGTCGCGAATTTGTGACCTCGGTTACCTGCGCGACATGCTCGTGTCGCCGGATGGAAAGGTCGACTTTCGTTGCGCTGCAGAACCCGTCAACGATTTCGTCAGGAAGGGAGGATCGACCGAAGCGGCCGCGAATAGAATGTGCCTGTGTAACGGACTCATGGCCACGATCGGGCTGGGTCAGGTCCGCCCCACGGGCAATGAGCAGCCCGTCGTCACGGCTGGGGATGATTTTTCGTTCCTGCCGCACGTGCTCCAAGACAACAGCTCCGCCTATTCAGCCACGGATGCTATTGACTACATGCTGGGTCGCCGGAAAGCAAGTCGGACGCGCCGTCGTGAGGCGGCCGCTGCCGGTTCACCGGTAGGTGCCCCGAGACCGCTCGACTGAGCCGGATGGCGACTTAAAGCCAACGCACCAATAGGCGCTCAGTCTGTTAGAATCGAGTACGTCTTGAAGGTCGATCTCATTGGAGGCTCTTGCCCGGCTTTCTTGGCCTGCCGGATATCCTCGAACCCCCTCTTGTGTCCCTCGACGTACTCCGGAGAGTGGGTCCAGGCGTCAAAGTTGTCCTGATGATCCCAATGACTGACAATAAGGTAGGACTCACCCGGCTTCGACGGCTTCAGTACATGCATGAACCGAAATCCCGGAAGTCTGTCAATCGCATGCGCCCTGGATCCAAAAAGCTGCTCGAATCGCTCAATGTATCCTTCGTCACAGTCGATATAGTTGACTGCGACGAACCCGCCGACACCATGTTCGGCCTGCCCGTCATCATTTCGATCTGTCATCCACCTCCTCCTGCATGTGGTAATTGTTTAGATTTAATCTAAACAGAGGGGCGGCAACAAATCAAGCAGATTTCCGGTGCATATTAGAGCGTGATGCCGAAAACCAGGAAAGAGCGCTCGGCGTCGGGATTCAGGACGTAGGTGACGGAGATTGGGAGAGAAAACTGTTCCGTGATCGGGATCTCCCGCGATGCGCTTATGCCGAGATTGACGATTGCCGGGCCGTCTGTACCGTAGAGATCGCTCTTGCCGGCGACCATACCTGCCGTTAGGCCCAACATCACGCCGTCAACCTGGATCGGAGCACTGGCCTCGAGATACACGGAGTTGTCGGGATCATTGTGCGCAAAGATGGCCCCCATCAGCGTCACCGGGAGAGGTTTCGGGGCGGTATAGCTTGCGAACGGTTCTATCCAGTGCGCCCCGTTTCCATCGCCATCGAATTCGAAGAAGCCGGCTCCATCGGGTGATGGAAAATAGTAGTCCGTTACGCCGACAGCCACGGTACCGGAGCCGGCCGTCTCGACGGTGTAGCCCAACCAAAGATCGTGTTCGTTGACGCCCGCCGCGTCCGGGCTGAGGGAATAGGATGCCCATGAGCCGATCTCAAAACCGCTCGTGGAAAATGAAAGGACGGGCTGAATCGAAGCAGCCTCTCCGTAGTCGGTTCCGCGCCAGACGTACCGACTGACGAAATCGGCGCCGACCGAAAACTCCTGAGCCATCACCGGCGCATCGAGCTGGAAGAGGACGACCATGGAAGTCAACCCGAACGATCCGAGTCGGATCTTGAGAAGGGTGCTCTTTTTCATCGTTATGCTTCTCCTGAACGCAAATCGCGATCGAATCGCAATCATGCGAATGATTCTATTATGAACTAATCGTGAATTACGTAAGCGAAACTGTCCCACATCTGACACATTGCTAATGCACGGAATGATTATTGCCTAAATAAATAACAGATGCAATCCATTTGCAATAAGTTTATTTACTGAAAGCGCTACCGGAGATTCATAACTTCGGAATTAACCTTTCCGTTGCACCTTGACGCAGGCTTAACAATTGGGGTTATTGGGTAGCACCAATCACCTATTCGCATGCCGTACGAGAGCCCGAAATCCGAAAGATGGAGGCAGCCCATCGGGTTGCCGATTCGGAGACTTGGCATCTCAGTGCGGTTACTCGTACGAATTACGAGCCTCCCCATTGGGGAGTGAACGATGAACGGCTAGTCCCTCGATCCAGAATTTCAAGAACGGATGTCCTGACAAGGCGAGGGGTTAGCAAACCCGAGCTAAGGAATGGACGAGAAGGCTGGATCAGAAGCGATGGGGCTCCAGGGACTCTACGATCCCAGGTTCGAGCACGACGCATGCGGCGTCGGGTTCGTCTGTCGACTCGACGGCCGGCCGAGAAATGAGATCGTCCGTCTTGGGCTCGAGCTGCTTTCAAATCTCGACCATCGCGGCGCTCGCGGCTCCGATCCCAATACGGGCGACGGGGCCGGAATTACTATCCAGATGCCGCACTCCCTTATGTCGAGGGCCGCGCGGGAATGGTTCATCTCGCTGCCGGAACCGGGCGAGTATGGCGTCGGCCTTGTGTTTTTCCCTCGAGACAACCGAACGCGCAATCTGTGCCGAAAGGCCGTGGAGCGGAACGTCCAACGCGAGGGACTCAGTCTGCTGGGCTGGCGCGAAGTGCCGATAAGACCTGAGAACATCGGAGACACGGCGCGAGCCGCCATGCCCGCAATCTGGCAGGTGTTCATCGGGAAGGGAGCGAACGACCTCGATCATGTCGCGTTCGGCCGAAAGCTCTATGTGGTTCGAAAAAGCGTGGAGCGACTGGTCTGGTCAGAGCCGTGGCGCGGAGCGGAGGATTTTCATATCGCGAGCCTTTCGGCCGACACGATTGTCTACAAAGGCATGCTGACCGCCGGCCAACTGGGAAGTTTCTACGAGGACCTGGTCGATCCTTTCACCACCAGTGCCCTCGCGATGGTGCACTCCCGCTTCAGCACCAACACGTTTCCCAGCTGGTCACTCGCCCAGCCTTTCCGCTTTCTCTGCCACAATGGCGAGATCAATACACTCCGCGGCAACGAAAACTGGATGCGCGCGCGCCAGAGACTGTTCAAATCGGAAACCTTCGGCGACGATCTGGCAAAGGTTCTCCCCGTTCTCAACGATCGCTCGAGTGATTCGGGCAAGCTCGACAATACGCTCGAACTACTCTACTTCACCGGTCGCTCGCTTCCACATGCGCTCATGATGATGATGCCGGAGGCCTGGGAGCAAAATGAGGCGATGCCCGATGAACTCCGCGCATTCTACGAGTATCACGCCTGTCTGATGGAGCCGTGGGACGGTCCCGCGACGGTGCCGTTTACGGACGGCCGTCTCGTCGGCGCTGCACAGGATCGCAACGGGCTGCGCCCCTCACGCTATACCATTACCGACGACGGCCTGGTCGTGCTCGCTTCAGAGTCGGGAGTCATCGATATCGAGCCGAGCCGGATCGTCGCGAAGGGCCGCCTTCAGCCGGGCAAGATGTTTCTGGTGGACCTCGCGGAGCATCGCGTCGTTTCGGACGAAGAGATTAAGCTGAGAATTGCTCGCCGGAAGCCCTATCGTTCGTGGCTCGAAGAAGAGATGTTGTCGCTCTCCCAACTGCCCGAACAGCCAGTGCCTCCTGGCCACTCGCCCGAGACGCTGCGACAACAACAGAATGCGTTTGGTTATACGGAAGAGGCCGTGGCGGGACTGATCGGTCCGATGGCCCTGCATGGCAAGGAAGCGCTCGGATCGATGGGCGACGACACGCCGCTTGCCGTCCTTTCTGATCGCCCGCGTCTGCTCTACGACTATTTCCGGCAGCACTTCGCCCAGGTAACAAATCCGCCGCTCGATGCCATTCGCGAAGAACTGGTCACGTCCGTTCTAACAAATCTCGGCGGCGCACGCGACATTTTCCAGGAGACACCAAAACATTGCCGTGTCTGGCGCCTGCCAACCCCGATCCTGACCGACGCCGAGCTGGCTAAGATCGTATCGCTCGACGACGAGGGCCATGCGGCAGCCAGACTGTCAACGCTTTTCGATGCGCGAGCGGGTGGAACCGCACTCCGCAGCGCTCTCGACACATTATGCCGGAACGCAAAAGCCGCCGCTGAATCTGGAAAGACGATCATTGTACTAAGCGATCGCGGCGTGAACACAAATCTGGCGCCAATACCCGCTCTGCTCGCCACGGCGGCGGTGCATCACTTCCTGATCCGCGAGAGCCTCAGAACCGAGATCGCGATCGTGGTCGAGAGCGGAGAGCCTCACGAGGTGCACCATTTCGCACTGCTCGTCGGCTATGGCGCGGAGGCGATTTCTCCCTACCTCGCACTGGAAACGGCGTCCGTGCTGGCCGAGGGCGAGTCAGACGGTCGTTCCAACTTCGTGAAGGCCATCACAAAGGGGATTCTGAAGGTCATGTCCAAAATGGGCATTTCAACCATTCAGAGTTACTGCGGCGCTCAGGTATTCGAGGCGGTAGGGATCGGCAAGGAGATCATCGACGCCTATTTCACCGGTACGCCTTCCCGGATTGGGGGCATCGGCCTTGATACGGTCGCTCAGGAAGTGCGGCTTCGACACGAACACGCCTATTCACGGGAATCGCAGTCCACCGAACTCGAAATCGGCGGGAGATACGCCTGGCGCCGCAATGGAGAACGCCACGCCTATGATCCGATTACGATAGCCAGGCTTCAGGAAGCCGCTCGGCAGAATCGGTTCGAATCGTACCAGGAGTTCAGCCGGCTCGTGAACGAACGCACCGACGGCATCATGTCGCTGCGAAGCCTCCTTTCGCTCAACTTCACTGCAGAACCCGTTCCGATCGAAGAGGTGGAGCCGTGGACCGACATCGTGTCCCGATTCAAAACCGGCGCCATGTCGTATGGATCGATCAGCCGCGAAGCGCACGAGACGCTCGCCGCGGCCATGAACGCGCTTGGAGGCAAGAGCAATACCGGAGAAGGCGGAGAAGACCCGGATCGATATGATCGTTCGAGTCCGTATCGCAGTCGCATCAAACAGGTTGCCTCGGGACGATTCGGCGTGACGATCGGCTACCTGACAAGCGCCGACGAGATCCAGATCAAGATGGCTCAGGGAGCCAAGCCGGGCGAAGGCGGTCAACTGCCCGGTGAGAAAGTCTTCCCATGGATTGCGAAGACACGGCACGCAACGCCCTACGTCGGTCTTATTTCACCTCCGCCCCACCACGACATCTACTCGATCGAGGATCTCGCACAGTTGATCCACGATCTCAAGAATGCCAATCCTGATGCTCGCATCAGCGTAAAGCTCGTCTCGGAATGCGGCGTGGGGACCGTCGCCGCGGGAGTGGCAAAAGGCAAAGCCGACGTCATTCTCATCAGCGGCCAGGACGGAGGAACCGGCGCATCCCCGAAGACGTCGCTCGCTCACGCCGGCCTTCCATGGGAACTGGGCCTGGCGGAGACCCACCAGACGCTCGTTCTGAACGGACTCAGGTCTCGCGTCAAGATCGAGTGTGACGGACAGCTCAAAACGGGCCGGGATGTAGCGATCGCGTGCCTTCTCGGGGCGAACGAATTCGGCTTTGCGACCGCGCCGCTCGTCGCACTGGGATGCATCATGATGCGCAAGTGCCACCTGAATACGTGTCCGGTCGGCATCGCCACGCAGAACCCCGCGCTCCGCAAACATTTTTCCGGAAAACCCGAGCACGTGATCAATTACCTCCATTTCGTGGCGGAGGAACTCCGGTCGATTATGGCGCAACTGGGCTTCCGAACACTCGATGAAATGGTGGGCCGCGTCGATCGCCTGCGAATCCGGGATGACGTTAGCCACTGGAAGGCGTCGTCACTCGACCTCTCCCCCCTCCTTCACCCCGTAGAAATACCGGGCGCTCTGACAGACTTTCGGACGCAGGGACAAACCCACGAATCGGTCTCGTGGACCGACGATCCGTTGATCGACGAGGTGCTCTCGGCTTTCGAGGCGACCGGTTCGGCGCGCGTCGAATCGGTGGTCCGCAACACCAATCGGACGCTCGGCACCACATTGAGCGCGGTACTGACGAAACGCTTCGGAGAAGGAGGGTTACCCGACGATGCCGTCCAGATCCGTTTCCGAGGCTGCGCCGGCCAGAGCTTCATGGCCTTCGGAGCCAAGGGGATCTCGGCAACACTCGAAGGAGACGTGAACGACTACTGCGGCAAGGGGTTATCCGGCGCCCGGCTTGTGATCGTCCCCCCGAAATCGGCTCGCTTCGAGCCCGAGAAGAATATCATCGTCGGAAATGTCGCCTTCTACGGTGCGACCAGTGGAGAAGCGTTTATCAGAGGCCAGGCCGGAGAACGTTTCTGCGTTCGCAACAGCGGCGTTGAAACGGTGGTCGAGGGCGTCGGGGACCACGGCTGCGAGTACATGACCGGAGGCCGCGTCGTCGTGCTTGGTCCAACCGGTCGAAACTTCGCCGCGGGAATGAGCGGAGGCATCGCTTACGTCCTCGATGGGACGTGGGACTTCAGGAATGGTCGATGCAACACGGAATCGGTCGAGCTGCTGCGCGTCGAGTCAGATGACGATATCACCGAGTTGCGTCGCATGGTCGAGGCCCATTTTCGTCTGACCGAAAGCTCAGTCGCACGCTGGGTCCTCGATCAATGGGACGTCGCCCTGCAGCAGTTCATCAAAGTGATGCCGATCGAGTATCGCAATGCGCTGCTGCGCATCGAGCAGGAACAGACCGACGCGGAAGTGACCGGGCACATCGCAGCGTGAGCAGGAACAGGAGAAAGGAGGTGAGATGGGGAACCCCGTCGGATTTATAGAGCATGCAAGGGAGCTGCCGCAGCGCCGTCCGGTGGTCGAGCGCCTCGATGATTTCAGGGAAGTCTATCTGCCCTTTCCGGAAGACAAGGTGCGAACACAGGCCTCCCGCTGCATGGACTGCGGCGTGCCATTCTGCCAGGCCGGCTGCCCGCTCGGAAATCGCATCCCAGACTGGAATGATCTCGTCTATCGCGACGACTGGCGTGCGGCGTTTGAACAATTGCGTGCCACAAACAATTTCCCGGAATTCACGGGACGTATCTGTCCGGCCCCCTGCGAAGGTGCCTGCGTCCTCGGAATAACCTCCCTTCCCGTAACGATCGAGCAGATCGAGCGTGAGATCATCGAGCGCGCGTATCTGGAGGGATGGATGGCGCCGTCCCCGCCCACACGTCGCTCCGGAAAGTCTGTTGCGGTTATCGGATCGGGTCCGTCCGGACTCGCCTGCGCCGACCAGCTCAACCGCGCCGGTCACCTCGTCACAGTCTTCGAACGCGCCGATCGCATTGGAGGCCTGCTGCGCTACGGAATCCCTGATTTCAAGCTCGAGAAAGGCGTGCTCGACAGACGATTGGAGATCATGGCGGCGGAAGGAATTTCATTTCGGACGAACTCAGAAATTGGACGTTCGGTACCCTTGGACGAGCTGGAATCGTTCGACGCAACCGTACTCTGCATTGGGTCGACGAGCCCGCGAGACGTCACGCTGCCCGGTCGGGACCTGGACGGTATTCACTTCGCCATGGACTTCCTCCGGCAGCAGAACGAGCGCGTTGCTGGTACCCGGGCGGCCGACGACCTGCCAATCGACGCGAAAGATCGAGACGTCCTCGTGATCGGTGGTGGAGACACCGCAAGTGACTGCATCGGGACCGCAAACCGCCTGGGTGCGCGTTCGGTCACGAGCTTCGAGATCCTTCCTACGCCTCCTCAGACTCGCCTCGATCAGAATCCTTGGCCCTTCTATCCCAACGTCTACCGCGTCAGCAGCTCTCATGAGGAAGGATGCCAGCGGGCCTGGTCGATCATGACGAAGTCTTTCTTGGGCAACGGAGGTCGTGTCGAATACCGCCGTCACGGTCGACGTCACTTTTTCCGGCGACGGTGCCGGAGGCGCACGGAGATTGACCCAGACCGATGGTTCACAGCGGGAATGGCGAACCGATCTGGTGTTGCTCGCAATCGGCTACACCGGACCCGAGACACAAACTGTCGTATCCCAACTCGGTGTAGAGATCGATCCCCGCGGCAACATCGCATCGGCCGGGCGCTACGAAACGAATGTCCCCGGTGTTTTTTGCGCCGGTGACGCGCGACGGGGTCAGTCCCTGGTGGTTTGGGCCATTTCGGAAGGCCGCGAGGCAGCCCGGTCCGTCGATGAGTATCTTGTCGGTAAGACGCAGCTACCCACCAAGGGCACAGGCGACCTGCCTCGCTCGTAGATGCGGAGGGCCAGATTATGAACAGGTCGATGAAGGAGGACGGTCTCGACGTCGAAATCTTCGACACGACACTCCGAGACGGCACGCAGGGCGAACACGTCACGCTCTCCGCGCGGGATAAGATCAGAATTGCCCAGCGACTCGACCGGCTTGGCATCGACGTGATCGAGGGTGGCTGGCCCGGTTCCAATCCGAAGGACGCCGAATTCTTTCGTCTCGCCCGCGAAACGCCGTGGCAACATGCGCAGATCTGTGCCTTTGGCTCCACACGTAGAGCCGGCATCGAGCCGGAGTCCGATCCCAACCTGCAAGCGCTCATAGACGCCGAAACACCGGCCGTGTCCATTTTCGGCAAGTCGTGGACACTGCACGCGCGTGTGGCTCTTGGCATTGAACTAGATGAGAATATTGAACTTATTAGATCGTCAGTTCAATACCTCAAGCGTCTCGGGAAGCGTGTCATTTATGACGCAGAGCATTTCTTCGACGGTTTCAAGGATGATGAAGGGTATGCCCGCGAGACGCTCGCAGCGGCTGCCGCCGCGGGAGCCGACGTGCTTGTTCTCTGCGACACCAACGGGGGCACCCTTACGAGCGAGCTCGCCCGAATCGTGCAGTCGGTCGCCGGTGCCTTCAAGGTCCCCATCGGCATCCATGCGCACAACGATTCGGGGTGCGCGGTCGGGAACTCGATCGCGGCCGTTGAGCTGGGTGCGCGGCATGTTCAGGGCACCATAAATGGAATCGGCGAGCGGTGCGGTAATGCGGATCTCTGCGCGATAATCCCCGGCCTGCAGTTGAAGCTCGGGTATCGATGCGTTCCCGAAGAGGCTATCGGTCATCTCGCCGAGGTCTCACATTTCGTGAACGAAGTTGCCAACCTCGATCCGGTCGACCGGGCCCCCTATGTCGGTCGCAGCGCCTTTGCCCATAAAGGCGGCATCCACGTTTCGGCTGTCATGAAAGACCCCCGGGCATACGAACATATTGAGCCCGAGTCGATCGGCAATCAGCGCCGGGTCCTGGTCTCCGACCTCTCGGGACGAAGCAACGTTCGGTACAAGGCGGCCGAGATGGGCATCGAACTGGACGACAGTGAGCAGGCCCGGGCAGCTGTCGCTCGGATAAAGGAGCTGGAGAATCTGGGGTATAGCTTTGAAGGGGCGGAGGCGTCGGTCGAGCTGCTCCTCCGCAGCATGAAAGGCGAGGATACTGAATACTTCAAGCTCGATCGCCTGCGGGTTCGATCCGAAAAAGGCGAGAACGACACGGATCATTCAGAGGCGACGCTCGCCCTTTGGGTGGGCGGCAAGCGCGAGCTGGTAGCCGCCGAGGGTATCGGTCCGGTCGACGCGCTGTCGCTGGCGCTTCGAAGTGCACTGAAGGATTCATACAGGGAGCTCGGATCCGTCAGATTGTCCGACTACAAAGTGCGCGTCATTAATCCTGAAAGCGGTACGGCCGCCGTCGTACGCGTGCTCGTAGAGCATAGCTCGGAGGACCGGACGTGGAGTACCGTCGGCGTTTCGGCCAACATCATCGAGGCGAGCTGGAGAGCAATCGCCGACGGGCTGCGCTACTTCCTCGCTCAGTCAGGCGTCAAGACCGCGGAGCCGTTGGCTCCATCGGAGATCGAAGATCAATGACCGATGATCGGCGTTGTTATCGTGCGATCACAAACGTCGATCTGTTCGTTGCCCGGTCGGATACGAGTGTCACGAAATACAGACCATTCGGCAGGCCGGTCGGAATCGCCCATTGGAAGATTCGTGAGCGCGAGTCAAGCGAAACGTCTGCGAGTGAGCGTCCGAGCAGATCGGTGATGCGGAGCCGAGTCTCTCCAGACTTCGCTTGTCCATATTCGAGGTTCAAGACCTCGGTCGCAGGATTGGGATAGATCGCCAACGATAACGGCCCGCTGGGATCGGGCGACTCCTCCTCGGCGGCAACGGAAGTCCCGGATAGCGCCAACTCACCGAGCGTCGCCACGGCCAGTTTGGCGACCTCGTGAAAGAATCCCATATCGAAGTTCGCAATCACGTCGTCCGCACTGTGGTAGTACGGATTGAAGTCATCTCCCTCCTCTTCGATGAGCATCACAGCCGGATAATCCCAGTTCCGAAAGGACACATGGTCGCTTCGTCCCCCACCAGGGATTTGCAGGTCGGGCACTACACCGATGGCGTAGCGCGCCGCCACACTTGCAATGAAGTTGGCAAGCCAGCCTTCCTCATCTTCTCTCGCATGGATCTGCAGCTTCCGGTCGCCGTCGCCATCCCAGGCCACCATGTCGAAATTCAGAACGCCGTCGATTCGAAGCACATTGTCATAGGCCCGGCCCGCAAAGAGATCGGACCCGAAGAGTCCTGTTTCTTCGGAATCCCACAGGCCGAAGATGATCGATGCGCTCGTTGGAATGGATGAAAGGATCCTGGCCGCCTCGAGCGTAACAGCCGTGCCGCTGGCGTTGTCATCGGCGCCTGGCGCTCTCAGCACCGAGTCGTAATGAGCTCCGATGAGCCAGGTGGGGCCGCCCTTCGCGGTTCCCTCCTTGTAGGCCACGACATTGTGCGTAAAAGGACGTTGGTAGTAGGAATCAACCACGACACTGTCGTATCCGAAAGCACGCAGTTTCGAGTACAGGTAACGAGTTGCCGCGTCGTTACATGTCTCCTGCCGGTTCGGCAGGTTGAGCCATTGGTTCGAGACCCAGACGGTGTCGGTTCTGTCCAGGGAATCGATGTACACCACCCTCGCGCTGTCACTGACATAGATCGGGAGATCTCCCGAGAGTTCACCCACATACTTGACGAGCGAGTCGAGGCGCACTGATTCAACGAGCGACTCTACCCTGGAATCAACGTTTTGAGCCTTCAGTTGGACCAGTGGCAGCAACAGCACGACCACGGCTAACGGTAGGCTTATCGTCAAGACTTTCGCAGAGGACATCACTTGTAGATTCACTCGAGTGTAGGACACGCCTAATGTCTGGTGTCGGGGAAAGGCCCAATCCCTTGTGGGTGAAAGATTTCCGCGTGCTGCCGGTTTCGCCCCAAAACATCGTCTCGACCCACTAGGGGCTCGATTCGAACGCGTGTCGCCGCCTGAGGGGCGCGTAAGGCGTTGCCTCACTCCAATCAGCAGGCTTGCCTTACGCCCGTCATCACCTGGGTCGGACTACCTTCCAAGAGTGCTAGATGCATGGGGGAAGCATTTCTGGACGTCCTCGTCGTGCACTGGCCCGCAAGTAAGATTCCCAGGCTCATGCCAACCTCCACGAACTTCGATGGGACGTTGCGATCGCTCGCAGATCCGTCTGTTTGGGAGTCTGGGTCGCTTAGAAGAAACATACTGCGGCACAGGAAGCAACTGTTTGGGCGCGAGGAATTGCAGCTGGAGGATGGTTCAAAGATTGCCGTAATCGGCGCGGGTCCCGCCGGTTCGATGTTCAGCTATTTCCTGCTTCGGGTGCTGGGACTCATCGACCTCGATGTCAGGGTCGACATTTACGAGCCGCGGGATTTCTCGATGTGCGGACCTGCCGGCTGCAATCACTGTGGCGGAGTCATCTCCGAATCGCTCGTGCAGATGTTGGCAACCGAGGGCATTGTCCTCCCCTCGAGCGTCGTGCAAAGGGGCATCGACTCGTACGACTTGCACATGGACGTCGGCAGCGTTCAGATCAAAACGCCTCTGCATGAGAAACGGATCGCAGCCGTATACAGGGGGAACGGTCCTCGCAGCTCCGAGCCGGCCACGGTGGCAGGATTCGACAAGCACCTCCTCGGGCTGGCAGAGCACGCGGGAGCACGCGTGATTCGCAAGCTTGTCAGCCAAGTTGTCTGGGAAGACGGTCGGCCGATCGTTCGCTGTCCCGACGGGACTGAAGGCACCTATGACCTCGTCGTTGTGGCAACCGGCGTCAACAGCACTGCAGTCCGCATTATTGAGGATCTCGGACTGGGCTTCACGAAACCCGGAACGGTCAAGACCTTTATTTCGGAATATCGTCTGGGCAAAGAGGTCATCCAGGAGCAGCTCGGAACGGCGATGCACGTCTTCCTGCTGGATTTGGCCAAACTCGAATTTGCCGCCCTGATTCCGAAGGGCGAATTCGCCACGCTTGCGATGCTGGGCAAGGAGGTCGACGAAGCACTTGTCACTTCGTTTATGAACTCCCCCGAGGTCAAGGCTCGTTTTCCCGATTCAATCGTGCCGCCGAACGCCTGTCATTGTTTCCCCAGGATCAACGTTCGCGCGGCCCGTCAACCTTACGCCGACCGGCTCGTACTCATAGGTGACTGTGGGGTAACCCGCCTCTACAAGGATGGTCTGGGTGCAGCCTACCGAACAGCAAAGGCCGCTGCAAACGCAGTCGCCCTTCACGGCATATCGAAAGATGCCCTCGCTCGTCGATACTGGCCGGCCTGTCGCGCTATAAATCTTGACAACCAGATCGGCCGGTTCATATTCGCATTCAGCCACCTGATCCAACGATGGACCTATGCTCGAAATGCCGTTCTGCGGATGACGTTGCAGGAGCAGCGAGACACAACCCGCGCACCGTTGATGAGCAGCGTGCTCTGGGACCTCTTTTCAGGAAGCGCGCCGTACGGAGACATCTTTCTCAGAACCCTCCGACCACGTTTTTGGGGTGGACTGATCTGGAACCTCATCGTCAGCAACTGGCCACAGAGACGGTCAGCGAAAATGGAGCAAGCGGTATGAGTTCGAACACAATCGGGAAAATCCTTCAGCCAGGAGAGATCCTTTTCCGCCAGGGCGACATAGGTGATTGCATGTACGTCATTCAGGAGGGAGAAGCCGAAGTAATCAGGACGGAAGATGGGCATGATGCGCGGGTTGCCATCATGCGGGCGGGCGATCTCTTCGGAGAGATGGCCATCATTCAGCGAGAGAGGCGATCGGCAACGATCAGAGCCCTGACGGAACTCACGATCCTGACGATCGACAAGCGAACGTTCCTCCGACGCGTGCAGGAGGATCCGTCGCTGGCGTTTACGGTGCTCCATGTGATGTCTCAGCGTGTACGAGCACTGGATAATGAGCTGGCAAAACTCAGGCGTAGCACTGTCGAGGGAACGGAATAGGCTGTTGTTTTGAAAGACGAATTCACCCCGGACCAATCGGAAGAATCTCCAAGGGAATCGACGAACGGATTGCCGAGTGGGGAATTCCGCCTGAATCTCATCTGGCCTGCCCAGAACGCGAAGACGGCCCCTTGCGCATCGAACTGCCCCGCAGGCGGTTCCATCAGGGAGTGGATCGGCCTGGTAGCCCAACGCCACAAACTCGGTTTGACAACATCCGAGGCATACCGGAGGGCCTGGGAGGTGATCGTCGACCGGAATCCCTTCCCTGCAACCATGGGGCGAATCTGTCCCCATCCGTGCGAATCGGGCTGCAACCGCATAGAGAAAGATGACGCGGTTGCGGTGAATCAAATGGAGCGCTTTCTCGGCGATTGGGCCATTAGCGAGCAGCTTGCATTGCCGCGGCTCTCCCGCGCGACGCGAGACGCGTCGGTGGCCGTCATTGGGGCAGGACCGGCCGGACTTTCGTTCGCCTGCCAGATGGCCCGCCGAGGGTACCGCGTAACCGTCTATGACCGTCATGAAAAGGCGGGCGGCATGCTGCCGCTACGGATGCAGTAATCGCCTGCCACCACATATCCTCGACGCCGAGATCCAGCGTATCGTCGATTTGGGCGTCTTCATCGAACTGGGGGTCAACGTCGGTGAGAAACCGGCATTGGATACGCTCGGAAAGAAACACGATGTCATCTTCGTCGCGATTGGCGCTCAGCTGGGGAAAAAGCTCGGCATCGCCGGCGAAGAAGGTAGCAGCGTACTGACCGGAACGGACTATCTCTACAGGGTCAATTCGGGCGAAGACGTCGCACTTGGTGAGCACGTAGCCGTGATCGGCGGAGGAAACACCGCGATAGACGCTGCAAGAACAGCCAGACGCCGCGGCGCTGCTGTGACGCTCCTCTACCGTCGGAGCCGACAGGAAATGCCGGCGATCGATGAAGAAGTCATCGACGACATCGAAGAAGGAGTCACGTTTGAGTTTCTCGCCGCTCGTCGATCGAAATCGGTCAGACCGGGGGTATGGTTTCGTCGGTGGTGGTGCAGCGCATGGAGCTGGGAGAACCCGATGGCAGTGGACGAAGACGCCCCGTTCCAATTCCCGGCTCGGTCTTCGATCTGTCTGTTCAGACCATTATCTCAGCAGTTTCGCAGTCTGTCGACTGGTCGCACCTGGATACGCTTCAGCGAGATGAGGGTGTTATCGTGTACGTGGGCGACCCGATCCGTAGTCCCCTCGTGTTCTCGGGTGGGGATGTTGCAGGTGTTGGCATCGCCAGCCTTGCAATCGGACAGGGACGAGCGGCCGCCGAGAAGGCACATGCTCAACTTGAGGGTGGCCTGAGCGGAGAGCTGATCCCTGCCGAGATCAGCCGCTCTCCAAAATTGGCTCTTTACGAGGGTCTTTCACGTGTCGAGATCGATCGCCTGCCCGCATCCATGCGCCTGGAGTCGATCGATGCCCAGATATCTGCCACGATATCGGAGGCGGAGTTTCTTAGGGAGACGGCGCGTTGTCTATCGTGCGGATCCTGCTTTGGCTGCCAGCATTGTTGGATGTATTGCAATGCCGGTGCGTTCATCGAAGCGGAGAGGCAGGCACCGGGGAACTACTACGTGCTTGATCTAAGCGTCTGCGAGGGATGCGGGAAGTGCATCGAAGTGTGCCCGTGCGGCTTCCTGGGACCAGGGCCGCCACCACAGAGCTGACTCGCGGGATCCGGCTACTTGAAGTTGATCGCCTCAACGCCCGTCCGCTGATCGGGAACGCCATCACGATGCAACTGATGGCTCCGTTCCAGTTTCTTAAAGATGTTCGAGCGTCTCGCCGCTGACGACCAAGGAAACCACGTTCAATTTCTTACGTGTGAATCCTCAGTCGGCGGACTTGTTCAAGGGAGTCTCCCTACCTCGATGCGCGAGGCATGCTCGCCGCCGCGATAGATTCGCTCGGTAGCCTTTTGAAAATCTTCAGGCGACGCATTGTAGATGTCCGTAAACGTCTGCGGATTGCGATCCACGAGTGGAAACCAGGAACTCTGAATCTGGATCATGATCCTGTGACCCGCCTTGAACGTGTGAAAGATATCGGGCGTCTTGAAGGCAACGCGAGCGACCTCACCCGGGACGAGCGCTTCCGGTTTCTCGTAGCTGTTCCGAAACTTCGCCCGGAAGACCTCTCCTCTGACGAGCATCTGGTATCCCCCCATTGGGACATCCAGATACTTCTCCTCGGTCGCCTGCCACTCGGGCTCACCGTCAGGAAAGACGTCGATCAGCTTGACGACAAAGTCAGCGTCCGTACCCGTACTCGAAACGAACAGCTCGGGCTGGACAGGCCCGGCGAAGGTGAAATCCTCGGTGAGAGCATCCGACTCGTACGTCAGAACGTCAGGTCGTTTGGCCGCGAAACGCTGATCCTCCACGATGTACTCCCTCGTCCGATCGATCCGGACTTCCTGCGTGTAGGGCACCGGATTGGCCGGATCGCTGGTATACTCGTCGAAGCTTTCGACGTCACCGGCTTTTCCAAAGGCCAGTTTGCCGCCATCCATCAAGTAGATACTGAACGGCTCGGCCGATTTCGGAGGCCAGGCGTCGAGGCGGTGCCACTCATCAGAACCGGTGCAGTAAGCCAGGACTTCCGGAAGATCGAGCGTACCCTTCCCCTTCAAGTAATAGTTGAAAAATGGGAGATCCACATTCTCCTCGTAGTAGGTCGAGGTCGCCTGGCCGAATGACACGTCTCCGAGGTGGTCGCCCTTCGATCGCACCCAGCCTCCGTGAAACCAGGGTCCGAGAACAAGTGTGTTTGGAATGCCCGGATTCTTCTCTTCTATCGATCGATAGACCGCAATTGGACCGTACGGATCCTCGGCGTCGAAAAATCCTCCCACGTTCATAACAGCTGTGTTGACGTTGTGCATGTGAGGTACGATCGTCCGCCGCTTCCAGAACTTGTCATAAGTCCCATGCTGCATGAGGGAATCCCAGAAAGCAACTTTGTGGTGGAGGTAGCGATCGTTGGCGTTGGGAAGAGCACCCAGGCTCAGATAGAACTCGTAGGCATTGTCCGTCCCGAAATCGAAGCGCGGCCCGTAGTGGTCCGTGGGATTCGGACCGGTGCTCTCGAACCACGGAAAGAAGCTGAACGCATCCTGCAGATAGAACGCCCCGTGGTGGTGAAAATCATCGTCGATGAACCAGTCCGTCACGGCCGCCTGCGGGGAGGCAGCGGCGATGGCCGGGTGGCTGTCGACGATACTCGCCGAGGTGTAGAATCCAGGGTACGAAATGCCCCAAATGCCGACTTTCCCGTTGTTGGGATGAATGTTTGCCAGAAGCCAATCGACGGTGTCATACATGTCGGAGCTTTCGTCGACGTCCTGAGGCCCCTTCTTGTCGTCGATGTGCGGCGTGACATTCACGAAAGTGCCTTCGGACATGAATCGTCCGCGTACATCTTCATACACGAAGATGTAACCCTCTTCCGCGAACCTTGAGCTTCCGATCGGGCCCAAATCCTTGCGGTACTGGTCAGACTCGTAGGGTCCCGAGCCATAAGGCGATTTCTTGATGAGGAACGGGTAGGCCTGCGTCGTATCACGCGGGACGTAGACCGTGGCGAAGAGGTGGGCGCCGTCCCGCATCGGAATTCGAACCTCCTGTTTGGTGTAGTTAGCCGGGATGTCGAATCCCCGCTCCGTGCCGCCGTCAAGTTTCTGTTGTTGGCATCCGATGACGAGGGAAAGCAGGATCAGTACGGCCGCTCGCGGCAGCATCGCGAAGAAGTGTTTCATAATTGCAATAACGGATTCGTTGTCGCCAGAGTAGACTGGCCGTCGACGATATGGGGATTCGCCGCATTATTGCATAATCGTACGGAGTCGCGATGGAAGCGTATGTGAGGATTCTTCTGATTTGGAGGAGATGGCGACGCATCCATCCGGTAGACATCACCACGGGGATGCCTCGCCGCGCGGGAATCGTCATCTGAGAATGACGACCGAACGACTCTCGCTGAACGTCTCAGCACTGACGCGAAGCAGGTAGATACCGTTGGGAAGCCCACCCGCCTCTATCTCGACCCGATGAGCCTTCGCCGCTGTGAACTCCCCATCGTGGACCAAGCGGACCAGACGACCGGTAACGTCAAATAGACCGACCGCAACGTGCTGATCGCGGCCAACGGTCAGGGTGAACTCGGACGATCCACGGAAAGGATTCGGGTACACTTCTCCCAGCTTGTGCGTGCCAGGCAACTCGACCTCAACTTCGACGGATGGCGAATATTCGAACGCGCCGTCAAGATCGATCTGCTTCAGTCGATAGAGATACCGCCCCGGCTCCACGTCGGCATGGGCATATTCGTAGGCATTGATTGACGTGGAGTTGCCGCTGCCGGGCACGAAATCCACAACTCCCCACTCCGATTCATCCGCATCCACAAAAGCAGTCGACTCTTGGATCTCGAATCCGGCATTGTTCGTCTCCGAGGCCGTCTCCCAGCGCAACACGACGGTGCTGTTATTCGCAACAGCTGTAAAAGTGGTCAATTCGACCGGCAGCTCAGCCGCTACCACATCGACGCCAATGGGAAAGTTGGCGCCGGTAATGAAATTGTGGTCGGCGGACGTCCCATCCAGGTTTGCTCGCCCAATCGTGTTGTCGTTCTGACTCGTGAAATAGGTATGCGTGCCATTCACCGCAACGTGGCCCGGACGGTCGCCCCCCGTAATGTAGGTCTGACTCGCGCTCGTGCCGTCGAGATTGGCCCGACCTATCGTCGTGGTGCCGGAGTTCGCCCAGAAAATGTGTGTAGCATTGATATCGATGCCTGCCGGATTGGTGGCTCCGGTAATGAAGCTCTGATTGACGGAGGTTCCGTCAAGATTGGCGCGACCGAGCGTCGTCGATCCACCATTCGACCAGTAGATATACGTGTCGTTCACGCGAACGCCGAACGGAAAGTTCGCACCGGTTATGAAGGTCGCATTCGGCGAGGTTCCATCCAGATTGGCACGTCCGATCGTACTCGCACCCTGACTCGTCCAGAAAATGTAGGTTGCATTCACCTCGACGGCAGCCGGTTGATTCAGACCCGTCATGAAGTTAATGTCCGCACCGGTACCATCGAGATTCGCTCGACCGATGGTGTTTCCACCGAGATTAGCCCAATAGATGTAGTTGCCGTCCAACGCCAACCCGTACGGTGTCCCTGCTCCAGTAATGAAGCTCTGGTTAGGCGACGTGCCGTCAAGGTTCGCTCGACCGATAGAGTCCCCGCCCGTGTTCGCCCAGTAGACGAAACCCTGACCGAGCAGCAAAGGCGAGGTCAAGAGGCAGAGCCCAAGCGATAGCACGAGCCTCAACCGACACTGTCGTGTGGGACGCGGCGACCGCTCCATACATCTCGTTGACATCGTCTTCCGCAAACGGAGATCTTCAGCTGTGTATCGCATCTGGCTAGGTCCGGTTTTTCAACCCGTTTCAGGGTCTGGTTTCAGTGTAAGCGCCCCCTTCCACGTATCGGCTTGGTCAACTTTGAGTCGAACCACTTCCCCATCGATGAGCCAAATGACGAGCCCACGAGGCCCGTTGGCGTCCACATGGACAATCTGGTCTGTGGGGATGAGACGTGAGTACCGTCCTCCGAAGTGCCATCCGGTGAGAAGCAACTCATTCCCCGACAGCGTAGCTCGGGCCCGAAAAAGCATCGGATCCCGAAACGAGAATCGGGTGCTCAGAACCGGATCGGTGGGTGGATTCATGGAGCGGTCGGCGCGTATTTGTTTCCGACCGCCAGTCTAGCCTATTCGCGTTGCCTCAGGAGGACATTCTCTGCAATTGACCGGTCATGTCACGATTTCGACACCGTTATGTCCCGGATTTGACATGCTCTCCAGGCGGGTGTCCGTAGGCTTTTCGGAAAGCTGATCCAAAATGAGAAGGAGATCGGAATCCCACCTGATAGGCTATTTCGGAAATACTCGCCACCTTGTTCGTCAGCATTTTGGCTGCGATCTCGAGGCGACGATTGAGGATCAGATGGGATGGCGCCAGTCCGAATACCGCCTTTGAGCGACGCGTCAATTGGCGCCTGCTGAGGCCCATCTCGTCGGCAAGGACAGTGACGTTGAACGACGACAGGCTCAGGTTTGAATCCACCGCCGAGAAGAGTCGCTCTGCAAACTGCCTGTCATCGGAGGACAGAACGATGTCGGTTCCTCCCAGCACCAGTTCCTGGCTGAACTGGTCGCGCATCAATCGGCGAGAGTCAATGAGATTTCTGGCCTTTGCGCGAAGGGTCGCCCCGTGGAACGGCTTCACTATGTAGTCATCGGCCCCAGCCGCCAGGCCCTCAATCGCAGAATCGTCATCCGCCTTGGCGGTCAGGAGGACAATGGGAATGTGTCGAAGCCGTGGTTCGGATCGGATCTTCCGGCAAAGGCCGATGCCGTCGAGTCGTGGCATCATGACGTCGCTGACCACGAGTTGGGG
This sequence comes from uncultured Bacteroidota bacterium, assembly GCA_963768715.1. GTDB lineage: Bacteria > Bacteroidota > Rhodothermia > Rhodothermales > DATKEJ01 > DATKEJ01. Next base: position 451,325 of record CAVYJC010000007.1, read on the forward strand.
TTGATGCTGCAACGCCGTTTCGAAACCTTCCTGGCCGTCCGATGCGTGCACAATCCTGAAACCGGGACCCAGCAGGTCGACGACGAGCGCCCTGACGTCCTCATTGTCGTCCACGACAAGCACGGTCGGACCCGCCGCTGCCTCCTCTTCCTTGTCGATAGCCCATCCGGTACCGAGTGATCCTTCCTCAGGAAGCAAAATCGGCCGCTCAACTTCCCTGATATCCGCGTCCCTCCCGACAGGGCGCGCCAAGGGAAGCCTCACGATGAACGCAGACCCGAACCCCTCCTCGCTTTCGACAAGGAGGACTCCGCCGTGCAGCTCGGTCAGCTCCTTTGCCAGGGCGAGGCCGATCCCGGTGCCAAAAACATCCGTTCCGACGATCTCGTCGACTTGCTCAAAACGATCGAAAATGCGAGCAAGGGCATTTCGTGGGATTCCGGGGCCGGTATCCTTTACCACGAGTTCGACTCGATCCTCTCCTCGCTCCGCCAATGAAATCCAAACCTTTCCTCCGCTCGGAGTGAACTTCAAGGCGTTCGAGATCAGATTGTTTACGATCCCCGTTATCACGTTGGCATCAAACCGAGCGAGCCGCCCGGCAACTTGAGTTCTAAATCCGAGGCTGACCGCGTTCCTCTCCGCCAGCGGCTGAAAGGATTGAACGAGCTGCTCGACCAACGAACTAAAATCGCCCGCTTTCATTTCGATCCGGAACCGGCCCGCATCCAGCTTCGAGAGGTCCAGAAGCTGGTTGATCAGACGCAGCAATCGCCGTGCATTCGACATGATCAGTCGGTACCGGCGCTCGTCATCCAACGACAGGCCGCCCTTCTCGAGGGCATCGTTGACCGGGCTCATGATGAGAGTAAGCGGCGTTCGAAACTCGTGACTCACATTCGCGAAGAATCGACTCTTCGCCGCATCGAGCTCAGCCAGGCGACGGGTCTCAGCCTCCGAGTGTTTGAGTCTTTCGTGCATCAGCAGCCGCCCCACACGACGCCGGTACGCGACCCCGAGCAAACCGAGCACGAGAATCGCGGCCATCAGACGAAACCACAACGTCTCATAATAGAAGGGTGCGATGCGGACGTTCAACGTCGCGGAGGGACTCCAATCACCACTCCCCACAGCCGCTTGGACATCGAACGAGTAGGTGCCCGGAGCTAGACCCGTATAGGTGGCCGATCGCTGAGAACCGGTCGTAACCCAGTCCTCGTCGTATCCATTGAGCCGTGAACGAAACCTGAGTTTATCCGGCGCGCTGAAGTAGATGCCGGTGAACTCGAAGCTCAGGCGATTGCTTCCGGGCGGCAGGGTCGCGTCGCCGCTGAGTTCGACATTCGAACCGTCGGCGACCAGTCCTTCGACGTACGCTCGAGCAACTCCTACGCGGTAGCTGAGCGCTTCTCTTGGATCCACGAACGTTAGACCGCGCACCGTTGGAAACCACAACGTTCCATCTCTGGCCTGGAGCCCTCCCTCGTTGCACTCGGAACTGGGCATCCCGTCTGCGGGTCCATATGTGTCAGGTTCGACGCGCGGGCGGGTGCCTGCGAAAACAGCCTCGAGTTCCGACCTCCTTACACGGCTGACGCCCCGGTTTGAACTGAACCACACGAATCCGTAGGCATCGTCAAAAATCTCGTGGACCGTATTGTCAGCGAGACCCTCAGCTGGACCGATGCACCGCACCCGTTCATCCGCTAGGCGGCAAAGGCCTCCGCCGTAGGTACCAAACCATTCCGTACCGTCCATATTCTCATGGACATCCCGAATCACAAACGGAGGGACCCCATTCGACTGATCAAAACAGGTTGATTGTCCGCCCGTGATCCGGCAGAGGACTCCACGATCTGCAGAAACCCAGAGGTTGCCTTTTGAATCCTCGTGCAGGTGCCCGGGATGCACGGCGCGATATTGGGGAATGGGAACGATCCCTGAGAGGCGATCTTGATCAAACCGAGCAACGGCGCCCGGCATACCTAGCCAAAGGCCCCCGGTCGCGCTGCCCTCCAGTGCTGTGATACTCGTTGCGCCGTAGGGGTTGATGTCCTGGCCCACATCGATGCCCTGAAATCTCTGCCCATCAAATCGGAACAGCCAGGATCCGCTGCGGCTCCAGATGTCTCCGTTCGCGTCCATGGCGATGACCGTTGCAGACTTTCCGGGCAAGCCGTCTTCGGTCGTGAATTGACGAATCACCCCGTCCCTATAACGAAGGATCCCGGCGTACAGCGAACCCGTCCAAATGGCCCCATCTTTGCTCTGTGCAACGCGAAGCACGCTTTCTCCGGCCGGGACTCCTGCGTTGGTAAGACTATGAAACAACGCCGGCTGCAAACGGTGTAGACCGTCGTCACCGCCCGCAATCCACAGCAGGCCCTGGTCATCGAGCAGTAAATCGCGGATGTAACCCAGCGACAACTCCTTTGACCAGGAATCGACGCCATCGAACCGCATCAACCCCTGTCCGCGCACGCCGGCCCACACAACTCCGTCTTGGCCAAGGTCCAGTGTTACCGGGGGATCTTCGCCTGTAAGATACAGACGCGCACTACCGTCCGACGAATGGACCATTCCAGCTGCCGTTGCCAACCAAAGCGATCCGTCTCCGGCTTCTCTCATGTCGAAGACGATAGGCTTCGACTCCAGTCCTGGTACGTCAAACGAGTCGAAGCGGGAGCCTGTGAAGGCGCGGAGCCCTGGCCCGGATGCGACAAGCTGACCCGAGGCACGTTCCAGAAATGACAGCGGACGTTCACTGGATCCGGTCGTGCCAAAGTCGAAGCGCTCGAATTCCTGCCCGAAATAACGATAGACGGCGCCTTCGACACCGACCCAAACAGCTCCCTTGCTGTCTTCGTAGAGTGACACTATGTAGGGCTCCGGCACAGCGCCCTCGGGAAGGTATGCCGTAAACTTTCCGTTGGAGTATCGGGTGAGGCCCCCCCATTCGGTGCCGATCCAGAGATCTCCAGACGAAGCAGCGAGCATCGTCGTGACACGATCCCCGCCCAAGCCCGGTGTGGTAGCCGACTCGTAGGACACGAACCGAGAACCGTCGAATCGAACCACACCCTTTTCGGTGCCGAACCACATGTACCCGTCGACCGTGCGGGCAATCGCCGTGACCGTGTTCTGGGGCAGTCCGTCTTCCACGGTCCAGCTTCGATGGACGAATCCGCTCGACCCGTCGCTCGACTGCGCATGGCTCGAGCCCGTCCCGAGAAAGGACACGAGAATCACCAATGGGAGTGCGATCAAGTTCGCCCGAATGATCGTCATTGGACAAAGTGCATGCGGTGGAAAACTCAGGCTATATGGTAGGCCCCTCCAAACGTTCGGTCAAGTCCTGAAAAGCGGACACGCGCCCAGCATTATCCCATCCGTTCCGAAACGCACCGGAGGTCGATCACAAACCTGAAAAAGAGACAAAGCAATAATCCTTTAGCGTTTATTATTGCGTATATGAACGTTTTAGTATTATAATAGGACTGTAATCAATAATCATAAACGTGCAAACGCAATCATGAAGTCGCTTTTGAATCTATTTGGCGTTCTTAGTATCGTCGCCCTCGTCGTTTCGGGTTGCGCCGATCCGATATCTGTAAGCAACACCTCGGACGAGGCCCTGGTCGGTAAGAAGGACCGTGCCGCTGGACAGCAGACCCAATCTATCGTAGATATCGCAGCCGGCAATCCAAACTTCTCAATTCTGGTCGACGCGGTGTCGCGGCTGGGACTCGTAAATACACTGGCGAACGACGGTCAGTTCACCGTTTTCGCCCCGACGGATTCTGCATTCGCCGACTTCCTTGTCGAATTTGGCTTCGACAGTCTAGGTGCTGTCCCCCTTCCCTTGCTTGAGCAGGTCGTCCTGTACCACGTGGTGGATGGCCGCCAATTCTCAAACTCTGTTCTCAAGAAGAAGCAAATGGAAACGCTTCAAGGTGAGTATCTGATGATCAAGGAGCGCGGCGTTCCAACGCTCGTCGACGCAAACGGTCGTGAGTCGAACATCATCACGAGCCCCGCGGGCCTGTTCGACATTCCAGCCAGGAACGGAGTCGTCCACGCTATCCGTACCGTAGTCGCACCATACCTGGGAAGCTGACCCACCCGGGAGTGACCAACCAAGAAGGGCCCCGCCGATACCGAACGGCTGGGCCCTTCTCGTTTTGGTGCGCGGCACCCACCATTACGTCGGTCAATCCCCAGAGTACGGCACTCCCGTTGTAATCCACGCAGGGGCCGGCTCCCCTTTCAAATAGTGATCAAAATACTCTTTCATCTTGATCGAGTAGTCTAGCTTGTTCGGGTACTTCTTCAGATGATGCGGCTCGCCTCGATATTGCAGGAATATGGCATCCTTTCCGTTGCGTCGGAGTGCGAGATAGAGTTCGATCCCCTGATACCACGGCACGGCTCCGTCCTCGTCTCCAAACATCAGGAGTAGCGGCGTGTGGACCCGATCGGCGAAGAAGACCGGCGAGTTGTCGATGTAACGATCTCGCGCCTCCCACAGGCTGCCTCCTAGGCGACTTTGTGTCTTTTCATACTGGAATTGCCTGGCCAGGCCGCTTTCCCATCGGATTCCGTCATAGGCGCTCGTCATGTTGGATACCGGCGCTCCCGCAACAGCGGCTGCAAATATGTCGGTCTGCGTAATGACGAAAGCCGTCTGGTAGCCGCTCCACGAATGCCCGTGCAGTCCAATAGCCTTTGGATCTGCAAGGCCCATCTCGACGAGCTTCTGAACGCCCGGCACGATCGCTTTCGTGGCCGAAAAACCGGGCCTCCCGATCTCGAATCGAATGTCGGGCAGGAAGACGGCATAGCCATTGCTTGCATAAAGCGGGAAGCTCGGACGATGATTGACAACGGGCTCGTTGAAGACGTGCAGGAGCTGCGACATGAAGCGGTAGAAATAGACGATCACCGGGTAGCGCTTCCCGGGTTCGTAGTTCCCCGGACGAATCAGCACACCCTGCAGCGGAATGCCGTCGTCGCTGGACCACGTCAACGAGCTCGGCACTGCCCCAGGCAAAGTCCTTGATCTGCGGATTCAATTCGGTAAGCTTTCGAGGACCACGGAATTCCGGGCCGCTGACCCAGAGATCCGGGAATTCATCGTAGTCCTCACGCGTAAAGACGTACCTGTCGGTATCCTTCGCCTTTGCGACAAAGTGAAACCGTTTGTCCTCCTCGATCAGGCGTTGAACACCCTCAGTGCCAAGACGAGCGCGATAGAACCCCCAGTTCTTTCGGTTGTTATCGTAAGAACTCAGCAGCAGCTGTTCCTTCGGCTCGTAAAACTGCCTGTCGGGATCGGTCCGAATTACCCGAAATGTTCGCCCCTCGGAGCGGCCGGCGCCGCCGGTCAGATCGACGGGCGCTTCGGCGCCGGAAAGAGGCACGTACCAAACGTCATACTTGTCGTTGATGAGGACGGCCTCGTCCTCCCCCACCCATCCCCCGATTCCATAGTCGGGCGGATCGCTCGGATAATCGTGATCTTCGTTCGAGAACGGGACCTCTACGCCCTCCGTCACGTTGCGCGTGTCACCACTCTCCACGCTGTACACGTACCAGTCAGGGAATCGATAGTAGACCACGAAGCGTCCACCTGGCGACAACGAGGCCGCGTGCTGTAGCCGCTTGGCCACCCTCATCTTGTCGCCCGACGTCATGTCGATCGTGTATAGATCAAAGAAGTCGCCGTCCCACGTTACCTCCTTGAAGTACGGAGCAGCCGCCTTTCCCAGCATCGTCAACGCATTCTCGGGCTTCCCAACGCCCATGACATCCAAATCAGACAGGGCGGTCGCCGTAGCGGTCGAAAGGTCATACACGGCCGCGTAGGTACGCTCTTGTTCCTTCTTCCAAACCTTCTTCTGCTGCGGGATGATGCGCGGATCGTCCCAGTGCCAGACGTCGACCTCTCGCTTGGCAAGAATCGCTTCTGTATCGAACGGGTCTGCAGGTCCTGTCGAATCCTCTGCCGACTTGGGGGCGACATCGGGCTCCGGACGATAGCCAAAGAAGAGACGTTCGCGATCCTTCGACCAGCGCACGGTGTTCTTCGCGGGAATCATCCAACCTTCCGGAGCACTCGACGGAGGCACGATCTCCTGAACAGATGACCCGTTCCACCAGTAAACGCCCGCTTCTGCGGGTTTCCCACTGGAATCATCCTGCGTGGCAAGGAAAGCGAGCCAATCCACGTCCTTACTCCAAGTGAGAGAGGTGTAGTCGCCGCGTGGACGAACGTCCAGCGACGTTTCCACGACCGGATCCGCATCCAAGTCGCGGAGGTAGAGACCATCTCGAAGACTATCGGGTGACGCCACGGCGTACGCCACGACGGCTCCTTCTTCGTCAAATGCGAAATGTCTGACATCCTCGACCTCCGCAACGACAGACGATCCGAGTTCCTGGAGGACCAGCAAGGCGCCGAATTCCCGCTTGGTCTTGTCATCAGCCTTCGACTCCGTCGAGGTGCTATCCGCTTCATCCTTCGCCCGGAAACCGAGCCTCGCCAGCCAACGTCCATCGGCCGAAACCGCGAACGAATCAACTTCGCTGAATTCCTCGATGCTGCCGGATTCAAGTTCGAGCAGTGCAAGACCCGGTTTGGGTTTCTCATCCTTGGATGCGTTCTCGGTTTCAGCAAACGGCGGGTCGAGTTTCATGGCGACCCATTTCCCATTGTGGGAGATGATTGGACGGCTTCCGCGAGGAATCTCATAGCGAACTTCCGATGAGACAGATCGAACAACGACCGCTCCGTCTCCCCGATCAGGCACCGCGTGAAATGCGATCCAGTCGCCCTCGTCCGAGATTGCCGGCTGCCTGATCTGCCGGAATTTCATCAGGTCCACAAAGGTGAGCGCGCGCTTCTGAGCGAGCGATGTGTCCGAAACGGAGAGGACGAGCGCTGTGCCGGCAAAGAGCACAATGGCGATGTCCCGAAGGAATCTGTGCATTGTCTTGAAGGAGTCGTCGGAAGTGTTCGCTAGTTCACCTGGATGGGAACCGTCGCGTAGGTCTTCCTTGGCTGGGCGTGGGTGACGTATCGAATCTCGTACGCACCGGCTTCCTCAGGCGCCGTCAAACGGAGCGTCCGCTTCTTCTCCAGACCCAGCGTCCCTTCGCTGATTCTCATGCGGGCTTTCCGGTGAAGCTCGTCCTCGGGACTTCCAACGGGAACGACAGTTATGAAGTCGGACGAATTCATCGTGCCTCGAACCACCACTACGATCTCGTCCGCTGCACCCACCTCTCCCGGAGATTCCAGGGAGACGTTCAGGGGTCGGACTGCAACCGCGAGTCTCGCGACCACGGTGCGCGGACTAGCCGCCGTCACATATCGCACCTCGTACGAGCCGGCGTCGGTGGGAAGATCGAGCGACACCGCTTTGCCTCGCACTCTGTTCCGATTACCGAGTTCGGACGGGGGTGAACCGGGGGCAACGATCGTTATGAAATCATTCTCCTTCGTCGTTCCGTCGATCGTGATCTCGACATTGGATCCAACCAACAAATCGTCGGGCGCATGGAGAACGACATTGGAGGCCTCTGTTTGAGCAGCAGGTTGTTTGGTATTCGTCGCAGCACCGCTGTCCTCGATTCGAACGACCTCTCTGACCACCGTTTTCGACCGGGCGTTATTCTCCGCAAACACCTTGTCTCCGGTCAGGGCGACGTCGAACACACAGTCCTCGAACTGGGCGTCACCTATCACTCCGGCATTGCGACAAATCTCTTCCGCGCGATCGCGGTCGCTCTTCGCCAGATCGATGGAGCGAACATGCTGTTTCGGAAAATCCAGCAGTTGGTACGTGGCCGTACTCTTACCGGAATCATAGTCAAAAAGGGACTCCTGCTGGTGTATGCGCCACGTGTCACCGTACTGCCTGTGCAGCTTCTCAAATGTGAATGGCTTCGAGAATTGATCCCCAGAGGCGCTGAACAGGTCGTTGGTTTCGTCGCCGTCAAAGTTGCCAAGAATACCCCGAACCGACCCTTTCATCTGTTCGGCAAGAACGACGCCAATGTTGAGGTGTCTTCCTCTGAGCCGCACCGAAACCCTGGACCCATCGGGCCAAGATATCATGTAGGCCCTCTTCAGTCGGCGAACGGTCCCTCCACTGGCCAGTTCCAGGCTCTGCAACTGATTTAAAACAACCTTTGCCCCATCGACACGAAGGATTTCGGGCACGTATATCCCAACGCGAGTGCCTGCCACATTCATCGCCACCGCTGTGTTGACGGTGGCTTTGGATCCGTACGGCTCCTGGCGAGCCTGCAGCACAAAGGATCTAGACTGGCTCGCCACCAACGTGAACTCTCCCGCAGCCTGAAAATCAAATTTGAGCCCGTCCAGCGTGTAGAGATGTACGTCGTTGCACGAATTGCATGGCTCACAATCATCCTCTGGGAAACAGACGCCCCCAAAGCAGGACTCGCATTCGCCGCAGGGCAGCGTCCGATCCGGCCCATCGCGCTTGTCTCTGGTGTAGTCCCACGTATCGGTGCCGTCGTAGGGACCGCCGCCGTTGGCCCAGCTGTGAGCCGTCTCTGCGGGCCTGCCGTTGAGGTTGTCGGCATATTCATAGGCCTCGGCGTGACACGCCAGTTGGCAGGGGCCGGCCCAAAACTCGACGTCTGCCAGCGTAAAATCGGTTCCGGGAAGATTCCCGTAGTCGTACGGCGCAAAGCAGGCGTCGAGGCAATCATCGTGATCTCGGCATCCTTGATGCGTGCCGCACGTGTACCGAGTGACGACTATAATTGCCTTTCCATCTTCTGTGCACTCATTAAACTCGCTCTTATCGCAAGTGTCAGGGCAATCCGGCCCGCAAGCGTCACGACACTTCGTATCGAGGGGCCCGAACTCGTTCCGTCGTTGGCCCATCACGCTCGACGCCAGGAGCAGCGCTGCAAGGATTCCCAGCAGGGCGGCTCTTCCCAGGCAGAAACATTCGCCGGATCCATTGACCCGATACACCTGTTTCCATTGCGGTCGAGTCATCGTGAACTTGCTCCTGGTGGACGCATTGCACCCTCTCCATCAAGCGGGAAGAAAAGGAGCACCGACGGAATCGGAGACTCGTTGCCAAGCATCATGATGTTCGGCGCAGGAGGGAGAGCGGCGTCCAACGTGTCGCTCGGAGCAGTAACGTCCGGAAAGTACCTGCATGCTGTCAAAGAGGCGTAATGTCGCGCCGTTGCAGCGGGATAGGGACTCAGATACTTGAGAACGAGCTGCCACGGCATCAAAAGCGCGGCACCTGCCGCTGCCTTCACCTCCGACGCCTCGGGACGGCAGGCCAATTCGAGCGAAGCGAAGACCAAAGCCGGTCCGAGTTTACCATCGACAAGTTCTCGTAGCGATATTCGCTGCTGTTCCGTTAGGTCGCCCTTACCTGTAAAGGTTTGTCCCTGCCAAGTGACGGATCCCGCATCAGCGGCCGTTACCCGAACTGCCACCTCCTGACCTCCTGAGGAGTAGATAGCTTCCCCAACGCCTTGATCCGTTACTCGAGCAGTGAAATTCGTTTCACCGTATACACCCGTAACACTCCCGGAGCCGCCGGCGACAACGTCGCTGAGACTCTGAGGTGTAAATCCACTCACATCGACATCGAGCCTGAATACTTGCTCGTGACCATCCGTGGCTTCTACCGAATAACGTCCATCCATCGGTGGTGGCAAATACCACGCTTGAGAGTCTGCCTCGATCACGAGTCCCGCGAGGGCAGTCCAAGCGGCTGGGCCTTCTACGTAGTCGGTGAGCTCCACCAAATCTCCAGGAGCGGCGCTGGCGGCATCATGCGCGACTTCCCCGTCAGGTGATGACTCCGGCTGCTTTTCCTTAGTCTCTGCATCACAACCGAGAAGGCCAATAACGAGGATCAGCGACAGGATGGGTCGAACGAAATCTTTCATTTGGGATGGCTATTTCAGCTGGACGCCGAGATGCCTTCGTCTTTCCTGGCAGCGAGGCTCTTGACGTCTACCTGGTCGATCGCATTCTTGATCACTTCCCATTCGACACCCTGCCCATCGACTTCCACAGCGAAGCGCTTGGCTATGACGACCTGGATCTTTCCCGAGGGCCTGTTCCTCGTTGAATACGACTCATAGGCCGGAAAGCCCGCATACGTCGTTGTCCGCTCGAAACCGGTATCGCTTTCCTTATCGGTCTGCATCATCAACCAGGCATATCCACCCATCATCGCACCACCCCGCAGATTGCCAAGATCCTTGATTTGAATTGTGAGCCTGGTGCGGTTGTCCCCTTCAGGCTGATAGGTTCCCTTCGCGGACGACTGTGTAATGCCCATGGTTCCGCCTTTCTCTCCTTCCGCATTCGTCCGCTGCATACCGGGAAGCTCAGCAGGGAGCATTTCTTTCAATTCTCTGAAATCGATTGGATCGACCTTACCGCCGCTCATCTGGTTGAGCACGTCGCCGACGGTCTGGGGCTGATCGCTTTCGCCGGTCGCATCTCTCTCTTTGGCAGCCGGGAGGGCGGGCGCCTTAAAATCGGCCATGTCCGGCCTCTCGGGTGGCGCCTCACCTACGCCGGAATCCTTCATGTCTTCGAGACGGCCGAGATCGACCTTCTTCAGCGCGGCCTTAATCGCATCGGCGCTGACGTTATTTCCGTTGGCGGTAACGACAAATCTGTCGACAACCACGACGCTCATTTGACCCCGGCTCCAGTCTGAACCCTGTTCATACTTCACGTAAGCGGGATAGCCCTCGTACTTCATCGTCTTCTCGTATCCATTCTCGCTCTCATTGTCGATATCGATCATCGTCCATCCAAAACCCATCATGGTGATACCGCGCATCGAACCGAAATCCAGAATCGTTATGTCGATCCCGCCGTTCTTGTCCTCAGGCTGGTATTTCCCCTCGGCCTTTGAGGTACCTATACCCATCATGCTGCTCTTCTCGCCACTGGCATTTGTGCGCGCCATTCCATCGAGCTTCTCAGGCAACAATTCTTTCAGGTCGCGGAAATCGACCGGTTGAACGCTCTCTCCGCCCCCAAGAAATGCGCCGAGCGCCCCGGCGGAGTCTCCCGCCTCTAATTTTTCCTGGGCGGCCTCAGCCATTTGTTTGATCTGCTCGGCTTTGTCACCGAGTCCACATCCGATAACAGTGGTAAGCACGAAGGCGGCGACTATCGATTTCATATTCTGATTCATAGTTGTTGGAGATAGGGGGACGGAGGACAATAGCGCGATTACTTCGGAACGTCAAGTAGCAACGTCAAGACCTGCGTCTCAACGGCGCACTTGTCGCCGCAGCTTTTCGGGCCGGTGAGAAAAAGCACGAGCGCCTCCGCGTCGGGCCTGCCGTTTGCCTTTCGCGCCCGTCTCACGCCGGGGAGAATATAGCGGTTCAGCGGATTGACGGCAGGAGCATCGCGACGAGGCGCAACCAGGCCGTAAGCCTTCGACGCAACTTCAAATGTAATAGTAGGATAGGTAGAGGCAGGCAGGACTTTCTGTTCAGAGACGACGGGCAGTTTGCCGGTTCTGTCAAAGAGCTTGGGCAGGTGGAGAAGCTTTTCGCCGGGAGCGTAGCGGACCTTGATTTCGAATACCTCGGACTCATCGAGACTGACGAGTTTGTCCCCGCGAATCAGGCCGGAAAACAGCACGACAGGAGTCGCTTTCCCAGACGGTTCATCGACCTCAATCGTCAGATTCTTCAGAAGCTCGGGTATCGTCCACTGACCGATCCTGAAGATGACCGCGTGCTTCTCCGTCTCGCCGATGGCGAATCCTATTCGTTGCTGCGCGAAGGCGTTCTCAGTTCGCAGGAGAGCCACAACAGCTAACAATGCGGCAAGAATCAGGATACTTGGTCGTCTTTCCATCACAGTGGTGGAGTACATTTAGGGGATACTGCAGTCGAGGTTTCACGAGGCAACGAAGCTTGGGAGATGCCGCATGCTTCACATTTAAAGACGCGCAAGAGCCGCACCAAACCGGACACTACCCGGTGCGTTGCACATTTTTGAATTTCGGGCGAAGTTCGTTTATTGGTGATGGAATACAGCGAAAAGAATGACCGACTCCTCCGACGTTACAGAGCTCCTGTCAACACTCCGGAGTGGCGAAACAGCGCCATCGATGCCGTCTTTCCGCTAATCTACGATGAGTTGCACCGGATTGCTCACCGTCTGCTGTCGCGAGAACGGGCCGACCACACATTTTCCACCACGGCGCTCGTTCACGAAGCCTACTTCAAGCTCGTCGATCAAGACCGCGTGCAGTGGCAAGACCGTGCGCATTTTTGCGCCATCGCGGCTCAAGCCATGCGGCGCATACTCGTCGACTACGCCCGGCGTCGAAAAGCGAAAAAGCGAGGCGGGACGCATCCACATCTGTCGCTCGACGAGAATACCGTCGCGATCGACCAGCAGGCAGGCCTTGTGCTGTCGCTGGATTCCGCGCTCAATCGTCTGAAGACCCTCAATGAACGCCTGGCCCAGGTCGTGGATCTGCGATTCTTCGGTGGCCTTACAGAGGAGGAGATGGCCGAGGTGCTCGGGGTTTCGCCACGAACCGTGCGCCGAGACTGGGTCAAGGCGCGAGCCTGGCTGTATAGAGAGCTTACGCCTGGAAATTCTTAAAGCCGCCGGGGCGCATCAATTGTGCCTAACGCATCATCGACAATGACGGATCATTGGAGTCAGATCGAGGCCCTTTTCGACGCAGTGCTTGAGCAACCACCGGCGTCTCGTCTAGCGTGGCTAGACCGAACCTGCAGCGATCCGGACATCAGAAGAGAGGTTCTGGATCTTCTCGAGGCCGATCGGAAGGCCGAAGGCTTTCTGGATACGCCGGCGGGGCTCTTCGCTGCCGACCTGATTCGTTCCGAGAGACTCGACCAGATCCCGCAGTTGGGGTCCTACACTCTCGTCGAGGAAATTGGCCTTGGCGGGATGGGAGCAGTCTATCTCGCCCAGAGAACCGATGGCCAATTCGAGCGCAAAGTGGCTATCAAGATGCTTCGCCCCGAAATGGCAACGGAGCGACTGGCGCAGCGTCTTGTTACTGAGCGACAAATCCAGGCGACGCTCAATCATCCCAATATCGCGAGAGTCATCGATGGCGGTGTTTCGGACGCGGGCGGGCCGTATATCGTCATGGACTATATCGACGGAAAGCCCATCGACACGTACTGCGATGAGCACAACCTCGGCATCGACGAAAGGCTGAGGCTCTTCCTTGTCGTCTGCGACGCCGTGACCTATGCACACAGACAACTGGTCGTCCATCGAGATCTGAAGCCATCTAATATCCTCGTTACGAAGCGGGGCACGGTAAAACTCCTCGACTTCGGGATCGCGAAACTGCTGCAGCCCGAAGATGGGAGCCGCAGCACCATCGTTACGAGTACCGGCCAGTTTATGATGACGCCGGAGTATGCGAGTCCCGAGCAGGTGCGCGGGCAGCCCATCTCAGTCGCGTCCGACATCTATCAACTCGGCCTGCTCCTCTACAAACTGCTGACCGGCAGCATGCCGCATCGGTTCACGAACCGCTCCCTCACTGATATTGCGCGTGTCGTCTGCGAGGAGGAGGCTCAGCGACCGAGTACACTGGTCACTGAGGCGATGGGCCAACCGGACAAACCGTCACATACAAGACTCGGGAAACGCCTGCAAGGCGACCTCGATGCTATTGTGCTGAAGGCGCTCAGGAAGGAGCCTGATGAACGCTACGAGTCGGTCGATCGATTGTCCGAAGACCTTCGGCGCCATTTGAGCGGACTGCCCATTGAAGCCCATTCCGGCTCCATGGTCTACCGCTTACGCAAATTCGTTCGACGTAACAAGTGGCAGGTTGCGGCGTCTGCATTCATTGCGATTAGCCTTTCGGCGTATGCTGCCACTGATTACTGTCGAGCAGCAGCGGACCGAGCGGGAACGCGACCGGGCAACACGCTACGCAACGTTCTTGACCGACCTCTTCGCGAGTCCGAACCCATTCGCCGATTCTTCGCCTGACAATGCAAGGGAGATAACCGTCCGAGAATTCCTGGACGCCGGTGTTGCCCGTCTTCATTCGCAACTGACGAACGACGACGAAATGCGCTATTCACTATTCAAGACAATCGCCGGTGTATACGAGGCCCTTGGATATTCGGACAAAGCCGAGGCGTTGTACCAGGAGACGCTGACGTTGGCCGACAAGCTGTATGGGGAGGAATCGAGCGAGAAGGTCGATGTCTTACAACTTTTGTCCTGGGTCACGTTCGACTCCGCCAGATCGGATTCGCTTTACGAATTGCAGCTTCGGCTCGCCGGAAAGCTCGAAAAGGAGCCCGGTCCAATCACGGCTCGCAGCCTATCCAGATACGGTTGGTGGCTCGCCGACAATGGGAAGCCGGAGGAAGGTGAGCGTGTTCTTGACCGATCCATCTCGATCCTCCGAGATGCCGGACCCGAGGAAACCGAATCGCTTATCGGGGCACTGGTTTTAGGGACAGAGGTCAAGTCGGGGCTAGATCATCTGGCTGAAGCCGACACACTCGCCAGAGAGGCGTATCGCCTTCGTAGAGAAACGCGAGGCGACAACCACCCGTCGACGGCCATTGTTCTGACGCAATTGGGCGTTGTCGCTGAGATGCGCGGCGATCTCGAGAGGGCGGAGCGCCTTAAGCGAAAGGCGGTGCAAATCTTCAAGAAGTCTCTCGGCGACCACCACGACTATACATTAGCGGCGCAGAACAACCTGACCGTTCTGCTCGATAGGACCGGTCGCTATCAAGAGGCGGAGGAACTGGCTCGCAATACGCTTGAGCTTCGAGAGCAGTACTTCGGAAAAGACGACCCGGAAACCATCCGTACCCTTCAGAATCTGGCCACCTGCGTGATGAGACAGGGTCGACTCGATGAAGCCGCACCGCTCTTTCATGAGGCGTATACCCGGTTCAAGAAGTCCCTTTCTGACGGGAATCCGCAAATCGTATTTCCGCTTCTCTCGCTCACGGATCTCAATATTCAGCGTGGCAATTTCCGCGAAGCGGAATCGAATGCCCGGGAGGCCAGAGACTATTTCGCTCGTGTACTGCCCGCCAGCCATCCTCTGAACGCCGTGGCTACAAGCCGCCTCGGCGAGACGCTCCTCCGCCAAGGCCGCTTCGAAGAGGCAAAACCCCTTCTACTCGACTCTTACAAGGCGCTGACGGAATCACAAGGCTTCGACGTCTATAGAGAGAAAGCAAGGGCACGCCTATTCACGTTCTACACGACGCTCGGCCGGCCCGAAGATGCCGCTCGCTTCGACACCACCGATCAGCGGTGACACCGAGTGTCAGGTGTAGAACTAAGCTGTTAACACTCACTTCTTCCAAAATCACGATAGCGGTAGGGCAGCCGTTTCCGATCTTACTTCCGCACAGTCAGAGACATATCACTCGCCATGTACGTCAGAATCGCCAACATCCTGGTCGCGGCAATCATCGCTGTCAACTCGACCGGATGCGACGCTCCTCGACACAACGAGGACACCTGGAAACGGGATCAACCGCCCGCAACGCTTCGGATCGACTACCTGCACACCGGCTCGGCCGATTCTGAATCGTTTTCGCTGGACGATTTGATCGTTGAAGGGCCCTGGCCGGGACGACTTGATCGTTCTATCGATAGGCTGCAATACGGCCCCTATTTCTTCGAGGTCCGGGATGTCGCGTCCGGTGAGCCATTGTACTCGCGTGGGTTCGGAAGCATCTTTGGCGAGTGGCAAACAACCGCCGAGGCACGTGATACGACGTTGAGCTTCGAAGAGTCGCTGCGGTTTCCGAAAACTGATCTCCCCGTTGAACTGGTCGTTTCCAAAAGAGATAGGGATCTCATCCTTCGGGAAGTCTGGCGCACTGAAATCGATCCTTCGCAAGCGAGGCCGCTCACGACAAATCCCGCCGACAAGGTCTGGAACATCCTCGAAAGTGGCCCGCCCTCGACCAAGGTCGACCTCCTCATGCTGGGCGACGGTTATACGCTGGAGGAGATGGACAAATGGCATACGGATGCGCGCCGTCTGACCGATACGCTCCTTTCACACGAACCGTTTTTGACACATCGGGCCGACTTCAACGTTCGCGCAATTGATAGTCCCTCGTTGAATAGCGGCATCTCGAGTCCGTCGACCGGTGTAATCCATGAGACGCCGATCGGGGCAACGTATGACTCGTTCAATATGCAGCGGTATGTCCTGACATTCGCAAACAAGCGATGGCGCGACATCGCGGCAGCCGCCCCCTACGAATTCGTCGTCATCATAGCCAACAACAGGCAATATGGTGGCGCGGGCATTTACAATCTGTATTCAACGGTCGCGGCGGACCACGAGTACACAGCGTACGTACTTGTGCACGAATTCGGACATCAATTTGCGGGTCTCGGCGACGAGTACTACACATCTGACGTCACCTATGAGATTGACCAGAGCAGGCCTGAGCCGTGGTCGCCGAACGTGACGGCTGACCCGATCCATCCGAAGTGGAAAGACCTGGTCGATCCATCGACCCCGCTCCCGACCCCGTGGCCGAAAGAAGCGTTTGATCAGATTCAGACAGACATACAGTCGCAGCGCAGGGAACTCCGCCGGAGGAATGCCTCAGAAAAGGAGGTCGAGGCCCTGTTCGCCAAGGAGCGCGCACGAACGAGGGATCTTTTGAGTCATGCCGAATTCGCAGACGACATCGGCGCATTTGAAGGCGCCAACTACGTGTCAAAAGGGTACTATCGACCGCAGATCGACTGCATCATGTTCACCCGGGAAAGGCGGAAGTTCTGCCGCGTGTGCACGAATGCGATCACCCGGATGATCGATGAATTCGCCGCACCGACGGGATCGCTCGTCATGCCATCGGTCGTCGAGTAATCGTCTGAACGTGCCTCATCCCTCTGAAGCTGCAGTGGCTGCAACTTTCAGCCAATTCCAACTCGGTTTGGTCTCATTGCCACGTGGGCCCGACATTCCCCCACAAGAGTTTGCGCAATTATCCTTTTCGTCCGTCAGCGGATGCGGACGTAATCATCTTCGACAGGACCAAGGGAATGTCTTTCGGTCCGACAATTCATTAGTGAGCCAACTCATGAGTATGAAAATGCATTCAGGGCTTCACGAGCGGAAGTGGCGACTCTCACTCCTTCTGCCCGTCATTTTAATCGGTGCACCAGCCTGCCGGCAGTGCCCAGCCGAAGATGGTCCCCACGAACAGGAGGTTATGAATGGGCATGCCGCTTTCGAGACCTATTGTGCCAGTTGCCACGGCGTTGACGCGCGCGGAGATGGCCCCGTGGCCTCGGTCCTGAAGGTCCCACCGCCCGATCTCACACAACTGAAGAAGAAGTTCGACAGCGTTTACCCGAGCGAGTACGTGCTGAGAACGGTAGACGGGAGGCATCAATTCCTGGCGCATGGAACGAGACAGATGCCCATTTGGGGCAACATCTGGCGTGAGGACTCGACCGCCGGTTCCGAGGTCAAAGTGCAGGCGCGCCTCAACTCACTGCTTCACTACCTGGAGACGATCCAGGAATAACAATCGGAACGTCAGATACCGAACATCAAACACCAAACTTCGAGGGCAGGCGGGCCCTCGGCCGAATTGGCCTATCGGTCAAATGCAACGAACCGTCTGAGCGCGAGGGGTCGTAACGCCGCAAACGCCACACCTCTGGTTCGAATGCTCTCGACCAAAGTTTGGTGTTTGAAGTTTGGTGTTTGAAGTTTGACTACCCCGTCACTCCGAACCGCTGACCGGTACAATCGCGTTCCCGAAGACATTGACCTCGCCGTTGATGTGGAGCTCGGGATTGATGATGTTGAGATCGGCGTCCACCGTAGCCGAGTGACACGTAAAGCAACGACTCGGCTCCGCATCGATATGACCAGTAGGCGGTAAGCCATGGCAGGTTCCGCACTCGGCTTGACCCGTACCTACCTGAGTCCAGACGACGGAAACGTTGTTCCCTTCGATCGTGTCCTCGGCATAACCGCGTGGGTTCTCCGACTCGGCGAGTGAGAACACGAACCCGCCGTGGCAGTAGGTGCCGCTGCAAGTCGTATTCGAGGCGTTGTAAGAAGGTGCAAGAGTACCGTCGTGCGTTGCGAGTCCGCCAAAAACGACTTCGGCCGCGACCGGGCCCCCGTCGATGTGCCCTGGCGCATCATAGGTAGCCGGTACGACGTGGCAGTTTGCACACAGGGCCGCATTGCCCGTCCATAGAGCGCTGTTCTGCAGGTGCTCCTGGTGGGCGCCGACACCCGCAAACATCGGGTCGCTGTGGCCGGATAGATCCTCCGGCGGTGCGGCGTTGAACTCGCCGCCGTGGCACGTCTGACAATCTTCCGGACCGTCAGCGGCCGTATGGCACGTTCGGCAGTTCTTCTCAGCCACGCCCATTCCGGCATAATCTTCACCGTGGCACGTCTGGCACTCGGAGAGGTCCCAGTGCGCGACCTGCGCCACCATCTTGCCGTGGAAGTTCGCCTGGGAGGGGAACTTGAAATTGTCAGGGTGAGGGTACGCCGCGTGGCAGTCAGACTCGTAGCAACTGACGCCTGAAGTGCCTCCCCTTAGATCCTCACCATGGCAGGACTTACAGTTTTCTCCCTTACTGGCAGCTTCGAGGACGAAAGTACCGTGGAATTCATCGGATTGTGGACTCTTCCAGCCATCCGGGTGGGTCGAAACCGTCACCGGAATGTTGCGGTCGCTGCAGGCGGCAATGCCCAGAACGATCGCAATCAGAAGCAGGGGTCCTATGTGTCGGAGGGTCTTCATACTCCTTTACCTGCCATGACATTTCTGGCAGATCTCCTCAGCGTTGGATTCGTGGCACGACATGCAGGATTCGATATCGTTTTCCGCCTCGAAGGCGTGTCTGCCGCCGTCGCCCGTAATGTTGTTGACAAAACCCGGAACATGCGATCTCGGGAGCACCATGTTATTGTTATGGCAATCGTTGCAGAATTGACGATCCGTGTGACACGTCTGGCAGTTGCGCTCGAATGCCTGTGCGTCAAGCGCGTGCGTGTAGGCGTAATTCAGCGGGTGACTGAACCTGTCGAGGTTATCGCCTTCGTGGCAATCCTGACAGTAGTCCACGCTATGGCACGTCTGACACGTCTTGTCACCGTTGACCGGGGCATTCGTGCGCGCCAGATCGGAGTGGGCGTGTATGAAGTCGGCGCCATGGCTGACGGGCACGAGATCTTCTCCAGGGGCGTGGCACGTACTGCACTCGACATTGGCTACTGCGTGCTGATCGTGACAATCAATGCATTTCACCATTCCTGGCAGAATGCCCACGGTCGCGACTTCAGCCTTCTCCATACCTGCGTGGCAGTTTTCGCACGCTAGATCTGCATCGAGGTGGCGTTTGTGCGAAAACTTGGCACTGTACGTCTCAATGCGAGGTCCGGGTTGCGGATTGGCCGGATTACTGTGGCATGTGCTGCACTCGTTCTGATCCTTCACGTCATGGCAGTCCGCACAAACTTCCATGGTCGGGATCAGATTGTCACTGCCCATCTGACTCTCAGCAACGCCGCCGTGGCAATCGGTGCATACGAGCCCCTGATCCTCCACGTGAAGGCGGTGAGAGAAAATCAACTCGACGGCGTCGTCGTCACTCGGAAGGCCCGAAACTGACTGGTACCACACGAATCCGAGGGTACTCATCAGTACGGAAACCATCAGAACGAGCTTGGACAGACCGCCCAGTGGGATTATTTCAATTAAGGGTACCCTCATCGTCTTGATGAAAGATCAAATGCATATTGAACCCGAAACAGCGCTCTTACGTCGCTGTCCAGATACGAGTTAACGCTCTGCTGGAGCTCCGCCTGAAGCACGAGGGGCCTCGTCGGACGGTACCTGAGACCGCCGGAAACGGCCGTCGCGTCCTCAGTAATCGATACGGTTCGACGCTGGTACGAATAGTAGCTGCTCCTTGCCATCAAGGTCAGCTCAGGCACGACGTCGTAGCGAATTTCGCCGAAAACGCCCGTTCGATCGCCGCCGTAACCACCCTGAAGGGCCGTGCCGATCGTCCCCCACGGACTGTCAAGCGAGAGGAGGACCGCATCGGCGGATTCGTCCTCGTTGTACATCGTGTGCAGATACTGTCCGCCCACTCCGTACCGACCGAAGCGATAGTTCACACCTCCGCGCACCTGATTGAAGCCCTCGAGTTCAAAAACGTTGAAGTACGAGTCTTCATAGATCCGCGGAAGCTGATGATTGAACTCAGCTGAAACGGTCCATTGAGCCACGAGATACATGAATCGCAACCTTCCGCCCTGGACCACATCCTTTTCGAGGTTGTAGTCAAGCTGCCCGTTGTAGAACACGCCGTTGGAAAGCGAGCCCGCAACGGAAGCTCCCAGCTGTCGCCACGCGATCATGTCGTTGCTGAGCCGCTGTATGTAGCTCACGTCGACGCGCGAACGCGGGTTGAACCGGTAGGATGAAAATGCGCCCAGCGTTCCGCCATCCTTCCAGGATCTCACGTCGAGCGAGCGATCGAGCGGAACCGCCATCCCTACAAGCGCTCCGACATCGAAACCGGGTGCGGGGCGCGCGGTGATCTGTGCGCCGTCGACCGATCCGTTCAGCACGCCTCGATAGAGAAACTGCCGTCCGAACCGTACATCCATACGCCGATCGGCGGTGCGCCAATCTGCGTATAGGTTGTACACCTTTTCATTCCAATCTCCGGGATCGCCCCTGCGGGCAACCCGGAAATCGCCTTTCACTCTGAGGCTCCGATCGACGAGGGGCGCCGCATTGAACCGCATACCGTAGTAGCTGTCCCAAAGCTTCGTTCCCACACTGTCTTCGGAGACGTAGAGTGCTGAGTAGAGTTGGCCACTGGCCGAAGTCTGCGCCGCTGCTTCACCTACGGCAAAGCACACCAGCGCTGACCCAAGCAAAGTGGCGCAGTGCCACCTTAACATTTTGAAAAAGAGTTGACGTTATCCTTGGTCTCAGGAGTCTCCGGACGCGCCTTCGGGAATCGGATGAGCGATCTTCTTGACCATCTCATCGAAGTCGAACGACTTGAACGTCGGGCTCTCGGCGTTGTGGCAACCAATACAAGTCTCGGCCGTGGGCATGACGAGCCCAACCGAGTCGGCGTCTAACTCGCCTTTATAGACCAATTCCATGGTCTTCTTCTTGTAATAGTCTTCCCCTGGGCCGTGGCACGATTCACATCCGACGCCATCAGCGATGTCGTATTTCGGCCCGAGAAACTCCGCGGCTACTCCAGCCCCTGTGACGTGGCACTTAAGACACGCCTCCGACGTTTGAGGGTCCTCGATGCCCTTCTTGGCACCAATTTCCTTCGCCTTGTCTGAAGCCAGTGTCTGATACGCCTTGGCGTGTGCACTCTTTTCCCAGACGCCGAACTGATCGCCCGACGCGGGCTTCCTGTGACACATCTTGCACTTAGCGACACCTTGAAAGATGCGCTGATCTTCTGAAATGTTCTTCCGGTCAGGACCATTGGACTTCAGCCCAACGGTCAATCCCAACAGAACTATAGTTATAAATGCCGTTCCAACCCGGTACATTTTACGAGCCTCCTTTTGACTCTTGTACTTGTGTGACCTCCGGGGAATTCGCGGCCTTCCTGGCACGCTCAATATCCCGAAGCTTAAGAAATAATGCGATCACCAGTATCGAAATAAACACGGTGGTCAGCCCCAATCCCCATCGCCGCGTCGAGTGTTCCTCGATCTGACTCTGGGAAAGCTCTATTGCCGCTTCGGCGCGCTCCACACCCTTCGACGTTTCTTCTCCAACCTTTGCCGGATCAAACGTGTGAACGAGGGTGCGCGCCTTTATGAGCGACTGATGCGCATCGCGCAGCATGTATTCTATATCTACGTCATCCATCCCTATCCGCGCAACTTCGGCGCGTAGCGTCGCTGCCGAATCGCGTGCGGCCAGCAACGCATGCAGGTGCTGGTAGATCGAGTCGGCAGCGGCATATCCCTCATCACCCTCAGCATGGCAATCCATGCAGACTGAATGGTCGCTGATCCCGACCATGTCGTCGGTTGGATGTAAAATCTTGTGGTGACCGTGGCACTCGATGCAGGCGTGCAGTTCCTCATCTGCGAACGGACCGGCCATCGGACTCGCTTCGAAGAATCGCGCGTTGTTCGGATGACAGGTGCCACAAACTTCGGCAAGTGACTTCACCGACGGTGGAAGCGCACCATGGTTGCCATGACAGTCGTTGCATGCCGGAGCGCCGAGATCCTCTTGTTCAAGTAGTGCCTTGCCGTGTACACTTTGGACATAGCCATCGTATTCGTCGGTCCGGAGACCGTAGCCGGCCATGTAATCGGCATCTCCGTGACAGTGATTGCAAGTCGCCGGAACGTTGAGGGGATGAATCGTCGCGCGCGTATCCGACGCCGGAAGAATCGCGTGCGCCGTGTGGCAACTCACGCACGTAGCCACCTTCTTGTCTCCCTTGGCTAGAGCCTTACCGTGACCGCTCGTATGATACTGCGATTCCTGGTCGGTACGAATCGTCGGCTGGTACGTCCTCATGAAATCAAGGTCCGAATGGCAGCGCCCGCAAAAAGCAGGAATGTCTTTGATGGCGGGCACGCCGCGGAATCCGGCTTTCTTGCTCATCGCGACTTCCGCGTCGTCGGACGTAGCATCTCCACCGTGGCACCCGACGCACGACAGGCCGGCTTTGAAATGGATGTCATACGACTGAAAGTCAGGCGGCATGTTGTCCATATCGGCATGACATGTGGCACACTCGTCTCCCGGCGGAATCTCAACAGCATCCTGCGCTGAAGCGAGTTTCGGGAGCGCCAGACCGAGCGCACAGGCACCAGCGAGGGCCGTACGAAAGAACCGATTGAAGAAGCGCATCATCCCAGGTACCCCCAGATGGTCATGACGACGACGAAAGTCACCGCAGCAATTCCGATGACAGTCATAGGGCGGGGCCCCGAGTCGGACTTCCTCTTCAATTCCCAGAATGGAATGAGCATCCACAGCAGTGCGGCCAATGCGAAAAACAACACGCCAAGCGTTTCTCCGGGAATAGACAAAATATGTGCCGGAAGCACCTTAAGGGTTTGGAACATGAACATGTAGTACCATTCCGGCTGGATACCCTCAGGCGCAGGCGTGAAGGGATCCGCTTTCACCCCTACGCTCGACGGCCAGAAGACCGCGAGGTAGAGGATGATGTTGATGACTACCATCCAGATGAGCAAGTCGCGCAGCACAAAGTTCGGGAAGAAGGGAATCTCCTGCCTGCTCGTGGCCGGGAGCCTCTCGTAGGAACTGGGCGCATGCATGCCCTGGCGTTGTACAAATGCCAGATGCAACGTCAGAAAGACAGTAAAGATGGCTGGAAGCAGGGCGACGTGAAATGCATAGAACCGCGTGAGCGTAGCACCGGTCACATCATGGCCGGCCCGGAGAAATTCTTTGACAGGCTCACCGATGAGAGGAATAACGCCCGCGATGTCGGTGCCGACTTTGGTCGCAAAAAAGGACAGTTCGTCCCACGGCAGCAAATATCCTGAAAATCCGAGACCAAGCGCCAGAGCAAGTAGCACGAACCCGCTCATCCACGTCAGCTCGCGCGGCTTTTTGTATGCTCGAGTGAACAGTGTGCTCAGCATATGCAACACCGCGAACAGAATCATCAGATTGGCCGACCAGTGGTGAATCGACCGGAACAGCCAGCCGAACTTGACCTTGGTCATAATGAAACGGACGCTCTCATAGCTGCTATCGGTCCCCGGCTGATAGTACATCAGGAGCAGAATGCCCGTGCAGACCATGATGATGAAGAGCAGCAGCGTAATGCCGCCGAGATAGTAAATGAAAGTGAACCGGTGCGCCGGCACCGATTTCTTCTTGGCGAAAGCGATGAGGGGACGCAGACCAAACCGCTCATCGAGCCAATCGAAAACCTTCGACTGCTTTTCGTCGCTCATGCGCTTGGCTCACGTCTTGAAATTAATACCTCGTCTTTGACCACACTCACGTCGTATTGCGTGAGCGGCTTGGGAGGCGGCCCCGACACGTTGCGCCCCTGCAAATCGTACTGCCCGCCGTGACACGCGCACCAGATGTGCTGGAGGTCCGGCCTGTACTGGACGATGCAATCCAAATGCGTACACGTGGCGGAGAAGGCCCTGAGATCGCCGGCATCCGTTCGGATCAATATGACAGGTGCCCGACCAAACCGGACGATCTTCCCGGTATTATTTGCAATCTCGGATGCAGGACCTGCACTTACACTTCCGACCCCGGCCTCCGCAACCTCGGGCGGTTTCAAGAACGAGAACACGGGGTAGAGCACGCTACCCAGCCAGCCGATGAGTCCGCCACCGATGAGGATGTTCAGAAATCGTCGTCGGGCTTCGCTTGGTTTACTCATACGTCATTCAACAAGAATGGTGGAAGGCGACTGTTTGAAATGTTCAATATAATAGGCGATAATACTGCCTCCGATCAATTGCGGCAATCAACCGGCTGGCTTGAGCTGGCCTACTGCTTTGACCGCTTGTAATCTCCGACAATCCGGCGTTTAATCAGATCGGGGCAGATACTGCCAAACGGGTCGGGGTTTCCCCTACGCTTCGAGACGGGAAGGCCATGGAGAATGGGGACCCCGTGAGACGGTATTTATCCGCGCAGTCAGGCGGTTTTTCAGATCGCCAGTGTTCGAATACGTTTAATAGAAATGCTGAATCTAGAATCCGTCACGAGCCTCCCGCATTCCGGGCCAGGAAGAGACGGTATTGATCTTCAGGAGGATCCTACATGAAACATCTGCTAGTCTCTGTTGCTGGCGCACTCCTGGTCGTTGGGACCTCGATCGCGATCAACTTGCAACCGGTTGCGAAGATTGAGGTTGAGGCGTTGAGCCCAGATCAGATCGAAGAGGAGGGCTTGACTGTCCACACCACCTCAGGGCTACCGGTCGTCGGAGTCGGTGAGTTGACGTTCCTGCGCGGGGTCGACGAGGAGGGTGAGGAGGTCATGTCGTATGCCTGGACGATCAGTTCGCGGCCCGAGACCTCGACGGCCGCGCTCGACAGCTCGAATACGGAACGAACGAGTTTCCGACCTGACGTGGTTGGACAATACGTCGTTGACCTGGACCTCACGACGGCATCCGGCTCTTCGTCTGCCACGGTTACCATTACGGCCGCCATGTATGTCGGTGTCGGAAGTATTGCCGGGGCAACCCCCGACATCAACAAGGGCCAATGTGCCGCCTGCCACAGCGACAAAGAAGAAGAGTGGTCAGGAACGGGGCACTCAGACATGTTCACCCTGGCGATCGACGGACTGAAGAGCAGCCACTATTCCAGCGATTGCATCACCTGCCACACGGTGGGCTACAATGTGGATCCGGAAGCGGTAAACGGCGGATTCGACGACGTCGCCAAGGCGCTTGGATGGATGTTCCCGGATACGCTCGTTGACGGCAATTGGCAAGACATCGTAGACAATTACCCCGCTCTGGCGCAGGTCTCGAACATTCAGTGCGAGAATTGCCACGGACCGGGAAGCTTACACAAGGGTGACAAGCGCAAGATTGCTTACTCAATCCAGGTAGGCGTCTGCGCTCAGTGCCACGCCGAAGGTGACCATCACGCCAAGGTCGCCGAATGGATGCGTTCGGCGCACGGCGCGGGCGACACGTTCGAACGCGGCACGAGCGCTTCCTGCGCCCCCTGTCACAGTGGAGAGGGCGGCATCCATAATCTGGATCCCTCGAGCGAACTCGAGGCAACGACGGGGACTACGCCGATTACGTGTGCCGTATGCCACGACCCGCACAGTGCCGAGAACATACACCAGCTCAGGACCGTCGCAGACGTGACGCTGCTGAACGGCGAAGTCATTCGCTTCGGCGGTGAGGGTCGGCTCTGCATGAACTGTCACAAGTCGCGCGCGAACGCCGAAGAATATGTAGCAACGACCTCACCAAGTTCACACTACGGCCCGCACCACAACAACCAGACGGACGTGCTGGCCGGAACGAACGCGATCACTTTCGGTCGTGAGCTTCCGAACTCTCTGCACCGTGAGGCGCTTCCAAACCTCTGCGTTGATTGTCATATGCAGGATGCGGAGGGCGACCTGGCGCATATTCTCGGTGGACACACCTGGAACATGCATATCAACGATCCGGATGATCCGGATCACGTGAAGCCGGGCGACGAGGGAAGCCATACGGAGCTCACGCATTTCGTCCAGCCATGTCAGCGTTGCCATGGCCCGATCCAGTCGTTCGACGACATCATGGCGCGTCAGGACTACGACCAGGACGGCGAAGTGGAAAGCGCGAAAGCCGAGATTCAGGGCTTGCTCGACCGCGTCGGCATGCTCCTGCCGCCGTACGGTGATCCTGATGTCGACTTTTCTATGGAGATGAGTTTGCTGCAGCACAAGGCCGGATTTAACTGGGCAGTCGTCCACGAAGATGGAAGCCACGGCCTGCACAACTTCCGGTTCGAAAGCTCGCTGCTTCAACTCAGCGAACAAGTTCTGCTCTACGGTATCCTGAGCGAAGGCACCATCGCCGCCGTGAAAGACGTACCAAATGACCAGGGCAAGCAGGTCGAAGTGATCTGGACCCGCTTCGGCGGTGACGGACCCAGCGACAACCCGGTTCAGACCTACTACGTCTGGAGACTGTCTGAGTCCACGGTGACGGCCAAGACGAAGCCGACCTATGCCTCCCTCGAGGCCGTACCGGCTGTCAAGGTCGATGCCGGCGCCACAGTCGCTTACGAAGGTGAGATCTGGACGCAGGTAGCGAGCCAACCGGCCGCACAGATGGAGCTCTACAGCGCCATCGCGCCGACGCTCTACGACTCGACGGCAGCAGGTATGCACATGACGACATTCATGGTCTCGGGTCACACGGGCGACAGCCAGATCTACGTGAACTCGGAGCCGGCAACCGGCTACTCAATCGACAACCTGGCGCCACAAGCACCAGCGAACGTTGCGACGACTGTCGGACGAGCATGGATCAACGTCACGTGGGACGATCCGGCCGATGAAGACTTCAACTACTTCATCGTGTACCGGTCGACCGAAGACGGCTTCGATCCAGATGCCGTCGGACCGTTCAAGCAGGTCACTTCACCCAGACTCGACGACGAAGCGATCGAGGTAGGCTCAACATACTACTACCGTATCGCTGCGGTCGACTTTGCCGGGAACCGCAGTGACGTTTCCGACCAGTCGTCGCCCGGCGTGGTGACCGGCACCGAAACGAGCGCGGACGTTCCTGAGCGCTTCGCGCTGCATCAGAACTATCCGAACCCGTTCAACCCGACAACGACCGTTGAGTATGACGTTCCTGTCACGGGCAAAGTGACGGTGGTTCTGTTCGACGTCGTGGGTCGTCCGGTGCGCACGCTGATCAACGGTCAGATCGCAGCGGGACGACATAAGGCGACGATCGACGCAGGAAGCCTGCCGAGCGGCACGTACTTCCTGAGGATGCTGACGAAAGACGGCGTCTTCGAGCGAACGATCACGCTGCTCAAATAGACGTACTCACCAGATAAAGACAACGCCCGGCCCGGGTCAAACCGGCGCCGGGCGTTGTCTTTGTCATTGGACACTGGACACTGGTTGTTTGTGGTTCCAGGTTCCAGGTTCCAGGTTCCAGGCCCGGTTCCAGGTTCGAAAGTTCGAGTTCGAAGTAAGTCTCGACCCAAGAAGACTTGCAGACTAGCCGGCTCCGGACCCCTCCGTGCTCGACAAACCATGCCTTTACCCAAACCTTGATGCTCCCACGTTGGGGCAGGGGACCACGGACCACGGACCTCCTAGAAGATCACCCCAACCCTGACCGGGAAAAACGCCGGATTGTCGTTGAACGAGTCGTCGGGCGTGTACACATAGGTGAATCCCGACTCCAGAAAGACGCGATACCCGCGGTCAACAACCGTATTGACGCCGACGATGCCTGAAAAGGCGGGTGCAAGCTGGTTGTTGTTATCCTGAAGGGTCCTTGGGTGGACCATGTCCGATACAATCTCATCGGTGGTTGCCCGGTCCTGGTGGGCCAAAGTGAGGCCGAGCAGAGCGCCAACGTAGGGCTTGATCCTCGTGGAGGACACGAAATCACGTCGGACGCCTCCTCGAAGCGACACGACATAATCATTGCCTCCGCTAACAGGTCCATACGTGCCGATACAATCACCAGATCCGTTCAAGCAGGCGGGCCCCTCTTGGGGCGCCCCACGCTGAAACCGCTCCATTCCAACGGCGCCTACGAGACCCCACGACGTCGCAATAGGATGAATGATTCCGACCTCGACGGCCGTGCCAACCTTGTGTCCACTTCCCCAATCGCTGCTGCTCGTAAAGGCGGGGCCCACGGCCAGGTAGTATGCATTTCGCCCCTGTGCCGCTGCCGCTGAAGAGGCCAGCAGGAGGATCATCACCGAAATCGCCAGCCACAGCCAGAGGCGACCGGTGCGTACTAGAGTCTCGGTGTTGTGCATTGCTTTCGAGTTTATGTGGCGACCTTCCGGAACGGCATGACGCCGCGGTCGGTCGGAGTGACCCCGAAACGCAGTATTAGACGATGGGATGAGGAGGTTTGTTGCCGGGCCTGCGAAAAGTGCCCCGGCGACGAAGTCTCGACATAGGACGACGCGACCTCCCCCGGCTTCCGCTCCGCTTCAGCCTGCCCCCCCAAAGGCCTTATGCTAAAGGGCGGTCGCCCCGTCGTGGGCTGCAAGAGTTATACTCAACTCGGTAACAGAGCAGAACCAGGACGAGGTCAACCGCCATGCAACAATCTACTGTGGCTTCCTTCCGAGGCGAAGACATTTTTGTAGGAATCGACGTGCACGTGAAGAGTTGGAACGTGAGTATCGCAACCGTAGCCGGCTTGTTTAGGACGTTCACTCAAGACCCTAAACCTGAGCAATTGGTGCGTCATCTCAGGAAGAACTTTCCAGGAGGGAACTACCACTGCGCCTACGAGGCCGGCTACTGCGGCTTCTGGATCCATCAGGAGCTCACGCGACTGGGCCTCGAGGTGATGGTCGTTAATGCAGCCGACATTCCCACCAGTGATAAGGAACGCGTCAACAAGAGCAACCGGATCGATTCGCGCAAGCTGGCCAAGCGGCTACGGACATCGGATTTGATACCGATCTATGTGCCGAGCACAGGGGAGCTCGAAGATCGGACGCTGGTACGCACGCGCGCTCAGCTGGTGCGCAAACGAACCCGGGTCAAGAATCACATCAAGGCCATGCTCCGCTTCTTCGGGATCCACCTGCCGACATCGAGTCGATCCTGGTCCAATCAACTACTGAACTGGATCGAAGAGATCGCTACCGGCAAAGAAGAAGGACTGACCAGCGAAAGCGGCCGCCTCGCCCTCAAGATCCACCTCGACGAACTGTGCTCCCTCAATGCACAAGTCAACGAGACGATGCGAGCGATCCGGCGCTTGAGCAGCACCGATCGTTATCGGGATCGGGTCACCTACCTCGTTCGATCACAGGTATTGGCTTGCTGACGGCGATGATCATTCTGACAGAACTGGTCCATATCGAGCGCTTTTCGAGCTTGGACTCCCTGGCCAGCTTTGCGGGTCTGATCCCATCGAAGCAAAGCACCGGTGAACACGAACCCGACGGATCGCTCACACCCCGCCGAAATGCCCGCTTGCGTCATGTGTTGATCGAGAGCGCGTGGGTCGCAGCGC
The DNA here is from genome assembly GCA_963768715.1 of uncultured Bacteroidota bacterium. Classification (GTDB taxonomy): domain Bacteria; phylum Bacteroidota; class Rhodothermia; order Rhodothermales; family DATKEJ01; genus DATKEJ01. Next base: position 481,128 of record CAVYJC010000007.1, read on the forward strand.
GAAGAGATCCCGACCAGTGTGCAACCTTCCTGCGTCTGAGTAAACGCATGACAAAAAGCCGGGCGATCACTCGCATTGCCAAAAAACAGCTCGCCCGAGTCTACTACGTGCTGCGTAAGAACCAACCACTGAACTAAAAATCCCCTGAACTTACTCCTCATCGGCATTGATTCGGCGGAGTCTGCTCCAGTCCCCCTGCGGCATCATGTCCGCTATTCCAAAGGCTGCAGCCGCCAACACCGATCTGATCAAGGATATGCGGCGCCTCGCGAAGGCTGTCCGCTGATAAAAGGATGGCCGGTGAAGTATAAAAACATCAAAATGCCTATTGACCATTTACATAAAAGGGGGACCGGATCGTGGCGTCTCTCCCGTGGTCGCGCGGGTGACGGATGCAGCCAAAGCCGACGTACCCGCGCGCTCTTAAGGTGGCAGCTTGTCATTCCGAACGCGCCGCAGGCGCGGAGGAACCTCTATGGGAACTGCTGCTAAAGGGCGGCCGCCCCGTCGTGGGCTGCAAGAGTTATACTCAACTCGGTAACAGAGCAGAACCAGGACGAGGTCAACCGCCATGCAACAATCTACTGTGGCTTCCTTCCGAGGCCAAGACATTTTTGTAGGAATCGACGTGCACGTGAAGAGTTGGAACGTGAGTATCGCAACCGTAGCCGGCTTGTTTAAGACGTTCACTCAAGACCCTAAACCTGAGCAATTGGTGCGTCATCTCAGGAAGAACTTTCCAGGAGGGAACTACCACTGCGCCTACGAGGCCGGCTACTGCGGCTTCTGGATCCATCAGGAGCTCACGCGACTGGGCCTCGAGGTGATGGTCGTTAATGCAGCCGACATTCCCACCAGTGATAAGGAACGCGTCAACAAGAGCAACCGGATCGATTCGCGCAAGCTGGCCAAGCGGCTACGGACATCGGATTTGATACCGATCTATGTGCCGAGCACAGGGGAGCTCGAAGATCGGACGCTGGTACGCACGCGCGCTCAGCTGGTGCGCAAACGAACCCGGGTCAAGAATCACATCAAGGCCATGCTCCGCTTCTTCGGGATCCACCTGCCGACATCGAGTCGATCCTGGTCCAATCAACTACTGAACTGGATCGAAGAGATCGCTACCGGCAAAGAAGAAGGACTGACCAGCGAAAGCGGCCGCCTCGCCCTCAAGATCCACCTCGACGAACTGTGCTCCCTCAATGCACAAGTCAACGAGACGATGCGAGCGATCCGGCGCTTGAGCAGCACCGATCGTTATCGGGATCGGGTCACCTACCTGCGTTCGATCACAGGTATAGGCTTGCTGACGGCGATGATCATTCTGACAGAACTGGTCCATATCGAGCGCTTTTCGAGCTTGGACTCCCTGGCCAGCTTTGCGGGTCTGATCCCATCGAAGCAAAGCACCGGTGAACACGAACCCGACGGATCGCTCACACCCCGCCGAAATGCCCGCTTGCGTCATGTGTTGATCGAGAGCGCGTGGGTCGCAGCGCGAAGAGATCCCGACCAGTGTGCAACCTTCCTGCGTCTGAGTAAACGCATGACAAAAAGCCGGGCGATCACTCGCATTGCCAAAAAACAGCTCGCCCGAGTCTACTACGTGCTGCGTAAGAACCAACCACTGAACTAAAAATCCCCTGAACTTACTCCTCATCGGCATTGATTCGGCGGAGTCTGCTCCAGTCCCCCTGCGGCATCATGTCCGCTATTCCAAAGGCTGCAGCCGCCAACACCGATCTGATCAAGGATATGCGGCGCCTCGCGAAGGCTGTCCGCTGATAAAAGGATGGCCGGTGAAGTATAAAAACATCAAAATGCCTATTGACCATTTACATAAAAGGGGGACCGGATCGTGGCGTCTCTCCCGTGGTCGCGCGGGTGACGGATGCAGCCAAAGCCGACGTACCCGCGCGCTCTTAAGGTGGCAGCTTGTCATTCCGAACGCGCCGCAGGCGCGGAGGAACCTCTATGGGAACTGCTACCCATCGCTACCTCCCCCCTCAAGAGGGGGAGCGAACAATTCTGAATTCGGAATTCTCTAGTAGCCGAACAGCCGCGGCAGCCACAAACTCAACCACGGCACGTAGCTGACGATGAAGAGGGCCACAACCATCGCGAGGAATAACGGCAGGAGAGGCCGGATGACCTTCGATATGGTCGTGTCAGCCACCCCGACACCGATGAAGAGAATGCTGCCGACAGGAGGCGTGCACAGTCCGACGCACAAGTTCAGCACCATGATGATACCGAAGTGGGTCGGATCGATGCCCATGTTGATTGCAATCGGCAGGAAAATCGGAGTGAAAATCAAAACCGCGGGGGTCATGTCCATGAACGTCCCGACTGCCAGCAGGATGACGTTTATAATGAGCAGGATGACAATCGGATTGTCGCTCAAGGCGATCAACGCCGCGGTGACGTTCTGCGGAAGGTTCACATACGCCATGATCCACGACATCCCGACCGACGTGCCGATCAGCAGCATGACGACGGCGGTCGTGCAGGCGGAGTCGAGCAGGACCTTCGACAGGTCTCTCACCTTCATTTCCCGGTAGGCAAATGCGAGAATCAGTGAGTAGAGCACCGCAATGGCGGCCGCTTCGGTCGCTGTGAAGTATCCGGCCACGATTCCTCCCATGACCACCACGAGGAGGAAGAGACTCGGAACGGCATCGACGAATTTGCCTGCAAGGGCCCGAATCGGCGTGCGCACTCCGCGGGGATACTTCTTCCTGATGGAGATTACGGCCGCAACAGTCATCAGACTGAGTCCAACAAGGATGCCCGGGAGATACCCGGCGAGAAAAAGCGCCGCAATCGACACGCCTCCACTGGCAAGAGAATAGACAATAAGGATGTTGCTGGGAGGAATGAGGAGTCCCGTCGTGGCCGAGGTGATGTTGACGGCTGCGCCGAAGCTCCTGTCGTATCCCGCCTTCTCCATTTCCGGCGTCATGACACTCCCGACCGCCGACGCCGCCGCCGCGGCCGAACCCGATATCGCCCCGAAGAGCATTGCAGCCATAATGTTCACATGGGCCAGTCCTCCCGGCAGCGAGCCGAGAAGCGCCTTTGCAAAGTCAATTAGACGACGGGCGATCCCGCCCTTGTTCATGATCTGGCCGGCCAGAATGAAGAACGGAATGGCAAGCAAAGCGAAGCTGTCGAGCCCCGTCGCAATACGGTGCGCATCTGTCGTCAAAGCGGGAATCCCCTGCATGGAGAGCAGCATGGTCGCAACCGTTGCGATCCCAATACAGAATGAGATTGGAACCCCAATGCCCAGGAGGATCACGAAGGTCAGTCCCAGTACGACGACGTCGAGCCACTCCATGACTACGCTTCCGCCTCCCCTGCTGTCGGCCTCGATTCATCCACCGTACCGGATTTCAGCAACGACATGATCTTGTCGAGGGAATAGAATGCGATGACGAGGCCGCTTATGGGAACGACCGCATAGACGTATCCAAGAGCGATACCTAGAGCCGGCGACGTCTGCCCGAGCCTAAGCATCACGTATACGAGTCGTGATCCGCCCACGAGAAGGACCGCGACCGCAAAAGCGAGGACGATAAACTCGATTACAATTTGCATCACGCGGGCTTTCTGCCCGCTGAGTTTTGCCTGCAGGAGATCGAGGGCCAGATGCATGTTTCGTCCGGCAGCATAGGCCGCTCCGAGGAGTCCGACCCAGATAAGCAGATACCGCGCGAGCTCCTCCGTAAAGGAGCTGGGATCCGACAGCACGAAGCGAGTGAATACCTGCCAGAGCACATCCAGGACGAGAGCCCCCATAGCGACTACGACGATGCGCTCGAGGACGCGATCTACAATCTTGCGCAGATTTTCCATTCTTATTTCAGCGCTCGGATACGTTCGATAAGATCCCACATGAGCGAGTCCGATCGGTACCCCTCATACATTTCGCTCACTTTGTCGGCGAACAGGCTCTTGTCCGGGTGAATGATTTCGACACCCGCCGCCTGCACCTCCTTGAGCGCCTCATCACTCGCCTCCGCCCAGAGACGCTTTTCGTAATCTGCCGACTCGGAGGCAGCCTCCTGCAGCCACGTCTGTTCCTGTGGTGTCAGGGCATCCCAGACGATTGTGCTGATCAGGAGCACGTCGGGTATCGATGAATGTTCATCGAGCGAATAATACTTGCAAACCTCGTAGTGGCGCGAGGTCAGGAATGACGGCGGGTTGTTCTCGGCTCCGTCGACAACGCCCATTTGAAGAGCGGTATAGAGCTCACCGAAAGAGATCGGCGTCGCCGAACCGCCGAGATCGTTGACAAGCTCGATCTGCGTTGCACTTTCCATCGTCCGAATCTTCATTCCGTCCAGATCGTCGGGCTTCCGGATCGGCCTATCCTTCGTGTAGAAGCTCCGGCTGCCGGCATCGTAGTACGCTAATCCGCGGAGCCAGTATCGCTCACCCTTCAGAAGAATCTGCTTGCCGATGTCCCCTTCCAGCACGCGATACCGGTGTTGGTCGTCGCGAAAAATGTAGGGCAGGCTCAGCACCTTGTAAGCTGGAACAAAGCCTTCGAGGACCGCTGCGGAGACCTTCGTCATGCCGAGCGCTCCCAGTTGCAGGAGTTCCAGAAGCTGCCGCTCCGAACCGAGTTGCTGGCTCGGATAGATCTCGATTCGCATCTTGCCGCCCGACTTCTCCTCCACGCGCTCCGCCATGAACTCCATCGCCTTGTGGACGGGATGCGAAGGATCCAGCCCGTGACCGAGTTTGAGAACCGTTACGTTCCCACGCGCAGTGCAGCCGGCCAAAAGGAGCCCGCATACGATGACAACCGCAAGGCGTCTAGTCGTTCGATGTTCGGCGTTCGAGGTTCCAGGTTCGAGGTGCGTGGTGCGTGGTGCGTGGCCTGCTCGGGCGCAACGAAGCTTGGCTGACGACAGCATTGACCATGGACCCCTCGTCGCTCGAAGCCGGACTGCTCCATCTGGCGGCTGCTGACTCGCTTCTCGGGCCAAGTTTCGGACTACGGACCTCGGACCCCGGACCCCGGACTTCGGATTCATTCCACTATCCGATATCTGTTCTTCCTGCTCCTCACGGTCACATCGGGCAACCTGAACGTAAAGCCCCAGCCACCCGTCCCCTGGCTGATCTTGAGCAACAGGTCGTTGCGTCCCTCCTCGAGATCAAGCCACGCCTCGTCTTCATCGGCCGTCAGATTGCGCTTCACCGAGTTCACGAAGACCTCTTTCCCGTTCAGAATGATGCGCATGCTGTCGTTGCTTCCGATCGTGGCGCGGACCCGCATCTTTCGCGGGCTCTGAACGGTCGCAAAGGCATAAAGCGCCACGTAACGGTCGTCGTCAGGATAGAACGACCTCAGGTCAACCTCGTCGAGCTTCGGAGAGGCAAGGCGCCTCCAGCGATACATCTTGCCGTTGTAAACCCACTGGTCCGCGACGCCGGGTCGGATACCCAACTCCCCACCAACCGACTCCAGATAGTCGATCGCAGATCCATAAGCCCCGTTTGGATTTGGGAGCGGTCCGGCGACGAGCCATTCGCGGAAATATCGACCCGCCGTCTCACGAACGTCCAGCCGGACGTCAGTCGGCGGCGGAATCGACTGGCCCATGTCGAAATCTCGCAGGGCACTCATGAGCCTTCGGGCCACGTCCTCCAGGTCGCGCCGTTGTCCGTCGAATCTCGTGAGGATGTTGTCGAGGGAATAGGTTCGATTCTCGCGGAGCCAGAGCGCACGAAAGGAGGATTCAATCGCCAGCGTCGACTGGCGCAGACGATCGATCATGGATCCTGCTTCGACAAGATGGGATCTCGCCGATACCCGGTCGTTCCTCTGTTCCAAAGCCCCATTCCGGTACGCTTCGGCGGCGCCGAGCATTCCTTCCCGAACACCGGCCATATGTTTGTAAAGCCGCGACGTGAACCGGTAGTAATCCAAGTCACCGGACCAGGCAATCGGGCGGGCGTCATTCAGTACTTCGAGCGCCGAGTCACTGAAGGCAATGACCTGGTCCCAATCGGCAAGACTCAGGCTCAGGTGCTCGCCGACATCGGGCACGACCTTCTCCCAGACGATCTTCTCGTTCATCCCATCCGTCGGCTCGAGATCGGCCATCTGATCCAGCAGGTTGATGGCGCGTGGAAGCCCCTGACTCGGATCGCCGTACAGGCCCATGCTGAAGCGCCGGTCGAATTTCTCGCCGGTCTGATGCGAATGCCAGCTGCGATCGCCGGCATAGGCGACGCCGTACCAGTCGCGCGAAAAGAGCGCGCTCCCACCGTCGTCCCAGACCGTGGTCAGCATCCCGACCGCCCCCGTCTCTGTCGCGTCGATGGCAAACTGGCCAATGTTGCCTTTCGACTGCCGGAAATCGGGCATCACGCGACCAGAATTCAAGACGCCCGGACAGACAATAAAGTCAAAGCCGGCCTCTCTAAAAGGATCGATGAGGAAGCGATAAGAGTCCCGCGGCGTGTAGTCCCACGTCCCGACCATAATGTCTTTCGGAAGCATATCGAGGATCTCGCGATGGTCGAGCGCTACGTCTCCCCACATGAGAGTGCGCACGCCAAGGCTGTCGAGAATCGCGTGCATGTTCAGGATGTGCTCGGCGTAGACGACCCCTAGACCCAGACTGTCAACGCGCTGTTTCGAGGCGCCGCGTCCGAGATCGAAGGTCTCGTCGCTGTTGACGCTGAATATGTTTCCACCGAACGCGGGCACCATTTCACCGAAAATGTCGCGCAACAGTGCGATGCTTTCCGGCAGGACGGGCGAAAGGAGCCGGCCGGATTCACCCAGATGACTGTATTTCGGATGAGCCAGAATCTTCTCGAAGTGACCGAATGACTGGAAATTACCAAGGAGCGTGACGTGGTACTTCTCGGCATAGTCCGTCAGCTCTTTCCAGTCCTCAATGCTGAGACTGCCGTCCGGGGGGGCAAACTCGGGGTGGCTCTTCGTCCGCACGACGTGCTCGACGTAGTACATCAGCCGGTTCATCTTCATTTCCGCAAGCCGCCGAACCTGCGCTTTCATGAACTCCATCGTTGGGACAGGCCCGCGGCTGATGTCATCCAGCATCCCCCGAAAGGCTAGATCCGGCCAGTCGACAACGCGAAGGCCGGGAAGTACGCCGCTCTTCCCGGCGGCTCGGATAAGCTGTCGGAGCGTCTGAACGCCGTAAAACAGTCCAGTTTCCATACCTGCGGCGACGAGGATCTCCTTTCGCCCGATCGAGAGCGTGTAACCCTCCGGGCCGATCCGATCGTCCGGCCAGATGCCGGCGGACTCGGCCGCCTTGCGAAAACCTGCGTCCTGGTCCGGAAGTCCGATCCGAATCTTCAGTGCTCCGTCCGAACCTTCGCCCAGCTGCTTCCCGAACACCTCGCCCACGACGTCCTGCAGACTCGAAACAGTTTGCTGCCGCTCAGACGAGGTCGCTCCGACGGACTCGATGACCGTTTGCAACGGATCAAGGTGAAACTCCGCACGGGTCCGCTCGACCTCTCGTGGAAGCGGAACGACCGGAATCGGGCCGTCCCCTACCCGCAGGCCGAACGCAGGGATCAGGAGTACCAGAAGTGCGAGGCTTCTCATTCGGCAAGTTTCGATTTAATCCATCGCTCCGAAAGCCAGTCCGCCGCTCTACGATACGACGAATCAAGATCACCAAGGTCGGTCTCAGCGCCGCCTATGTCGAGACCAATATGGCCATCGAACCCGATTCGATCCAATGTCTCGAAGAAAGCGTCCCAACGGATCGCGCCGTCTCCCGGTACGAGATGACCTGCACGCACGCCGTCGTTGTCGGAGACATGAACATAGTCGATGAGGCCCGCCAATTTGAGCAGCGCAACCGTCAGATTCTCGCGATGAAGAAATAGGTTCGCCGTATCGAAGTTGAATCGGAGGTTATCGCGGCCGACGGCATCGTGAAAGCGGAGAAATCCGTCGCTCGTGGCGGTGAGAACGCCCGTGCACGGATGGATCTGATACGTCAGTCCGTGTTGCGCAGCGACGTCGCAGACTTCCCGAAACGTCGCCACGAGATCCTCCCAATACACAGACCATCTTAGTTCGCCTGGGATGCGGCCCGATCCGAGTACGTCCTCGTCGAAGTGTCGCGCGACGGGCACGTCCGTGTCGAAGACATACGGCGGCACGGGACCGTTATCGAGCACGCCCTTCGCTCCGAGGCGTACCGCCAACTCACATCCTTCCTCCACCAGGCGAAGGTTACGCTCCCTTTCCACGGCGTCGGGCGAAGACAGACCGGGCAGAACCACACAGAAATAGGGGATGTTCATCTCCATCTCCCGGAGGCCGTCGACGATCGCCTTCTCGTTGCGCAGAACGTCCATGAGGTGCTCCTCCCGGATGCCTTCAAGTTCCACACTCTGGAAGCCGAGGGCTTTCATCTCCTCGAGGTACCGCACCGTGTCGGAAGCCGGGGGCGGATACCCATAGCGCGATATCGGATACAGGTAGCAGCAAACGATACGCGAATCGATGAGATCGATAGGCTTTGGTGGCGATAAGGTCATCCGGTCACAAGATCAAAGACTCCCACCAGACCGAATCCGGCCATGACGAGCGAAAACAGGAAGATGACGACCATGGCAACGTTCATGAGCGTGCTCGCCCTGTCGTCGCCCAGCGCCGATTCCCGGTTCTGGAGAATCAGCATGAGCAGAATGATGAGAGGCGTCGCGACCGTCAGGAGGGCCTGCGACACAATCATCACGAGAACGGGCCGCCCGCCAAAAATGGGGACAATGAGGCCGAGCAAAACGACGCCCAGCATGAAGATCCGAGACGGTGTGCTCTTGAGGTCTCGCTCCGTACCGTTGTAATCCGCCAGCAGCCATGGACCAAGCAGGATGATGGGAAACAGCGACGAAAGGCCCGCGGCCACGATGCCCGCGACGAATACGGAAATGGCAAATCGTCCCGCCAGCGGTTCGAGGAGACGCACCATGTCGATGGCGCTTTCTATGTGCAGGCCGCGCGGATGGAGCGTTCCGGCAGCCGACGCCATGATGGCGATGCTCAGAAGAAACATGACGGCAACCGACACGAACGCGTCGTTTCGCTCGCGGCGCAGGTCGTCTCTTCCCCACCCTTTCTCCTTGACAAGAATCGACCGAACGACGTAGAGGACGCCTCCCATCGTCGTCCCAACCATCCCGGCAATGAGCAGCGCCGTGTTGGCCTGCTTGGGAATGCTCGGCACCATCCCCGCAATGACCTCAGACACATCCGGGATCACCATGAACATCGTCGCCAGGAAGCTGAGGCCCATAAGTCCGACGAAAACCGCCAGAATCTTCTCGAAGAATGAGTAGCGGCCGTTCAGTATGAGCGCATACAGAATGGCTATGAAAACTGCCGCGAGCACGATCGTATTAAAGCCTTCGCCAGACGATGTGAGGGGACGCGACCATTCCTGGACCGATTCGCACACGACAGCCAGCACGCCGATGCTCGAGACAAACTCACTCACGAGAAGCGAGACGAGCACGAAAAGCGCGGGGACGACGCCGAAATGCCGTTTGAAACTGAACAGCGCCGTCTCTCCCGTAATGGCGGTGTATCGCCCGAACGCGATCAGCAGCACAAACGTGAATATGCACGAGATCAGTAGCGGCCAGACGAGCGTCATCCCGTAATCGGCTCCGGCCGAGGCCATCGTCGTGATACTGCCGGTGCCAATGTTGTACCCGACCAGGAAGAGTCCTGGACCAATCACAGCCAGCACAGCAAGTATTTTCTTCACCGGATTCCGGGTTCAGTTCTACGCTAATTAGAGGGGAGCTTCAGTGGGCGCTATGATCGACTGAAACGTTTAAGCTATCTTTGCGCAGAGAATGTAAGGATTGTATGAATGCTCCAAAAGGTCGGAAGCCGACGGTAAAGAGTGTCGCTGCGGAAGCGGGCGTATCGATTGCAACCGTTTCCGCGGTCGTAAATGGGGCGAGTTGGGTACCTGAAACAACGAGGCTGCGCGTCGAGGATGCCGTGAAACGGCTCGGCTACCGGCCTAATCGGCTTGCCCGCGGGCTGAAAACCAATCAGAGCTACACCGTCGGCGTCATCGCCTCCGACATCACGAATCCGTTCTTTACTGAGATCGTCAGGAGCCTCGGCCTCACGCTCAACCGCCACGATCGGAACCTGGTCCTTTGCGACTCGGATCACCAGTTCGAGTTGGGTGAGAAAAACTTCCTCATGCTTCTCGAAAAGCAGGTGGACGGAATCGTTCTCATCGGTGACACCGTCAAGTTTGAGCTGCTGGCCGATCACGTCAAGTCGAGTGGCTCGGCCCCCGTAATCGCCATCGAACGCGACTACGACCTCCCAGAGGTCAGCCGTCTGCTGGTTGATGCGCGGCATGGAGCCTACGAAGCCACGACGCACCTGATCGATCAGGGTTTTCATCGACTCGCCATGATCGCCGGACCGTCAGAGGGCGCCGGCAGCACCACCTTCAGCCGGGGCGAGACGATCGAGGGCTTTTCGAGGGCACTCCTGGATCGAGGGCGCGAGGTGGATCCCGACGTGATCGTTCCAGGCAACTACCGCTATGACGGAGGGCGGCAAGCTATGCGGCGCCTCCTCGACTCGAGTGATCCCCCGGATGCGGTCTTCGTCGATAACGATCTGATGGCCCTGGGCGCCATGGAAACGGCCAAGGATCGTGGCTTGCGAATTCCCGATCAGTTGGCCATCGTCGGATTCGACGATATCCCGGCAGCCAGTTTCGCCTCCACACCGCTTACGACGCTCGCGGTACCGAGGGCCGAGATCGGAGAGGCCGCTGCGCTCCATCTCCTGGAGATGGTTGTGGGTACTGAGACTTTCCGACCCGTACGTCGGCTGTTCAAAACAAAGCTCGTCATCCGCCGCTCGTCGGCTCGAGTCCCGACGCGCCAAACGCAAAGGGAAACGTCGCTGAAACAGGAATGAAACAGAATCTTGACAAAGGACTTTCGGGTCAAGTAGCTTTGTCTAAAGCGCTCACGACACAATCCACTCTGTCGCGACGGCACTTAAACGTTTAAGCCTTCATGTCTTACCAGTCCCGAGTCAGCCTACCTGCCGTGACGCCACCAAGATGTGGAAGAAGCTCGGAATGTCGCCTGAAGCAGGGCAAGAGATCACCTCGCTCCCCCACGGTCACCCATCGCGCGGCGGCGGCCCTGGTCCTCGTCTTGCTCATGGTGGGATATCTGACGTCGACCGCGGCGGCCCAGACTGGAACCGTGGTAGGCCAGATCGTCGATGCGCAAACGAAGGGCACCCTGCCGGGAGCGACGGTTCGCGTCGGACAGACGCTTCAGGGTGCGGCCGCCGACCTGCAGGGACGATTTCGCCTGGCGAGAATTCCTGCCGGGCCTGCCACACTGATCATCTCGTACGTCGGCTACAATACGAAGGAAGTGACGGTTGACGTACCCGCCGGAGGGCGCCTGGACGTCAACATCGCACTCGAGTTGGAAGTCGTTCGCGGGCAGGAAGTCGTCGTGACCGCACAGCTCGTCGGCCAGGCCCAGGCCATCAATAGCCAGCTGTCGTCGAATACAATCGTCAATGTTGTAGCGCCTGAGCGCATCCAGGAATTGCCCGACCAGAACGCCGCCGAGGCGGTTGGGCGCCTGCCGGGCATCGCGATCCAGCGCAACGCCGGAGAAGGAACGAAGGTTGTAATCCGTGGCCTCTCGCCGAAATTCAGCGCAATCACTGTAAACGGCGAGCGCGTTCCTTCGACTGACAGCGAGGATCGCTCTGTGGATCTGAGCATGATCTCTTCAGACGTCCTTGCCGGCATCGAGGTCTTTAAGGCATTGACGCCAGACAAGGACGCCGACGCGATCGGCGGCAGTGTCAACTTCGTGATACGAAAAGCTCCTGACGGTAAAAAGGGCTCCATTCTCGCGCAAACCGGCTACAGCGATCACGAAAAGAAATACGGCCAGTTCAAGGGCGCCGCCAGCATGAGCGATCGGTTCTTCAACAAGCGTTTGGGCGTACTGCTAACCGGCAGCGCCCAGCAGGCTGACCGAAGCTCGGACGTCATCGACGCCGAGTACGAATTTATCCGCGGTCCACGTGAAGGAGAGGACCATGCCCTGCTTAACGTCGCCAAGCTCAATCTCGTAGACCGACTCGAGACACGCGATCGATACAGTGCGAGTGCCACAATGGACTATCAGCTCACGAATGGCGGTCTCATGCTGAACACTTTCTGGGGGCGTACGAACCGGGACGAAGTGCGTCGTCGGAAACGCTATCGCGTCGGCGACGGGAGAACCGAGTATGAGCTGCGCGATCAAAACATCGATATCACCCTGCTTACAAACTCGCTGAGCGGCTGGCACCACCTCGGGCCCCTCGATGTAGAGTGGCGGACATCTCTTTCGAAGACAAATCGGAACGTTCCGTTCTCGCACACTGCGCGATTTCAGGAGCTTGCCGCCTTCAACAACGATCTGATCGACGACCAGGGTCCGGAGTTGATCCCCGAAGGCGCCAAGTTGAATCTCGACAACACCTGGTTCCAGTTTGCAAACCAGGCAACCGAAAAGGTAGATGATCAGAACACGACCGGGCAGCTCGATCTTTCGTATCAGTTTGGCGTCGGCGGATCGATTCGCGGCCTGCTGAAAGTGGGAGGCAAGTATCGCGACAAGAACCGTGACCGCAATCGAAACGAACTGCAGACGCCGTTCGGCGTAGTCGACCAGATCGGCGATGAAAATCCAGGTCTGTACACGCTGGATGACGAAGGCCACATCAAGTTCGAGAACTTCGTCGATCCGTCGTTCGATGCAGGCGAATTTCTGGGTGGAGTCTATGACTTCGGTCCGGGACTCGACAGTGGCCTCCTCCGAAACTTCTGGGATACCTATAAGAGCCGGTATGGCGTCAATCGGTTCGCACTGTTGGACAATTACGATGCCGGGGAAACCGTGTCGGCCGCGTACCTCATGACCCAGTTCGATGTCAAGAACCGGTTCATGCTGCTTCCCGGATTCCGCGTCGAGCACACGTCGACGAGTTACGACGCATTTATCGGCAGCCTGCGACAGGATCTTGGCCGGACAGGATCGATCAGTGACACAACGGGAGGGAACAACTATGACGAGTTCCTGCCCATGATCCACGCACGGTACAAGATCTCGTCACGTCTCGATGTGCGTGCCGCCGTAACCAAATCATTGTCGCGCCCCGACTATTTCAATCTCGTGCCATTCCTTCGGATCTCACCCTCCGAGTTGACCGTCATGGAAGGAAATCCAAAGCTAAAGCATACAAAGGCTTGGAATTATGACCTTTATGGATCGTTGTACAGCAGGCTGGGCTTGTTCACAGTTGGGGTATTCTACAAGACGCTCGACGACATCGACTACATCCGCCAGTCGCGTGTCACGGAAGGACAATTCGAAGGCTACACCATCACGAAACCGGACAACGGTCAGCGATCGACCGTCAAGGGCATAGAGGTCGACTTACAAACGAATTTCCTGATGCTTCCCAGGCCGTTCAATGCTATCGTATTGAACGTCAATTACTCGTACAGCGACTCGGAGACGTTCTTCCCCGCATTTAAGATCGGGCCGCGGAGTCCGGACCCACCTTTCCGGGCGACCATCATAGACACGGTCAGAGCGGGGACTATCCCGGGCCAGGCGCGTCACGTAGCCAACGCATCAATCGGATATGAAAAGGGTGGCTTTTCAGGAAGGATTTCCTTTCAATATCAAGATCAGGCGCTGGTCTTCGTCGGAAGCAGACCTGAGCTCGACGGTTACACAGACGACTCAAGGAGATGGGACCTGTCGGTCTCTCAAGAGGTCGCGTCCGGACTGGACGTGATTCTCACTGTCAATAACCTGACCAACAATCCCGAGAGAGCCTTCCTCGGGATTGAGACTTTGCCAACGAACGAACAGATTTTTGGTTGGTCGATGGATCTTGGCGTGAAGTACAAGTTCTGACGTCGGCCGCCGGATCAATTCATGCTCCACATTCACAAACATAAAGACCTATGAATTACCGTTACCTACCGGTCCCTTCCACCGCCACATTTGGGCGAAGCCTGCTCGCGTTGTTTGCGAGCGTCTTGCTCCTGGGGTCGTGGACATCCGTTCTGGGACAAGCCACCTGCTCAGAAGACGGCGGCCAGCGGATCTGCGTCGTCGATCAGGGCTTCGGCACACTTAACCTTGCGATCGATGGCGACACCACCGACACGGGTGAGCGCGTCGATGAGAACACGATCTATCAACTTGAGAGCGGGGGGATATACCTGCTTGATGGTTCGATCGAAAACAGGTTTCCGCTCACGATCATGGCCGAGCCGGGCGCCACGGAGCGACCGCGACTGATTCCTGCCATCCAGGAAGGTGGCGGGTCATCCAGGGCGTTCCGCCTTCGCGATGATCTTTACCTCAACGGCGTGTACGTCACCAACGAAGATGAAGAGAAAGGATTGAATGACCGAATTCTTCGAGTAAGTTCCGACTCAGTTCGCATCACGCTCGAAAACGTGCAGCTTGATCGCGCCGGGCAATCGGCTATTCGTCTCGATGGCGACGGCGTGCGCATCTTCATCAACAACTCGATCGTCAGCAACATCGGCGTTACCGGTGATCCGAACAATGGGCGCGTCGTCGACGACCGCGGAAACGGAATCGACACCCTCATGGTCACGAACTCGACGTTTTACAATATTACGGCTCGGGCGCTCCGCGACGACGGCGGTCCGAACAACTTCGTGTACTTCCGGCACAACACGTTCGTGAATCACGGGCAGCAGGTCGTGTCGTTCGGCCAGACGTCGTATGCCACCTTCGTAAACAACGTGGTGGTCAACGGAGGATTCTACGGTGCCTCTCCCTCGAACCTGGATTTCATCCTGGTCAGCGTCGACTCAGTCTCTGATGGACCGCAGATGGTGAACATTGCAAACAACGTCTTCTATCTCGATCCGGCCGTCGTTGATGCCCAGCCGGACTCGGTCGTGCTCGTACCGCGCTTCAACGAGACGGCGATGAACTTCATCGAGGCAAACGGCACGGGAGACTCCAATTTCGAGGAAGAAATCAGCTTCACGAACGGCCCGGCAGAGCCGTCGGGTATTGTTGCGTCGTACTACGCCGGGGATGCCGATCCGCCGGCGCTCGACGACGGGCTTACCGGTGACCGGACGGATCCGGAAGTGAACCTCAGTCCGTTCGACTTTTCGTATTCGGATGCGACCATGGCCTACGTCTCGTCGACGCTCGGCGAGCCGCTCGGTGACTTGAACTGGTTCGACATGACGCCGTCGGCGAACGAGCCGGGAGTGGATGTTCCGAAGGCATTCCGCCTGATCGGCAACTACCCGAATCCGTTCAATCCGTCGACGACGATTGCATTCGAGCTCGATAACGCCGCCGAAGTCGGTCTACGGATATTCGACGTCATGGGCCGCGAGGTAATGTCCGTCGACCCGACGCTGATGGCCGCCGGCGAAGGATCGATCCTTCTCAGAGCCGATCATCTGGCTTCGGGCCTCTACATGTATCGTCTCGATGCGAGAACGGCATCGAAAACACTCACACTTACGGGCCACATGACGCTCCTCAAGTAGGAGCCCCGTATTCCTGCAGCAACCGCTCCAGGAACCGGACTGGGTAACGGCCACAGGGGGAGTGCGTCGCACTTTGAGGTGCGTCGCACTCCTCTTGGTGCCCCGGGCAGTGGGAGTCAGAGACCACGACTCGCGCATTGCCGCCTCAAAAACACTTATGCCAAAAATCACGTCCCTACTTCTCTGTTTCGCGACGCTGTTCTGGGTCGATGCGCACACGGGACAGGCGCAGAATCCCACGGGGCTCAGCTTCGACTTTGGACCCCTTTCAGCCGGCGGTGCGAATATTGCCGTCCGAGATACGAGCGACTATGCCGTGGGCCGAACCTTTGGCTGGATCCGTCGTCCGGACGCCGAATTTGCTCGTCCGAAACTTGCCAGATCGAGAGAGGCAGAGCTGCAGGATGGGGTTTTGGGCAGCGACATGGTCTTCCAGGCCGACATCCCCAGTGGAAAATGGTGGATGACGCTCTACCTCGACGCTGGAATGGAGGACTCGTCCACAGTCCAGATCGCAGTAAACGGTGTCGGGCTGGAGCCTGACTGGCAGTCTTTCGATCCACCGGCAGAGGGACGCACCGAGCTTCAACGAATCTACCGTGTTCTTCACCGGCCGGTATACGTAGGCGACAAAGGTCTCCACCTTCATCTCGTGGCCGGACAGGATTCCGTGCGGCTGCTCGCGATGACGCTTCATCCGGATCCCCAACCCACATCCCCTTCCGATACGACGCTCGTGCGGCATCTCGCGGAATTGGGAACGTGGGATGCCCTCCTGTACGATCCCGATCGTGACACGACGACAGTCTTCGAAACAATATGGTCAGCGACAAATTCCCTCGCGGTACTCCGAGCGCGCCTCGCCGCTCAGGTGACGCTGGACCCGAAGGATTCTTTCGCCTCATACTGGATCGAACAGCTCGACATCCTGATCAAGGCGGAGCGCTATTTCGCCATGCGCGGATGGGAATGGGCCAAGAAGGATACAGGGCTTGGTCTTTTCGACCGGCTAACCCAAACGGTCATGCTGCTCGACGGACTCCTCGACCGCCCCGACATCGAAACATACCCGCTTCGCGAACGGGCGCTCTTCACGCGGGGGCGCCTTCTCTACTGGCTCGCGGAGGAACGCGGCGGCCGAGAAGAGCGCGCCAATGCGCAGGTCGATCTGGCATGGCTGCTGGAGCAACATCCCGACCAGCCGCTCCTTCGGATGTATAACGGACAGCGCGTCGAAACGCCGGACGGCTGCATCGAAACGCATGCCGATTCGGCCGCATCGCCGCCGGGATGGTCCCTTGCCCAAAAGGAGGCGCTCTGTCACATGCGCGCGATTGCCGCGTGGTGGACGAACGTCCAGCAGGCTGACAACGGCGAGTTCGGCGGCAAGCTGGGCGACGACGTTGAGCTGCTTAGATGGTGGCCGCCCCTGATCCTCTCCGGTGACACGCTGGCCATGTCGGGCTGGCGACGATTGGCTGACGGCGTCTGGCAAAGTGATCAAATCAGCGACGGATATGCCGATGAAGTGAGCGATGTGGAGCATTCGTCGGAGTTCATCTCCGACACGGCGCCGTTCATGGCGCTGGCCGAGGACAATCCGGTCTACGTGGATCGACTCCGGCCCTCGTACCGGCACTTCCGGGATCTCTGGTCGGGTATCACGGATAAGGGGCACCGCTTCTTCCGATCCGCCTGGTTCAGCTCGAGTAAGATCGAAACCGATCCGCCGAAGAACCGCGACGTGGGATACAACGCCCGCGCCACAAAGGCGGTACGATATCTTGCCTGGAAGACCCGCGATCTGGACGTCATCGAAACCCTGTATGAATGGTCGAAAGGATGGGCGTCCGCGGCGCTTCGGACGGATAAGGGCAAGCCGAAAGGCATCGTTCCCGCTTCGGTGCGTTTCCCAGACGAGGCGATCAATGGGGATGAGCCGAATTGGTACCAGGCAAACATGTACTGGGATTACTTCGACTGGACGCACGCCGCCGGCGCCAAGATCCTGGATCAGCTCCTCTTTACATTCACGCTCAATTCGGATGCGGCTCTTCTCGAGCCCATGTTCCTGTCGCTCGATCTCGTTCGTGACTTCGCCATGAATGGGATGCCGGCGGAGAAACCGGCGGCCGGCTCGAGGGCGTGGACCGCGGCCCGTCTGATGAGGGAATCCATGTTCTGGAGCGTCACCTCGCAATGGCGCATCTTTACGGGTGATCGACGCTACGACGACCTGCTGAAACAGTTCGGAACGCCCTATGTCCGCTTCCGCCTAACCGGCGATCCCACCGTCCTCCTTTCCGTGCTCGAAAAGCTGAACCAAAACCTCCGCGTGAATCGACCCCTTCTCACGTACGAAGCGATCCACACGGACCGGATCTATCTGGACGAATCAAACTGGCCACCGGAGTTCGAGGTGCAGGCGATGCTTACAGGCGACGGTATGCAGGAAGGCCTATCGCCCTATCATGCGGTATCCTGGCCGGATGGAGGACCGAACTTCACCGCCCTGGTGACAGACAGCGGTCCAGACCGGCTCAGCGCCACGATATACTCGTTTAGCGAGCAGCCTCGCACCGTCACAGCCCGTATCTGGCAGCTCGATGCCGGGACGTATCGCGTTTCGTCGTCAGCTGGAGGTCAAACAACACAACGAGACATCGACATCGACCAGGAGGGACAGCGCGTCACACTCAACCTGCCGCCCCACGAGTCCGTGACCGTTTCCTTCAAACGACTCGTAAACTGACCCATGGTATCACATCCGAGTCGAGGAGCAACTACGACCGGCGCGTGGAGCGGACCTCCCCCGGCTTCCTCCGGAAGGGGACCATCGTGGCGCTTGTCGTTGATCGGACGTCGATGGCAGTCCGTCGTCGCGATGTTCGTGGCACTCCTGGCCGGGGCGTGTCCTTCGTTCGCGCAAAGCACCGACTTTCCCCGAGACGTTGCCGTTCGCGTGGCGGATCGCCTCGTCGCAGAGACGAGATTTGATTTCAAGCCGATCCTCCAGCGGGGCAAGCAGGAAGGGTTCTATGTAGTCGACTTCTTCGACACGTTCGGCTCATCGGAGGAGGGTCTCTATTACGCAGGCACACTCCTCGAAATCGACTCAACTGTCTCAGATAACGACCTGTCAGACCTCGCGCTGGGGATAAGTCATTCTACCGGAGCGCTTCAGATCAGAATCGACGACGAGCCGGTCTTCTTCGACGCCACCGCACGCGACGGTTCGCTGCGGAACCTCGACTACGACCTCATTCGTCCCGACACGACGGTCCCCCTGCAACTTGGTCGCGGATCGCACCGGGTGCGCATCAAATTCGAGCCCACGGGAGATTCCGCTGTCCTGGACCTCGGACTCGTTCACGCCGGCAGCGAGATTTCCTTTGAGCATGCAGAGCTTTCGGCGCCTGGACTCGCCAATGCGCCGGAGTCCATTCGCTTTCTCGTGATCGGGCCTTTCGACGCGGGTGAGCACGGCATCGAGACGGAGGCCGGGCCCGATCGGGAATGGCTCAATCTCACTGTCGATTACGACGGTTTGAACGGGAAACCTGTCCGGTGGGATATTCCTCGGGTGCACCTCATCCGCGACCATCCCGAACATCTCGATTACTCCGACTGGCGCTACTTCTCCGGCACATTTCTGGATGCACTCTATTCGGTTTCCGATACGTTCGATAACCTCGATTGCACGGTTTACATTAACCGGCACCTCGACTTCTTTCTCGATCACCGGGATGTCATCGCCGCCGAGCGGAAGGACTACCACCTGATCCAGAGCGCCTTCGGCCACTACTTCCGCGCGTCGCTGCTCGACGACATGGGCATGCAGGCGGTGCCTTTTGCGGATCGGCTGCTGAGAGCACGTAGCGTGCCGGGAGCGTCTGCCGATGGTCGCGACCTTGAACTGGTGAAGCACATCGCAGACTACGTGTACGCCAGGGCGCGCAGGCTACAAGACGGAACGTTTGCCCGCCTCAACCCGGATTCACTGACGGTCTGGGCTGACGACATGTTCGTCGGATCGATAATCCTCATCCGGGCGGCCCGACTCCTGCGCCGGCCCGAGTATCGAGCCGAAGCGGTGCGACAGGTCTTACTCATCCACCAACACCTCAGCGATCCCGAATCGGGACTGTACTGGCACGGATGGTTTGCACGGACCGACCGGCACTCTTCGAGCAAGTGGGGGCGTGCAAACGGCTGGACGATGATGGCCAAAACCGAGTTGCTGCTGAACCTGGATCCGAAGAATCCGGACTATCAGAAAGTGCTCAAACTCTTTCAGAACCACGCGGCGGCCCTTCTCAAGGTCCAGAGCCCTGGCGGCCGCTGGCATCAGGTGCTCGATAATCCTGACACGTACCTCGAGACTTCGGCCACCGCCATGTTTGTACGGGCCTTCGCCGAAGGCATCAGGAACGGTTGGCTACCTCGCAACGAATACCTCGAGGCCACGCAAAGAGGTTGGAAGGCGGTCGCCGGCCAAGTCCGGGACGACGGCATGGTCGAGGGGATCGTCCGCGGAACGCCGATATTTTATTCCGACGACGAATACGAGAATCAACCCACACGTCTCAACGATCCACGCGGGCTCGGCGCCGTGCTTTACGCCGCGGCGTCGATGGAGAAGCTCGACCGCTGGTTGAACGACGACAAATAGCTCATCTCTACAGGCCCGCGCTCCATGGTGCATCCCCAACAGAATCGACATCGTTCGATCATCGACCTGAGCGGTTTCTGGCGCTTCCTGCCGGATCCCGACGATGCCGGAGTCGACGCCGGGTGGCACGATAAGTCACTTGATCAGGGAGCGTGTACGATTGCCGTCCCGGGAGCCTGGAACGAGCAGTTGGCCGAACGGGGACTGATGAACTACGTCGGTCCCGCCTGGTACGAGACAATCATTGAAGCCGACAGCGCCGGAAGACGCGTCACCCTGTACGTAGGCGCCGCCGACCACGAGGCGACGATCTGGATCAATGGCCGCCAGGCAGGATCGCATACCGGCGGATATCTGCCTTTCGAAATAGATTTGACGGAGGCCTGGATCGTCGGAGGACGGAATCGCCTGACAATTCGTGTAGACTCCAGGTTGAGCATGGAGACGCTTCCGCAGGATGTCGATCCAAACGATCCACTCTACAGTGGCCCGGCCTACGAGCGGCGGCATCTCTTCCCGCCGACGCGCTTCGATTTCTTCCCCTATGGCGGACTGACCCGTCGTGTCAGTCTCGTCCTCACCGGTCAGAGCCACATCGACCAGGTTCGGGTTCGTTCACAACTCGACGGCCTGGTAGCCGTGTTCGGACACGCGTCGGGAGGCCGCAAACTGCGAGTCAGCATACTCGATCGGACCGGTCGTACGGTCGCGGAGCACGAGGACATCGTCACGAACGGCACATTCGCCCTCGAAGCACGCATTGCTTCGGTTCATCCGTGGTCGCCGTCCGATCCCTATCTGTACACCGCCCGGTTTTCGCTGCTGGACGAAAACGCTACAGAAGTCGATACGTACGAGCAGTCTTTCGGCGTCCGGGAAGTCAGCGTTAGCGATGGTCAGTTACTTCTGAATGGAGAGCCCTTGTTTCTGACCGGTTTCGGAAAGCACGAGGACTATCCCATTGTCGGGCGAGGGCAATTCCGTCCCGCCTACGTACGCGATTTCGAACTCATGCGGTGGATCGGCGCAAACTCGTTTCGGACCAGTCACTATCCGTATGACGAGGAGCTGATCAGCCTGGCGGATCGCCTTGGATTTCTTGTCATCGACGAGGTACCTGCCGTCAGTCTCGGCTTTCCAGGTGACGATTTCGGCGACCTCCAGCCGCTTCTGGACAACCACAAGAGGGCGCTTTCGGAGTTAATCGATCGGGACGTCAATCATCCGTCGGTAATTGCCTGGTCCACGACGAACGAGCCGAATCTGTGGTCGGAGCCCCACTATCAGAACGAGGCGAGTAGCCGGTATTTTCGTGAGGTTTACGAGCACGTCAAAGGCATCGACGAAACGCGTCCGGTCATGGCCATCATCATGGGCCGGTACGCAGAGGCGGACGTTGCCCTGGACGCATGCGACATCATCGGCATCAACCGGTATTTCGGCTGGTACACGGATCCTGCTCAACTCGACCTGGCTTCGGAGCAGCTCGACCGTGAGCTCGAGGCGCTTTACGCCCGCTACGGGAAACCCATTGTCGTGACCGAGTTCGGGGCTGATACTGTCGAAGGATACCATGCCACAACGGCACAGATGTTCACCGAGGAGTTCCAGCAGGCTTTCCTGATGACCTATGCTCGGATCATCGAATCCAAGCCTTTTTGCGCCGGCGAGCACGTCTGGAATTTCGCCGATTTCCGTACGCCGCAGCATTTCAGGCGGGTCGTGCTGAACAAGAAGGGCGTCTTCAACAGGAGTCGCGAGCCCAAGATGGCAGCATTTGCCTTGCGCGATCACTGGTGCGAGCTCGAACGTGTCGCCGATGCGCACAGGCCGTCGCCGGCAGATCCCTCCTTCCTCGTTCCCGACATGAAAGGATCGAACACGCGGCCGACCGAAGGACGAGCATGATACTTGGCCTCAGCAGTTTCGACTGGTTTGTTATCATCGCGTACCTGCTGACGATCATCGGCATCGGTCTCTACAGCAATCGTCGCGTCAAATCAACCGGCGATTATTTCATGGGGGGACGCAAATTCGGGAAGCTCCTCATGATCGGCCAGGCGTTCGGCACGGGTACGCAGACGAGCCAGGTAGTCGCCGTTAGCGGAGGCGCCGCGCGTGTCGGGCTCGCCGGCATTTGGTTCCAATGGCTGTACCTGTTCTCGACGCCGTTCTACTGGCTGCTCGCCCCGATATACCGTCGCCTGCGGTACCTCACGATCGGCGACTTCTTCGAGAAGCGCTACGGCATGGGCATGGGAGCGACGTATGCGAGTGTCGGACTGCTTTATTTCGCGGTGACAACCGGAATCATGCTCAAAGGCGCCGGCGTGACCATAGAGGCCATTACAGGAGGCGCGGTATCGACAAATGCGGCAGTGATCGCCATGGCGGTGTTTCTGCTCGTTTACTCCTCCATCGGCGGCCTCGTGGCCGCCGTCAGGACGCAGACCGTCCAGGGTCTCTTCATTCTCATCCTATCATTCCTGCTCATCCCTTTCGCCCTCATGGCAGCCGGTGGACTCGAGGGCGTGCAGGCGCGACTGCCCGCCGGTCATGACTGGTTCAGTCTCGTAAGCACGGAGGAAGTGACGCTCTTTTACATCATCATGGCGGTCATCAACGGAATGGTAGGAATCACCGTGCAGCCGCATCATATGGCCATCAACGGAGCCGGCAAGGATGAGATTGCCTGTCGCACGGGGTGGACGTACGGAAACTTCATCAAGCGCTTCGCCACGCTCGGGTGGGCGATTTCCGGAATCTTCATTGTGTCGCTTTTCCCGATTCTGGCCCAAGCCGATCGCGGCGAACGTGAATTGGCTTTCGGGATGGCCGCAAGACAGCTGCTCCCGTCGGGGCTCGTCGGTCTCCTTGTCGCCGCCGTGGTGGCGGCGGTCGTCGCCGGCGCGAGCTCATTCATGGTCAACGGCTCGGCACTTTTTACACGCAACTTCTACCGCCGCTTTCTCAGGCGCGATGCGACGGAAGCGCATTATCTCGCCATTGGACGGTTCGGGTCGTTCTTCATCGTGGTCGTGGGCGTCGGCATCAGCATTCTGCTCGAAAGCGTCGTTGCCGGCCTGGAACTAGGCTGGCGAATTATGGCCTTCATGGGCATCGCCTTCTGGACGGCCGTCGTCTGGCGGCGTGCCAATCGCTACGGAGCGTGGTCATCGCTGATCGTGACCGCCATTCTCTCCGTATGGACGACAAATCTGGGCTGGGACTTCGCCTCACAGGCCGCACTCTACCTCCCGGTCGGTTTTGCGACGATCGTCGTGGTGAGCCTGCTGACCAAACCAGAGGACGAACGACTGCTCGACGAATTCTACGCGCTCCTTCGAACACCCGTCGGTGAGGAGCACCTTCTGAAAGCGGCCGGGATAGAAATCGTTTACGAGGCGGAGCTTCCGGATGTAGTCGTCCAGGAAGAAGCCGCTCCCTCAACCGAGCCTATTCACGACGACACCGTCGCGGCAAGGCGAGGCGAAAGCCTGCTGCTCACGAACCTCCTGTCGCTGCACAAGAACTTTTCGTGGCGCCGATACCGCGTCGATCTCAAAGGATTTCTTGTCGCCTGGGGGCTCGTCGGCGTCCTGCTCCTCGTTGCGTTCGGGATCTCCGCGGCGTTGTCGTAGGGGTTCTTGGCTCTTGGCTCAGGGTTCGGTTGACAAGTGAGGAATGCCGCAATTCGGTTATCCGCGCGGGGCATCACCCGACCGACGGCGGCAGCCATTCCGCGTTCATCATTCATCGTTCATCGTTGTGAGCCTTGGATTCCCGCCCGGCCTTCGTCAAGCTTCGTCGGGTCTCCGACCTGCGCGGGTATGACGAGGCTGAACCATTGGCACCTGGCACCTGGCACTCCGCACTCCGCACCTCGCACCTCGCACCTCGCACGTGTGCCTACCACTCGTTCTCGTAACCCGGCCTATTGAAAATCCGGGCCCAGTCTCGATTGTTCTCTGTGTAGGCTCCCAGGCACCAAGTGAACATGAACTCGATCGCCGGCGGGGCGATCGTGTCGTGATAATTCGGTGTCACATTGATGGCCTGCTCATCGAAAATGTGGACGTACGTATTGACCGGCTCGCCCGGCCGAGCGCAATTCTGGAGTACGTAAGGCGTATCCCCATCGATGGTCGATGCGCAGCGGAAGTGGTAAATCTCTTCCTTGGCGTCGGCGCCTAGACCGTAGGGCCCGTCCGTCCCATGAAAGTGCGGCGGGTAGCTCCCAACCGCTCCCGGCTGAGCCATGAACGTGTCTCCGAAGAGCAGGCGGCAAGCACGCACGTTTTGATCGACCAGCTTGAAAACCGTCCGTTTCGACATGGGGCGCTTCGTTCCGACGTCGGCAGCGAGTTCCGTTCCCTCGATGTCTGCGTGACGCACCAGCTGCACGGGGTATTTGGTATGACATTTGGCGGCTCGAAACTCGCTGATATCGCAGGGCTCGCTGACGGCCTCGACGACTACCTCTTCTCCAAGGCCGACGTAGAGCACGTCGCCGCGACCGAGACTGTAGTTGTCTCCTCCGACGGTCAGATTGACGGCGCCGCGGTTTAGGTAAAAGATCGCTTCCTCATCATCTGCGAGCTTGACCTTAACGGGCTCATAGTTCTTCTTCGACGCATCGAGTACAATCCGCGCAAATCGGAGGAATAGCAGCGACGAATTATCGCCGGTCACAATCTCCGACCGCGCATTCATTTCCGGAACGGAGTCGAAGAGCTCAACGGTCCGCAATTCCTCCGAGCCGGGCACAACCGCCCGTCCGTCAGTCCGCCGCTGTTTCGGCGTCTTGTGCCCGTTGGTTCTGAAATCACCTATCAGTTTTGGCTTTATCATATTCTCGTGCTTGGTTCTTCGTGCTTGGTACTTGGATATTTGTCATTCCGCGGGGGCGGGAATCCAGGTCACCTCCGCTCGTGGATCCCCGCCTTCGCGGGGATGACGCCTTCGCGGGGATGACTTTCTCACAGGCATGACGAAGTCGCCACCCCAGTCTATCACCTCGCCCCAATTCCTAATTCTTAATTCCTAATTCCTAATTCCTAATTCCTAATTCTTAATTACTTACCTCGCCATCCACCCCCCGTCCACGACCAACACGTGTCCATTCACGTAGTTGCTTGCATTGGACGCAAGGAAGACGACGGCGCCGGCCAGGTCTTCCGGCATGCCCCACCTTCCGGCGGGGATACGCGCCGAGATGGCGCCCGATCGATCGGGATTGTCCTGGAGGGCCTGCGTGTTGTCCGTCCGGAAGTAACCTGGCGCAATCGCATTAATCTGTACGTTGCGAGAGGCCCATTCGTTCGCGAGGGCCTTCGTGAGCCCCGCGACGGCGTGCTTGCTGGCCGTATAGGCAGGCACGGTTATCCCCCCGGAAAAGGAGAGCAGGGATG
Organism: uncultured Bacteroidota bacterium; assembly: GCA_963768715.1. Taxonomy (GTDB): domain Bacteria; phylum Bacteroidota; class Rhodothermia; order Rhodothermales; family DATKEJ01; genus DATKEJ01. The sequence goes on from CAVYJC010000007.1 coordinate 506,861, forward strand.
CCACATTGATGATCTTGCCCGAACCTCGCTCAATCATCCCACGTCCAAATCGTGTGCAAAGATCGAATACGGCATTCAGATTCGTTTCGATTACGACATCCCAGTCTTCGCGGGGGAAGTCCTCAGCGGGATGCCGGCGGATCGTCCCCGCGTTGTTCACGAGGATGTGGATGTCGCCTGCGGCCGCCTCCGCGGCGTCGGCCATGGCTGCGACGGCCTGCCGGTCAGACAGGTCCGCATGAACCGGCCATGCCGATCGCCCCAGCCGCCGAATGTCGACGACGGTTTCATCGGTCCCACCCGGAGAGCTGCTCGCGCACACTACGTCGGCGCCGGCCCCGGCCAGGGCCAAGGCCATTCCGCGCCCCAATCCTCGGCTTGCTCCGGTGACCAGGGCAGTCTTCCCGTCTAGTTGAAATTGATCGGTCATGTAGTCTTGCTCAGTATGACGATACGTTGAGGTCGCGCTCCTCGGCCCAAGCGGCCGCCGCAGAGCGCACCATGGCTTCGAACGCCATCGCGTCAGTCGCCGCGTCAGGCTCCATTTCCCAGGAAGCCATGTAGCGGTATGCAACCTGACCTCCGACCGGCGTCAAACGTAGCAGATGCGTAAGAGGGTCGGGGCCTCCAAGCTCAGGCTCGTAGTCGGGCGGCACGAGCACCGCCATTCCGAGGGCGTCTCCTTGCTCGCTCTGATCACCATAAGTGTAGGCAAAGAAGATGCCTGCTTCGATCCCGTGCCTGAGATCCGGTGCGGGTGCGTGCTTCACGATTCCCGTCAGGATATGCACACCGGACGTGTCTCCCGACATAGTGAGCCGCTGCTCGGTCCATCGCTGACCGGCCCGGTTTTCGAGCTCGGATACGACGTTGAGTGTCCTTTCACCCACCTGCCATCCCGAATAGGTCGTTCGGATGATTGCGCGCAGGGGTCCATTTGCGACGATATCGACCCGCTTCGACGATGTGTTGTCAATGACTTGCGGGCCGCCGTCGGCCTCAATCGCGGGCGAACCAATGCCGAGCGACATGCCGACCTTCAGGACGTCGGCCCCCCAGTCAGAGACCGTGTGATAGTCCGGGTGAAACTCGCCGAGAACAAGGTCTGACGTCTTCTTCCCAAAAATGTCGGTGCGGTTGCGCGCGTCGAGATAGTATCGCCAGCCGATCAGATCGGATTCCCAGACCGGTCCCTCGTACATAGCCCAGTCGCTGTCCTGTACCTGCTGAGGCGGTACGTCGATACCGTCCACGTGAACGTAGTCGCCGCCGCCCACGTAGCGTCCGTTTTCGAATCGTCCACCCTGCCGAACAGCGAGCACGGCTTGCGCCCGCTTTACAAATTCAGGCGCTGTAGCCGACTCTTCGATTAGAAGGCGAATGGATTGGTCGGTCGGACCTACAAGCGTGAAAATTTCATCGGGCATCCCGTCCCGGTCGAGATCATCCAACTGATGCGGAATCGGATGCGCCGTGTCGGTCTCGTCGAAAACGCGGATATGACCCTCGCTGCCAAGTCGTCCGTCGATATCGGAATAAGGAACGGCGACCGCCACCTCGTACTCGATGGGACCCTCAATGGCGACGATCGGCCCACCTGTTCGTCCAGGGTTGCACCCGTTCAGTCCAAGCACCGCAATCGACGCAATCCAGAAAGAACGGCTCATAACTTGTTCCGAATTTCGCACTCGGTTTTCCCCTCGGTTTTGTCTGTCTCGTATGATACGGTTTCTAGAAGTCCTCGTCCGTGGTCCGTCGTCCGTGGTCACACCGAGCCAAAGGTGCGGACTGATCTGTGGACTCGGCCGGCAATCCAGATCCATCGTACAACTGTGTCTCTTCGGGGCGGTTCAGTGATCGACTCCGGAAAGGTGGGCTGCCATCAGCGTATTCCCGACTGCCTAACTATCCAAACCCCTACAACCCGGGCACCGTACTTTCTTTGATACTCTCCAGAGACCATGACTCTCTCGCTGAGGGTGTATGACGCTCTCGGCAGACAGGTAGCGAGTCTCGTTGACGGATTCCAAACTGCCGGGCTGCATTCGGTATATTTCGATGCGAGTCGGCTCGGTGCACGGACGTAATTTGTATGTCATTCAGGTTGGCGGCAGGCGTATTTCGCGACATATGACGCTGCTCAAGTTAGTAAAGCGAGGTCGGACTGTTGACCGACGTTAAGTTTCTCAAAGGGACAGACTCAGGTAATCACAAACTCACCCCAAGTCACCCATCAAGGCAGTCGTCGAAAGGATCATCCGCCCTGCCGCTTTGCCTCGCGGTCGCGCTATCGGTCACGATCACTTCGGGCGTTGCCAACGGCCAGCCGACTGTTGGGCTGATATCGTACGATGAAGACGCGTCCTTCGCCGGCTACACGCTTTTCTCCCCCTTCCCGTCCGATACGACGTATCTGATAGACGATTGGGGCCAGGTCGTCCACACATGGTTCCACCAGGAGGGTTCCACTCAAGCATCCTATCTCCGCGAAGACGGTACACTTGTGAAGAATCAGTTAATCAGTGGTGGTGCAACGGGTATCGACGGAGGCGGGCCAGTACCAGCACCGTCCGCGAGTACGACTGGGATGGGAATCTCCATGGGATTTACGTACTTCAACGCCGAGCATCGTCTCCATCACGACATCGAACCCATGCCGAACGGCAACGTGCTGATGATTGCGTGGGAACGTAAGGACTATGCAGCCATCCTCGCTGCAGGCGGCGACACGGTCGGAATCGAGAATCATGAGCTCTGGCCTGATCATATCATCGAGGTTCATCAGACTGGACTCAACACCGGCGCCATTGTCTGGGAATGGCACATGTGGGACCACTTGATTCAGGATTCTCACCCTACCAAGCCCAACTACGGCGTCGTGGCCGACCATCCGGAGCTGATCGACCTCGGGCAGACGCTCTCGGGTACACAGCGACTGGGCACATACCAACGGCGTCGACTACAATCCGGATTTGGACCAAATCGTGCTCAGTTCGCCCACTTTCAATGAGTTCTGGATTATCGACCACAGCACGACAACAGCAGAGGCTCAAGGACATACCGGCGGCGATCGAGGTATGGGTGGGGACCTGCTCTATCGCTGGGGAAATCCGAGGATGTATGGCCGAGGCACGAATACAGACCAGAAGTTGTTCTTCCAGCATGACGTTCACTGGATTGGCCCTGGTCTGAACGGGGCTGGAGACATTCTGATTTTCAATAATCGTAATCCTGCCGATCCACCGGGACCGGAAAATGACTACTCGACCGTCGACGAACTGATCACTCCGGTACAGGCCGACAGTTCATACCCGGCCATTGTCTCACCTAATCCGCATGGACCTGCCGGCTTTGTGTGGAGCTACGGCAAAGCAAATCCTCAGGACTTCATCGGCCGGGCATTGTCAGGTTCACAGCGCTTGCCGAATGGAAACACACTTGTCTGCAACGGAGCCAGCGGCTACATCTTTGAGGTCATGCCCGACAGCGTAGAGGTATGGAGATACGTAAATCCTATCACCAACCGCCGGATTGGCTATCCCAAGGCGAAGTACACCCGCCGCTAACGTCAGACCTGTATTTCAAGTGCAACCGATACGCACCGGACTATCCGGCATTTGCCGGGCGCGACCTCACTCCGGGCTTCCCGATAGAGCCGGGTACGGCTCACCATGTCGCACTCGTCACGCCTGTCGATTCGGCTGAATCTGTTGGGACGACGCCCACCTTCGATTGGGATGCGTCAGCCTATTCCACGACGTACCGCCTCCAGGTGGCATCAACACCGGACTTCGCCTCCCCGGCGATCGATGTCGCGGGACTCACCAGCACGGATTATACCCCGGCCGGCAAGGCGGCCGCGCTAGCGGAGGGGAGCTATTTCTGGCGCGTCCAGCCATCTAACAGCTATGGACCGGGCGCCTGGTCGGAAACGAGAGTCTTCTGGACGGCGGCTCGCTCGACAGACATCGCCGTGTCCCTCAAGGTATTCCTTGAAGGCCCCTTCGGATCGGGCCAGATGGCGGTACCCGCCCTGTTCAGCGACAATCGTCCGCTTTCCCAACCATACGACAGTTCGCTTTACGCGGGTACGCGCCTTGAGTACCATGGGAAAGACTCTGTCGAGACATTTCCTTCAGATGGCATCGATTGGGTGCTCGTAAGCCTCAGGACAGCGCCCGACAGCGCTTCCGAAGTTGCAAAGCAGGCCCTCATTCTCCTGGAAGACGGGACGATAACGGCCCCTGACGGCTCCACGCCTGTCTTCGAGAATCTTGTGCCGGGCAGTTATTACGTCGTCATTCAGCACCGCAATCATCTGAGCGTCATGAGCAACGCGGCGGTCGATTTCTCTTCGGGATCGGGGTCGTATGACTTCACGACCTCGCTTGCGCAGGCGTACACCGCGGAGGTGTTGCGATGATCGCGCTGCCTGGAGGGTTCTACGGCATGTTTGGGAGCGACGGGAACGTCGACGGACAAATCACGGCGCTCGATTTCACCGGTTGGCTGTCCGCGACGACAGCCGGCGCAACGGGTTACGAACAGAGTGACTACAACCTCGACGGAGTGGTCACAGCGCTCGACTTCATTGTCTGGATTCAGAACACCACCGCCGGGGCATCTTCGCAGGTACCGGACTGACTATTTACGTCCGCGGTCCGTCGTCCGTCGTCCGTGGTCTGTGAGTGGTAGTCCCAGCACCCGCAGTCATGTCCGAAAATCCACTACACAGCCCCTCGCGTTTGACCCCTGTCGCCTGAGCTCAGGAATAGCGACATAGGTGAAATTCCACGACTTTAAACAGGCTTCGGGGTTTGAGACGGTCTCCCCCACAACAATCCGTAGTGACGATGAACCGTCAAAATGTCGAAGCACCCGGGGATGTCAAATGTCAAATAAGGAAACGAATGACGCGCAAGCCCTGACCACATCCACTTCTACGATCCTCGACGGTATCTCTCCGGAGGTCCGCCGCGACGTAGTCGTGGAGATCGTAAGTGATGCAGGGGAGGGCGCGCAGACAGCGGGCCAGGCTTTCGGAACGATTTCGGCCAAGATGGGAAACGGCATCTGGACGGTCGAGATCATACCCGCTGAAATTCAACCACCGCCGCGAAACGCTGCAGGCGCAAGCGGCATCCGCATTCGGTTCGGATCGAAGTCCGTCACAAACTTGGGCGATGAAATCGATCTGATCGTCGCGTTCAACGAACAGGCGCTGCTCGGACGTCTCAACCTTGAGAAATTCAGGCCCGGCGCGACCATCCTGCTCGAGAACATGTGGCGAGACCACGCCGATCCAACCATCAGGCAGGAATACCTCTCGACCTTCGATCGTCTCATTGACGAGGGTTTTCGCGTCGTCGAAGTCCCGATGGAGAAAGAATGCCTCAAGTACGTCACCAATCCGCAGCGCGGGAAGAACATGTTCGTACTTGGGATGCTCTGCTGCATCTATTCGCGGGAGCTCGAGATGGCGCGCGACCAGATCCGATACAAGTTTCGCAAGAAGGGCGAGAAGGTCATCGGCGACAATATGCAGCTTCTGGATGCCGGATACGAGTGGGCGATGGAGAACCTGAATTTCAGGTACGAAGTGCCCGCGACGCCCGATTCGGAGCCAAAGGTCGTTCTTAACGGGAATCTGGCCCTGGCGCTCGGCGTCATGGCCTCGGGGATGGACGTCTGCGCGATGTATCCCATCACGCCGGCGACTTCCACGTCGCATTATCTGACGGAGATCTTCGAACAAGTCGGCGGAGTCGTTCATCAGGCTGAAGACGAAATCGCCGCCTGCGGTTTTGCTATCGGCGCCGCTTACGCCGGCAAATGTTCCGTGACGATCACGTCCGGCCCGGGCATGTCTTTGAAGACCGAACTGCTTGGCCTCGCGGCAATGGCGGAGGTGCCGCTCGTTGTCATAAACGTCCAGCGGGGTGGTCCCAGCACGGGCCTGCCCACGAAAGTCGAACAGGGCGACCTCCTGCAGGCCATCTTCTCGACGCACGGAGACGCACCGAAGGTCGTGATGGCGCCGGCGACGATCGAGGACTGCTTCTATTCCGTCTTCACGGCGCGCCGAATCGCCGAAGCTTTCAGGATGCCGGTGGTGATCCTGTCGGATGCGAACCTGGCAACAGGCCAGCAGCCGTTCCGCCGCCCTGAGTTCAACGCTTCGTGGGTAGCTGCGCCGATCGACCAGCGACCCGTGCCGAAAGGGACCGCCGCCGTACGACTGGGATCCGACGACAGGGCTCTCGCGACGCATCATTCCCGGACAAGCGGGCGGTATGTACACGCTGTCGGGTCTGGCCCATGGCCGGCAGGGACAGGTGGCGTACGACTCAGGAGTCAATCAGGAAGGCGCTCGCAGCCGGAGCCTGAAGCTGGCGGCTTTCCAGAAGACGCTCAAGGCGCCCGAAGTCTACGGTTCCGAAGAGGGCGATCTGCTGATCCTGGGATGGGGCAGCACGAAAGGAGCTATCGAAGAAGCGGTAGACCGTGCACGCGCCGATGGACTCAACGTGTCTTCCCTGCATCTGAAGTTCCTTCAGCCGATGGCCTCGGGGATCGGTGAGATCCTCGCGCGCTTCCGCCGCGTCGTCTGTGTCGAGATTAACTATTCGGACAGTGAGGACGATGAGCTGATAAACTCTGATAACATTCGCTATTCGAATTTGGCGTGGCTGCTCCGCGCGCGTTACCTGGTCGACATCAAGTCATGGTCGAACGTCCATGGCCAACCGATCAAACCAGGCGACATCGAGTCGATGATCCGTGAGCAGATCAATCACAGCGTGGAGGTATAAGCAATGTTTGGACTCAACAATCAATGCATCGTCGACTTCGACGAAGAATATCACGGCATCGAGGAGTACGAGAGCGCCGTCCCGCGTTGGTGCCCGGGCTGTGGCGACAACGCCATTCTGAGCAGCGTTCAGAGACTTTGTCGTGACGAACAACTGCCGCCCGAGCGTACCGTCTTTGTCTCGGGAATCGGCTGTTCCAGCCGTTTCCCGCATCACATGGGGACATACGGCTTTCACGGCCTCCACGGTCGCGCGCTTCCCGTCGCCGAAGGCGTTAAAATCAGACGTCCCGACCTGCACGTCTTCGTCAACATGGGTGACGGCGACTGCTGCAGCATCGGATCGGCCCACTGGATCCACGCGATTCGGTACAACATGAATCTCGTCGCCATCGTGCATGACAACGAGATTTACGGCATGACGAAGATGCAGGCGTCTCCGACGACGCCCCAGGGTCTGCGCACGAATACGACGCCTTTCGGGGCCAAGCTCAAGCCGTTGAACATCCTCGCGACCACTCTTGGTGTGACAAACGCGTCATTCGTGGCCAACGTCACTGACTGGATGCCCGAATCGATGTACAAGATCCTTCAGATGGCGTTTCATCACCGCGGATTCTCGTTCGTTCGCGTCGTGCAAAGATGCCCGCACTACCTGCCTCACCTGCTCGATCCGATCGTAACCGATCCCAACAACACCATCATGCTGCTGCATGAGGACGGCTTGGATATCAGTGACGATCTCGGAAAAATCTACAAGAATCATCTCGCGCATGACCCGTCGGACCTGAACAAGGCACGGGAAATCGCGAGCATGGACGACAAAGTCCCAGTTGGGATTCTCTATCGCGATCCGTCGGTCCCCTGCTATGACGATCTGCAGAAACCGCGTCGTCAGGTGACGATGGAGATGCGCCGCGAGGCGCTCGATAAGGAACTCAACAAGTTCGCTGTCTACGAGAATTGACGTGTATGCCGTGGATGAGACCATTGAAACCGAAGCTATGGAGGCCGAACTCGAAACGCCCGCTTTCCGCCCGAGCCTCCACGATGCGCCGTCTCCGTCGCCGCTGACGGAGGAGGAACTGCGCGAAATACGTAAGCGCCACCTGGCCTTCAAACAGTTAGGGCGAAGCCGGGAGGTCGACGTGCCGCCCGCGGACGGGTTCGTTCCTCTCTCTCTCTATCCATATCTCGATGTCGATCGGCTTCGGGGGGATTATCCGGTTTGCGCGTTCATCGACGCGGATGTCGGCATCGCCTCGTTGACGCAGGTCGTCGATCGAGCTTTGGATGAGGTCGAACTGGAAGGCGACGAACTGGAGCGCTGCAGGCGCTGGACATACCAGCTGGAGTCATTGATCCGACTTCGGACGAGTGAAAATGATGACCGGCAGCTCTTCAAGCTGTGGAACACCTGTTCCGAAGAACTCTCGAATCAGTACGGCGACGATCCCGAGAAACAGAAGAAACTGCATGACGATCTGGCGGCCGTCCGAAAGAACATCCCGTCAGACGCAAAGCTGATAGCGTGCGACGAATCCACAGCTCCGAGAATCTTGGAGGCGCTCCTGCGTAACGGTGGCCAGGAAACGGACTCGTCGACGCAGGACATTGCCAATGTACTTCAGCGACTCAACGACCTGCTCTCTCTCGAATTCGAGCAGTCGGATTCCGGATTGGCGCCCGATCACCTCAAGGAATCCGTCGGGGAGGCATTCCAGTCTGATCTGGATTTCGATGCGCTGTCCTCTATGCTGCACGTCGCGCCGCACGGAGAGTCACTCTCTTCGGATCGTCAGTCACGGATCGAAACCATCATTGGCATACTCGAGGGTCATCTCGATGGACTGCGAAGCCGAAATCAGACAATCGAGCATGTATCCGAATCGGATCAGCTGATCCAGTATGCACGTCGGCTCCTTCAGAACGAGTCAGCAGTGGCGAGGGCATGGCTGGCTGCCAGACTGGAAACCGGCAACCGGTTCGATGAGAAGCGTCATGCCGTCCTGCTTGCACCAGACGCTCCGGCCGGTTGGAGCACATTTGTACTCGCGCCGACACCAATCCCCCCGATCCACATCGATCTGCGTGACGGCTTTACCGCGTCGGACGTGGCAAATCTGTCGGAAATGTTCGATCGAAAGCTCCCGGCGCGCATACTCGTCACGGTCGGCAATTGTATTGCCGGCGGCGCGACGGACGAATCCGAACCGTACCTCCCAACATCTCTGGGGGAACGACTCATCTCCGCGGGCCAGGCTCTGGGATTCGTATGCCAGCGCAGCCTCGCGAATGTCGACGGTCTGCTCGAGACGATGAACGCGTTCCTGGCATCCGAGGAGACCGCCGTGATGATCGTTTACGACGGGGCAGCATTCGGATCCGAGGGCATTCATCCGTACCTGAAGTCTGCAGCCGGTGTCGAATCCCGGGTCATCCCCGCTTTCGTCACTGAAGCCGCAAAGGGCGACAACTGGGCGCAGCGATTTTCCGTGATGGACAATGAGCAGCCTGAGCGTATCTGGTCGGAAACCAACGTAGAAATCGGTACCGAGGAGGCGAAACGCGCTGGTTCGTCCGTATTCAGTGCGGCAGCCCTCATGCTCTGCGATCCGACATTCTCCGATCATTTCGGACTGCTGGATCGCCGCGAATGGCACGACGACCTCGTTCCTGTCGACAAATACACAGGCAGCCCACAGCATATCCCGTTCGTCGAAGCCGGATCGAGCGATGGAGCCATCCATCGGGTGATCGTTTCCGACTACGTCTGGAGCCAGATGACCGGCGTTGCTGAACGATGGAAGAGCCTGCGGGAACTTGGTGGGATCGCCAATTCGTTCGCGACCAAAGCGGTCAACGACGAGAAAGCGCGTCTCGAGGCCGAGTTTCAGGATCGAACAAAGGCTCTCGAGGAGCAGCACCATGCTACGCTCGAGGCTTCAACCGGCAAACTCGCCGAGGAGATCGTTGCAAATATCGCTGCGGGTCTGCTTGGGGAAGCATCTACCGGCGCCGCACCGCCGCGCCCAAGACCTGCGGCCCCTGCGACGACTGCCGGCAAGGTAGTCGAAGAGGACCTGGCCGAGCCTGAACCCGAGTCAGAAGAACCGGAAACGGAGGAGGAAGACCTCGAGGTCTTCGACGAGGCTTACGTCGAGACGCCGAGGTGCACCGCCTGCGATGAATGCACGACGCTGAATCCCCGCATGTTCGTCTACAACGAAAACAAGCAGGCGTACATCGCGGATGCGAGTGCCGGCACTTTCAGAGATCTCGTGATGGCGGCGGAGAAATGTCCGGTTAGGATCATCCATCCCGGCAAGCCGCTCAATCCGGATGAGCCCCACCTGGACGAGCTCGTCAAACGCGCTGAACCGTTCCGCTAAACGCCATGGATCTCTTCGTGTCCATAGCGTTTTTGGCTGTCTTGTGCGCAGTCCTTGCCGTCATTCTCGCGGTGGCAAACAAGAAGCTCTGGGTCTATGAGGACCCTCGCATCGATCACGTGAGCGACCTCCTGCCCGGCGCGAATTGCGGCGCGTGCGGACTTCCCGGCTGCAGGCTCTTTGCGGAATATGTCGTGAGCGGCAAAATCCAGCCCAGTAAGTGTCCGGTCGGAGGCCCCGAAACTGCCCGGTTCATTGCCGATTACCTCGGCATCGAAGCCGGAACGATGGAAAAGAAAATAGCCAGGCTGCTGTGTGCGGGAGGCGACGACGTAGCCGTTCAAATCGGGGAATACGACGGATTTTCAACCTGCCGAGCAGCCACGACGGTGGCGGGCGGATTCAAGGGATGCACGTACGGCTGTCTAGGCCTGGCCGACTGTGAGGTAGCCTGTACATTCGATGCCATTCATATGGCTCCGAACGGCCTCCCGATCGTGGATTTCGAGGCATGTACCGCTTGCGGAGACTGCGTCGACGCTTGCCCGAAGGGACTCTTCGAGATCATTTCCGCAAGCCATCCGCTGACCGTCCAATGCCGATCGCTGCTGTTGGGAGAAGCGGCCGAGGCATTCTGCAAGGTCGCCTGCACGGGATGCGGGATCTGCGCATCCGATGCACCGCAGGGTCTAATTGAGATGAGAAACACGCTGCCGGTCATCGACCGGACAAAGCCTCAACTCGAAACCGAAATAGCAACGTTGCGCTGCCCGACAGGGGCAATCAAATGGGTCCCAGGCCAGCAGTTCGAAGACTTGATCGAGCTGCCGATCGCTGCAACCACACCGGGGTAGGTATGCGTTTTGGACGCCGTGACATAAAGGAGGAATTCATCTTCCACGGAAGACCGGTCGTCGGCTGGTCGTCGGAATTGCTGCAGAACACGCTCCTCCGGACAATGGAACGGCTTGTCGTCGAGAAAGGCGATCCGCTGATTCGACGTTGGTCGAAAAACGCCCATTTCCTTGAATGCGGAAATGCACGGGAGATCGGTGCGAAAGCCGTGGGCCTCAGCCTGAGCGGAACCCGCGCCGGCGCGATGGTGCGCGGCAGAGAAACCGCGGCGCTGACAGAGGATCTCAGACTGGCCTCGAGACTGCACCTCCCGCTGACCCTTATCCAATCGTTCGGCGTCGCCCACAGCAAGGGTCGACCACTCCGTGCGGCTCTGGATGAGACGAATCCATCAGGGGCGTTTCAACTGTTCGCCGGAAATGTCCAGGAGGCGCTGGACTTCATCCTCGTGGCAGTCCGGGTGTCCGAGCGTGCGCTCGTTCCCGGAGTCTGCGGCCAGGATGCTATTCGCACTGCCTTCGACGTCGCGAGTGTTCTCTCGCACGAGAATGAGCTGGTGGATGTGTTCCTCGGCCGGTCCAACGAGCTGTTCGAGGCGCCAACGCCCGCGCAGAAGATGATACTCGGCGAAAAACGCCGGCGTGTGCCATCTATGCTCGATCCCGCGCGACCGGTGGGTCTCAATCCGCATTACGCTCCTGACTTCGAACGCCTCTTGGAGCCGGGAGACGCGGCCTACTACGGTTCCCACGTTTCGTCCGTCATGGCCGAGACATTTGACGATCTCGGCGCCCTTACCGGGAGATTCTACGAGCCCCTGGATACGTATCGCACGGAGGATGCAGACTACATAATCGTCTCGGTGGGCGCCGCCGGTGAGTCGGTCAAGTCCGTCATTGATTTCACGCGACAGTCCTCGCGTCTGCGGATTGGAGCGGTGAGGATGCGAGTCGTGAGTCCTCTGCCGGAGAAAGCGCTCAGCCAGGTGTTAACCGGCAAACGCGCGGTGACCGTGCTCGATAACGGAAACCTGCCCGATGGAGCGCTGACGAATGCAATAAGGCGTGCGCTGGGATCGGAGGCCCCCCGCATCCACACGTTCAACTTCGTAGGAACCGATGTACCCTCCACCGGTGACTGGCTGGCGGCAATCGGCAACATGACGTCCCACCCTTCGGAGGACACATCGTTCTTTGTCATTCCAGAGGAGAATGAAGACCGATCGAGAGTTCCAGCACTCGAGCGAATGGACCAGCTGCTGAAAAGGGATTATCCGGATCCCCCGTGGCTGACCTCGCTCGATGGCGGAGCGCAAACACCTGCGATTGCCCATCCGATTCGCCTCTTTGGTACTCGCCCGGACGTGGTTGCCGAGGGAGCGGGCCTGATTGCCCAGGCCGTGGCCACCGTCAACGATGTGCTCGTGGAAGGTCGCATGCTGGACGGCTCACCCGCCGCCTACGCTGTCGATTTCGGCGGCGAGGGGACGTGCACCGGTATCCTGAATCCCGGACTCATCGGGGAGGATTCGATTCTTCAGAGTCTGCTTCCGGGATCGACTGTCGTCCTCGTCTCCCCTCATGATAGAATACATTTTTGGCCGGCCCAACCGGAGTCGTTCCGACAGATCGCGAACGATCGGGACCTCGCCATCTATACGGTGCCGCCTTTCACGCCTGCGACGGACGGCGTTGATGCAGGTCTGGATCAACAGCTTCGCGTTAGTGCGGGACTGGGTGCAGTCCTGCGGGCCGTATTCGACGGTCGATTCTCGATCGACGAGATCGCTGCGCGACTCCAGGAGACATTGACTCGAGAGGGCTACCCTTCGCAGGTCCGTGAGGCACTGGTCGAAGCACTCAAACACGGGTTTCATGAGACGGAGCGCATGAGCCTGAGCGAGGCGACGGTGAAAATGCCGCCGGAACCGAAAACGCCGTGGCCGCTGCAGGAGTTTTCCGATCGAGACGACACGCTGTTCGATCCGGCGCGCTTCTGGAGTTCGGTTGGATTTGGACTGGCCAGCGGCCGAACGAGTCTGCTGTCGCCCGATCCGTACCTGAGTGCTCGCGCCGTGCCCGCCATGACGAGCGTCGCCGCCGCGAGGAGAACCGGGGCTCCCCCGCAGTGGCTGCCCGAGAACTGCACGGCTTGCGGTCTCTGTTGGACCTCCTGCCCACACTCGGCGATGCCCGTAACCGTGGCAGGCGTTGGCGAATTCATCGAGGTAGGCAGGACACGTGTCGAAAGCCGCGGCGAGTCGACGACGCAGGTTCAGCGGCTGGGCAAACACCTGACCAAGCGCGTCCACAAACTCGTTGCCAACGATGGCCTCAACCGGTTTACTTCGCTGGGTGCGGCGTGCGAAGAGGGATTGACCCAGCTCCTCGAAGCGGCCGGCCTCGACGAGGAAACCGAGAAGGCAGCCAGATCCGAATTCGGATCCGTCATCAATGAAATCCGGGACGTCACGATTGCACGCACGGACTCCTTCTTTGAACTTCGTGAAACAGCAGCGCGCGGCAGCGGACAGTTGGTCTCGATCAACATCGACCCCGACGCTTGCACTTCTTGCGGGATTTGCGCCTCAATTTGTCCGGAGGATGCTCTGGATCCCGCACCCATCTCGCCCGCTCCTGTCGCCGGGCTCTATCGTGCGAAGGAACTTGCCTCGGCCGTCCCATATGACCCTTCAGTCGGACGAGCGGCAAGTGAGCACTACCCGGATCGCGAGCTCGCCCACCGCCTTATCGATAAGGATGCCTACTTCACCCTTCTGGGCGGGGGGCAGGCAGACCCAGGCAGCGGAACGCGAATGGCGATTCACCTTGTGACCGCTACCCTCGCATCGATTACGAAACCAAGCGTGCTGCTGCTGCAGGAGCGAGTAGGCAAACTCGAAGAACTCCTGAGACAGCGTTTACAAGCAACGCTTTCCAAGTCTATAGAACTCAATAACTTCGACGAGTTCGCAATGCGTCTGCGCGAGCTCGGTCACGGGCCGGAGTCACTCGATGTTTCGCGGCTGCTTGGCGACGTCTCTCAGACCATCGACGCTGGGCGCCTCCAGCAGCTCTCGGAGGCAATGTTGGATCTTGAATGGGTCCGCGAGGAGATTGCCGGGAAGTCACAGTACGCTTCGGGAGTCGTGGCGGTGATAGGGAGCGCTCCCACAATCCTGCGTGACGCGCAATTCGCATCGAATCCCCTCACCTTCCCCTGGATTAATGCCGGTGACAGCGACCCGTTCGCACTTGCACAGGGCGTATTTGAGGGCATGCTCAGCGACTCGTTGGGGATCGTCACACGCCTTCGTCGAGCGACAAAATTGGTGGACGACACCCTGGAGGCCGACGAGGAACCGGTTTCGCGCGACTCGTTGACGGACGAGGAGCTATGTCTGATTCCCACCGTGTGCGTATTTGTCGAGGAACTCGATCGATCAGCACTCGCAGCTGCCGGAAACACCAGTCCGATACGTGTCTTCTGGCTCGATCGTATCTCGGAAGGCACGAATTCAAGTCCGTCATTCACCGCATTGGTCGATCCTGGCTGGTGCCTCGCACAAACGGCGCCCGCATTCCCCGCGCATTTCCTGCAAGTGGTCAGTGAAGCGGCGACCGGACGCGGTCCGGCACTCGTACGCATTCACGCACCCGAGCCTGAGCTGGACGGCTTCCCGACGCATCGGACGTTAGACCGCATGCTGCGTGCCGTATCGAGCCGTGTATTCCCCCTCCTCCTCTATCGGCCGGACACATCGCTGGAGTGGACGCAGCGATGGTCGCTCGAAGGCAATCCGAATCCGGGCGACGACTGGGCCAAATCCGAGGAATTGACGCTGACGCCCGCCGACTGGTTCGCGGGTGAGGGCCGGTTTGCCGGTCTGTTCGAGCTGCTGCCTCGATCGTCATGGAACGACACACAGGTTGCGCTTGCCGACTACCTGCAGCGGAAGAGCGAGGAGCGAGCAGGCCAGACTCCGTACGTGGAGGTAAAGGACTCTGAGGGCGCCGTAAGGCGGCTGCGCGTTGCTGAAAGTCTTGCTGAGGCTTGCGCGAGCTTCCGCGCCGGCTGGCGCCTCCTTCAGGAAATGGCTGGAGTTCGATCCTCTCTGCTCGAGATTGCGAGGGGCCAGGTCGGAAAAGAGCTCCAGGCGTCGTTCGATGCAGAGCGTGAGCAGCTCCAGTCCGAAGCCGACGCACGCATCGAAGAGATCCGAGCGAATTACGAGGCCACATTCCGGGACAAGCTGACGACCAGGCTCCTGGCTTTGAGCGGGTTCGACGACTCCTCAGGGACGCTGGCTGAATGGCTCAAGGAAATGGAACGACACGGCCGCGTGCCCGCGGTTGCGGTCGCGGGTGATGAGACGGAGAACTGAGCCATGAGTTCGTCAGAATCCATGCACAAGAGGTCTTTCCGGCACGGTATCCATCCGCGCGACTACAAGGAGTTGACCGCCAACCTGCCGCTCGAGCGCATGCCTTTTGCGCACGAGCTCATCCTTCCGCTCTCACAGCATTTGGGCGCCCCGTCCGTGCCAATCGTCAAGAAATCCCAGCGCGTCCAGCGGGGACAGGTAATCGCGGAGGCGGGTGGTTACGTCTCATCGCTCCTGCACGCACCCGCCACCGGGACGATCCGCGGGATCGAACGCCGGAATCATCCATCCGGCGGCATGGTGGACGCCGTCGTCCTCGAACCGGACGTCACCTCTCCTCAGCTGCTCTTCGACGAAGGTCCGATCAACTGGGAGTCGATGGACCAGAAAGAACTCGTAGAGCTCGTTCGAAGCGGGGGGTTTGTCGGGCTGGGCGGAGCCGCGTTCCCGACACACGTCAAACTGGCCATTCCGGAAGGAAAGCACGCGCGTTTCTTCATCGTCAATGCGGCCGAATGCGAGCCGTTTCTCAACAGCGACTACAGGATTCTGTTGGAAAAGACCGCGTCGATTTTCCTCGGGATTCGCGTAATCATGAAGCTTCTCGGGTCGGAGATCACCTACATCGGCGTCGAGACAAACAAGATGGATGCGATCGAACGCCTGCGCGGTCTGATGCCGCCGGATCTCCCGTGCGAGATTATCCCTCTCGAAACGAAGTATCCGCAGGGCGCCGAGAAGATGCTCACCGAAGCCGTCCTGCGGAAGGAAATCCCGAGCGGAAAGCTCCCGATCGACATCCAGGTTCTCGTCAACAATGTGGGAACGATTGCCGCCATCGGTGATCTCGTTCAGTACCATCAGCCGCTGATCGAGCGCGTCGTGACGGTGACGGGACCCGGAATTGAGCGGCCCTCCAATCTGATCATTCCCATCGGCACCAAAATGTCGGATGTCATCGCCTTCTGTGGAGGAATGAGAGACGACGTTCGGCAGATTCTGTTCGGCGGCCCCATGATGGGCTCGGCGCAACGCTCGCTCGACGTACCCATCATGAAAGGCACGTCGGGCCTTCTATTCCTGACAGATAATGAGGTCCTCCCGCGTCAGGAGTACGCCTGCATCAAGTGCCAACGCTGTGTCGATGCCTGCCCGGTCTTTCTGAATCCGAGTCGCCTGGGCGCGCTGGCACGCGTGCGGCTATACGAGGAGATGTTGGATTTCAACATTCTCGACTGCATGGAATGTGGTTCGTGCTCTTATGTCTGTCCGTCTAACATCCCGCTCGTGCAGCGATTCAGGGTGGCGAAAGTCCTGCTGAAGGAACAGCAGCGAAAACGATCGAAGGAGACGGGAGCGGCGGCATGAAGACTCCTCAGCTCCTACTGACCACTTCTCCCTTCCTGAAGCATCCGGAAGACACACGCTTCATGATGTGGCAAGTGAACTACGCTCTGGTTCCTGTTGTGCTGGCCGCCGTGTTCTTCTTCGGTCTCGGGGCGCTGCTCGTGGTCGCTGCAGCAACCGCTGGGGCGCTCGTCTCCGAGCGATTCGCAGGCAACAAGACGGGCGGGCAGCGTTCGAGCATCCACGACGGATCCGCACTCATAACGGGTGTACTGCTCGCCCTGACGCTCCCCCCCGCCACGCCGCTATGGATGGCTTTCGTCGGCGGATGCGTCGCGATCCTGATCGGAAAGATGGCGTTCGGAGGGATCGGATTCAGCGTTTTCAATCCAGCCCTGGTCGGACGGGCCTTCCTCCAGGCAGCCTTTCCGGAGACGATGACGCGATGGACGCCCACAGCGGCCACCGAGGGCGTGATGCACATTCAGCGCGCGCTCTTCGCGTTGCCGTTCACAAGGTCTCAAATCGACGGGATCTCCTCGGCCACGCCTCTGGCCCGTATGAAGTTCGACGGTATCGGCACAGACGTCGTACAACTGCTGACCGGCGGCACCACGGGATCACTCGGCGAAACGTCCTTTCTATTGATCCTTCTCTGCGGCCTCTATCTGGCCGCGCGACGTGTCTTGAACTGGCGGATCCCGGTCGCCGTTTTTGCCTCCGTCGCCGTCTGTTCGGCGATCCTCTCGGCATACGACCCGACTGCTTTCGCCGGACCCTCGTTCCACCTGTTTGCGGGTGGACTCGCACTGGGGGCGGTATTTATGGCAACGGATCCCGTCACCTCCCCTATCACGCAACGAGGATGCTGGGTGTTCGGCGCAGGGATCGGCATTCTCGTCGTCGTCATCCGTGAATTCGGAGGACTTCCGGAAGGGGTCATGTATTCGATCCTCCTGATGAACGCGGTGACGCCGCTCATCAACCGCGTCACGCAACCACGAACGTACGGTCATGGCCGAACCGCGAAAGTCTGAGCAGCCAACGGAACCGGGAGGCATGCCTGCCGAGGGCGGCGCCAGAATGGTCGTCGTCATGGGACTCGTGGGGCTGATCGCGAGTGTCATTCTCGTGATGACCTTCCGCCTTACCGCCCCGTATATCGCGGCAAATCGCGAAGCGGCGCTCGAACAGGCAATCTTCGAAGTGCTAAAGGGAACCACGAGCCGGGCCGTGTTCGAGGTCAACGACGACGGTACGGTCCGTCACGTCGATGAACTGACGCCCGGACGCAGACCGATATTTGCCGGGTACGATTCTACTGGAGCGCTCGTTGGACTGGCCTTCGAGGGAAGCGGGCAGGGATTTCAGGATGTATTGAACATTCTGATCGGATACAATCCCGAATGCCAGTGCGTCGTAGGCATGAAGGTGCTCGAAAGCAAGGAGACGCCCGGTCTCGGCGACAAGATCGAAAAGGATCCCGCTTTCCGTGAGGGTCTGGAGCATCTGGACGTACGTCTCACAGAGGATCGCGACGGCCTTGTCCACCCCATTGAACTCGTCAAACGAGGGCAGAAGTCAAACGATTGGCAGGTGGAAGGGATCACGGGAGCGACGATCTCCTCCCGAGCGGTGGTTCGCATCCTCGACGCGAATGCGGCGGATCTCATACCGATCATAGAAAAGAACCTGGACACGTTCCGGCAAGACCATGAGTGACAACCCGAAAGTCGAGACGCAGCCTGGTGACATGGACACCCTGCTGAAGGGCCTCTGGCGCGAGAACCCTGTTTTCGTGCAGGTTCTCGGGATGTGCCCGGTGCTGGCCGTCACGAACACCGTCATCAACTCGGTCGTGATGGGTCTGGCAACAACGTTCGTTCTCGTCATGTCGGCTGTTTTCGTCTCTTCGTTCCGAAAACTGATCCCGAAGCAGGTGCGCATTGCGACGTACATCCTGATAATCGCCACGTTCGTGACGGTAGCTGACTACGTGATATCGGCGGTCAGCCTCGAGGTGCACAAGAGTCTCGGCGCCTTCATTTCGCTTATCGTCGTCAATTGCATCATCCTCGGTCGAGCCGAAGCCTTTTCGTCGAGAAATCCCGTCTGGCGATCGGTACTCGACGCTCTTGGGATGGGCGCCGGATTCACGTTTGCAGTCCTCTGCCTGGGCGTAGTCAGGGAGCTTCTCGGGAGCGGGACGCTGCTCGGCGTCCCCGTGATGAGCTCGTCATTCGAGCCGTGGGTCGTAATGGTGCTGCCCGGGGGCGCTTTCTTCGTGCTCGGCGGATGGCTCCTGCTGTTCAACTGGGCCCGCGAGCGCAGAAAACCGGCGAAGACAACCGAATGGCCGGTAGTAACCGAAACCGGGGGAGTCGCATCATGAATCAGGAATCGTTGAGCTTCGTGTTCATCAGCGCGGCGTTGATCAACAACTTCGTGTTGAGCGCCTTCCTGGGGATCTGTCCATTTATCGGCGTCTCCAAGAAACTCGACACCGCCTCACGCATGGGCGCGGCGGTTACTTTCGTAATGCTTGTTAGCTCGCTCTGTGCTTTCGGAGTGCACCGGCTCCTGGTCATGATCGATGCACCGTATCTGCAACTGATTTCGTACATCGTGATCATCGCTTCGGCCGTTCAGTTGGTCGAAATGGCCATAAAGAAATTCAGTCCGGCCCTCTTTCGTGCTATGGGCATCTTCCTTCCCCTCATCACGACGAACTGCGCTATCCTCGGCCTGGCCCTCTTCCAGACAAGCAAGCAGTACGATTTTTTCCAGTCTTTGGTCTATGCCCTGGGCGCCGGGGCCGGATTCACGCTCGCGATCGTCATCATGGCCGGTATCAGAGAAGAGCTGGCATTGGCAGATACGCCTGACATCGTGAAGGGAACCGCAATCGTATTGATGATCGCCGGGCTCCTCTCGCTCTCGTTCATGGGATTTGCCGGACTGGGAGGATGACCATGTTAACCCAGCTGGTAGTCACAATCGCAGCCATAGGCGCGATGATGGCAGGTTGGCTCGGTCTACAGGCCTGGGTACGTCGCTCCTCAAACATGGGCGCCGACTGCGACATGCTGGAAGGTCGATTCGGCTGCGTCGGATGTGTCCTCTCAGGGAGGTGTAAGATGGAAGACGCCGACGGGGTTAATCACCGACCCCGATATCCTGAAAATAGACGTCCTGAATGAGCTCCCGCTCGGCGGCCTCGTGAGACTCGAGCATATCGAACAGGTCAATCACGCCGGCGATCACCCGATCGAGCTCACCTCCATGTCGCGCCGGCATTACCTTGAGCTGATCCGTAAGCCCGTTTAGTCGTGGGATCACCTCGTCGTGCTCCTGCTTGAGACGATCCACGCGCGCGGCGCATCCAGGACTGATCGCAACCAGATCCTGCATGAAGCCGCCGTCCTCCTCCAGGTCGAAGTGCTTCAGGAGCGCGCTCTGGAAGTCACGGAGGCGCCAGATGAAACCCAGTTTCCAATCGGGGAAGTCCGCGTCCGAAACACCGGACTCCAACTCGGCGCGAATCGCCGCCATCGTGCTCTTGAGACTCTCGTGCTCCTCCTGGATGCGAGATGCAACCGAGCGACTGTCTGTGCTCATCGGGAAACCTCGTGCGGATAATGGATATCGACAGCCAAAGGAACGTCGAACCACCCCCAGACACCGACAGCTTGTGGACGGATATTTTGTGGGGCATCACCCCACAATAGACGTCCGACGTCCGTGGTCGAAGGTCCCAGGTCTCCCATCTATCCGGCGCGCTCCCTGATCAGCGGGTCGAATGTGCCGTCCTTCAAAAATGGCATCCCCTACTCGACAGCTACCGATCAATTAACCCGCGACTCCCTCAAACACTTGACAACGCCGTAGACATCGGGACGCGGGCCCACCCTTGGGGCTGTCGCAGAAGACTGGAGATCTCCGGACTTGCCTAGGACGTCGACAGCCGTCAGCCGCATCACACGCTAGACCGGGGATGAATCCCCGGCCTTGAAGCAACGCCCCCTAAACGGGGCTTGTCGGCGGCCAAAGCAACAAGAGGCCGGTTTACCGGCTGAAGCTGCAAGGCCGGCCGGTTGGGGAGGGACGGGACCGAGAATCCTTTTGAGACGGCCCCCTCCCGTCGAGGGGAGACAGTGATAGGCTGACCCCCCGGTCTCCCGGTCCCCTATGGCTGCCAATCTCACAATGATCAAACTAAAGACTAGTGACTAACTCCGCGACGGAAATATCCCCTGGATTGCGATGATGTACTTGACGCCTCCGAGCCGGCTCCACTGCTTCTTCAGGTCGGGAAGTTTGAAGTTTGTTCTGCCGTCACCGCCATAAGTCGTCCCGAGTATGGCGAACAGGGCCTGATTCTGTGAAATGGGCAGCGTCTGGCCTTCGCAGAACGCCCACCCACGTGGTGCGAAATTCCCGGCGAACATCGTGATCTCACCGACGAAAGCGTCCGAGCCGGGCATAGAGGGGGAATTCCCTGCCATGACAGGAACGGTCACAGCAGCCGCTGCCCCTGCCCCTGCTGCGCATCGACGCAAAAAGGATCGGCGCGACTGAGGAGAACTGGTTCGACCGGGCACTTGTCGGTCTTGATGATCTTTGGTGGTCATGGGATCAGATAGTTTTGAGATAGGTGGACCGAGGCATAATAGCGTTCTTGGACGCTGAGTCCAACCCCCCGTTCAGTGCGAGGTGCGAAGTGCTAGGTGCTCCGTCGCTGGCTGTCAAACTTGCAAGGCACGGAACACCGATGTGACCAATGACTAATGACTAATGACTAATGACTAATGCCCCGGAGGTGGAGGCGGCATGTCGCGCGGTCTCCGCCTCATTTGCTCTGAGCGGTGTCTCATGAGACGTTTCTCCAGTTGTTCCATCTGATCCGGAGAGAGGACGTGGCTGAGTTGCTCGCGTGTGGAGTCGAGGATTTCGGCCGTCTCCCGCCTGGTGCGCTGCATATTCTCGAATAGTCGAGTCGAAGCGGCGTCGGCGATGTCGAGCACGGCCTCCCGCTGTTCCGGACTCTCAAATTCGACGCTTCTCTCGATGAGCCTGGCGAAACCGCGGTGCGAACGCATCGCGGCGAGACGATCGAATCGCTGATCGGTAATCCGCGCGTGGACCAGTGCACCGATGACGGCGCCGATGATCAATGTGGCCACGATCAGCAGCGCAGATTTCGTACGGGCGGTTAGTGTCTTCATCATCCCATCCTCTTGTCGCTTAGATAAAGCCGAATGTGAAGGCGTCTTCTACCGTAGTGGACGGCAGGCCGAACGCCGCTTCCACCCAAGTTGATGTAACGTCGAGACCCTGGTAGTCCAGGAGGTTTAACACACTGAGGACCATCATGACCGCCAGGCCCGCGGCTGCCGTCCGCAGGAAGACCCAACGGAGAGAATCGTACAGCGAGAGCGCACGCAACCCGGGCTCCGGATGAAGCGCCTTCAGCGTGCGATCTACAAAGAAGGCTCCAAAACCCTCCGCCCGCTCGGCCGACATAGTCCCTTCGATCGCACGAAGGGTCGCCATCTCTTCGCTCAGGGACTTGTCTGTCAACAGCCGCCTCTCGAGCCGCGTGATCTCTTCGCCCGACAGACTGCCGTCAAGATATCGGAGCAACAATTCACGGTCTCCGTTCATAATCAGACCTCGTCATTGATTTTCGGTCGGCTGAATATTGGTCTCAACAGACTCCCCAACTTGTCCGTCGCGCGCGAAAGTCGCGACATGACGGTCCCCTCGGGAATACCGAGGATGACAGCCGTTTCCTTTGTCGAATATCCCTCCATGAATCGCAGGACGGCAACGGCTCGCTGATCAGGGGACAATCGTTGCAGTGCATCGTGTACGAAGCCGTGTCGGTCCGCCAGTTCGACGGCTAACTCTCCATCCTCAGCCGGCTCATCGAATAACACCGTGTCGTCATCGCGACTGAGGAATCGTTCGTGCCACGAGCGGCGCCGCTTCAATGCTTTCAGCGACTGGTTGATCGCAATCCGTGTCAGGTAGGTGCCCAAACTCGAATCTCCTCTAAACTTTGCTAGTGCCTTGTAGAATCGGATGAAGGTCTCCTGACCCACATCATCGGCCTCCGGTCCCCTCCCGAGCATACCGACAACTGTTGTCGCAACTTTCCCCTCATACCGTTCGATGATCCCACGTAACGCATGCTCGTCACCGGCACGCGCCCGCGCAAGTAGCTCCTCGTCGGTCGGTCGTATCCCATCGGACATCGCTTGCTTGCGAGCGTTGGTCGTCAAAAGCGGGAGAGCAGGATTGTCCTGCGTCACTCCTTTAGACCCATAAGGGAAGGATTTCATTCCATAAATCAAATACTTCCGTCCGATGTCAAACGTCGAACGGCGAACCAGCCGTCAATGCGTTCGAGTTCGGGGCAAGCTCCCGGACCACGGACCAAACGGATCGACAGGACCAAGGACCTGCCCAATGGAATGAATCCCGACTTCGAAGGGTCAAACCTTCAAAAGCAACCGACATTTGAACGAACGAGGATAACAGTCATGAACCTGAAGCATGTTTTTGGATTTGGTATTGTCTTTGCCTCGATTGTGGCTTTTGCCACGATTTCAGCACAGGCTCAACCAAATGGATCTGGGCCTCACGGCAATATGAGTCCCGAAGAACGAATTGACCGTCACGTCGGATTTCTGGACGAAAACCTCGACCTGAGCGAGACCCAGATCGAATCGATCCGGGGCATCCTTGAAAATGCGCAGGCAGAGGCAGGCGCATGGCGCAAAGATCACCCGGATGCATCCCGTGAGGATCGACAGGTCTTTCGTGACGAGCATCGGGCCACAACCCACGCGGCCATCGCGGCTGTTCTGACCGAAGATCAGCAGGCAACCTTTAAATCGCTCCGAGACGAGCACGGCCCACACCATCCAGGGATGCAAGGTATGGGTCACGGCATGAAGCACAATATGGGTCCCGGCATGAGGCACGGTATGGGGCAGAGCATGAATGACTGCATGGGTCCTGGAATGATGGGCGGAAGTTGCCGCCACCATATGGGACGAATGTCCATGCGGGATGGTGATGGTGACTGGCTGGCCGGCCCGATGATGCGAGGATTAGCCCGAAAGCTCGATCTGACCGACAAGCAGCACCAAGAGTTGGCCACGATTCGTAAGGACCAAGAAGCGAAATTGAACGCGTGGAATGAGTCCCATCCTGACGCCACGTGGCAGGATCGCCTGACCTTTCGAAGGGACGGGTTCGATGCTTCGATCGCTGCAATCGGTAACATCTTGACGCCGGAACAGAATGCCAAACTCAATG
The DNA here is from genome assembly GCA_963768715.1 of uncultured Bacteroidota bacterium. Classification (GTDB taxonomy): domain Bacteria; phylum Bacteroidota; class Rhodothermia; order Rhodothermales; family DATKEJ01; genus DATKEJ01. Next base: position 530,976 of record CAVYJC010000007.1, read on the forward strand.
AACTCTCAGCCAAGCGCGGCAAAATGGAGTTCGGCCGACGCGGATGGGATCAAGGTCCGGGCATGTTCATGCGCCAGCTCAATTTGACTAAGGATCAGCAAGAACAGCTCGAGACCCTTCACGAACAACATCGCGCTGCTGCCAAGGCCTGGCACGAGGCGAATCCGAATGCGACGCCGGAACAACGACGCGCCTTTCGGGAGGCACAACGGAAGGGGATGGAAGCCAGCCTGGGAAATGTGCTGACTGAAGAGCAGATGGCAAAGTTTAAGTCAATGCGGGATCACCATCGCGGTGGACCGGCATGGGACAATCCCGATGATGCAGGTGACGAACCTGGAGAGAACTAAGCATCGAGTCTCCATCCACGAAGTGAAAGACTACGCTTGGTATGACAACACGAAATCGGGCAGCCCGGCTCTCAGTTGGGCTGCCCCTTTATTTTGGCAATCCGCGCGCTCCATTGGGGGATGCCGGACTTGCCTGTGTACTACTCAGCAAAGGGACTCGCGAAACCCCTCATGAAGCAAGCAAACCAAAGAAACTGAGAGGAAGAAATGGTAGACACCAAGAAGCAATCGTGGATCGTGTGGCCCCTGCTGCTGGCTTTCGCCGTGGTGGCTCTCGTTGGCTGCGATAGCACCGAGACGTCTCAGGGCGATTTCCAGTCGCTCGAAGCTCAGGACCTGTACAACGCTGTGACATCAGAGCTTGGCATGAGCACCCAACAACAGGGACGCTTCGAAAACGCCCTGGCGCAGCAGGATCGCCGGGGCCGGGATCCTGGATACCTGTGGATCGTCGCCGACTCGCTCGCCAACACCCTGACAGCTGACCAGATCGACAAGCTTCTGGCACGCACCGCGCCCATGGAAGGAGCCGGGGTCTTTCGAGGACTGGCGGGATTCCCAGGAGGCGGCGGCTACTACGGCCTCGGCGGGTTCATGGGCGGATCAGGTCGTAACGGGGAGTCGCCACTCGACCAAGCGCTCGATCTGACTGAAGAACAGACGCAGGCCATCCACGATATCCATCAGACCTTCCGGGCGGACGTCCGAGCACTTCGGGTATCGTTCCACAACGGTGAAATCACAAGGGATGAATTTCTGCGCTCGCTGATGGACCTGCACATCGCCCTGAAAGACGATGTGTACAACGTGCTGACAGACGAGCAGAAAGCAATCATTGCGGACTTCAGGAGCGGCCACGAAGCCAATTTCCTGGCGTTCCGAGATGAAGTAATCGCTGTTCGCGACGAAGTCCTCGGCCTGACCGAATCCGAAAGTGAAACGTTCAACGCTATTCTTCAGGATCATCTCGAAGCCAGAGAGGTTCTGCTTGAGCAGTTTCAGGATGGAGAAATCGACCTGACAACGCTGCAGTCCGAAATAGATGCGCTGAACCAGACGAAGGACGATGCCCTTCAGGCGCTGCTGACCGAAGATCAATACCTGGTAGTCCAGATTCATGACGCGCTTGCAGTCCGTATGGGACGACGCGGCCACCATGTCGGCCCCGGTGATCAAGGTGATCCGAACGGCCCCAATGGTCCGAACGGTCCGCATGGTCCCAATGGCGGAAATGGAGGCAATGGCGGCAATGGCGGCAACGGCCGTAATGGCGGCAACGGCTCAAACGGACGTGGATAGGGACGGCGTCGAAGAGGCCGATCTCGACCAATTCGCAACTCAGGGGCTCCTGTCTGCACGGGAGCCCCTGCCTTATTTGCGCCGCCGCCGGGCGGGCCGACTGCTCTATTTTTCGGCAATGTCCGCGGTGATGCTCGCCACGGCGGCGCCCCTCGCCGCTCAGACGGTCGCCGAGTACCGTCCGGCGGAAACCGATTCCTCCTACATCTGCGTCCTCAAGAGCGAAGATGTCGACGCTTTCAGCTACATCCCTCGCAACCCCGATTCGGCGAAGCTGCAAAAGACGTCGGCGAGTATCCTCGTATCCTTCGTCAATCAACTCTCCAGCGATCCCTGGCCCCAACAAGCAAAAGACGCCGTCAGCTATGCGGCAAGCATCTGGGCGGGAATCGTCTCGTCTCAGATTGCAATCCGTCTCGAAGCGACTTGGACCGACCTCGGCAGTTGCTCCGGCGGTCAGTTCTCGTTGGCTTCGGCAGGCCCCCAATATATCTACCGGAATTTCCGTAATGCCCCGAAGCAGGATACATGGTATCCGGACGCCCTGGCCGATGCATTGCGAGCCGTGGACAATAACCCCGGCAAAGCCGATATCGTGGCGAAATTCAATCGTTCGTGCGGCCCATCGGGTAGCGCAAAGTGGTACTTCGGCGTCGACGGTAAACCACCCTCCGGGACGATCGACATGGTGTCGGTTGCACTGCACGAGTTTGCACATGGTCTTGGAATATTCGGCTCGGCCGACGTGGACGACGGACAGTCGTCGAACGGAAACGAGTGCAACGGCACCAACGGCGTAGGGTGCATCGGCACGGGAGATTCGAACTCCCCCTTCTCGTACGACCGATTTACCGAAGACGGGAATGGCGTTCCGTTGTTGTCGCTTTCGAACCCTTCCGCCACCTTGGGTACCGCCCTCGAAGGTGGCCGGACCGACGGCATCTATTTCTCCGGGCCGAAGCTGACGGCAGCTGGGTTCAACAGGGCCAAGCTCTATGCACCCTCGACGTTCAATCTCGGGGCCAGCTATGCGCACGTCGACGAAAACACCTACAATCGGACGCCCGAAGCCCTGATGACGCCCTTCCTTGCACGGGCCGAATCCATCCACGTGCCTGGCATGCTCGCTTGCGGAATCCTCGCCGACGCCGGGTGGACGATCAGTGGCGACTGCTCCCAGACTGCGACGGCGACGCAGCCGCCGGAGACGGTACCTGAAACATATTCGATTGCAGGCCCATACCCGAATCCGCTTATCGATGAGGCGACAATCGTCGTGTCGGTTCCCGCCGACCAACAAGTCAAGATCGACGTTTTCGACACGCTGGGTAGACTTGTACTGAACGTCTTCAACGGTGTCTTGGCGGCCGACCGCCGACACCTCATTCGGATAAACGCATCCGAATTTTCACCGGGCGCGTACATTGTCTCGTTCAAAGGAGATTTCGGCTCCACATCGAGAAGCATCATCGTCGCCAAGTAAGCCTGCCGGTTGCACTTGAAACTCTTGTAGACTCCTCAGGCAACCATCCCACCGATCCAACGAGAACCCCACCTATGGATGTCCCACTGACAGACGCTCAAGTCGCCTTCTTCGAGGAAAACGGTTATCTCCGCCTCGATCGGATCACAACTGACGAGGACGTGGCCCGTCTGCGGATCTCCTACGACCGGATCTTCAGGGAGCGGGCAGGTCGCGACGAGGGGAATCAGTTTGATCTTGCGGGAACCAATCAGGATGATGCTGAAGAATCCCTCCCACAGATCCTCGAGCCCGCCCTGTACGCCCCGGAAATGAACGAGTCATTGCTTCTCCGAAATGCAGACCGCATTTGTAAGCAGTTGCTGGGAGAGCACGCCAATTGCGTCGTTGCGCACGCTATTCTCAAGCCCGCCCACCACGGGGGCGAAACGCCTTGGCACCAGGATGCGGCGTATTGGGACCCGAATCTCATTTCCCCGTCAATCAGCATCTGGGTTCCGCTTCAACCCGTCGACGAGGAGAATGGGTGCATGGAGTTCGTGCCTGGCAGCCACAAACTCGATGTCGTCGCCCACCGAAGTATCGGCGACGATCCAAGAGTCCACGGACTGGAGTTGGATCCCTCTGCGAGCCATCACATTCGCAATCCGGTATCATGCCCGCTTCCGGCGGGCGGCTGCACCATCCACGGCGGATATATGCTCCACCACGCCGGTCCGAACCATACGAACGAACCGCGCCGAGCGCTGATAATGGCTGCATGGGTCAAGGGACGACCCCGCGACAAGCCGATTAGTTTTCCATGGCAGCAGGCCTGGAAAACCAAGTTGGGCGAAAAACAGCGTGCCCGCCAGGAGACGGGTTGAGTCGAGACCGATTCCTATATTCGACGAGCCCGAACCTGAGCCCTTCATCCTCGCCTTGTTTACCGCAACCATCATGGCGGTTACGGCCAACCGAGGAGGACAGATCAATCACCCGGAGATCAGGTCTTCAAGAGAAACAGACGTTCCAGCCGGGGCCGATCACCAGGACGATGACGACGATGACTGACCCCGACTGTCTTCAAACGTCTTAGAGTTGGCTATTCCATCATGTGATCTGGGATGGTCCACGTACCGTCCCACTCGTTCATCGCCTTTCCGTCGGCGAACTGACTCTGCAATTTCCACGTCCCGCCGCCATTAATGCCCGCATATTTGCCGCTGCCGCCGGTAAATCCGAATTCACCCTCCGTGCCGCCGGACCACCAGAGTCGCCAGACGTCGCCGTCCGTGTCGAGGCCTTCGCAGGTTCCGGAGCCGTCGAGTTGAACGCCGTCGGGACTGACGGTAGTGAAGCCGGAACACTCCAGCGAGCCGTTTCCACCAACGACGTTGTCTTCGTTCGTCCAGCTGAATCCGCTGCTCATGGCATGGACCAGCATATTCCCATCCGGCAGATCGACCGTGGAGAGAACATTCGGCATCAGGGCATTACCGCCGTTTGTTGTGTATGACATCTGCGCGTAGGCGGTTGTCGCCATCGAGACGAGCACGCAGACACTAAGAATTTGAAGGAGGTGTTTCATAGTGCTTGATGATTAGTTGGAGACTGTTCAGTCAACATTAGCACAATCAGCCGCATATCACAAATAGGGCCCGTTCGGGTCCCCGCTTCACGGCCGACACCACGACACGGATTGAGTCAATACATCAGTGTCCCAACTGCCCCATCCGGCGCATTATCGATCGTGCGAGGCGATTCATGCGTTCCGGTCTTCGACGTCGGGGATCGGGCAGGCAGGCTGCCAGGCGGGCGGCCTGTTCACGGGTCAGGTGTGAAGCCGACTGTCGATAGTGATACCTAGCCGCGGCCTCTGCTCCGTATATGCCTGGACCCCATTCAACGACATTCAGGTAAAGCTCAAGAATCCGCTTCTTCGTCAGAATGAAATCTGTCAGATAGGCCAAGGGTAGCTCGAGTGCTTTTCGCAGATAGCTGCTGTGGGTGGTCAGAAACAGATTCTTCGCTAACTGCTGCGTTATCGTCGACCCGCCGCGCACACGGCCGCTCGTCTGGCGCTCCTCGATGGCATCCTCGACGGCATCCCAATCGACCCCGTGATGTTGGTAGAATCTGCCGTCCTCTGCAGCTACAACGGCCCACTGGAGATCCGAATCGATACTGCTGAGCGGTAGAAATGTCTGTCGCTTCGAGTACGTATGGTCGCTGAACCACGACTCGATTCTTCGCTGGATTTGAACGCCGGTCGTGGGCGGATCGACCCAGGTCATCAGCACGAGGAGGAGCGTGCAGACGGCATAGTATCCAACGACGACGGCAACGATCCCGCGCAGAATTCGAACAGGCAGACTTCGACGCTTCCCGGTGTTCGGTCGGGAAGACCCCATGTCGACGTTTGGATTTCCGTGTTCCATTCCAATTCAGGGCGAGTCGGCTCGATCGTTGAGCCCCTTGATGGCGATGATCCGAGAATACTGCATGCCACCGTGTTCTGCACGGAGTGCGCGACTGCCACGGCGATCCAGCGTCCTAGCGCGAGCGCCGGCTTCGCCTTTTTCGAAGGAGTGCGTCGACGCTGAATCGGCCCGCGCCGACGATGAGATACATCAGAACCACCACGCCGAAAAAGATCGCCTTCTCTTTGTGGCCGAACGACTCGCCGGCATTCCGGATGACCGCCGCAGTAAACATCGGTAACTTGTTCGCATCCGAAACATGGTGTCCGATAATGCACAAACGGCGGGCACATTCGTCGCTGCGGACAGTCTGGCAAGGAGCTACGGCACAGTCCTTGTTCTTACCTCATTGCCGAAACGGGAGCTCAACATATCCACCATGCTGCAGAGTTACATCAGAATCGCCTGGCGCAATCTTTACCGCTACCCCGGATACTCATTCATCACGGTCGTGGGCCTCGGCATAGGCATCGCCGGATGTCTGTTCGTGCTCCTCTATTTGCAGGACGAATTGTCCTTCGACCGCTTCAACGAGCAGTCCGATCGAACCTATCGTGTGGTCGAGGTGCGGCCGACGCCGGATCAGGGTGATCAGCGCTTCGCCTATACTGCGGGCATTCTGGCTCCGACGCTGGTCGCCGAAGTTCCCGAGGTGGATAAGTCGATCCGGTTGATCGGGAGTTACGGGGTCGGTCGACGGACGGTCTCGCACGGGGACCGTCGATTCTACGAGGGCGAATATCTCTTTGCCGAGCCAGGCATCTTTGACGTGTTCGACCTGGATCTGATCGACGGAAACCCCGAATCGGCCCTGTCCGCACCGAGTACCGTAGTGCTGACGCGATCCTCCGCCAAGAAGTATTTCGGATCGGTCGATCCGGTCGGGAAGACCTTATCGATGGAGCAGTTCGGAGACTTTGCCGTCACGGGCGTGATCGACGACCCGCCCACCAATTCTCACCTGCATTTCAGCATGCTGATCTCGTACGCGACCACGCAGATGAATGATGACTGGGTCAGGTGGTTGAACAGTTGGGACAACACAGCATTCATCGTGTATGCAGTGCTCCGGAGGGATGCCGACCCGACGCAAGCGGATCAAAAGATCGCCGCAATGCTTCAGAGCCACCTGGGAAGCGAGCCCGGGGTGCGAGCCGCATATCTGCAGCCGGTTGCCGACATCCATTTCGGATCGGGCTCAATCGGAGACGAGCGCAATGCGCACGAAGGCGATCCGCGGTACATCTATATCTTCTCCGCTATCGGCGTCTTCCTGATACTTATCGCCAGCATCAACTACATGAACATGACGACCGCGCGCTCGATGCGCCGCGCCCGCGAGATAGGGATGCGGAAGGTATCGGGTGGACATCGCGGACAGCTCGTACGCCAGTTCTTGTGCGAATCGCTCCTGACGACCATCTTCGCCATTCTCATCGCTCTGGTTCTCGTCAGTATCGGGCTGCCATGGTTCAACGAGATTGCCGGCAAGAGCCTGGCCCCGTCGTCGATTCTGGACGGACGGTTCGTCGCAGGGCTCGTCGTACTCGCCCTCACAGTCGGTCTTGTAGCGGGGAGCTATCCCGCCCTGTTCCTGTCCCGATTCAAGCCGGCTCAAATCCTTTCTGGAAACGCCGAACGAACCGGGGGCGCCGCAAGATTGCGACGTGCGCTTGTCATCGCACAGTTCGCACTCTCCGTGATAATGATCGTCGCAACGACCGTCGTATATCGTCAGATGCAGTTCGTGCAGACGGCGCCTCTGGGATTCAACAGTGACCGGCTGGTGGTCGTCGACATCAACAACGGAGACGTTCGGCGCGACTGGCATACGGTCAGGTCCGAATTCGCAAAAGTCCCGATGGTACAGAGCGTTTCGACATCATCCCGTGTGCCTGGAGACTGGAAAGGAATTGCCGAAGTTGAGGTCCGTCCCGAAGGCGCCTCCGATAACGGCCTCATGACCATGCATTACATCGGAATCGACGATGCATTCCTTTCAACGTTCGATATTCACCTTCTTCAGGGCCGTGACTTTTCACCGGCCCACAGCGACTCGACGAGCCTGCTGCTGAATGAGACCGCGGCGAAAATGCTCGGCATCTCGAACGTTGCCAATCAGAGCTGTCGAGATCCCCGAGGTCGGCTTCAAAGGAGACGTGATCGGAATCGTCAAGGATTTCAACTTCAAGTCGCTCCATCAGAAGATCGGCCCCCTGGTCCTCGGGTACTGGTCCAATCCGGTGACCGCTATAGACTATTTCACGGCGCGCGTCTCATCCGACAATCTGCCGTCGATCATTGGCGGCCTTCGAGAGGTCGGCGAACGGTTCGACCCGTCGCATCCGTTCGAATACAACGTTTTGGATCAGCGTCTGCAGGACTTCTACGCGGCGGACCGCAGGGCAGGAAGGCTATTCGGGTTGGCGGCTGCTCTGGCAATTCTTATTGCGTGCCTCGGCCTGGCCGGACTCGCAGCGTATACGGCTGAACGTCGCACAAAAGAAATTGGAATCCGGAAGGTGTTGGGTGCCACGGTCCACAACATCGTACTCCTGCTATCGATGGATTTCGTCGTCCTCGTGCTCGTCGCCTTTGTAATAGCCGGACCGCTCGCATACCTGGCGATGGATCGCTGGCTCGACGCCTTCGCATATCGGACCGAGTTATCCATACCGACCTTCGTTCTGAGCGGAGCCGTTGCCCTCCTTGTCGCTATTCTGACCGTGAGCATCCAGGCAATCAGAAGTGCCATTGCCGATCCGGTTCGATCGCTACGATATGAATAAACCGGCGGCGGGGTTTTTTTGATCAGGACGCGTTCCCTTGGGTCGGGCCAGGCCCCGCCGGTTCAATATGGACAAGCACATCCAGGATCGGAAGATCCGACGTCATAAGGCGATCCTTCACGATGTGGGCAATGGCGTGGCCGTCCTGTACGGAGAGGGAGCCGTCTACTTCCACATGGATATCGACGAGATAGGACAGCCCGCTGCCGCGAACCCAAAGCACGTCGATACCTTCCACCTCGGGGATCGAGATCACGATCTTGCGTATCGCCTCGCGTGTCGATCGGGGCGCTGAAACGTCCAGGATATCCTGCAGGGAGACCTTCAGGAGCCGGAAACCGTTGAAGCCGATAATCCCGCAGGCTACCAGCGCGGCCCAGTCGTCCGCGCTTTCGTAGCCCTCGCCCATGATGAGTGCCACGGCGATCCCGACAAAGGCCGCCAAAGAGGTCAGCGCATCCGATCGATGGTGCCATGCGTCCGTCACGACCGCACGACTTCCGATCTCACTTCCCTCCATTTGGAATTTGCGAAACATGAGCTCCTTCACGATGACGACCCCAACCAGAATGACCAGCGTAAATGGAGCCGGAAGGTACTGGGGCGTGAGAACTTCGCGAATGGCGCTGATCGCGATGCCGACCGAGGCAATGAGCAGGACGATCGCAACAGCGAGTGCCGCCAGAGGCTCGGCTTTACCGAGACCGTAAGGGAAACGGTCGGTTCGCGGTGCGGTGCTGATGATGAGGCCACCCAGGACGAGCAGCGCACTGAAAATGTCGAGAAGTGACTCTACGCCGTCGGCTACCAGCGCGTACGAGTTGCCCAGCAGCCCCCCGGCAATTTTCACAGTCGCCAGAACTGCGCTTATGACTACGCCGATCAGCGTGACGCGCACTCCCTTTGCAACCTTGTCACGGATAAACTGGGGCGGCTCGGTAAGTGGGGATTTGACGTGCGGCGATGCCATGCTCGAAGTTAGGGATCACGTCGGAATGGAGAATGGAGAATGGAGGACCTGTCCGACGAAGCCCAAACGAAGCGAGGGCGAAGGCGGATGGAGGATGGAGGATGGAGAGAACCGGAAACTTAAAGACCCGCTACCTGGAACTGCTCGAGCTTTCCGTCAGGATAGACGAAGGTAGATACTCGGAGAACGTGATTTCCGCAGCGAACTTCATAGCTCCGATAGGTCATCCCGCCCCGGAGTACTTGCCGGGTCATTGCGAACTCAGTCGGCGGCCCGAGTGGGCCCAGGCTCGAACCGAAATCGGCGAGCGCCTCCTCGCTGAAGTAGGCGTTGGCGTTGTCGCTGAAGAGGGACCGGTCGATCCTGCCTTGTTGAAGTCCTTCGAATACGGCCCGAGCCTGCTCCGTAGCGAGCCGGCTTTCGGCATCGTTGATCGTGAACAATGCATCGGCGATCCGCCGCGCGATTTGAGACGCGGCTCCCGTAGCATCGAGATTCACAAGAACTACCACGCCTGCTCCCTCATCCGGGTAGATCATGTTGGCGGCGGTAAAACCCGACACTTCACCAGTATGCGAGATCAGGCGGTGGCCGCGCTCGAGCGCCACGTCCACGCCCAGACCGTAGCCCGTCCCTACGCCGTCAGCGAGCCGCACTTCGGTCTGCTGTTCGCGGTATGAGGCCGGCTTCAGGATCGTCTGGTCGATCACCGACAGGTCCCACTTTGCGAGATCCGTAGCCGTCATGGCCAGCTCGCCCGCCGCAAACATCCAGCCGGACCCTTCCTTCGGAGCCTCGCGAGCGGGTCCTAGCGCAAAGCGACGATACCGCATGGGTTCGCCGGATCCGAGTGCTCCTTCGTCCGTGATCACGACGGACTCCAGACCGAGCTTCGTGAAGACTTCCTTTTGGAGGAACGAAACGAGCGACATTCCCGCCGCCTTTTCCACGATCAACCCGGCGATCACGTAGTTCGTGTTGCTGTATTGCCACTTCGTGCCCGGATCGAAGTCGAGCGGCTTGCGGGCCCACCCATCGACGATCTGTTGTGCCGTTATCGGCAGCAGCATCGGCGGCATCACGTAGTCTTCAGGCCAGTAGTCCTGGTACCCGGACGTCATCGAGAGAATCTGCCGGACTGTGACTTCATCTGCTCGAGTCAAATCAGGCAGCCAGCGGCTCACTTTGTCGTCCAGCGTAAGCTTGCCACGCTCGGCCAGGAGGAGTATCGCTGCAGCCGTGAATTGCTTGCTGATCGACCCGATACTGTACCTCATGGCAGGTGATGCCTCCATCGGAGGATCAAGGCGCGCCTGCCCGAACGCTTTCGTATATACAATCGCCCCGTGGCGGATGACGGCCACCGATGCACTCGGGGCGCCCGTGCGGGCCAGCACCTGAATGGCAGCGCTGTCGACAACGGTTGCAATTTCTGCCGGCAGCGTGTTCTGGGCCGGCGCCGGGATGGCCTGCGTCATCGCAGCCGCCAGCGTCAGGATGCTGATCGTGAAGAGTCTGTTCAGGGCACGCATCGGATCTTGCTTTTGGTTGGATGCCAAGGATATCCGTACGCCGACCAGCGACCAAACATCGCACGCGGGATTCACGTTTGATTCATCGACACGCATCCTCGAGAACCGCGAACTCCGAACGGCGAACCCCGAACTTACTTCATGACCGTCATCAACCGGGTCTCCGTGCCCGATTCCTTTTCGAGACGCAGGACGTACGATCCGGCAGGAAGACGAGAGCCATCAAAATCGAGAGAATGTGCCCCGGAGCCCATGTAGTCGGACACGAGGTCGAGGACGCGTCTCCCCTGGACATCGTATACAGAGAGGCTGGCGCGGCCGGGATTCTCGAGACCAAAAGCGATCGTCGTTCTCGTTCGGAACGGATTCGGGTAGTTCGTCAGATTCGTTCGATCGCCGGGGGTCTCGCTCGAACTCGACGTCCCGACCCCGGATTGAACAAAATCGATAAACGGGTACTCCGATCCGAGCAGCATGGATACGTCGTCTGGTTCCATTCCCATCCAGTTGACCAGCGTCGTGGCGTACACCGAGCGGAAATCGGTCGTAGGAGCCACATTGCCGTTCTTATCGAGATCGTTCAAGGAGGGAAGCTCACTGTAGACGCCGCCGAGGATACCCGGACCGAACGCAAACATGGGTGCCGCCGTACCGTGATCCGTGCCGCCGGAGCCGTTTTCGTAGGGCCTGCGCCCAAATTCGGAAAACGTCAGGGCCATGACGTCGCCTGCGGCATCGTCAATCTCGAGATCCGAAAAGAAGGCCTGCACCGATGCGGCGAGATTGCCGAGCAGCTCCTCCTGCCGATCGAGCTGGTTGCCATGCGTATCGAAACTGCCCAACTCGACGAGATAGATCTGCGTCTTGAGCCCTCCTTTGATCATCTGCGACACGATAGCCAGCGACGAACCGAGCGGATTCTCCGGATACTCGACACGATTCAAACCGTTGGCGGCCGCCTCCTGGATAAGCTGTCCGAACGTCAGGGCTTCATTTGCCGAACGCCGAACAAATGCCAGTTCGTTTCCGCCAAACGTCGCGGGGACATCCTCCTCGTCGTAGAGCGAGCCCGTCGCCACGAGACGATCAAACGCTGCGCCATTGTTTATCGCGATACCCATCCGAGCCGACGGACCCTGAAAAAGCAGAGGCTGAGATCCACCAACCCGTAGGGCCAGTGGGTAACCGGGCGGTTCCTCTAGAAAATCGGGGTATTCCAAGTCCAGCGCGTTGCCTACCCAACCGGTCAACTTTCCCGACGTATCCGTCGAGGCCGTGGTCCAAATGTCCGTCGATTCGAAATGCGACAGACTGGCATTGGGGTAGCCGGCGCCTTGAATGACCGCCATCTGACCGGAGAGCCATGTGTTCTGCAGCGGAGCCATAGAGGGATGCATGCCAAGCTCGGCGTTCAGCGACACCGTCTCATTTGCCGGGATCGCAAGAGTGGGCCGGAGATTGTAGTACAGGTCGTTCCGCACCGGCACAATCGTATTAAAGCCGTCGTTGCCTCCTTTGAGCTGGATAAGCACAAGTCGTCGATCCGGATTTAGAGACAAAAGGCTTGCCATCCTCGAGCGCGGCGCCGTGGCATAGAGCGGAATCCGATACAGCGACAAGCCTACCGTTGCGGTTGCTCCCAGCAGGGTGCCCAGGAAATCCCTCCTCGACCACATGCGATGATGCGCTTCGTGACCGGCGCCTCCGCAGGCGGCGCATTCATGATCGATTATTCGGTCTGTCGGCCATGGTCATTCGGTTGGATTTCAGGCAAGCTGGTATTCAGGCAGCTGCATCAGATAGGCGATGTAGTTGCCCAACCGGGCGAGTCCCCCGTCCGAATCCGGATCCCATTCGTATGAGGGGGTGCCGTCGAGCAGCGTTTCCACAAGGCCGTCCAGATCCTCGTCGTCCGGGCGGTAAGGGGGAAAGCAGAGTTGCCAACTCTCCCGCGACGATCCAGGGATCTGCGGGATTGCTGAGATTCGAAATCACACCCTGTGGATTGCCGAGCACGGCGAATCCCTGTGCCAGCGTCCATCGTTCGGTCAGGCTGGCACTGGAGATCCAGTCGCGATGCCCCGGCCAGCCCGAAACGTCCGGCGGATTGAAGAGAATCTGGCCAAGCTGCTCCTGGAGACGAAAGGCGACCTGAAAAATGGTGGTGTTCCGAAAGTTTCGCTCAGGATCGACGGCGCCGTCGCGAACGAAGGCAAGGAAGAACTGGACGGGCGACTTGATTTGCGCTCCGTAGAAGACCTCGTCGAAGAAATGTGCGCTCTTCAGGAGCGTGCGGATGACCGGTTCTATCTCAAAATCACTGTCGACAAGTACTCCCGCAAGTTGCTCGACGATCCCCGCATCCGGCTCGACGTACACGAACTGCCTGTACAGTTCCGAACAGACAAAGCGTGCCACCTCCTCTCCACGCTCTTGAAAGATCAAATCGACAACGTCGTCGTACCCGAAATTTCCGGTCTGACCGAAAATGGTCTTCTCACCGTCATCGTGAAGCTGAGGATCAAAGAACACGGTGTTCGTGAATCGATTGAGACGCCAGCCGGTCAGAGCGCGAGCGATCTCCTTGATGTCGTCTTCCGTGTAGTTGCCGATGCCCATCGTGAAGAGCTCCAGCAATTCGCGGGCATAATTCTCGTTCGGCTTGCCGGCTATATTTTCGACGCCGTCCAGATAGATGAGCATGGCCGGTGTGAGGCCGATCTGACGAACGAACGCCTTGAAATCTCCCAGCGCGTGTGTCCGCAGAAGCGTCACATAATCATAGGCATAGGTGGCAGTCTTGTAGACGGAGAACTCCGTCACGAAATGGTTCGACCAGAAAAGCGCCATTTGTTCGCGCAGGCCGTTCTCGAAAAGTCGCTGATACCATTCCACACTCAATGCAACGTAGTGCTCGCGATTCGATTGCTGATAGGCCTGCCGATCTGCATCGGACGAGCCTCTCGGCGGCGGAACCTCGTCTGACCAGGGAGGAGGTTCCGGGAGGGGTTCGGCCACTGCGGCGTCAACAATCTGATCGACAGCCTCAGCGGGATCCATCGCCAGAAGGTCCTTCGCAGAGTAAAGGTCCGGACCTGATTGCGTTCTGCGCAGCAGATGCGCGACGCGAGACAGGTCCCACGGCTCGTTCTCAGACGGAACGTAAGGCTCGAGTCCGGCCGACGAGCGGCGGTGGGCGATCATCGGGAAGGTCCGAATCATCCTCTGGCGGATTTGTGCAGCGGGTCCATTCGTGGGCCTCGTTAGGGCACTTCGACAAATAGTACACCAAAAAAGGCGGGTCACCCCCAATCGCAACCAAACTCACGGTCCTCTCAGGTACATCTTGCGGGGCGATTCCGGCTTCTGGGCTCTTCCACGCCCAAGACTGCGGATCTCACCGTGGCGACGCCTATCGATGCGATCTTGGCGACTTAGCTCCGGACGAACATACATTATGGTTACCCTCCCTCACCTCAACACCAGCCAGTTCATGTGGGACACTTCGCGGAAAATGAACAATCCACGCCGCAAACCCCGGAGAAAGAAGCTGCAATGAATGCCCGAATCGACTGGTTGACGGTGGCCGCGATCAGTGTCGTCGCGTATGTCATCCAAAACGTCCTGCACGAGGCAGCGGGCCACGGAGGCATGTGCCTCCTGCTCGGCGGGGATCCCACCGCGCTATCAACAGCCTACTTCGACATGGTGGACGGGTCCGTCAGTCCCGTCGGTCGAAAGCTCGTTGCCGCAGGGGGGACGATCGCAAACCTCCTCGCCGGTGGACTCTTCTGGGTCGCACTCCGGGCCACCCCGACGTCACGGTCATCTGTGAGATTCTTCATTTGGCTCTCGATGACAATCAACCTCTTGACCGGGACGGGTTACTTCCTGTTTTCAGGTGTATCGCAGGTCGGAGACTGGGTCGTCGTCATCAGCGGATTCGAGCCCCACTGGTTCTGGACCGCCGCTCTCATCGTCGTCGGTCTGTCCACTTACCTCCTCAGTATCTGGCTGGCGCTGAAGACTCTCAATCCATTGATCGGGGCCGATGATACGCTTCGACTAAAACGGGCATTCGACCTCTCTTTCAAGCCTTACCTCGTGGGCTGCATAGCTACCACAGTCGGTGCCGCTCTGAATCCCGTGTCGCCGGTCTTCATATTGACGTCTGCGGCCGCAAACTTCGGTGGAACGTCAGGGCTCGCCTGGATGACGCAGCTCTACAAACGCGCATGGTTCAAGCCTCAGGATGTAGAGCCACCGATCGACCATGCCAAGGTCATGGGC
Organism: uncultured Bacteroidota bacterium; assembly: GCA_963768715.1. GTDB lineage: Bacteria > Bacteroidota > Rhodothermia > Rhodothermales > DATKEJ01 > DATKEJ01. The sequence continues at coordinate 546,151 of CAVYJC010000007.1, forward strand.
GTGGATTGCCACGGCAGGTGTCGTTCTCCTCGGTCATATTCTCGTACTTGGGCCGTCAGTGACCTTCTGATCTGGGCCCTGTTGATAGTTTCCGCATCGTGCTCGCGGGATCTGCGACGTAGCCGAACCTACTCGTTCTGGTTCAGGAAACCGGGTATCTGGCTCTTGCTCGCCGCAAGCCCCACGACGGCGTCGTCGGGTTTTGCATCGGGTCCCAGAAGTTGATAGGACGGTAAATACTCAACCCAGGCGGACCGATTGGGCCCCTCGTCGAGCACGTCTTCTTCCCTATTCTCGAACTCGATGGTCGTATTCGACACGATGAAAGTCAGCTTGGAACCGTCGAACCGTCCGGCGATGAGGGCATTGTCCGTCTCGTCCGCCGAAACGATGTACAGCCCCCTCGACTTCACGAACACGAACAGGTAGACGAATTGATCGGTGGACAGATTGATGCGGTCGCTCCGCAACTTGCCGTTGATCTTGAAATGGGCGTCCAAGAGCTCGAGTCCCGGTCCGGTCTCCACGGGTGCGACGAAATTACGCCTTACCGGATCTACGATGTCGGGTCGTTCACAGGCTGAAACCGAGAACCAGTACAGTGCCATCAGGAGAGCACTGCGCACCCCGCAACTGGCGAGCCGGGGCCTTGGAGGAAGAAATACCGGGGACTGCATGCCACTGATGGAGGGTGACCGCGGAATCACTCATGGTTGATTCCTAGACATGCGGGAAGCTGTCGATTGTCGAAGACAAGCGAAAGTCAAATCGCTCTACCCGAGCACTTCGATCCGATCTTCGGCGTTCGGAACGGCGCACAGGAAGACGAACGGCTCATCACCGATCGCCTCGTACCAGTGGGGCGCCCCAGCGGGGATGTAGACGACGTCGTCGCGCTCTACTTCAAAGACCTCGTCCTCGATGCCAACCCGCGCGCGTCCCTGAAGGACATACTGTTCATGCTCAACGGTATTCGTATGGCGCGGCATGCCGCCGCCAGGTTCCATGATGAACCGCCGGAGAGCAAAGTTGGGTCCTTCATTCGGGCCGATCAGGATCTGCCTCTTCGTGGCCGTCCCGGCTTTGACACCATCCGACTGGACGTCGGCTACGTGCCTCACAAATTTCGATGCACTCATTTTCGTTTCCTCAAGAAGGACGAGTAAGGTACCGAACCCGAAATCTCCTGCCAACAATCCGAATGACAAACAATTGGTTGCACGCATACCGGGCGGCGGTCACGTGTCAGGACGCCGGCACATTCCATCGATCCGGCGGATCCGGGATGAGTTGCTCCAGCCGTCCGGTGCGATGCGCCTCGACGATTATGTCGTAGCAACGGCTGATGCGATCAAAGGTTACGTTCCAGTCGTATCCGAGCGCGTACTGGCGAAGCTGATCAGACTTCGATGGCCCCGTCGTCTCGATGTGCCGGCGGAGGTGGTCGACAAAGGACGCGCCGTCTCTCGCCCGGTAGGGTTCGAGCACGCCCGAACGGCGCACTAATTCTGCCGCCGCACCGGCATCGGGCGCCACGACAGGCGTGCCGCAGGCCAGTGCCTCCGCAATCGCGAGGCCAAAGGTTTCGTCGTTGCTCATCGACAGAAATACGTCCGCAGATGCCATCAACCGCGCGACCTCCTCGCGATCCGACACGAAGGGAAGGCGCGTCACTTCCGGGTATTTTCCGATAAATCGAGCAACATGCTCTTCGTACGGCCCATGGCCGCCAATTACGAGTTGGATTCTGTCCGGGTCACGAAAAGTCGGATAGGAATCCATCAGCAGATCGATCCCCTTTTCGGTCGTAAGCCGGGCCAGGAACAGGACGAGCTTCTTGTCCCCGTCGGCCCCGAGCTGCGCTCGGAGCTTCTCGTCGTAGCGATCAGGCCTGAACGTGTCTGCATCGACACCTAGAGGCGTCCTGAAAAGGCGGCGCAGTCCAAATCCGTAAAGCTTCTCGAGCACGTAGTCGCTCGCTCCAAAAACGGCCGTCATCCGAGCGTATGCCCAGTGGACGTGCTTTCCGGCCAACCGGGATGCCGGACCGGCCAGACGGCGGCTCCACCACGACGTGATTTTACGAACGTAAGCATCCGGATAGTCGGCGTGATAAAAACCGACCATAGGTATCGACGCGCCCCTCAGCGCACGGGGTACGATGAGCGGCAGAACGTAGGGACTGCCGATCTCGATCACGTCCGGCTCGAAATCTCGCAAGACGCGACGGACGGCCGTTTTCGAAACGATCAGCCGATAACCGGATCTGCCGATCCTGACGGCTGGGACATGAAACAGGCAGGTGCTTCCCTCGTCGATCCGTTCGTACCTGTCTGACGGCACAACAAGACAGTAGGGGACGTCACGATCGCGATAGTACGCTCGTTTCCTGTCGTGGTAGACCCTGACGCCGCCACCGACGGGCGAATAGAAATTGTTTATGTCACAGATCCGCATGCAGTTGCCGCCGCTTCACGATCGGTCGCTCAAAACAGACTCACGGTCGTTCCTTTCCTCAACCAGATTAACGAGCGCCTGCCATATTCTCTCGCAATTCCTTCCGTCTGCACCGAGCATGTGGCGGTCGAGGAAGGCGCGGGACTTTTCGGCGCAACAATCAGGATCGTCGAGCGATAAATCAACGTGGCCGAGCAGCTCTTCGAAGCTGTGTGAGAGTAGACCTCCGTTATCTTCCAGAGGCAGCTTCCAGATGCTGCGCGCCCGGTCGACCGTCTTGGTACGAACGCCCGTAATGGTGTACTGTCGCCACGAGTGCTGCTCGTCGGCGTCGGCAACCGGGTAAATGTGTATGGATGGACGCTCAGTTGCGTAGAACAGGTTCGCTATGCTACTGAAATTGGAGATCAGGACATCGGCAATCTGCATGTCGAGATAGTTGTCCGGCGACGTGTCCTTGAATTTCAGCTGGACATTCGGATATCGGGTCGATAGGCCGGACAGAAAACTGCGGTACTTCCTGTCGAACCGATACGAGTCATGCAGGCGGAGAATCACGTTTGCGTCACGCTCCGAAATTCTGCGGATGAGACGATCCGTCAAGACTTCGTCATCGCCCCAATGCTCGAAACAGGGTCCATAGTGCCACGTCGGCGCGATGAGCACGGTCTTTCGGCCGACGACGTCGAAAGGATAGTATGGCTGCGCCAGCTTCCGGTCGAGTGGGACCCTGAGATCGTCGTGGCTGGCCGCTCCCAGCACCCGGCAATTGGCCTCATGGATTCGGCTCACCTCGGTCCTGTGCTTCATATCCCACGGTCCGAAGCAAAGCCAGCGAAAGCGCGGATTCGGGACGCGCACGTCCCCCCAGAGTCGACCCAGCGATCGGAAGAGCCATTTGAATTCTTTTTCGTCGTTGGGTCCCTTCCAGCCGAAACCGTGCCACATCATGAACGCCTTTGGCGACGTTCGGCGGAGCGGAAGATGATTGTCCATAATCGTCACGTCCGGTCTGAACGACGGCACGCCAAACAAGTGATGGTGCGCGCGGCGGCGGATGAAATCGACCTGCAGCGGAAAGAGTTTGGCAACGCCCTGCTTCATGAAGGTGTCAGGATCGTCCATTACGACCTTTACGTTGACCTCCGGGCGTTCCGATAGATACTTGACGAAACTCCACAGGTCGGCACCGAACGTCGTTGCCCAGACCAGAATGTTCATGGAATAGAGATGGGGTCAGGAGAGGAGCGTGCAGGCTTCAATTTTCGATTTCATCGTTCGGTACAACGTGGATGCCACCGTTTAAGATGCAGGAAATGCCCTCCTCAAATTGGCAAAAAAACGGATCGGTTCCAAGAATGCCCCCTTTCGATTGAGGCTTGGTGGGCTAATTCCGGCCGACGCCTGATTCGCGAGCGCAGTCGGCGACCGCCTTCCTTAACTTGGCGCCTTCAAACAAGACATTGTTCGCATGAGCGAATCGATTGACGGCACCGTCGCGCTATTCTCGACGAGTTTTCTTCCGTACTCACAAACGTTTGTGTACGATGAGATTCGTGCACACCGTCGATATGACGTGGACGTCTTCTGCAAAGAGCGGCTCAATGCTGATCGTTTTCCGTATGATCGGATCTACAAGCCGGCAGGCTCTCTCCGCGAGAAGCTCTACGAAAACATGGCGTACTGGCCGGCGTTCGATCGAATCCTTGCGAAAGGGGGCCACGCTCTCGTGCACGCTCATTTCGGCACGGGGGCCGTATACGCCCTTCCGTACGTACGGAAGCATCGACTGCCGTTCATCGTCACATTCCATGGAAACGACGTTGCCGCCTTGATCGGACCGCAGCGGTTCCGACCCGCGCGCTGGCGGTATGTTCTTCGAGCGAAGAAAATCATGCAGCGCGCCGATCTAATGCTTGCCGTGAGCACCGAATTCTGTGACATTCTTTCCAGCCTGAGCGGTCGTCCCGATGCCGTGAAGTTGTACCGGATCGGTGTCGACCTCGCGCGATTCCACCGATCAGAAACCAGGTCGTCCATTCCTGAGATCATCATGGTTGGTCGGTTTACAGAAAAGAAGGGACATATTTACGCTTTGCGTGCCTTCACGCACGTAATCCGCAAAGGACGAACCGCACACTTGACGCTGGTAGGAGACGGAGCGCTGGAGGACGAGTGCCGCAACTACGTTGCCCGGGAAGATCTCAGTGAGCGTGTCACGTTTGCCGGCTCCCTGCCGCCCGAAAGAACGGCGGAGATGCTGGGTGCAGCCGACATTGCGCTCGCACCTAGTGTTGTAGCGCGGAACGGCGATCGCGAAGGAAGTCCGATTGTCGTGAGGGAGGCTGGGGCATGCGAGGTACCGGTTATCGGCACGCGGCACAGTGGAATTCCAGAAAGTATCGAGGATGGGGTCACCGGATATCTTGTCCGGGAACGTGATGCAACGGCCCTCGCCGACAAGCTCCAGTGCCTGATCGATGACGCCGACTTGCGACGACGTATGGGGGTTGCCGCACGCGCCAAAATGGAACGCGAATTCGACCTTTTCAAACAGGTCGAAATACTCGAGTCACACTATGACTCGGTGCGATGACGGGCTGAATCAATGACGCAGGAAGTCAAAGACAGCCATATCGAGCGGGAGGTCCGCAAGGGGGCCCTGACCAATTCGTTTGGGTTTATTGGGAAGCTCGCAGGACCCATCTTCTTCATCCTGATCACCCGACTTTACGGTCCGGATGTCCTCGGTGTATTCGTCACAGCATCCGCTCTTGTAGAAACGGCGCTGGCCTTTCTCGTCGGAGGCTTCAAAGATGGGGCGCTGATCTTCGTTGCTCGTCACGCAGACGACGAGCAGGAACATCCAGTCCTGTACATGGCGCTGGCCAATGCGCTGGCTTGGAGCCTGGGCCTGGCTTTGTTCGTAACCGCACTCGTCCAGGCGGTCGGAGATCCACTTATTCCCAGCCTCTATCCGTCTTTCGGAGACCGCCTGCTCCCGATGTTGCGATGGATGGCGCTCGCCCTGCCACTGATGGCGTTCGAGCGCATTGTCATGGGAGCAACACAGGGATTGAAAATTATGAAGTACGAGGCGTTCCTCGGAGGAACGATTCGCCCGATCCTGCTCGTACTTACTTCTTCCCTTTTCTGGCTCGGGTCGCCGGACGTCCGTGGTCTGTCACTGGCTTATCTCACAACGCAGTTGTTGATCTTCCTGATCGCCGTCGGTATTTACGGCCGCGAATTGTCCTGGAATGAACTTCGAACAGCAATCCGCGGGTTTCGTCTGAATCGGGAGGTCCTGTCATTCGCCCTACCCCAAAATCTTAATGCCACTTTCGATCGATTTCTTACGAACATCGACGTGATCATGCTGGGGATCTTCGGCTTCAGCGCATTCGAGATCGGCTTTTACGGTGCAGGTGCATTGATCGTCCGGGAGTTGAGGCAGATCAAGTTGATATTTTCCAGTGCTTTCGCACCTCATGTCCCCCGCCTTTTCAAAGAGCGAGATTTGGATCAGTTGGCGCATGCTTTCGCACGGACTTCAAGATGGATCATCATGCCGCTAATACCGGTACTTATCGGGGTAGCTCTTCTCAAGGGAGACTTGCTTCGGATCGTTCACCCTGATTTTGCCGGGCCGTCATCCGTTTTCATGTTCTTCCTGCTGGTTATCCCCTATCTGCAGGGCACGTTTGGCCTTGCCGGAAATGTAGTAGTCATGACCGGACACTCAAGATTCAATCTGCTCAACAGCACCCTTGCCGGCGCCTCGAATATTCTTCTGAATCTGCTCTTGATCCCGCCACTTGGGCTTATCGGCGCGGCGGCAGCGTCCGGAGCCACTGCTGTCCTTAAGGCAGGCTTGGAACTCACAGAGATGACCAGGATCCTGCATGTCCGCCTGCTCGTCTCAAAAATCTACAAGCCGCATATCGCCGGACTGATCGCCTCCGTTTCAGTAGCACTTATCCTGGTGACGGTGCCCGGTGCTGATTCCACTTTACTGAATCGGACGGGCCTTGTCGTCGTCGCGCTGCTGGCCTATGCCGCGGTTCTGAAACTTCTAGACGGACGAACCCAACGGTCGTCCTAGATTGGGCGATGCCGGCCCATGCAACAGGAATCCAGTGATCCATAGTTCAGAAATCAGTCGGGCAACGCCACGCGTCTCCGTCGTGGTTCGTTCGATGGGGCGATTGGATGCACTCATCGAACTGATCAACGCACTCCTGCGTCAAGAGCACGACAACTTTGAGATTGTCATCATTGAGCAGACCCCGGATCCCGATCCACCTGCGTCATCGGAACTCGACAGCCTGGCATCTGATCCGAGAGTCCGTCTCTTGAAGACCGCGCCTCTGGGAGGGCCGGGTGCACGCAACATGGGTGTAAGGGAGGCGAAAGGCCAGATTGTGATCCTGATTGACGATGACGACCTCCCCGTGGGGACTGGCTGGATCAGAGCCCACGAGGACAGCTACCGAGATGCCAATCTCGTAGGTCTTACGGGCAAGCACGTGCGTTCGGTCGGCGAGCGTTGTCCTTACATCCGGTTCCTTCGGCCCTTCATTCGTGCTCGGTGCATGAGATACTCAGTATTGAAGACACCGTATACCTACGCGCGTTTCGATGAGGACATAGACGGCGTCGATTGGCTCCACGGCACCAATTCGTCATTTCGAACCGAGATCGCTTTCCGGAGCGGACTTTGGGATACCACCGTCTCAACACAAGACGAACACTCGTTCGCGTTCAGACTTCATCGAGTCCTTCGCAGCAACGAATTCCTCGCCTTCAGAACCGGTCCAGTTGCCCTTCGACGGCTGCAGTTTCCAGGTGGATTAGAAAAGCGGCGCGCTAGCCTCAAGACCGAGCTCTCCAACCACCTTGCATTCGTCAATCGTGTCGTCAGAGTCTACTACCGAAGACGCTTCTACACTGCCTTTCCCCTTTATCTCGGTTGGGCATTCTTCAGGACGCTCGCTTGGATCTGGGATCGGTCGCGTCCGCGTGTTAGCGTCCGCAGCCGTATCTGGGACTCACTGAGGCTCCCCCTCCTGCTTGCACCGACTGCAATCCGCGAGTTCCGAAATAAAGGAGCGATCCAGGCAGCGGAACACGATGGCGCAACGAGGTAGAGAAAAGGACCACCATGGAGTATCTCGGCGACATGGGGTTCAGGCGTCTAGCCGGGATATCGCGCCGATGACTGTCAAGGGTTTAGACCAATGGATTCAGTCAATGACAAAGAAATCGTACACCATGGGACGGGTGAGATCGATCGTACCGACTCCTCGGAACATGATCACGTCTCCGCCGGCGATCTTCTTGGCAATGAACTTCTTAATTCCACCCACCTCCCGCAACATCGACAGCTTTTGCAGGTTCGTGTCCCTCTCGAGCACACGTTGTCTCCCGTCTGCGTCGTCGAGCACGATACGCGTAGGCACGTCTTCCCCGCCGACCTGGCCCATCTCGGCGAATGTCATCTCGGTGGGTCGATAAAGCGAGCGTCCCGAACCCATGTCAAATGCGCCGTATCCGACCACCGACCCGTCATAGCGGTCCGTGGGCTGAAGAAAAAATCCGACCTCCCAACGCCGATCGTGGCTGATAACACGAAAACCGGCGTCAACGAGATGGGACAGGCGATCCGACTGGAAAACATGGTCCATGTAGCCCGTTCCAGAAACCTCCAGCGTGTCGCCGTTGACTGCAACGGTTCCGCGGACGCGCGCTTTCGGTATGGGGATGGTCATCCCCATCACCTCGTGATCACCGAAGTGAAAGAGGCCGTCTCCCCAGGCGCATCCCGGCACGATATCGGAGAAGGTCAGGTCGACGTAGTATGATACGCCGCGTTTTCTTGTGGCATAGTGAACCTTGTGCGTCGTGGGAAGGCGCCCCTCGAACCAGATTTCAGGGTGAACGCTCAGCCGCTGATTGATCTCTTCGAAGGTGAGGTTCTCGGGTGGATACTCGCGGGACACGGCGTAGTCTTTGCCGTTGAAACCGACAAGCGAGAGATCCGCGCCCAGAACCTTTCCCTTGAAGGTTCCAAGATCAGCCCTGCGCAGGTCGATGAACAACTGAAGGCCGCCGTCGAGAATAAACCGGTACGACCAGTTTTCGTGCTTGATGTCGAGATTGGGCCGCACGTCGTCTACCGTCGTCGTGCGCAGCCCACCCTCAGGGCCCATTATCGCCTTGTGGTCGGCATGGCGATGCGTAGGCTCGCTCATGCCGAGCATGAAGCCGAATAAGAGCACACCAAAAAAACGTGTCCCCAGCGTATTCATAGGCATCCTTGTCGATTGGCCTGTGGTGAATCCAATTTCTCCTATACGGCGAACATCAAGTTTCGTGCCGGGAAGGACGTGGATTTACTGTCGTCGCGGCCCCGTCTCAGTCATACGACCCGAAAGCTGTGGCCGCCTCATACATAGCCACCACGTTCTCGACTGGAGAATTGTCCTGCAGCCAGTGGGTGGGAGCGATCGCAAAGCCACCACCGGGCTTCATGACCGAGAGCACGTCCTCGACATTTGCCGTCACCTCATCGGGCGTCCCGTACGTGACCGGGCCGGCGGTTGAAATGCATCCATGAAAAGACAACCTGTCTCCAAAGTTGGACTTCAGGTATCGCGGCTGCATGTTCTTCGCCTCGGGTTGAAGCGTGTCGACAACCTCTATCCCCATGTCGATCAGTTGGTCGAATACCCACGAGCTTGAGCCACACGAATGGAACATCACCGGTACATCGAAACGGTGAGCGAGATCGACGAACAGCTGATGCCTCGGTCGGAAATGCTTGGCGTAAAGCGCCGGGCTTATCATTGGCCCGATTTGCGTGCCCAGATCCTCGCCCAGCCAGAGCAGATCGATCAACCCGGGGGCCGCTTCGAAGGTTCTCCGCAGCATCTCCAACTGAATTTCGATACGGCGATCGATAAAGCACAGGCCTGCCGGTTCGTCGGTCATCAAATCCACGAGGGTCTGCTCCATGGTTCGGATCATCCCATTCGTGTTGATCATGTCCGCGAAGCCTGGATCTCCAATGACGATGGAGAATTCTGCGAGGCGTCGCGCTTCGTCGGCGACGGCCTGGTAATCGAAGTCATCAGGAGACGGCATGGGCCAGTTCTGCACCGTCTCGAGGTCGGCCTCGGCTAATGGGAAGTCGCAGTAGTCCCAGTATCCACCGGAATCGTGCTCGACCCACCGCGTTCGGATACCCCACATGTCGATACGCCGATCCGGGACCGGTGCGTGCAGTTCGGGCCCGGTGTACGGAATACGAAGGTCACGAAAGTCGACGTGCAGAAGTCTTCGGAGCCCCTCATTGTCATTGGGGGCGAGACCGAAATGAGCTTTCAGGCCGCGATCGATGCCAGGGTTGGCCATATAGTCGATAGGGACCCTGTCGGGCTCCTCATGGCGGAAGGCCCGCCGCACGCGCTCTTTTGACAGCATGGCAGACAAGTCTGTGACACCGGTTGTTGGATGATGAATTACGCCACGACCAACGTTTCGCGCCGCCCGCGATTCCGAGGCTTCGAGCGAAGGGATTTCCCTTACTCGCTGCGGCGGGTTCACCTCTTGAACCTCGCCACCGCTGTCTCGTTCATTTTGCATCCCGACGACCGCCGCAACATGGGGTCTCCAACCGTGTCTTTTGCGGCTTTGTGTAACCACCGACTCGTTCGATTGGATGTTGCAGGAAATTGAGACAATGACAGGAAGAGAACGTGTTACGGCAGCTCTGAAGTTTGAGGCGGCCGACAGGGTCCCGCGAGACCTCTGGGTACTCCCCTACTCCGCTCTTTTTCGGCAGACTGAGGTCGACGTCCTGCTCGAGCGATTTCCGATCGATTTCGAGCAGGTTGAGTCGTATCCGGGCGCCACAGACGTTGACCATCAGCGCATTGCCAAACCGTGTACGTACGTGGACGACTGGGGCAGCATCTGGCAGGTTGGCGTTCCTGGCACAATCGGAGAAGTAAAGAGGCCGGCGATCGAAGAATGGACGGAACTGGACTCCTGGCAGCCACCCTGGAGTCAGATCAGGAAGCGGGACATCGACTACGTGAATCGCCTCTGTGATGCAACCGACTGCTTTACGATTCCGCCCGTAAGCGCACGCCCCTTCGAGCGACTCCAGTTCCTGCGAGGCACCGAAAACGTCTACCTGGATCTTGCCTGTGGCACATCTGAGTTTTACCAACTGCTCGAGCGAGTCCACGCCTTTTATCTTGAAGACGTGGCCAGCTGGTCGAGTACGAACGTCGACGGCGTTTTCCTCATGGACGATTGGGGTACTCAGGAGTCGATGCTTGTTAGTCCACGCATGTGGCGAGAGACATTCAAGCCGCTCTACAAGGAGTATTTCGACGTTGTTCATGCGGCGGGCAAGTATGTGTTCTTCCATTCTGACGGTTTCATTGAGCCGATCATCGAGGATCTCATCGAGATTGGCGTTGACGCGCTCAACTCGCAGCTTTTCTGCATGAACATAGAGGAACTGGGAGCTCGGTTCGGTGGACGATTGACGTTCTGGGGAGAGATCGATCGGCAACAGGTGCTCCCGTTCGGGACGCCGGAAGATGTCCGAGAAGCCGTCCACAGAGTTCGCACGGCATTCGAACAACACCCCGGTGGAATGATTGCGCAGTGCGAATGGGGAAAGGACAACGAACTCCCGAATGTACAGGCCGTATACGAGGCGTGGCTCGAGTAAGAGAGGTGTTCATGCCCGTGACGATGCGCCCACAATCCGGTAAGGGTAACCCTCGCAGCGGTCGATTCGGTCGTGAAATAGATTCATTCGCGGGTGTAATCCAGGAGTCACCCTAAGCCATGGGGAAACATCGAGTCCTTTTTCTGCCTCAGGAAAAGTCCGGCACATTCGCGTCGGGTACGGTCGTGCGCGATGCAGCCCTCGATCTTGGCATCCTGATCGATTCGTCCTGCGCGGGCATCGGCACGTGCGGCAAATGCAAGGTGGAAATCCGGCAGGGGAACGGGGAGGCCACGCCCATCGAACATGAGGTTCTATCGGCGACGGAACTCCAAAAAGGCGTCCGACTCGCCTGCCAGGCCACGATAGACAACGAGATCATCTGTCACATCCCCGACCGGTCACTCTCAACGATCGACCAGATATCGGCCTGGGGGGTGGACGGTAGTTTCGACCTCGATCCGGAAACGCAAGTTGTGGAGGTTGAGATCGAGCCGCCGGTGCTGGGAGAACGCCACTTTACGTTCGATCGCTTCCGCGCGCGTCTCCTGCAGGATGGCTATGAGGTCTCGACCGATCTGCGCAACATTGGCAAATTTGCCTCGGAGATATCCCCAAGGGTCCGGACGCTCCACACGATCGTCGATCGCAGCGATCTGGTCACATTTTCGAGTCCCGAGGACCGAATGCTCGGACTCGCGCTCGATATCGGTACGACAACCGTCGCCGCCAAGCTGGTCGACCTGAGGACGGGATCGACGCTTGGCGTCTCCTCGGCGGCAAATCCGCAGGCGGCGCTCGGAGCCGACGTCGTGGCTCGAATCCAATACATCTCTCGTCACAGAGGCGGTCTGCGAAAAATGCAGCGCCTGATCGTAAATCAAATCAACGAGCTCGTCACGTCCGTCTGTTCGCAGGCGAACGCGCGGCGAGCAGAGGTGGTTAAAACCGTGGTCGTCGGCAACACGGTGATGCAACACATTTTGCTGGGCATAACACCGAGCGGCCTCGGCCAGAGTCCTTATGCCGCCGTAACACGCGGACCGATTCGCGTCCGTGCGCAAGATCTGGGCTTCAACACCAACGGTGACGGAATTGTATACGTGACGCCCAATCTGGCGAGTTTCGTCGGAGGCGACATCACGTCGGTCCTGACGGCGGTCCGAATCGACCGCAGAGAGAATCTCACCCTCGTTATCGACATGGGTACCAACGGTGAGATCGTCCTCGGAAACTCCGAACGCCTGATCTGCTGCTCCTCTCCCGCGGGACCTGCCTGGGAGGGCGCCTGCATTACCTGGGGCATGCGCGCGGCCAAGGGCGCCATCGAGCGTGCCGAGATCGTCGACTCACGTCTCGAGTATCGAACGATCGCCGACGCCTCACCTGTCGGGATCTGTGGTTCGGGCCTCATCGACATCGTCTGCGCATTCCTGCGGCACGGACTGATCGAGTTGTCGGGCCGAATCTTGACGTCGGAGGAAGCCCACGAGAAAGTCCCCAGTGAGCTTGCTGAAAGAATAGGTGTCGGTCACAACAGCAAACGAACATTAAGAATCGCCGAAATGGGCGGAGCTGATCCCATCGTCCTGACCCAGGACGACGTTCGGCAGATTCAGCTTGCCAAGGCCGGAATCGCGGCCGGCGTTCGCACTCTCCTTGCTGAATTCGGCGTCGGACCCGATGCCATAGCGAGCGTCTTCCTTGCCGGGGCTTTTGGAAATCACGTTCGCGGGACCGATGTGGCTCAACTCGGTCTTGTTCCGGGCGTTGGTGCGCACCGAATCCATTTCGTCGGCAATGCTGCTCTCTCAGGCTCCGAGTCTATGTTGAAGTCGAAAGAGGCCGTCGAGTTGGCCGAGTCGATCGCCGAATCGATCGGATACGTCGAAGTTGCGGGTAGAGCCGAGTTTGAAGACGTGTTCGTCGAGTCTATCCCTTTCCCTCCGATTCAGGAGGGTCCATAACCAAACCTTGTGCCCAATGGACGCATTAGCTCAACTGAAGGAATTTGTAATCGTCGGTCGTCGCAAGGAGGTGACGGAACTGACGCAACAATTGATCGACGAAGGCACGAACCCCGAGTCGATCCTGTACGATGGCCTTCTGCCCGGAATGGCGGTGGTCGGCGATCGTTTCGAAAAGGGCGAGTACTTCATCCCCGAGATGCTTCTTGCCGCCCGCTCGCTCAACGCCGGACTCGATCTCTTGCGCCCGCTGCTCACCGACGCCCAGATGAAGCCAACCGGCAAGGTGGTGCTCGGCACCGTCAAGGGAGACATCCACGACATCGGCAAGAACCTCGTGGCCGTAATGATGCAGGGCGCCGGGTTTCAAGTGATCGATGCGGGCGTGGACGTGCCCCCGGAACGCTTCGTCGAACTGATTCGCGAACACGAGCCGGATATCGTGGGACTGTCGGCACTGCTGACGACCACGATGCCCTCGATGGAGGACACCATGGAGGTGCTCAAATCGGAAAACGTGCGCGACAAGGTAAAAGTGCTCATCGGCGGCGCACCTGTGACGCAAGAATATGCGATGCGCATCGGCGCCGACGGCTTTGGACGAAATGCCACCGTCGCCGCCCAGATCGCCGTTAAACTTGTGGGGGATGGGGCGTGAAGACGTACACAACGACGCTCTATGACAACCCGGGGCAACTCGTCTTCGGCTCATCGCTCAAGCCTCTGACTTGCGGACTGGACGTCGTGATCGGTGGTGGTGACGTGCTGCCGGAGGTGAATTTTACACTCCCCGAGATGCACGTTCGGGAGGATGCATTCGACGATGTGAAGCTGGTGTACCACGACATGGTTTCTTCCGTGCTGAAACGCATGGTCGAACTCAAGGCGCCCGGCGTGGTCGTCGAGATAGAGCATCCCCCGCAATTCACGCAGTACCCGGAGATCGGCGTTGAGGTCACTTCGCTAGCGAAGAAACTGATGACGGAAGCACACGATGCACACGGGCTGAAGTCTGCACTTCGAATTACCCCGTGTGACGTCCGTGACATCAAGCGGCCGCCCGCGATGCGCACGGGGGCCGCCACCCAACTGGTGCTCGATGCCTTCCGCTTGAATGCGCGCGCCGGCGCCGACCTTCTTTCGATCGAATCGACGGGAGGCAAGGAGGTCAGCGACAAGGCACTGACGGAAGGGAACGTCCCGGGGCTCCTTCTGGCCCTCGGCGTCCTCGCCCCAAGAGACATGCATTTTCTCTGGCACGCGATCAACGAGATTTGCGAGGAGGAAGGGTGCATCCCAGCCGGCGATACGGCGTGCGCATTCGGGAACACCGCGATGGTTCTGGCCGACCAAGGGTTTGTTCCGAATGTTCTCGCCGCCGTCGTTCGCGCTATGTCGGCCGTGCGCTCGCTGGTGGCCTTTGAAGAAGGAGCCGTCGGGCCGTCCAAAGACTGCGCCTACGAAGGCCCGGTCATCAAGGCCATTACGGGTTATCCCATCTCAATGGAGGGCAAATCGGCGGCTTGCGCGCACTTCAGCCATGTCGGAAATGTGGCATCCGCCTGCTGTGACTTGTGGAGCAACGAGTCGGTCCAGCAGGTGAAACTCCTGTCGGGCTTCGCGCCGGAAGTCTTTGCCGAGATCCTTCTGTACGACTGTCGCCTGATGAACGAAGCGACGCTTGCAGGCGCCGGTCCTCTCATGCGCGATCTCGCCGTAAAAAGCGATGTCGGAGGCAGCGTACATGCTCTGGTCATTACGCCCGAATCGTCGTTCAGGATTGCCCAGGCGATCGTTGCGGAATCGGGCGATTACAACAGAACCCGTGCCGCTGGACTCGAGGCATGCCGCATTATCCGCGAGGGTGCCGGTTCGTTCGGTCTCGATATTCCCGATCGGGAGATGCGATGGCTCGACCGCATCGAATCGGACCTGGACGAGTACGCAACAGAGAGCGCACTGATCGACGAGACAATGCCCGATTTCGGGGATGCGTTTCTGCCCGCGGAGTATGGGATGTAGGTCCGTGGTGCGTGGTCCGTCGTCGTGGTCCGTGGTCCGTGGTCCGTGGTCCGTGGTCCGTGGGTCCGTCGTCCTGGTCTGACGAGCCTTGACGCTTGACCCCTCCGTGCTCGATCAACGAATCGGCAAATGCCGAATGCGAATGCTCGCCCGTTCGGGGCAGGCCCTTTGACCTTCGACCTTCGACCTTCGACCTTCGATTGACCTTCGACCTTCGACCTTCGACCTTCGACCTTCGACCTTCGACCTTCGGCTACCGAACCGGCAAATCAGGTAGCCCCCCCTCGGAATCGTAGCGCCCGTATCGATGTCCGGCGCTGATCATCCTTTCGAGGTTTGCCATGGGCGTATTTCCGCCGACCTGGTCGCCGGACGACAGGATGAATCCTCCGCCCCGCGCAGCGGCCTGCAGCGTTTCTATCACCTCCTCTTCGACCTCGTCCGGCGTCCCGGTAAGCAGGGGTCCTGAGGTCCGCATGTTTCCTTTCAGCGCAACACGACTGTCATACTTCCGCTTCACGGCTCCGATATCCACGTCACCTCCAGGCGGTTTCTCCAGCGGCTCGATAACGTCGAATGTGGCTTCCTGCATGTTCCGTTCAACAACGTAGGACGAGCGTCCACACGTGTGCAGATGTCCGATGCACCCAAGCTCTCGCGTAACCCGGCTAACTTCGACGTTCAACGGAAGAACGTAGCGGTCGTAAATGGTAGGATTTATGAGGCTCATCGACGAATTCGATCCTTGGACGAGGACTTCATCGACTCCGGCCGCGATCAAGCCGCGAACTCTCGACAGCGTAAATGCCTTGTAGTAATCGAAAACGTCGTCCATGAAGTCGCGGTCGTCGTAGAAATCCATGATGACCTGGTCCGACTGTCCGTCGCGCACACCATCCCAGAAATCAACGAACGTGTGGACCTGCAACCCGTAGACGGCTCGGTCTCCGACGGCTGACTTCTCAGCGCAGTTGTCGTCCCAATGCCACGATTCCCCCATAAGCCAGCGCAGGCGGGGCCAGTCACGGCGGAGATCCTTTATGAGATTGGTCGTGTCCCAGGGCGGCGCCTGACGAAAGCAGACGGTGGTCGTCTCGAGCTCACCGAGCGGTGTTTCTACCTTGACCGTCTCCTGCATACGCTCGTCGTCAAGCTTCTTTGTCATCCGAGTCACGAGATCGGCGGGCACGAAAAAGGCGTCATAGGCCAGACTTGCAAGATCTCCGGCCAGATCAAACGCATCATTCCCCCCTTTCACGTGTCCGTACAAGTACCACCCGTCCATCCCCAGACGATCAATGGTGTCCAGGTACGCCGATCCGAGAGAGGGGCTGTCGAAGAAGTAGATGTCCCAGAACGGCTTACCGGTCAGTATCGCCGGAATCATATTGGAGATATCGGGAC
Organism: uncultured Bacteroidota bacterium; assembly: GCA_963768715.1. GTDB lineage: Bacteria > Bacteroidota > Rhodothermia > Rhodothermales > DATKEJ01 > DATKEJ01. The sequence continues at coordinate 562,750 of CAVYJC010000007.1, forward strand.
ACACCGGCACGCGATCGGGTACTCCTCCGCGCATGGCCGTCATCATACGATTTCTGGATTGCGATGTATTCATGAATTAGCACGCCAATGCGTTCGTTGCACTTGGATCCATTCAAATCGGCTCGTATTTGAATCTCGTTCCAACAACGATGATCGTTTGTAAGGGGAAGTCCATGACGAGCAGGGAGCGCGTACTTACAACGTTTTCGGGGCAGCGACCTGACCGCACGCCTTTGAACGTCTTCGCCGGGTGGAATCCCGGTGTAGCAGCCAAGGTCGTTGAGAAATGGGGAAGTCTCGAATCATGGTACGACAGGTTCGGGATAGACGTGATTACGGGGGTGCTTCCGCGATTTCCGTTCGGTCAGGATGCGTTGGACTCGAGACGCGGAAGATCTCGGACTTTCTCACCCTGGAGCCATTTGACCCTGTCGAATCGGACGCGCCCGGCATGGCTTGCGACGGTCCGCTCTTCCTTACGGTCAGAGAAGCGGTCGCGTGGGGCCGGCGGACCGATCGCGCCGTATTCGTCCACGCCTGGGGCGTCTTCGAATTGTCGCAATTCCTCTTCGAACGCGACGGCCGGCCTGGCACACAGGATGCTCTGCTCAACATGCTTGCCGAGAAAGACGACGTCGCCGAACTGTATCTCAAGTTGGCCGACTGGTCCGCCTCCTGCATCGAGACGGCGATCGACGCCGGCGTCGACGTGGTCGAATTGTCGGATGACTGGGGCCAACAAAACACGATGCTGTTCAGTCCGCAGTTGTGGTGGGACCTCGTCTATCCCGCCACGAAGCGCATCGTCGACAGGGCGAGAGCCCATGGCGTCCCCGTAATCTTGCATTCCGACGGTGACATCACGAAGGTTCTTGACGGCGTCGTGAAACTGGGTTTGTCGGGCCTGCATCCGGTTCAGGAGTCGGCTGGTATGGATTTTCAGGCCGTGCGGGCGGTCCTTGGGACCGATCGGTGCATCATGGGAGGCCTCGACACGGTCACTTCGCTGCCCAGGATGGACGTCGACGAGATCAGAAGCGAGGTTGGACGGGTTTTCGACATGCTGGCCCCTTCAGGTCCATTCATCTTTGCCGGGTCGCACATGTTTCAGGATGACGCCGACCTCGCCGTCGTCGAAGCCGCCTACGATGAAGCCCTCGTTTGCGCCGTGCGTTAGCCTTTACCTGGCGGGTAGATCGGTGACCAACGCAGGATAGTGGACCCTCAGCCAGGCGACGCTCGTGAGTGCGCCGGATTCACCCCAGCATGTGTCTGAACGGCCGGCGGGCTTATCGGTCCCGGAGTGCCCGTAGTTCTCGGGCATGAGCCCAAGAGGATAAGAGGAGAACGTATTCGGACTGACCGTCTCATTCTCGGGAATGGAAGCCAGAACGAAGGAGGCTCTCAGAGCAGCCAGTCCTCTTTGGAGATATTCATCGAGCCCGGTCGCTTCATACATCGCAAAGTAGTGGGGTGCGAAGAGAGACTGCCGGGCATCGTTCCATTCGGCGTCCGTGTTCATCACACCAAAGCCGCCGAAGGCATAGAGGTTCAGAAAGGGCGGATTCCAGACCTGTTGGTATAGCGAAAGAATGTCCGTCGCCTCGGCAGCAAGGCGAAGAAGTTCGTCGTGTTTTGTCAATCGATACGCCGCAAGCATGGTTCGCGCGGTCCAGTAAACCGCGAGTGAGTTTTGAGGCGGAATGCCTGTGTACGGATCGGTCATGTCGAGATCCTTCGCTGAGCACGAGAAGAACGTCTCGAAATCCTGATATTCCTGCCCGGGCATCACCTCGCTTGCAAGGAATTCCGCCGCCCGCAGCACCGCCGTTCCCGCTCGTTCGAATCCAGCATGATCGGCGACTTCGCCCAGAAAGACCGCTGCCGCTCCCGTCTCGGCCGATCGCTGCAGCGTTTCGTCAGGCTGAAGCTGCGATCCGTCGAAATCGAACCAGGGAGGAATGGAGCCATCCGTGTTCTGTACGCGGCACAATCGGTCGGCGAGTGCCCGTAGTCTGTCCATACCGCCGGGAACGTCTTCTACATCCGTCATCCAGCGAAGCAGCCACTCTCCAGTCAAAGCTGCGTCGGCCACATGAACCCTGCGACGCCCCCCATTGAGTCGCGGAATCGATCCCCACCACTCCTGGTCTTCATAGGCATAGATGGCCGGCCAGAGCCCCTTCCAGTCAGGTGCGCCGAGCGTGGTCGCCGAAATGAGGCGTCCTGCCTCCAGCCATGTCTCCTGCCGGATGCGCTTGCCGAACACGCCCATCCCATATGCGGCTCGCTGGCCATTAAACCAAGCCTGGTTCCACACGACCGGATCCGGCCGGCGGAAGTACTCCGCGTGCGCAGATTCAGCCTTAATGCCGCCTGCCTTGCGGCCTCCCAGTTCGAAGGAGACGAGCGGCGGCATCGACACAAGCGACGGATACGCATAACCCGCATACGCATCGAACGGCACAGTCTGCGGGAGATCGCTGTCCAGATACGGCGTTGCGAAATGCCGCCAAAGAAAGGCCGTCGCTCTACGCAGGAATGCTCCGCGGGGCTCCTCGCTCAGAAGGAGATGGTAGTCAAAACGGTATGTGGCACCCGGTTGAGTCTCTATCGAAGGATCCACCTCGAAGTAAACATGCCTGACGGGCCGCGTCGGCTCAATGCCGTACCCGAGCACGGGTTCTCGGGTCGATTTCACGTCGAGATCGAGCGCGCACAGCGCGACATCGGAACGAGCGCGATCGTCCGAAAAATCCGGGATGAGTGCCACGCCCCCGGAAGCACTGGATAGCATCACTACCGGCGATCGAAAACAGTGACTCCCGGTTCGCATGTTTGCATCCGGGCGCAGGTTGGGAATCCAGCGATAATCGAACGGCGCGGGAGCACGGCATTTCCAGCGATCGACGAGCCCCGAAAACGACCCCGCTCGCTCTGCCGTAAACACGTTGACCACGTGCAACAGACAGACCTCCCTCGTCTTCGCTCAACACAAGTGTCGACTCCCGGGTAAAACCGGATGGACTGGATCGAACAACGATGCGCTTCTCCGACTGCTCGATCTGGAGATCTGGCGGGCCGCCTCCTTCGGGGGGAGCAGGCGCGAGGATGGCCGAGATCGAACCTGATGTTACAGTCGTCACACCGGTCGGATCGACGGCCACCCGGCAGTCTCCATTCGACATGGTGAGGATGTTGGGCAAAACGTGGCGTGCTCTGGGTCGATGTCGATGGTAGGATTCAGGATACGACTGTCAGTGAACGAGACCGAACACGCGATTCACATTGAACCCGAACCGAAAGTTTCCCGCGAAGAAGTCCTCCGTGTTGTTTGTTATCGTGTGCTGCTCGGTGAACCATTGTGAGGTTGTAAAGAACAACTGGAAGACGTGTCCGCCGGTGTCAATGTTGAGGCCCAGGGAGAAAGTGTCGTGGGTGCCACTCGTTCTTGTACCGATAACGGGGATGTACTCACCGACAATCGCGAATCGATCGTTGAGCGCCCAGCGTCCACCGATCCCTAGTGCATAATGGTTGTTCTGATCCCTGATTATACGATTGCTTGCGCCGGGGTCCATCAAAACGGTGTTAAAGTGCGACATCATCGGCGTGACTTGGAGGGAAAGGTGATCCGAGAATCGTCTGGCCACGAGGAGGGCTTCCAGAAAGTCGAGCCGATCTGAAAAGCTGTAGCCATTCTGCAGCGTCGTGATCCCGACGTCACCCTTCAAGGCGACCTCTACGGGCATCCCGCCGTCGCGCGTCTGGCGCAGAAGATTTGCCTTGGCGCGAAAGTCGAACAGCTTATCGAACCGAGATCGACCGACCCCGACGGAGAGGCCGTCGAGGACACCGTAATCCAACCCGAATCGGATGTTGGCCGTGCCGTCCAAGCCGAACAACTCAGGTGCACCGTCCGACACGATACCGAACGAGTGCATAATCGAGAAGTTCAGGTTTCCCTTCGGAATGTTCGTGACGGAGCTCATCATGATGATGCTGGGCGACTGGAAGAGGTCGTCGACGTGCGGGTCCATTGGCACGCGCCGACGTTCCATCTGTCCGTTTGCCGCATGGTTGAGAAGAAACACCAGAGCGAGTCCGGTGAGGATGCGTTGAAAGAAGATCATACTGGTGGGGGTGGGTGGGGTCAATTCAGCTCTTTTGTGCTGCCTCAGGTTCTAACTGCGCCTCAATGCGAATTCGCTGAACCTTATCGACGGTCATCATCAGCAGGCTGGGGGGATCGATCTTGTAGTCCCCCATGTTGAGAAGCCATGTCCCCGTTACGGTCAAAGCCTGACCGTTCGGTTCGAGCGTCCCCGATACCTCGATCGTCCTCGTGACGCCGTGAATCGAGAAGTCGCCGACGACCTTGACCGGCTGGGCGGTGTCTGCTGCAGCATCGAAAGGCGAAACGAGCTTCCCGTAGAATTCAGCAAACGGATATTCATCCGTCTCGAGCGTTTTGCGCATATCGCGATCACGCTTGCCGATTCCAGTTTCGAGCGTGGCCAGATCGACGTAGAAATCGATGGTCGAATCGGAAAGGCTGATCCTGCCGACGAGGTGATCTGACTTCCCGTCAAAATTGTGGAGGGGAACGCTCGACGTGAAAACTACCAGACCACTCTCCGTGCGGAATGCCTGACCCCTTGCATTCGGCGCGGTGCCAGCAAAGATCGTGAGGAGGATAAGGAGCGTGGTCGTGCTGGATGGTCGGCGGCGTTCAAGCTGAGTATGCAACATGCTAGTTGTTCTTTGCACCGTCATCGATCCATGCCATGATGATCCCGAGTTCCGCCGCCGAAACCTGGCGGCCCCCGGGCGGCATGTGGGCACCGTGCTTAGGATGAGCCTTTAGCTTGTCGACCAGGGGACTCCCAGCAGCGTCTCCGGGTATGACAATCTTCTCGCCGTACTGGTACCCGATGGAATTGGTGACCTGCAAATAGTTCGTCAGGTTCACTCCATTAATCGACTCATTGATGTGACATCCAAAACCGCCGCAAGAGCGCACGAGGATTGGATGAACGTCCTGCGAGAAACTAACCGGACCGTCCGGGGCCACAGGAATCACGTCGACGATGCTGTTCTGGCAGCTCACGAAAACTGCCGCAACTGCGACGAGCAATAGGCCCAGCCTGATAGGATGCTTCCTCATGTTCTCCCCTTTATCTTTTCGGTTGCCCCTTTCGGGGTGACGTCGTGACAAACGATCAGTAACATGAATGCAAGCGCTCAGTCTCCTTTTTTAACCCATTCACTCGCTGCAGGCACAAGCTTGTCCGGAATACACGAGGTCAACATCCTCGGAACATCCGTCAAGCTTCCTTTCTTCCTTTCGAAAGGGAATGCCGCCGGACAGAGGCTCGTAGTAACAGCGGGCATTCACGGAGGGGAATATCCTTGCGTCGAGGCGGCAGTCCGTTTGGGTCGATCCATCGATCCTGCAAGGCTTCGTGGAGAGGTGCTGATCATTCCTTCTGCGAATCCGACAGCGTTTGCGGCGAGGAGCATCTACGTAACCCCGGCCGACGGAAAAAACTTGAACCGGTGCTTCCCCGGCGACCCGGAAGGTTCATTTACGGAGCGATGGGCGGCCTGGCTCTTCGAACATGTCATTTCAACGGGAGATGCGTATCTCGATCTTCACGGGGGCGACATGATCGAAGCGCTCGTTCCGTTCACCGCCTGCTATGCCGTCGACGACCCGGAGGTCACGGAAAAATCCAAGACCCTGGCACGGGCGTTTGGGATTCGCCATATCCTCATGCACGCAAAGCAGGCGGCGGGAGGACCGTCAGGCATGACCGTGCTGACCGCCGCCGAAGCGGGCGTGCCGGCCCTGCTCGCTGAAGCCGGAGGGCAAGGGATCTGGGATGAAGCGAGCGTGGCGCTGCTCGAGCGCGGTGTTCTGCGTGTCATGCGCGCGCTGGACATGTACGAGGAGGCGCCGGCCGAAGTCCCGGAAGATTCCGTCATGCTGTCCGGCTGGTCGTGGCTGAGGTCGGAGACCACGGGATTGTTCTACCCGGCGGTGAGCATCGGTGATTACGTCACCAAAGGGCAGGCCCTCGGCCGGATCGCCAATTTCTTTGGTGACACGCGACAAGAGCTTGTCTCGCCCGCCTCGGGCATAGTCCTCTTTCTCGTCACGTCACTCGCGATGAACCCAGGTGATCCGTTGATGGCGATAGCGTATTAGGTCCGATGTCCGAAGTCCGAAGTCCGAGGTCCGGGAGCCTGCCCCGAGCGAGCGAGACGCTGCACAATCGTCGTCGTGATGTGTGCCGAGCGACGAGGGGTCCGACGTCCGAGCTCACGTGCAACTTCAGACCTGAGACTTCCTGATCACCGTCATTTGGAAGGTTCTGGGTGAAAGGTGGGCATCCAAGAAACGATCCGGTCTGCCGGTGACTTTGGAGACCGATGCGTCGGATTTGCCCTTGATGTTCTTTGGCTCCGTGTGCTACGTTGCCACTTCCTCCACAAACGCACATTCGAATGCCTGGACGCAGCGACGACCTCATTCAAGGCACCCTGGACATGCTCATTCTCAAGACGCTCACGATTGGGCGCATGCACGGGTATGCCATCGTTCAACGAATTCACCAGGTCTCGAACGACCAGCTGCAAATCGAAGAGGGCTCCCTCTATCCTGCACTTCATCGGATGGAGCAGAAGAGATGGATCGCCTCGGAATGGGGCATGTCGGAAAACAATCGGCGAGCGCGGTTTTACGTGCTGACGAAGGCCGGACGCAAACAGTTGAAGGCGGAGTTGAACCTGTGGGCAAAACTCAGTGAGGCCACGGCGCGCGTTCTCGACCCGGCCCCGGAAAGGGCATGATCGATGCGTTCCGTTTTCGAATTCGCCCGTGCGTTCCTGCCGAAATCTCCAACCGGACAGCTGTACCTTGAACAGGACATCCTCGCAGAACTGCAGTTCCACCTGGATTGCCGCAAGGAAGCCAATCGACAATGCGGGATGTCGGAGAAGGAGGCCGAGGAAGCTGCACTAGCTCAGTTCGGAGATACCGAGTCCGTGCTCGACGCATGCCTTGCCGCCCACAACAGCCATCGAGGACGCCGAATGGCCCACTTCGTGGCACGCACATTGCCGCTCGGACTGGCATGCGGTGCCGCCGCGGCAGTCCTCCTGATTCTTTACGCGCTCGTCGTCAGGCTTCCGGCCACCTACCCGCCAGATGCACATTGGATCGTCGTCTGGTGGGAGCACGCACCCGACGGTATCCTCATTGCTGAATCATCCGTCAGCGAATACGAAATATGGAGATCTGAGTCCAGGACAGCGGAATCGGTGGCTCTTGGAACGTATCGCCGCGTCGTCAGCCAATTCAAGGACCAGAGCGAGCGTTTGGTAGGCAAGTATGTCGCTGACGACTACCTGCAGCAGCACGAAATCCGGCCGGTTCTGGGTCGTGTTTTTGCCGCGTCCGCTAGCAGGTCCGGCGGCAAATCCCGTCGTAATCAGCTACGACCTTTGGCAACGCAGGTACAAGCGCGACCGTTCTGTTATCGGAACTCCTTTTGACGTCGACGGCAAGGAATACACAGTCGTCGGTGTCGCCCCCAAAGGTTACCAGACCTACTATCCGTTCGATTTCTTCGCACCGCTCGATCTTAACAGTATCGTCGACCGATCCACCAGGCGCTTCCTCGTGTCGGCCAAGCTGAAATCAAATATCACCCCGGCCGACGTGCAGCGTGAATTCGGCAGGCTCGTTCAAGGACAGGGTTCCGGAACTGGCTGGCATCCGCACATTCGACAAACACAGGACGTGTACGGCGGTTCGTACCCGAGACAGTTGATCCCCTTTGCGATCCTCACGCTAATGCTGCTGGTGGTAGTCATTGCCAGAAACAGGCACAGAGGGGGACCGGTTCGCTCATCCAGGCTGCCGTCATTCCTGTTTGGAGTCGGGGTAGTCGCCGGCCTTACGTCAATGGGAACCGTACGGTTGCTCCGCAACACCGTACTCGCCGGTGTCGATCAGCGTTTCAACTATGGCATCGACGGTACGGTGGCCGCAGGGTTTGCGCTCCTCGTCACGTTCATGGTCTGTGCCTCTGAGTTCCGACGAAAACGGACCGCCACAGCCGTGGGCGACGCCGAGCCGACCGCCATGCGACGCATCTCACCGGCGCTGATCCTTACTAACGCGCTGACCTTCCTGATACTCGTCTCTGCGGTGGTTTTGACGCACGATTGGTGGACGCGTCGATCGCCGGATGTCGGGTTCGATACCGAAAACGTTTTTATCCTCCCGATACTGCTACCGAAGAGCGACTTCTCCGACCGAGCGGTGCGGCGAACGTTCTTCGAGCGGGCTGTCGAACGTATCGACAAGATCCCGTCGATCGATCAGTACTCTTTTACGATTGGTTTCCCAACCTTCACGGAGGCCGCAGACGTGGGGATGAAACTTCCCGATCCGAAACGAACCGAAGACTCGGGTTGGGTCAAGATCGCGACGAGAGCTGTCGGGCTGGACTATTTTGACACGGTCGGTATCAGCACCCTTGAAGGTCATCCATTTCGAAGCGAGACGGGCGATGATCGAGTTGGCCTGGCCGTCGTAAGCGCTGCCTTTGCCCAAAAATACTGGCCGGGTGAGAAGGCGATAGGGCATCGCATCGAACTCTCCGGAATCGATACACCATTCGAGGTTACCGCCGTAGTTGAGGACGCCGTTTCGTCACAACTGGGCGACGAGCACAACCCGATGGTGTACCCATTGGTCTGGCACTGGTCGATTCCGCAGACGATCGTTGTCAGGACCAGAGACGATTTTCAGGTCGTCGCTCAGGAGATCCGCCGAGCCGTCTCCGATGCGAACCCCGGGGCGCATCTGGGCGAAGTTAAGCCGGCCGGAGCCGCGCTGGCCGCGTCCACGAGGACTCGTTCGCTCGTTGCGGCGTTCCTTTGGATTTCAGCCCTGCTCTCGCTTGCGCTTTCATCGAGTTTCACCGTTCGATCGATGCGCCGCCTGACCGAGCGAGGTGTCCGCATGGTGACCATGAATCGGCCGGGCGCTATGATCAGAGGCGTAGCTCTTCTTCCGCTCCTCTTTGGTGTTGCCGCCAGTCTGGCAATCGGCGCCTTGCTGTCGACGCCCCTGTCCCACCTCCTCATCAGGGAAATGAGTCTCGATCCTCAAGTAGGCGCGGTCTGCATCCTCGTCCCGGCGCTGCTTCTGGTAGGCACGCACCTTTCGGCGGCACTCATACCTTACCGTCAACTCAGGAGAGTCGTCCGGACTATCTCATCGAGGTAGCCGGAAGGCGACGCTCGCTCAACATTTCTCCGAGAAAACCGGTTCGCGCACTGTACGGAGGAATCAACTCCTCCCCTATCTTGGCGCTCCCAATCGTTCAAATCGAAAGACCTTGGCAGCAATCTCTCTTCTAATCGTCGGCGCCGGAGACCGAGGCACGGCCTACGCATCCTATGCGGGTCACAGACCGGATCTCGTTTCGATTGCCGGTGTGGCGGACCCGAGGAAATACTACCGAGACCACCTCGCTGCAATGCACGGCGTGCCATCGGAAAGAATATTTGCCGACTGGAGAGACGCTCTCGATAGGCCGAGGTTCGCTGACGCCGTCGTGATTGCGACCAATGATCGGGAACACGCGGGTCCGGCCATCGCTGCCGCAGAACATGGCTACCATGTCCTCCTCGAGAAGCCGATGGCGCCCGACGCCGATTCTTGCAGACGAATCACAGATGCAATGAAATCGAGCGGCATTCTCTTCGGCGTTTGCCATCCGTTTCGCTACGTCGAATCGACGAGAATGCTGCGCGAGCTGGTCTGCAACGGAGTGATCGGCGACCTGGTGAACATCCAGCACATCGAGCCCGTCGGCTACTGGCATCAGGCTCATTCATTCGTCAGAGGAAACTGGCGGAACGAAGCTGGATCGGGTTTCATGCTTCTCACAAAGTCGTGCCACGACATCGATTGGCTGCGCTTTATGATGGACGTCCCGTGCCGGCAAGTCTCCTCGTTCGGTTCGCTGACCCATTTTCGTCCGGAGAATCGTCCGGAGGGCGCCGCCGATCGTTGCCTGGATTGCGCAGTCGAACCCGACTGTCCCTACTCCGCAAAACGAATCTATCTGGAAGCTGTTCGCCGGGGAGAGACGTCCTGGCCGATCTCCGTCCTGACACCGGATCCGACCCCCGAAACGGTGGAGCAAGCACTCCGCGACGGTCCATACGGACGCTGCGTATACGATTGCGACAATGACGTAGTCGATCACCAGGTGGTCGGACTCGAGTTCGCGAACGGAGCAACTGCGTCGTTCACCATGACGGCCTTCACCGACGCGGGTCGTCGCAAGTCACACCTGTTCGGTACACGAGGGCATCTCTACTGCGATGGGACGACAATCGATCATTTCGACTTCCTCACACATACGCGTCGGGAGATTCCGATTGCCATTCCGGAATACCCCGTTTTGCAGGGCCATGACGGTGGGGATTTCCGGGTGATGGACGGATTCATTCGCGCCGTGATCTCTGGAGACGCATCGACGATCCTTTCGGGAGCCGATGACACGCTCGAGTCGCACCTGATGGTCTTTGCAGCAGAAAGGTCGCGCCGTGAGGGTCGGGTGGTATCCGTTGGCGACGATGCCGTAACCTCGCGAGACGAATAATCCGTTGGGACGAATGGTCATTCGTCCATCCCGACAATGTATACCGCCGACCTTTCTTTCTGGATTGCCCTCCTCAGCCTGATCGCTGCGGCGCAGGGCATTTTCCTCTCGATCATACTGGTCGGACGCAGGCAGAATTCGGTAGCCAATCACATTCTGTCTGCCGCCATGCTATTGTTTTCTTTTGAGTTAGTTACCACTTTCTACCATGGCTCCGGGCTCGATGTGAGATTCCCGCAACTGATCGGTGCGACATACGCTTTCCCATTCCTGTACTCGCCGATCTTCTTTCTGTATGCCCAGGCTTTGACGGGGTCGTTCCGAAGGACACGGTCGAAGCTCTGGCACTTCGTCCCGTTCCTCCTCGTGACCGCGTTTATGGTTCCGTTTTATCTGATGAGCGGCGCTGAGAAGCTGCTTATCCTCCAAAATCCGTCCGCCAGCCCCTGGTCGCAGAAGCTGTTCATCGTTGACAATCTCACGTTCGTCTACAGTCTTATCTATCTGGTCGCCATTCTCAGGGTTATCGAGAAGCATCGCAGACGGATACGCGATCGGTTCTCGTCACTGGACAAGGTGAATCTTGGCTGGTTGCGAATCCTCGCCTACGGAGGCCTGGGCACCTGGTTCGTCGCGCTCGGATTCTATGTGACGGGATTTCTGGTCAAGGGTGGAAACTTCGATCCTATCCAAGGCTACTCCGATTATGTCTCGCTGGCACTGGCCGCGTTCGTCTACGGGATCGGGTACATGGGGCTTCGCCAGCCTGAAATATTTCGGCCGGATTTGGCTACCGAGGAACCGAAGGAGGAACCGACCGCATACGCGAGATCGGGCGTCAGCAACGATCAGGGACGAGAGATCGAAAGTCGTCTGGTCGAGTTGATGCGTGTGGCCGCACCTTATCGGGATCCTGAATTGACGCTTCCCCAATTGGCCGAGCAACTCGATGTGACGCCGCATAACCTCTCGCAGGTGATCAACTCCAGACTCCGTGTCAACTTCTACGACTTCGTCAATCAATACCGGGTGGAGCAAGTGAAGCGTCGTATTGAGGAGGACCATACCTCCCTGCTCACGCTTTTGTCGATCGGCCTGGATGCGGGGTTCAATTCGAAGTCAAGTTTCAACGCCGTCTTCAAGAAGCAGGTCGGCTGCACTCCGTCCGAGTATCGAAGAAGGGTGGGCGGCGAGACGTGACGATCGAAAACCAGGGCGTCCAGCATGTCCAAGCCCATCGGCGCGGTCGAATGGGACCTCATAGAGGTCATAAGATGGATCCAACATTAGACAGGAATCCATCGAAACATGTCCATGACCCGTTTGACAATTGCCTTGTGCACTACGATCTGCCTGCTGTCTCCCATGCTTGTGCATGCTCAGCCGACAGGCAGCATCTCCGGGAAAGTGCGCGACTTCGACACAAAACTCCCCCTGGCGGGCGCCACCGTCTACGTTGCATCGACAGGACAAGGCGCGGCCTCCGGAACGGACGGCGGATTTACGATCAGGGACATTCCAGTCGGTCCATACACGATCATATTCAGCTATGTCGGATACGAATCGCTGACGCGGACAGACGTGATCGTCCGGCCCGCCCGGATCACGTTCACTGACGTCGAGCTGACTCCTGTCGTCCTGGGCGCCGACGAGGCTGTCGTCACGGCGGGACCCTTCGCCACAGGCGACCCGGGCGTTGTTCTGGCACGCGACGCCGAGGAAATTCGCCGGGCCCCCGGAGCTGCCGGGGACCTCAGTCGCGCGCTGAGCGGACTCCCGAGCGTCGGAAAGGTCAACGACCTCCAGAATGGCCTCGTCGTAAGGGGCGGCAGTCCGATGGAGAATGCTTTCTACGTGGACGGTGTTCAGATTGAGAATATCAATCACTTCCCGACGCAGGGATCGTCCGCCGGTGCTATCGGACTGATCAACCCCGACCTGATTCGGGATGTCCAGTTTCAATCCGGCGGTTTCTCGAGCACGTATGGAAACCGACTGTCGTCGGTAACGAATATCTGGCTGCGAGACGGCAACAGGGAAGAATCGGAATTCCAGTTGGACATGAATCTCGGTGGATTCGGATTCGTTGCCGAGGGTCCTCTCGATTCTTTGGGGAGCTCCTGGATCCTCTCTGCGCGACGAAGCTATCTGGACTTTCTCGTAAACCACCTGATGGGCGACGAGGTGGATGCAGTCCCTACCTACGGCGACGCGCAGGGTAAAGCCGTTATCAACCTGTCTCCACGAAGTCGGGTCGAGATCGTTGGACTGCTGGGGATCGACTTAAGCGGGATCGATCGTTCAAGCGCTGACGACGAGGATGAAAATACGTACGGCAACTTCGACTACACGCTGGGCTCCATAAGTGGATCGTGGCGTTATCTACTTGGCAAATCAGGTTTTACGACAACGTCTGTTTCGATTGGATCGGACCGAACCAGCATCGATTCGTACGAGACGTCGACCGGCAGGCCCCTTTACAGGAACGAATCGCGGGACGTGATCCTCCGATTCCGCCAGGTAACCTCGCTCGTGGGGAGGGTCCACTCGCTGGAATTCGGCATCGACGGTGAGCTGGACGCGAGTAGGTACGACCTATCCTATGCCGTGGAAACGGATCCTTTCGGGCAGGTGCAGCCCGCCCTGCAGATCAACGACGATCTCCGCGTCGAAGCTGTGGGTCTATTTGGGACCTACTCATGGCATTTCTTGCCCCGACTAACGGTATCACCGGGGGCGCGAGCGGACTATGCTTCGTCGAATTCGGTGCTTGTGCTCTCCCCAAGGATCAGTGCAGTTATCGGCCTTGACTCGAAGACAAACATTTCACTGGCGGCCGGTAAATACGTGCAGCGTCTGCCCGCCGTGCTTCTGGCACAGTCCTCTTCACAAGCAGACCTGCCCTACCTTCGTTCGCTGCATTTCGGGGCGAACGTAAGCAGACTGCTGGACGAGACCACGAAGCTCAGCATCGAGGGCTTCGTGAAAGAGTATAGCGACTTTCCAATGGACTCCTCGCAGGCCAGACTCTTCATCGTCGACGAGCTGTTTTACAAGAACGGGTCGTTCTCCAGCTTTGGGAGTCACCCGAAGCTGCTGGCCCTTGGTTCGGCTCGATCGGCCGGGATCGAACTTCTCATTCAGAAGAAATTGACGAGGCGGCTGTACGGACTTCTGAGCGGCTCTCACTCTCGATCTCGTTACCGTGATCTCTACGACCGCTGGCGCCCTCGCGTCACGGACAATCGATTGATGGCAACGATAGAGGGAGGTTACAAACCGAATGAGCGTTGGGAGTTCAGTCTCAGATGGCTCTATGCAGGCGGCGTGCCGTATACGCCTTTCGACGTCGCCGCTTCGGCGACTGCCGGCACGGGGATCTACGACACCGATCGGATCAATGCGGCACGACTGCCTGACTATCACTCCCTCAGCGTTCGCGTCGATCGGAGATTCTTTTTTTCATCTTCCAGCCTGATCACGTACTTGAGCCTGTGGAACGCGTACGGACACAGGAATGTCGCAGGCTTTTATTGGAATGAGATCGATGCCCGCGTGCAGGCCGTTGAACAGTTCGGGACGCTCCCGATCTTCGGCCTCGAACTGGAGTTTTAGTCCTTACATTCACCCTTACGATCGATCCTGCTATATTGGAGCCAGACAACTGACTAGCCTGGAGTCGTAGCTCTTCTTTGATGGATACCCTTGCACTTCGGACGGAGGCCCTTACGCGAGAGTTCGGTGCGGTTCACGCCGTCGATTCGCTGACACTGGAAATTAGCCAGGGGACACTTTTCGGTCTGCTCGGTCCCAATGGCGCTGGCAAGACAACGACCATCAGACTTCTGCTGGGCCTATTGGAACCGACTTCGGGCAGCGCCGAAGTCCTCGGCATGGACACCGCAACGGATGGACAACAAATCCGAGCGGCCGTTGGCGCCTTACTGGAGCACACGGGACTATACGAACAGCTGACGGCAGAGGAGAACCTCGATTTCTTTGCCCGTATTTGGAAGATGCCGGCAAATGACCGAAGAGCGCGGATCGAAGAGCTGTTAAAGGAGATCGGCCTTTGGGAGCGTCGATCAGAGCCCGTCGGCAAGTGGAGCAAGGGCATGAAACAGCGTCTCGCGCTTGCACGAACGCTCCTGCACAGACCGACGCTGGTCCTTCTCGATGAGCCGACTGCCGGTCTCGACGTCGTGGCCGCATCGCAGGTCCGCGAGGCGCTTCAGAGACATGGTCCGAGACGAAGGGCTCACCGTGATCCTCACAACACACAATATGCTCGAGGCCGAGCGGTTGTGTGACACCCTCGGGGTGATTCGGCGGGGACGACTGGTCGCGGTGGATCGCCCCGACCAGCTCAGGGCCAATCACGCAGCTCCGTGCCTCGAAATCGTGGGAGACGCTTTTTCCGACGCCGCCCAGGAGGTGATAGGCCAGAGAAACGATGTCACCGCGATCGAGGTCAAAGATGGGAAGCTGATCATAGAATTTGACCGGCCGATTGATGCGTCTCCGATCGTGGCCCTCCTTGTAGAGAACGGCACCGCCATTCAAGAGGTCACGAAGCGCACGCCATCACTGGAGGACGTATTCCTCGCACTCATCGAGGATAAAGAATGAGCGACTTCTCCACGGTTCTCAGAAAAGAGCGGGTGATGCTGTTTCGGTATCGGGGTGGACGAATGCGATTTGTACTTACCCTGTTGAGCCCGGTACTTCTCGCCTTCTACGTTTCGTGGCTTTCCGGAGTCAGGTGGGTGGAGCAGCCCGTTCCCATCTTTCCCTGTTCTCTTGTCGCCGTCCTGGCGGTAATCATCGTCGTGCCCGAATCGTTTGCCGGCGAACGCGAGAGACACACCCTCGAGACGCTTCTCGCGACGCGGCTTGGCGACGCCAGCATCCTGTTCGGCAAGCTCGGTATCGCCGTGGCGTTCTCGATGATACTCGTCTTCCTCGTCCTGGTGCTGGGTCTGATTACAGCAAACATCTTCCACTGGCAGGGGACGCTCTTGCTCTACACGGCCGACAATCTGACGATCATTCTGACGATCAGTCTCCTGATGTCAGTTTTCGTTGGCGCGCTCGGCGTCATGATCTCGCTGGGTGCAGAAACGGTCCAGGAAGCAACGCAGACTCTGGCCGGTGTAGTGCTCGTGCCTCCCATCTTCCTCGGGATGGTTGTCCTGGTTTTCAAACGCCGGTTCATCTATTTCCTGATGCTGTTTGGCCGACCGATTTCGGGACTGATGGTCCTTCTTGGCTTCATCCTGATCGACCTCGCACTTTTGCTAGAGCTGAAGCGAAGGTTCAAACGTTCTCGACTCCTTTCGGAGTAGATCACCCTCCTCGACTGGCTTCCCCGAGAAGGTGCACGGCGCCGACGCCTACTCGAGAATCCGTCAGCCGTATTCAGGTCCGGCGATGGCAAATGTACCGGGATCCACGAGCAAACTGCCTCGACGCGCCATCCGAACGAAGACACGACCGGGACTAAATCCAAGCCGCTCGATCCGCCGCGAAAAAGTACCCAGACGAACAGGAATATCGATCAGGACATCCCCCTCTGTATCGTCGAGAACGGCGCGAACGAGCGCAGCGGCATCGGCTTCAGATCCTGCCGTCACCGGACCTATGTGGCGTGCCGCACGACCCGGTCTGACGTATCCCCAGGCAGTGCCCTCACGGAGTACCGATACATCCGCGCGATCGGCCAGCGCCCGAGAAATGCCGTTGAAAGGGTTGTTGGAGGCCTTCCGGCCGGAACTGTAGGGACGATTCGGGTCACCCTCTCTGCTTAGACGATGGCGGATGATCCGCTCCAGAGCTCGGAATCCAAGTCCCTCATACAGAGACAGGCCCTGGTCAGTTGCGTCAAGGGCAAGGCACGGAAGACGACTCTCCGAAATGAGAATCTCCATCACCTTGCGTCCAAGACCTCGTCGTCTGTAATCCTCTCCGACAAGCACCATGGCAATCCAGGCAGCCTCTTCGTGAGCCGGGAGAATGACGCCCGTTGCGACGAGAACACCACGATCGGTCTTGAATCCGATCCCCTCTCCGTAGCGCAGGTGAAACTGCCAGTCGAGGTGCGTCTGATTCCAACCCGCCGCCGACGAAAGCGCCAGACATTGTTCAACGTCCCGCGCGTTGAGTCGGGCAAGCGTGAACTCACTGGAAGTGTCGGAGAAACTCACGATCCGTAGTTCAAAAACACAGGACTCGACCAGGCCGTTTGTCCATTCTTCTGACGCACCCGAAGATACGCGTAGGATGGATGGTCGGGCAGTTGCAGTACGGCCTCGCCGCTGACCCGTGAATCGGCGGCGGTGACCGGACGATGAATCAGAACCGCCTCCGCCGGATAGGGGCCCGTAAAGATCATGCGGCCGCCTTCTCGCAGATCCCCGATCGAAAAAGACTCGGCGATCTGACCCGGAGCCTGGACTTCGACCCGCACCTTTGTTTCTTCCGTCTCGAAGAGTTCGAACACGACGCTCTGATTCGGATTCCCGCGATAAGCGCCGCGCCGGCTCGTATAGGATCGAATTTCAATGCGGGAAGGGTCGACTCGACGGACGCGATGCCTCCGATCCTCGTCGAATGGACCCGACTGGAGACATGGAAATACCCGCCCGATCCTGCCGCCCTCCACACTCACCTGGAAATGCCAATCGGCCACGCGATCCAGATCGAGATCCAGCCACGGTCCCCATCCCCATTCGATCCGCTGCTGAAGGGGGCCGCTTGGAAGCGTCGCGTGTTGGGTGAATGACTCTGTGAGCGATCCGGCCGTCGTGGATGACCTCGACAACGTCGATTTCATCTCTGGCGGACACGTCGAAGGCGACACGGACAGCTCCCTCAGCGGTCACGTCTGACCCCATGGGCGCACCCGCAACACTAAAATCCAATTCGATTCGATCACCCGTGAGCGCGTACATCCGGCGCTCGCGCATGGCTTCGAGAAGTGCCGGCCTCGACAGTCTGTCGGCAAGAATCGCCGTCACGCCTTCTCCGTATCCACCGGGAAAACCACGATGATTGTCAGATGACGCGGAAAATCCGAACCGAAGCCCGCGATCCAGCGCCGACCGAACGGTATTCGACGTCACCCGTCCGCCGAGAGAGTGGTTGAAGAACGGGAAAGCACCTCGATCCTCCTCCGAATTCCCGTGTTCCGAATAGATCTCGACGAAGGGCGTGCAGGCCGGATCAAAAACGTCCCAGTTCACTCCGCGGTGGCCGGTAGGATACGCGAGATGGTGAGGAATCATCAGGGCGCCATGCTCGAGGCAGAAGGCACGCAAATCCTCCACGTTATTCGGTCTGGCGATTTCTCCCTCATCTCCCGGAAAGATGACGCATTGATCACCATATCCACTCGAGTGCCACTCGAATCCCAGGAAGGCCACGAAGTCCGGATCCTGATTCGCCTCCTTCGTCAGTCTGACAACCTCTGGCCACGCGTCCCGAAGCTTCTCGAAACCCCTCACCCAGGTCATCTCGCGGCCGCCTTCCATCGCGCGCATGTCGTGCCAGCTGGAATGACCGGTGAACGCAAGAAAATCCAGGTGCTCTTTCGCGATGTCTATCGTTCGTTCGAGGGATCCCTTGCCGTATCCTAGCCCGTTGTGATTATGGATATCTCCGAAGTAGATGGAATGCATGCGCGTTCAAGAGAAAAATAGACGTGTGCGTTGTCAACTTTGGAAACGCAAAGATCGCTTGTGTTCGATACGTTCGCTTTGGCGCAGTTTACATCGGCGTGGGGTTGCCCCTTTCGCGCCGAAAGTATACCCTGACGGGGAGGATTATCAAACCGGGGACCAGGCTCACACGTTTTCATGATCAACTCGCTTAACTGGCTCGATTACATCGTCGTAGCCGGCTACCTCATCATCCTGTTGGTGGTCGGACTTTACGTTGCCCGGTTCAACCGGCGGGCGGAGGATTATTTCAAGGGTGGCGGGCACATCCCATGGATTCTCTCCTGCATTTCGCTTTTCGTCTCGGGATTTTCGGCTTTCATGTTCGTAGGAGCGGCGGGATTTACGTATCGGAACGGCCTGTCGGCACTGCTGCTTTTCTCTTCCGCGTTCCCGGCGTACTTCCTCGGATATTTCATCTACGGCAAACTCTGGCGACGGACCCGTCTCGATACGCCCATGCAGTTCCTGACACGTCGCTTTTCGCCGAGTACGACGTACTTCTACACAGTCCTATCCGTCGTTCCTCAAGTCCTGATGCTCGGCATATCGATTTACACGCTCTGCATCTTCATTTCGTCGGCGCTTGGCTTCAATGCGTTGACATTCGACATCGGGATCGCGCAGCTGAGCGGCCTGGAGGCCTCGATGGTCATGACAGGGGCCGTCCTCGTGGTTTACACGCTGCTGGGGGGGCTTTGGGCGGTTATGGTTACCGACGCGTTGCAGTTCATCATTCTGTTTCTCGCCACGCTCGTCATCATGCCGATCACGTTCATATATCTGGGCGACGGCAGCATCATCCATGGATTCTCACGCCTGCTTCATGAGGCGCCCGCAGGGTTCTTCGACCTGACGCTCGACGATCGGCCGCAGATGTTCTGGATGGCCTATCTCATCGGCATCGTGCTCGGATACAACGTTAACTGGCACATTGCGCAGCGGTATTACAGCGTAGCGGACGAACGGGATACGAAGAAAATGGCGCTATGGAGCGGGATTCTCAGCCTCGCACTGCCGGTCATGTGGATTCTCCCCGTCATGGCATCCCGCGTGCTGTATCCCGACCTGGCGTCGATGTGGCCGACGCTTGCCGATCCGACCGAGGCGTCGTTCGTGACCCTGGCCCTGAACATTCTCCCACACGGCATGCTGGGTGTTATGGTCGCCGCCATGCTGGCCGCCACGATGAGCAGCGCCGATACGACGTTCAATTGGCTGGCGGCCGTTCTGACAAAGGACATATATCTCCCTATTTTTAAAAATCTTACCGATAATTCTCCATCAGAGAAGAGCCAGGTCCTGGTCGGCCGTTTGTGCGTTGCGATCATGGGTGCTATAGCAATCTGGGTTGCACTCGTCATGCCGAGATTCGGGGGCGCCTTCGACGTAGGCATCAAGGCACGATCGCTCTATGCCGCAGCGATGATGATCCCGGTGATGATCGGCATCGTATATACGCGTACGCCCTGGTGGTCGGCGATGGCGGCGTTCGGCGCCGGCGTTGCGGCCGTCGTGATAACCGGGCTTCTCGTGAATGCGGCGCAGGGACTTCCGGCGGATTCGTTCACGTCCCTCTTCCTGGACGTAAATGTAACCGTCTTTGGCGTCGATCTGTCCCGGTACGAGATACAGGTGCTGACAGGGGCAGGTGCCTCATCGCTCGTGCTCCTCGCCTCTGCGCCATTCCACAGACGAAAGGGAAAGTTCAAAGAGCGAATCGAGTCTCTCGAAGCAGACCTTGCCACACCGGCCTATTCCTCGGAGTCGACTCGGATCGATTTGAGAGGACTCGGCGCCCTCCGAATCACGGCGAGATTGACGATCATTCTGGGCGCCATGTTGTCTCTGATGACGTTCATCACATGGGACGAGCCCAACAGCATACTCAATCTTGTTGCAGGACTGCTCTGTTTCGTAATCGGCTACGGCATCGCCCACTTCGCCAACGTACAGGAGCGGAAGTAGAGACTAGGGCCGCTCTGTCGTCGGTCGACTTTGCTCGACATCGGTGCGCCTCTTCTTCCGATCGAGCCAACGCCAATCGATTCGCTGTTCGACCTGACGTATTGCCGTTCGGAGCCCCTCTTTCGTCAGCGTAAACCCGACGGCAACGTCGGCGTGCAAACCCTCGACCGGCATCATCGTGTAGAAATAGATATAGAGCGGGCGCTTCGTCACCTTGCGGCGCTCGGAGATACGTGGGAGCAGAAAGAAGCAGACAAGGAGTCTGAGCAGCGACGACAGGAGCAGTGCGAAGAATACCCCCGACAAGGCAGGTGTCCCAAAATCGACGTACTGAGCCAGCAATCCTCCGATCATCCCTCCGACGAACATGGCGAATCCCCACATGAGCAGGTAATGGCCGAAGAGTCGAACCCTCGCCTCTCTGCTGACGGAGTCGAACTGATAGTTGGCGGTGCTCAGGTTGTAGCCGGCCCAGGCGAATCCGCTGACGACGTGCGCGATCACGCCCATTGGAAATCTCCAACTTTCGGGCGCAAACCAGACGAAGTACCAGAAGAGCGGAATGCCGACCAACACCCAGCTCGATGCATTCAGGACGACCCGGTTGCCAAACCTGTCCGCGTTCTCCCCCCAATACCGCATTGTGACGAAGTTCGATACCGCCGCTCCCGACAGCATGACTGTAAACTCCCAGTACTGGAATTTCAGGACCTCCAGGAAGTAGATCACGAAAAGCGGCGCAACGACAAAGACCGCGACATGGAATATGGAGTTGTATAGGGCAAGACGGCCGAAGTCAGTCTGGAAGCTGGTTTTTAGAAACTCGATCAGGCCTTCTCCCCCGGGATTCACGAACTCCAAGTTCGGGTCATAATGTCGACCGAGGAAATAGACCGAAAGCATCCTCCCCAGAAAGGCGACGAGGAAGATCACTGCAAAGCCAAGACCCGACCGATCGGGAGCGAGCGCCTCCAGAATCATTCCCGCGGCAGCCATGGATAGGAACGAAGTGAGTCCGACGGATCTGTTGCGGCGGCCGAAGTACTTTCCACGATAGTCGTCTGGAACGAGGTCACCCATGAGCGACGACCACGCCGGCGCAGGGAGCAGCCCGAAAACGAAAAATGCACAGGCGACCGCGATAAACAGCCAGACCGGCGCCCCGAAGAAACCCATGAGCGCCGCAATTACCCACATCGACCCCTGGATCGCCGAACTAACCACCATCAGTCTCTTGCGCGACCCGAGTGCCTTCACGACGGGGACGACGAACAGCTGAGAGATGGACGCAAGCAGTTGTGGCACCGAAGCAAGCATCCCGAGCTGGAATGGACTGGCGCCCAGGAAAACTCCAAACGCAGCGAGATACGAGGTCCCGAAGCCATTCATCACGCCCCAAGCCTTGCCGTCTCGAATCGAGTTTCTCAGTGTCGATTCGATTTGCTCTGACTCACTTCTATTCGAAATCATCGTGTCTTGTTATTGAATGCGGCAAATGACATCCAACCCGGCAGCGCTGCCGGGCCAAACTTAACCACATTCCTGTAATTGCGGCTCAAGTACCACAATCCCGGCGAGGAGATTCCAGTACGGAAGGGCTTTTTGTGTGCGGATTTGTTCAAGAAGAACGGTTCGCTATTTTCGAGTCTTCAAACGTAACGCGTACTTCCGTAAAGCCGCCGTCGAATGGCGCTCTTGGCAGGGCCGTCAACCGCATGAGTGAAACGAGATCCGACGTCCGATCATCCGCCTCTGAAGGAGGCAGACAGAGGCGCAGCTTCGCGTATTTGATCGGTGCCTGCCTCGTCGCATCGCTCGGAGGCCTGCTGTTCGGATTCGATACGGCGGTGATCTCGGGCACAGTCGAACGTGTCACACTTCAGTTCGAGCTGTCGCCGCTCCTGGAAGGATGGTTCGCCAGCTCCGCGCTCGTCGGATGCATCCTCGGAGCAGCCGTTGCGGGATTCTTCGGCGACCGGTTCGGGCGGAAACCGACCCTCATTGTCTCGGCCGTTCTGTTTTTTATCTCGGCTTTGGGATCGGCGATTCCACCATCCTTTCAAGTACTCGTGGTGGCACGGATCATCGGAGGCGTCGGCGTGGGGATGGCCTCCGTTCTCGCACCACTGTATATCAGCGAGTTTTCGCCCCCCTCGCTGAGAGGACGTCTTGTCGCGTTTTATCAACTGTCCATCGTTACGGGCATTCTGCTGTCGTATCTGTCCAACTGGCTGATCCTTCGCAACGCACAGGCCGTCCTGCAGCCGGGAAACGGTCTCTTCGACTGGGTTTTCGTCAGCGAGTACTGGAGGGGAATGTTCGGCGCTGAGACGATTCCGGCCCTTCTATTCATCGTGCTCCTGTTTTTCGTGCCGGAGAGTCCGAGATGGCTCATCAAGGCAGGTCGCGACGGGGAAGGTTACGATGTCTTGACGCGAATAAGCGGCGTTGAGACGGCCCGGCGCGAATCGGCTGAAATCAAGTCGGCTTTGTCCCAGGAAGAAGGATCTCTTCGCGAATTGCTCCAGCCCGGGCTTCGGACCGCCCTGATGGTCGGCGTCATGCTGTCGGTTTTCGGACAATTGTCGGGCGTCAACATCGTCGTGTACTACGGCCCCAAGATTCTGGGGGCTGCAGGATACGAGGAGCTGGCAGCTCTTCTCAGCCAGGTAGGTTTCGGGTTCATCAACCTGATATTTACCATTCTCGCGCTGTTCGTGATCGACAGGTGGGGTCGAAGACCACTCCTCGTCTGGGGCATGGCGGTCGTCTCGCTGGCGCTCCTGGCTATCGGCTCGTTGTTCTACGTGGGCACGGGTGGCGGAGGCGACACAGCGCAGATGTCGAAGGCCATCGGACTATGGATCGGCGTCGGCCTGTGCGTCTATATGGCAGCCATCGCCTTTTCCATCAGCGCCGTCATCTGGGTGCTCACGCCCGAAATCTTTCCAAATCGCGTCCGTGGTCGAGCAGCCTCGATCGCGACGTTCGCAAACTGGACGACCAATTCGGCAAGCGCCATGATTTTCCCCTGGTATGTCGCCCTATTCGGTATGCACGTCAGTTTTCTTACCTCGGGCGTGATTTGTGTCATCGCGACCGTTTTTTTCTGGCGTTTCGTGCCCGAAACGAAGGGCCGCACCCTCGAGGAAATCGAACGGTCGTGGCGACCGGACCCGGGTGACGGTGAATGATTATTCGCCCAACGCCTTACATTCCACGGATAATTGAATCGGCAACCAAGACCAACGACGGAACGAGACACGATGACCACCCAGATGCCGCCTGTCCGGTCGTGGTCCTGTCTTGTCGGCGTCCTCTCGCTCGTGTTGCTGACGCGCGCGCCCTGCCGGTCGCAGCCGATCCGCATTCTCATAGATCCCGAGCAGACGTTCCAGACGATGGAGGGATGGGGCGGCTCCCTCTATCCGCAGACGCTTCCGTATTTCTCGGAAGATTCGACTTTTGAGGATCACCTCCTGACGGACCTCCACACAACCCACATCAGATTGCGAAACGTCTGGTATCTGCTCGAGGCCGAAAACGACAATGACGACCCTTTCGAAATGGACTACGATCGGCTCGCTGCAGCCGACACCGGTCTCGTACACGACGAACTCGTGCTGCAGCAGCGACTCCAGGAAAGAGGCGTCCATCTCTTGTTCTCATCCTGGCGATTTCCGTACTGGATGATTGGTAAGCCGCCCGACTGGATACCCGGCGCGGATGACAAGCCGGACCTCCCCCCGGGCATGGATGATGAGTATGTGGAGAGCCTGCTCGGGTACATCTTGTACGCCAGAGATCGATACGGCATCACCTTCGACGCGATATCTGTCGCAAACGAGCCCGACCTCTCGATCTACATCGGCGGACTGGATCCTGAGCGGCTGCTTCGCCTCAGTTGGAAACTTCGAGATCGCCTGGACGCCGCTGGATACAAGACCTCGTTCTACATGCCTGACGTCGCGGCGGCAGATTCGATCGGCCAAAACTATACGGAGCGGTTCTATGCCCTGGAGGGCGGAAGACACGCCGCCGGCGCGATCGCCTTCCATTCATACCGGCGTGAGGATGAGGTCCTCCGCTATTTCGGCGACCTCGGGGCACTCCTTGGCTTGCCCGTCTGGGTAACCGAACAGAACCATGCCGGCCTCGCCGTTGAAAACCGATTCGAGTGGTCGCACGCCGTCAACAATGCCGCATGCCTTCACGACGTACTGGTTCGCAGCAATGCATCTCTTTCACTTTATTGGAGTTATGCAATGTCAAGTAGTCGCGGGCTGGGTCTGTACGTCCCGGAGACGAAAACTTGGGCTCCGGCATACGACATGCTCAAACACTTCTACAACTTCGTCCCGCCTGGTTCGAAACGCATCGAGTCCGTTCCGATAGAGGCGGAGGGTGGGCTCCGTACGGTCGCCTTCATAAGACCCGACTCCCTCTCCGCTGCGCTGATCATCATCAACGAGGGCTCCGAGCCGCTTAAGGCAAGAGTGGCCGCGGCGGACGCCGAATTCTTGATGACGCGCGTGGTTACAAGCACCGCAGCTTCTCACCTCGCCGAAACCGCTGTCGACTCCGTTCTCACGCTTGCGCCGATGAGCATCACAACGGCCGAATTCCAACGACAGCAAGAATGACTCCCGTCATACATCAGACCGATTTCTTCCGCCCTCACGAGGACCCCGACGACCACTGGGATCTCGCCTGCACGTATGGCCTGGCGGAGCGCGGTCTGCTCGATCTCAGGGGAATCGTTGTCGATTATCCGCCGGCGCATCAGGTGGGAAATCCAGATGCTTGTTCGATTGCCCAACTGAACTATATGACGGGCCGGGCCGTCCCTTTTGCCACGGGCCACGCTCCCCATTATAGATCACTTGCGCGTGACTCCGAACCGAGTGGCGCAGAGCGACTGATTCTGGACATACTCGGTACGTCACCCGAACCGGTGGCAATCCAGGTAGCGGGATCGGCACGTGACGTCGCAGCGGCGGTTCGCAGTGCACCGGACCTTTTCGAGCAGAATTGCAGGGGCATCTACCTGAACGCAGGAACGGGGGAAACGCCCGGGCGCCTGGAAATCGAGCTCGAATACAATGTGCGTCTCGATCAGGAGGCCTACCGGTCGCTGTTCGATGCGCCCTGTCCCCTCTATTGGGCTCCATGCTTTGAGCGGTTGGGAGTGGATGAGTGGACCGTCGCCGAGCACGGCGCCTGGTGGAAATTCCTTCAGTCGGACATCATGGATGGGATGAGCTCGCGACTGAAGAATTACTTCCTCTACATGTTTGATAAAGTAGATTCGACGGCATGGCTCGCCTGGCTCGAAAAGGCCGTCGATCCGCCTTTGTATCACCGCTTCGCGAACCAGGAACGCAACATGTGGTGTACAGCCAGCTTCTTCCACTCGGCCGGACAGACCGTCGAATCCGACGGCAGTATCGTCCCAATTGACTCCGCCGGCAGTCCTGTCTTCGAGTTCGTGCCGATCAATGTCGCGTGCGACGAACGGTTCTTGACGACTTGGGAGCATGACGAATCGTCGACAGGCCGGTTCATGCTGCGGATTCGCGACGTCGAACACTACGCTGGAGCGATGACGGCGGCACTGAAAAAGGTGATACTGACGGTCTCATAGAACGGCCTGGCGAGCCCTATTCTGCAACGGCATCGACCACCACCTCAACGCCGTACACCTTCTTGAACAAATCGGCGCCGCGGAGGCTGCCCCAGACATCCAGCTCTGGATCACTCTCCGTCGACAAGCGGAGCTTCAGCTTGTTCTTAGTGAGGCGCGCTTCGAGAGCTCGGACATTCTGAAAATGGCTGCGGTCCAGTCCTTCCGCCAACCGGAGGATAGCTCCAAGCTTGAGCGCACGGCGTGCCGCGGACGGCTCCATGTCCTCCAGCAAACCGTGGCGCACCTTCGGAACAGAACCAGCGTGGTACCGCACCGCCGTCGACATGATGTCAATCTCATCCGGCAGGAAGCCCCGCAGTTCTGCATTCTGGATTAGATAGTGGGAGTGCTTGTGGTGGTTCTTTCGGTTGATATGATAACCAATGTCATGCAGCAGCCCGGCGTATTCCAGCAACTCGCGATCTCCCGCATCGAGACGGTGGAGCCTCTCGCAAGCGTCGAACAGCTTCAACGCCAGGGATGCGACGTGATAACAATGCCGCTCCTCCCAATTGCACCGGATGCCCAACTCGAAGATGCTTCGTCTCCTGACATCGTTGAACGGCGCCAGCTGCTCCAGTCTCTCGTAATTCTGCTTGATGAAATAGTCGACCATGCCTTCACGCAAAGCATTGGGCGAAATCCGGATCGTAGATATGTCAAGCTCACGCACGAGAAGGTCGATCAGCACGGCCGCCGCCGCAACCTGATCAACGCGTCTTTCATCGATGCCCGGCATATCAATTCGCTCCCTCCGGCTCGACCTGATCACGTCTTTGAGAACTCCCCGAAGTTCGGATGCGCTGAATTCGTATTGGTAGATGGTCCGTCGAAGCTCGCCCAGTCGATTCAGATGGACCTGCGCCAGGTTCTCGAACGCGCCCGAGCATCCAACCAGCTCTGTGACTCCGGCGTTGCGTGCGACCTCCAGGAGCTTGGCAAGCTCCTTCCTGTAGTGCTTTCGAAGCCGCTTCTGGTCGGACTTGGGAAGAGGATCATCGCCTGCGTACTCCGCTGTCATGCGGGCCGAGCCGATCTTTCGACTCATACCGAATTGCATCTCCTCGTTTGTGCCGACCATAAGCTCGGCGGAGCCGCCACCGATGTCCACCACAAGCGTTGGATCACGCATCTCCACCGCCAGCCGAACGCCCTCGAAGATGAGCTTTGCTTCCATTTCGCCGCTGATGGTCCGAATTCGGATACCCAGCTCCGACTGGACGCGATCGATGAACTTTCCACCGTTTGCGGCCTCTCTGATGGCGCTCGTGGCAAAGGCGAGATAGTCCTCGACTCCCCAACCGATGGCGAGTAGCTGGATTCGCCTCAGTGCCTCCATTGCCCGTGTCGTCGCCTGGTCCGACAGGTGATGCCGGGAAAGACCGCCCTCACCGAGTTGCACGAGTTCCTTGATCCGATCCAGGAGAACGAATGAACCGTTCACGTTCGCGTCGACGATCAGGGCATGAAACGAGTTGGTGCCCAAATCGATGACGCAAATGCGCACCGGCGCTGCGTCTCGTCCTGTTTCTGAGCTTTTCGAATTCACCTGTTCAGTGACCGTTTGCGGGTGCATGATGATTCACATAGTACGGGATGCCCTGTTCCCAATCGCTTGCATTCGGCGTCGAGGGGCGACGGAACGCGTCTCGAAAGGGTCCCTTATCTTCGAATCGCCAAATCAAATCCGGTGACGATGGACGTTGAGCACACATTCTCCAGACGCGCGTTCCTTTCGAAGGGTTCGGCCTGGATGCTCCTGTTCGCGGCACAGAACCCGTTCCGCTTCATCCTCTCCTCGCGCACACGGCCGTCGATTTACTGGTCGGCTTCGGAAGTGCCGGGACTAAGGTCTGTCTCCGCGGTACGCAAGTCGGTGGCAGCCGGAATTCCAGGGCAAACGTATGCGGCCATCCGTGAGGCGGTTCGCCGCTCCATGGACGCTGGACCGATTCTTCCGTCGACGCCCGTTATGGGTCGATCTCCTGCGTCGATCGCCAACGCCAATCCTGATTTCTATGTAACGAATGCGGCGGGCCAGCGCCTCCTCCAGGCAGCCTTCGTAACCGTGGTGGAGGACGATCCGGTTTTCGCAGCGCCGGCCCTCGACCAACTTGAGTGCCTCTTCGACGAGTCGAAGTGGATCCAGTGGATCGACCAGGCACACATGCGGTTCGGGCATCCCGTCGATCTGCGAACCGGAATGCTGGCAGAAGCAATAGGACTCACGTTCGACTGGCTCTTCCCGTACCTCTCAGAAGCGAAACGGAAATCCATTGTGAACGGGTTGGATCGACGGGCCATCCAGCCGTTCAAGACGGCGCTCGGGCAGGATCCGTGGTGGCTTCGAGACAAGAATAACTGGATGACGACAATTGTCGGCGGTCTCGGGATTGCCGGAATGGCCGTGATTGACGAGCATCCGGACTCGGATTTCCTCATTGAGTTTGCATTGGCTCGAATGGAGGACTACCTGTCGATCTACGGCCCGAATGGGGAGTTCAACGAATCGGTCAGCTACGCGAATGCCACCGTTCGACCCGTGGCTGTCTTCGAAGCCGGCCGCTACAGCTCCGGTGGAAGCAACAACAGACTCGCCAGCTATCCATTTCCCGAAACGTGCCGATGGATTCAATACCTGACCTTGCCTCCGGGCCGAGTCGCAGCATTCGGTGATTCGCATGTCGATCGGCCTCCATGGACTTCATACATCGCTGCGGTGGCCGCCGCTTCGCGGGATCCGGTGTTACAGTGGTTCCACGAGACATTTGGGGAAGAAACGACGGACCCCGTCGCGTTCTTGTGGCACGATCTCACACTGAGAGCAATCTCTCCGTTGGATGCAGGCCTGCCGCTTGGCAAGGCATTCCCAGCCCATGGCGGGTGTCTTGTGGCGCGAACCGACTGGTCGCCGGACGCCGCCAGATGCATCGTCTATGGGAAAGCCGGCCGAGAAGAGAATCACGAGCACAACGACGTCGGGAATCTGTGCATAGACGCCTTCGGAGAGCGACTGATTGTGGACTTGGGCTCACCATCAGCCTATCCGGCAGACTACTTCGACGAAGGTCGCTACCGATACTACAACGCCTCGGTGCATGGTCACAACGTGTTGATGTTCGACGACACAGAAATGCGCGTGCCTGTAAGGAAACGAGGCGAGCCAGTCGGGGACCAGGCGACGAGGCTCAGTGGTCAGATCGTCAGGTCCGAGTTCGCGGATGACAAAGGGGCGGTCTGGACCATCGACTGCACGAACGCCTACGACGAGGTCATTCAGGTCGTCCGCTCCGTGCTGTTCTTGACGCCGGGTGTTGTGGTCGTCCTGGACCAAGCTTCGCTACCTCGAGAGCGAAAGGTGTCGCTTCGCTGGCACACCATCCTCTCATGTACTCCCGGCAATAATGGCGCGTTTCAGTTCCAAACAGACAGGAGTCGATTGGTCGGACAGGTGGTACCGTTGGCGGGCAACGTGACATTCAGGTCTGGGCATCACGAGTACAAAGCGCCCTACAATCGTGACCGGGAAGGCGATCTGCTCGAACAGCGACACGAGCCGTATGTAGAGGTACTGGCGAAGACGTCGCAGTTCGAAGCCGCTACGCTATTCGTTGCGGGACCCGTTGGAGAAAAAGCTGTCTGGGTACCCCGGTCCGACGGCTGGACTTTGCAGGGATCCGATGTTGGGTGCAAGGTCACCATTGAGGATAACAGGATTGCTGTCGTCGACACCCGTGACGGTCGAACGTGGGAGGTGAGCCGGCTGCGTTTTGCAGTCCGTTCTCCCTCGGTTGTTCCACCCGCAACAAAATACTAACGCGCGCCAGATGCTCCGCAGGCTGAATCGTATCGAAGAAGCGTTCACGCTTTCAAATGAAAGGTATCCCTTGTGCGTGTGCATCGCGCTAAGGTTGCGAAATGGGCCGTCGACAATCGAGTTCCGGGACGCCCTTGATAAACTGCAGAGTCGCCACCTTCTGCTTCAGAGCAGGATCGATCGGCGGTGGGGACATTACGTATTCGATCGACTGGAACGCGACGTGCAGATCCCCATGAAGCACGTTCTGCGGAGGGGAGACAACGACTGGGAACGAGCTCTCGAGGACGAACTCAATACCCGCTACGATCCAAGCGGTCCACTTCTTCGCGCGGTTCACGTCACCGGCCCCGAAGCAGAAACTGAGCTGATCCTCGTGCTGCATCACGCCATTATGGACGGCGTATCCGCCAGACTCCTGCTCCACGAACTGCTGTGCCTCTCGAATGGCGAGCCACTTGAGCCTCCCCTTTCGGAGCGTGAACAGCTCGCCCAACATGCGTTTCCGGCCGCCTTCCGGGGATTCCGACTTGCGGCAAAGATCGCGCCGTTCATGATTGGTCAATTTTGGGAGGATGTGAGGTACCATCATCGGGGTTTGGATGCGCCCGCGGCTGCAGGGGGATATAATCGGATCAAGCACCTCATCTTTCCTGCCGATGTCTCGCGTCGCATCAGCTACCGCATTGGCCGCGAAGGCCTGAGCCTGAACAGCGTCATCAACGCCGCCATCCTCCTCGCCGTCCGTAGAAGACTTCACCGGGGGGCCTCGAAGTCCTGGATGCGCGCCATTTCCTTCGCAGACCTGCGACCGTCCCTCGAACCCGCGCCGTCAGAAGCTGTGCTGGGCTGCATGATCTCCATGCTCCGATTCAGCGTGCCGGTTTGGGATGAGACGTCGCTCATCGACGTTGCGCACGAATTGCGGCGGGAGATATACCGTGGAGGCAAGGCGGGTGCGCCATTCCTGTTTGCAACCCTCAGCAAGGTCGTCACGCGCTTGCTGCTGCTCCGCGGGGGTGCCCGCATGTCATCCTCGGCCCTCAGCTTTCTTGGTAAGCTGGATCTGCAACCCCGCTACGGTGATACGCAGCTTTACGAAGTCCACGCTTTTATCACGAACAACGTCGTGGGCCCTGAACTGTCAGGCTTCGGAAAGGTCTTCTTGGGACGCATCGAACTCGACCTCACGTACCTCTCATCCGAAATCTCGGAAGCGACGGCGAATGAACTTCTATCCGAAATTGAGGTATCATTACGTGCTCTTTCCTCTTGATCGAACCTCCGAACAGCCATGAAGAAGATATTCGCTACCTCCGCCGGACTGATTCTGGCTTGCCTGATCTGGCTTGGATTTAACCGCGCACCTCTTCCGCCGACGCCCGAAATCAGCCACTTGACCGGCAAGGAAGTGAAGCTGAAGTTCAAAATGAACAAAGTGGACCTTTCCAACGTCGAGCTGGCTCTTGCCGAGGGCGGGGACAATCTCTTCGTTCAATTCAGTGTGGCGGATTCGTGGAAAGGAGGACGTCTGGGCCTCGTCATAGACGGGATGGCCGAGAAGTCCAAGGCCAAGGGCATGAAGCCGACCGACTACGAGAAGGACAAGAAACACGAATCGAAGGGGAAGGATTTCGGGCAGTTCATGAAGGACAAGAAGGGCAAGCCGGTGAAGTTCTACACATTCATCCAGCAAGTTGCCGAGGGCAAGGACGGCAAGACCTACCTCAAGATGAGCTACGACGGGCCTGACGTTCCCATGCTGGATGTCCTGGAAGTGAAGAATCCGGTGACCATCCCGACCAACATCGTAAAGCGCTTCGGACTCGAAAAAGGCATTCAGCTGCAACCAGGCACATTCGCATTCGACAAATCGATCAACGGCTTCTGGTTGCCGATCAATTTGGGATAAACGAGGCAAACGCTAATCGCCAATCTGCCCTACCGATTGCGGAGAGATAAGTGAGAAGCGGGCGAAACCGCCGAATCAGCTTTCTTAGATTGGAACCTGGAACCGCCCCAATGGAGTGAGGGCGTGGATAGAAAGTCCTTCTTGAAACTGTCAGCCCTCGGCGGATTTGCTGCAACGGCAATCCCAGACCTGTACCTCTCCTCTTGGGATGGACTCGGGGGCGGCGAGGCACATTCCAGAGAAGACACCTTGGCGCGACTTCTCGACGAAACTCCCGTGACGGCGACCATCCGCACCGAGCGCGGGGGCCCGCGACTCTTCATAAATGGAGTCGAAGAACCTCCCTTCCTGGCCCTGAGCACGGCGCTTCTTCCCACGATTGACGGCTTCCGCCAGGCCGGTATTCGACTCTTCAATACAATCCTCGGACTGCAGTGGGCGTGGACCGGACCGAGGCGGTACGAATGGGACAAGCTCGAAGACTATCTGCTCAAGCTTCTGGCCTTGCACCCTGACGCACTATTCTTTCCGCGCGTGCATCTCAACACACCGACGTGGTGGAAGGAGTCACATCCCGAGGAGATGATTCAGTACGGCACCCGCTATCCTGAAGAATTCTACGACGTGACGCGAAAAGAGCTGGTCCGCGGAGAGGGGGGCTTCTATTTCGGATCCAGCAGGGAAGTCTGGGAGGCGTCGTTTGCGTCCGAAGCCTGGCGCGAGGACACGGAGGCAGCCCTACGATCCTTCATCGCGTACATGTCCGAGAGCCCTCTGCGAAGCCGGATAATCGGCTATTTTCTTGCACACGGGCGTACGGCCGAATGGAACTACTTCGGATCGAACTATTTCCCCGACTATTCCGCCCCCATGCAGTCGAGGTGCGGGCCCGTTCCTCCTGTTCGCGATCGGATCAACGCGGATTACGGACTTCTCCGGGATCCGGTCAAAGAACGCGAAGTGATCGACTTCTATGCTTGCCTCCATGACACGGTCACCGACGACATCGTCCGATTCGCCGCGCTGGTGAAGGAGGCCACAGACCGGCAGCTCCTCTGTGGCACCTTCTATGGCTACTTGACGGAGTCTGTGCGGATTCAGGATGCAGGTTACCTCGATCCCATGAAGGTACTTGACTGTCCCGACCTCGATGTAATCACCTGTCCCTACGCCTATCAAAGCACAAACGTCGAAGGCGAGGAACGCTGGAAGAGCGACATGATCGACGGGGCCGGCAACATCCTCGGCCGCGCGCGCGGCGTCGGTGGTGACGGGGCATTTCGAGCGATGGTCGCGTCGATTCGGCGACGGGGCAAACTGTTCATATCTGAGGTCGATCCGAGTACGTATCTCGATGCCACGGACAGTTGGCGGAGCATCGGAGGCAGCGGCAGCAAGAGTGTCGCAGGAACCATGCAGATCATACAGCGCGATCTGGGCAAGTTTTTCGCCGAAGGTGTCGGAGGCTGGCTCTACGATTTTGGCCCCCTGCACGACGTTCAGACCGGATGGTATGGTGACGAACCGATCATCTCGGAAATTCACCGCTTTTACGATCTGATGCAGCGGCGCAACAGCTTCGATATCAGCCCCGTTGCCGAAGTGGCCGTACTGTGTCACGCGCGGAGTTTCCTGGCAACCCGGCATTGGATGGCCGAAAAACCTTGGGACGGCTACGGGATCCGGTACTCCGATTTGTTTAACCACTGGTTCCTCAACGCCCAGTCGAGGACCGTCTACCGGCTCGGCGCGCCGGTAGACTGGCTGCACCTCGAAGACCTGACAGAAATCGACCTTTCCCGATATAGATTCCTGATCGTACCGAATGCTTTTTTCCTCGAGCCAGAGGCCGTTCAGGCCATGCGAGCAAAGCTTCATGATTCAGGAGTCACGGTGGTCTGGTATTACGCAGCGGGATATCTCAGCAGCTCCGGAATCTCGCTGGATCAGATGAGCGACCTCACTGGCTTCACGTTCGAGGTCGTGGACGTTCCCGGCAAGTTGATGATCGATACCCGCATCGATGACCCGATCGTCGAGACTTCTTTCGGCGTGAAAGGGAAGAACGAGTACTACCCGAGATTCATCGTAAAGGATGAAGAGGCAGAGGCGCTCGGCGTCTGGCAGGACGGCAAAACGAACGTCGCCTTGGCAACAAAGGAGCAGGATGGCTGGACGTCAGTATACTGTGGCGCTGCCCCCCTCCCGGTTAATCTCCTGCGATATCTTGCACGAAGTGCCGGCGCTCGCCTGTGGAGTTCCGAGCCCGACATCATTGCGGCGTCGCAAGACGCTGTCACGCTCGTCGCGACGACACCGGGAACGCGAACGTTTATCCCACACAAGGCCCTGAAACTTGATGGATCGTCCGAGCCGCTTCGCGAACACACGATCGACTGCGCCTACGGAGATGTCAGCGTCTTCACGCTCTAAGTTCGAAGTGCCAGGCCCATGTTCCCAATGCCCGGCTCGCGGGACCGTCTTCAGCTCCCTCTATAAGTACTGTATCCAAATGGACTTATAAGAAGTGGAACGTGGTAATGGCGAGCGTCCAGTCGATAATTGAATTCGATTCTCACAACTGGATAGAAGCAGTCACGTCCGGCGAAGTAGGCGGCGGTATCGAAAGTGAGACGATACACGCCTGCCGGCAGGTCGCCCGCCGTCATGTTGGCGGCGCGTCCGTCTTCATCAGTCGTTTCCCGGGCGAGTTCTTCCCAGCCCTCCTCTGCCTTTCGTTCGAGCACTACCGGCACACCGGCGGCGGGTCTTCCGATCGACGTATCGAGCAAATGTGTGGTGATGGAGCTCGCCATATTCTTCTCAGCTATCTGATGG
This sequence comes from uncultured Bacteroidota bacterium, assembly GCA_963768715.1. GTDB lineage: Bacteria > Bacteroidota > Rhodothermia > Rhodothermales > DATKEJ01 > DATKEJ01. Next base: position 597,377 of record CAVYJC010000007.1, read on the forward strand.
TGACATCTTACGCGTCCGTTCCTTAACGATATGAGAGAACGAGCGGCTTCGAAGTTCCTCCATGGACAGCCCTGCGCTGCGCAAGTTCGGGTTCACTGTCGGCCGCTCCCGCCTGCTCTCGGCGCTCCCAGGCCCCGGCAACACGTTGATTCGAGACGACATCCCGGTCGCCAATTTGTGGATGTGATCCGAAAGCCTCCAACCAATCGTCTTCCCCCAGACTCCACCATGCATCCCGGGCGAGCTCATGCAGTGCCTCAACGGACCCAAACGGGCGCCCATCGATCATCTGGCCGACCCATGCACGCGATCCGCAGCAACGCGACAGGGCGGCCAATGCATCTTCTCTGGGGATTTGATTCAGTCTCGCGAGGTTACGATCCATATGTCGTCGGATCACGGTGGAGGGATCCAACATACGTATCACCGCCGCACCAGACCAGCGGTGTCAGGAGAGCATGTCCGTTCTTCGCGCCAGAATCAGAGGGGTGTTCAGGAACTGACCTGCCTGTGGACCGGCACAGGCACTTCTGCGCCTTCCGGGGCGCTCGAGGCTTCCTCTTCTTTGATTTGAGGAAGCTTCTGACCAGGAAACGCGGCATCGATAGTAACCCCGTCACCCTCTTGCGGTCGGTAGTCGGCCATCATGGAGGCGAGCTGACGAAGCGAGACTCTGCGACGATTGTTGCAGACTATCTCCATTTCATCCTGGGTACCGTTACGATAGCGATTCGCGATCTCCGTAACGAGGGTTTCGAAGCTGGCGTTTTCATCGAGAGGAATGAACTTGTGTCCGAACTTTCGGTGATATTTCACAAGCATTCGTTCGAACCGATCTACGAGACGGCTCAGATCCTCGCCGGAGGGACTTATGACGGCACCGGCCGGCAAACCCTTCTGATGTTTCTTAACGATCTCTGATGCGTCGGGGATGTGAATGAAGGCTTCAAGCCAATCTTTCCGAGTCAGTGACCTGAACTTGAGATCGGCGAAGCGCAGTAATTCAGTGAGATCCTGGTAAGGTCGGCCGCGAGCCATTTGCATGGCCCATGCGCTCGACCCGCAGCATCTCCCGAATACTTTCATTGCGTCAGCCAGCGGAAGCTGGTTGACAGCGATTATTCCGGCAGTCGACATGGAGGCTAGTATGTCGTTGTCAACCGGGCGATAATCCGGTGCAGGACGGACCGCAGTATCGCGCGATCGGCAGGCATTTCAGGGAGAAATACCTTGGTTGGTACTACTGTGGAGTGTTTAATCTCGGACAAGAATTCTAAAAAGTCCAATTTTTTTCACAGAATTGGGTACGGAAGATCGGCGGTTCTCTGGACTTTCTGCTCGAACGGATCACGCGCTTCGTGGTGAGATGCGACCGAAGTGCTCGTCATTGCAGGCAATCGGGGCTCCCCCGTAGGGCAGTGAGCTAAGCTCAACCACATCGCCTGGACCAACGGCCGACCAGTCGGGCGTAACTTCCTCGCAGACGCACAGCCGCGACCTATCAGGCTGGTAACTGCCCATTTGTACATACACCACATTCGGCGATTAATTGCGGCTGGATTTCCACAGCTTGGTACGTCTCTGAAGCAGCTGCCCCGCCACACTCACAGCAATCTCGTCCGGGGTGTTGCTGCCGATTGGCAGGCCAACGGGCGCCGCCAGATTGTCAATCCATTCCGCGGCAACTCCTTCCGCGAGGAGTGCTTTTCGCATGGCTGCGATCTTCGCGCGACTGCCCATTACGCCAACAAACGGAAAAGTTCGGCCGGCGGCACCCAAAAGGGCGCGTACGTCGGAAGAAAGCTCGGTCGTCATTACGACAACGTTCGTATGCTCCGGCAGTCGAATCATGGATGCCGCGTCCACCAAATCATCGACGATATGCTTTTCGTCCGTGAAATCGTTCTCCAACATCGTCGGGACACGCGGCCTTGAGTCAAAGATGCTCACATGATATCCAAGCCGGTGCATCAGCCTGGACAAGGCCAATCCACAGTGCCCTCCTCCCAGAATAGCTATACGGCTCAGATTCATCGCCGACTCACGATAAACCCATGTATATCCAGAATATACTAGATCATGTTGGATCGGCGGACCACCCGCCGGGAGATCGAGGAGCGCGATGCCGGTCGGACGAATCTCCAACACCGCCGATCTATCTTCTCGACCCGCCTTCACCAGTGCATCGAGAAGATCGGCGTGCTCGGCTCGGCCCAGGGTGGCGTATAGATTCGTCTGGAATCCGGAACAGATAAGACCCGACTTCTGACCCTCTCCCTCCTTCCGGTGATACAGCTTGCGAAGTGTAGGGGCCTGTTCGGCGGCGAAGAAGATCTCAGGGGCGGACCGAACGATGTCCAGTTCCATGACTCCACCGCCGATGGTTCCGACTGTTGAGCCATCCGCAAAAATCGCCATTCGTGAACCGGTCGTGCCGGGCGAATGCACGGAGTGATTGACCACGAGCACGACGCCGACGCGCTCGTCTTTTCTGAGCCGGTCCCGGACTGCTTCCCAAAAGGTGGACATTTTCAGCCAGTGTGGTGCGAGAGGAAGAATGCAGTCAGGTTTCGCGAGCAGGGACAAATAGTATCGGGCATTTCGTCCGATGCAGCACGCCCTCGCTCACACTTCCGACAAGCATTTGATACATCAGTCCGCGACCGTGGGTTGCCATGACGATGAGATCCACCGCGTGGTGTTCGGCCTGCTCGAGGATCGTATCAACGGTCGATCCCTGTATTAGCAACGGCGTAACCTCAACGCCCAGCGCTGCCGTCTTGTCGGCAAGCGTCTGCAATTCCCGGTGCTCTTTTCGAAGATCGGCAGCAACCTGATGGCGGACGACGTCGGGACCTGGATCGTATCCGACGAATTCGGGCTCCGGTTCTGCTACGTGAATCAGCCAGATCTTGACCCCGCGCGCCTTCGCAGCTTCCGCTGCCACGTCACAAACACGCTCCGAAATTGGAGAAAGATCGACCGGTACGAGGATGCTCATGGTTTGTCCTCCTGCAATGAGGGATCAGTCTTGTTCTAACGACGAGTCCTTGACAGGATCCCGTGTTTCCAGCGCGGTTGGTCGAATGTCCAAAGTGGGGACCGTCTCTCTTCTCGGCGGAAACCGATTCCCCATCCCGAGGCCGTGCCTCTATCCGTGCGTATTAGTTCGATTCGAGGTGACCTGAATCAGATTAGCCGGCTCGGGCACCGGATGGTCGTACAGGCTCAGCAGAAGCCGTTCGGGGGTCATCGGCGTCCGAAATTCGATCTCTCGACTCGGATTGAATGCCCTCACGGCATCCCGAATCGCAAACCAGGCGGCAATCCCGTACATCAGCGGCGGCTCGCCGACCGCTTTGTTTCCGTACGGCCCCACCGGCTCGTCGGCGTCTTCGAGGAACTCGACCCGGATGTCGTCCGGCATGAAGTACGCGTCCGGCACTTTGTACGTCGCCAAGGCCGACGACATGAGCCGACCCTTCTTGTCGTACTGCAGATCCTCCACCGTCATCCACCCAAGACCCTGGGCCAGTCCCCCTTCCACCTGCCCCAGATCGATCTCCAAATTGAGCGGTCGGCCGAGGTCGTGCACGATTCGGACCGAATCGATCTCGTACGTACCCCGAATGCAATCCACCGTCACCTCGACGACAGCCGTTCCGTACGTGTGATAGGCAAATGGATGGCCCCACTCCTTCGTCTTGTCGAAGTGGATACCGGGCGTTGCGAAGTGACCGTACGCGGAAAGGCCGATTCTCTGATCGTACGCGGCTGCAACGAGCTTCTTCCATGTCAGATCGGTGGGGCGGCCATCCGAAACGACGAAGCCGTCCTGGATCCGAATCTCCGCCTGCTCTCGGGCGTCGAGAAGATGCCGAGCGGCGGGGTAAAGGCGGTCGAGAATCTGGCGTACGGCCACGAGCGTCGCGTTCCCGTTCAGCACGGTCGTCGAGCTCGCCGCCGATGCAGACATGTTCGCGACCCGCGTGGTATTCGTCGTCTGCACGCGAATCATCGACGGATCGACTCCGAAACCCGTAGCAGCTATCCGTGCGATGTTCGTGCTTAGGCCCTGCCCCATCTCAACCCCGCCGGTACTCACTGCGATGGACCCGTCGGTGTAGACATGGACCAGCGCACTCGCCTGGTTGAGCCGCGTGGTCGTAAATGAAATCCCGAAGCAGACGGGCATCACGGCAATTCCCTTCTTCGACGCGTAGTGATCGCTGTTGTAAGCATCGCGACTCGCCATAATCGCCGGAAGGTCATACGATGCAGCTGCCTTATCCCAAGTCCTCTCGGCGCGTGCATCGGTCAGCTCCTGCCCGTACGGAAAGACATCGCCGTTCTTGATGAGGTTCTTTCGCTGCACCACCTCCCGCGGTTCGCCGATGGCATCGGCCAGTTTCGCGAGGGCGCTCTCTATGACGAACATTCCCTGGGGCCCACCGAAGCCGCGAAAGGCCGTATTGGGTGGAAGATTGGTGCGGCAAGACGCACCGAACAGGCGAACGTTCGGAATGAAGTAGCTGTTCGTCCCGTGAAACAGCGTTCGCTCCAGGACGGCGGGAGAAAGATCCGCAGTCGCCCCGGCGTTCTGGAAGAACTTGGCTTCGAACGCAACCAAGCTGCCGTCATGGGTCGCGCCTAATTTGAAATCGGAAGCATATGGATGCCGCTTTCCCGTCATGCGCATGTCCTGCTCACGGCGAAGCACGATCTCGACCGGGCGACCGGTATTCCACGCCGACAACGCCGCCATACAAGCCCATATGGTCGACTGGTCCTCCTTGCCCCCAAAACCGCCACCAAGGCGGACGACCTCGACCTCCACGTCATGATTCTTCAGGCCTAGTATCCGTGCGATCCCTTTCTGCGCCGCGAACGGACCCTGCGTTGAGGAATACACGCGCATGCGCTCGCCCTCCAAGGGAATCGCCCGGGCTCGCTGCGTTTCCAGGTAAACGTGCTCCTGCCCACCGGTCTCACACGTGCCCTCGACGATGACGTCGCAGGCACTCCAGGCAGCGTCGACATCGCCCAATTCGAAGGTCCTCGTCGCCCCAATAATTTGACCCGAACGGAAAGCCTCTCTTGGATCGACAATAACCGGAAGCTCTTCGTACTCGATACGCACGCAGTTGGCCGCCCGACGCGCCGCTGACTGCGAATCCGCCACGACGACGCCGATCGGCTGACCGATGAAATGCACCTCACCGACAGCCAGAAGCGCCTCATCGGGAATAATCGGACCGACCTGATTCTCGCCGGGAATATCCTCGGCAGTCAGGACGGCCTGCACGCCAGGAATCTTGACCGCGTCGCCAGCATCGAATCCGACGATGCGACCATGTCCGACGGTGGAAACGACCGGGCACGCAAAAAGAAGTCCCTCAGGCGGAGGCACGTCGTCAATGTATTGAGACTCGCCGCGGACGTGATATCGTGCGTCAACGTGTTTCAAATGAAAGCCGTTACGGGTAATTCGTCCGGAAACATGCCTGTGAAGGCCGCAATCATGAGTTGCTGCGCCAGGAGCCGCTTGTACCGGGCAGTGCCGCGGATATCACTGATCGGCGAGATTTCATCCTGCGCCGAGCCAATCGCCACCCGGACCGACTCCGGGGAGAGGGCCAATCCTGCCAATAGGGCACTTGTTTCCTTCAAGTAAAGAGGGACCGGAGCAACGCCGCCGATAGCAAGGCAGGCTGACGAAATGTGCCCGCCGGACGCCGTCACGCCCATCGCAAAATTTACCGTCGCGATATCGAGGGTTTTGCGCTTCGACACTTTCTCCCATCCGAAGCGCGTCCTCTGAATGGGCCGTGGAATTCGAATCCTGGAAAGGACCTCCCCTGCCTGAAGATCCATCTGTTTGTAACCCTTGTAAAACCCGGTCATAGGCACCACTCGGTCGCCGTTGGAACTTCTCAGAACCAGGTCCGACTTCAGGGCAAGAAGCAGGATGGTCATGTCGCCGATGGGCGAGGCATTGATGACATTGCCCCCGAGCGTCGCACGGTTCCGGATCTGCAGGGATGCGATGAGATGCATGTAGGATCGAATATCCGGAACGATTTCCTGGATGATGGGGCTGCGGCTGAAGTCCTCAAATGTCGTAGCTGCCCCAACATCGATGTAATCGCCGCTGTCGACTATCCCTGCGAGATCGTCGTCTTGATCGATTATGTCGACTGTCGTTCGCGGAAGCTCATCTCCACGCTGCACGTACAAGTCGGTGCCGCCCGCAATCCGATAATCTACCTGTCCCCCACCGTTCACCGAAACGGGAAGGCCAATCCCCCGAAGACGATCTTTGATTTGTCCGAAATAGGGCGGAATAACGCCGGATGCTACGAGTTGAGGGAGACCGCTCACGTCTCCGATTCGATCATTGACGAGCTGAGCACACGCCTTGAGGGAGCGATAACCCGTGCAGCGACAAAGGTGTCCACCGAGCGCCTCCTTGACATCGTCGACCGCAATTCCTCCACCTTTCTCCATGACTGATCCGGTCATGGAGACAACGATGCCCGGCGTGCAAAATCCGCATTGGGACGCGCCTTCCTCGACGATCGCTTCCTGAACGGGAGACAAATCATCGAGATTCAGGCCCTCAATGCTGACAAGGTGCCTGCCGTGCAGACTTCCGATCGGAACGAGACAGGAAGTGACGGCTCGGTAGCGCAGTTCTTCTCCGCGGAGCTCACCGATCAGGACGGCGCATGCCCCGCAATCACCCTCGCGGCAGCCCTCTTTGGTTCCTTTCAGCCCCTGGAGATCTCGAAGGAAGTCCAGAACGAGTGTCGCTGGATGGACGTCCGTGTGGATCTCTCGATCGTTCAAGAGAAAATGGAGGGCACTCATAGTGAACAGGGCGCTTGTTGCGGTGCCATTGCCTCGAATAGATGTCAGGACTGGGTGGAAGTTCCGGACGGAGGTGTTTCCCGACCGGGACCCAGGAGCCACCGAGCCGCGATCCAGCCGACCAGAACGACCACTCCAAGAATCACTGTGCTGTGATCATTACCGTACGAAATGGTCGGATAGTGATTACTGATCATGATCAGCACAAGAGGAAGGACGAGGTAGGAGTTGTGCCGTGAACGGAGGGGCCCCGTGGCAGCAATGGACCGATCGAGTTCCTTCCCCGATCGAACGGCTTCGAGCAGTTTGCGGAGGGGGGGGGGGGGGGGGGGGGGGGGGGACGGGGCGGGCTCCGAGAGGCGAGCGCACGAGCATGTCATAGATGACCCAGCCGAAAACGATGGCCCCGGTTCCAACTCCTGCGGCAATACCGGGGTTCATTTCAGGCGGCGCCATGAGTCCGCCGGCGTGGTATGTCAATCCGAGCAGGATTGCACCACTGATCCACGTCGTCGCAGCTTCCCATTTGAACCAGACGAGCTGCTCCGGCATGCCTGGCGCGAAATTTCTCTTCTCAACCTGGTAGTAGCCGCCGCCGTGGAGCATCCACATACGACCGACCGCCTTTTCCGAAGGGACGGCAACGAGGTGACGCTCCATGAGATGGAACAGGAACGTCTGTCCGATCCAGAGAATGGCTGCGAAGACGTGCACCCATCGGGTGAGCATCTGCGCCAGAGCCAGCATGTCGTACGATTCCATCAGGATTTCCCTGCAGGTGACGGCAACTTTGCGATAAGATAGGGCGTGCCAGCGCGACACTCGACGTCCGATACCAAGTCGGACCTTCCCGGCTCAACCGACTATGCGTCTCACCCTCGTCTTTCTATCCTCGATTGTCCTCCTGCCCTTATCGCTTTCGGCGCAGAGGGCATCGCTGCCCGTGGATTCACTCCGACCCACATCCTCGTCGATTTACCTGCAGAACACGCTGTTCGGTGGAAACAAGTACGTGCAGAATGGCGAGACCCATCCGGCCGGAGCCTCTTTCGGCAAGCTGCGGCAGCAGCTTGAGGAGGTTCCGCAGGCGTACGAGCTTGCAGGAGACGGTTCCCGGATCGTCACGCATGGCCGTCTTGTCTCCATCCTGGGCGCCGCGATTGGAGCAGCCACCTTCTTCGTCCATGGCGACGTGGCGAACTGGAGCGCATCGATCGGAGGCTTCCTCGTTGCGGGCATTGGCGGAGCCATTCAAACGAAGGGGCGGAACAGGATTAATGAGGCCGTGTGGATCTATAACAATTCAGAAATCAGAATTCATAAACCAGAAATGGATGGACGTGATGATCGACTGCAAGAGCAGTAGCCAACAGCGAAGAAAGAACCGGTCCGACCGTTGGAGACAGAAGGCCCAAAAGTGACTCCCCCTTCATAGGCCCCCACCCACATTCTCAATTCTCAATTCTCAATTCTTAATTCTTAATTCTTAATTCTTAATTCTTAATTCCAATACCGCCCTCCTGTCCCTTCCATCCAATCTGCCACATCATTGCACATGCGCTCGACGTTGTCGTCGGAAACATCCAGCTCGAGGTGAGGCAGCCGTGATCTCCTGGCCAGATCCGTCAACTTGCTTTGCTCGTCGATGAAGACCTGCCAATCGTCATATTGTGCCGGGTTTCCCGAAACCAACAATCTCTCTTCGCGCGCCGCAGCGAACGTATCTGGATTCCGAACACACAGTACCAGATGAAAGCCGAGCGCATCCAAACCGTCCTCCAACCAGGCAAAATCGACCGATCGGCCCTTCGACATCTGATAGAGCTGCGTTGAAAGGTGAAAGCGATCGATGATCCAGGAGTAGTAGCGCTGCAGTTCAAAAAGCTTCAGCCACGTGGCATAGGTCTCCATGGCCAGCGCTTCCTCTTCGGGCTCGTAGTTGATCAGTCCCCTGCCCCAGGGGAAGTTCGTAAAGGCACACCACTCCGCTGAGACTAGCGGTGAATGGTATCGGTACTTCCGAGGACCTACGATTCGTGGATGTTCGTTCAGCGCAAATGCCAGATCGGTCTTATGCGTGAGTCGCGTTCCTTCGAGAATGATTTTCGGAACCAGCTTAGGCACTTCTTCGCCTCGGGGATTTGGATTGTGCTGCGCCTGTCGTCATCTGAACCGAGTGCCACTGACCATCGTTCCTCAGTTCCCAATTCTGGATTCGAGTGAGGCACAGTCGGTCGTGGCGTCAGGACAATAAGGCGGTACGCAAACAGTCCCAATCACACAGGAATAGGCCGCCCACTAAGGAGCCACCCTTCTAAGACCACATCCCCAATTCTTAATCCCTAATTATTAATTCTTAATTACTTAAAGGGGTGCCCATGACGTCTCACAGGCACCCCTTTAGTCACTCAAGCCGGAGGTCGCATATCTTCGACTCGAATTGACATCTCAACCTGCCAAATGGCGGGAGAGAATTTGAAGCGATGGTCAACAACTTCTACGTGCGAAATATCACTTAGGTGCGTTTTTTCAAGCGTGGTGGCACCCCCATTTTTGGCATAGGGTATTCCCTTTCACTCCAATAACGTAATTCCGGTGTGGTTTGGACCAGAAGGCGTGCGACGTGCGACGTGCGACGTGCAGCGTGCCAAGTGCAGCGTGCCGCGACGTGCAGCGTGCCGAGTGCAGCGTGCAGCGTGCAACGAGCAAACCCAATTAGCGTTTAGCGCTTAGCAATTCCATTCATCATTCATCATTCATCATTCATCATTCATCATTCATGGAAGGGTGTCCTGGGGCATCGTTGGGTGCGGCAACGTTACCGAAGTAAAGAGCGGCCCCGCCTTTAACAAGATTCCGGATTCCGAGCTCGTGGCGGTTATGCGGCGGAACGGGGCGTTGGCATGCGACTACGCTGCACGTCATGGCGTCCCGACCTGGTATGACGATGCCGATGCGTTGATCGACGATCCGGACGTGAATGCCGTCTACATCGCGACGCCACCTGATTCCCACTGTGAGTACACGCTTCGCGCGGCGCAGGCAGGCAAACCGGTCTACGTCGAAAAACCCATGGCGCGGACGCACGCGGAGTGCATCCGGATGATTGATGCGTGCGAGAAAGCCGGCGTCCCGTTGTTCGTCGCCTATTATCGCCGTCGTCTCCCGAATTTCCTGAAGATCAGGGATCTGGTCAGGAGCGGCGCGATCGGCGACGTGCGGCTCGTGAACGTCGTGCTATACAAGGCCATGCGCGACGAGCCGCCGCCACCCGAGGGTTCTAACTGGCGGGTCGTGCCCGAGATCGCCGGCGCCGGACACTTCTACGACCTGGCATCCCACCAACTCGATTTCCTGGACTACGTGCTCGGTCCCATCGCGTCCGAGCACGGCATCGCGGCAAATCAGGCGGGACGCTATGAAGCGGAGGACGTCGTGACGGCCGGATGGCAGCACCAATCGGGAGCGATGGGGACCGGCGCCTGGTGCTTCACTGTGGGTGAGAGCGCCGATCGCGACCGGACTGAGATCGTTGGCAGCGCCGGAACGATCCATTTTTCGTTTTTCGACGACTCACCCATCCAGCTGACGAGCGATGGCGGCGTGGAATCATTTCCCATCCCCTATCCGACACATGTTCAACAGCCGATGATCGAAACAGTCGTGGATGCGTTGTTGGGGCGCGGGGAGTGTGCCAGCACGGGCGTAACGGCGGCGAGGACGAATCGGGTGATGGAGGGATCGATAATCGCTAAACGCTGAACGCAATCGAGGGGGGGGGGGGGGGGGGGGGGGGAAAGAAGGGGGGGGGGAGAGAAGGCAGACGGCAGGCACTAGTCGGGGGGGGGGGGGAGGGGGGGGGGGGGGGGGGGGGGGGGGGGGGGGGGGGGGGGGGGGGGGGGGGGGGGGGGGGGGGGGGGGGGGGGGGGGGGGGGGGGGGGGGGGGGGGGGGGGGGAGGGGGGGGAGGGGGGGGGGGGGGGGGGGGGGGGGGGGGGGGGGGGGGGGGGCGCGTCAATTCGCCTATACGATGCGCTGGGGCGGGGGGGAGGGGGGGGGGGGGTGGTGTGGGTGGAGTGAGGGTGGGGGGGGTGTGTAAGAGTTGGGGTGGGGGGGTGCGGCGGTCGGCTTGCGGGAGAGCGTTAGGGGGCGGCTAGGCGGGGTCGGTCTCGTGTGACGTGGCGACGCTGCGATGTCTAGACAGTTCGGTGTTATGAGGGGGGGCGGGGCGTAACGACGGTGATAGCGGGGTAACGGTCTGGAGGGGCGAGGAGGGGGAAGGGGATGTGGGTAAAGAGGGTGTAGGAAAGAGTAATGTGATAAATGAAAGATGGGGGAAGAAAAATTAGAGCCCTTCCACCTCGATCACCACCGGCAGCGACGCATCGTATTCGCCGATGCTGAATCCAAAGGCGCCGTAGCGGCTCAGCTTGTACCCGATCGAAATCCCGACGCGCTTGCCATTGCGTTCCTGATAGGCCGTGGGACCAGCATATTGAAGGGAGCCGCGCCTTGTGGAAATGCTGATTCCTCCCGTGGAAAGGAGTACCGGATTCTCGGCGCCGTCGTAATGCAGGAGAACGCGCTCGGTAGACACTCCAGGCTCGAACATGAACCGACGGGTGATGCGCGAGTCTTCTGCCGAGACGCGCAAATCAACGCCATCGTACAGGTTCTCATAGGTCAACTCCGAGAAGAGCGGAACCGATGCGGTAAAGGACTTGCCCAAAACATCGCCGACATAGGAGAGTCTCTTATCCGCCAAACCGGTAGCCCGCACCTCGGGTCTCGGATTGGCGCCAACGAATCGCACATCTACGAGCGACTCATGCCCCGCTCCGGGAGCGATTCCGACCCGACGAATACCGATCGACCTCGCCCGAAAATGGGCTTCCCGGATCGGGCCTATCAACTGAAAGTAAACGTCGTGGCTCACCTGCCCAAGATTTGGGATGAACACTCCTGACGCTCCCATGAGCGCCTCGGACCCGGGTTTGAAGTCACCATTCGGTGACCTGTTATCCGATCTGATGTTTGCAACGCGATCGAGACTTGGATGCGAGAAGGGCGTGTCCCGATTCGTATCGATAGCCCGGGTAGTCAGGGCAAACGCAGTGAAGACGACGAGCAGACTGCCCAAGAACGCCAGTGATGACTTCATGGAAGCTTAGCGACAGCATAGACGGCCGGAGAGATGTAAAGGAGGCTTCGGCGGCGCCGCTGTACTGAATGGTAAATGGAGGCACCGAGAATTACGGGTTTCCGCCCGCAAAGTCAAGAGACGGCAGCCGCGCCTCGCTCAAAGGCTGCCGAGCAACCAAGCCGATCTGGATTACCGGTTCTGAATCTCCCAGCGGCGCACAAGACCATCAATGAAACGGACCGAGTACACACGTCCGTTTCCGGCAGGGTATTCACGGACTTCCATTTTGTGGGCACCATCACTCTGGGGCGCCTCGACAACTTGCCCGTCGCCCAGCACATGCGTCACCTCACCGATCGTCATTCCGAGCTGAACCCGACCGACAGGCTGGGTAATCGTGGGTCCAGAGCTGCCGCAAGCAGCGAGAACGAAGCAAACGGCGCAAACGCAGAGAAACTGGAAGACGGACAAACGCATGGTGAAAGGAAATAGGTTCAGATCGACGACTAGGAATCAGGGCGTGAATAAAAAATGACAAAAATTCCGGGTTCCAGGTTCCAGGTTCCAGGTTCCGGGTTCGAGGTCTCAGGTTCGAGGTTCAACTTCGAGGTCCACCTTCGAGGTTCTCCAAGGTAGCACGGCGTTTCATCTTGGGCGCCTCACAAGACCTGGAAGCTGGAACCCGGAACCTGTAACTTCACCAGAATTAATCGTGCATAGAGCGATTTCCGTATATTGGTGCGCTGAAATAAACGATCTGATTTACGCCACCCCGTCAAGCAAAAAGTCGCCGCACCGGTATTGCACGGAAGATACGTCCGATGCAACATTGGGCTCTTCTCCACGTCACCGCACTTACCGTCAATAACGCACTACACGTGAGCATTCGTCGACAGATCGTTGCGGTTTGTTGTCTCCTCCTCCTCGCCGCTTCGGGGATTCAGCCTCTGCGTGCCCAGATCAAGCGGAGCACGGTCCGATTCAACAGGCTTACCCAGCACGACGGACTCAGCAATAACGTGATCCAGACCCTGCTGCAGGACAATCAGGGCTTTATCTGGATTGGGACGGTTGACGGCTTGAATCGCTTCGACGGTTACGATTTCGTGACGTTCGTGCACGATCCCGCCAACCCACAGAGCCTTGGAGATAATTCGGTTATCACCATGGCGCTCGCTCCCGACAGCACGATCTGGATCGGCAGCTTTTTAGGACTCAACAGTTTCGATCCACGGACGAACACGTTCAAACGCTTCTCCCACGAATCGGACAACTCGAACAGCCTTTCGCACAATACTGTTAACAGCCTGGCATTCTCGAAGGACGGCGTCCTCTGGGTCGGCACCTTTGGGGGTGGGCTCAACCGGCTCGACGTAAAGAGCGGCACTTGGACACATTACCGTCATGACCCGTCAGATCCGAATAGTATATCGTCCGATCTGATCAACGTGGTGGCAGTCGACCTTGGTGGCGATGTCTGGGCCGGCACGGCCGACGCAGGACTCAATAGGCTCGACCCCACAACGGGGATCTTCACCCAATACTCCGCACGACCCGGCGGCATCAATGCCAACTCCGTCGGGGCGCTTCTCGTTGGGCGCGACAGTACCGTTTGGGTAGGAAGCGAGGGGCTCAATTCGTACGACCCTGAGTCGGACAGCTTCGAACGCTACGTACCTGGCAGAGAGGCCCAGTTGGCCGGACCCGCCGTGAACGACGTCACCACACTTCAGGAAGATCGCCGAGGTCACCTCTGGATCGGAACCGAGGCAGGAGGCTTGCTGAAACTCGACTTGGAAACGGGCGAATTCGAGCGGTTCAGCGCCGATCCGCAATTGAGTATTTCACTCGCGAGTCAGAGCGTCCTGTCCATCATGGAAGATCGGTCGGGCGTTCTCTGGGTGGGTACCTCGGACGGACTGAATTCTGTCGATCTCAACACCGAGTCTTTTACCATGTTGACCAACGAGCGCGCCGAAGCGTTCGGCAATCTGGTGTACGAAGATGGATCGGGAATCCTCTGGATCGGTACGAGAAATGACGGCCTTTACGGATACAACACGTCCACAGGGAGGGCCTCACATTATCGGCATAATCCCCTTGACCGGCAGAGTCTGAGTTGGGATGATGTAACCGCCCTCCACCAGTCGCCGGGCGACAACCAGACGCTGTGGGTTGGGACCTGGGGCGGTGGACTGAACCGTCTCGACGTGCGTCGAGGAGCTTTTGCTCGATATCCAATTTCGGCGGCAGGAACGTCCCGCGCTCTGGCAAGCGGCGTCATTTCATCTCTCGAGACCGATCCCGTTTATCCCGAGTTCCTCTGGATTGGAACGTGGGGGCGGGGCATCGACATGCTCGATACTGAGGTCGGGATCTTCGAGCACTTCGGGGTCGGGGCAAACAGTGACTCGACGCTTTCGGGACCAAACGTAGCCCAAATCATCGCCGCGGATTCTCTTCTCTGGATCGCCGTTGACGGGGGTGGACTGAATGTGCTCAATCCCGCGACAGGCAAATTCAAGGTCTACTCGCACGACCCGAACGACTCGGCTTCCATCAGCCACAACGGGGTTAGAGTCGTCTACCGGTCGGAAGCCGACTCAACAATCTTCTGGATCGGAACGTGGAGTGGGGGCCTGAATCGGTTTGACTCGAAGACGGGCAAGTTCGAATGGTTCACCGAGAGGAACAGCGGACTTCCGTCGAATGTCGTCAACGACATTACGGAGGACTCGGAAGGTACTTTGTGGCTCGCCACCAACGCGGGTGTCTGCCGCTACGACAGCGAGTCGGGCAGCTTCGTTGCCTACGGAGACATGTCCGGCCTGGCAACGACGGCCGCGACTGTCGCCTTGCGCCGGCATTCCGGCGAGCTCGTGTTCGGCGGGCCGGGTTGGGTCGCCATCTTGAGTGCCGACAACCTCTCGAGCAACGAAGATCCACCGAACGTGGTGCTGACCGATTTCCGCGTATCCGGAAAGTCCCTCGTTCCCGGCGAGGATTCTCCCCTTACGAAGCCGATATCGGAAACGCGCGACATTATTCTCGACCATGACCAGAAGGACCTTGCCATCGACTTTGTCGGACTTCACTTTTCCGCGCCTGACGAGAATACTTATCGATACCAGCTCGAACCATACGAATCTACCTGGCACGAAGGCTCCGTTCGAACGGCGACGTACACCAACCTCGATCCTGGGCGCTACACGTTTCGCGTGAATGCGGCGAATCCGGACGGCGTCTGGAATCCGGAAGACATCGTACTTACGATCCATATTCTTCCTCCCTGGTATCGCTCTACGATCGCATACATCGCCTACTTCTTCATCTTTCTTTTCGCTGTGGTAGGATTCGATCGCGTGCAGCGACAGCGCCACATTCGCCTCGAGAGGGAGAGAGCTCGGGAGAAAGAGCTGGCGCAGGCACGCGAGCTCGAAGCGGCATACAAGGAACTGCAGGCTACGCAGACCCAGCTTGTTCACGCCGAAAAAATGGCTTCACTCGGTCAACTCACCGCCGGGATCGCCCACGAGATCAAGAATCCGCTCAACTTCGTGAACAATTTCTCGGAGCTGTCGGCCGAGATGATCGACGAAATTCAAGAGATGCTGACGAGCGAGAACGGCACTGAATCCGCCGAAACCATGGACGAAGTCGCGTCAATGCTTACCGACCTTCGGTTCAACCAGAAGAAGATTGCGGAACACGGCAAACGAGCCGATTCGATCGTTCGGAACATGCTCGAGCATTCTCGTGAGTCGCGTAGGCGAGCGAAAACCCACTGATCTCAACGCGCTGCTCGAAGAATACGTGGGGCTGGCATATCACGGCATGAGGGCCGCCGATGCGGAGCTGGTGGCCACCATTGTGAAGAAATTCGACAAGAAGATGGGCGAAGTGAATATCATTCCGCAGGATTTCGCCCGCGTATGCCTGAACCTGCTCAACAATGCCTTCTACGCAGTGCACGAGAAAGCGACGACGACCGATGAGGAGGGCTATGAACCCACCGTCACGGTCATGACTGAGCGCACGAATACACAGGCCATTGTCAAGATTGCCGATAACGGGCCCGGCATCCCGCAAGAGATTGTCGACAAGATCTTCGTGCCGTTCTTTACTACGAAGCCTACGGGCAGCGGGACGGGTTTGGGCCTGTCTCTCAGCTACGACATCATCGTACAGGGGCACGGCGGAACGCTTAGTGTAGAAACGACGCCGGGCGGCGGTGCAACCTTCGTGATCAAGGTGCCGCTGTAGCAGCCGTCCTCGCCGCTTGCGGCTGCCCCCAATCGTGTGTTTGGCAGCACGCCTGGAAACTGGGAGATAAGCTTGGCTGAAGTAATAGTCCTCGGGGCAGGGATGGTCGGTAACGCGATCGCCCGCGACATGAGCGGACGGCACAGCGTTTGCGTCGCGGATATGGACCGATCGCGGCTGGATTCACTTGGAGGGTCGAACATTGCAACGCGCATCCTCGATGTAACCGACCGTAACTCCCTCCAGAGCGCCGTTGCGCCGTACGACATCGTCATCGGGGCCGTTCCGGGATTTCTCGGATTCCAAACGTTGGAAACCGTCATCAGGAGCGGGAAGCGGGTCGTAGACATTTCGTTCTTCCCTGAGAATGCCCTCCTCCTCGATGACCTCGCGAAAGAGATGGGAGTCGTTGCCGTGGTCGACGCAGGCGTTGCACCAGGACTTGACAATCTGATACTCGGGCACCATGACCGAAGCATGAACATAGCCCGTTTCGAGTGCCTGGTCGGAGGGCTTCCGAAACGGCGGAATCGGCCGTTCGAATACAAAGCCCCCTTTTCTCCCATCGACGTTATCGAGGAATACACACGACCGGCGCGATTCGTCGAAGGCTCTCAAACTGTCACACGTCCCGCCCTGTCAGATCCCGAGTTGATGGACTTCGACCCTGTCGGCACGCTCGAGGCGTTCAACACCGACGGTCTGAGGACGCTCATCGACACGATGCCGCACATCCCGAACATGAAAGAGAAGACACTGCGCTATCCAGGCCACATAGACCTGATCAAGGCGCTTCAGGATGCGGGCTTCTTTTCCGAACAGGTCGTCCACCTCGACGGAGCGGCCATCGTGCCGCTCAAGTTCACCTCACGGCTGCTGATCGATCAGTGGAGACTCGAACCACAAGAGCCGGAATTCACGATCATGCGCGTCACGGTGGAGGGCACGGCAGACGATGAGACGAAGCGCTTCGTTTACGATCTCTACGACGAGTACGACCCCGAGACAGGCGTTTCTTCGATGGCGCGAACAACGGGCTACACATGTGCTGCAGTGGCCGAACTCGTGTTGAACGGTCACTACGGGAAAAAGGGCATCTCACCTCCTGAATACGTCGGCCGAGAGGTTGGATGCTTTGGACGGGTCGTCGGATTCCTGGCTGAACGGAAAGTTAAGCTCCAGGTCACCGCCATCTGAAGTCGCAGCGCCTGTCGCGAGCCGCATGCTCCACTGGTTGTCGGCGAACGGCAGGGCTATATCGACGCGGCGATTTCGCCGGCGAGTGAGGCAAGCGTCGATTCCAGGAGACGGGTCAGTTGCTCATAGTCAGCTCCGTCCCAACCCGAAACGGTGTGCTCAGATCGACGCCTCACGAGTGTATTGCCCGACACATCCTCGATGCTCCAGGACGCGCCAAGGGTGGCGCCATCGGGAAGCTGCCCTTCGAACTGAGAGACATGAACCCGAACGACCAGTCGCTTCTCATGTAGAGCCCGATTCGATACCGTTCCGATGGGGGATACGGCGAGGTAGCCGCTGAGCACGGACTGGATATTCTCGTCCAGCGGCTCGGCCCATCGATGAATGTCGGAAAAGCGGATCTCGTTCTCCTTCAGACGGACGACCATGCGGGGGCTCGCGAGATAGGGCTCGATCGTGACGGTTTTGACCTCGACTGCAAATCCACCTTCCGATTCCGACCAGTCCGGGCCGTTCATCAGGAAGTACCGGGTAGGATCCGGCGGCGCCTCGAGATTGATGCAACCGGAGAGCAGAAGGAGCCAGCTTACGGCTTTGATGGCGTGCTTCATGTCAGTTTCTGTCCGGAGGTTTTCCCGTGAGCAGCACACGGGGATTGCGCTCTAGGGTTTCTGCGAGTGTGCGGAGCTCCTCCATGGCTCGCTTATTTGCCTTGGCAGCTTCCTGAATCGAAACGATGAGGTCTGCATCCGGCCTGAACACTTCTCCCACGTCATCAGCCGCGCCTTCCAGAACGGACAACGTTCGGTCGAGTTTTTTCGTCGCCGAGTCGACTCTGGCCAGTGTCGGCTCGAGCCGGCTGTTTAGGAGCACCCCCACATCGTGAAATTCATCGAGCGTGGTTTGAAGTTTTGCAGTTGAGGTTGCGACGTCTGCTGTTTTGACGGCTTCACGCAACTCTCGTACCGCCAGCAGCATCGAATCAGCCACTTCCTTGAGCCTGACGCCTGACAGGGTGGAATCGATCGTGCTGAGGGCAGTGATGAGCTGTTCGCTGATCGCGGGGGCATCGACCGCGCTCAAGCGGGCGATAACCTCCGTCGCACTCTGGCCGAGCTCGGCAAGGGCGGAGCGCTTGGTCGGGATCTCCGGAACCGGCGATCGCTCGCGAACAAAGGCAGGAGGGCCTGCGTCGTCATCAAACTCCATCTCTAAGAAAACCACACCTGTCACGATGCTGGCCAACTCGAGACGGACTCGCATTCCCATATCGATCTGTGTTCGAACAGCATTTGGATCCCTGAAATCCGAATGGATCCCGAGGCTGCGAATGTACCCGAGGTCAATTTGGAAAGTGACAGAGGCATAGCGACTCGGCGGGTCTGTGGTAGCATAGATACCGATGCCGGTGACCTCGCCGATTTTGATGCCGTTGAACTTCACCGGCGCCCCTACGTCCAGGCCGTCTACAGACTCCTCGAAATAGGCCACGAACGGGGCGGTCTCCTTGAAGAACACTCCAGAGGCCAGAACGGCAATCGCGGCGACAGCAATGAGCGCCGCGCCAACTACAAATACTCCGATGAGCGCCGGTTTGGGCTTGTTTTTCATTCCGTGTAGGTCTCTCGCGGTGACAGCGTCACCCGCTCCTTGTCATGAAACGGCGAACCCGTTGGTTGGGCGGACGGTCGAGGAGCTCTTGCGGACTTCCTATTGCCGTCACTGTTCTCTCCTCCGTATCCAGGTAGACCGCCTTATCGCCAACGGCAAAGATACTCGCCAATTCGTGCGTAACCACCACGATAGTCGCTCCAAGATAGTCGCGAAGCTGGAGAATCAGGTCATCCAGACGACGCGAACTCACCGGATCGAGACCTGCCGACGGCTCGTCGAAGAACAGAATGTCCGGATCCATCGCGATGGCGCGTGCGAGTGCAGCCCGCTTTCTCATCCCTCCGCTAATCTCGGAAGGAAAGTACGTGTCAAAACCTCGTAACCCAACGAGCGCCAGTTTGAGAGACACAATCTCGGCGATCTCCCTCTTGGAGAGCGACGTGTACTCCTCCAGCGGAAACGCGATGTTCTCGGCAAGGGTCATGGAACTCCAAAGGGCCCCGTTCTGGTACAGAACGCCGCATTTTCTGAGGATCTCGTTCCGTCGTGTCTCGTCCGCTCTCGTGAACGGTTCTCCGCCATAGAAAACCTCTCCTTCGGCGGGTTCAAGGAGTCCCACGAGATGCTTCATAAGGGTGCTCTTGCCGCTTCCGCTCGGTCCCATCACGATAGCGATCTCACCATGCTCTACGTCGAACGAGACATCACGCATTACGACAAACTCCCCGTAGCTCATCGTCAGGTTGCGCACTTGAATAGCTGCTATGCGGGCCGCTTCCTGCATCATCCGATCGTTTCCAGCCAGTCTATGATCGCGTTCGCGGCGATGACAAGCGTCGTCCCAGTAACGACGGCCGAGGTCGTTGCCTTGCCGACGGCCTCCGCATTCGAGCCGCACTGCATCCCCCGGAGGCATCCCGTGACGGCAATCAAGACACCAAAGATCGCCCCCTTGACGATCCCAATGGTAAAGTCTTCGAGTTGGACGGCATGGACGAGCGTGTTCATAAACAATCTCGGCGTCACATCCTGAATCGTCATTGAGATGAGCATGCCGCCGGCGACCCCGACAACGTCTGCATACAGTGTGAGCAGAGGCATCATGATCGAAAGTGCCAGAAGTCGAGGCAGAACGATATAGTCCGAAACGGAAACCCCCATCGTCTGGAAAGCATCCAGTTCCTCAGCCACGCGCATCGTCCCGATACGCGCCGCGAACGACGCGCCCGTCCTGCCGACCATGATGATCGCGGTCATCATAGCGCCCAGTTCACGCAGCATACCGAAACCGACCAGGTGCGCAGTGTAAATACCGGCTCCGAACTGTGTCAGCACGGTGGCACCGAGGAAGGCGAGAATGGCGCCGACCAGGAAACTGATCAACGTGACGATGGGGAGTGCCGAAGGACCGGCATCCTGAATTACGGACCAGAACTCAGCCCAGCGCATCCGGCTCCGACCTATCAGGAGCCTTCCGATACTCAATGCGCTCTCGCCAACGAACGTGAAGGTCTCGGTCGTCGTCGTCGCTCCAACCATCACGTGCTCGCCCAGTCGCGCGACAGCGGATTGGCGCGATTTGGGACCCGCCTCCGCATGATCAGGAACAGCCGTCGATAAACGCACTAATTCCAGAATATTACGAGGAAGCTTATCAGCGTCGATCCGGATGTCCCTATCCCTGGCCCAGACTACGACTCTAAGCACGAAGGCCACCAGGCTGCTGTCCCAGTCCTCGAGTCCTGCGCCATCCAACTCAATCACGTCGGGAAGGTCGTCTCCTCCGAGCGTCCCTGCGTCAAAGAGGGGCACTCCCTCGGTCAGGCGCCATCGGCCGGCCAGCCGCAGAACGGCTCTGCCGTTATCGCGCTCAATATCGAATCTTCTCGAGGACTCAGGCAATCGGTTCACAGTTGCGGGGTTCGGATCGAAGGAATGTAGTGATCGAACCATGGATCGACCACCGCAGAAAGCAACTCGACGTCGCACTGAATCTGTCGGGCGCAGTCGCAGCGGTCTCTTTCAAGTGCCGAACGGAACGGTGCCGCTCGCTGCGGGTTCGATTTACTGATTCATCTGGGTTACTCGATGTCAAACTGTCGATTAATTATCCAGGCGCTGTGCGTAGTGTGTGGCCTTACTCTGCAATGGGTGAGGCCGGCCGCCGCTCAACATTTCCCATCGCTGAGCATCCATGGCGGAATGGGTTTCACGACGACTTCGTACAGTAAGACGGCGGCGGAACAAAGCAATACAGTTTCGCGCGGATTCGGCTTTCAGAGCATCTTGGAGCCTCGTCTCTACAATACGATCGGAATCCCGATAATGATTGGATGGGAGTACCTGGGCCCGATCTGTTTCGATGAAGGAGGCAGCTCCGGTTGTCCGTCACGAAGCGAGCGCAAGACGTCTCTTTTCTTTGCTTCCCTGGGGGCCGCCCTGTACGGACCATCGATTCCGATGGCGTTCGACCAAGACTCGGCGCGGCGGCCGTTCATCATTGCGGGCCGCGAATGGGTATCAAAGGGGGTCGGTGATGACGGCTGCCTGAATTGTACGATTGAGTCCGTACAATTCGACGGGGGTCTTTTTGTAGAACCCGGGATTGAGCTGCCTGCCGGCGAAGACGTAACGGTTAGCTTGGGCTACCGTATGTACTACGCCAGGTCGGATCTGGAGAACCGGTTCGTAATCCGATTCACATCGCGCAGGCGCACTCGCGGCGACACTGGGCCCTAGCTCTGGCGAGCCGTTACATCGATGCCTACGGCGTAGAACCCGTGGACGTTGTCCCGGTCGTCGACGTCGGGAACGAGGTTCATCTGTACCCGGCGAGCGCCCATCGTTCGATGCCTGATGTCGATTTCGATGAAAACGTGCTTACCGGTGAGGGCCAACTCGATGTGCGGTCTGATCTCCTTGTACCGCTCGACACCGACGACCTCCCAGACCGGTTTTCCTACGACCTCTGAGCTGTCCACGCCAAACCACTCCTGATAGGTCACATTCATGAAGAGATAGCGATGCTTGCCGTCAACATACGCGACGAGAAGCGGCAGGCTGTCGGCCATCAGTCGGAGTTGGCGCTCACTAACGCGCAGCGCTTCTTCAGTCTTTCGCCGTTCCTCGATCTTCTGGCTCAGGTCGCGACTAGCCCTGGCAAGACTGAGCGTGCGCTCCACGACGCGGCGCTCCAACTCCTCACTCGACTTTCGCAGCCCGTCTTCAGATCGTCGCTGGCTCGTGATGTCACGAAAGACCGCCACGGCGCCGCTCGACGCACCTTGCTCTGCCGGAAGCGGCCGAGCGGTGACACTGATGTGTCTCCCCTCGGGCACGGTATCGTTGCGAACAAAGATCATCGCACTGTCAACCTTCTCGCCCCGCAGCGCTCGAATGAGCGGCAATTGGTCGGGAGAAAGTAACGTCCACTCATCGGCGGCATACAAGCCGTAGACCTGCGGCCAACGTTCGGGACGTTCCTCGGAGGCTCCCAATCCGAGCATCTCTTCCGCCGCGGGGTTGAAGAACTCGAACCGTCCCTCCTGATCGACTACGACGACGGCATCACCCATTGCGTCGAGGATGTGATCCAACGCCTCCGTCTGCCGCTGGAGCCGGTTGGTCGCTTCCTCCAACATTTCAGTCCGTTCACGGATCAGATCCTCCAAGGCGGTATGGAACTGCTCCAGTTCGACCATGGCGCGTCGGCGCTCGGTTACATCGCGGATCGTGCAAACGACAACGATCTCTTCGCCAGACCGTCCAAGCGGGTTCAGATTGATCTCTACAGGAAAGACGCTTCCGTCGGCCCGCATCGCATCGATACGGAGGTCGGCTCCCATCGGTCTCGTCTTGGGCATCTCAAAGAAGCTCGTAAGATGCTCGGAGTGGCGTCCCCGGGAACTCTCCGGAATGAGCGTAGCGACATTTCTGCCGCAGAGCGTTCCATCGTCGTAGCCGAATAGAGAGTCCGCCTTCCCATTGGCCATGAAGATGGTGCCGTCGTCCTCTACGACAAGCAGAGCATCGGGCACGATCTCAATGAGCTGCGTAAGCCCCTCGAGCCGCTCGATCATCACCCCCGAACCGACATTGCTAAAAGATGTCAACGAAGACCTGCTTAAGATGCGACTTGGCGGATTTGCTATCTCGGCTTGTAACCGGATCACGCGTTTGACGTTCCGTCATAGTATGTGATCGCGCGCCTTATACCCTCGGAAAACGGGATTTCATACTCAAAACCCAATGATCTCTGCTTCGCCGTGTCCCCACCACGTGCAAATACTCCCGTTGGCATATCGGACATGCCTCTTACCTCCGGTGAATATCCGCAGATCTCGGCAGCAATTCGCGCGAACTGTTTGAAGTTCGTGTAGATCCCCGTCGAGAGATTGACG
The DNA here is from genome assembly GCA_963768715.1 of uncultured Bacteroidota bacterium. Classification (GTDB taxonomy): domain Bacteria; phylum Bacteroidota; class Rhodothermia; order Rhodothermales; family DATKEJ01; genus DATKEJ01. The sequence goes on from CAVYJC010000007.1 coordinate 620,865, forward strand.
GCATCCCCATCATCGATCTGGTCACACGTACGAAGGACGCCCGTAACGCAGTCCTCAATGTGTATAAAATCTCGCATCTGCTCCCCTGTCCCCCAGACCTTGATGACGTCCGCCCCACGATTTGCGATCGCACGCTTACAGATGGAAGGGAACGGATACGTGTCATCCTGATCTTCGCCGTAGCCCGAAAACGGTCTGTAACACACCGACTTCAGGCCGTGACGCTCATAGGCGAGCCTCGCGAGGTACTCGCAGGTCAGTTTCGACCAGCCGTAAGAAAGGTCCGGCATCCCGAGATTCCCTTCGAAGTCGATCATGTCCTCTTTCAGCAGCACGTAATCGTCCTGACGCTGCAGCGTAATTGGGTAGGCGGCGCTGGAGCTGAAGCAGACCGTCCGGGCAGGGTGAGTGTCCTTCGCCCAGCTCCAATATTCGGCATCGATCGAAAGGTCGACGGCGACTGCGAGTGGATTATTTTCGATCACAAGACGGCCGCCCACGATAGCTGCGAGATGAAAAACGTAGTCGAAGTCGTCGTCTCGAACTCGTTTGAACCAATCCCGACAATCCTCCTCGTAGAAGTGAAAATTCTGGAATTCACGCGGATCGAAGAGCGGCCAGCCCTTCGACGGATGGACGGCTCCTGTGAATTCGGCGATGTTGTCAACGCCGTGTACCTGGTCGCCCCGCTCCAATAATCGTCTCACAAAGTGGCGCCCCACAAACCCGGCGGCGCCCGTAACCAGAACTTTCTTCATTTTGAAATGCGGTCTTTGAAGAACGTCGCCAATTGATCTGTCAGCGCTTCCCAGGAGAATTTCCTCTTCTGCGCCGCTACGCCCTGCGAAAAGTGGTTGGGACCCAAACCAAAGAACCGAACCACGGCGTCAGCCAGTGAATTTGGGTCTTCCGGTGGGACGACAAAGCCGGCCACACCGTCAGGAATTATGTCCGAAAGAACTCCTAAATCACTAACAATCATCGGTTTATCGAAAAAGAAAGCGGTTTGTGCAACGCCACTTGGCGTAGCTGACCGATAGGGCTGCACGATCACCTCGGCCGCTGAGAAGTAGAGATTCACCTCTTCGTTCGGGATGTAGTCGGAAAAAATCCGAACCGCATCGCCAACGTTGAGTTCCTTGATCCGCCTTTCAATTTCCTCCCGATCGTCGTAGAACTCCCCGGCGACGACGAGCTGGGCATCGACGTGCTCACGGATGCGGGGCAGCGCTTCTATCAGGAGGTCGAGACCTTTGTAGCGCCGCACGTACCCAAAAAACAACATGGTCGGCTTTTCGGGGAGGCCGAGCCGAGCCCGCGCGGCGGTCGGTTCGATAGCCGGCTCGAAGATGTCGTAAACCGGATGGAATCCCTCCATCACCGGGGCGTCGGGCCGAAACGACCGAAGGTGCTCGGTGACGTGCGGCGACAACGTAAAGAACGAATCACCACGCGCGAGAAGACGGCGCATAAGTGCATTCGTGAAAGGGAATGACTTGTGCGGAAAGACGTTGTGCAGAAAGAGGTTCACATGGGCGACCTCCGTGCCGTCACCCAGTGCTTTGCGATAATGCTTCAGCACACTGAGATAGGACGGTACGAAGAACGGAAGCCAGTGGACCAGCATGATCACGTCGGGACGACGCTCGGCGAGCCATTTTCCTGAACGACGCCATGAGACCGGTCCAATCGAATCCAGCAGGCGCTCCGGACGACTCGGGAGCTTCCATTCCGACGTCTCCAACTGCGACTTTCCTGGAAAGAGCAGTTTCGGATACTGCCGTCGAGAAGGTGAGCAAATCCACCTGGAATCGAGCGTTGGAGCGCCTGAGCCAGCCGATTCGAGAAGTGGGCAATCCCACCCCGAAATGGCTGCGCAGGTCCCACGATAGCGATCCTTGGTCGTTCCGATCCAGTCATAATTGCTTGTTTCGGCGCAAAGTACGGCACGCGGCACAGACCCTGAAGTGTGGCCGAAGCCGGGACAAACGCGACATACTCAATGGTCGGATGCGACATCACGTCGAAAATCCAGATCAATGCCGCACCTCGCCTGTGCCAGTGCACCTCTTGTTTGGCAACGGACAAGGCGGTCGGACCACGAAAGACACCGACGCCGAACACAAAAAGGGGCCGCTTGCGATTAGCACCCCAAAACACAAACAAGGGGATTTAGCCATGAAACGATTACTCTCACTGATCGCACTCGCCGTCACCCTGACGGCGTGCAGCGATGCGTCGTTCATCGACTCGGAAAGCTTTGACCATTCACAACTCTCGAAACGAGGAGATGATGCCGCGTCATCGCTGAAGGTCATGACGCGCAATATGTACGTCGGCGCCAACGTCGACCGAATCATTGAAGAGCCCGATCCGAATCTCGTACCAATGCGAGTCGCGGAGGAGTGGGCACGCCTGCAGGCAACGGACTACCCAAGCCGCGCACGCGCAATTGCTCAGGAAATAGTTGACAACCGCCCGCACCTCGTTGGACTGCAGGAGGTCTCGCTGTTCCGGATTCAAGATCCGGCCGACTTCCAACTGAACGCTACCGACGTCGCGCTCGATTTCCTTCCGATCTTGCTGAACGAAATCGAGTCCGCCGGGGGTGATTACCGTGTCGTAGGCCTTATCGAGGACACCGATGTCGAGATCCCGCGGTTGAACACCGACTTCTCACTTACCGACGTGCGACTTACCGACTACGATGTGGTCCTTGCCAGGGCGGACGTCGAGGTGGATAACGTCAGCACCGTGAACTATCAGGCGTATGTGCCGATCCCTGGTATCTCCATCAAGCGTGGATACGTAGCGCTCGATGCAACCGTAAAGGGTAAAACGTATCGATTCGTGAGCACGCACCTGGAGCCTTCGTCGACGTATGACGGTTACTTCCAGTCTCTGCAGGCGCAGGAGCTGATCGCCACACTCGCTTCAGAAGAGCGTCCTCTCATCGTCGTTGGAGATTTCAACGCGTTCGCACCTGAGAGCCCGGTATATCAGGCCTTTCTCAGCGCCGGTTATGAGGATGCCTGGACGCTGATCGCAGGTGATCCGGGGACCGGCTTGACGTGTTGTCATGTTCCGGACCTGGACAACGCCTTAGCGAACTTCGATCGCCGAATCGATCTCATTTTGTTTCGGAATACAGAGGAGATCGTCTCCCCCGGGGACGGATCGATACACGGTGAAGTCATCGGAGAGGAGCCTGCTGACAAGACGGACAGCGGTCTCTGGCCATCAGATCACGCCGGCGTGGTCGTTCGATTCCAGTTTGCATCTCCGGCTTCATAGTTCGAAGCGAGACGCCCTCTCCTCTGGTAGATCAATCCTGGGGAGAGGGCGCCCGCTCTGAACCCGAATCCTGCCGGGCACAATTGACAACAGCGTGACTACGATGCCTCGTCTTCCGGATATTCGCTGGGGGAAACACCGAATGTCTGATGAAAGAGCCGCGAAAAGTAGTTTGGGTCACTGAACCCGACTCGGTAGGAGACCTCAGACACGGAACCGACCTTCTTCTCCAGAAGCTGCGCGGCACGCCTGAGCCGCATCAGGCGAATGAAACCGCCGGGTGTGATTCGGGTGACCTTTCGCATTCGACGTTCGAGCTGACGGCGGCTGAGTCCGATATCGTCCGCCAGCCAGTCGACTGTGAAATTGGAATCACCAAGGTGATTCTCAACGAGATCCGTCACCTGTTTGATGAATACCGCATCGGCGGACGGCTCATCTACATCTGACGGCTGGGGCGCGAACACCGCCCCCTGCTTCAGGAGGAGCTCCCTGATCTCGATGAGGTTTTCGGTACGGAGGACGAGCTCGGTCGCATCGAACGGCTTCGTGATATAATCATCGGCTCCGCTCGAGAGCCCGTCGATCAGGGCCTCCTGCGAGGCCTTTGCTGTCAGAATGACAACGGGGATGTGGCTCGTCAGCTTGTCTGCCTTGAGCGCGGAGCAAAGGGCAAGTCCGTTCATCTCCGGCATCATCACGTCCGTCAAGACGAGGGCAGGCATTTCCGCCGCCGCTCGTCGGAGGCCCTCCCTGCCGTCTGCCGCTTCCAAAACATGGTAGTGCTCCGAGAGAATGGAACGAAGGTAGCGGCGCATGTCTTCGTTGTCCTCCACGACCAGAACCTTCGGCAGGCTGACGCCGCCCACCTCTTCAGGCAATGTCTCTCGGCGTTCGTCGAACTGGTCGTAGCGGACGACGGTTTCGAGGTGCGGCGGCTGCTCGGTCAGAAGCTCGAATCCATTCTCAATCAGGTAATCGGAACCGCGCCTCAGGGTTACTTTGAACTCACTTCCGAAATCCGGTTCGCTTTTGACCGCGACGGTCCCGCCGTGGAGTTCAACCAACTCGCGGACCAACGCAAGTCCAATCCCAGTCCCGGCGATGGGACCACTATTCTGCTCTACCTGATGAAAGCGATCGAAGATGAAGGGGATTTGATCGGTCGGGATACCGACGCCGTTATCTTTTACGGTGACGACGACGGCCTCTTCATCATCGATCTGTCCTTCTTCAATCCGGACCCTGACTCGTCCGCCTTCCTTCGTAAACTTGAGCGCATTCGATAGGAGATTGTCGAACACCTTGTACATGTGCTCAGCGTCGAACCAGATCTCTGCGTCTTCGATCGTGTTCTCAAAGGTGAGATCGATACCCTTCGACGCGGCAATGGAGGAGAAGACCGATGCGACTCCGTTCACAAACGAGCCGATATCCTGCCTGGAGGCATGGACGGGAAGGCGCCCGCTTTCCAGCCGGGAGAGATCAAGCAACTGATCGACCAGATCATGAAGGCGATGGCCGCTGCGTTGGATCAGGGCAAAGGCCTGCTGTATCTCGGGATCCATATCGCTTCCGAACTTGTCCAGCGCATCCTTGGACGGACCCAGGATGAGCGTTATCGGCGTTCGGAACTCATGCGAGATGCCCGCAAAGAAACGCGACTTCAGCGCCTCCATCTCTTTCAATCTATCGGACTGTTCCTCGATCGTCCTCTTCTGCGCCTCCAACTCTGCCGCCGTCTTTTCGAGTTGGGCGGAATGCACGCGCTCTCGTTCTTCGGCGAGCTGAATCTCCCGGCGATGTCGAAATTCATCGTAGCGGCTCCGATAGACGAGATGAGTTATTCCGATCAGCACGGCGGAACAGACGATCCAGTAGATTATTTGTCTTGCTACAATGGGGGTGGCCGCCGAACCGATCAGGGCCAGTGCCGGCGGAAGGGTAAACATCATCGTCAGGATGGCCAGACAGATCGCCGCGGACTGACCGGGCCGGAACGGAATGCCACCCACCGCGGCGAACATCAGGAGTGTCAAGTAACCGGCGAAGTACTCAGACTGGCCACCCACCGCTTCGTCTACGATCATCGCTGCGGCCGCCGCCAAGACGCAGAGTGCGACAACAAGCCTTCCCCGCCTGCGACCGAGCGCGGTTCTCGCAATCAGCAATGCGCCAAGACTGAGGAGCATAAGAACCAGCTTGTCCCACATCACGAGAATGCGTGCCCCGGAGACGTCGGACTCGTAGGACCAGCCCGCCTTGTAGTCAAGGACGACGACGTGCATAACGACGTAGAAAATCGTGCCAACCAGTCCAATCAGACCGATGGCAGCCAGGCCGCGCCGGGATTGCTCCCGGACCTCCTCGAGAAAATCGACGTCTGTCTCCTCCTTGGCAGGCCCGATGACAGCGGATACCAGGTCCATAACCTGCATGGCGCCGGAAGTGTTGGCGATTCTCGCGGAAACAATCGTGTGATCCGCATCCAAATGAATTGATCGGGTATAGGTACATTTGCGCAGGCGCATTTGCAAGTCCTAACCCTTTCAAAACACACACATGGTGAACGCGGTAATCTTCGACATGGACGGCGTCCTTGTCGATTCCGAGCCATTCTGGCAGCGAGCAGAAATGAAGATCTTCGAGGAAGTCGGCCTCCGTCTCACCCCCGACGATACCGCGAGCACGATCGGGCTACGCATAGACGACGTTGTTGCATACTGGTATGATCACAGTCCCTGGTCGGAGCGTTCGCTCAAGGACGTGCAGAATGCCATTATTGACGAAGTCGTCCGGCTTGTGCACGCAGAGGGGCAACCCATGCCTGGCGTCCGTGAGTCGAGTCGACGCCTGCGTCGAGAAGGGTTTGACACTCGGATTGGCGACGTCATCTCCCTTTTCGCTCATCGACGCCGTGCTTGAGACGATTGACGCCGAGCGGTCTTTCGACGTCGTCTGTTCGGCCGTCAACGAGGAATTCGGGAAGCCGCATCCGGCCGTCTACCTGACGGCGGCTCGTCGCCTCGAGATCGAGCCCGAGTCTTGCCTGGTGATAGAGGATTCCATTTTCGGAGTGGAGGCAGGAAAAGCGGCGGGGATGTTCGTCGTTGCGGTGCCGGCGCCTCACCAGTTCGACGATCCAGCGTTCCAGACCGCGGACCGAAAGCTCCGGTCGCTCGAAAGCCTCCCGAGGCTTCTGGATGAATTGACCGCGGGCTGAGCGTCAGTCGCCGAACATCTCAAGAAATCGGCAAGCCATCTTGGGTCCGGCGCCTTCGTCTTCGTGCTTGAAAAAGACGAAGCAATCGGCCCAAGCCTGTGCTCTTATTTGAGCAGCCCAGTCTGAAAGACCCTCCTCGCTGTAATCTGGGCGTCGCAGGCGAAGGTAGCCCCAATCCGCAGTTCGTATCAGCACGGCCGGATCTTCGCCGGTGTCGGCTACACACCATGCGACGTTATTGTCAGAGAGAATCTTTTCCACTTCGACATCCTGCCAGGACGCGTGGCGAAATTCAAAGGCCGCCCGCCGACCGCCAGGAAGCAAGGCTAAGAACGATCGCAATCGCACGGCGTCTTTCGCGAAGTTTGGCGGTAACTGAAATAGAATCGGACCCAGTTTCGGACCCAGTGAAGCTGCGGTGGACAACAAATAGGCGGTCACGTCCTCCGCATCCTTGAGCCGCTTGAAGTGGGTAATCCGCCTGGACGCCTTCAATACGAATCGAAAACCCTCGGGCACCTCATCCGCCCAGTTATCCAGGACGGCGGGTTTTGGAAGTCGATAGAAGGTGTTATTGATTTCAACCGCAGGCAGGCGCTCGGCGTAATAGCGAAGCATGCTGGAATTGGCGATCTTTTCCGGATAGAACTCGCCCTTCCACTCATTGTAGCTAAATCCCGATGTCCCGGTGTATACGTTCATCATGGTAGAACCTCGAATGAGGACCCTAGGCTTTCCTCCTCGAGAGCATGGTCGATTTGCACTTGGATACCATGCGTATATTCAAACCGTTCCGTCCAGCTTATCCACCCCCATCACCGCAGCGTCATGACAGACCACGAGAGCGGAATTGAAGGCTCGGGCACCGACAGAAGCGACATGGCTTCGGAGCAGTCTCGAGGTGAGTTGCACCGAGACACCCCTTTGCCTCACGAGCGCGAGTCGAAGCCGGAGAAGAAGAAGAAGAAGAGGAGTAAGAAGAGAAGGATCCCCGGAACGCTCGGAACATCACGGGGAGTCGAGACACTTTTCCGAACGTCCTATCAGGTCAACATGAATCTGAGTTCGCTTGCCGATGCCAAGTCGAACATCATGATTAGTATCAATGGCATCATCATTTCGATCATTATCGCCGCCATTTCCTCGAAGATCGACACGAATCCCTGGCTCGTCATTCCCACGGTCATCCTTCTGATTGGATGTCTCGGCTCCATGATTTACGCGGTGCTTGCGGCACGCCCTCGCGTCAGCAGCAAGTTCATTACGCTTGACGAGGTTCGGGAGAGCAAGGCTAACATATTGTTTTTTGGAAATTTTGGAAGAATGAACGAGGAGGATTTCGTCAAGGGAATGACAGATCTGATCCAGAACACGGACCTGGTCTATTTGAACATGATCAGAGACACCTACGGTCTGGGGCTCGTTCTGCTCAAGAAATACCACCTGCTTCGCATTTCGTATTCGGTGTTCATGGTATCGCTCATCAGTGGGGTTGCCGTGTTCGTCGTCATTTTGATCCTCGTCGCAACCGGGACGATTTCGACGACGCTGGTACCTTAGGAGTCCGGAGTCCGGAGTCCGGAGTCCGGAGTCCGGAGTCCGGAGTCCGGGGTCCGACGTCCGGGGTCCGACGTCCGAGGTCCGGGGTCCGACGTCCGAGGTCCGGGGTCCCGGGGCGACATTCATCTCGATTGTGACGATACCCGAAGAGGCCTCGGCACTGCTATCGACGGTCACCAGTGACCAATAACTAGTGGTTGCCTGCACAATGAAAGACCGCTCGAACTCATGGGCATGGGCCAAGTCACATAACTCACAAAATTGACCGTCTGCTTATTTCCTCTGCCGGCCTTAATCGACCGGCCTTCTCCGGCGGACCGGCGCCGAAGCCCCGTTTACAGGGCGCCATACCAAGCCCGGGCATTCATGCCTGGACATAATTGCGGTCGGGCATGGGTTATGGCGTCACATTTGCCCACAAGACCGGTCACTTTCATTGTATACATAGCCACCAGTGACTAATGACTAGTGCTACCAGTCGGCCAGTCTCCCCTTCGCCATGGCCAGTCCTATTTGGGAGAAGGCAGTCTCGGCATAACCGCCGTAGTCTGTGTGGCGGCAAAGGTTCGCCAGCTCTCGATCGCCCCGCGCCGAGGGCGTCCGCCCGACACCCTCGTAGTAGAGGTAGGTAGTCTCTTCAGAGCGGAAGCAGGTCGCGAACCAGAGGGCTCCCTCGTCCCATGTGCCGGGGCGCCCGCGTCGAAGTACGGGGTTTCCCGGATACCGCTCCCACCGACGGAGATCGCGCGATCTGGCGAGTCCTATGGCCTCCGGGTAATCTGTGAATCGGCGACACCCCCCGTAGGCCATCAGGAACCAGTCATCCTCGCGCCACACTCTGGCGGTGGAAATCGAGTGCTCGTCGAACTGCCCTGCGATCCTGGAAGGTGTCAGAATCTCTTGAACGCCTGCTTGATCAAAGTGGATGCCATCCGGGCTTTCCACGATATAGAACGAAAACACGCCCTCCGAAGCAAGTCGCTGAAAAATGAGGTGCACCCTGTTGTCGAGCGCCACGACTTCGGGCGCCATTCCCTCGATGATTGGCGAGCCGTGTTTTTCGAACGCCACGCCATCCTCGGAAACCGCCAGGCCGATGTGGGAAGGAACGTTCCACGATCTCCAGTCGGATCGGTGGGCAGTGTAGTAGACGAACAGCCGATCATCCAGAACAATGCCTGCAGGATCCAGAATGTGACCGGAATCGAAGGCATTCGGATCATCACCCACACGGATGGACGGTACATCGGGTAGATCCCAGGCGACGGGATCAAATGCGCTCCCATCCCCCGTAGCCACCCCAATCTCGTCATGGCCTCGTTCGTCTTGACCGCGGTATATCAGGAGGTGACGGCCCCGAAAACGGACGATATCGGGATTGGCTGCGTGCACGGAGTGAAACGAGCCGGGAAGTCGCGCGATGACAGGATTCTGAGAGAATTTGCGGAAACGCTCTGACATGTTGGAGGCATTAAGATCCGGTACCGACACGCCAAAATAAGAGGGGCGGCTCATACGAACCGCCCCTCTCTGATCCAGATGGATCGGACCGCCTGTCTACTTCAGCAGAACGATGTTGTCGGTGTCGACAAAGTTGAGGCCCCGTACAACGATCGTGTAAGTACCGCTCGGGAATTCGGCGCCGTCCAGACGGAAGAGCCGGCTCACGTTCGCCTCCATTCTGCCGTCAAACAGCGTCGTCAAACGCTGCCCGAGGATGTCGTAGACGTCGATCCTGACATCCTGCTCAACTGCCACGAGAAGCGAGAAGCTCGTCGATGGATTGAACGGATTGGGGTAGGCGCCCGATAGGAAGTGCGTACCCGGAAGCTCGGACAGGATTTCAACCATCGAACTGTAGGTTGAAGCGCCGTCCAGATCGATCTGCCGCAGACGAAATCGCTGGAGACCGTCTTCGTCCGACTGCACTGTGTACGAGTAATGTCGAGACGATTGGGTAGTGCCGGCGCCGGGGACATATCCCACCTCTTGCCACAATCCGCGATTAGATGACTGCTCAATCGCAAATCCGGCATTGTTCGTTTCCGAGGCGGTCTGCCACTCGACCGAGTAACCCGTTCGCATCCTGATCACATTGAACGAAACCAGCTCGACAGGTAGCACTACGAAGGGATCCGGCGACTGAATGTTCGTCGTGCGGTTACCATTTGAGTACTGCGCACCTTGCCAGTTTCCGTTCTTCGTGCTCGCGCTGTTGGAGGTCGTTATCGCAACACCCGTCCAGCTCACGTCACCGGGCTTACTCAGAACGCCGCCGAAGTAGATATAAATCGGCTTCGTCAGGTCGATGGTTGTGAACTGAACAGTTATGCCATGCTCCGTAGCGGTACACGTTGAGAAGCTGGGGTTGTGGTGTCCCAACGAATCCCCAAACACGGCATAGAAAGTCGCATTCTGAGCCGATATGGGTCCGGAGACATCATCGATGACGATCGCTGTGCCGTCATTGTTCTTGCTCAGGGTATCGATCGTGGTATTGAACGGAGCCAGGTCGATGAATCCCCACGAGCCGGAGGTAATCGATTCCAGGCAGAAGTCAACCGTCCACGGACCGTGGCTGACGGGGGTGACGGCACTCATGATATGAGGGACCGTCATGCCTTCCGTGTAGCCTTTCCCGTTACCGGTGAGCCATTGGAGCTTCTGGTTACCCCAAACTTCGAAACTCTGGACACGGTTACCGAGTCTCGTCACCTGGGCGGTGGCGTCGGTGCTCATGAGAGACAGGACGCCTATGAATAACAGAACGAGGTGACTCGTCCTGAGTGGTAGCATTTTCATTATAGGTCAAATAGTTAGGTTGATATATACACAACCTCATGACCTGGAGGGTGGATGTCGTTAAGCCCTGGGAGGCGGAAGCGCCAGTCTGACGCGGAGACCGATTTGCTAGAGCGGCTGTCGCGTGAGTATCGAGGCTTGAAACCACGCAGTCACCACAGATTTCTGAGGGGCGGCCATATTACGTCGGCCGCAACCTCTATCAAATAGTTCGCAGAAGATTATTGTTCAGCAGCCGCAGAGATTAACCACCATGCCCATGGCCTCAAAGGCGGCGGCTTTGGCCTCGAGGGCCGCTCTCGCGCCGCCGGCATTGGGTGCGTACGCGACGTGAATATGATTTGCACGATGGCGCGCCATCATCTGATCGCGCGACACGCCTTCGAGGACGGCATGCATGATGGGCCATTGCGGTGTCGTCTCCTTCCAGCGCCGCTCTGTCTCGGCCTGCGGGAGCGCAACAACGTTGGCCAGACCCAGATCCGCGTTGAGCCTGTCACCTTCGACAAATACTCGACTCCATACGATTTGACCTGGTCTGCTGACGCCCTTCAGCGTACCGCCGCCAAGATGGAAATACATGGGTGGTTGCCGCTCGCTCGAGGCACCGGCGTATCCATTGATGAAATGCGCGGCAGGAGCAGCTCCGGATATTTCGAAAACCCAGACGAAATCGTCCCCAAACTGTTCGCCCCAGCGGAGGTCATGCAGCGTGTTCTCCGGCGGAAATCCGAGACGCGTCCACACCCGATGCGTGACCAGCGCGTCGACCCCGGCACACTCGTCCACTTCGTTGAAATGAGGGATGGCACTTCCCGCGTAGAGTCTACGCCGGCCATCCGATGAAAAGACTGGTGGTCGATCCGTGTTGTTGAGAAGACCTTCGGCAAGGTCGGACGCCGGAAGCAGATCCTTCAATCCCTGCTGGTACTGAATGCCGATTGCATCGCAGCCGAACTCGTCTGCCAGTCGGACGGCCGCCACATACATCTTCAGTTGCAGATGGATCTGATGATCCGTCAGTTCGGTTTTCTCGTCCTCTCCGACGAGGAAACGCACGCCGCGCGCATCGAGCCACTGTCGACAAGCCCGGGCATCGTCATCGGAAACCTGCGTCGTCGCAAAGTACAGTGTGCTCTGGCTGAGTCGTTCCTTGAACAGACCCGTTGGATTAAGCAGGTGATCCGGAATGATGGCGTTGAACATCCCCATGCAGCCCTCGTCGAAGACGCCGAGAATGGCCTTCCGGGATCGGAGATCGTCGGCGACTTCCAGTCCGACTCGGCGATTCTCCGGCGCCGCATCGGCTTCGCCGAATGGCCGAACGTGGCTCGTATCGTGCTCGATGGAGCCGGACTCCAGCCACGAATTCAGGCCGTCGAGGAAATAGGAGTCGTCGAACGCTTCACTCCAGAGCGTGCTGTAGGGTACCCCCGCTTTTGACAGACTTCCATTCATGTTGAGCATCCCGACGAGTCCCGGCCACGTACCGCTCCAGTTCGCCAGTGTCAAGATTGGCGCACGATGCGTCATCAGGCCGTGCAGGATATGATGTGAATATTGCCAGGCGGTGAAGACGACGATGATCGGTATTTCGGGATCCAGACGTCGAAAGACCTCGAGGCCGTGTTTCTGAGAGTCGATGAAACCATGGCCGCGCGCTTCATCGAACGGATGGGCGCGTATAGCGTCGTATCCGAGGCTTTCGATCACCTGCGTGATCTTCTCCTCCACCTTCTTCTGTACAGGCCAGCAGTTCTGATTGGCGGCTGGGCGGAGGTCACCGTTTGCGAGGATGTAGACGGAATTCTTGTTCATTGTGCGCACAACCATTAGGGCGTAATCCGGAACCCGGGTAAAATAAGAAAGGCCGGACCCTGATGGATCCGGCCTTTCAAGCCTTTGAGGCGTTGCTCTACTTGAGGAGCACCAGGTTGCGGCTGTCGCGGAAGTTCTCTCCTTCGACGACGACCGTGTAGGTGCCACTCGTCCAGTTCGCTGCACTGACCGAGAAGGTCCGAGCCACGTTGGCTTCGAGCGTCCCACGGAACAACTGCGACACCTGACGGCCCAGCATGTCGTAGACGTCGATCGTGACGTTCTGCTCATGGCTGACTGCCAGCGAGAAGCTGGTGGTCGGGTTGAACGGGTTCGGATAAGCGTCCGACAGCACGTGCGTGCCCGGCACTTCCGACGTCACTTCCACAGTGGAACTGTACGTGAACCCGCCATCGAGATCGACTTGCTTCAGTCTAAACTTGTGCAAGCCGACCGATATGTCATTCACCGTGAAGGTGTAGTCATTGACATTGAGCGAGTTTCCGGCTCCGGGCACAAACGCCACTTCCTCGAATGGAGCGCCATTGTCGGAGTGCTCGATCGCGAATCCGGCGTTGTTCCCTTCACTGGCGGTTTCCCAGTTCAGCACGACGTTGGTGCCCTCGAGAACGGCATCGAACGACGTGAGCTCCACCGGGAGGATACCCAGGTTGGCAGTACCGCAGACACACTTGGACGATGAACCTGGAATCAGGTCGTTTTCGTTGTCGCACGTACCATTGCCGTCAGTATCAACCTTGTCGCTCTGTTGGCCCCAGCTCAGGCAGACTGAAACAAAGGTGCTGTCACCAAGCGAAACGGGACACTGCACAACCACGCTGTCCGCGGTCATAATGACACCCGAAGTCGTACCTTTGTCCCAGCATGTGTCCCCGTCCTCGTCTGAGGCGTTGGGATCACCGCTAACAGGGTATTGCCTATAGCAACTACCCGTTAAGGCATTACCGCCGTCCGTGGCAACAAACATGCCGATATCGTATCGCGCTTGGGCGTTACCATCGCCGACATTGACCTCCATGGAGACTGCGGCAGAACCCAACGTGCCCTCATTACAACCTTCGAGAATGCTGAGGACTGTAACGGTAAAGTCCTGGCTGTCGTTCGCGGTACAGTTCTGAGCGCCGCCGGCCTGGTCTTCCATGCATTGCCCATACGCCTGCGCCTGGGCGGTCTGCGTTCCAAACACAGCCACGACCAACAGGATCGTCGACAGGGCGGCAAGTGATTTAATAGTAGCTTTGATCATGTGATTCAGTGGTTAAGTGGTGCGCTCGACAATCTCAAGCTGAGCACAATTCAAGTAAACTAAGGTTACGCCTCCCGAGAGAGGTTTCTTCAGCCTGATTCGGCTAAGTAAGCAACGAGATATTAATCGTTGAACGGCGCAAAACCAAATTTCAGAGACATTTCTTGGGACAATTTTCCGTCCCATCCGAGATATCCTAAAGGTCTAACTCTAAATGACTTCCCTCTCGTTAGCCTCCGGCAATGCCGGGAATGCCGAGGTGGGCAGCGTCTGGTACCAGTACGAGACCGAAGACACATCGTCCTGTAGAGGCAGGTATCTCGTCCTACTACGCCAACCGAGCGCTTGAAGTGTAATCTTCAGCTTCTTGGAAAAGAACACGGGATCCAAGACATGAAAACGGTACATCGTCAAACGAGACCCGACCCCATCTCCCGACACCTTCTGGTATCCGAGGTAAGGCGCCGAATAGTCTTCGCCGAAGCACCAGGCGCCACCGAAGTAGTCCTCCGTCCCGGTTCCGCAAATCGTTGGAAACTCCCCGTCGTCGTCGATAAACATCTTGATCTCTCCCTCTCCCCACCAGCCTTCCGTATTCTGCTGCCACGAAACGAAGGTCCCGACGAACTGGCCGGCTCCCTCGACGCCGTCAAGCAGCGTGTAGGGCACACCGTACTTGAACGGGGTTCTCCCGCCTCCATTGAGCATGCAGGTACAGCGCGTCGTCCGGTACCGGCTCGAGCGTGAAATCGATCTGGTAGAACAGGTGCTTGAGTTCCTCCGGAGCCTGGTTCTCAACGGTAATCCTTGCCCGTTCCGGCGAAACGGCATAGGGAAGTAGCAATTCATGCCTCCCGACGGATTCACGTTGATGGGAATCGAAGCGATCTTCTGGCGCGTGTTCCATGAGTTGCAGAAGAAGTCGCCGATCGGCGTTTCAATGGAGGGGCGATCGCTTCCGTCCCAGTAAACGCGCAGAACCACGTCCCGATGGCATTTGGAGTCGAGTGTCATCCAGATATGACGAATGCAGCCGGGACCCTCGTGATCCATCAGCACAGCTGTCTCACCCGCCTCAATGGCGATGCACGGCGACAGTTTCCAGCCCGGCCCGAGTTCTCGTGCGTTATTTGCAGAGGGCGGATGGAGGGTCGTCTCTGCCGTCGCGCGGCCGCCGCCTCCTGGAACGCCGCCTGGATTTTCCGCTGAGATGGATCGCGAAACGGCGTTCCGCTTCATAAAGATGTTGCTGAGATCGATAAGCATCTCGGTTCTGTGGCCCCCCTCAAAAGTTCGGTTCAGGATTCCTGGATACGGCGTAATCGACGCAACGACTTCATTACCGGGTTACGTCCTCGGCCAAAGTAATCGTAAAGTTCGAGATACTCTTTGAAGATCTCATCGTATGTGACACGCGCCTCGGTCCGGGGAATGAACGTTCTCGCGATGCGTGTACCGAGGTGTTCCGCCGCTTCCGAAACGGATGGGAAAAGGCCTGCTGCGGCGCTTCCGAGTATCGCTGCGCCCCTGGCTGAGACTTCAGGAGAATCGACGACGAGCACTTCCCGTCCCAAAACGTCTGCGTATATCTGGGCTACGACCGAATTGCTTGCGAGCGTTCCGCCGGCGCGAATGTTCTGGATCCCCAGACCGGCCGACTCAAACGCGTCAACGATAACGCGCGTCCCGTATGCAGTGGCTTCGATCAATGCCCGGTAGATCTCCTCGGGTCTCGTTGAAAGTGTTACGCCAAGAATGAGACCGCTCAAGTCGGCGTCAACCAGGGTAGATCGGTTCCCGTTGAGCCAGTCGAGGGCAAGCAGGCCTGATTCTCCCGGCCTCAGCGTCGACGCGAGTTCGGAAAGATATTCGTGTGGTGATTGGCCTGCGCGCACCGCTTCACGGGCATAGGCGGGGGGCAGCGCGTTGTCGACAATCCAGGCGAGGCAGTCCCCGCTCGCGGCCTGGCCCGCCTCATAGCCGTAGAGTCCGGCGATGATTCCGTCACGCACGACGCCGGCGATCCCGGGCACAGGCTTTTCTTCGTCTGCCAGGAGCATGTGGCATGTAGACGTGCCCATGATCATGAACAGGTCTCCTGCCCGGCTCGAGCCGCCACCGATCGCGGCCGCATGGGCGTCGATGATCGGCGACGCAACCTGGACGTCACCCGCCAACCCCATTCGGCGACCCCACTCCGGAAGGAGCGGTCCGACTGTATATCCAGGAGCTCGAATATCTCCAGATACCTTCTGCGAGAATAGATCACCTAACCGGGAATCGAGTGAGGTCAGAAACTGTCTGCCGGGATACCCATCCTCCGAATGCCACAGCGCCTTGTATCCAGCTGCACAACTGTTCCGGGCGAGCCTGCCGGTCAGCTGCCAGACTACCCAGTCTGCCCCTTCGAGAATGCAGTCTGCGGCCTCGTACAGCGCCGGGGAGTCCTCGAGGATCTCCAATGCTTTAGGAAGGAGCCACTCTGACGAAATCCGGCCGCCGTATCGGGGCAGCCAGATCTCGCCGGCCGCCGTGGCCATACTATTGATGCGATCCGCCTGGGGCTGCGCCGCGTGATGTTTCCAGAGTTTCGGCCAACTGTGGGGATCGGATTTCCACTCAGGGATCCTGCATAACGGCTCGCCGGCCTTCGTAACGGGCAGCACGGTACACGACGTAAAATCGATCCCGATTCCTACTACCTCTTCGGGTGAATAGCCCGTCTCCGACATGACGGCCGACACAGCGTCGGCCATGCAGAGGAGCCAATCGTCAGGATTCTGCAAGGCCCAATCGGGGGGAAGCGCCTCCTCCGCACCCGGAAGCACATGGTCGATGACGCCATCTGCATAGGCTCTGGCAGCCGTTCCGACGACCTCACCACGCTCGGTTTCCAAGAGCAGGGCACGAACGGACTCCGTGCCGAAATCGAGGCCGATTACTGCGGGCATGCTTCCAGTGATTGTATGACTAATGACTAATGACTAATGACTAATGACTAATGACTAATGTAGTCAGGCGGAGCAAAATTCATGAGGCGGCACACGGTGTGATTAGCGTAATTCGCTTGAATTAGTTCACTGCCACCGACCACGGTGCGCAGATGATTAGTGAGGACACTCCGTACCTTCGGGCCGACTGCCGAATGAAGGCAAAACTTGCGACCCATGAGCGAACCCTGGTACGAAGGCGGACTCCAATTCGAGTGCACGCGATGCGGCAACTGCTGCACCGGCGCGCCGGGTACGGTCCGCGTATCGAGTGAGGAGATCACGCGGCTTGCTCGATTCCTCGGTCTCTCGCGCAAAGCGTTCAAAGGCATCTACACGCGCCAGGTCAAGGGCTATGTTTCGCTCAGGGAAATGCCCAACTATGATTGCGTGTTCTTTGATCGTGAAACGGGCTGCCGCGTATACGAGCACCGGCCAAAGCAGTGCCGCACATGGCCCTTCTGGAAGGCCGTAGTATCGTCACCGGAGCGTTGGAACCAAGAAGCACTGCATTGCCCCGGGATGAATGAGGGCAGGGTGCACGGCGCAGAGTTTATCGCCCTGTCGATTCTGAACGACGGCACCTCCGAAAACGGACCCTAGACCACATGTCGATCGATTTCGAAAAAATCTTCGGACGGGTTCAGCTCGTTGACTCCTTCGCCGACTATAAGGTAGAGGTCGTCGATGCCTTTCCTGACCTTCGTGTCAAGAAGGTGGACACCTTTGCCGACGGACCCGGTCTGTGGCAACTCGTGGATGCATTTCCTGATTTTCGCATCCAGATTGTGCCCCTATTCGGGGATTTTCGAATTCAATGGGTCGACAGCTTCCCTGGAGTGGAGTGACTGAGAGACCGCTGCGCCGAATCGGTTCAAGCCTCAGCGACGCGTCGATCCTGGCAGCCCCGAATAAAGAGGAAGCACAGCCCCGACCTGAAAGATTGCATTGAGGCGGGTCGCACCTTCTTCGAATTCGCTGTCGAAAACCCGCTCAACTCCCATCCTCAGACTGACCTCCCGACCGTCTGCGTTGAACACGCTCAAGGTTCCGAGCCCGCGCACCGACAGCTCGTCCGGACCGTTCAGAACCTTCTCCCAGACGGTGATGCTCCCATCGTCTCGGGTGAGGGCCTTCCATAGGTCGGCACTGCGATTCTCAACACCCAGCTCGAGCGAAAAGCGCCGGCTGCGATTGTCTGCCGCAATCTCGACGAAGCCGCTATTGGTGTCCGGTCCCCCCATGCCAAGTATGCGCCGATCAAGGGTGCGACCCGAGGTGAACTGGCCGTGCCGGTGAAGGCGGACGCCACCATGGTGGAACTCGACCCGCAGATCAAACATACCGGCTCGATCGAGGCGAGGGACCCAAATGCCCGCGAGCCATCCAGCGTCCTGCCAAAACATGCGCTTGAAACTGAGGGCTGGATCTTCGATGGTGTGTTCGCCGAAAATCTGGGTATTTCTCAAGGCGGGTATTCGAACTCTCAGCGCAACGGACGACGCTTTGTTGGAGAACAGAAAGTCCGGAGTGCGATTGAAGATCCAGTCGACAAAAAGAAGGTGATCGGCGAATCGCTCTCCAAAACTGGCCTTGGGAGCCCCTTCCCCGCCTGACTGGATCAATGCCGAAAACGAGGCCTCGACCAGTCGGTGCGGACGTATCGCGACCGTGTATCCCACGAGCTTGCTGTGTGGGATGTCCCGTTTCGACTCGAGCTGCGCGAGGAAGATCTCAACCTGTGACGGCCCAAGGAAGGAGAGGAATCCAGGCCAGCGGAAAGGCGAATTGCTGGAGATCCGGACACAGTCGAGGCCACGTGCGTTATTGGTCAAGAGACTTCCTCCGTTGCGGCCCGGTCCCCAAACCGATCCAAATCGGCCCACATCGAGCCTCACGCCTCGGAACTGGAGGCGCACCTGGGCCTCCAGCAGTTGCGCTTCAGAGGTCGTGGCATGACTCGTGTCGCGCGCGATCCACACGCGGGGCCGTGCCTGTAGCGACACGTAGTCGTTCACCACAGCCCGGATGCCGAGCTCGGTGCCAACGGTCTGTCCGTCTACGAATTCACGGCCTCCAGGATATTCGACGAGGCGATTGATATCCGCGTCGATCTTGTCGGCCCCTGTTTCCTGCGGAACCGGCAGCCAGGGGCTATCGAGCTCCGTGACGTCTCCGCGCAGATCCACTTGGATTCCGCGGGCGACACTTATCTCCGAAACGGCTGCCAGGATGCCCTCGGCCGCCTCCCGATCTGCAGGGCCGAGTCGAGTCAGGTTGGCACGAGCCTGCTCCAGAAGTCGCCGCGCCTCTGTACCGGACCACGGTCTCACAGAAAACACGCGATCATCCAGCAAGCCGAAACCGACGAGCTTTTCGACAGCCCATTCTATGCGACTCCCAACCATGAGGTCGGCGGATGCCTGTGCCGCGGCCGGGCGAGGCGTCGCAAGCAGCGCAGCCAAGGCTGCAGCCATGGCATATCTCGACATGCGGTTGATCCGATCATTGAACGGCGGACGGAGTGGCGGCTGTTGGATTATTCTACCGCCGTAACCTCTTGAACATCCGCGCGGTACATCCAGCTGTCCTCTCGGATGTAGTGCGTCGCGAACGCGCGACGGACGCGATCCTTGGTGCGGTTGGCGTACGAACCGTGGATAGTGAGCCCGGAAAAGATGACGCCGGCACCCTTCGGGACGGTGAGCTTCTGCAGCCGATTCATGTCGAGCCCTTCGATCTCGAAGGAGTACATGTGCTGGATCCACTCCTTGCCGTCGCGATCGCGCATTGTGTAATCAAACTCCCAGGAATCGTGCTCCTGATCGTCTTCGTTCTTGTGCGTCTTGTAGAGCCCATCCTTGTGGCTTCCGGGCACGACGCAAAGACCTCCATTTTCGGCATCGGTGTCACTGAAGGCAATCCAACAGGCGATCAGCGTGTCCGGTTCGCACGGCAGATAGTGAAGATCCTGGTGCAGCGCCACTCCTTGTCCCCCCACCTCAGCGACGCCCCCCGACGGCTTCTTCTCCATATACATCGTTTGGACGACCATCGGCTGCCCGCCAATCAACTCGCTGACGGCCTCAGTCACATTCGGATGCGCGGCCACGTATCGCCAGACCTCGTCGCTCGCATGGTGACGCAGATCCTGCCGCCAGCCTTCCGGCTTGGGCTCGTGCTCGTAGGCTACGAACCGATCGATCTCCTCGTCGGTCAGCAGGTTCTCGACGATAATGAAACCGTCGCGATGAAACGTTTCGATCTGCTGTGGGGATAGCATGCTGATAACCTCTTCTCAGGGATGCTGTTTGGGGATTTCTACAATCTCCCCACCGTAAGCCCGCCGTCGACCATGATAATCTGACCGGTGGAATACGGAAGGTCGTTTCTACACAACATGGCGACGGCCTTTCCGACGTCATCGGGCTCACCCCAGCGGGGCTGGAGCATCAGGCCTTCGCCGATCATGCGATCATACTTTTCTACGACGCCGCTCGTCATGTCGGTCCGAATAATGCCGGGCCTGACCTCGAAGACGGAAATCCCGTATTCGGCGAGCCGAACGGCCCAGAGCTGCGTCGCCATGGCAATTCCCGCCTTGGATATCGTGTATTCTCCGCGATTCGTCGAAGCCAGTGTTGCCGAGATCGAACCGACGTTGACAATCGTTCCGGTGAACGCCTCTGATTCCTCCGCCTGCTCGACCATCCAATTCGCGACAGCCTGGGTAAGGAAGAAGGGCCCCTTCAGGTTGATATCCATCACCCGATCGAAGCTTTCTTCGGTCACGCTGAGCACATCGGCGCGTTCGAGCGGCGCAACGCCCGCGTTGTTCACGAGGGCGTGCAGGGCGCCGAATCGATCCTGAACGGCATCGAGCAGCCGCCTACGATCTCCTCCGATGACACGTCACTCCGAACATAGAGCACCTCCACGCCGTGTCGCCTGAGTCCATCGAGCGCCTCAGACACCTCGGACGAAGCCTTCCGACCGGAAAGCGCGAGATGGAATCCCTCCTTCGCGAGCGACTCGGAGATTCCGAGTCCGATCCCTCTCGCTCCACCAGTTATGAGTGCGATTCTATCCAAGACGACCAACTCGCTTCGTTAAACCGGAACGTCGATGCGCTTCAAGTCTGGGATCGGCAGCCAGCAGCCGGCTTCCCACGATTCGATTCCGAGTTCCGCCAACTGGACTCCTTTTGCCCCTTCAAGCAGATCATACTTAAACGGCTCGTCTGCAACAACATGCTTCAGGAAGAGCTCCCACTGGCATTTGAACGCGTTATCGAACTTCTCTTCCGAACGGTAGGGTTCCCAACCGGCTCGAAAGTCGATCGGATTGGGGATGTCGGGGTTCCACACCGGACGTGGCGTATCGGCGTAGGTCTGGATCCAGCAATCCCGCAGACCTGCGACGGCACTTCCCTCCGTCCCGTCAACCTGCAGCGTCAGCAAGTCGTCACGTCTGACTCGAACGGTCCACGATGAGTTAAAGTGCGCGACCACGCCGCCGTCGAGCTTGAACGTCGCGTAGGCACTGTCGTCAGCAGTGCACTCATAACGCTGTCCTTCCTCATCCCACCTCTCCGGAATGTGCGTCGCACCCAGACAGGATACCGCCTGCACGTTCCCGAAGATGTTGTCAAGTACGTAACGCCAATGGCACAGCATGTCGGAAATAATTCCTCCGCCATCCTCCTTCCGGTAGTTCCATGAAGGACGTTGAGCAGGCTGCCGGTCACCCTCGAAGACCCAGTAGCCGAATTCACCCCTGACTGAAAGAACGCGACCGAAGAATCCATCGTCGATGAGCGACTGCAGCTTCAGCATCCCCGGAAGCCAGAGCTTGTCCTGAACCACGCCATGCTTTATTCCGGCTTCCTTCGCGACACGATAGAGATCGTATGCTGCGTCGGTGTCGAGAGCTGTCGGTTTCTCACAGTAGACGTGTTTACCTGCGGAAATCGCCTTCTTAACAGCCCCGACCCGTCTTCCTGTGGTTTGCGCGTCAAAGTAGATCGTATTCGATGAATCGCTAAGCGCCTCATCGATATCCGTCGTCCACTGAGCGCCATGCGCCCTTTCGGATAAACCTTTGAGTTTATTTTCGTTGCGGCCAACGAGGACGGGTCGTGGAAGGATGGTTCTTCCGTCAGAAAGACGAACGCCTCCCTGATCGATGATAGCGAGGATGGATCGGATGAGGTGCTGGTTGGTCCCCATCCTTCCAGTTACGCCGTTCAGGATGACGCCGATTTCAGTTTTCATAATGTTTGTGCACTGTTGGGGCGAATAATCATTTTGGCGCCTCGGTACACTGCGGCCATGCTCCCGCTGGAAGAGCCGGAACGTCAATACCGGCCTTCGGGAGCGTGCCGGCCAACTCCTGGCGCCAGTGCGCAACGTCTCCGGCGGGTCCGTAGCAGTATATCATCACCATGGGCTCATCACCCGTATTGGTGAGCTGGTGGAACACTTGCGGAGGAATGAACACGGCCTGGCCTGCGATCACCGTCCACTTTTCATCGCCGAGACACATTTCCCCGGTCCCCTCGAGAATAAGGTAGACTTCCTCCTGATCCTGGTTGTGCCACGGCACCTGCCCGCCCTCAGGTTCAAGCTCGACATACCCGAGACTGAAGTGTTCGCATTGGATTGGAGAGGCGCCCCCCACCACATTTCTCGTTCGGCGCTTGGCTGGATATACTCGTCCCTCGATGTCCCTAAGATCTGCGATGGTCATAGCGTGTCTCTATAAATAGAATTTGAGGTAGGGCTCACTGTCGGCAACCCGCTGAAGGTAAACCAGCGCTTCCCGCGCATGATAGTCACCCCACATTGTTGCCTCGCCGCAGGCCGTCGTTTCGCCCGCGGGAACGTAATCCCAGCGATTTGGCCAGTGGTAGACGGCGTGCAGGATTAGGCCTTGATGATCGGGGTCGGTGCTCAGATACGGTTCCTGAAGAAGCGTGTCGATTACTCGGAGACCTGCCCGCCAGTAACGCTCGCCATCCCCGGAACTCCCGAGATGATGGCCGAGGCGCAGCAAACCCTGCGCCGCGATGCAGGCTGCCGAGCTGTCGACCGGCTCGAGGCCGTTAAAAGGATCGGCGGGACGGCCGGCGTAGCCCTCCATCTCGCATAGCCCGGGCGCCCCTGTGTCCCAATACGGAATACCGCAAGTCGGAGAACTCTCAATGTAGTAGTCACACGACGCTTTGGCTGCCGCAAGCATCATCGCCTTGATATCCTCACGCCCCCCGAGTAAGTCCAACTCGCTATCAGGGACCGACGGAAGGAATTCGAGAAGCTCGGCGTAGCCGCACATGATCCATGCCAGGCCCCGGGTCCAGGTCGTGAACGCCGAATATCCCTGCTGTGTGCTCGGGCACCTGTATGTGCCATTACGGGTGTTGAAGATGCTCTCATGCGCCACACGGCCCCTGACATCGTAGCCGTCGCGCCCCTCGCCGTAATAGACATTGTATCTCGCCGTCGTGCGTGCGTGTTGAACAAGCCGGTCCAGAAGCGAAATCGAGACATCGCTCTCTCCTTTGAGAACCTGTCCGAGCTGATGGGCCAGAGCCAGCACCCGCATCGACCGTATCGTATCGGAGAACAGGGAGTGCGGACCATTGAATGAATGGACGTAGCCTTCAGTCGGACTTATCGCGGTCCAGCGGGCGGCCTGCACCGCTCCCGAAGCCTTGAGCGCCAGCTCGTAAAAGGAACGCTCCCATCGGTTCTGATCAATCCGTCCCTCGTCCATCAGGCGCAAAAGAGCCCCGTACGTGCTCACATTGTTGAAGCCGTGATCGTGAACACCCGTATTGGTGACGTGCGAGGCCATACGCGTCTGGGTGCGGTCGCGACCCAGTTCGAGGAAGTCGCGGTCATCGGTAGCGTCAAACTGGAGTATGGCAGACCCGATTTCGAATCCCTGCGTCCACTCGGTCCAGCCGCGGACCGCGTATTTGCCGGCCACGGTGTAGACGGGCGCTCCCTGCGCATGATCAAACTCGCGGTCGACGGCGAGGATTTTCTGCGCCGAGAGCTCCCAGAAACGCTCCGCCTTTCGCCGGACGTCCTGCAGGGTCGGACTATCTGAAAGGTCGATCATGCTAGCCTAACACTGGGAATGCGGTCCCGCGCAGCGGCTCGCCCTTCTTGCTCGTAATCGTTGGCGAAAGCACGTGCTCCATCTTATCCTCAGCGGCATAGTTAATGCCTTCGGGGATATAGATCGTAACGAGCGCGCGCCGGATCTCGTTCGTCGTGTTCGGATTCGTGTAGTGCCACGTCAAGCCGTGGTGCCAGGTACAATCGCCCGCCTGAAGCTCGACGGCCACGGGATTCCACTCGGCTTTCTGCTCATCCGAAAGCAGCTCGTCGACCGTCGGCCCCTCGCCGGTGAAAGACATGGGAGTAAACTCGCCCCACTTGTGGGAGCCCGGGATAAACTGCATGCATCCCTTTTCGACCGTGACGTTGTCGAGTGCCATCCAGCAGGAAATCATCCCCGGCTCCTTGGACGGCCAGTACGGCTGGTCCTGATGCCATGGTGATGCAGCGCTGGGTCCGGGCTTCTTCACAAGTGCCTGGTCGTGGAAGAGTCGAACGGTGGGGCTGCCGGTGAGCCGGCGGGCCATCTCTGCGAGACGCGTGCTCATTGCATAGGCCTTGATCGCATCAAAATGCTCCCAGAGATTGACCATCTGGAGAATCTTGTCGGCCTCCTCTGACTCATCTGATTTCGCGAGGTCACGCACAAAACCCTGCCGGTGGTCCATCGCTTCGGTCAACGCTGTGCGGAGCGACTCGATCTCTTTGGGACCCAGCACGTTGTTGAAACGAACGTATCCGTTGTCTCGAAAGAAGGCAACGCTCTCGTCCGAAACGGGATATCTGGCTGCGTAATCCAAATTGCTCATGGTTGACTATAGATTGTTTTCGGCACGCAGGGTTATGGAGTGAATTTTTGCTTCTCGAAAACCCGGAATGCAGCGTGGTGTGTTGGGGGCAAGCAAACTATTGACAGCGGCGCTTAGAGCCACTACCCACAAATGAAAGTTTCGTAGAGTTCGGGCGCAATCGGCCTATCTGAATCTGAACGTTCTGACTGCGAAGGGGGGCCAGCTGGACCTGATTGTTCCGTCCTCCGACAACGCAGCGGGACCCTCGGGTGTTTCATCGACACGAGCACTGTGGGCCTCTTTCGGACGCCAGCCCAGTTTCAGCTCGCCGTTGACATGTGACGGCGTCGGATTTGAAACACGGATGACGAGCCCGTCACCATCCTCCGACTCTTTCGCAGCAGACACCACAAGAGCGGCCGGTGTGACCTTCGCCAGGAATTTCCCGTCGAGTGTCTCGTCCTTTGCCCTGAGGTTCTTAAACATGAGCGGCTCGGTGAAGCAGGCCACTTCGGAAAGCAGGACAGGCGCCTGATCGATCCAAGGTGCCTGGTGCGGGAGGAACGCATATTCGAACACGTGCATACCCGGACACTGCGCGTCAGGCGTTTCGTTGTGCCAACCTGACTGGCCAGACGGGCGCATGCTCAAATCGCCGCGCGAGAGCTGACCGACGCACCGCAGTAGCGTGAGTGCAATCCGACCTCCGGAATCGTACACCAATTCGTATTCGGGAAGCCCGGCCGCAACGACGGTAGCACCACGATCTTTATCCTCAACAGTTACAAAGCGTTGCATACAGGATACTGCCGCCGGCACTTCGATCCAGAAGTCGGCCGGGTTGTACTGCTTCTGCTGACGCTCCACCACGGCGAACGCACTTTCGGCGAAATGGGTATTCGTGTCGCATCCCGTTTCGAACACAACGCGCAGGCGATGATCGCGCGCCTGATTGTCGAGCTCCGTTCGAAAGCGAACGAGCTTGCTTCCCGGCTGAAGGCTGACCGTCGTCGTAAAAGGAAGGGTCGTCCTCTCGTCAGAGCGACGATGGCCGGCCTCCTCGAATTGCAGTGGGACCTCGAAGACTCCTGAGATCCGAGATTTCAGCCGTGAGGCGAGTGCTCCGAATCTCAACCTGATGCACGGCTTGATCAGAGTGCAGCACTGTATCGTTTCGCGGCGGTGAGTAGTTGTACTCATCGCCGGCCGCCCCACCGTCTTCGAGAACGCCGAGCGGACCGTAGCGCATGCCCGTCTCTATATCGGTCACCAAAATCCTCCCTCGCTCATCCGCTTCGACGCGAACATGCTCATTCTGAATGTAGCCATCGCCCGTCTGAAAGGGACTGGAGGAAGGCAGGTCGAATCCGTCCTGACGAATGATGCGGAGGGTTTTGAATCCGAGCGGCGGTACATCATCCACTTTCACGGCTACCCGAAAACGCTCGGCCATATACTGAGAGGGATAGTTGTACCGGGTATGTGAGATGCCGTAATGATCGCCCCGCTCAAGGACCTCGAAGGGCACTCTATTTCCATCCGAATCCTCCAGTCGGAAGCCCTCGACCGGGGGCTTCGCAGGCTCCACAACGACATCGGGATTCAGTCCCACAACGATGTCCTGACGGTAGAAATCGATATCGCACTCAGCGACTTCGCTGCGAGTCCCAGAGGTCGAATTGAAAACGACGATCGTCTGATCGTCGCCCGACTCACCTTCGAGGTCTGACACGAGCGAGAGCCATACAAAGCGTTCGAAGGCATTCCCGAGATTCTTGACCTTCTCAAACCGGGTCATCATCTCTCGATGGACGGGATCGATCGAGCATCCACAGATAGAATCGTGTGGGTGATTTTGCAGCAGCGTCTTCCACGCCTGCCTGAGCAGTGCGCGCTGCGACGCGCCCCCGCCGGCCACGACGAGGGCGTTCAGCGGCTCCAGGTAGCGTTCAATCAAACGCTGGCAGCGGGCGTTTGCCTGCTTGATGTAGGTTCGCGCCGAATACACGCCGCCGGTAACATTGAAGGCCCAGCGATATCCGAATCGCATCTCGCCATCGACGACCGGCAGGCTGTCGATGTCGACATCCGCCTTGAGATCACGAAAGAAAGCAGCCAGATTCGAATGACTGACACGGGCCTCAGGGTTCAGCCGTCGATTCAGCAAGTCAAGTGCGTCAGGAAGAGCCGCCGACGGCCAGTGATGATCGCCACCGCTCAGAAGAAGGCGCTCGGACGTCGTAGCACGCGGATCGACCTTCTTACGGACTGCTTCGAATCGCTCGATAACATCCGCTTCTTCAGAGGTTGGGAAATAGGCCTCACTGTATCCTCCGGAATGGAGGTGTTCCATCAGGACCCAGCTCCCGTCCGGGGCCGTCCACCGATACTCCGATCCTTCCTGGCCGGGTTCACCACCGAATCCCCTCCACGCAATCGCCGTGTCGATTCCGAATCCCCGTAGAATCTGTGGGATCTGAGCCGTGTGCCCAAACGAGTCTGGGATATACCCGGTGAAGTCGTGCGCGCCGAGTGACCCAGCGGCCGATGTCCCAATCAGTAGATTTCGGATGATGGCTTCGCCGCTGACCAGAAACGAATCGGGAAGAACGTACCACGGACCCACGAAAAGGCGTCCGGCCTCGACAAGGGCCGCCAGTTTTCCCGGCCATCTCGGGCTTTACCTCGAGATAGTCATCGATAACCGATGTCTGCCCGTCCAGTAGAAAACTCTTGTAGGCAGGATCCCTATCGATAATCTCGAGCAGGTCGTCGATCATGTGGACGAGCATCGCCCGGAACTCGTCGAAGGTCATGTACCATTCTCGATCCCAGTGGGAGTGCGGAATGACATGGTATGTAGTCATGAGTGTTTCTCCGTGTCAGACGAGCTCGCCGATCGCGGCGACGCGAACCGGACCACCGGTCTTGACCGACTCGTGGAGCGCCTCCACCACGGCGAGAGCGCTGATGGCATCTCCGACGGTTGCCCCCGTGAACTCTTTGCCGGCCAGTACGTCGGCAAATGCCTCCATCTGAAGGAGATAGCTCTCGCCGTCACTGTCCCGGAAATCAAATTCTTCTCTGGGTCCTTCACCCTGGCTGTTCACATCGACATTCTTGCGGTACCAACCCCGGTGCGGTGTCGAAGAAATCGTTGCTTCCGTGCCCGAAAGACGGAAGCTGAAATCCACCTGCGTGCAATAGTTCGATACGATCGTGCCAAGTCTGCCGTTCGCAAAGCGCATCGCAGCCACGAGTCCGTCGATGACTCCCGGCTCCGTGGTATACGACCCACCCATTGCCGAGACTTCCTTGATCGGACCGAGCAATGACTGCATGAGGTCGATTCCGTGAATGCCAAGTTGCATGACAGGAAGGAGTGGGCACAGATCCGGGCGCAGCCGCCAGACGGACTTCGGCATCCACCGTGTGTTGTCCGCCGAAAAATGGATCTCTGTCGAAATAATGTCGCCAAGCTTTCCGTCTCCCGACGAGCTCACGCATCCGCCAATAGGCGCTGGAGTAGCTCATGTTGTGGCCCACGACCAGCTTCACGCCGGCACTCCGAGCCGCCTGCAGTATGGCAACGCCGTCTTCTACGTTGTTGGCAATTGGTTTCTCGACGAACACGTTGAGCCCGCGATCGAAGGCAGCGAGCGACTGCTCGAGATGGAGGTGATTCGGCGTCACGAGGACGACCGCATCGAGTCCTTCGAAACGAAGCAGCTCGGCGTAATCGGTGACACCCTCGCAGCCGAAGCGCTTGGTCGATTTGGCCACCTCTTCCGGATTCGTGTCGCACACGATCGCAACTTCGATTGCATCGCAGGCTTCGGCCGAACGCTGTATGGATCCTCCGTGACCTCCGAGGCCGACGATCCCGATCTTGTATGTTGTTTTGTCCATGTCTATTGATTGTTGGGGCGAACAATGATTCGCCCTTATCGCCTGTCGTTATACGGGTTGTGATTGTTGGCGCGAATGATCATTCGCCCCTACCGTTTCCCAACATTTTCCGCAACGCCCACAGGCTCTCCCGCGTGTTTTCGATGAGGGGCGTTGCGTGCGTTTCGATCGTAACGTGATCGACGTCGGTGTCATCGGATACCCACGGCAGGTAATCCGTCCATGGGGTACTGCCTTTTCCGACAGGTCGCCAGGGAACGTCGGGATCATCAGGCGTGAAATCCTTCACGTGGACGTTCACGATGTAAGGCGCCAGCGCTTCGAATCCCGCTCGGTCGGGCAGGTAACCTCCCCAATGGGAGTTCGCTGGATCCCAGTTTGCCTTCAGATTCGGATGTCCGATTTCGGCGAGCATCGCCGCTTCGTCGGCGGGCCGATCTACCCAGAAGTTGGGTTCGTTCTCGATGGCGATCGTCAGACCGTCCGCCGCAGCACGTTCCGCTGCCTGCTCAAAAGCACGCATGGCCAGCGTTCGATTTTCATCAGACTCACCGTCGTAGCGCTCACATCCGAACACGATGATGAGAGGACAGTCCAGGCGGAGCGCAAGATCGATCGTCTTGGGCAAAACGTTTTCGAGTTCGTCTCGAATCACCGATCGGTTATCTGCATGTGTCTTCAGAATGCCGGGTGACACCGCCGTGATGCGGGATCCGGAGGCGCGGGCTTCATCGACGAGTCGCAGTTCCTCCGGTGTAAAGTTGGGAAAACGGGCAGTGGATCCTTCCCTCAACTCCAGCATTCCGATCCCCCACTGCCGGCACAGCGACAAAGATTCCCGGATATCCCTGGATATCTCATCGGTCACTACGCCTATCTCTAGTTTTCTCATGAACTTACCTCCGGCATTCAAGCCGCTCGCGATTCTATGGATGCTTCTTGCGTCCAACCGTCTCGTTTCCGAACGGGTTGAACAAAAGGGCTTTAAGGTACGGACAGTCCCACTCGTCCGCTATCAGGTGGAACCTCACGTCGTCGGGATTTGCCGGGACTTCAATTTTGGCGCGCGTTTACGTTGAACGGATGGGCGTCGTGGCCATTCAGGTGCCGCGTCAACGCCCTTTGTTGAGTCGATCCAGCAGGGCGTTGATATCCTTTTCCGCACGCTCGAGCGTTTCATCGATTGTGAGGTGTCCATAGCAGAAGCGTTCGATGTAGGCGCCGAGGGTCTCGAGGGCCCGGTCCATTCCGGGTCCGGTGTTCGTTGGTGCCACGGGCTGCTCCAGAAACGTCTGGACGAGCGGGTCCTGAGCATACTTCGGGAGCGTGGCAATGGACTTTATAGTGGGAGTTGTTCCACCCGAATCCATCATCCTCGCGTAGGCCTCGTCACTCATGAGAAACTGTACAAAGCGCCATGCCGCCTCTCTGTCCTGCGACTCGGCGTTCACCGTCAGGACATAGCTGGCGCCGTCCGAGAGCGAGAATTTCTTCCGAGGAATGGGGGCTAGACCATACTCCACGTTCGGATAGTGTTCAGCGAGGAATCTGGTCATGTACGATTCCCTGAAGAAGATGGCGACCTTTTCCTGGCCAAAACCCTGCTCGTCTCCGTCGAGACGAATCGAATCGATCTTTCTATCGAGGATCGTCTTGTAGAATCCCAGTGCTTCTCGTCCTTCCGGAGAGTTGAATGCCGCCCTCTTGCCGTCGGGCGTGAACGGGTGACCTCCCGCCGAGTAGAGGAAGGTCAGCCACTTACCCGCAATCCCCGGAATGACACCGGTCTTCCGTATGAAGAAACCCGCGCGCGTCGGTTCACCCGACGCATCGCGAACCGTGAGGCGATCGGCATAGTCGAGCAACTCGTCCCAGGTCCTTGGTGGTCGATCAGGATCCAGGCCCACCTCGCGAAACAGCTTCTTGTTATAGAACATGACCGTCCACGCCGCGTTGTTGGCGATCCCATAGCAGGTGCCGTCGACGTACCCCGACTGGCGGACGAATTCGTTGAGGCTGTTCTCATCGACCATTTTCTTGATGTAGGGCGGACACCTGGCCAGCAACCCCTTCCGAGCAAATTTCGCAGCAAGGGCCTCCGCTACGGGTACGATGTCGGGAGCCTGGTGGCTGGCGAACATCAGTCGCAGCTTTACCTCGAAGTCCTTGAGCGACGCCCCGGGGAAATGCATGATTTGCACGTCGAGGGCGGGGTTTCGCTCTTCAAACGTCTTTTCCGCCCAGGCGTAGTAGTCCGACTCTTTTGGGCTGAGAAACATGAGGAAGATCCGGATCGGGATTCGGCCATCGGACGACTGCTCGTGCGATCCGCATCCGGCAAGAATCGCCACCAGAATCAGAGTAAGGATCAGAAGAGGTACTCGGACGCAGTCCGTCCTGCGAAGGTAGGAGACCATTTGAGGCCCGGTGTCCTGGGTCCGGGGTTCGGCATCGGGTGCACCTGCTCTGCTATTCCCGCGAAGGTCGAAGATCCGGCGAAGCCATGCGAAGCCTGGGCGGGAATCCAATCTGGATACGAATGTTTCGAGACCCGCCGCAGGCGTTGTCACCCGCCTGCGGGCAGAGGGTAGTTCGTTCAAATCTTCTGGATCCCCGCCCCCACGGGGATGACGTATGCGGCGACTCGGCCCCATTCCACTTCAATTCTGATTTCTGAATTCAAATCTTCTGGATCCCCGCCTCCGCGGGGATGACCTCAGCCTTTTAGTCCCGTCAGTCGTTACTCCCTTAATAAACTGTCGCTGCATCAGCAGGAAGAATCCGATAATCGGGAGCACCGCTACGGTAGATGCAGCCATCATCTTCACGTACTCGGGATTGTTGATGTCCGAGAATCCGAGGATGCCGACCTCAATAGGCTTGAGCGCTTCCGAGTTGATGACGATCAGCGGCCAGAGAAAGTCGCTCCATGACCACATGAACAGGAAGATGGCGTAAGCGGCAAGCGCCGGACGGATATTCGGAACGATCACGCTGAAATACGTTCGCAACGTACCGCAGCCATCCACCTTGGCAGCGTCGATCAAGTCGTCGGGAATGCCTACGATGCTCTGACGGAAAAGAAAGATGCCGAACGGCTCCATCAGTCCGACCACGATCACCGCCCAATACGTGTCGACCCAGCCGAACCGGACCATCATTTCATAGAGGGTCAGCATCTTGATCTGGAACGGGATCATCATCGTGACGATGATCGCCCCAAAGATCAACCGGTTGCCGCGAAACTTCAGCTTTGCAAAAATAAATCCGGCCAGTGAGCAAAAAAAGAGGGCGGGAATCATCTTCATCCCGGAATAGAACGCCGAGTTGAGATAATAAGTGAGCATGGGACGCTCCCTGAACACGGCCTCGTAGTTCTCCAGCACCCACGGATGTGGAAGCATGTTTTTCGCGACTGCCCACAGCTGGCGGGGGGTATCGAAAAAGGCTTCAGCGTCCGCCGCCGTCTTGAAGGACGTCAGAATCATCCAGAGCAGCGGACCCACCATCACGATCGCACCGAGTAGCAGGACGAGATGCACGACGGATGCCCGCACCACTTCCATTCGTCGCGCCGCTGAATTCAGACCTACGTTGGGGAGGCTCACCGTTCCGCTTCTGTCGTTCAGTGCAATAGTCCTAGTGCCGCCTTCGTACCTGCAACCACGCGGTCGCATTCTTCCGGGAAGTTGAAAAGGTGCGTGGAAACTCTAATGGCATCCAAACCTCTCTCGGTGACGATGCGGAGACGCATGTGGTACTGGTCCGAAAGAAACTTGTTAAGGTCATCATAACCGACGGAATCGGTCTTGAATGTGGTCATTGCTGCCGACAGCCCCGGAACGGAGGGCGTGAGCACGGTTACACCGGGAATCTCTCGAAGACCGGCCCTGAGATATTCCGCCAGCCCGTGTCCACGCTCCACGACCCGATCCATTCCGATGCGTTTAAGGAAGCGGATCGCTTCGAGGATCCCGAGAACGGAGGCCGAGTCTCGTGTGCCGGGCTCGTAGCGCTGGGCGGTCGGATTGTATGCAAAAGAATCCGGGAGTTCGTACCCGTCGTCTGAGTATGCACCGACTTCAGTCGGCATCACTTCGTCGAGCCTCTCGGCCTTTATGTAGAGGATGCCGGTGCCATGTGGCGCGAGCATCCATTTGTGGCAGCTCGTTGCGTACGAGTCGCAATTGATGGCGTGCACATTGACAGGAATCTGGCCGGCCGACTGGGCGCCGTCGATGTGAAACCAGATACCTTTGTCGTGCGCAAGCCGCGCGATATCGTCCACGGGAAGAAGGATTCCTGTCGGAGCGGTGATGTGGCTGACCTGAATAACGCGCGTTCGATCGTTGATGAGATCGTTGATGCGGGTCAGATTTCCATCGGCCGAATTGGGGTCAGGCTCGAAGATCCGCACCTTGATTCCCTGGGACTTCTGCCGGCTCATCCATGGTGTAGATCCACCTGGATGGGCGTGCGATTCGAAAATCACCTCGTCACCCGATCGAAGATTGAGTCCCGATGCCACCGTCGAATTGCCTTCCGTCGCGTTGCGCATGAACGCAATCTCGTAGGGCGCCGCTCCGATGAACTGCGCCACTTCCTCCCGCGATTCATCTATGGTGTGGTGTCCATGTTCCGACCAGTATTGGAGATCCATCACGGTGCGCTGCACCTTGTCCAGAACGGGATACGACGCGGGCCCTAAGCCGCCGGTATTGAAATACGCGCGCTCATGCGTCAGCGGAAATTGCGATCTGACGACCTCCCAGAAGACATCGTCATCCAGACCGTCCTCCGGAGGCCAGGGATGTCGCCTCCACCCTCCGCCCATTCCCAGCATACCGAGTGCAAGGGTGCTCTTACCGGAGGCAGCCAGAAAGCCTCGTCTCGTGATTTTCTTCCGTTGATCTCGATTCACATCCATCCTCCATCATTGGCTAATTGCTAATTGAGCCTGACCGTCGTCCCAATTACTAATTATTAATTATTAATCATTAATTATTAATTCTTAATGCCTTACGTTTCTTTTCCTAACCTGAGTTGCGCCCACGTCAGCACTGATACAATAATCAGGAGAATGACGGCGGCGGCCGACGCATAGCCCATTTCGTCGTATTGAATGCCTTGCTCGTAAATATGATACACGATCGTTCGCGTCGAGTTGACGGGACCGCCGGCCGTGATGGCGAGCACGATGGCGAATACCTGAAAAGACCGAATGACCGCCGTGATCGAGACAAGCAGGACGATTGGCCGGAGTTGGGGCAGCGTCACATAAAAGAAATCCTGCACTCTTCCAGCCCCGTCGAGACTCGAAGCTTCGTAGTAGTCTCCGGGGATCGCCTGGATGGCCGCGGAAAAGAGGATAAGGTCGAAGCCCAGGTTTTTCCACACCGTGATGCCGATGAGCGACGGAAGTGCAAGGTGTTCGCTCAGCAGCCAAGGCTGTGGCTCCAGTCCGACCCATGTAAGCAGGAAGTTGAGCAGCCCATCCGAAGCGTAGAGCCAGCGCCAGATCATCGAGGTCGCGAGCAGAGAAGTCACGACCGGGATAAAGTACAGGGTGCGATAGTACTTGGCCCAGCGCTCGGTTGACTCGACGAGCACCGCCAGCAGAAGCGCCAGGGCGACGCCGACGACCACGGCGACCGCCACAAAGAGGAGTGTGTTCCAGAGGGCCGAAAGGAAGAGCGGGTCGTGAAGCTGGCGTACGTAATTGTCGAGGCCGACAAAAGGAGTCTTTCTCAGGAGAAGGCCGTACTCCGTAAAGCTTATCCCGATGCTTTTTAGAATCGGGTAATACTGAAATACGAGGAAGAAGAGGATTACCGGAGCCAGGAGAAGATAGGCGGAAGACTCGTCTTTCCGCCTCCTGGTTAGCGTGATGGTCCGAGCATTAGCCATCTACATAATCTATGACAATACGGACGTGATCGCTGACCGGCCCGCGTACGTCGACATATCGGCTCCGATCGACCATGTGATTCGAGAAGCCTCGCTCCTCGCCTCCCCAGATAACCCTCGTTGCCAAGGCATGGGGCGGCAGCATTAGGTGTAGATCCACGTGGGAGGCATCACCGTCAACCTCGATCTCGATTTTCCTGCGGTCGTCATCATGCGACCACGAGTAACCGAAGCGCGCCCTGCTCGCCGCATAGGATACGCGGACCGTAGCTCTCTTCTCTCCGGTCACGATCCAGCGAGGGGCACATCGGACGCTTTTGAATCCGCTGCCAGCGTCTTGTATGCCGCAGAGTCCTCCGAGAAAGGCGTCGAGCATGGCCGACGAGCCCCAGCCATCTGTCGGCATGGCATCCGGGCTCGTACTTGTCTCGAGTGTCGAGGGTCGGCCGTCGGGGAAATACCAGAGATAGGTTTCGCCCGACTCTTCTATCATGTTTCGGTACTGCTCAAGAATTTCAAGGCCATAGGCCTCTCGCCCGTTCTCAAAAGCGGCTCGCGCTAACTCGCCTCCCACGAGTGGCATGACCCCACCATTCACGTAAGCGCCTTCGACCAGCTTCTCGTCGCCGAACATGCCATCCGGAAACGGAGGGCTGATCGAATACCACTCGGCGAAGGAGTCGTCCTCCTGCCTCCGCCGATAGTACTCGTCCAGAATGGCACGGGCTATCTGGGGCGTAGCGAGTCCACGGGTAATCGCCATGGGATTCGACAGGCTGAGCTGCTCCTCCTCGTTGACGCCGGGAATGGTCACGGGGACCAATTTGTGGAAGTGGCGATAGAAGCGCCCGTTGAACAACAGATCGTTGGCCCGTTTTCGCAATCCGTCGGCGACGGAGGACCAATGGCGCGACTTCTCTTCGTAGTCGAACTGTTCATAGAGCTGAGCGAGGACCCGTGCGGCCCTATAGAGCCCGGAGTTGTCTCCGTGCGCAATACCCCAGAAGGTGTCGTCAGTGATCTGGAAATTCAGCCAGGGGGTCCGGCCCGCCGTGTAGTCGAAGTCCCACGTATCGATCGTAAAAGCGCGCTTCACGAGGCCTAGTTCTCTGTCCCATCGCCAGGGGTGTGACATCGAATAGCGCAGCGCCATTTCGAGATTGGGGAGCAGGTGCTCGATCCAATCGTTGTCGGAGGTGGCCTGCCATGCGAGCCAGGCCGCGTTCACAAACCGGTACTCCACATCGGCTTCGACGGGGACACGAACCCAGCGTTCCCAATTCTCGCGGTCGCCCGGCAATCCCAAGGGTGTCACATTCACAAAGTCATACACCCTTCCGTTTGCCGCCTGCGTAGACGCGAAAGCCTCCACGGCGCTCTTCACATCTTCCCACATGAAGACGCCGCCTCGAAGGATGTCGGAGTGATCGCGAATCCACAGAGCAGGCGAATCGGGACTCCGAAAGCCGGTCACGATCTGCCCGTCGACGACAAGGTTGATGGTATCCGCCTGGAGAAACCTGACGATCCGATCACAGAAGGCAGACCACGCGCCGCTGGATTCAGAGATTCGTATCACGGGCGGCTCAAAAGGTGGATCATGGGTTGGCAGTAAAAGAAGGGGGCGGATCCGGTCCCCGACCTATGTCGGGAACCGGCCGCCCCTTTCTCAAGGTGATGTCAGACAGAGATTACTTGCCGACTTTAAGCGTTATGCGGTTCACGGCATCCAGAAGATCCATGTCCGTATACGAGTAGTCAACCGCCACCTTCATTCCCGACATGTCATACTGGATACCAGCACCTGCCGAGAAGCCTTCGATCGTCGTGTTGATGGACGGACGCGTTGAAGTTCCGGCGTCCGAAGCCCCTGTGTAGTTGAACTTGTAACCACCACGGAGGAAGAGGATATCATAGAGCGACACCTCACCTCCACCGAAGACCGCCTGCTGGGAGTCCATCGCCTTCGTCGCATCCAAGGCAACCATGACCCGAACGTTATCCTGATCGATCGGATTAATGGTCGATCCGATCGCGAACGTCAGCGGAAGCGGGTTGTCCTGGAATTCGAACGAAAGATTGCTACCCAGATTGTTGATTCTGGCGGCAAGTTTCCAGCCGTAGACGCCGACATCGTAGATCGAGCCGAAGTTGAATGCGATGGCACCCGCACTTTGGCCGTCGATGCTCTCGTTGATGACGTTGAACGTACCACCGAGGCTGAGCCGATCCAAGACGTACTTGGCGTAGGTGACACCGATCGCGACATCCTGATAGTTGTACGTAGCCGACGTTTCATTGTCGGTCACAAGACCTTGCAGAATTGGATCGCTGTAACCGTTCTGCCGGTTGGCTGGAATATCCTTCACTGAAAGCGACTGAGCGCCGACGGTAATGGTTCCGCCAATGGCGTTGAATCCCACGGCTGCCGCCGCGTGATTCAGATCGGCAATCCACTGGTTGTACGAAAACGCAGCGCTGAACGTCCGGTCGCTGGTCAGCGCGGTGCCGGCCGGGTTCCAGAAGTGCTGGTTTGCATCGTTCGAAAGGGCGGTCGTCGCCGAGCCGAGTGCGATCTCACGGGCACCTACACCGATCTCGAGGAAAGCCCCACCATTTCGTCCTGCCTTTCGCTGGGCCTCTGACGAGGTCACCGACACGATGGCAAGGAGGAATATTAGAAAAAACAGTTTCTTCATGACCATATCTCCATTCGTAGAGTTTGCGTTAGGGATTGTTTGGGTCATCGCAATATTGCGAAGTGACCGGTCACACTTCCCCCACTGTACTCTACGTGATAGATGTAGAGTCCACTAGCCACCTCTGTGCCGTCTTTCGAGAACATATCCCATGTGTACTTGCCGGCGATAGCGCCTGTCACCTCCTCTTGGAGGATGATCTGGCCAGACACGTCGAGGATAGTCAGCGTGAAGTCGGCCGGCGTGTTCAGGAAGTCGATGTTGTGGCTCGAAGCATCCGTTCGCACGTCATTCAAACC
Organism: uncultured Bacteroidota bacterium; assembly: GCA_963768715.1. GTDB lineage: Bacteria > Bacteroidota > Rhodothermia > Rhodothermales > DATKEJ01 > DATKEJ01. Next base: position 658,551 of record CAVYJC010000007.1, read on the forward strand.
CGTCACCTTGTACGGATTCGGATTGACGGTAATCAGCTTCGCAACGTCCCCTACAGGCGCCACCGGCGGTGTCACCGTAAACGGCGCGCCGAGATTCTGGTAGCGAACCGGCTCGGACACCGCACTCGGGAACAGCTCGTTCCTGGTCGCATATGGGTATGTTCCTGACCACGGACTCGTCAGACCGATCTCTCCAGCTGCAGCCGACGGGGTATTCCGTCCGTTGCGGTTGAAGTTGGATGATTCGATGTGATTCACCCCGATGGGTCCAAACGGTCCGGAGAACGATCCCTCCTTGTACGCCGAGACATAGTACCAGTACGTAAAGCCGGTGATCGCGTCCGGATCCTCAATCGAGTAGTCGTACCCAGCTGAGGCGTCACCCTGATACTGAGAGAGGTCCGAGTTCGGAATTCTCTTAATCAGATCGTAAGTCCCCCACTCAGCAGGCTGGTATTTGTCCTGCGTTGGTGTGAACTCACTTTCCGCGTCGAACCAGGGGTTAACCGGATCGAGATACGGGGTAATATCCTCCCCGACATCCTGAACGTGCTGATAGTTGTCCAGTGCTCGGAAACCCTTTTCGAGACGATCGGTCAGCTGGAACTGCGAGGCGCGCCAGACCTTGTAGCCGTCGACGTCCGAGTCGATACTCGAAACATCGGTCCAGCTGATCTTGGCCGTACCGGCGGTTGTGCTCTCCACGGTCAGATCCGGCGCCGGAGGCGTCGGAAGCTCGGAAGAGATATCCCAATCTCTGTTCCATGCCCACTCGGCGGCGTCCAGTGCATCAACCAGGCCGGTCGCCCGGAATCCACCTGCGCAAACCCAGAGGACCGTCATGGACTCGCCCACGTCCAGGCTGAACGGGCCAATCCCGCTTAGAATCGCCTGCCCGAAGGTATACTCGAAGTTGTACCCTGTTGCGCCGTAGAAGTCCGATCCGTCGGCTGCTCCGGGGTTGAGTATCGGTTCCCAGACGGGTTGTTCGATACCGGGGGGTACTTCTTCGGACGCATATTTGTAGTCGCCGTTCGGACGGGCATCGGGATTCCCGACGACCCATGTCGTCATGTCATCCGGCGTACCGCCTGAGAAGAAGGCCGAGTTCGGGGACAGGTCTTTGGTGTCGTTGTTCGACTCTTTACCATAGTCCTCATACCACGTGGCCGTTGCCGTGTGGAAGCTCTTGTCAGACGCGCGACCATTCACCAGCGAAGCTTCAGCGATTGCCGAGCCGTACCAGCCGCGGTGAGTCCCTGCACCAACCGGATGCGTACCGAAGAGGGTCAACTTGTCGGGCGAGGTTCCATCCACGCCGTCCTCGTATGAGCCCTGCTTGGCGCCAACCCATCTCCAGCCGTTCCAAACGTCCGTGTATCCTTTTTCGGATCCGTTGTAGCTCATCACTCCGAAGAGGCGGGTACCCGGAGGGGGCGTTGCCCTGCCGGCCGTACGATCCGGCGGAACGTTGCCGTACCAGGCCAGGATATCCATCGGACGACCTGACGCGTCGGGCGTCGCATAGTATCCGGCTGTTCTACCAAACCCGAAGTCGTTTGTATGCCTGCGGCCAAGTTCCCTGACAGCGACAGACATCCAGGCGTCAATCGGGTAGAAGCCCAATGCGACGGCATCAATTGCATGATCCGTAGCCTCGGGCGTCCCGTCACCGTTACTGTCGACCACACCCGTATTCGTCATCGTGACTTCCAGAGCGACGAAGTCGTTCAGGTTTTGCTCGTTGATCGTGTACTGGTGTGCCCGGATCTTGAAGTCGATCCCGGACGTCGTCGGCCAGCCCGCTTCGTAGACCATATGCGAACGCGAGGCGTCGGTAAACGCGGCGTCATGCTTATAGTCGCGAGTCGGGTCGCCGGCTCCCTGCAGATTCGGTGTGTAGTACGAGAACATGAAGTGCGTATCGGTCGTTTGGTCGCCGTCGCGAATCACGTTTCCGTCCGTGTATCCATACGTGGCCCAGTCATCTGACTCAAAGACGGGGAAGATCATGCGCCAACCATCGCGTCCATTACTAACGATCTGGTGTCCGCCGGGCCAGAAGCCGACCGGATCTCTCCAGTCGGTACCGTCCGGGCCCATTGTGATCCAGTGCAGATAATGGAGGTTAGCTAATTGGTCCTCAATCCCGTTCGTTTCGGCCGAATTCATCGGCTTCACGGTGTGCCAGTATTCGCCGCCAACCATGTACCCATCGCCCGGGGCGTTATACAAGGTCTTCTGTGTGAAGACCGATGACGCCTTCTGGGCGGTTGCCGGTAGCGCGCCAAACACGAGCAACGCGACCGACACGCCGAAAATGCGGCACATATATAAGGTTCTTGTTCGTTTCATTATGATAACCTCAAACCGTTTTCAAACTTGTCGACATCATGGCCGTGTTTAGAATCGGACCCGTGTGCCGAAGAACACATTGCGTGCCGGTCCATACAGAGCCTGACCCGCGTACGATTCGACAAGACGCTTTCCCGGTACTCCGGTCTTTTCGAAGATGACGTCCGACCCACTCTGCGGATCGTTGTCGTAGGCGACCACGTTGTCGTGGTTGAATACGTTCGTCACGTCGACGAAGACGTCAAGTCCGAATCGCTGATCGAAATCAAACGCCTTCTCCAGACGCAAATCGAACTGAGAATTCGTCGGTCCGGTGAGCAGTGATCGATCACGCTCGTTGACGATGATCGCCCTCGGATAGAGAAGACCGCTTTCAATCGTTCCATTCAGACCGAGCGAGATCTCGTACGGGAAAACAGCCGAGAGTCTAAGCACGCCGCGATGACGTCGGTCGAAGCCCGAGTCGAGCACGCGGCTTCCGGTGATGTCCTGGGCATAGTGCTTGAAGTCCGCTGTGTTATCAAACGGCAGATCCTTCGTATCGTCTACACTCGTCTTCGGATCGTCCGCAGCAGCAGCAATAAACGTGCTCTGGTCGCGGCCGGCCCCGGCGGAGCCTTCGACACTCGCATACGTGTACGAAGCGGTCACCCCGAGTCGGAGCCATTCCGCCAATTGCGTTGGCGACCTACGAAGAACGAGCTCGAGTCCCCTGGAATCGGCATATCCGAAGTCGGTCAGCCATGTGTAGATGGGGATACCCAAACTGGACTCACCCTGCGGTACACGCTGTGTAGCGTTAAGGGATGTCGTGCTGAAGTTGTCAACCGCGCGACTGTATGCGTTGACGTCGAAACCCCAGCCCGGGCTGAACTCCCACTGAATGCCGAGCTCGAAGTTGTCCGACACAATCGGACTAATGTTCGGCTCGGTGTACTGGAAGAACTGGCTATTGGAACTATTCCCGCCATACTTCTGGTACATCCTGTGGTAGGGCACTTCCTGGCTCGCGCGCTTGTACGAGAAGTACATCGACGCATTGGAACCGATTGGATGCGAAACACCGATACTCGGGTTGAAAAACACATCCATGGACGTGGCACTGCCTCGCCTCGTGAAGTTCCGCGCCAGGGACATCCCGTCGATCACCACCGTATCCCGCTTGAACGGGAAGAAATAGTCGGTGACTTCCTCGGTGTTCCTGTCGATGAGGTCGACCCGGAGGCCCAGATTGACGATCAGACCCGCATACTCCATGCGGTCCGAGGCGTAGACGCCGAACTCTTTCGGGCTACGGCTCCAGTCACTCGGAATCCACGGCTCCTTGACGCCATTGAGCGTATATCCAATCCCGTCAACGCCATAGGCTTCTTTGTAGTCGATCGTTCTGAGCTTGGCTTCAGCACCAGCCTGAATGAAGTGGTTGGTGTTGATCTGATTGGCGTAGTCCGCTTTGATGCCATTCATGACGACTTTCGTGTCCTCTGAATAGACAACCGGGCACGCAAGACGATACCGGAGTCCGTTCGGGAGGAACACACCGGAGTCGCAGAACGAATCCGAAATGTTCTGCTCGAACATCTTGTCGTGGTTACCATCAACGTCAACATACTTGTCGACGACATCCGGCCTTCCATTGCCGTCTGAGTCGGTGTAGTTGAAGAAGTCGATGAAATCGCCATTCTCACCCTGGTCGACGAAACCGTTGCCGTTGTCATCCGGATAACCGTAGCGATCGCGCCAGTAGGTCCGGAAAGCCTGGACATTCAGGTATGAATGGTCGTTCATGACCTGCGTCAGCTTCAGCGATCCCATATAGTTACCGCCGTCGTTCTGACCGACCGACTCGAGGTTGTAGCGGAAGAAGTCGCGGAAGGAGCGGTTGTTCCAGCTGCCCCAGAGGCCGCGATCTTCAATCAGGCCAACCGCCGTGAGACTCGTCTTCTTGGAGATCTCATAGGTCGACTTGATCTGACCACTCATTGCCCGGTTGAACTCATTCGGCATGTAACCATGGTTCTCGAGGAACCGAATGTTGGCCGAAAAATGCCATGCATCCGTTATCGAGCCACCAAGACTGCCCCGAAAGTCGTACTCGGGATCTTCGCCGGCTTTGTACTTGTCTGGCGTCCAGGTGTACTTCGCCAGTCGGCGCTGCGCGACGGCATCGCCGGCGGCTGCCAATGCGGCCACCTGTGCCTTAACCGCCAGATACTTTTCTTCGCCCGTGACGATGCCATCACCGTTCGTGTCTTCCGGCAGGTTCGACCCGTGATCTACGGGTTCCTGATAGAACGCCAGCGAGTCGGGACCCGGCCGATTGGTCTGCGGCCCTACGCGCGCGCTGACGGATCCGTGGATCGGTCCGCGATCTTCGCGAAGACTGACCGTCACGACGCCACCGCTTCCGGTGGTGTACTTGGCTTCGGTCGCACCGGTGTTGACAGACACCTCGGACACGCCGTCCGGGTTGATGTCAAAGGAACTCGGGTTGACCTTCTTCGCCTTATTAGTGTTGTGATACGTGTTGCCGCCATATTCCCCGTTGCCGGATCGCGAAGTCTGAAACCAAGCGTCGGAGATGTCAACTCCCTCAAGAACAGTCTTGGTTTCGTACTGCCGACTCCCACGGAGATATCCGTTAAAGGAGTTTGCTGTCTTCGAGATCACGTCTTCGAGAGAACGTACCGGCATTTTCGAGATTTCCTCGGAAGTTACCAGGGTTCGTGACGTGGTCTGGTTCTGGTCGACCACCGGCCGAACTGCTTCCACGACCACCTCGGCACCTTCGACTACCTCGGACTCCAGCGTCACGTCAAGTGACTTCGTCCGGTCGGAGGTTACGAGCACGTTTTCGATCGTCTTTGTCGAGTAACCGACAAAAGAAAATCTGACCGAGTACGTGCCCGGCCGAACGCCGATTAGAAAATAGCTTCCCGCCGCATCCGTCGCGGTCCCCTGCGTAGTTCCCTCCAGGACGACAGTAGCTCCCGGAATGGGATCCCCTGTCGCTCCATCTGTCACTGTTCCAGCCAGCTTTCCTGACTGCGCCAGTGACGTACCCGGGAGGGCCTGCACGAGGAGGCAGGCAAAAACGGATACGGATAGCATTGTAACGAGACGCCTCATTGTATTTGACCTCACGTCTGTTGGTTTAAATGATAAGCCGGTGACCGCTGGTCAACGGCCCCGCTTACGACTTGTCCTAAATGACCCCGACCTGCGGAGTTCCTGTCGCCTTGTCCATTGGCCACACCGTAATGATGTGCTTGGCACCCTGGCATGACCTTGGTCGCTCGCCTTTGATTTGCAGGCAAACTTTTCGCTTTTAGCATGAGAAGGGAGTTACAAAACACCCCAGTCTTTGTCAAGAGAGGAAATCCTACATTGGGGGTTGACTTTCTACGACAAGCAACTCCGCAACCAGCCAAGCCTTTGCCCACCGCCACTTCCGGCTCAAGGTGCGCATAGGAATGCCGGTCTCCCGTGAGATCTCCGTCATCTTAAATCCTAGAATACAACGTAAATGTACGATTTCCAGCGCCTCCGTGTCGTGCCTTTCCAGCCTACGGAGGATCTGCTCGAAGGTTAGGACCTCGTCGAGACGTGCCCCAACTCCGCCCTGAACCACCAGGTCCTCCAGACCGTGGAGGCGAATCGGCTTGCACCCACCCCCTCGTTTCTCCGCCCGGTACTGCCTCGCGTAATCACACAATATTCTTCGCATGTGCTGGGCAGCGATGCCGTAAAAATGGCGACGGTTCTGCCAGACGACTCCTTTCTGCCCCACCAGACGAGCATAGGCCTCATGTACGAGCGCGCACGTGTCAAGCGTGTGGTCGTCACGCTCACGACGTAAATAGCTCCTGGCAAGGGCTGAGAGCTCGTCATACGCCATCTGAACGACGTCACTGAAAGCCTCGTCGTCACCCGAGCTCGCTCTCGCGAGCGCCCGGGTGATCGTTCCATCCTTGTCGGAGATTGATTCTCTGGTCACCTTGACCGGTGTGGCGCCGCTCGCATTCATTTGTCGTCGCCCTCCTGCTGCAGTGCCTCGAAGTAGCGCCGGATCAATTCTTCATAGTCGGGCGAATACCCGACCTCGAGCGCACGCAGCAATTCGCGCCGCAGCCGCTCCGCCCTTTCATCAGGTGTGAGCTCTGAGGGACTCGCCCGCTCGATATCCTCGGCCGTCCGACTCTCACGTTTGTTTTCCTTCCCACGCTCCCGAATGGATCGCTGTGCGTTCAGCAATCGGGTCAGAATCTGCTGCTGTCGCTCGTACGTCTTCCGATCGACCTGGCTAGATCGCATTTCCGATATTGTGTCCTCCATCTGACGTGCGATCTGCTCCAAATCCCCCAAGAGTTTCCCTGCGGCGCCGGGAGCCTGGTCGCCCATTTGCTGCAGCTGCTTCTTCAGCGCTTCCTGCTGCGCGGCCATCTGCTGGAGTCTTGCCTGCATGTCCTGGCTGAGTCGGGTTCCCTGCATGTCGTTCAGGAACTGCTGGATCTGCTCGTTCAACTGGCCCTGCTCACCCGCCATCTGTTGGAGCTGCTGCATCATCTGCTGTGTCGACATGCCCGCCATGCCGCCCTGCTGGTTCTGCATGTTCTGCATGAGCTCCGACAACAGCAGGGCGAGATCGTTCAGATTGGTCATCGCGCTCTTCTGGAGTCCGATTGCCTGCCGGCCACGTCGCTCTGTCATTTCCTGAACGGCGCGCTGCATATCCATGGACGCCGAGCCGGCGTGGGTTTGAATCTGGCGCGACATCTGTGGAATAGATCGAGCGAGATGCGAGAGGGTGTCACTGACGACCTTGAGGCCGTCCATCAATTCGGCTTGCTGCTGCGTGTAGCCGCGCAGACCGGCTTCTCGAGATGCCAGACTACTCACGTTGTCACGCAGCGCCTCTTCCTCGAGCGAAAGGGTCAGCACATCGTCCAACGTGCGACGAAGGGCCGCCAGATTCATTTCCAGCTGCTTGCCGCTCATCTGCTGCTGCATCTGCGAGAGACGCTGAGACAACTCATCCAGGCTCTGCTGCATCTGCTGCTGGGACTGTTGGGCGCGGGAGAGCGCCCCTTTACGGAGCTCACCCGCGTTCTGGCGCATTTTACCTTGAAGATCCTCTTGCTTTACCTGCTCCTGGACGCGCTGCATCTGATCAGTCGGAGCGGGCGACAACTCCTGCATTTGCTCTCCGATCTGACCCATGAGCTCCTCGAGGCGCTCCATATCCTCGGCCGAGCGCTCCTGTTCCGTTGCGAGCTGTTCCGCATCCGGCTCTTCGTTTAGCTGCTGCTTCGTATTGGACGAGTCGGATTTTGCGCCGTCTTCAGTCTGCTCTCCCTGTTTCTCCTCTCGCTCCGGCTGTTTCTGAAGCGGCTCGTCCGCCTTCGCGGGCTGGTCCTCCGACAATTGTCCGGTCTTTTCTGCCATTTCGGCCTGACGTTTGCTCAAATCATCGGCACGGCGCGCCGCCTCCTCGAGCTGCTGCTCCGTGCGAAGCCGCTTGAAAAGCTCCAGAGCTCTTTCGATACGTTCCTTGAATTGATCCTCGTTGAACTCGAAGTCGCCCAGCGAGCGCTGCATTTCCGTCAAATCGAGATCCTTCATCGCCTGTCGAAGCCGCTCCAGTGCCTCCTGCAATTCGGGCGAACTGATCTCCTTGACCACCCTCTTGAGCTCCTCGAACCGATCGAGGGTCTCCGGCGAAAGGAGTTCGTTGTCGGACATCTGCTCGACGAGAGACTCCATCTTCCCGGCGAGATCCGATACCTGCTTCTCAACCTCGGCTTGCTGTTCCTTAAGCCGATCGACGGTCCTCTCATCCTCCCAGTCACCCTGCTGTTCGCGGCGAAGCGCATCCCGGAGGTCCTTGAACGAGTCCTTGATCTCCTCCGAATCCTGCAACAAGTCCTGGAGGGCACGCTCGACATCGTCCTGCTGATCGTCGATCGCCTCAAACTGGTCAGTCAGCGAAGGGAAACGGATCGTGTGCAGACCGCTCGCCGCAGCCTTGAATCCCGACACCGCGTCGTTGTCCCGAACCTCGAGATAAAATGTAACCACGTCGCCCGGCACGAGATCGAGTCCGGTATCGTCAAGGGACCACTGGAAATCGACCTGCTGGTCAAGCTCTCTTGCAGCGGGCGACGGAAGCTTGATCTCCGTGAACGTGTCTTGTGGCTCCCCGAAGCGGCTTTCGGCCAATCGGTAGAATAGCGACAGGCCGGAAAAACCGAAGTCGTCCGTTATCCGGGTGGATACGGCGACGTCGAGATCGTCCTCAAACTCAGAGTTGAGTGACGGGTTGAGCACGAAGATGGCGGGTCTCTGATCGTGTATGATCCGGATTCGATACTCAATCGGATTCTCGTTGGCAATACCCGAAGACGACGTAAGACCCACCCGATAGCGATCGTCTCGAATCGCTTTGAATGACGCCGACGCGGATTGTCCGTCGAGACGCAACGCAACCGGCGGCGCAGCATCGAAGACGACGGCCCCTTCGTCGATCCCGCCGCCCGCTAGACCGAGTTCGACATCGACACGTGATCCCGCAAGCGCCGTGATGTCTCCGACGTCGGGAGCGAGACGACGAACCGAGAGGCCCGTGTACGCCGGCGGCGTCAACGTGACCTGCATGGTGCGCACGAATGGCCGGCCGGAAACGTCGACCCGATATGTTGGTGAGGAAACGTCTTCGGCCTCGACGGAATACTGAAATCCGTCACGCACGTTGGGGATACGATATATAAAGGTGTCAGAACTGTCGGCTCTCAGGGTAACGGACTCGGTCCGCGTCTCACCCGCGCGCCTCATGGAGAGCGTCATCAGGTCGGGGCCTCGCGAACCTTCAGTCCGGGCCATGATTGAGAGGGAGTCGCCCTTGACGAGACGAACGTCTCCAGGCGCAACGATGATCTCGAAGGGTGCGGGTCGCAAAAACACCGTTCCCGGCTTGAACAATCGCTTCGCCGCCGATCCGAACGTGCCTGGCCCGATCAACGCAAAAGCGGCGAGCCCGATAAGCGGCCATCTCGCGACCCGGCTTGCTCGCCGGAAGTCTTCAAACTGCTCGACCTGTCGATAGTCGACCGTCGCCACTGAGTTGCCCAATTGGACGACCGCGCCCTCGACGAGGGGTTCCGGGGCAGCGCTGCGTTGGCCCGATGCGAGCTGCAGGAGGTCGAGGAGACGGTCTGAAACCTCCGGGAAACGCCGGCCGACCGCGCGAGCAATCGTCTCGTCGTCGAGTCCCGGCAGCAGCCCAATGAGACTTGCCAGGGGCGGCGCCAGCAACAGGACGGCTGAGAGAGCCGCTGCACAGACAACGAGCCAGAAGAGGATCGTCCGAGGCAGGGTGGCCATCCAGAACACGGCCTCCAGTCCAACGGCTATGAGAAGGCCTGCGCAGACAACTCCCAGAAAGAGAGCCGAACCATAGAGGAGTCTGCCGATAGTCATCCGGCGCGCCAGGAGGCGAAGCCGCTGGCGGATTTCCGAAATGAGGCGAATCGTTCCCTCGCTCATGACTCCTGTTTCTCTTTCGCCGTCGCAGTGCGTCGGCCTGCGACTGCGTCACAATGGGTAACGCGAGATGCGCGGCAGATGTTGGCCAAGTGTACCGGAGCGCGGCCTCCAGAGTTTCAACAAATCGCCTTCGGGCAATGAATATGCCCCCGAATCAGAGAGTCAGAACCAGGTACGCACTCACCGATACCTGCGCGAGGGCAATCGCGAAGAGTATGAACGACTGCAGCGGGTGGAATTCACGGGGCGGATCACCGGCTCGCGGCATTCCCCTTCCTTTGAAAAATCCTTCCGTCTCGCTCTTTACAAGCGTCCATATGAGCAACCCGTGGACGAGTACCGCAAAGGGAATCGTCGCCAGACCCCAGGTCAGCATCGCTGCAATACTCAGCAAACCGCTGATCCCCGCAATCGCAAAGACGATTTCAGTGGTGACTTTCTTCAGCATTTGTGGTTGGTGCTTGTACTTGGTACTTGGTACTTGGTACTTGGTACTCGTTAGTGCTTGGTGCTTGGTGCTTGGTGCTTCGTTCGTGCTTGGCTTGCCCGTCGTAGCCCGGCCCGGGCGAAGACGGCAGGCTGTTCGACGTCTGACGTCGAGACGTTGTTACGATACGACAAACTCCGGAATAGGCCCGGAGTCGTGCACCTTGACCTGCACCATTCCGGATTCCGTTTCGATCGACACGTTTACGACGTTGTCGCCGCTTGTCTCGAAAGCGACTGTTCCGCCTCCAGCCGATCGGTGCGGCACCAGAACGGTGACGAGCAAGGGATCCCCCGCCGTGGCTATCGTCATCACGTCGACGAACGGATGCTGGACGGCGCGCTCCTCGGGTATCGGCAGCATGTCGCTCTTGCAGGTAACACCCTCCTTCGACCAGGCTGCTCCGCTTATCCAAGCTGCCGGCCGCCGGATCGTGAACGTTCCGTCCTTCGCTTGGAGAACGGCCTTCTGATCTCCGTTGAATGCAAAATGTCTGGCGGTCAATATCGCCCCGTCCCCACCTTGCAAGACCTTGTCCATTACGATAACCGCCGGCAGCTCGGTGAGTACGACAACCGTGCGGACGACAGACTGCGTTTCGGGATCGACCAATCCGTACGCAGGCGTCGCGTCACTGCTCCAGTAGATGTATCCGGTTCGTTCCTCGGCCCTGACAATCCGCGCAACGGCTTTCGAGGCATTGGTGCCTTCGGACCCGTCGTGATACTGATGCCCATGTCCATTGATCAGCAGACTGCTGTGCCCGGCCGTGGTCCGCAGCATCCACGAGGGATCGGAGTAACTGTAGGGCGGACGATAGGGATCGACGACGAGAGGCTCGCCGAAGCACTTGACGATGATGCTGTTGCGATCGGCGTGTTCGTGATTCGACGGACCGCCGCTGCGCATGGCCACGACGAGATCCTCGGGCGTATACCCGGTTCTCATGACCATCCAGTCGAGCTCCGAGTGATACAGGGTCGGACCCGAAGGAGGCACATCTTCTGCGATTTCGGGCTTGTACCAGAGAACCGACCACATGTCATGGTCCCGCGGCATGTTCTTGCCGAACCATTGCCCCCGACGGTCGCCGAAATGATCCGCGATCCAGAAGGGAACGGCCGACATCATGCCTTCGCCCGCGTCGCCAAAGTTGACGATGCCATGCGGATCATCGTTCGTAGGCATGGTCATACCCACAATAAAATCGACGAATCCGGGCCAGTTGATAATGTCGGTCAGATTCGCGTGACCGAACCGCTTCAGGATGATCGATGCCTGGGTCAGGTGCTCCGAGGTATAGTTGCCATAGGAGATATTCTCAGGATACGATCCGTCGACGGCATACAGATCCTTGAAGGTCCCTACGGAATATTCGGCCTGCTCGATCCAGCGATCTGACTTCTCGCTTGGCCCGAATGCCCGCTCGTACGCGACGGCGCCGATCGCCAGGGCCGACGCAGGCACAGCCTTTAGATTGGTTCGGTCGAGGATCGTGGGCCAGTTGGAAAGATCGATAATGTCACCCGGCCTGTGCTCGAAATAGGTGCTCGTCGTATCCACAGACCAGCCTTCCACGCGGTCTTTGTAGCGCATCCCGTAAAGACCGAGAAAGCACGCCTCGCATCCCCGCTCTCCCATGACGGTCATCCAATCCTTGCGTTCCTCCTCGTCCACCTTGTCACCAAGCCAGTCGCAAGCCAGTGCCACAGCGATCGTACTTGCCGGAGCGCGCTGGAGGCCGAACACCCGCGTCCCGCCTTCCAGGAAGTAGTCCCACTTGGGAAACTTCATGATTGTCCGAATCGACTCCTTGGAGAGCTCCGCCGCATCCTCATCGCCAGTCATCGCATAGAGAAAGGCCATGTCCTGTATGGTGTTCGCGACCCGAGCAATGTCGTACAGTTGGTCGTTGTAACGGACCTCCTCGGCCTGGAACTTGCGCTCCACCGCGCGATCGAGTCCTTGCAGTTTCTCTCGGAAAGCAGCGAACAGCGGATCGGTTACGAACCGGCTCTGCAGCGCCGGCAGACGCTCTGAATCGAAGAACAGCCCGTAGCGGATTGCCGACGGACCGGATCCGAAAAGGCCTGCCGATCGGCAAATGAGATGCCAGGTAGAGACCTGAGAGGGCCATGCCCCCGTGCTGAATAAATTCTCGGCGAGACGTTTTCATGATCGAATTAGATGTGTTTCCAAGCGCTGCCATAATATGCCGGGCGCTCAGTAGATTCAATTAGTTGGCGCAATGGAATTTCTGTCATGAGCATAATCGGCCTGGATGTTGGGGGTTCGAAGACGGCGGTCGTCGAAGGCACGGCTGCCGGAGACATCCTCCAGCGGGCCGAGATCCCCACACGCGCGGAGCTGCCGTTCCTGTCGACGTTTCCCGATATCGAGGAACTGGTCGACCGGCAGATCGAGGAAGCGCGCCAGGGCAGACGAACGATCGACGCCATATCGGTCTCGATCGGAGGTCCACTTCGCATAGCAAAAGGTGAAATACTCAATCCCCCGCACCTGCCCGGATGGCACAACACGAGGCTTTCAGACCACCTACGCCGGCGCTACCCCGCGATACCGAATTTCGTGGAACATGACGGCAATGCCGGTGCCCTGGCGGAATTTCATTTCGGCTCGGGACGATCTGTATCAGATCTTAAGCATCTGATTTTCCTTACTTTCGGAACCGGACTTGGAGCCGGTATCATCGTAAACGGCGCCATCCTGCGCGGCGCCTCCGATACAGCCGGGGAGGTGGGTCACTGGCGACTGCTCGAGTCAGGGCCGGTTGGCTTTTTCAAATCGGGATCGTGGGAAGGGCTTGCCTCAGGCGAAGCCATGCTCGGCCTGGCACAACGCAAATTTCCGGGCAAGTGGGACGATCAAGTCGACCGTACGGTCATTCGTCGACGACTTGCTTTCCGACGATTCGGATGCTCTCTCGGTCGCGGAGGAGGTCGGATTCTGGCTCGGTCGCGGCATAGCACTCCTCGTCGATGCGTTCAATCCGCAACTCGTAGTTTTGGGTAAGCTGGCATCTGTGCTGGGAGAGCGGATACTTCGACCGCTCCGGGAAGAACTTGCGCGCGAGGCGCTTCCGCAGGCGGTGTTCGCCGTTCGTGTCGTTCCCTGCGCCCTTGGAGCCCGCCTCGGCGACGTCGCAGCGCTCATGGCGGCAATGCCCCATGTGAACAAACCAAACGGTGAGTGAATTGATCGAAATCGTACGCGCGCAGCTCGACGCGCATCTGGAAACTGCGCGACTCTGCCGTGATCGACTGGATGGGGAGATCGAATCGACGGCTCGCGTCCTGATCGATTGCCTCATGTCTGGAGGGAAGGTCCTTGCGTTCGGAAACGGAGGGAGCGCGGCACAGGCCGACCATTTCGTCGGTGAGCTTGTCGGACGCTTCCAGTTCACAAGGCCGCCCCTCGGCGGCAGTCAGCCTGCCTGGAAGCCCGAGTCTCGTGACCTGTATCGCCAACGACTTCGGTTATAGCGAGGTCTTCGCCAGGCAGGTCGAAGCCCTCGCAACGGCCGGCGACGTCGCCGTTGGGTTGACCACCTCCGGCCAGTCGGAAAATGTCCTGCGGGGATTGGCGGCCGCGCGATCTGCGGGGATTGGATCGATCGCATTGACAGGCGGAAGCGAGCTCAATGCATTACCCGCCGACCATCAGATCTGCGTGCCTTCCAGTTCGACGGCGCGTATTCAGGAAGCGCACATTCTGATTATCCACATCTGGTGCACGCTCATCGATCGGGCCTTCTCTAAAGCGGCGACAAGCCCGTGACCGGCTCACCGACACCGCCGCGTTGCGCCTTTACGGGGAGTCCGATCGAGAAGGATGCTCCCTGCCCTTGAACGCTGTCGACGTTCAGCGAGCCGCCATGCCCCTGCACAATGATGTCGTAGCTGAGCGATAGTCCCAGCCCCGTACCACCGCCTGTCGGTTTGGTAGTAAAGAACGGTTCGAAGATCTTGGATCGAACGGCGTCTGGAATTCCCGGGCCGTTGTCGGAGAACGTCACTTCTACTCTGTTGCCGTGACGTTTCGTTGAGACTGTAACCGTCGGCTGATAGTCTGCCCCTGCCATTCCGCGCCGTTCGTCGACGGCATCGAACGCGTTCGACAGCAGATTGAGGAAGACCCGGCCGATTTCCTGGGGCATGAGCTCCACGCTCCCGACGCCTGCGTCATAGGATCGCACAATCTCGACATCGAGTTCAGGTGATTTGGCGGTCACAGCATGGTGAGCCAAACCGACGTACTCCTCCACCAAGTCGTTGAAGGCCACCGCGTATCGCTGTCCCTCGCCCTCTTGGGCGTGCTCCATCATGTTCTTTACGATGCCGTCTGCGCGCTTCCCATGTTTCTTGATCTGAGCTGCGTTGATCTTCAGACCGGTAAGAATTTCGTCCAACTCTTCGAAGACCTCCTGGATCTTCCGGTCCTTGTTGGCCGCGATCTCCTCACCTAGTTCTTTTGCCATTTCCGAAACGAGCTCGGCGAAATTGTTCACAAAGTTGAGCGGATTCTTGATCTCATGGGCGATACCGGCAGTTAGTGAACCAAGTGAGGCAAGCTTTTCCTGCGTCACGAGCTGCTGTTGCGTCGTTTTGAGATTCTGGACAGTCGCGTTGAGCTCTCCGAGCGTCGCGTTGAGACGCTGATAGGCCTCAGCATTGTCTATGGCAATGGCTGTATACGTTGCGAGGTTACGCAGAATGTTCAGATGATATTCTGTATATGCTTGTTTTCTAAAACTTTGTGCCGTTATTACACCAACCGCCTTGCCCTTATTGATCAGTGGGAGGTAGATCATTGATTGAGGATTCTCCCCCTCGACTGCGGCAACCAGTTCCTTCCCAAAGAAGTCGGCGTACTCTTTTTCATAATCATTAAAGAATACCTCGCCGCTGTTCTTAAATGACCAGACGGCCGGTCGCGACTCATCGTCGGTGGGGAAGAAGAAGGCCGGCAGTGTCACGCCGTTTTCCTTGGTCGCTGGCATTTCGATGTGGTCGGTCTTCGGATTGTAGATCCCGATGCCAAAGACTGCCGCGTCCATCAAAGCATTAACGTTTTCGTACACCGTGTCGATGATCTCCTTGATCGAGAGACGCGCCGTAATATCCTGGCCCACTTTGCTGAGGAGTTCGACGTTTTCGTAGGCTTGCTCGAGTTCATCGCGCTGCTTCTCCAACTCGAGGTTCTTGTCCTTCAACTCGGTCGTTCGGCTGTTGACGACATGTTCCAGCTCCATGCTCCTTCTCTTCAGTTGCTCCGTTCTCACTCGCACAAGCCCGACAACGGCCCCGCCGCCGGCCACGACGTACAGGAGCCATGCCCACCACGATACGTACCAGGCAGGAACGACGTGAAAGGAGAAGGCGCCCTCCGTACTTTCCTGGTCGTAGACGTTTTTCGCATGTACGCGGAAGGTGTATTCGCCGGCAGGAAGGTTCGTGTAATCTCGGCGGACTTCAGAAGTCCAGGTGGACCAGTGTTCGTCGAATCCGTCCAACATCGTCTGATAACGATTCGACCTCGGGTCCTCGTAGCTCGGCGTTGCATACTCGAACCGAAGGGCATTCTGTCCGCTGGCAAGTTCGAATCCGGAGGTACTGACCCCGGGCGCCCCTCCGTAAAGCGTCGAGTCCTCATTCAGTGTCACCCGGCGAACGAGCGTCGGGTACGTCTTACTGTAGTCTTTGAAGACGCGCGGATCGTACCTGATGAGCACCTCGTTCCCTCCGAACCAGACGACACCTGACTCCTCGGGATAGATCTCTGTGGCGGGCGAGTTGGCGAATCTGAGAAGCGGTGTTTTTTCCGTCCGGTACGTTCCGTCTCCATTCGGCCGAAGGACCGCGCTTTCGCCGCCGAAATTCGTCCATATGTTTCCCGCATAGTCCTCGGTCACCTTGAACTCTTCCTGTGAGCCGCCGACGCTGACGACTTTACCGAGAAGGGGATCGGGAAGGAATCGACTGGTGGCATCGTCGAAGAGGAAGACACCCTCGTTCTGAGCAAATATGACGCGACCGGCGGCAAGAAAGACCGAGACGCCGCCATCATTGGTCAGGCCGGCTTCCTTCCCGAATCGGTCGATGCGTGCAGGCCGATTGGACTTGTCAGTGAAACGAAGACGGATGGCCCCGCCCGTCACAGGTCCGAGCCAGACTTCACCCGGTCGAGGTTCAACAATGTGCGTCACGTAGTCATCGACGCCGGCAACCTGCCCCTCGTCGATCCATCGCCCCGATGAGTCCAGATACAATGAATAGACTCCGGCGCTCACCGCCACGAACATGCGATTGGGGTCCATCCTGGACTGGTGAAGGAATTGCGCCTCGAAGGAACCCGCGACGGATGGTCGAATCTGTATGACACGCTCTCCCTCCACCTCATACACACCCGTGGAAGTCGCGGCTAGCAGTCGATCCTGCATCTCCAGCATTCCAAACGCCTGCGGGTTCCCTGTAGCCATTCCGCTAATAGGCTTGAAGGTGTGACTCGCGGGATCGTAATAGGTGAGTCCGAGAGTCGACGTCGCGTACAGTCTCCCCTTATGTCGAACGACCTTGGAAACGAGACCTTCTATACCCTCAGACGGACCAAATCGGGTCAGCGGCGAGGGTGTCTCGATCTGGCAAATCGAGTTCTCAGGACTCGCCCACAGCATGCCCCTGCTGTCAACGAGAACTGATGTAATGGAGTTTGTCGAGAGTCCGGTCGCAGTGGTCAGCGTTCCGGCGTATTTCCCTGCCGCATCCAGGAAGAGCAAGCCGCCTGTGAGCGTTGCCACGGCTAGCGATCCGTCCGACAATACCGCCCCCTTGTACACGACACTTTCCTGCATGCGTTGGAAAGCATCCGTCTCAAGGCGTGTTACGCGTCCGTTCTCGTAGAGATATGGACCCGTCGTGAACCCAATGAACACGTGTGCGTCTTCTCCTCGAGACGCAAGAGGAAGCATTACTTGGACGCGATCGTTGGCGAAGACTTCCGTACCAGCGACGAATTCCAGCGAATCGTCGACCATCCGGCTGAGTCCGAGACCTCGCTGATGCAGCCACAGCTCGCCCCCAACATCGAAGGTCCACAGAATGGTCTCCTTGGGTTCCCAAACCTTGACGTCCCAGTCCTCTCTATTTGGGCCTGCGTTTGGAACCCGCGGCGTCATGCGGATGAGTCGTTCACGCGACTGGAAATAGATGCTCTCCGACATGACTTGGATCGTCCACACGTCGGTAAAGTCCCGGTAAGGTTCGTCGAGGAGCCTATCGAGAGATATGAAATCAAGGACGCCCTCCGAGTTCGGGTCCAGGTAACCGATCTCGCCGAAGCTGCCGGCATAAATCCGACCCGAGCCGTCGAGCGCGAGCGATCGCACTACGTTCCGCAGCGGCGTTTGAATGAGACGCCATGAGGCCCCATCATACTCGAGGACGCCGAAGTTGTTGGCCACGTAGAGCAGGCCTCGCTCATCCTGCAGGAACTCCCAGTTCTGCCCGCCCCCGCCAATGTCCCGCATGGCGAAGCAGCTAAAGAACGGCAGGCCGGTTTCGTCGGAGCCGACGGAAGCCGGCTGTGCAGAGGCAATCAGTGAGGTTGCGGCGAACAACCCCACCAGTGAGAGGCGAAGGACTTGCATTGAGGTAGTAAGACGTGGTGTAGGTCCGCGAAGATACGACGCGGATGCCAGAAGACACGAGTCTTAGTGAGCCTGAACGACCTTTGCGCTGGAACTGAAATTTGATCCTGAAATCGTAACGAAGTAGACGCCCGGAGCAATCGGAAGCCCGGGAAAAGCGACTTCGTTACGGCCTTCGCGTGCGTCGATTTCCAGCAGGTCGCCAAGCCGGCGTCCGAGTAAGTCCGTCAACGTGACAAGCACCCGTTGTGGTCGATCCACGACAAACGAGACGATCGTTCTGTCTCTGAAAGGATTCGGATAGACGGATTGGATCCCTAAGGCGTCGCTCTGCGGAACTCCGGCCGATTCGATGCCGACGGGCGTGAAGGCGCCTTCATCTTCAAGTGCCTCGATTGCGGTCACCAGGTATGCAAAGGCCGCGTTCCAGTTGATGGCGATCTCATTCGTCGTGTAGGAGCACACCTCGTCGGAATACGATTCGGCCAGAAAGTTCGACGGATAATTGCATCCGTCTTGGGGTCCGGCCGTCGGTCCTCCGACCAGGAGTCCCGGGACCGGATCTGAGACGCCATCCGCCTCTGACTGGCGATGATGTGGGAATCGAGGCGTCTTGTCACCCTGGCCCGTCACGAACGAATACGACGTGGCATTCCGCCCGAGCAGATAGTCGAGATTGGCCAGGGCGAGTTCCAGGTAGCGTCGCTCGCCAGTGAGCCGGTAGCCGTATATGAGCGCAATCGCCTGGTTCGCGGCACCCGAATTGCTGCCCCAGGGAAAATCACTGCCCGACTTGCCCATCACGATCCGGTACGCAGTGCTTTCGGCGCCCGCGCTCCTGTTTTCAGCGAGTCGCTCGATCATCGACTTCGCAACTTCGGCGGCATCGGCGCCGATTCCCTGCAACTCGTCACGCAGTCTGATCAGCGTGTAGAAAGCCAGCGTCCCGACACTGGCCCAGGTTGGAACGCCGGCATATCCCGCATAAGACAAGTTGACCGCCGTCAGGAACGAATCTTGTCTGGTCGTCGCATACAACTCGGTCGCGGCCCACACAAATTCGTCGCGAAAATCCGAGTCCGCGTACTCGCCCGTGGTGATGTCGGGGTCGAAAGCTACGTTGATCGCAGACTGTACGTAGGGCACCTTCGGATTTTGGCGAGCCCAACGCCAGGCCTCAAGAGCTGCGGCGAGACAGGAATCGGCCAGGCCGGGCACATCATCGTCGAAGGCCCCGAAGACGCGGGCGGACTGAGCCGTAACGGCTGCAAAATCCAGGGCCGCTGCAGTGCTCTTCATGACGACGAACCGAACCGTTGTTGCGTTCTCGGGCATTACGAATGGCTCGAAGTACGGGGTCGTCAGTTTGTGGTAGACGCCGCCGTCGTCGGGATCCTGCATCGCAAGCATCCAACGAACGTTCCAGAGGATCTCATCGAGGATGTCGGGAAGGCCGTTCCCGGTCTCCGGGATGTTCAGATCCAGGGTATCGAGATGCGCCGGGAAATCCTCATAGAGCGACAGCAATGTCCCGACGGTGATGCCCGAATTGACGACGTACTTGTTGTAGTCACCGGCATCATACCAGCCGCGAGGCGCGGAGATCAACGTACCCCTTGGCCGCAATGACGTTGCGGCCGATGGGTGTACGTAGACGGCCGTGTCAGGGTGGCCTTCGTTGCGCTTCCATTTGCCTGCAAACGCTTCCTCCAGCGCCATCGAAGCGCGCTGGTAATAGAACGCCTTCATCGAGGCACGCGAAACGTCGCCGTGCACGTCGGAATCGATTCGGAACGTATGAGAGGATCCCAGACTCGGTACGACGACGACATATTCGCCCGGCGCCCGGAATAATGAGAAATCGGCTCCTCGAACGGGAGCCGAAGCAGCAAACCATGTTCGTTCCGACGAGAGCTGTCCGGTGTAGAGGGTATCCGCCTGATCAGGCGTGGTAACGTAGAATGGACCTTCTCCTGCATCGACGACGATCGCCAGCTTCGGCCCGGCGGGATAGAAACCTATTTGGTTCAGACGAATTCGGTCTTGCGGAGTCTGGCAGAGGACGATTCCCGCGGTCAACGAGAAAAAGGCGATCGAAAACGTGGCACGGACGCACATCCGCCACGTCGCGTCGATTGGCAGGGGGCTACTCATCAAGCTTCATACCGGTACGCAGAAAGTGGTTTAACTCGGATTCCCACTCCCGCATGAATTCCAGATACTTTGCCCCGGTATATCCGGCCACGAAATCACGACCTGCGCTGTCCCACCGCCGTGTACTGGTAACGACACTCCGCAGCGGTCCTCCCCGGTTCGATCGATCGCAGTCGAATTGAAACCAAGACTACGAAGTATCCGGGAGTGAACTTTACGAATTCGATGTGATGATCGTCCCGATCGTAGACGGAAACGAACCACGTCGACGTACCGAACTCATCGACGGTTGTAAAGACGCATCCCATCTCTGCGAGTCCCGATTCGGAGATCACGGTTTCCGGATCCCATCCTCGGACCCACTCCGTCTCTCGGACCGGGCAAAGAAGGGGGAAAATCTCGTCGGGATCGTCGTCGAGGTGTTGCGTGTAAACGTGGTCAGTTCTGACTGGTGGCTCTATTCTCATTGTGGTTTGCGTTGTCAATGCCTTAATCTCCTGCATACAAAGAGTATCTGGTCGCGGGTAGGAGAACAATCGAATAGGGACGGTTCGTTCCGATGTCACTAAGCTCATTTGATATCCACCGTCTCGAGACGTGCGAAATGGTTGCGTGGGAGGACCTGTACAAGGCAGTTCCTCAAGACGTCGCCGAGGAGGTCGGAATCCGTTACCTCGACAGCGAGCACGGCTTTATCGGGATCGTCAGCTCTGTCGATGTACTCGCAATAAATCGTGTTTTGGGCCTCGGCGTTCGCAAAGATGCCGAGCCGGATGCACCGATTGCGCTCATCCAGGAATATGAAAGGCGGGGCGTTTCGCGGTTCTTCGTGCCGCTTTCACCGGTCGCCCAGCCCAAGACTCTCTCGTCAACCCTGGAGCGCTTCGGGCTGAAGCACTACAACAACTGGATGCGACTCGTAAGACCGACTGCCGATCCACCGACTACGACGACATCCCTGGAAGTTCGCCGGATTGGTACGGAGGATGCACGCTCTTACGGACGTCTCGTCTGTTGGAATTTCGGATGGCCGGAGTCCCTGGAGCCCTGGATGGCGGCAACCGTCGGGAGACCGAACTGGACGCACTACCTGGCTTTCGAAAACAACAGGCCGGTAGCTGGTGCAGCCATGTTCAAGAAGGGACACTGCGCATGGCTCGGTTTCGCTACGACAGACGAGGCATTTAGAGGAAAGGGCGCACAGAGCAGGCTGATCGAAATGCGAATCCGCGACGCCGCCGATGCCGGATGCGACCTCGTAACGATGGAGACGGCGCAACCCAAGCTTGGCAAGCCCGCGCCGTCACACAGTAACGCGGTCAGACTGGGTTTCGAAAGCCTGTTCGCCCGTCCGAACTACATCTGGGTAAGAACGCCAAGCGCCGGGTGAGGTCGCCTGGAAACCCGTCGTCTCACTGCGTCGGCATGCTCCATATCGTAGCCCAGATATCCGGCTTGTGTCGATCAGGCGGGGGTCCCTCAGGCGGACGAAGCGTGTCGCTCGGATGCGACTGGTAGTAGACGGTCAGAACCGCTACCGTCCTTCAGTTCGACGGATGCCGGATACCCCAGATCCTTGTTCGGAGCGTCGTCTCGGAGAACGATTTCGTCCTCTTTCCGCCACGTGATCCCGTCATCACTCACTGCCGCACGTTCGCCGTACGGCGGGCGCCGGTAGCCGTAGGTGACAACGATCACGCTGCCGTCACGTGGAGCATCAGATGAGGTGGGAAACCCCATAGCGGCGTCGGAGTAGGGATCCACCCACGTCTTCCGTTGTCGTCACTGTACGTTTCCCACAATACGCTCCGCGGATCATTGTCCGAATACGGCTTCGGCGTCACGCGCATCATCATGATGACGCGTCCCGACGGAAGCTGAAGGATGCTGGGTTCACCAAACCGAAGGCTGTCGGCGTTCGGCGGGTGTACGTCGGCGATCTCCCGGTAGGGTCCCTCCCACGTCTCGGCCTTGTTCAGGGTCACGTAGTCCCTGGTCAGCCGATACGAGGCGACAAGAATCGACCCATCAGCAAGTTGGATGCCTCCGTGAATGGAGTCGGGTCCATCGACAGGATCGCTCCATGTTCTTCCCCCATCCGACGACATCATGGCGTGCCCGCCCTCCAGATCCGCAGATTCCTGATAGGTTTTCGAATTGACGTGATCCACCCACTTCGACACCGTCTCATCGAAATACGAGCCGGGCGCCATCGCCCCGTACGATTGCTCGGTATGCCGTGTCGACCAGAGGTGCAGGACCAGGCGCCCGTCGCGCAACACGGTGATCCCCGCTTCACGCTCGTCGAGCGGCGTGTCGTAGACGAGAAACGGCTTAGACCAAGCTGAGCCCTTCATCCGAGGATCGGATCCCCACGATGCGGCCGTCGGGTCCCATGTGTTCGTCTGTCTGCGTGTACAGAACGAGGATGTCGCCGTCTTTTGTTCTCGCCGCTGCGGGCCAAGCGGTGTACAACGAATCGGATTCGAAGAGGACGAAGCTCGTGTCCACACTCGCCTCCTTCGCAACGTCACCGGTCGAATCAGGTGTCTTTCGGCAGGCCAGGCTCATGGTCATCGAGACCACGCACACGATTACAATGGACTTATTCATCAGCTTGTTCGTTCTCTTTTAGACGCTGCATGATAAGAAGTAGTGCGGCAGCTGCACACGAGACGAGCAGACAGGAGATCCACAACGCCGTCGGATTTCTGGAGAAGATAAACGTCCCCAGCGTCGGGCCAAGAACCAATCCCAGTCCGTACGTGACGCCCCACGCGCCCTGGTACCGCCCGCGCAGCTGATCGGGTGCAGAATCGGCCACGAATGCAGAAGCAACCGGTGCGAAAATGATCTCGCCGAGTGTCCACAGCACAACCGCAAATGCAAGGAGCCAAATTGTTATTGCATAAGCAGTTGTGAAAAATCCCAGCCCAACCATTACGAGACCGAGCATCATCGTCGAGTACGCCTTCGGTCGCTGCGTCAGGGAGGTTATCGGCAGCTCGAAAAAGAGTACGAGAAGGCCGTTGAGCGATATGAGGGTACCGTAGACGACATCGGAAAAGCCATATGCCTTGATCTGCAGTGCGAAGGTGGAGTTGCACTGCATGTAGACGAGTGGAGCCTAGAAGCGAGGCGACGAGGAAGAGGACGAAACCGCGATCTTTCAGCACGGGCCCGAAATGGAGTCCGCTCACGCCCGTCGCGTGGACGGCGGGTCGATCCTTCGGCAGCGCGGTAAGGGCGACGATGCCAAAGGCTGCGGACGTTACGGCGTCTCCAACGAAGATCCAGACGAACGAATATCCCGCGAGAAAGCCGCCGACAGCAGGACCGAAAGCCGCGCCGAGGTTGATGGCGAGCCGATAGGTGGCGAAGGCCGGAACGCGCTGGCCCGAAATCGTGAGATCGGTCAGCAGCGCGGCCGAGGCCGGTCGGTAGAGCTCGGACGTCAATCCTGCCAGGCCGGCCAGGCAGGCGAGGGTTACAAATCGTTCGGCAAGCGGAAAGGTCATCATGACGACAGCCGCCGAAAACATGGACAGGGCGATAGTATTGCGTCGTCCGATATGGTCGGCCAGCTGGCCGCCGATCAGCGACGCGAGCAGCGTACCCAGTCCGTACACTCCGACGGTGAGACCAGCCTCCTCGGCCGAATATCCCTTGCTCGTCAGGTATAGGACGAGGAAGACGATTACGAAGCTGCCGAACCGGTTGATGAACGTCCCGGCGTAGAGGATCCAGGCCTCGCGCTTGAAGGCCTTGATGGAGGAGGTTATTGAGGGGCGAGGTGGCAATGAGGGATGTTGTGGAGGCGGGTAAACTATGAATCGCCCGTCAATCCCGCGCAGGCGGGAATCCAGATCCCGTCATTCCCGCGAAGGCGGGAATCCACGACCATGATGAAGGATGAATACGGAACGAGGAATCGGCCCGCGTGGCAACGGAAGGAGATGACGGGCAGGCCGGCGCTCGTCGTCACGCTCGCCGAGTTCTCGGATTGTGGCTCGCTGTGGCCTGCCCCTACGGTGTGTCGCGATGCCGGACGCGTTCTAACCGCACCACCACGCTCTTACTCGCCGGCGTATTGCTCTTGGCCGCCACCTTGTCGTGGGGAACCAGCACGTTAGCCTCCGGAAAGTAGGTTGCAACGCATTGGCGAGGAATAGCAAAGGGCACCACGGCGAAATTGTCGGCTCGCCTGGTCCGGCCATTGTACTCGCCGACGAGATCCACCTTGTCTCCCGCTGAAAAGCCCCGCTCTCTGGCGTCATCTTCATTGACGAAGACGACCCGCCGGCCGCCGCGGATGCCCCGATAACGATCATCCAGACCATAAATAGTCGTGTTGTACTGATCATGGCTGCGCATGGTCATCATCATGAACTCGTCGTCAGCCAGATGGTGCTCGGGAATGTCGTGGACAGTGAATCGCGCGCTACCCGACGGGGTGCCGAAGCGCCCGTCACGTGCGGCATTCGGCAAATAGAAACCATTCGGATCGCGAACACGAACGGCATAGTTATCGAAACCCGGGATTACCTGCTCGATCTCGTCACGAATGCGGTCATAGTCTTCAATAAGTTCGAGCCAGCGAACCTCGAACTCCGAACCAAGTACGGCATCCGCGATCCCCGCGACGATGGCGGGCTCACTCATGAGACTTGCAGATGCAGGCTCCAGGTGTCCGCACGACGCATGGACGATCCCCATCGAGTTCTCGACGGTGACGAACTGCTCACCGAGGTCCTGATCGTCGCGCTCGGTTCGGCCCAGGCACGGCAGTATCAATGCGGTCCGGCCTGTCACCAACGTGGGCGCGGTTGAGCTTCGTCGACACATGAACGGTCAGATCGCAGCGCCGGAGGGCCGCCGCAGTGAAGTCCGTGTCGGGCGTGGCGGAAAGGAAGTTGCCGCCCAGCGCCATGAAGACCCGAATGCGCCCGTCATGCATCGCGCGAATGGCATCCACGGTGTCCAGGCCAGGCTGCCGGGGCGGTTCAAACCCGTATCGTTCGGCCATCGCGTCCAGGAAGCTCCCTTTCGGCCGCGGGGTTATACCGACCGTGCGATCTCCCTGCACGTTGGAGTGGCCGCGCACGGGACAAACACCGGCCCCCGGCTTCCCGATAGCGCCCTTCATGAGCAGAAGGTTCACGATCATCTGGATGTTGGCGACTGCGTTCTCGTGCTGGGTAAGGCCCATGGCCCAGCAGAAAATGATCTTGGACGACCGAGCGAGCAGCCCGGCAACCTCGTCGATCTGTTCACGCCCGATTCCCGACTCGCGGTTAATCGTGTCCCAGTCAGCCGAGCGCATGTGGTCGGCAAACTCCTCGTAACCTTCCGTGCGCGAGGCAATGAACGCGTGATCCAGAACGTGACCGTCGGATGTTTCGTCCAGCTCGAGTAAACGCTTGGCAATACCGGACAAGAGCGCGACGTCCCCGTTGATGCGTACCTGCAGGAAGTGATCGGCCATCTTCGTGCCCTTCGAGAGCCATCCCTTTACTTCCTGCGGGTGCTTGAAACGCTGAAGCCCCGTCTCGGGCAATGGATTGATGTGCACGAGATGAGCACCGCGCTGCTTCGCAGCCGCAAGCGTCGACAACATCCGTGGATGATTCGTACCCGGATTCTGACCGATTACGACAATGACTTCCGCCTCCTCGAAGTCCTGCAGGGTAACCGTACCCTTGCCAACGCCGATCACCTCCGAGAGCCCGACGCCTGACGACTCGTGGCACATATTCGAGCAGTCAGGAAGGTTGTTCGTGCCGAACATCCGAACAAACAGCTGATACAGGTAGGCGGCCTCATTCGACGTGCGTCCCGACGTGTAGAAGACGGCTTCGTCCGGTGAATCGAGGGCTGTCAGCGCCTCCGCGACGCATGCGAATGCTCCTTCCCAGGAAATGGGCTCGTAGTGCGAGGCGCCCGCCCGCAGCACCATGGGATGGGTGATCCGGCCTTGCTTGCCAAGCCAGAAATCGGATCGCCGGCCGAGTGCTTCAACCGAATGCCTCGCAAAGAATTCAGGGTCAACACGCTTCAGCGTCGCCTCTTCCGCCACGGCCTTGGCGCCGTTCTCGCAGTATTCGAACGCACTCGGACGCTCGGGATCGGGCCACGCACAACCGGGACAGTCGAATCCATCGGTCTGATTCACGTTGGAGAGAACACGCAGCCCACGGATGAGTCCCATCTCATCCCGGGCGTGCCGCATCACCGAACGGACCGACTTCGGCCCGGCCGCCGTTTTTGACGGCTTTTCGATGCGGACATCCCGCTCTTCGTCAGGCGTTCGATGTGGTGGACGACATCGTTCAGCAAACGTGTCCGTGAGATTCTTCCGGATGCGGATAGGCGTCCGATTCGTCTTCGCCGGGACGATCCGTCAGGCATTTAAAGTCTTTCTCGACGATCAAGGTAAGCGTCTCGCCCGTACCCAGATCAACGACCTCCGTGAAACCGACGCGGTCGGATTCGGCCCAATCGGCTACCTCCGGTGTGGGCAGATACACGACGATAGACCCGCCCTGGTAGTGGAATCCCAGGCCGTCGGCGTCATGCGTCTCCACTGCATACATGAGCTGGTTTTCAGGGTCGGGGCCGAAACTGATCATTTCCGAAACGGCGCCGGTTTCGGCGAGTGTCTCGACCTCCGGCCGAGAGAGCCGGAGCCTGACGGAGTTTGGGCGGAAGCGGAGTTTCATGGGCGGGATCTACGGCAAGAGCTCCAATGACGGAGACGGACGAATGATACAACCAAAGAGGTAAAAAGGAAGACGACATCCGGACATGCCCGTCTTCGTTTCGCTCCGTTCAGCTTCGCCGCGCTACGCCTGGCGGCATGTTCATACGGTTGGGGGTGATCAACACGCGGACATGCCTCGCGGCATGTCCCTACGCGAATCGTACATGCCTGGCGGCCGCACCGCGCACCCCGCACCCTGATTCAACACGTCCGCCCCGTCGGCGACTTGAATATCTCCGCCAGGTCGTTGACCCTTATCGGTTTGGTGTACACGTTAAACCGGTGATCCCGGACGAAACCGATCAGCGTAATCCCGAACCGCGAAGCCAGTTCGACAGCCAGGCTCGACGGCGCCCCGACGGCCGCCATGACCGGGATGCCGGCCATGACGGCCTTCTGAACCAATTCGAAACTGGCTCGACCGCTGACGAGCAAGATGCCCTCCGAGGCCGGAAGCAGGTTCTTCCGCAAGAGCGATCCGACGAGCTTGTCCATTGCGTTGTGGCGCCCGACATCCTCCCGGAGCTCGACGAGCTCGCCCTTCCTATCGAAGAGCGCCGCGGCGTGCAGTCCCCCCGTTCGTTCGAAAAGCTTCTGCGACGCTTCGATCCGCCCCGGCAGCGCATGAATGACCTTCGCGTCTACCCGCAGATCGCCGAGAGGAAGCTCTTCCGTTGGAAGAATCTCGATCGCCTCGATCGACGTCTTGCCGCACACCCCGCACGAGGAGGTCGTGTAGAAGTTTCTCGTCAGTTTGTCCAAGTCCGGATCGCACGACTCAGCGAGCTCGACGACCACGATGTTGTCTTTCCCGCAAGCCGCTCGGGTGCGTTTGCCCACACGCTTCACGTCTTCGGCTGAGCGGATGATGCCCTCGCCGAACAGGAAGCCGATGGCGAGCTCCGCATCGTGCCCGGGCGTTCGCATGGTTACCGAAACAGCCTTCTCTCCCAAGGAGGGATGAAGGATGCGGATCTCCAGCGGCTCCTCCACCGCCAGCACGTCGAGGCGCGTACTTCCGCCCTCTCCGTTCACGGATTTAACGGGCACCTCGACTACGCTGGACGATTGTGTCCTGGCTTCCATTTTTTATCGGAGAAATGCCTCGGTCAGACCCCCGTCGACTGCGATGACCTGGCCTGTCGTTTTCCCGAGTCGGTTACTGATCAGCAGGAATATAGCCTCTGCCTGATCTTCAGGGGTAATCGGCTGCTTTGTGAGGGTGCGCTCGGCGTAGAATCCCGCCAGGCGGGCACGGAGCGCCTCCGTGTCCTCATCCTGATTGTAGTCCAGTCCGTATTTCGCGAGCGAAGCCATAACGCGATCTCTCGGGAACATGGAGCTCCCCGCGACCACGGTCGCCGGCGCAACGGCGTTGACACGAATGTTTGGGGCGAGCTCGATGGCGAGTTCTCGTACCAGGTGATTCGTGGCCGCTTTGCTCGTGTCGTAGGCAAAACTGCCGCGTTTTGCCACCACGCCGTTGACCGATGTCGTAATGACCATCGATCCAGCGAGATTCTGCTCCTTCCAGATTCGAGCCGCTTCGTCCGCGACGACGTAGGGACCAATGGTGTTGACAGAGAAGCTGTCTGACCATCCCTGATCAGGAATATGCCCGTTGGTATCCGGGGAGACGTAGAGTCCGGCTGTGATGACGACACTGTCGAGTCCGCCATAGGCGAGCACGATCTGGTCGAGCGCATGGTGAACGGAGGCTCGATCGGTAATATCGACGCCGACTCCGACGACGTCACCCGAGCCACTGATGCCGGACCCGGCCACGCCGATGCCCATGCCGACGCGTCCCAAGTTGTCGCGTGCGGTTTCTTCCGCCGTGTCCTGGTTGACGTCCAAGACCGCAACCGTGGCCCCCTCGTCGAGAAGACGCTCGACGACGGCCTTTCCTATCCCGCTTCCACCACCGAATACAGCAACGATCTGTCGCGAGAGTTCCTGCTCGGGCGGCATGCGCTTGAGTTTGGCCTCTTCAAGAAGCCAGTACTCGATGTCGAACGCCTCTTGACGCGGAAGTGCGCAGTAGGTGGACACAGAGTCGGAATATCTCATCACTGCAGTCGCCGCTTTGAAAAACTCGGCGGTGACGCGCGACTCACTCTTTGTCTTCCCCCAGGTAATCATACCGATGTCCAGGGATGAGAACAACCGTTGGGTTCGACTGGCTGCGGGCCGGCGAATTCTCATGCTTGCACTGCTCGTAATAGTCGGCGTAATCGGCACGGTAGCGCTCCATGCTCTCCTCGAGGAGCTCCTTGAGCGACTTGATATCACCCGACGCAGGATTCCATTCTGCGAAGAGTGGCTTGATCTTGGTACGGAGGAAATGGTCGGGGCACGACGTCCCCAGTTCCGCCAGCCTCGGCGCATCGGCGGAATTCACAAACTCCAGCGTGGCCTCGTCCGTCTGAATCGTGCCGATCATCTTCTGGTGCTGGCTGATCTGTCCCCTCAGCCACGGTAGAAGATCAGAAAGCAAAGAACTTCGTTTGGCCTCGCCGAGCGGCTGATATCGCGCCCCTCCGAAGATCTTGACGCCGGACATCTTTTCCTCGAGATACCGAGCGGCCTTCTCGATGAGGTCGAGAGACAGGTAATAGCACTCCTTGTCGTCGTCTGCCCAGTTGATGAGTCCGTGAGCGCCGAGGATTACGCCTTTCGCGTTGGGGTACTTCTCACAGACCTCCTGCAGTTTGAGTCCGAGCTCGAATCCAGGACGCAGCCAATCGACCCAGACCACGTCGTCTCCGTAGATCTCGCGGGTGAACTCGGGCCCGTCCGCTGCCGTCGCTACGGCAATGCACGACACGGGATGCGTGTGATCGACGTACTTGTAAGGCACGAAACTGTGCAGCGGCGTATCGATCGACGGAGCGCGCGAATTCAGGTTGAAGGTGCAATGCTTATACATCGCCACCATCAGGTCCTCGGCCGGCGTCTTTGGCCCCTTATCTTCAAAGGAATCATAGACTTGCTGAAGGCTTATCAATTTATTCTGGTACAGCGATGCGAAGTTCGCGGGTTTTGCCGTGCGCAGGTCGCCGCCGGAACCCTTGACCCAAAGCACCTCGACCCTTTCGCCGGTGACGGGGTCGGTTTCGATCAGCTTGGAGGAGGTGTTGCCGCCTCCTGTATTTGTGATCCGCCAGTCGGAGCCCAGAAGATTCGATCGATAAACGAGGCGATCGAGCGGACTCAGCTGGTCGGCAACGGCATCATTCCAACCGTCTTTAACATGCTTGTATGTCATTGTCATCTATTTCGGATTGTATGTTCGTAATGCAAACGACCGGCGCACAACGTCGCGAAGAGACACTCCGTCGGGGATGTCTCCCAGGGTTCGGGCCTGCACCAGGACATTTCCCAGTGCCGTCGCTTCGACGGGCCCGGCCTCGATCCGACAGCCGGTGGCATTCGCAGCCAGCCGGCAGAGCAATTCATTCTGTGATCCTCCACCTACTATGTGAAGGACTTTAACTCGGCGAGAAGAGACTTTCTCCATCAGCCTGGTAGCCCGGGCGTACGCATCGGCCAAGCTTTCAAGAATTAATCGTGCAATGCGGCCACGATCTGACGGAAACAGCACCCCTTTTTCGGCACAATATTCCTCGAGCCGGCGCAGCATGTCACCGGGAGCCATGAAACGTGGATCGTCGATGTCGATGACGAATTCGCCCGAGGCGGCGGCCGCGGCTTCTGTCCCCAGCGCATCCCACGACAGATCAGGTTCAGCAACGCGCCATTCGCGCATGCATTCCTGAAGGATCCAGAGACCCGACAGATTCTTCAGGAAGCGGATCCGGCCGTCGAGACCTATCTCATTCGTAAATCCCGCCCTCATAGCCTCCATTGAGAGCAACGGATCGGCCAGTTCGAGTCCGATCAGCGACCACGTGCCGCTGCTTATGTATGCCCAGTCGTCGGTCTCCTCACGCGCCGGAACGGCTGCCACGGCGGCGGCGGTATCGTGCGAGCACGTGGCAATTACTTTCAGCCCGGGACGCCCGGCCGCCTCGCCGATGATCGTGCCCGACGGCACAATCTGGGGAAGCGTTCCGCGCTCGATTCCAAATGCTTCGAGAACATCCGGGGACCAATCCTGGGTGCGTGCGTCCACCATGTGGGTCGAGCTGGCCATCGACAGATCGATAACGGCACTTCCGCCCAGGACATAGTTGAAATAGTCGGCTATCAAGAGGCGGTTCCGCACCTCCCCTATCCGATCCGATTCGAATTTCTTGTCGGCAAGAATCTGGAAAAGCGTATTGAACGGGAGGTACTGGATCCCGGTGATTTCGTAGAGACGTTCCTTTGAGACGGTTCGGAACGCGAGGTCCATCATGCCCTGGTTTCGGGCATCGCGGTAGCAGTAGGGGCGGCGCGTCGGACGTCCGGCAGCGTCCAGGGCCACGAAATCGACCGACCAAGAATCAACGGACACGCTCTTCGCATCGGGTGCAAGCTGCAATCCGAGCTCAACGCCCTCTCGAATGTATCCTTCGAGTCTCTCGAGATCCCAGCGATAGTGGCCCAACTCTTCTACAAACGGGGTCGGAAAACGATACGCCTCTTCCAGTTCGATTTGCGCGCCATTCAGGCGTCCTACCATGACCCGGCCGCTCGATGCTCCGAGATCGACCGCGAGGTATGATTTTGTGTTTGAATCCAAGGTCTTATCGAAATACACTACATCTATGGAACGCAACTTAATCACTGCTGTTGAGGCAGTTCGTTGCCATTGACCCGGCAAACCATAAATTCTGTGTTTCTTTGCGGTCGAAAAAGTCGAGGAACCAAACCTTCACTCTATGCTGAACACCGAACTCCTGCACGAGCAAAATAACGAAGGCCCAGAGGTCCACGAGACCGCGTTTTCCCAACTCAGCGAACAGCTTTCGCGACGTGGGATAGACGTGGATCGCATCGTGGAGGCGGTGCGCAGCTTCGCATGCGCCATTCCTTCGTGGGCGCTCGGTACGGGAGGAACACGATTCGGTCGATTTCCCGGTCTTGGAGAACCTTCCAATGTGTTCGAGAAGATGGAAGACATCGCCGTCATCCAGCAGCTGACCCGTTCGGCGCCGACGGTGTCGCTGCACATTCCGTGGGACGAACCCGACGATCCATCCGAACTCCTCGCGCACGCCGCGTCGCTCGATCTGAGTTTCGATGCGGTCAACTCGAACACGTTTCAGGATCAGCCCGGTCAGCCTGTCAGCTACAAGTTCGGTTCACTTTGCCACACCGATTTCGGCGTGCGGCGGCATGCGATAGAGCACAATTTGCACGTTCTGGAAGTCGGAAAGACCCTGGGTTCGAAAGCGATATCGATATGGCTTGCCGACGGAAGCAACTTTCCCCGGTCAGATGCATCTCCGGAAAAGCTTCGACCGGACGCTCGCCAGCCTCCAGGAGATCTACGTCGCGCTTCCGGCGGACTGGACGCTGTTCACCGAGCACAAGCCGTACGAACCCGCTTTCTATGCGACCGTGGTTCAGGACTGGGGATCCTCGTTTCTCCTGGCGACGATGCTCGGCGAGAGGGTGAAATGCCTCGTGGACCTCGGCCATCATCTGCCGAATACCAACATCGAGCTCGTCGTTGCGCGTCTCGTGACCGCCGGACGGCTCGGCGGCTTCCACTTCAACGACAGCAAGTATGGAGACGACGACCTGACTACCGGCTCGATTCACCCCTTCCAGCTGTTCCTCGTCTTCAACGAGCTGGTCGATGCGGCCTATCATGAGATGGCCGGCTTCAAGCCGTCGTACATGTTGGATCAGAGTCACAACCTGAAAGACCCGATCGAAGCGCTGCTTCAGAGCGTCATGGCATTGCAGCGTGCGTATGCCAAAGCGCTGCTCGTCGACCGCGTCATGCTCGAGAATTATCAGGATGAGAACGATGTTCTGATGGCGGAAGAGGCGCTTCGGACAGCTTATGAAACCGATGTGACTGCGCTCACCGCCGAGGCAAGACGGAGGTCCGGCGGTGCTCTCGACCCGATCGGCAGTTTCCGGTCGGCAGGCTATCGCGCCAAACTCGCTGCGGAGCGAAAATCGGGAGCATATGTACCGCCGAAGAGTCTGTAGATGTTCCGGGTTCCGGGTTCCGGCGTTCCCGCGAAGGCCAGGAATCCAAGGTACGTCGGATCCAAAGCTGCGGCGGACCCTGTCAATCGATGTCTGAGAGGACTGGAACCCTGTCTCCATACTGAGCCAAGTTCGCAGAACCTCCATCGACCTCTGGATCCCCGCCTCGCGGGGCTCGACGGGACTGATCTCCAAATTACTCAACGGGGATGACGGGACTCGATCCCGCTTCGCGGGGATGACAGACCTGGAACTCGGATCCCGGAACCCCGAACATCCTCATGCCTGAACTCCACCACCTGGACACAGTCGACTACGTCGTCCTCGGCCTCTACATGCTGATGGTGATCGGGGTCGGTGTATACGTCGCAAGGTTCAACAAGGAGACGGCGGACTATTTCAAGGGCGGTGGCTACATCCCGTGGGGGCTATCCGCCGTGTCGCTTTTCGTTTCCGGCTTCTCGGCCTTCATGTTCGTCGGTGCGTCGGGGTTCACCTATCGGAACGGCGGCGCCGCATTCATCCTGTTCTCGCTCGCATTCCCGGCTTACTACATCGGCTACTTCATCTATGGCCGGCTGTGGAGACGCACGAGAATCGACACCCCGATGCAATTTCTACAGAGGAGGTACTCACCGGGCACGACCTATTTCTACACGATCCTCTCTGTGATTCCGAATGTGCTCATCATCGGAATCATGATTTACATGCTGTCGATTTTTGTGTCGACAGCACTTGGATTCAACTCCCAGACATTCGATCTCGGGTTTACGCAGGTCAACGGCTTTCAATTTGTGCTTATCGTCACCGGGATCGTAATCGCGATCTACACCACGGTCGGCGGACTTTGGGCCGTCATGGTCACGGATGCGCTGCAATTTGTGATCCTGTTCCTGATCTCGTTGATCATTCTGCCCGTGGCGCTGAGCTATCTCGGCGACGGGAGCATCATGCACGGGGTCAGCCGAATGATCACGGACGCCCCCAAAGGCTACTTCAATGTTGAGATTACCGATCAGCCGCGCAGTTTCTGGATCGCGTATTTCATCAATATCATCCTGGGATACAACGTCAATTGGCACATCGCCCAGCGTTATTACAGCGTGCCGGATGAACGCGACACGCGGAAGATGGCCTCTTGGTGCGCCTGGCTGAGTCTTGTGCTGCCGCTGACGTGGATCATCCCGGTGATGACCACTCCGATTCTCTTCCCGGACATCGTCCATATGTGGCCTGGATTGTCGGAGCCGACAGAGGCCGCGTTCGTGACGTTGGCGCTTGCCGTTCTGCCAAACGGGATGCTCGGCGTGATGGTGGCGGCGATCTTTGCCGCTACGATGAGTTCGGTCGACACGACCTTCAACTGGGTGGCGGCTGTCCTGACAAAGGACGTGTACAACCCGGTCATGCGCCGCCTCAAAGGAAACGAACCTGCTGAGCGGATTCAGCTGATTGTCGGGAAATCGTCCGTGCTCATCCTTAGCATGATCGCTATCTGGATCGCACTCAACATGGAGAAGTACGGGGGTGCATTCTCTGTTTATCTAAGGGCCAACTCGTTGTACAGTCCGTCGATGTTTATACCGGTCATGCTGGGACTGGTATTTACACGAACCCCGTGGTGGTCCGGAATGGTCGCATTCGGCGGTGGTGTCGTCTCGGTGCTTGTAGCGGACGTCATAGCGAACACAGCGCTTGGGATTCCCATCACGGTCGGCGGTCTCTTCAGTGACATCAATTTTACGCTAGCGGGCATCGAGTTCACGCGTTACGAACTCAACACTTTCGTTGGCATTGCAGCGGCAACGGTGTTTTTCTTCGGGTCGGCCCTGTTCAATCGGCGGACAGGGGATTTCAAGGTGCAAATCGAAAGTCTTGAACACGATTTGGCGACGCCCGCTTACGCCGAGGGAGACCACGTTGACCTACGAGGGCTCAGGTCATATCGCCTGGCCGGTCGGCTGTCGTTCGGGATCGGCGCAGTTCTCGTCTCGCTCGCTATCCCCACCCCCTGGTTCGAAGGTCATCCCCTGAATGCCGTTGCGGGCTTCCTCGCTTTTGCAATTGGGGGTATTGTGGAAGTGTGGTCGCGCCGGTTTGAGAAGAAGCATGCCAAGACGCTCGCCGAGGCCGGCATGAGCTCGGCGAACTGAAGGCCCCATGTTGTCGGCGATGCAGAATGGGCGTCTGTTTGCAGTTTGATGTCTGATGTTTGATGTTAGGCGAATGTCACGACACGTCACCGTCACTGCCGTTCAGCTCTGGTCGACACGGTCTTCCACGCCCGACCAGAATCGCGTCCACGCCCTGGATATGCTCGAGAAGGCGGCGAGCGGAAAACCTGACCTGGTCGTGATGCCCGAGGCCGTCGCCATGCTCTGCTATCCGGACGATCGAGCCGGACTTTACCTACTTCGACGTCGCCGAACCAATTCCCGGTCAGACCTCAGATGCGGCCTGTCGAATCGCCAGGGAATTCAATGTGAACGTTGTAATCGGCTTGATCGAACTCCGTCAGGACGGCGGGCAGAATCTGTGTCTGGTCATCGATCGATCAGGCACCATCGTGGGGCGATACGAAAAAGTCCATGAGCCCGAAATCTGCAGACTCGAACAAATGGCGCTCGTTGGAAATGAGATTCCGGTCTTCGATCTGGATTTCGGTCGGATCGGGATCTTCATTTGTTGGGACCTCAACTACCCCGAGCTTCCGTCGATTCTCGGTGCGAAAGGGGCTGATCTTCTGATCTTCCCCCACATGATCTCCCTATCGAGTGATTCGAATTTCGGACTCAGGCTTCGTGCCCGGGCTGCCGACAGTGGGCTCCCGCTCGTCGCAGCCGGAATGCGAGACGAGCACAATCACAATGGGAGCGAGCCAGACCTTGGTCCAACCTGCATTCTCGATGCAAACGGCGTCGTCGTGTCTACTTCTCTGCATCCCGGACCGGATCTTGTCACGGCGGCTATCAAGCTGGATTCGGACTCTCCTTCCAGAAAACGAGCCAATCGATTCAGGAAGGACGTGCGACCGGATGTCTATTCCGAGGAGTGGAAACTCGCGGCTAAAGACCGACCCTAGTGGCTAAGGGTTGTCTGCGCAATGAAAGTGACCGCTCGAACTCATGGGCATTGGACCAAGTCACGTAACTCAGAAAATAGACTGTCTGCTTGTTTCCTCTGCCGGCCGTAAACGACCGGCCTTGGAGTAGCGGCCGGTAAACCGGCCTTCTCCGCCGGACCCGCGGCGAAGCCCCGTTTACGGGGCGCCATACCAAGCCCGGGCATTCATGCCTGGGATTAATTACGGTCGGGCAAGGGCTAAGGCGTGAGATTTGCGCACAAGACCGGTCACTTTCATTGTGCACACAACAGCTAAGCCTTGCGCCGGTGTACGACTACAGATGGTATGTCACACCGACTGCTAAGACGGGGTAGATCTGAAAGAAACCGAAAGTCGTCGTCAAGCTGGTCGCGTTCGATCTTCAAATCCGCTTGAAAATCGGGATCGTCCGAGATCGGCCCGTCAGCCGTAAGCGCGACACGAGGAGCGTCTTGAAACATCGCTCCCACTTCGAAAACGAAACCGAATCCGTGGTCTTTCCCTAGCGAACTGTCGATGCCAATCGTCAGGACCGGGCTGGTCTTTTCGAAATCGAGGCGGGCCTTCAGACTGCCAACTTCGTCAGTCGGCATAAGTGTGATTTCCAATATCAAGCTCGTCTTGCCCCCTCCCCGTAAATCGAATCTCATTGCTGTTGGCAACCAGACCGGCACTTACACGGAAGCCGGAATGCGCCAGGTAGACGTCTCCCTTGATCGATGCCGTCTTGAGGTCAATGTCGACATCGTAGTCAATGTCTTCCTCATTGCTCTTGAAAGAGAGAACAAGCAACGCAAATCCCGCGCGAACGCCGATGCGATTCTTCAGGGCCAGAGAGGCCTCTCCACCAAGTCCCAGGGAACCTATTCGAGCGCTGAGCGACATCTCCTGGGCCACAACCATTCCGGCTGTCGACAAGACGGCAACCATGGCGACCAGAACGAGAACAGCCGCCCGTTCAGGCAGCTTGAAAATCCTTCGTATGTATGTCATTCGCTCGCAGCAGCTCATCTTCGGAATATCCGGGGAAGTCCGATACTGCCGTCACCTCGATCAGTTGATCGAGGTTGCTTGCCCCACTCAAGACCAGGGAAACGTCAGGGTTGTCGAGCACCCACCGGTACGCGGCCTGGGGCACGGACTTGACCGGCCCTCTCATCAGGAAGGACAGGGCATTCACGTACTCGACACGATCTGATATTTCTTCACGTGAGTACCTGGCATTCAGATGTCCGTCCGGGAAAGACGGTCTCCTTCGTTATCGTGCCGGACAGGAATCCATTGGCGAGCGACTCGCGAGCCACGATGCCCTACACCCTCGGAACCGAGATCCTCGTATGAGGTCGGTCGACTCACGGTTCATAAGGCTGTAGACTACCTGGATCACGTCGATTTTCCGCTCAGCCGGCCCACTCTCGAGCCATGCCTTCGGTATCCTCGAACATGGAAATGGAATGCCCGATGAATCGAACCTTCCCTTGACTCCTTCAGATCGGCAAGGGCGTCCCAGACGTCGTCGTGAATGTCTTGTGGTCCGAACGGCGAGTGGAAGAACAACACGTCGACGTGGTCTCTCCCAAGCCGCCGCAAACTTCCTTCCACGGACTCATACGCTCGCCGGGCGTGGAAATTGGGTGCAGCGCCGTCTGTCGAATAGCGGCCAAATTTGGTGGAGATGATTACGGATTCCAGCCGGTCTCCGAGAGCCTTTCCAAGCACCTCCTCTGAAATTCCGTTGCGTTCGCTGTCACCATAGAGCGGCGCCGTATCGAAAAAATTAACGCCTTCGTCGAGCGCCTTTTTTACGGTTCTCAGCGCGTCGCCCCGATCCACCGCGCCATATATCTGCGACGCGAAAGCCCAGGTGCCGAGGCCAACCTCGCTACATTCCAGACCCGTCCTTCCAAGACTTCGATATTTCATTCCGG
The DNA here is from genome assembly GCA_963768715.1 of uncultured Bacteroidota bacterium. Taxonomy (GTDB): domain Bacteria; phylum Bacteroidota; class Rhodothermia; order Rhodothermales; family DATKEJ01; genus DATKEJ01. Next base: position 696,657 of record CAVYJC010000007.1, read on the forward strand.
TCGCTGATTTTGGAGCTTTTGAATCTCGGGTGAGAGCGCATCGACGAAGCGTTGCATGATGGACTCGCCGATCTCGATCGACGCTGCGCGCGGATCTGCGCCCCATACGCCATCATCATCGAGCGTCGGCGGATCACCGGGAGGCACCAGGGCCAGATCCACGGTCTCGCGATCCACATAGAGTTGGAGTGACGTTTCGCCCAGGGCTGCATGATTCATCGGATATCGATCCTTTATCGGCTCGAACGAAGCGTAAACGATCAGCCCGATGTCAGGGTGTTCCGCCCGAAAAGCATCGGCGGCTGCTGCGAGGGCGTCCGTGTGGCCCCCTCCCGCGTGGCCGCTGATGACAACGATCGTCCTAAAACCCTCCTCGACGAGCTGGGCGAGCCACTCAGAACAGAGCGTCTCCACGGTCTTGGCAGCATGTTCGAGGGTATACTTGAATCCTTTGAACGACTTAATGGTGTCGGTGCCGGCGAAAACGACAGGCATCACGAGACCGCCGTTACGACGCGCCAGGGCCTTGCACTGAGCCTCGGCGATGAAACCGTCGAGTCCAACCGGGTTATGGTAGCTGTGCCACTCAATCGCACCCCACGGCAGATACGCGGTGGGATAACGCGACATGATTTCCGCTATCTCGTGCGGGCGCGATCGGGCGTACTCGCCCCACGGTCTTGACGCTGCTTCCTCGTGAGTCATGGCTCGGAAAATACAATTCCGGAACAAGAGATTTCGTCCACAGTTGCTTTCCATCATGTCCTCACGTGTACGGAACGACGGCCTGCGGTAAATTCCAGTTCTGATGGGCCCATTCCGGAAACCCAACTTTACAGACCGATCGGGTAAAACACGTTGATTCTTCCTGAAACCATCTCGTCTGAATCGGACCTCGACCAGATCCTTTCTGAGCCATCGCCCGAACTGATTGATTTTATTGGATCTATATCAGGACGGCTCATGGTCCTTGGGGCGGGCGGAAAGATGGGACCCTCGCTCTGCTTGAAGGCGCGTCGCGCGGTGATGGCGTCGGACGCCGACGTCGACGTCGTCGCGGTCAGCCGATTCTCGGACGCAGCGGCCCGCGCCGCCCTCGAGCGGAACGGCATCGAAACGATCGCCTGCGATCTGATGGATCCGGCCGCCGTTGACGAACTTCCCGATGCCGACAACGTGATCTTCCTCGTGGGTTGGAAGTTCGGCACGCACGACAATCCAGGACGGACGTGGACTGTCAATTCTCTCACGCCCTCCCTTGTCGCACGCAGATATGCCGGAGCTCGCATCGTCGCACTGTCGTCAGGAAATGTGTATCCATTCAGGAGGCCACAGGATGGCGGATCGAAGGAGGATGATCCGGTCGGACCGATCGGCGAGTACGCCTGGTCATGTCTGGGAAGGGAACGCGTCTTCGAGCACTGGTCGATTGAGAATGGTACACCCGTCGTCCTTGTGCGACTGAATTACGCCGTCGAGCTTCGTTACGGGGTACTCGTCGATATTGCGCTGCAGATCAGGGACGGGCTGCCTGTCGATCTGAGCACGGGATTTCTCAACTGTATCTGGCAGGGTGACGCAAACGACGTCATCATCCGGGCGTTGGATCTTGCCGACAGCCCCGCCGCGGTCCTCAACTTGACCGGTCCCGAGATTCATGACGTTCGCGGGCTGGCTACACGGATTGGCGCTAGAATGGAGCGGCCCGTGGTCTTGGCCGGTGAGGAAGCTGAAACGGCGCTACTCAACGACGCGTCGTACGCGGTCGAGAGGTTCGGCGAACCCAAGGTCGATCTGCGTACAATTGCGCGGTGGACGGCGGACTGGATTAAGGGTGGGGGCGCAATGCTGGGCAAACCGACGCATTTTGAGGTCCGTGACGGCCGCTTTTAAGCGCTGCCCGTGCCACAGATATCTGAGACACCATACCTCGAAACCGGCTAATCAATCCAAAGATGGAGCAACTCAATGAGTGATGACCGTTACGCAGAGGTGGCGCCGTGGCTGAGAAGGCGATTGTTCGATGGACTGGTCATCCCGGCCCACCCGCTAGCACTCCTCGACGACGGTTCTTTCGATGAGGAACGCCAGCGTGGCCTGACGCGGTATTATCACGATGCCGGCGCTGGGGGGATCGCGGTGGGCGTGCATACGACCCAATTCAACATCAGGGAGCCGCAGCACAACCTTCTCGAAACCGTTCTGCGCATCGCGGCCGAGGAGGTCTCGATGCTCGACAGGCAAACGGGACTGCAAACGGTTCTAATCGCGGGTGTCGTCGGCCAGACCGGCCAGGCCGTTCGCGAGGCGAAGCTCGCAGCGTCCCTCGGCTATCATGCAGGACTGCTTTCGCTGTCGGCGCTCCCCGATGCGTCTGACGACGAGCTGATTGATCACTGCCGCGCGGTAGCCCGGGAAATACCGCTCTTCGGCTTCTATCTCCAGCGCGCCGTTGGAGGCCGGAAATTGTCGAAGGAGTTCTGGAAGAGATTTTCGACCATACCGAACGTGGTGGGGATCAAGATCGCACCCTTCAACAGGTACGAAACCATCGATGTGGTCCGCGCGGTAGTCGAGTCGGGACGCGAGAACGAGGTGGCGCTCTACACCGGCAACGACGATCACATCGTGCTCGACCTGATCACGACATACGAGGTCATTACGGAAAGGGGTACGGTCTACATCGGCATGGCGGGTGGCCTGCTGGGCCAGTGGGCAGTTTGGACACGTCGCGCCGTAGACATCCTCGACGTCTGCAAGAAAGTACGCGAAACGGGGATCATTCCGAGTGAGCTGATCACGCTGGGCGAACAACTGACCGAGGCGAACGCCGCTGTCTTCGACGTGGCAAACGATTTCGCTGGGTGTATCCCGGGAATCAACGAAGTGCTTCGTCGAGAGGGACGTTTGGCATCGAATCGATGCCTCGACGAACACGAGAGGTTGTCCCCCGAGCAGGGCGTCCTCCTTTCGCAGGTCATGAAGGCGTGCCCGGAGGTCGTCGACCCTTCCTAGCGAGCTGATTGATTCAGATCGGCATGGACGAAAATACTTGGCTGCAGTTTCTCGAGTCGCTCCTGCGCCTCCAGCGTCTTCGGATCGTCCGGCCCCCGAGCCGTCTGGAGGATCTTGAGTCCCGACTCCAACAGTTTCTCAGCCTGTTCGCGCTCACCCAGAAGCCCAAGTGTTTCGCCAAGCAGGCTCTTGGCAGTGCCAATGCGCCAGTGTCCTGCCGGAAGCTCCTTTTCCCGGATTGCGAGTGACTCGCGGAAGCTGGCGGCGGCACCCACGAGATCGCCCAGTTCGAGACAGGATTTCCCGAGCCCATTGAGTGCCCCAGCAAGAGTTGTTCGATAGTTCTTACCAAGCCTTCGAAATCCCGCTATCGCCAGATTGTAGTACTCGACCGACTCACTGTATTCGCCGTCCTGGCGCAGTACAATGGCCAGATTGTGATTGCCGATGAGGTAGTCAGGATGGTGTTCGCCTACTGTATTTCTCCAGATGTCAAGTGCCTCCATGAATTCCTTCTTTGCCTCGAGGTCTTTTCCGACAACGCTTAGGTATAGAGCAAGATTGTTCTTCGCCTTTGCGACCTCATAGTGCTGAACCCCGAATTTCGCCACATAGATGTTAACTACCCGACGCATCATGGCTTCGGCCGAGTCTGCACCGAATCTATTTTCGACGACCGGTGCGAGATTTACCAAGGTTGTTGCGAAACTAGGATGAGTGGGCCCTAAGATGGATCTCTTTATTTCAAGGGCGGCGTTGAGCAGTTCGCCTGCTCTGAGATACTCTCCCATGTCAACGTATACCAATCCAAGGTCATTGAGAATCCGGGCGACACTCAGTGTTCTTGGGCCTCCTGCCATCTTCTCAACGTCCAATGCTCTGCGATATAGCACTTCAGCTTCTTTGTACTCTCGAGATCGCCACCGCACCCTAGCCTTCAATTGAATTGACGAGGCTACAGCCGAACTCTTGGGTCCGAGCCATCGCTTCCTCATATTGAAGCAAACGTCAGCGAGAGAGTCTGCGATCTCAAGCCGATTCTGGTCAACAGCAACGAATGCCAATTCCTCCAAAACGTCCGAATAGAGACTGGCGGAGGATCCCGTCGGATTTCCAAGCAATTGAAGGCTTTTTGCCAGATGAATCTCGGCATCATCATTTGATCCTTGTGAATGCAGGACACGACCTAGCTCGAGGTTGGCGCCAGCTAGAAACTGTTCATCCATTTGCACGGACGAACTAAGCACCTCGCTCAGTAGATTCTGAGCCTGATGAAAGGCGCCTACCTTCAGGTAGAGACCACCAATCTCTCTGACAATCTTGAGATATTCGACGCTCGTAGAGGGCAGATTGGCACGTGCTTGCTTGATTCCCAAATCCAACACCTCGTGTGCGGAAATCGAATTGTCCGTTCGAGTTTCCGGGTCCATCACGTTGATCAGTGAGACTAAGTAAGATGAAAGTCCCTGGGCAACGATGGCACGATCGGTGGCGTCACTCCTGGTCTTCACGACAAACATGACGAGCAGCACTGTCACAAACAGCGTTGCACATAGGGCCGATATTAATGACGCCTTCCTACGGATCTTACTTACCACGGCAGCCTTTCCGGTCAGATGTCTTGCTGACGCTGGCTTTTCGTCGATCACGCATTGGATGTCTAGCGCCAACTCCCCGACGGATCGATATCGTTCAAGCTCGCCGGTACTAGTAGCCTTTGTTACTATGGACTTTAGATCTAACAAGGATTCGCGGAGATTGAATCGATCTCGTCTAGAGTACCTTTGCGACTCTCCGACCGCTGATCCTTCAGCGGTAATTATGTCGAGGACCTTACCCAAGGAAAACACATCCCACGAGGTCGAGTGGCCCTGTCCAGAGAGCTGTTCTGGACAGGCAAATCGGGGTGTTGCGAGAACCTCACCGAGACTTGTGATAGATGTATCTGCAACCGTTCCGTCGTATTTGGCAATTCCAAAATCGACCAACTTCACGAGTGAATCGTCGGAAACCAGAATATTCCCGGGCTTCAGATCACGGTGTACAATCAGGTGTCGGTGTGCATGCGAAACAGCCTGGCAGACGTCGATGAATATCGAGAGTCTTTCTCTCAGCCTCAGTTTTGCCTTTTCGCAATACTCGTCGATAGGCACACCCTCAACATATTCCATGACCAGGTAGGGCATGCCTGACTCGGTCACTCCACCATCGAAAAGCCTCGCTATGTTCGGATGATCCAATGTCGACAGGATCTGGCGCTCTCGTAAGAATCGGCGCAGCGTGGCCCTGTCCGGAACGAGGCGATCGATAACTTTGATGGCTACGAGTCGATCGAAATCCTGGACCCGTCGCGCCAGATATACCGCGCCCATCCCACCGCGTCCTATCAGTCGGATGATCTCATAGGGTCCGACTCGATCGGAAGGCTCAAATTCGGTGCCTATCGGCACGCGATCGCCAAGAATCGGGCGCGTCAGGAATCTCGATGCCTCTGCATCGGCTGCCAGCATCGCCTCGACATCTCGTCTCAACGATTCGTCGTGGCTACAGGCCTTAGAAAGATATGCTTCTCGGTCGGCATCGCCGAGGTCGACAACGGCATCAAAGATGGCGGCGACCTTCGACCAGTTCGCGGTCATCATTGGAAGGTCCGGTTCGCCTAACGTGGAGGCAGTGATTTGGACGGCTCACCGAGTTCCAGTAACAATTGCAGAGTACCCACTAGGGATAACTAATGCAATTGGCTCGTTAGTTGATAGCCAACGTATTGTTATCTAATCTCGCGAGATCTGCGCGTCAAACCGGCCAATGTCGGTTGATTAGGAATCGCGCGACCTCAAGAATGACTTGAGTCGCGCTTCTGCTTCCAGTGTCTTTTCATCATTCTCTCCGCGAGCGGTAATCAAGATCGCGAGACCGCTCCTAAGCCGGAGTTCAGCTTCTTTTGGATTGCCCGTTCTTTCCAAAACCTCCCCCAGCAAGCTTTCGGCGGTACCGATGCGCCAATGGCCATGGGGTAGGATTTGCTGACGGATCTCAAGGCTCTCGCGGAGTGCCCCTTCCGCATCCACATCCCGGCCTAAATCCACGTACACCTTTGCCAAACCGATCAAGGCACCTGCAAGCTGTGAAGAGTATCTTGGTAGGTTGGCGCGGTATCCGTCCAGTGACCTCTCGTACAGCATTCTCGAATCCTCGAGGTTGCCCCGATCCCGCAGCAACATGGCAAGGTTGTGCTCACCGACAGCCAAATCTGGGTGGTTGGCCGGGAGTGTCTCAGACCAAACATCAATGGCCTCCCTATAGAATCTTTCCGCTCTAGCGGTGTCTCCCTCAGCTTCAAAGATCTCGGCCAGATTGTTCTTCGTTTGGGCGACACTTGCGTGAGAGTCTCCAAACCTCGCGGTCTGAATAGACAAAGCCTCCTCAAGAAGATTCTTCGCCTCACGTGTCTCACCCATCTTGCTCAACAGAGTTCCGAGATTCACCATGGTCGTGGCCACACTCGGATGGTGAGTCCCAAGCTTAATCCTCTTGATCTCCAACGCCCTTCTGAAGAGTTGCTCCGCCTCTTGGAAATTCCCTCGCTCCCAACCGATAAGTCCCAGGTTGTTAAGAGTTGATGCTACCTGCAAATGATCCGGTCCAAGAGTTTCTCGCTGTATGGAAAGGGCCAGCTTGTAAAGTCTCTCAGCTCCTTCCAAGTCATCAACCTTTCGCAGAATTTGAGCCTTCACGTTGAGACTCAAAGCTACAGTCTCGTGTCTCTCTCCGTGGACGACCGTTCTTATCCGTATTGCCTCATCGACCAGTGAGTCAGCCCTTGCCAACTCATTTGTATCCAACGCCAGCAAGGAGAGTTGGTGAAGACACTCGGCAACTTCTTCACTTTCATGACCTAGTAGGCGTTCACGAAGAGAAAGAGCGTCGTCGTACAATTCTCGTGCTTGTTCCAGACGTCCCTGAGAATGCATCGAGTTCGCCAATCCGTAATATATCTCTGCCAGTCGAACACCTCCGAGACCGCCAGCATTTCCCAAAGCCTCCCGGTGGATGATCTCGGCACTGGAGTAGACGCCGATTTTCGAATAGAGTGAGCCAAGTAGGTTAAGAACTCTGGCAAGTTGATCGGGCTGCGAAGCTAATTGCTCTCGCGCATTCTTGACCCCAGCATCGAGAATTTCTCGCGCGGTTATCGTTGTGTCCGCTGCGAGTTCCGGATCAGAGACATCAAAGAGGGTAACCATGATAGCTGTACAGTTCCTTGGCTGCATCCCTCTCACGTTTGACCTGTTCCGCTTGATTGAGGATTGCAACAAATGCCACCAGACCCACACAAGACGAAGGCCACTCCCGCACTCACCCCGAATCGGTGCCGTTGGACAAACTTGGAGGCTCGGTAACGAAACGTGTCTCGTTGCGCGCGTACGGGCAACTCATGCAGAAACCGATAGATATCCTCCGAAAACTGGTCAACAGACTGGTATCGCCTGTCGGGCTCCTTTCGGAGCGCCATCATGATGATGTTGTCGAGATCGCCCTTAAGCCGACGCCTGATTTTGAGTTTCGATGCGCCATTCAGATTCAGTGTCGTACTCTCCCGTACCAACCGCGCGCTAGGCCTCGTCGGCTCTTCCTCACAAACGATGCGCTCGACTTCGTACGGCGCCTTGTCCTTCGTCGAATAGGGACTTTCACCGGTTAACAATCTGTATAGAACCACACCTAATGAGTACACATCCGTCGAGGTGGTAATCAATCCTCCACGGACTTGCTCTGGGCTTGCATATTCAGGTGTCATCCAACGGCTTGCTGTAACCGTCATGGGGGCATCGGTCGCGCCCCCATCATCGTAGTCGAGCAGCTTGGCGATACCGAAATCGAGCAGCTTTGGCTCGCCTTCCGCCGTGACAAGAATGTTGCTCGGCTTGATGTCCCTGTGAACGACGAGGTTCTGGTGGGCGAACTGAACGGCCCGGAAAACCTTTTGGAAAAGCTTGAGGCGACCTTTGAGATCGAGGGCCTGCATCTCACAGTAGGTGTCGATCGGAACGCCGTCCACATATTCCATGACGAGGTACGGAAGTCCCTCGTCAGTCGACCCCCCGTCTATCAGATGTGCGATGTTCGGGTGGGAGAGACGGCCGAGAATCTCCCGCTCCTTTCTGAAGCGATCCTGCCGTCTGCGGCCCTGGAAACTCCGGATAATCTTAACCGCGACCTGCTTCTCAAAAAGATCATCGTCCCTACGGGCCAAATAGACCGTACCCATTCCCCCTTCGCCAATGAGATGCTCTATTCGATAGACGCCGAGTTTCCGGCCTGTAAAATCGTCGTCGGGTCGCCCTTCTTCAGGGATCGCCTGCATCGGTAGGTCACGGACACTGGCGATCTCCTCTTCGAGAAATGTGCCTGCCTCCTCGTGTGCCCGGAGGAGCTCTTCCACCTCCTGCAACAGTTCTTCGTCCCCGTTGCAGCCATCAAGCAGCAAACGCCGTCGCTTGTGCGGCGGCGTCTCCATGGCAGCCGAAAACAGCTCTTTAACCTGCGTCCAATGCTCTCCCATTCGAATGATACTCCGCGAACACCCGCCATGATCCTCTAGGGCAAGGCGGTAAAGTCGAGGCTTGTGCGAATTAAACTAGTGCACATGTTTCAACTTGAGCCCAAGGTGGAGCCATGCCCACTGCCGTTTTGCTGAAAATTGGCTCGGTCACTCTTATATCTCGCCGAACCAAGCGTGCGCTCGCCGCAAGATGCCCTAGTCGCCCTCGTCTTTCCCGGAGGTCATACTGTCATCCTTCGACAGCACCTGGTCCGTGTTCTTCGTCTGCTGGAAAACGTACTCGGTCGTCGCGCTGTCTTCGGGCGCAACGGTCGTGCTGCATGCCGAAATCGATCCGACGACCAGAAACATGCAGGCCAGGCCGGTGAGGTTCTTCAATGTTGCTTTCATGACTACTGTGAGATTGGAGGTTTGGTGGTTCGTAGAGGTTCTGTCTCAGTCTTCCTCGGTCTTGGCACCGGTTCCCGACGCATCTGTGGTCCTTCGACAGCACCTGGTCCGTGTTCTTCGTCTGCTGGAAAACGTACTCGGTCGTCGCGCTGTCTTCGGGCGCAACGGTCGTGCTGCATGCCGAAATCGATCCGACGACCAGAAACATGCAGGCCAGGCCGGTGAGGTTCTTCAATGTTGCTTTCATGACTACTGTGAGATTGGAGGTTTGGAGGTTCGTATAGGTTCTGTCGTCAGTCTTCCTCGGTCTTGGCACCGGTTCCCGACGCATCCTGGCTCTTGGACAGCACCTGGTCCGTGTTCTTCGTCTGCTGGAAAACGTACTCGGTCGTCGCGCTGTCTTCGGGCGCAACGGTCGTGCTGCATGCCGAAATCGATCCGACGACCAGAAACATGCAGGCCAGGCCGGTGAGGTTCTTCAATGTTGCTTTCATGACTACTGTGAGATTGGAGGTTTGGAGGTTCGTATAGGTTCTGTCTCAGTCTTCCTCGGTCTTGGCACCGGTTCCCGACGCATCTGTGGTCCTTCGACAGCACCTGGTCCGTGTTCTTCGTCTGCTGGAAAACGTACTCGGTCGTCGCGCTGTCTTCGGGCGCAACGGTCGTGCTGCATGCCGAAATCGATCCGACGACCAGAAACATGCAGGCCAGGCCGGTGAGGTTCTTCAATGTTGCTTTCATGACTACTGTGAGATTGGAGGTTTGGAGGTTCGTAGAGGTTCTGTCGTCAGTCTTCCTCGGTCTTGCACCGGTTCCCGACGCATCCGTGGTCCTTGGACAGCACCTGGTCCGTGTTCTTCGTCTGCTGGAAAACGTACTCGGTCGTCGCGCTGTCTTCGGGCGCAACGGTCGTGCTGCATGCCGAAATCGATCCGGCAAGCAGGAGGAGGCATCCAGCGGAAATGATGAAATTGTGGGCACTCTTGGACATGGTATTCCCCGACAGGTTAGTGCGAATTCAATCCATGTAAACACTTCGTTTACACATAGTTACTTCCCTAACACACGTTCCGCGAACGTGCGACTTCCGGTTGATGCCGGCCACCTCAGTCCCTCTGCCTCCAACCGGCGTAGCTTTCCTAGCGTATAAATGTGGCAATTAATCGACTAAATTTCAAGTACTTGAACACATCTTACGTCCAACATGTACATGTTTTGCCGCCAGACAGATGCATATAGGTCGAGACCGGCATCGCACGACGATCTTTCCCCCAGGATGCAATCCTGACGGCAGGGTATAGCTATGCTTATCGTTTACTCCGCGTAAAACCCGAGTGAAATGGATCATCCGTACGGGACGGTTCGAGTGCTGGTCGCTGCCAGTTTCAACGAAACCAAAGGGCATGGCGTCACGTTGGTGTTTCTGTTCAGCGGGCCGGCCGCATCTCAGTGGTACCTATGCAGAAGTTCCTTTGTCGTCAGGTTGTGACGGTGCTCTTTGTCTCGGGGTGTGCGACATCGTTTGCGCCACCCGAAACGGCGACGTCGTTGACGAAAGGTCCGCAGGCCATCGCGATTGTTGACACCGACAACGTGCGGCTCCAGCAGCTGTTCATTCGGGGATTAACCCGGGCGCTCGTCGACGACCACAAGCAGGCCATCTTTCTTTTCGAGCAGGCAATCCAGCTCGATGCGCGCCAGCCTGCGATCCAGACTGCACTGGCGGAATCCCACGCCGCTCTGAACGAGCTCGATGCCGCAATCTATTATGCGACACAAGCTGTCAGGCTGGATCCCACCAATAGACCCTATACGATCCTTCTTGGCGAACTGCTGCATCGAGCCGGCAGCAACGAGGAATCTCTTTCGGTGCTGAAAGACTGGATCGCGAAACATCCGGACGACGTGGACACACATTTCAAAACCGCGGATCTACTGGCTGAGCTTGGCAGGCAACAGGAAGCCCTTGACATCTATCTCAATCTTCTCAAAGGCCAAGGGGATGAAATGCCGATCCGCTACCGGATGCTGCAGCTGTACAATGGGCTGGGAGATCTGGAAGGGATGAGGAACACAGCCAAGCGCATGCTGGCGATCGACCCGACGGACAACTCGCTGCGGCGCCTTCTAGCCGAGGTGTATGTTGAGATGGACAGTACCGGCGCGGCAATAGGTGTGCTTCACGAGGCCGTCACCGACGATCCGACGGACATGGGCGCGACCTTGCTGCTGTCGAAGCTCTATCGCGAAGTGGGACGCGATACGGACGCCGAGGCGCTTGTGCATTCCTTGTCGGAAAGTTCGCCGGGACGCCCAGCGGACCGCATGACACTTGCATCGGATCTCTATGCCCGGTCGGCCTCAGATGTATTGGCCGCGCAGCGTGCCGAAGAACTCCTCGGCCAGATGCTGGAGGAGGGCATCAAAACTCCCGATGTTCTTTTCATGCTGGGAGATCTTCGATACCGAAGCGCCGAGTACCTTCCTGCCGCCCCCCTGCTCTTACAGGCCGCCGAAGCCGAGCCGAGGCGCGTCGATGCATGGTCGAGAGCGGCCCTTTCGTACCTGAAGGGAGGAGCATTTGATCGCGCGCTTGCCGTTGCCGAAGAAGCGCTCGTTCTTTTCCCGGGTCAATACGCGCTACTCCGCGTAGCTGGTCAGGCCTCGTTGCGCGAGAGCAACCCGGAGCAGGCGATCAAGTATTCAGCTTACGCACTGGAAGTCTTCGACCAGGATCCCGACGCATCTCAAGACGAGACAGTTGAGATGTACCTGCTTCAGGCATCCGCGTACCGGGAACTCGGGCTCCCCGAAAGCGCCGAAAAGGCACTCAGGAAGGCGCTGGGGATTTCACCCGAGAATGCCCAGGCAAATTACTGGCTCGTCTTCAGCCTGCTGGACCAGGACAGCAGGCATGAAGAGGCCCGTCGCATCGCCAAGAGATGTCATGAGAGGGATCCCGGCAATCCTATGTTCCTCGACGCAATGGGCTGGATCGAACACGTTGCCGGCAACAACCCCTTGGCACTGGATTGGCTCAACCGGGCGATTGCCATCGACGAAAAGGATCCGCGCAGCCAGGAGCACCTCGGTGACGTCTATTCGGCGCTCGACAACACAGAAGCGGCCAGGGTGCATTGGCAAAAGGCGCTCAAGCTCGAGCCCGGCCGCGTTGCGCTGAAGGCCAAGATCGACCAACATCCATAGACCCGCCTTGGATTTGACCGAGGGATCAACCTCCACGCGATGACAGGACGACTCGCCCTTTTCTCGATTGCATTGCTGGTACTCGCCGGCTGTGGTGCGACGCGTTCCACCTTCGTAGCCCCGGAAATCCCGGCGGCGTTCCCTAATCACGACCTCCGTTCCATATCTCAAGCAGTAGCCGCAGCTACACGGCCTTTTGTCTCGCTGGAAGCCAGCTCGAGAATGCGATTTGAGACGCCCGACGAACATCGCTCGGTCAATCTCGAGATCAAGTATAGACGTGACGACACCCTGATGGTCAGCGCCCGCGTCACCCTGGGGATCGAGGCGATGAGATCCATGGTAACGCGAGACAGCTTCTACGTTTATGATCGGCTCGGTAAGAAACTCTACCGAGGACCTGTCGACCAGGCCTACAGGCTGCTTCCCACGCCCGGACCACTCGACGAGATGTTCGAAAGCATCACAGGGACAATCGAGGTCGATCAGGGAATGGATTGGCAGGTTTCTCACGATTCTTCGTACTATTACCTGGCAACCGACGATTTGACGAGGTCTGTCAAAGTGGATCCCAGACTTTGGCGGGTCGTCCAATCCGAGGCAAGAACGTCGTCGGGCGACTTGATTGAGAGGCGATCATTCAGCGAATTCGATTCGTTCGGTGGATACGTCGTCCCCAGACGCATTGAGGTGGATCGACCGGTGGCCGGCGAGAGATTTCAGATATATCATCGCTCCGTCCGCGTGAACCCTGAATCACTCAAGTTTCAGTTCGACGTCGGAAGAGTGGACGAAAATGTCTTGGTCGGAGATACTTACTAGCACCATGGGTATGGCACGGATTCGAGTCATTTTGGCACTGGCGGTCGTCGTCGTTTGGACGCTCCCCGCTCAGGGGCAGACGCAATCGTTCGAGAACGTCAGGGATGTCAGGGCAGAGCGCCAGAGTACCCAGGATGAGCTCAAGAGTCTCGAAGATCAGATCGCCGGCTACGAGCAGGAGCTGGATCGGGCGCGAAAAGAAGAGGCGTCGGCGTTGGAGCGCCTCGAGGATATCGACAGAGAGATCGCGGTGCGCCAGGAACTGGTAAACACCTATACGAAACGTAATCGCCAACTCCAGACCGAAGAGAAGGAAATCGAAGGCGCACTCGCTGCAGTCGAATCCGACATCGGTTCACTCAAGGAAGACTACGAACGGCGCGTCATTCACGCATACAAGCATGGCCGGGCCGCCTATCTCGCCATGATCCTTGCTGCAGGGTCGCTGGACCGGATCTTGGCACGTGTCCGGTATCTAAGACGGTTTACGCAACAACGACGCTCGCGCGTGACAGAGATTCAAAAGTCAGCCGGAAGTCTCGACAAGCGGCACGAAGCACTGCAGGAGGCGATCCAAAAGAATAGAGAGCTGGCGGCAAAAGGAGCTAGCGAACGCGCACACCTGGCCGCTCTTCGGGCTGATCGAGATGCCATCGTTCGGGAAACGCAAGCACAAAGGACGGAGATCGAGAAAGAGCTCAAGAAGCGTCGCTCGGAAGCGGAGGCGCTTTCGGCCCGTATCACCGAGCTCGTCACGGCCGAATCCGAGCGCGTCAAGGAAATGACGGAAGGTAATCCGATTGCTGCGGCAGAACTGGCGGAAATCGCGGCCGGCTTCGATGCGAAAAAGGGTGCGCTGCCGTGGCCCGTCAGCGGGGCCGTAACCGAACCGTTCGGCACACGCGTCCATCCCGTGTACAAGACCCAGACGCTGAACCCGGGCATCGAGATCGCCACCAAGCCGGCAGCCGTCGTCCGCGCCATTTATGACGGTCAAGTGAGTCGGATCTTCTTCCTTCCGGGATACGGTACGTGCGTGACTATTCGCCATGGTAACTATACGAGTCTGTACGCCAACTTCTCGTCTGTTCGCGTCGAAAATAGTCAACGCGTCGCGGCAGGGCAGATCATCGGTGAGGCTGGAACGGATGCCGAACCGCGCCAGGCCGCACTCTTCTTTGCCCTCTTCTCCCAGACAGGTCAAGCCGTCGATCCCGCTGCCTGGCTGAAACCGAAGGAGTAGCGGCGCTTTTCCGGTTGTGGCCGTTTGGCTACCTTGATCAATTCCGCCACGAACCGTCGCCTCTCTTGAATCCACCTCCTCCAAATCTGAAGCGCGCCGTCTTTTCGTGGGCGCTCTACGATTTTGCCAACTCGTCGTTTACGACCATCGTCGTTACGTTCGTCTACTCCGTCTTCTTCTCCAAAGCAATGACCGGAGACGAGGTGACGGGCTCGGCGATGTGGGCGACCGGCGTGACCGTTTCGGCCCTTTTCATCGCCATCCTGTCACCCGTGCTGGGCGCCGTCGCCGATAGAGGCGGTTATCGCAAGAGGTTCCTCTTCTTCTTCACCGTGATCGCGATTGGCGGAACGGTCATGCTCTTCTTCGTAAAGCCGTATGCCACACTGGAACAGGCAGGCCTCGAGTCGCAAGCCGTCACCGCTCTTTTCTGGTTCGTCGTCGCAAACATAGGCTTTGAGTTGGGCGGGGTGTTCTACAACGCCTTTCTTCCCGATATCGCACCACAGGAAAGAATCGGGAGGATCTCGGGATTCGGCTGGGCGCTTGGATACCTCGGCGGACTGATCTGCCTCGTTATCGCTCTTTTCGGACTGATTCAGACTGACTCTCCGTGGTTCGGCTTCACGACGGAGGCCAACGAAAACGTACGAGCCACCTGCCTGCTCGTCGCCGTCTGGTTCGCCATATTCAGCGTGCCGATGTTCCTGTTCGTCCCGGAAGATCGATCCGCCGCCTCCCCCCCTTCGGCGTCCATCATCAAGGAAACCTGGAACCAGCTGCGCGCCACCTCGCGCGAGATCCGAGCCTACCGACACGTCGTTCGGCTGCTGGTCGCGAGACTGTTCTACAACGACGGACTCGTAACCATCTTCGCATTCGGCGGCATATACGCCGGTACCGTGTTCAACTTTACGCTCGACGAGGTCATCATTTTTGGAATCGCGCTGAATGTCGCGGCCGGTGCGGGTGCATGGGCGTTCAGCTTCGTTGACGACCGCATTGGCGGGAAACGTACCATCAACTGGACCCTCGTTGGTCTACTCACCGCCGTAGTTATCGCAGTTCTGGCGCCAAACCGATTGTGGCTTTGGGTCGGAGGCCTCGCCGTAGGCATCTTCGCCGGCCCAAACCAGGCGGCAAGCCGTTCTCTGCTCGGGCGCTTCGTGCCCGTAGACAAGGAGAATGAATTCTTCGGCTTCTTCGCTTTCTCCGGCAAGGCGACGGCCTTTCTCGGTCCCTTCCTTCTGGGACAGGCGACGCTCCTGTTTCATTCCCAGCGCGCCGGCGTGGCAACCGTGTTGATTTTCCTCGCCCTTGGCTACGGAATACTGCAAATGGTCAACGAACGGGAAGGAATCAGACTCGCAGGACGGGTGGTTGTGGATGGAAGTTGATTGCCGGATCTTGGCAGATTATGATCCTCAAGACAATCCTTTCAAGAATCGACGACTGGGCGCCTCCGGGCATCGCTCAGTCTTACGACAACGTCGGCATTCAGGTTGGCGACCCGAACCAGGACATCAAAGTCGGCCTTATTGCGCTGGAGATAACCCCGGAAGTCATTCGGGAAGCTGAGGACATCGGCGCGCAGTTGATCCTCACCCACCATCCCCTCCTCTTTCGCCCCCTTCGCAGCCTCACGCCGACGACGCTCATCGGGTCGATGGTAATGCGACTCGCACGCTCCGAAATAGCCGTAGTCGCCGCACACACCAATCTGGATGCCTTAAAGGAGGGCGTCTCAGCTACTCTAGCCGAGCTGTGCGGACTGACGAACCCACGAATTCTCGCTCCAACGCACGAAGGCATTCTCAAGCTGGTTACGTTCGTCCCGGAGGATCATCTCGAAAAGGTTCGGGAAGCGTTAAGCCGGGCAGGCGCCGGCCGGATCGGCGACTATTCTGACGTCGCTTTCAAAAACCGGGGCGTTGGAATATTTCGCCCTCTCTCCACGGCAAACCCGTTCACGAAGACGTCTGCTGGTGACCTCGAAAACGTTCCGGAATGGAGCATAGGGGTCTCTCTTACTCGAGATAGGCTTCCGGCTGCGATTCGAGCGCTTGTCGATGCCCACCCCTACGAAACACCGGTGTACGACGTCTACGAAATGGTGCATACGGTCTCGGGGTTCGGACTTGGGATGGTTGGCGAGCTGGAGGAGTCCGTCGCATTATCGGCGTTTCTCGGTCACCTGTGCCAGGCACTCGATACACCAGCGGTTCGATATGCCGGGGATCTTTCAGCTCCGATTCGAAGGGTTGCCGTTTGCGGTGGAGCAGGACGCGACCTCATCGACGCTGCAATGCGAAGCGGGGCCGACGCTTATGTCACTGCAGACATCACCTATCATACCTTCTTCGACGTGCTGAACCCCGACAGCGGATTCAGGATGGCGCTCATCGATGCCGGTCACTACGAAACCGAAGCAGCGACCGAACAGCTCCTGCTCAACTGGCTCAAGGAGCACCTTGCCCAGGTTTCGTGGGTCAAAACCTCCGTGCGAACGTCGCCGGTCGGAACATTCATTGCTCCTTGATCACATTACGATCGTATTCATCGAACTTTAATTGCCGGACGGTCGTTATTCGTTAGTTGCACGATAATCAGAGTCAGATACCCGATCCTCCCCTATGACCACCACCGAGCACACACGCCAACAGATCGTAGCGCTCATCCGCTTACAGCACATCGACAGTCGAATCAGCCAGATAGACAAACTCCGCGGCGACCTGCCGAACGACATTGCAGACCTCGAGGACGAACGGACGGGGCTTGCAACGAGAATCGAGCGCTTGAAGCAGGAAGCCGAAGAACAAGAGGAACGACGGCTCGACGCCGAGCGGCTAATCAAAGAAAGTGAAGCCGCAATCGAACGTTACGAGAAACAGCAGCTCCAGGTCCGAAACAATCGTGAGTATGATGCACTGACGAAGGAAATTGAATCCCATCGCCAGCGGATCACGGAGGCACAGGCGTCTCTGGAAAGTTTCGAGACGTACAAGGAAGAGAGTACGGAGAACATTTCGAAGGCGCAGGCGCGCCTTGACGAACTGACAGCGCTTGTCGGTGAGAAGAGAGCAGATCTCGACGTCGTCATCGGCGACACCGAGAACGAGATGAAGAAGCTCAATGATCTCCGCGAAAAGACCTCGAAGGAAATCGACCAGCGCTACTTGTCGGCCTACCACAGGCTACGTGATCGGCTCCGCGACGGAAGAGCCGTGGTTCCTCTCATCCGTGGGGCCGCAGCCGGATTCGCCGTTCCCCCGCAACGTCAGGTTGAGATCAGGCAGGGCAATCGGATCGTCGTTTGCGAACACACAGGTCGCATCATCGTCGATCACGACCTTTTCCTGGAGTCCAAACCAAAAGAACTGCCGACCGAAGCCGATCTGGTCGAGCAGCTGTAAAGTTCCTGCCCCGAACGAGCCGCGGATTGCTGATCGGGACTCCACTTGACCGAGTTCGGAGGGGTTCCGGGCGTTTCGTAGCCGGTCGCCAAGAACCATGGATCACCCGCCCGCATGGTGGGTTTCAAGACACGTCGACCGGGTCGTCGCGTCCCGACTTTGTCGGGATGAGGAAAGTCCGAACACCGCAGGGTAGCGTGCTTCCTAACGGGAAGGCATTCGTTTGCGGACGAGTGACAGCAAGTGCAACAGAAAGCAAACCGGCCGAAGTTCCTGACTTGTCGGGGACAGGTTACGGGTGAAACGGCGGGGTAAGAGCCCACCGGCATGCCGGGCGACCGGGATGGCCAGGCAAACCTCACGTGGTGCAAGGTCAAGCAGCTCCGATCGCGAAAGCGACAGGTACCCTGCCTGAATGGAGCGGGTAGACTGCAAGAGACCGTCGGCGACGACGGTCCCAGATAGATGACGGCCTCCGGATGACGAAGAGGACTTGTCCTCCGCGTTACTCCGAAGACAGAATTCGGCTTACAGGTCGACGTTCCGCAAAAAAGGGCAGCCCTCCTCGGAAGGCTGCCCTTTCTAGATTCGAACTATTCCTGCTCAATCAGAGCCTGCGTCGGAGTCCAACAGCTCGTTGATACCATCCTCGAACGACGCAAGCGGCTGTGCTCCTCGAATGAGCTTCACAACATGCACGGTTTCCCCGTCCTCACTCGTGTAGCCCAGACCGAACGACGGGGTGCCACGAACATTAAGCTTGTCGCCTTCGGCTCGACCCGCCTGAGTCACCCCTGAATATTTCCCCGAGTCGAGGCATGCCGAAAATTGCGTTTCATCGAGACCGATCGCAGCGGCATGACCTGGAAGGGCACTCTCTGCAAGATTACCCTGGTTGGAAAAAAGCTCATCGTGCATTTCCCAGAAATGATCCTGGTCAGCAGCGCAATGTGCCGCCTCAGCCGCCTTCTGAGCAAACGGGTGATTTGGTAGCGGGTAGTCGACGAAAACGTACTTGAGCTTGCCGGTGTCGACGAACTTCTCCTTGATATTCGGGAAAGTGTCCCTTGCATGGCGCCCACAGTAGGGACACTGAAAGTCGGAGAACTCGACTATCGTCAACGGTGATGTCGGCGAACCAAGAAACGGATGGTCGGTGACGTCCATCACGACGTCGACCGGGCGATTCTCTGCGATCAGCGATTTGATAGGCGCGAGTGCGAGAACCTCGTCGAGGTCCTTCCGGACCTTTGCTAGCTCCGTACGAAGATCGTTCACCTCTTGCTTCAGATCTTCCGCACTGGCAGAGTCTACGCTCTGCGCAATCGACGTACTTTGCGGATATGCAAAGACGAGTGTCAATAATGAAATCCAGATCAGTTTCTTCATCGTTATTGCTCCGCGTTACCTCGATCGATGACCGACTTGATAGGTTAGCTACTGGCCGATTACCCCGTTGGGGGTCGGCGTGGGCGTTTGCCCGCCCGTGGGAGGCGCCTGCTGGCCGGCCGGAGGAGCCTGTTGACCACCCGCCGGCGTCGCTGCCGGAGGCGTCACGGGCAGCTGCTGCCCCTGCGTCTGAATGACACTTTCTCTCGTTTCGGCCTTGTCCACGAAGAAGTTTGTGCCTATGCAGAGCACGATGAACAGCGTGGCCAAAACCCAGGTGGCTTTTTCGAGGATGTCAGGAGCCTGCCGCGCCCCGAGCAGTTGGGTCGCGCCACCACCGCCGGCAATTCCGGCGAGGCCGCTCCCTTTTCCGCTCTGAAGGAGCACGACGATGCCCATCAGAACTCCGATAATTGCGATCAGAATGATCAGTACGGTGTAAATAATCATTGTTGAATCGTTTTTTGAGCCCGGGAAAGTAGGCCAAGGCTCTCGGCTGTTCAAACGAATAAGTGGTTGAGCGGCGGAGAATCGTCCGTTCGCCACTCCTACGCCTGAGTTTGACTTGCGTTCGCCAACAGCAGCGCTGCCACGGATTTCATGTCGCAGATCTCACCATTGATCACCATCGAGATTGCCTCTTCAAAGGTCACGACTACAGGCTCGATGAATTCGTCCGGATCCGTTCGCTTTGTCGTCGCGACAAGGTTCGTCGCGGTGAAACAGTGTATCACCTCGTTGCTGTAGCCGATCGCCGCGAAAAGGGAGCCGAGAGGCCTGATCGTACCGGCCGACCAGCCGGTCTCTTCCTCCAGTTCACGACGTGCGACGTCAATCGGATCCTCCCCCGGAACATCAAGTTTGCCGGCCGGAACCTCTATGAAGGTCCTCCCCGCCGGATATCGATACTGCCGCACGAGCACGACGCGGCCGTCATCCAGAATTGGGACGACCGCCGAGGCACCCGGATGATCGATCCATTCTCTGACCGATTCCGCGCCGTCGGGGAGCCGGACTCGGTCACGATACACCTTGAGCAACACCCCGTCGACCAACTGTTCCCTGTCGATCCTGTGTTCGGTCAAATCCATGCTTAGAGTCGTTCCCGAGTTGATTTTAACATTTGAATGACGGACGCCGCCGCCATGCCCGCCGTCTCCGTCCTCAGTCTTGCATCGCCCAGCGATACCATCGTCCAGCCCGCCTTTTGCGCTCGATCGATTTCAGAATCTGCAAATCCTCCCTCCGGACCGATCAGTACGTGGCACGACCGCGCATCCCGAAGTGCGTCTGCGTGTTTTAGAACGCTGTCCTCGCGCGAGGCATCCTCGTGCGCGATGAGCCGCACATCCGCATCCTCCAAGAGTACAGTATTGAATGCTTTCGGCTCGGTCAATCGAGGGAGCCTGCTTCGAAGTGACTGTTTGAGCCCCGCAATAAGAATTCGGCGGCAGCGTTTCATGTTGAGACTGCCGGACTGACCTCGTTCAGTTATTGTCGGAACGACACGAGTGACGCCGAACTCGACTGCCTTTTCCAGAAACGTCTCGAATCTCGTCTGCTGCTTCAGCAGCCCGATCGCAACGGTTAGTTCACAGGCTGGTTCTCCCACGTCCTGCATTCGTTCGAGAATCGTCGCTACCAGCCCATCTCGGTCGACTGAATCGATCCGCACGCGGTACCAGCCGCCCTCTCCGTCAACCGCGGCGATCTCGTCACCGATACCGAGTCTGAGCACCTTGATTGCGTGGCGGGCCTCGTCAGGAAGCAAGCGCAGCGAGTCGTCGGTGATGTTTTCCCTGAGGGCAAAGTAATGCCCGCCTGCTGACAGGCCGCGCCCAGATTTTCCTTCGATCATAAGCCAAGCGACATTCCCAAATGAACCTTAGCGTCGAGCCCCTCCTCACGATTGAATCCAAGGCTCACTGAAAACTGTCCGGCCTCGGTGCCCAGTTCCAAACCGAATCCGTATCCGGCGAGAAACTCTTCACGCCGGTCTGTAACCGTGATTGACGTTCCGGTTTCCGGGGCGCCGTAGTAGCCAAGGTCCAAGAATACGAAGAGATGTGACGTCCTGTCCAACAGATAGCGCCACTCTGCCATGAATCTGGCGACGACGTTTCCACTGAACTGCTCCTCATTGTAGCCGCGAAGAGACTGCGCGCCGCCAAGCTTTATCAGATCGGCAATATCGTACGAAGGACTCTGAATGCCCTTCGCGTCGATGCCGAGAACGCCGACGTGGCGGAGTTTCAGCGGAAAGAACGCCCGGCCTTTCACCGAGAATCGCTGTTGACGGATAACTTCCCTTGCCAGATCCGACGGGGCCAGTTGTCGTGGATCTCGTCGCTTGCGACCGCTTTCGACATTCGACTCGATCTCGTAACCCTGGCGGGGATTGATGCGCCTGTCGATTCGCAGATATCTGAATCCAACACCGGCGAACCAGGAATCCGAACTCGGAACATCCGATCGCTGTGAACTCCCGGGCCGCGTCAACTCGCGGCTCGCGTTGGCAAACACTTCGAGGCCTTCCGCCAGGCGCAATCCGCCCTCCAATCCGTACCGCCTCGAGTCATACGTCGAGTCCTGCTGAAATCCGTCGAAACCGACGGCGATGCGAACAGGAAGACCGAACGCGAAGGGGTCGGCTGTGTGGACGCTGACTCGGCTCGTACTCCCGGGGAGCCGGTTAAATCTGAAGTCGAATACGCGACCCGCGCCGAAGACGTGTCTCAAGAGAATATTTACGTTGCCTACCACGGATCCTCCCCCGCTCTGCGTAGTGCCGGGGAGATAGCCGATTGCTGCATCGAACGAGCCAGGAACGTCCTCCTGCAGCCACAGTCGCATGATGGCGCGTTGATCGGGTGAAACGGCAAGGCGTATCGAATCGACATCTGCGAAAAGTCCGGTTTCCAGAAGCCTCCTCTTGAAATCGTCCGTGTCATAGCGGCCCAATGGAGTCCCCGGCTGCAGCCCGAGCACATGGGCCACATAGGACGGGCGAGTCCGTTGGGCACCAAGCAGTTCGACCCCTCCAAGCTCCATCACGGGTCCCTCGACGACGTGTATCGCGACGTCAAGCCTGCCGTCCCCGTCGTCGTCCGCAATCCTGACGATCTCGATCGAAGTGAGCACAAAGCCCCTGGCCTCGTACTTGCGCAGCAACCGCCCTATGTCACGTTCGAGTACACGTTGGCGTAGAACGTCGCCCGAACGAGTATCCATGGCCGCCAGCAAGGTGGCCTGGGAGATCGCATCCGTTCCGGAAAAGTCAATGTTTCCGACTACGGTTTGCTGTCCAGCATCCACGAAGACGGCTCCGGACGGCCGTGGCACTGAGTCGATACGGACGGAATCGAGCTTCGCCAAGTAGTATCCATCACTTTCGTACCAGGCAAGTAACGCATTGGTCAGTGAGTCCACACTATCCAACGGCACGTCGGCCGGTATCGGCCACTCCTCGGCGCGACCGTCGACAAATAGACGCCACAGCGTTTCCTCTGCGTCGCCCCGCGCCTGGCCCGAAACCCGGATGGGGGCGGCGAAGACGAGTACTAATGAAGCGAGGAGCAGCGCGTGCGTGCGGAAGCGAGCCGTTCCCATGGCCTGAGCCGATGGTTGCGTGGTTCGGAATTTGTCTGACAACGCCGCCCGCTGACCCGGCGTTCCAGACAAGTTGCCGGGAGCGTCGTAAGATCCGATTTTGGCTCTGATTGAAATTGCAGCAGAAGAATGTCGGCATCCATCGAAGTTGGTCCCGCAGAGGCAGATCGCTTCCGTAGTAATCTACTGGACTGGTACGGGATGCATGCCCGAGACCTTCCCTGGCGGAGATCGGACGATCCGTACCAGGTCTGGGTATCGGAAATCATGCTGCAGCAGACGCGGGTCGAGCAAGCCCGGCCGTACTTCGAACGATTTCTACAGCGGTTTCCCGACGTAGGCACACTGGCGTCGGCCCAACTCGACGATGTGCTGCTCCTGTGGGAAGGACTTGGTTACTATTCTCGGGCTCGAAATCTCCATCGCGCGGCAAGGCAGGTCGTTCAGGATTTTGAAGGTGCGTTCCCCGACGATGTCGTCCAGGCCCGAAAACTTGCCGGTGTTGGCCCCTACACGGCGGCGGCGATCGTTTCGATTTCGTTCGGGAAACCGGAACCGGCGATAGACGGCAACGTGACGCGTGTTCTCGCCCGCTACCTGGCGCTCGAGCTTCAGGTCGACCGGGCGGAAGGGCGCCGCGCCATCGGGATCGCGGCGCAGACTCTCATTGATCCCCAGGATCCCGGCGCGTTCAATCAGGCCATGATGGACCTCGGAGCGACCGTTTGCACACCCACTGCGCCGGCTTGCGACGCCTGTCCGCTGGTCGATGCCTGTCGCGGGTACGCCGCAGACAACGCCGAGACGTTTCCGATTGCGGACAAGAAGCGGCCCGTTCCGCACTATGACGTTGCCGTCGGCATCGTTTCGAACGATCGAGGTGAGGTGCTGCTGACAAGACGACCCGACGAAGCACTGCTCGGCGGACTCTGGGAGTTTCCGGGCGCCCGTCGCCGCGACGGAGAATCTCTCCACGATGCGTGTCGACGAGGAATTGCAGACCGCGTCGGACTGTCTGTGGAACCGACACAGGAGTTGATGTCTGTGAAGCACGCCTTCAGCCACTTCAAGATGACGATGCACGCGTTCGTGTGCGACGCCAGGTCAGCTCCCATTGTGGCCGAGGAAATCCAGACGTATCGATGGATCGCGCGAAACGACCTGCATACCGTCGCCCTGCACCGTGCTGCAAGAAAGATAGCCGATCGAGTTGCATCCGATGACACGCCCTGAACCAAATCTGTGTGCCGGCCGTCGTACATTGGGTTGGACGGACGACTAACCTTGAGAATCGATCGCCGTGGAATCCGAAATCGTATTCTGGATTCTGATTCTGCTCGCACCGGTACTGAGTCGGATACTCAGAGCCAGGAAGAAGAAGCAGATGGAGCAGCAACAGCGTCCCCCTGCCCCCAGACAAGCTCTACCTCAGCGCGCATCGACGGAGCGACAGCCGACGCCTTTTGAGGAAGCCCTGCGTCAGATCCAGGAAGCACTCACGGAGTCTCAGCGCCCCGCCCCCCGGGAGCCTGAACCGGTACGTCGGGAGCCTGAACCGGTACGTCGGGAGCCGACCAGGCTGGAGTCGGTACGACGCGACGTCCCGCGGCCAAAACCGCGGCCGATGGCTCCCGAACCGAGACCGTCAGAGTTTCACGCCCCCACGCAGGCCGCGGGCAAGCCGCACTTCTTCGACGAGCCGTTCGATCTCGAAGCCATTTACTCCGCGCCCGGTCGAGACAAACATTACCACGCACCTCTTTCGGATACCGACGAGAAGCAGGTCATCGTAGGCAAGAGACGTCAGAAAGTGCTCTCGAAGTGGCAGCGCGCCGTCGCGAACATCGAAATCTTGAGTTCGCCGCGAAGCAAGCGACCCTGGTCCAGTCCGTGGGATAAATAGGGCCTGTTAACTCACTCGGCCGCAGGCGCTTCGGGTGCGCCGTGCTTGAAGATGTTGGCGCCGATCGCTCCAACCACTGCTCCGAAAATACCGTAGGCCAGGATCACGGCAGCGATAATGGCGACGTAGTAATTCCGCATGAACCCTATCGCCTGATCAATCTCCTGCTGGGATGATCCTCTGCTGATCATGGAGTCCTGGGCCATTTCGACGATCGCGTCCACGTCAAAAGGATTTGGCATGAGTCCCGTGAAGGAAACGCCCACACTGAGAATGAGGGACACGAGGTAACCGAACACGCATGCCGCAAGCCCAATCAATGCTCCCTCTCCGGCACGGATAGTCAGTTCGTTCGTTGACGTGTAGTGCCACGTGGCCATCAGCCCCCCAATTGTCGGAATGGCACAGCAAGCCAGGCTTCCGAGCACCTGGCTCTCCATGCCGACCTGAAGCAGGCTGGAAAGGGTGGCCAGCAGGCCCACAATTAGCGCTCCGAGTAGAATCGATTGAAACTTTCCTGTCATGACGGTCTCCTATTCTATCCTATTTGTAATAGCTCGTTGATCGGGCTGATCCGGATTGCGGGACAGTGCCAGCGCCAGATAAATTCCGCCGACGCATCCCGCAACGAAGCCCGTCGCCCAGCGCGTCAGTGGTGTGTTTTCCCAAATCCCGACGATATCCAGTCCCCAATCCAAACCCACGAGGACCACGACTCCGAGAACAATAGCGGGGGCATTCTCCTCAATGACCGCCTTCCACCTCCATACCAGGGATCGTCCGATGAGGCCGGCAGCAATCCCCGAATAGATCCCGAAACAACGATGACAGACGGCGAACGGTATGCCGTTGATCTGAAACGATCGATCAGGTTGTTGATGACACAGCGTCTGAAACACCAATCTTACCAGCAGTCTCGGGCCGTAACTCAACCACGGGGTGGCGGCAGTCATTGCAACGATCATCAACGAGACGAAAACCGCACAGCACCAACCGAGGTCGGCGGCATGCACTTTGGCACTCGAAATACGATTTGGAAAGACGCGAGCAATCATTGCCAGAATGGTTGGCGCTAAGATCCGAGTTGAGCGGGATCAACACAACTGATCGGCGCCTTCATTGAAATCCATTTGAACTCGGGAACCAAGCAGAGAACGCCACGGTTTCTGGCACTCTCACATCAAGAGTGCTAACAACTTTGAGTCGATGGTATTCACTCGAAGGGATTTAGGAATTATCAATTTTTAGAATCAACCACAAATTTTGGAGATCATACCCATGGCGAAATTAACACCACTGGCGGATCGGGTCGTCGTACGTCCTCAGGATGCTGAGGAGGTAACCTCAGGAGGCCTGATTATTCCCGACACGGCGAAGGAGAAGCCGCAGAAAGGCATTGTCATTTCGGTTGGTCCGGGTAAAGTGGAGAACGGCACCAAGATCGAGATGAGCGTCAAGGAAGGCGATACGGTCCTTTACGGAAAGTACGCCGGGACCGAAGTCACGATTGATGGCGACGACGTGCTCATCATGCGCGAGTCTGACATCCTTGGTGTCGTGAACTAAGACTCATTCGCGTCAAGTTTTTATAAATCAACCATTTATATATATATAAAATGGCAGGCAAAGAAATTGTATTCGAACTCGAGGCCCGCGACGCACTGAAGCGTGGCGTCGATAAACTGGCGAACGCCGTCAAGGTGACGCTGGGGCCGAAAGGAAGAAACGTGATCATCGAAAAGAAATTCGGTGCACCCACCGTCACGAAGGACGGCGTCACAGTTGCGAAGGAAATCGAACTGGAGAACAAGCTCGAGAACGTCGGCGCCCAGATGGTCAAGGAAGTCGCGTCGAAGACGAGTGACGTCGCGGGAGACGGTACGACCACGGCCACCGTGCTGGCTCAAGCTATCGTGAAGGCCGGTCTCAAGAACGTGACGGCCGGTGCAAATCCGATGGATCTGAAGCGCGGTATCGATGCCGCCGTTGAAGCGGTCGTTGCGTCGCTTCGTTCGATGAGTCGCGAGATTCAGGACAAAACGGAAATCAGCCAGGTAGCCACCGTGTCGGCCAACAACGATCGGGCTATCGGCGATTTGATCGCCGATGCCATGGAGCGTGTTGGCAAGGATGGCGTCATCACTGTCGAGGAAGCTCGCGGAACCGAGACCAACCTCGAGGTTGTGGAGGGGATGCAGTTCGACCGTGGATACCTCTCGCCTTACTTCGTGACGAATCCAGACAAGATGGAAGCCGTCCTCGAAGATGCTTATGTGCTGATCCATGACAAGAAGATCAGCGCGATGAAAGATCTTCTTCCCGTTTTGGAGAAGGTGGCCCAAATGGGCAGCCCGCTGCTGATCATTGCGGAAGACATCGAAGGGGAAGCACTGGCTACTATCGTGGTGAACAAGCTCCGCGGTACGCTGAAAGTGGCCGCCGTGAAGGCACCGGGATTTGGCGATCGTCGGAAAGCAATGCTCGAAGATATCGCGATTCTCACCGGCGGCACGGTCATCTCCGAAGAGAAAGGCTACCGACTCGAGAACGCGACGACGGAGTACCTTGGACAAGCCAAGCGTATCGTCATCGATAAGGACAACACGACAGTCGTCGACGGAGCCGGTGAAGAAGCCCAGATCAAAGCTCGCATCAATCAGATCAAGCAGCAGATCGAGGGTACCACCTCCGACTACGATCGCGAAAAACTGCAGGAACGCCTCGCCAAGCTGGCGGGGGGTGTCGCGGTACTGAAGATTGGCGCGGCCACCGAAGTGGAGATGAAAGAGAAGAAGGCACGTGTCGAGGATGCCCTGCACGCAACGCGGGCAGCCGTCGAAGAAGGCGTGATCCCGGGTGGTGGCGTGGCGTTCATTCGCTCGCTCACCGCAATTGAATCCGTGGATACGGAGAACGCCGACCAGTCGATTGGCGTCGCCATCGTGCGCCGTGCGCTCGAAGAGCCGCTTCGCCAGATCGCAATAAACGCCGGTGTCGAAGGCTCGATCGTCGCGCAACGGGTGAAGGAAGGGACTGATGACTTCGGTTTCGACGCTCGTACCGAGGAGTACGGCAACCTCATCAAGGAAGGCGTAATCGATCCGACGAAAGTTGCTCGGACGGCGCTGCAGAACGCTGCATCGGTTGCAGGCCTGCTGCTAACCACCGAGGTGGTTATCGCCGACAAGCCGGAAAAAGAGAGCCCCATGCCGGCCGGACCAGGCGGAATGGGCGGAATGGGCGGTGGAATGGACTTCTAGAAACCGAGTAGTCCAGCACAGCTTACAAAAAGGGGCGGAGTCATTAGTGGCTCCGCCCTTTTTTACGTATCGTCATCCGCACCCCAGAATCATCGACGTGAATGAGTTTCTCGACAGGCTTCGCAGTTGCGCTCATTGGCATGTCCCTTACCGTTCTCGAGCCTCACCTGGTCGTCGCACAACCGTCGGCCGATGAGGTACTCGCTCGGATGGATGAGTTGCAGCGCCAATACAAGAATGAGAGTGCTCGACTCGAAATGCGACTGTTCGACGAAGGCCGCCAAATAAGGCGACGCGAGTTGAAGCTTTTCTCCTCGAGAGATGCCGCCGGTCACATCCGGGCCCTCGTCGAATTTACCGACCCTCCTGACATTCGTGGCCTGCGCCTCCTGACGATTCAGACCGACGACGGAGACGATCAGCGCATCTACCTTCCCGCACTGCGTCGTATTCAGCGGATCGCAGGATCGGCCCGAGAAAATCGTTTTGCCGGATCCGATCTGAGCTACGAAGACCTTCGCGTGAGGAACCGGGAGGACTACACCTCACGGATAATGGATTCGACTGCCTCGCACTGGACAATCGAGTCGATACCCAAGGATAAAGATTCGCCGTACGGTCGTATCGTCAGCGAAATCGACAAGGAAATGTACGTCGTGACTAAGGCGCGCTACTTTGACCGAGAGGACCGCCTGCGGAAGGTCCTGACTGCAACCGATTTCGAAGACATGGGCGACCATGTCTGGAAGGCGTCCAACATCACGATGGAGGATGTCCGCGCCGAGCGGCGCACCGAGCTTGAGTACCTGCAACGCGACCTCCAAACGGCAATCTCACCTGATGTCTTCACCGATCGGTATTTGCGACGCGGTGTTCAGTAGGAGGACGCTCCTCCTCGTCGCCGCAATACTCGTCGGTCTGGCATCGTGGCATCCAACGTTCGCCCAACTGTCGGTAAGCGGCGAATACGAGTACTACGCCGCCCTCGGATTCAAGCGCCACCAGGAGCCATTCGCCGTGAGGAACCGGCTGCGTCTCCGCGGACGCTACGCGCGGCACGGCCTGATGGCCTATTCGGCGGCGCGACTTTCCAACGCATTGTCGGATCCTGAACGGGGCGGGCAGCCGGGGCCGTTTCGTGTTCGTCTCCTCGAATCCTTCCTCGATCTGTACTTCGACCGCGTGGACGTACGCATCGGGCATCAACTGGTCGTCTGGGGCCAGATGGACGGCGTGTTCATAACGGATGTGGTCAGTCCGCTCGATCTGACAGAGTTTCTCGCACAGGACTTTACGGACATTCGGTTGGCCGTACCGGCGATCAAGGCATCCTATTATCTCGATCGGTGGTCGCTCACCGGCCTGCTCGTCGCATCTCCGATGGCTTCACCCATCCCATCGCGGAACTCTCGCTGGTTTGCGCTGCCTCAAGCGGTAGAGACGCTCGACGTCGAACTCGGAAAAGACAATCTTCCAAATCCCTCTCCAAGCGAAGTCGAGCCGGGGGCAAAGGTATCGTACAGTGGATCCGAGACCGGCCTCGACCTGATCTACTTCTATGGTCGAAACCGTATTCCAGTGTTCTCAAAGTCTCTGGACATTACGTCGGGCAGCATCGAGCGCCTTACCCTCCGCCCCGACTATTACCGACGGCATGTCGTTGGTGCTCGACTCTCGAGTACACTTCCTGACCCGTTTGTCGTCGAGTCGGAGCTGGCGTACGAGAGCATGATCAAGGTAGACGTCGCCCCGTCGCTGCTTCTTGACGACCCTTCCGTTCTCGGGGATCTGCCCGAACTTCTGCTGAACGAGGGGCACCTCCTCGGTGGATTGGCGCTTTCGAGAACGTACCACGGCACCTTTGTTCGGGCCCAGGTCGTGGGCAGCTATCTCACTCGGTACGACGACCGTTCGGCACGCGATCGCTTCTACGACGCCGTAACCCTTCTTATCAGATCAACGTGGAGTAATGAAACACTTGTCGGAAGCCTGTTCACTTACTACAATCCCGGCGGCGACTATTGGCTCAATCCCATGCTCCAGTACAGTGCCGGGTCCGGACTGAATCTATTCGTCGGGGCCCACGTTTTCGGAGGTGACACGACGGCGGGTTCGTTGACGACAGCAGCATTTGGACTGTTCGATGACAATGATTTCTTCTTCATGAGACTGACTCTGGCCTTTTAGGCCTTCCCCGTGTATTCGATCTCAAAGATCTTCCAGAAACGGATCTCCGTCTTCTTCGCCCTATTGGCGATTGCATCGGTTGCTGCGGGCATCTATCTGGCGGAGAACGGGGTCAGGTTCGATTACAATATCGAGGCCTTTCTGCCGGACAAAGATCCGTCAATCGAGGAATATCGCGCTTTCGCGGCGCGCTACACGCCCGACGACGCCGTAGTCATGGTCGGTTTCGAGACCGACAGCCTCTTCTCCGAAAGCGTGCTCGGCGCAATAACGGAAATGACCCGTGCGTTCGAAGACATCCCACACGTACAGCGGGTCAGATCGCTGACCAATTTTGAGCGCATCGTGGTCGTCAGCGACGTCGTTGAGCACCGAAGGCTCCTGGAGTCGGTGACGGATCCGGCCGTTGCGCGCCGGATTGTGCTCGATGACAGCACAGCCGTGGGTTACCTGGTGAACCCGATTGGAACGGTCACGGCACTGTACGTTCATATCAATCCCGATGAAAAAGGATACGTGATTCGGCGTGCCGTGATCGACGGAATTCTCGCCGTGACCGATACGTACAAGGATCGCTTCCATTTTCGATACTCTGGTATTCCGTATCTGAGAAACGCCTACGTGGACGCCATACGCGGGGAGGCCATGCGATATTTCGCACTGTCGTCACTCGTGATCCTGGCGGCGCTCGTGTGGCTTTTCCGAGGTATTCGAGGGGTTGTCGTTCCTCTTCTGATCGTCTATCTCGGCGTGGTCTGGACTGTCACCATCATGATGGTCACCGGCAGTTCGATAGACGTTCTCTCATCCACAATCTCAGCGATGATCCTTGTCGTCGGAGTTGCCGACTCGGTTCACCTGCTGGCGCGGTATTACGACGGAATTGAAGCCGGACTGGGGAAGCGCGAGGCGGTACGAGACATGCTCGTGCGCCTGGGAGCGGCCACTTTCCTGACGAGCCTTACAACGGCGCTTGGATTCGCGACGCTCGTGACGAGCAACATCGTGCCCGTCCGTCGCTTCGGCATCTACACGGCAGCCGGTGTGATGATGACCTTCATTGTGTCCATCATCCTGCTGACGGCGGCCCTCTCGTGGCTGCCGAAACCCGGATCGCACAGCAGCAAACGGCTATCCGGACCGTTTCGATCACTGATGGAACGCATCGATCGCATTGTGGCCGGTCATGCGAGCCATGTACTGGCCCTGGGAGGCGTCCTCTTTGTCGTTTCGGTGGTTGGAGTCTTGGGGATCCGCGTGAATGCCTTCGTCAACGACGACCTCGGGCCGTCTACAACACTCTATCGGGACCAGACCTTCTTCGAGAACAACCTCGTCTCGCCGTTTCCTCTCGAAATCGTTGTCAAGGGGAAGCCTGATGCCTTTCACGATCCGGAGAACCTCAGGCAGATCGATCGTCTCCAGACGTTTCTTCGGAGTCGGCCTTCGATTGGGAGAAGCTTCTCCATCGTAGACGTCATCAAGGATCTCGATCGAAATTTGAATCCGGATGCTTCGGGATCGATCCCGGAGAGCTCCGAACTGGTAGGCCAGTATCTCTTTCTGCTGGATCTGGCCGGGTCGGATGAGACTCGCCAACTGATCTCACCCGATCATTCCGAGGCGCGCATCGCGTCGCTCGTCGATGACATCGGATCCTCGAAGCTGGAGCCTCTGCTCGCCCAGATCGATTCGGTCATGGCAGGTACTCTCGACGGCGAGCTGACTTACATGAAAACGGGGACCATTGTCCTCGCCTCGAGGGTGAGCGAACACATCGTCGACTCGCTGCTCATTTCGACGCTGCTGGCCTTCCTCTTCGTTTCTGTGATAATGGGCTTCCTTTACCGCAGTCCCGTTCTGGTGGTTATATCGCTCATCCCCAACATCCTCCCGCTGGTAATGGTCGCGGGCTTCATGGGTTTTGTGGGGATCGAGCTCAAACCGGCGACCGCCGTCATTTTCTCTATTTCGTTTGGAGTCGCGGTAGACGACACGATTCATCTGCTTGCGCGGCTCAAGCAGGAACTCAGACGTGGATTGAACGGGAGCACCGCGATCCAAAACTCGCTGCTCGGTACAGGGAAAGCGATCGTCATCACCTCCGTTATCCTCGCCGGCGGATTTCTCGTCTTGATGACAAGTCAGTTCCAGAGCTCCGTATACATGGGAGGACTCATCGGTCTTACCGTGATCCTGGCGCTGCTCGGTGACATCTTTCTCCTGCCTGCCCTGCTGTACACGTGGACTCGCTACTGCGAAAAGCACGGCATCAATCCTTTTCCCTGATTTTTTTCGAGAAAGCATGATCCTTTTTCGGAAAGTTCTGCGCTTTGGTTCATGAAGGCGTCGATAACGTCTAGCGAGCTAGCGGGCCACCCTCTTTAGCGCGCGCTTGCCGGTAATGGAGGTGGGATGTAACAGTCCCGTACCGGTCGGCCGCAACGAGGCATCCGGAGGGCACCCCCCCGCCTCCCTGCGAACCAGATCGCAGTTTCGGAGGCTTAGGTCTTTCGCCACTCTCGGAGGCTTGTGGTGAAAGGCCCAAAAGAAAGGGGCGCCGGGATATTCCCGGCGCCCCTTCAGTTTTTGCCCCTCGTCTGCGTCCTACGACTCGACAAGAATGTCGCCGTATGAGACGATCTCCCCTCTCACGTCGAACACGAATACCCGATGCAGTCCGCTGGCGACCCCCAGATCACCCGCCACGGAAAACTGACGCGGCGAAAAAACGAACGTAAATGAACCCGGCTGTGTCGCCTGAGGAAGTTCGTCCAATCGAATAAGTCGACCCGTGTCGTCGTAGCCGCGAAGGACGAGTCCGCCGGAGAGAGAATTGAACTGCTGGACAAGTACCGTGACGGTGACGAGATCGCCGGCGGTCGGATTTGGATAGGCAGGATCGAAGCGCACGACGCCTGCGAAATTCGGTGCGGTGCGCCAGTCGTCGAGATCGTTTTCGATCTCCTTTCCGCTGCCGTCGACAGCGATTCGGCCGTCGTCCGTCGTGCGAACAATCCCTGATGGGGTCTGGCCTGCATCGTCCTCGAACTGATTCTGCGCCTGCTGCGAATCGCACGATGCGATAAACAGGAGGCTCACGAGCATCCAAGGACATCCTGAGTCGAAGCGGAGTGCACGAACAATCATTTATCTTGCCTCTGGAAGAAACGACGAGCTTCAGGGCCGAAGAAACCCGCGGAAGCGAATTAGGTTCACTTCCACCGCAACGCGAGCGGTAGCCAATGCCAGACAACCCACTTCTTAAGGTAGATTCTCTAGGGGTCACGCTGAATGCGCGACGAATCGTCGAGGGAATTCACTTTGCGGTTGAGGCCGGCGAGTGGGTTGGAATCATCGGACCGAACGGAAGCGGAAAGACCACACTTTTGAGAGCGCTCAATGGATTCCTTCCATTCACAGGGACCGTCGCACTGAAGGGCCGCGAAGTACGTCGCTGGCTGCGAAGGGAGCTTGCCACGACGGTCTCCTTCGTCCGGCAGACCCATACGTTGGCCTTCGACTTCAGTGTTGAGGAATTGGTGGGTATGGGGCGAACCCCCTACAAGGGATGGCTCGACGGTTTGGATGGTGACGATCTTTCCGGAATTGGAGAAGCACTTACCCGTGTGAATCTCGAGGGGTTCGAACAGCGCAACGTGCTTTCGCTGTCCGGCGGAGAGCTGCAGAGGGTCTTTCTCGCACAAACGCTGGTCCAGGACACCGAGCTCGTACTCCTCGACGAGCCGACCACGCACCTCGACGTTTACCAGCAGTACGAATTCCTCGAACACGTGAGAGAGATGACGCACTCCGGCCGAACGGTCGTTTCCGTGTTCCATGACCTGGAACAGGCGTCGCGGTACTCCGACAAACTACTCGTGATGCTGGAAGGCAGGCAGGTAGCATTCGCGGCCCCGGCGGAAATTCTGACTCCGGATCTCATCGCGTCCGTCTTTAACATGAGTGTCCGCGTCGGTCGGTCGGAGGAGGGATTGGCAACCATCGCGTATCTTCGCCCGGTTAGAACCATAGAAACCTGACAGGTTTTGAAAACCTGTCAGGTTTTATTCGACCTATGAAAATCTACACACGCACCGGTGACGACGGATCGACAGGGCTCTTCGGCGGCAACCGAGTTCAGAAGAGTCACCCACGGATCCGAGCGTATGGGACAGTGGACGAAGTGAATTCCACTCTCGGGTTGGCGATCGCTCACCTCCCGGCAACCGGAGCTTTCGATACCGTGCGGACCCATTTGACAGATTGCCAGAACGACCTCTTCGCACTCGGAGCGGATCTGGCCACACCTTTCGAATCGAAGGCGAGTGTTCCGCGAATCGCAGACGAAAACGTCGCAAACGTCGAGAATACGATCGACGAAATGGAGGCGCATCTGCCGCCCCTGTCGCGTTTTATCCTCCCGGGTGGGCATCCTGCCGCGGCCGCTCTCCACCTCGCTCGCACGACGTGTCGCAGAGCTGAAAGGGAGGTCGTTGACGCCATGCATGGCGAGTCCCTCAATCCGCTTGCCGTCAAGTATCTGAATCGCCTCTCCGATCTCTTGTTCGTCGCAGCAAGGCACGTAAACCGACTTGCCGAGATTCCGGACGTGATTTGGGAAGGCTGAACGAGATCGACGCATGAATGTCCTTGGCTGGATCGTACTAACGGCGCTCATCGTAAACCATCTCGTTGCTACGATCGTCGGAGTCCTCAATCTGAAGGCGATGAAGCCCGCGCTCCCGGAAGAATTCCGGGAAACGTTCGAGGAGGATTCGTACGTGGCATCCCAGCGATATACGAGGGCCAAGACGAGACTCGGAATTATCTCTGACACGACCGAGCTCGTCATTCTCATCGGCTTCTGGCAGGCAAAAGGCTTTCAGTTTCTCGACGAGATCGTGCGCTCGTTCGGTTGGAGCGCGACGATCACAGGGATCGTCTACATCTCAGCGCTGCTGCTGGCGCAGTCGCTCGCCGGACTGCCCTTCTCGATATACCAGACGTTCATCCTCGAGGAGCGGTTCGGATTTAACCGGACCACAGCAGCAACATTCATCATGGATCGTCTCAAAGGACTCGTGCTCTCCGCCCTGATCGGTATTCCACTCATCGCAGTCATCCTGACCTTCTTTTCAATCGCAGGGGATCTCGCATGGCTGTACAGTTGGATTCTGGTGGTGGCCTTTACGCTCGTCATGCAGTATGTCGCCCCGACGCTCATCATGCCTCTCTTCAACAAATTTGAGCCACTCGTTGAAGGCACGCTTCGGAATCACATACTGGAAATGGCGGAGAGAGCCCGCTTCCCGCTCAAGAACGTGCTCATCATGGACGGCTCGAAACGCTCCAGTAAGTCGAATGCATTCTTCACCGGTTTCGGTAAGCAGAAGCGGATCGCCCTTTTCGACACGCTGGTCGAACAACATACTGACGAGGAGCTTGTTGCGGTCCTTGCTCATGAGATCGGCCACTACAAGAAGAAGCATATCCTGCAGGGGATGATCGTTTCTGTCATTCACACGGGTGTCCTGTTCTTCCTGCTCAGCCAGGTTCTCGACTATTCCCCTCTGTTTAACGCGTTCTATGTGACAGAGCCGTCGGTGTACACGGGGCTAATATTCTTCGGCCTCCTCCTTTCGCCGGTTGAGCTCATTCTCGGCTTCCTGATGAACGCGCTTTCCCGTCACAACGAATTCGTTGCGGATCGTTACGCAGCCGAGTTGACGGGCAATGGGGAGGATCTCGTCGCCGCACTCAAGCGGCTTTCTCGCTCCAACCTTTCGAACTTGACACCGCATCCCTCCTTCGTGCGGCTTTACTATTCGCATCCTCCGGTTCTGGCTCGAATTCAGGCTCTGCGAAATCTTTAGAAAAGCCGGCTGAGGGTGTCTTTATCTTCCAAAGGCCGCACAACGGCCGTCCCCCAACGAAGTGACTTTCAACGAACCAATACCCGATTTATAGATGACCGTGACGAACGCGCTTGCCGCACTGTTGTTCGCCTGTATGCTGCTCCTTAGTACCGGAACAAGAGTTCACGCCCAGGATGATCCGGAGCCCGGATGGGCGTTCAAGGCACAGCTCTCCACCGTTTGGGCAGGCGGAAACTCGGAGTCAAATACGCTTGGATTCAGAACGACCATCAAGCGACTATGGGAAGACGCGTCGTGGAGCACTTCAGCCGGTGCGCTCAGGACTCAATCCTCCATTACGACACGTCGAGCCGTCGGCTCAATCGACTCGTTCGTGATCGACGAAAAGACTACCACTGAAACCACGGCGGAGGCCCTGTTCGCCAGAACGAAGTTGGATCAGAATGTGAACGAGAAGATCCATGTTCTCGGCGGGGTAGACTGGCTTCGAAACACCCTCTCGGGCGTCGACAGTCGGTTCCTGCTCGCACTCGGGGCAGGGGTCTCGCTAAGCGAGACGAAGAATGTGGTAGCGAAGGCAGATCTTTCGCTCACTTATACATTCGAGGCCGATGTGGTGGACAACCCGTTCTCCAGCGACAAATTTCCCGGTCTCCGCGCCGGCTACAATGCGACCTACCAGGTCAGCCATTCGACGCAACTCGAGAGCGAGCTCGTGGGTGACTGGAACCTCGACAATACAGACGACATTCGCATCGACTGGACGAATGCGACGTCGGTGGCCATAAATTCGAGTCTTGCGCTCAAACCCAGCACGCTAATCCAATGGCGCAACAGCCCGGCACTCGCATCGGTGGATCTATTCGATGAAGGGGGAGAGTCAACAGGCGAGTCCGTCACGGTACCTTTGGAGAAGATGGACTGGTTTCTCAACCTGGCTATTGTCCTGACACTGTAAGGAGCAGATCGGCTTAAACGAAGCCCATCCTTGACAAGGCGATGGCCACGGCGGCGGTTGCAGCCGTTTCTATCCTGAGCACGCGGGCGCCGAGATGGTAGAAGGAGAATCCGGCGTCGAGGAGCAGGGTCCGCTCGGCCGCGCTCCAACCGCGCTCGGCACCAAGCGACAAGACCGCTGAGTCCATTGACGGCGTCCAGGAGGAGAGGCGCAGCGGCGCCTCGTAGTTGTCGAGAGCAAGACGATCACCGTCAGAATTGATCGAGTCTAACGCCTCCGCCAGACTGTTGAATCGATGTAGATCGGGGAGTCGCGGATTGAAAGCCTGCTCGGCGCCGGTCTTGAGGTGCCGCTCAAATTCTCCGGACGTCCAGAGACTCGAGCTCGCGTAACCGGGATCGCTCCGATCGGTATCGCAAAAGAACAGCCGCGATACACCCATGGCCGTCATCTCCCGAAGCAGCCGCCGAGCGGTCTGCGGCCTTGGCATTCCGAGAATCATGGTGATCGGGTACAAATCGGCGCCCTCTCCCGTCCATCGAACCAAAATTCGAAGCGATTGGCCGTCAACGCGATCGATTCTTCCCTTTCCGGTCCGGCCGTCGATGAGCCCGACATCAAACGAATCACCTGTTGACCGGCGGAGCACCTTCATGATATGGACCGCCCGCGGATCCGTAAGGGGAAGCACAACGTCCAAATCTTCGGAATCAAGCAAAATAAGATTCATGCGGTACACCGTAAGACAGGAGGGGACCAAGAAAACCTGACAGGTTTTCAAAACCTGTCAGGTTTCTCGCGGTTCTACCAAGAACACCAAATCCCATTCAAATTGATTGAGAATATGAAGCGACCCGCGCCTCGACCGGTGTCGACATCGCGGTCCACCATGACAGAATACGTGCTCCCGAACGATACGAACACACTCGGAAACCTCATGGGGGGCCGGCTTCTACACTGGATGGACATCTGCGCCGCGATGACGGCGCAGCGCCACACCAACCGGGTCTGCGTCACGGCCTCCGTCGATTCGGTCGACTTTCGCTCGCCCATCCACCTCGGTGAAATCGTCAATCTCGAGAGCGTAGTGAATCGGGCGTTCCACACCTCTCTGGAAGTGCAAGTCGATGTATGGGCCGAGAATCCCATCATGGGTTCGAGGCGAAAGTGCAACACGGCGTTCTTCACTTTCGTTGCGGTCGATGAAGCTTACACCAAGACGAACGTTCCGGAGATTGTCGTCGAAACCGACGAGCAGCGTCAGCGATTTGAAGGGGCACTCCGACGCCGTGAGCTCCGCCTCGTCATGGCGGGCAGGATGAACCTGGATGACGCGCATGACCTGCGAACGATGTTGCTTCACGGTACTGGGGCTGACAACGATGACAAGCAGCGCGGTGACAGTTAGACCGGCAATCTGTATCATTGGCACGACAGGCGTTTCCCAAGGCTCGTCACACCATCACTCCCCGGCTCGATGAAATCTCCCATTCGCGTTCTCGTTGCGAAAATCGGTCTTGACGGACACGACCGTGGCGCCCGCGTCATCGCGTCGGCGCTCAGGGACGCCGGCATGGAGGTGATCTATACTGGACTCCGCAAGACCCCTGAGATGATTGTCCGGGCCGCCTTGCAGGAAGATGCCGACGTCGTCGGCGTCTCCATTCTTTCGGGGGCCCATTTGACGCTTCTGCCGCGGCTGCGGCGGCTCATGGACGAGGCCGGCCTCGACGACATTCCTCTGGTGGCGGGGGGCGTTATCCCTGAGGCAGACACGGCCGAACTCCGCGATCAAGGGATCTCCGCGGTCTTTACGCCAGGAACGAGACTGGACGAGGTCGTTTCGTACATTACTGAGGTCGCCAACCCAAGCGCCGACAGTCTTCTGTCGACAGATTAATGACGTTCACTCGGATTCTCATAACGGGGTCTTGCGGCCTTCTCGGACAGGAGCTTGTAGGCTTCCTGTCACGCGTACCGAACTATGACGTCCTCGCCACCGGGCGCGGCGAGGCGCCGGCCTACGGCGATGCCTCGGTCGGATACGCAACGCTCGACGTGACGGATTTCAAACGCGTCAAGGAAGTTATTGAAGACTTCTCACCCCACCTTGTCGTCAACTGTGCCGCGATCACACGTGTTGACGCGTGCGAGACCGAACGAGAGCTGTGCTGGCAAGTCAACGTTGAAGCAGTCGAGAATCTTGTAAAACTCTGCCGAACGACAGGGGCTCGCCTGATTCAAATATCCACGGATTTCATCTTCGACGGAGATGATGGACCGTACAGAGAGGATGCGCGGCCGAATCCGATCAATTTCTACGGGAAATCGAAACTGGCTGCCGAGAATGCCGTGCGGCAGCTCAATCCTGACAAATGGGCAATAGCGCGGACCGTCATGGTTTACGGCACGGGCAACCAGCTGCGACACGAGAACATCGCAATCTGGATGTTCAACAGACTCTCACGAGGAATCGACATTCACGTCTACATGGACCAGTATCGGTCTCCAACGTACGTCGTCGATCTGGCTCAGGGCATCGAGCGACTGATCAGATACAACCGGTCGGGTGTCTATCACTTGTCCGGCCGTGAGTGTGTCTCCATTCATGATTTTGCGTTGGAGCTGGCACGAGAATTCGAGTTCGACACGTCTATGATCCACGCCGTCACGACTGCGGAGATGGTGCGAGTCGCTCAACGTCCGCCTCGAACCGGTTTCATCATCCTGAAGGCGGAAACGGAGCTCGGATTTCGACCGAGATCGCTGCGCCAGTCGCTGCGGGATCTGAAATCGCGCATCGATCTGTCTGTATCCGAATCATCATAGTCGCCCCCGGCGGACTACAGCGCTGTTCAAGTCATCCTCCGACCCATCATGCTTGACATCCAGTTGATTCGAGAACATCCCGAGCAGGTACGCGCGGGTATCACCGCCAAACGAATCGGGAGTCCCGAACTCGTTGACGAGCTGCTCGCCGTCGATGAAGCCTGGCGGAACGCAAGTACAGCCCTGCAGGAACTGAAGACTTCATTGAATGAGCGAGGCAAGCGCATCGGACAACTGATGCGTGAGGGAAACGCCGACGCGGCAGAGACACTGAAATCCGAAAACTCGGCCGTCAAATCGCAAATTACTGTGCTCGAAGATGAGGTCCGGTCGTTAAGAGATCGTCGTCACGCTCAGCTGCTCGAGGTTCCGAACATACCGCACGAAAGCGTACCTGTCGGTGTGGCGCCTGAGGACAACGTGGAAACATTTCGGACGGAGATTCCCGATTTCGGAGCGTCGCCCCGTAGACCGCACTGGGATCTCCTCGCGGACCTCAAGCTTGCCGACTTCGAGCGCGGCGCCAAGGTATCAGGTGCGGGCTTTCCGTTCTATCTCGGTCAAGGTGCCAGGCTTCAGCGGGCATTGATCAACTTCTTTCTCGACGAGGCGGTCGGAAATGGCTACATGGAGGTTCAGACCCCCATCTTCGTAAATGAGGCCAGTGCTACGGCAACCGGGCAGTTGCCGGACAAAGAGGATCAGATGTACGAAATCGCACGTGACGGCCTCTACGCCATACCGACTGCCGAAGTCCCCCTCACGAATTTTCTGCGAGACGAGATGCTCGCCGAGAGTGATCTGCCGATCCGTCTTTGCGGGTATACGCCGTGCTTCAGGAGGGAAGCCGGTTCCTACGGAAAAGACGTGCGCGGTCTGAATCGACTCCACCAGTTCGACAAAGTCGAGCTGGTCCAGTTCGTCCGCCCCGAGGACAGCTATGATGCGCTCGAAGAGATGCGCGCCCATGCCGAGAAACTACTCGAACTCTTGGAACTGCCCTATCGGCGACTCCTCATGTGCACGGCCGATATGGGCTTCACGCAGTCGAAGAAGTATGACCTGGAGGTCTGGAGCGCAGGCCAGGAGCGCTGGCTCGAGGTGTCATCGATTTCGAACTTCGAAGCATTCCAGTCGCGACGGGCCAGCATCCGATACCGATCGGAGACTGACGACAAGCTGCACTTCGTACATACGCTCAACGGAAGCGGGCTCGCCCTGCCGCGAATCGTCGCCGCAATCATCGAAAATGGACAGACCGGCTCGGGTGAAATTGAATTGCCGCGATCCCTGGCGTCGTACGTCGGATCGGATCGCATTCGCCTCGAGACTTGATGATCGTGCTCCTGGCGGCCCACTTGACGAAGAATATATTTGTCAACAGTCTGGGCCGAATCGTACCTTCAGCAAATGTTACGAACGTGCTGGGCGCCCCCACCATGCCGTTCGATTGGGGAGCATATCCTGGCGCGTCCGTTAGTTAGTAGGGCATACCAAACGTTCATAACCTGTTATGATGGCATTTTCTTACTTGCACAGGTCATCTGTGCTGGCAATCGCGGTCGTCGTCGTCGGCCTCTTTGCGATGGGTGCTGGCTGCTCCTCCGACCCGAACGTCGAGGGTGCCAAGCTCGATCTCCGCAACAAGGATTACGACCGCGCGCTCGTAAATCTCGACAAGGCAATCGAAACCAATCCTGCAAACGCCGAGGCCTACCTTCTTAAGGCCACGGTATATCAGGAGATGGCCAGTGACGAGCCGGATGTCGAAAAGCACACGGAACTCATCGGGATGATGCAGGAGGCGTTCGACATGTGCCTCCAGAACCTCCCTGCTGATGACACGGCCACGAGAGACGAGATCAATCAACGCAAGGCGCTCGCCTGGTACACAGAATATCAGCGTGGTCTTGCGTCATACAATCACGAGA
Source organism: uncultured Bacteroidota bacterium (assembly GCA_963768715.1). Taxonomy (GTDB): domain Bacteria; phylum Bacteroidota; class Rhodothermia; order Rhodothermales; family DATKEJ01; genus DATKEJ01. Next base: position 738,258 of record CAVYJC010000007.1, read on the forward strand.
ACTACGACGAGGCCGCCACTTACTTCTCGAAAGCGACTCAAATTGAGCCCGATTCGGCTGCCACCTACGTAAACTTAGCATTCGCATACATTTCCGGCGAAAAGATGGCAGAAGCCATCGAACCCCTGGAAATGGCGATCAAGCACGGTGACGAGAACCCCGACACTTACAATTACCTCTCGGACTTGTATCTGGACAATAGTCGCAGTGAAGATGCGGTGACGCTTCTGAACAACGCCCGGATGAAGTTCCCGGACAACCCGGAGGTGTCGGCTCGGCTCTTCAACGCCTATGTGCGCACCGGCCAGGTGGCTGAGGCGCTGGCATTGGCGGAAGAGGAAGTCGCAAAAGACCCAGGTGACAAGCTGCATCACTACAACCTCGGATCACTCTTCCTCGAGGCGGAGCGCTATGACGAGGCGATCACGCAACTCCAGAAAGCCGTTGAGATCGATCCCGACTACGTCAGCGCCCTGTTCAACCTTGGCGCCGCGTATCAGAACAAGGGTGTCAATCTGAACGACGCAGTCAATGACCTCGACGAGAAACTGCGCGCCGAAGGCGATCAGTTATCCGACTCGGATCGGAAAGCGCTGGAATCCGAAATGGAGGCCACGGCCAGCGAGCGGGACTCGCTCTTTTCGGCTTCGATTGCGCCCCTTATGAAGGCTCGTGCGATATCGACTGAGGCTGGAGAAGATGTGACCGGTATCTGCTCCGCCCTCGGTCAAGCCTATGCCCGCACCAATCAAATGGAGAAGGCCGAAGAAGCCTACAAGTGCGCCGAAGGCAAGTGACACCGCCTGGATTCATTAAGTAACAAGTAAGCCCCGGCCTTGCTGCAAAGGTCGGGGCTTGTTATTTGTAGTCAAGCAACATTGATTCTGAGCGCCATGTCTGTGGACAGTAACCATCGTAACAAAGGATTTGGAACCAGGGCGGTACACGCCGGCCAGAAACCCGATCCGTCCACCGGGGCGATTATGACGCCTGTGTACTTCACGTCGACCTACGTGCAGCGGGCGCCGGGGGACCACAAGGGGTACGAGTACGCCAGGGTCTCGAATCCGACGCGGGACGCCCTCGAAGCGAATCTCGCTTCCCTGGAAGGAGCCCGCCACGGCATATGTTTCTCATCCGGCGTCGCATCCGTCGATGCCCTCATCAAGAGTCTGGATCCCGGCGACCACATCATCTCTGGAAACGACCTCTACGGTGGAACCTATCGGCTTTTTCGCCAGACGTTTGAGCGGTACGGCTATTCTTTCAGCTTCGTCGACATGACCGACCTGGCCAACGTCGAGGCGGCAATCCGTCCTAATACACGCCTCATCTGGCTCGAAACACCGACAAATCCTCTCATGCACATCGCCGATCTGCGTGCACTGAGCCGGCTCGCGTCCAACAGATCAATCCTCGTTGCCGTCGACAATACGTTCGCCAGCCCGTACCTGCAGCGTCCTCTCGAACTTGGCTGCGACATCGTCATGCACTCCACGACGAAGTATCTTGGTGGACACTCCGACGTCATCGGCGGGGCGATCTGTACGAGTGACGACGAGATCGCGGAGAAACTCAGATTTCAGATAAAGAGCAGCGGCGCCGTTCCAGGACCGATGGACTGCTACCTGCTCCTCCGCGGCACAAAGACACTACATGTCCGGATGGACAAGCACTCCGAAAATGCGCGCCACATCGCCGCTTTTCTTTCCGACCACCCTCGTGTCGATACCGTCTACTATCCGGGCCTGCCGTCCCACCCCGGACACGAAATCGCTGCAAGGCAAATGTCCGATTTTGGAGGCATGATGAGCTTTGTGCTCAAAGACGACAGGATGGAGGCGGCGATGCGGGTCCTGTCCGCTACCAATGTCTTTGCACTGGCCGAGAGCCTCGGCGGGGTTGAGAGCCTCATTGGGCACCCGGCGTCGATGACGCATGCGTCAATACCTGCCGACGTGAGGCATGCCGCGGGTTTGTCTGACTCGCTGATTCGTCTGTCTGTTGGGATCGAAGACGTCGGAGATTTGGTCGAAGATCTCGAGCAGGCACTCCAAACCACCTGAAATCGACGCGTTCAGAATTCCAGGATATCCCTCACGGCCTGCTGGATCTGACGATCTGAAGGAAGTGCGGCCCGTTCGAGGGGATCTGCGAAGGGTATGGGGGTGAACATCCCGGCGACCCGGCGTACGGGGGCGTCGAGCCACTCGAAGGCTTCGTCGGCAATGCGCGCCGCGATCTCACCACCCAGACCCAGGAATTCGTGATCCTCATGCACGATTAGCACGCGGTTCGTCTTTCGAACAGACTCGAGCACGGCCTGTGTGTCAAGCGGAACGATCGTTCTCAGGTCGATGACTTCCACTTTGAAGCCCTCTTTCTCGATCGGGCGGATTGCCTCAAGCGTTTTGTACACCATCGCCCCGTAGGTCACGATCGTGAGATCGGTCCCTTCTTGAACCATACGCGCCGACCCAAACGGAATGAGATAGTCGGCGTCCGGCTCCGGCGTGCGCGCCACGGGCTGGCGATAGAGCCACTTGTGCTCCAGGAAGAGCACAGGATCGCGCCCCCGAATGGCGGTCTTGAGAAGCCCTTTCGCGTCAGCAGCCGTGGAAGGTAGTGCGATCTTGAGTCCCGGTGTATGCCCGAAAATGGCTTCGATGTTCTGCGAGTGATAAGGACCACCGTGGATATAGCCTCCGATCGGGACTCGAATCACCGTCGGACATTCCCAATCCCCGTTGGATCTATAGCGGAAGGATGAGATAACGTTGCGAAGCGGCTGCATGCCCGGCCATATGTAGTCCCCGAACTGAATTTCAACGACGGGCTTGTAGCCGGCGGCTGCCAATCCTGCAGCGGTTCCGAGGATCGAATTTTCCGCCAGCGGCGAGTTGAAGCACCGATCCGGTCCAAACTTGGCCGTCAGGTCGCGCGTTGCCGTAAAGACGCCGCCCTTGCCGGCTCCCACATCCTCCCCGTAGACGAGCATTTTCGGATTCAGCGCCATCTCTTCGTGGAGTGCGTGGTTGATGGCATCGACCATTACGACCGGCTCTCCCGAGGGTACCGTCTTCTCGTATTCAAGCCCGAGATCTCCCTCGAAGAACACGTGCTTCGTTACGGTTTCCGGAAGCGGATCCGCCTGTTCGGCGACCCACTTGGTTTCCTCGTCGATTTCTTCCTTCACCTCTTTGCGAACCTGCTCGATTCGCTCCTCAGAAATGATCCCGGCTTCCAGCAGGCGCCTTTCGAGACGAACGATGGGGCAGAATGCCAGATCCGCCCGCAGCTCCTCTTTGCTGCGGTATTTATGGTGACTATCCGATGACGAATGGGGCAGCAGGCGAACAACTTCCGCCACGATACACACAGGGCCATCGCCGCGTCTCAATCGTTCGACGGCGGCCTTCGCCACCGCCCACGTCTGAAAGAAGTCGGTACCGTCGACACGACAGCGAGCCAGATTGTCGAATCCCTGTACGATTTTGTAGACGGAGGCGCCCGCCGTCTGCTCGTCCCGCGGCACCGAAATCGCGTATTTGTTGTCCTGAATGTGAAACAACACCGGGAATTTTTCCCTGGCCGCCCAGTTCAGCGCCTCCTGAAAGGCCCCCTGCGACGTCGATCCTTCTCCGCCGGATGCATAGACGAAGGCATCCTCGCCGTTCCGGCGGGACGCCATGGCGAGCCCCACGGCGGGGAGAAATTGAGCTCCCACCGACGAAGAGGGCAGGAGAATGCGCAGGTCGGGCGAAGAAAAATGTTCCGGCATCTGACGACCGCCGGAAGTAATGTCGTCGGCTTTGGAAAAGTGCGCCAGCAGCACTTGCCGCGTCGTAATCCCAAGCGCCATGCAATAGGTCATGTCGCGGTAATACGGCGAAGCCCAGTCATATCCGGCCTTCGCATGCACGGCGATTCCCAATTGGGCCGCCTCATGTCCCGACGTTCCAATGTGGAAGAACCCCTTCCCCTGCTTCAACAGGTTGAGCATCTTCTCGTCGAGGCGTCTGGCGAGCACCATCGAGCGATGGTATCCGAGAAGGGTCTCCGGTTCGAAGTCTTCCGGACCGACAGGTTCAATCTCAAGATCTCCTTCATACCCGATCGAAGCAACCGACACGGCAGGGCCGTGGCCGTTCGTCCAATCCTCCATGGAGATCATGGGCTCGAATGTCTCTGGTGCCGATTTCGTTCGACTCTCGGGCATAAAGGGTTGAGATATGAATCCCGAAAACGGAATTCGTGTAAACGCTACCGAACCTATGAACAGCGCCGAACTTTCTGCGTTCCGGACGACCCTTCAAAACGTGGTGCGAATCGGTCGTCGCTTGCAGCACCTGTAAATGTAACAGATTGCCTGCATTTTCAAATCCAAAGATGCGTCAAGTCACCCGTTAGCGCTCGTTTCCTCCGATCGTTCCGCGGCGGCAACTCCATTGTTGGCATCCTCCGTTACAAGGGGCAGCTTGAACCAGAACTTGGAGCCTTCACCAACCTTGCTTTGGACATGAATCTGAACTCCATGGGCATGGAGTATCTGCTTTACGATGCTCAGGCCAAGTCCGGATCCGCCATATTTTCTCGATCTGGCAGCATCGACCCGATAAAATCTATCGAATATGCGCTCGACATGCTGGCGATCGATTCCGCGCCCGGTGTCAGCGATTTCGACGAGCGCTGATTCATCCTCCTCCCGCACCTTGCACTCTACGGAACCCGAGTCCGTGTAGGCGATCGCGTTTTCAATCAGGTTGGTAATCACCTGGCGGATTCGACTGCGGTCGGCGAATGCCATGGTCGGCTTCAAATCGAGCTTGATATGCAACCCCTTCTGGCGCGCTTTGGACCGTGCCGTCTCGACCACCTCCTCGACCAGGTCCTTCAGATCAAGCGGCTCGGGATGAATGAGGTCCTCCCGATACTCCAACCGTGCAATCTCTATCAGATCCGAGAAGAGCGTGCTCAAGCGCTCGAGATTGGCCACACCCTTGCGTGCATAGTGCAGGCGCTGCTCCTCAGTCAGTCGGGGAGACGCCAGCGCCTCGATATAGCCGTTAATCGCAAAAATTGGATTTCGGACCTCGTGCGAGATGTTGCCGAGAAACTCGTTCTGTATTCGAATCAGTCGTTGCAGCTTCTCGATGTCGTCCCGGAATCGGTCAGCCATCGCGTTCAAGTTGACCGTCAGGTCCTGGAATTCGGATGCTCTCGTCTCTACGAGTATATCCTCTGACAGCTGTCCCTCGTTGATCCGTCTCGCACTCAGGGCCAGTTCTTTGATCGGATCGGCAACGCGCTGCGCTGCGATCCAGCCGCCAAGCACAGCCAGAATCAGCGCGAAGATCAGTCCGACCATGAGGGTCGCCTGCATCCGGTCTGATATGTCGAAGATGGGTGGATTCCGTTTGCCGACGCGAACGGTCATATCGGTCCCTTCGACACGAACGGCGGCGTAGACCACCCGGTCATTGAGTCCCTCTCTGGAGATGAGTGCCCGGCCCCTCATCGTTTCTTTCAGGAGGCGTTGGTCGGGCACACTGGCGCGTCGTTCGGAGACGGCGAATCCGGCGCGGAAATCACTTGTGACGGAGTCGCCCTTCCAAATCGTAATTCGCTGGCCCGTGATGCGACTGAACTGTCTGAGCGTCGCCTCCATTTCGCGTTCCGATCCGAACCGGTCGATCGATCCCGCAAGCGCCCGCGCCTGATCGATCACCGACCAACCCGCCTCCGCCTCGACTCTGTTCTCGAGAACAAGCGAAGCGTACAATCCAACGACGACCACAGCAATGCCCACGAAAAGGGCAAAGGTGGACATCATCCAGAACTGGATCGGCGCCCGTCTGGGCAGATCATATTCAGAGGAGATGCTCACGGGTTACCTGTACAGAAGCCCGCGGCTTCGGCTCAAGCGGTGGCGCCGCTGCTCTCAGGCTTTTCCTCAACAAACCGGTACCCTACTCCACGTACCGTCTGGACGTGTTCTGCGAACGATCCAAGCTTCTCCCTGAGATTCTTGATGTGGGCGTCGACCGTGCGTTCGGTCACCATCATCGCGTCTTTCCAGATTGTCTCGAGGAGCTGCTGGCGCGTGAACGCCTTTCGTGGATGCCGAACCAGATACAGAAGCAGTTGAATCTCGGTGTATGTCAATCCAAGATCTTCGTCGCCAAGCGTTGCTCTGAATTCATCCTCGAAGATCGTCAGATCGCCCACTGTCATGATCCTGCTCTCCTCGACGCCCGCGCGTCGCAGCACCGCCTTGATGTGCGCCACGAGAACTTCGGGAGATACTGGCTTGGTCAGGTAATCATCCGCTCCGAGCATGAGCCCCCTGACCTGATCCTCTTCCTCAGCCTTTGCCGAAAGGAAAATGATGGGGATCATCTCGGTTTCGACGCGAGATCGCAACCGGCGGCAGACTTCCAAACCGTCAACGTGTGGCAACATGATATCGAGCACAATGAGATCGATCTCAGGCGTGGCCTTGCGAAGCGCCTCCTCGCCGTCATAGGCGGCTGCCACCTGATATCCTTCCTGTTTCAGGAAGTGTGATACGATCTCGACGACATCCTCCTCGTCATCGACGACAAGAATGGTAATTTCAGAAGGTGTCGAAGTAACCATTTGAATTCGTTTACCGTTATCCCAGGAGGTTCGTTGGAGTCACTCCCCAATCAGAACAAAGAGTACTAAATATATGAAGTTTATGAAGAAACTCTAATGGCGGCCGAATCCGCGTCGACGTAGATGCGGCGAACCCTTCGGCCGATGCCCGTCCATATCTCGTACGGTATCGTCTGCGCCCACTTCGCTACCTCGGCCACATGGGGACCTCCGTTGCCGAAAAGCACGGCCTTGGTCCCGGGACTCACCTTGGTTTCGCCCACTTTGATCGCCGCCATGATCATGTCCATGCAGATCGCTCCGACAATCTCACAGCGAGCCCCATCGATTCCCGCCCAAGCTTTCCCTTCGAGGATGCGCCTGTAACCATCGGCATACCCAATGCCCAGCGTCGCAACCACCATGCTTTCGGGCGCGATCCATCGGCCGCCGTACGATATGGACGTACCTGCTGCGACAGTCTTTACCTGGGTGACGGCGGCAGTGAGCATCATTACCTGCCGTAGATCGAGCGCCTCGCGTGTTTCGTCGCGAACCGGACTCCCATACAGGCCGACGCCCGTCCGGACCAGCGTCTGTGGATAGCGCAGAAACGAGTCCTGCAACCTGAAAATGGCCTCGGTATTCGCCACGTGAACCACTCGGTCGTCGGTAGATACGTCTTTGAGCGCGCGATCGAATCGCTCGATCTGATCGCGAGCTGAAGACAAATCGTCTGCATCAGCCGCGGCCAGATGGGTATAGAGTCCAACCAGATCGATGCGGTCAAGGCCTTCCAGAAAGCGCACGGTTGACAGGGTTTCCGCAGGATCGATGCCGATCCGCCCCATTCCCGTGTCTACTTTGAGATGGACACGGAGTCGGCGCTTGTTCGCAGGCAATTCTGCGAGCGCCTCAGCAGCCTCCTTCGAAGCGATCGTGGCGTCGAGGTTGAATTCTTCATACCATCGCGCCCACTCGGGCTGCATCGCGCCCATGACAAGGATGCGACAATCGATTCCATGCCTCCGGAGGGTGGCGGCTTCGGAGATCGTTGCCACCGCAAGCCACTCCACACCCTCGGCAAGAAGGGCTTCCGACACCCTGACCGCCCCGTGCCCGTATGCATCTGCCTTTACCACGCCCATCAATCCGGCCGGCTTGGCCTGCTGAATCAGCCGGCGGGCATTGTGGCGGAGCGCCGCCAGATCAATGGTTGCCACAGCCGTGGCCGTCTCTCTTAACACAAGGCATCAAACACGTTTGCGTGGTCGGATGCATGGTACTGACATAACCACGATTGTTTCAACGACATCTGCACAGAGGGTGCATCTTGAGTCCCGATCGGGCGTATGCAGACGAATCGCGAAAATCAGATTAGCACATGTTCAGTCTACTCGGAACTCCTCTCACAGCCATCTTGCTTCTGGGCAATCTCGGCATATCCCTTTATGCCCTTTTCCAGGATCAAGCGCTGTTCGACAGGTGGGCCTTCGTACCAAACCGAGTACAGGAGAAGGGAGAATGGTATCGACTGCTCTCCGGGGGCTTTCTTCATGGAGGTCTGGGTCACCTGGCCTTCAACATGATCACGCTCTACTTCTTCGGGCCGGTTCTGGAGATGGTGCTCGGATCACTCGATTTCGCCATCGTCTATTTCGGGTCGCTGCTCGTCGCGCACCTGTTCCTGCTTGCCAAATACAAGGACGATCCTGACTACGTTGCTGTCGGCGCCTCGGGCGCGATCAGTGGCGTCTTATTTGGCTTTTGCCTCTTCTTCCCCTTCGAGAAGCTCTACCTGTTCTTCATTCCGATCGGTATCCCTGCCTTCCTCTTCGCGATCGGATTTGCGGGGTACTCGTACTGGGCCTCGAATCAGCCTTCCAGGGCAGGCGTGTTCGGGCGTGTGGCACACGAAGCGCATCTCGGGGGAGCGTTGGGCGGACTCGTTCTGACAGTTCTGATGGAGCCCCGAGTTCTACCCGGGCTGCTGCGCCAGATTACCAATCTCTTCTGACGCTTTACAGCGCCAATTCGTACATCGCGTACTCTTTGTCCTTGACGCCGCCAAGTCCTTCGGCAGCGTTCATCATCGCCTTGTTCGAGTCGAGAACCCAACTCATTTCGGCCGCATTGTAACCGTAGGGAACGGGGATCTCCAGACTGGCGAGATTCAGGATGGCGTCGAAACCTCGGCTCTGGTACTCCTTTCTGACCCCCATCATCACAACCCGTCCCTCACTAATGCGGGTCAAGAGTTTGTGCTTCAGTATGCGGGCCAGGCCGAATGGGAAAAGCCTGCCGTCCCGGATTTCCGCGAACCAGGGATTTACGTCCGGAAGCATAATAGAGAACGCGATCGGCTCCCCGGCCTTTTCGAGTACGAAGATGATGCGCGGATCGACAATCATCTTCATCTCTTTGACAAGGTGAGCGAACTCGTTGTTGGTCATCGGAACGTGTCCCCAGTTCTCGCTCCAGGCATCGTTGTAGATGTCGAGGATCATGCGCGCTTCTTCGTCGAAACGGTCCATGTCGATCGTCCTGAGCTCCAGATCGGGATTGCGCCGCTTGATGATTTCGACGCCTCGCCGCATGCGCTCCAGTTTCCGATACTTGAAGTGGATATAGTACGCCCACATCGTCATGATGCGCTCGAAACCGTAGCGTTCGAGGAAGTCGGCGTAGTACGGAAAATTGTATGGCATGAGGATCGCAGGCGGTCGGTCGAAACCATCCACCAGCAGGCCTGAAACGTCGTTGAGCGAGGGATTGGCCGGACCGCGAGCCGCTTTCAGACCTTCAGATTTCAACCACTCCGCTACCGCATCGAATAACGCTCTTGCGACATCATAGTCTTCCACGCACTCGAAGAATCCAAAAAAGCCCGTGCCGTCGTCGTACTTCTGCAAATGCATCCCGTTGACGACCCCGGCGATGCGCCCGACGACCGCACCCGACTCGTCGGTCGCGAGGAAAGGCTGGATCTTGCCGTGTTCGAAGAAGGCGTTCTTCTTTGGATTCAAGACCGTGGCCTGATCGACGCGAAGAGGTGGAATCCAGTGCCGCTGGTCCTTGTAGAGCTCGTAGGGAAGGGCGATGAACTTTGAGAGATCGGCGGACGTTTCAACCGGCCGCACAACGCATGCTATTCCCATCAAGTTCAGTATAATCTAAAGTTTACGCAGGGTCAGTCAACGGTTGGCCGTTGTTCGAAATGACGCCGTGCCTGATGCCGACTTTTCGGAACGCCTCGAGGATCCGATCGAGTTCCTCGTCCGTGTGTGTCGCCATATACGAGGTGCGCATGAGGGACTGCCCTTTCGGGACGGCCGGCGGAATGACGGCATTCACAAAAACGCCTTCATCGAGAAGGTCACGCCAGAACCGGAAGCAGGTCATCATGTCGCCAACGACCACCGGAATGATCGGCGACTGGCTATTCCAGATGTTGAATCCGGCCTCGCGGAACCCGGCGCGCATATAGTCGGAAATCTTCCACAGCCGCTCGAGTCGTTCCGGCTCGGCTTCGAGTATCTCGAGACATTTTATCACGGTCGCCACGTTGGCCGGGGGCATCGAAGCGGAGAAAATGTGCGTCGAGCTGTTGTGCCGGATGTAATTGATCACGTCGGCATCTCCGACGCAAAAGCCCCCGAGCGATGCGAAGCTCTTCGAGAAGGTGCCTGTCACGAGATGCACGCGGTCGAGCAGTCCGAACGAGGCCGCCGATCCCTTTCCGCCGGGTCCAATGACTCCAAAGGCGTGGGCGTCGTCCAGCATCAGGGCCGCACCGAACTCCTCGGCGAGGCTGACAAGATCGGGCACTTTCGCGATGACGCCACTCATGGAGAACACACCGTCCGAGACGATCATTCTCCGCCCCGAAGGATGATCTACCTCCGCACGCTGAAGAAGCATACGGAGTCTCTCCATATCGTTGTGACGAAAACGTACGGTGTCAGCCAGACTTACCTTCGTACCGGCGACAATGCAGGCATGATTGTCCTTATCGGAAAAAATGGTGTCGCCTTTGGAGGCCAGAGACTGGATCACGCCCTGGTTCGTCATGTATCCCGTGGAGAACAGGATACACGCGTCCTTCCCCATATAAGACGATATCTGCTCCTCAAGCTGAATGTGGAGATCCAGCGTTCCATTCAGAAAGCGCGAGCCGGTGCAACCCGTTCCATAACGTTTGATGGCATCCTGAGCAGCCTCCAGAACGCGAGGATCGGATGTCAGCCCCAGATAATTGTTCGATCCGGCCATGATCGTTTCACGGCCGTTGATAATTGCCTTCGATCCCTCGTTCCGCTCTATGGCCCGGAAGTAAGGATACAGTCCGAGACGCTTGACGACACTGTAATCGCCGTCAGGCGCAAAGAACTCATGGCAGCGATCGAAAATGGAGGGGTCCGATCTTATCTCTGGCGAATCGCTCAAGTCAGGAAGTATTTGGTGCCTCTCCTTCTGGAGGTAAAAGCCGGGTCGATGTTCCGAGCAGATGTGACCTTCTTCTCCGAGCCAAAGTTGTAGAAGGCAATTCACTGCTCGGGAGCGAGGCCCTGCGAAGTCGTGATTTGCCTCAATTTACTCCATTGCATCTGCAATTAACACCTTAATAGAACAACGAGGGGTCGCTAAGGGTCTCAAGTCGCACGTCGAACGGCCCAACTGCCTCGCATACCTGACGATGTGTCGATCAGAATCGTACCCTGAGAGTCATTGTGAGCGGACCCGTACCCAAGCCGTCGAGCGAGGAGAGGTCTTCTCCGACGTCGAAATCATATAACTGACCGCTCACGTAGGCATCGAGAACATTGAGCCCATATGCAACCACGATTCCAATGATCGTCAAATCTCTGTTTCGCCTGAAGGCGTCGCGCCGCGATCGAAGAATCGAGGTCGGAATGCCTGGAAACTGGAGATATTCGTTCTCGTATTGCGGAAACGGGTGCGGATCCTGCCCCAGATACGCCCCATAAAGATACGCGTGGTTGTAGCGGTCGAACTCGTTGTCGTTGTGAATCGCGACATAGGTGAGTCCACCGAGCACGGCTAGAACAATGGGTGTCTTCAGCGGCTGGTCGTTGTAGATCTGGCCGAGTCCAGGGAGAACGGCCGAACGCCAGAGGGCGCCTGTCGGACTGTGTGGGGAGACGGATTTCGGCGCGCTCGACAGGGAGTCCTGGTCCTGCGCCCTTGCTGCGCTCGCCCCGGCAATCAGGATCGCCGCGATGATCCAGCGGGACAACTCGCGCCTAACCACGTCTTCGACGGTCAGGTGGAGCCGATGTCGAGCAGAAGCTCCATGACCCGCTCGAGGTCTTCCCGCGAGTAGTACGAAATCTCGATTCTGCCCTTTCCGGCGCGGTGCTTGATGGCGACCTGTGTTCCGAATCGCGTCCTCAAACGGTCGGTCAGTGCAGTGATCTGCCAAGATTCCGGGGCGGTCCCTTTGCTCCTTTTCGCTTTCGATTTGTCTGGCGTTTCCTCGCCGAGTCTTCGGACCATTTCTTCCGTCGCGCGAACCGAAAGGTCCTCATGAACGATCCGATTGAAAAGCGCCTCCTGAATCTCGACGTCCTCGACGACGATGAGGACCCGGGCGTGACCGGCCGAAATCTGTCCCTCCCGCAATCCGCGCTGAATAGAAGCAGGTAACTTCAATAAACGCAAGGTGTTAGCCACCGTAGATCGATCCTTCCCGACCTTTACGGCCACCTGGGCTTGCGTGAGCTCACATTCATCGATGAGGCGCTGATATCCGAGGGCTTCTTCGATCGGATCTAGGTCTTCCCTTTGGATGTTCTCGACGAGCGCCCATTCGAGCATGTCTTCCGTACCTGCTTCGCGGACGTACGCATCGATGTACTCGAGGCCGGCGAGCCGGGCGGCACGGACTCGGCGTTCGCCGGAAATCAGCTCGTATTCACCGTCGCCTTTCGGACGGACGGTGATCGGCTGAATCAGGCCGTGCTCCGCAATCGAGGATGCCAGCTCCGTCAGGGCTTCCTCCGGGAAGTGCTCTCTGGGCTGGAATGGATTCGGGTGGATGTCGTCGATCCTGATCTCTACGATCTTTCGCAGTGACCGTGCACGTTCTTCGAAGTTGTAGAACTGACTTTCGTCAAGCGTGGCAGCCGCATCGTCGCCTCCCGCATTCGGCAGAATGGCCCCCAACCCCTTTCCCAATGCTTGCTTCTTCGTCATAGTCACGAATTAGATTGTGGCACGTGATGGATGCTCAGTTTTGTCCACCTGGCCTGGAATCCACCAGGCGTTGGCTCGTCTCCACGGCCGACTCTGCGCCGTTCCCTCCGAGGAGATGACTGTTCTTGAGGATAATCTCGCGGGCGAGCGAGATATAATTCCGAGCTCCGACGCTGGTGGCATCGTAGAGCAGTACGGGCTTCCCGAAACTCGGTGCCTCGGCGACGCGGACGTTCCGCTGGATCACCGTGTTGCAAACCTTGGAGCCGAAAAATCGCTTCACTTCCGAAAGAACCTGGTTCGACAGCCTTAGCCTGCCGTCGAACATCGTGAGCAGCACGCCTTCGATCTCCAAATCGGGATTCAGATGCTGCCTTACAAGCTTGATCGTGTTGAGGAGCTGGCCCAGTCCCTCGAGCGGGAAATACTCGCACTGCACCGGGATGAGTACGGCGTCGGCCGCAGTAAGCGCATTCAGCGTCAGCAGCCCCAGCGACGGCGGGCAGTCAACAATGACGAAATCGTACTTCTTGCGGAGGAGCCCGAGAGCGTTGCGAAGGACCTTCTCGCGATTTGGCAGATCGACCAGCTCGACCTCGGCCCCTACAAGGTTGATGTGACTTGGGACGACGTCGAGAAACGGCATTTCCGTCGGCAGCACGATGTCTTCGAGCGGCGCCTCATTCAGCAGTACATCGTACGTCGAGGTGACGACCGTCCGCGTATCGATGCCGACGCCCGACGTGCAATTCGCCTGCGGGTCGCTGTCGACAAGCAGCGTGGGGTGTTCCGTCGCGGCAAGAGACGCAGCCAGGTTGATAGCCGTCGTCGTCTTCCCAACTCCGCCCTTCTGATTGGCTATAGCAATAACCTTTCCCATATCACTCAGCTGCCAAGCGCCTCCACGCCGTCCTGCCGATAAAAGAAATCGGCATAAGAAAAACGGCTACGAAAATATAACCGGATGTGCTCGAAGGGACAATCACTGTGGATAACCCGTCCCCGCTGAGGACGCAGGGTTTCCACGAGGTTTTCCCATCAAAGTCCGCGAATCAAGCGCTTTTTCCTCTCCCACCTTATGTTCCTCGCGAAGATGTAGCGGCGATTCTTGCCGCCACATCGCAAACGACTTAAGTCTTGGCACGTTCCTTCGTCATCAAGCCCGACGATCAGCCTGCACCAAAGGATCTGATTATCGATTACCGTGCGGCGCTGAATCCGCAGCAGCTGGATGTGGTCCAGTCTTTGGGCGGACCCAGCCTCGTGATTGCAGGAGCCGGCACGGGGAAGACTCGAACGCTCATTTATCGCGTTGCCTACCTGGTAGAGACGGGCGTGCAGCCGCATCGAATCGTCCTGCTCACATTTACGCGCCGGGCTGCGGCACAGATGATCGACCGGGCCGCAGCATTGCTCGACGGTCGCTGCAGGGATGTGAGGGGCGGCACGTTCCACGCGTTTTGCCTGGTTCTGCTTCGTAAGCACGCCGACCGTGCGGGCCTGCCTCCGGTCTTTACAGTCATCGACGAGGCCGACGCCGCCGATGTGGTGAACCTTCTCCGAACCGCGAAGGGTTTTCATAAACTCGAACAGCGCTTCCCACGAAAGGAGGCGCTCCGCTCCATGTTCTCGGCGGCCGTCAACCGACGTCTCCGTATTCAGGAGGTGGTCGAATCGGAGTATCCGCAGTTCGCGGGCCATATGGACCGGATCCGCGAACTCCAGACCGACTACGACGCCTATAAACGCACGCACGGCCTCGCGGATTATGACGACCTGCTCCTGCACACGCACCACCTGATGGAGCGTAACTCGGACGTTCGACGACAGATCGCGACGTCGTGCGAGCACGTTCTCGTCGATGAATACCAGGATACGAATCGCCTGCAGGCCCTCATCGTCGATCATCTTGCGTCAGTGCACCACAACGTCATGGTCGTCGGAGACGATGCACAGTCTATCTACAGATTTCGCGGCGCCGACTATCGTAACCTTTTCGAGTTCAAGGATCGTCAACCTGGGACCCGCCAGTACACCATCGAGCAAAACTACCGCTCGACGCAGCCAATCCTGGACCTGGCCAACGAGGTCATCAAACAGGCGCGCACCAAGTTCGACAAACATCTCTTCACAAAGACACCCGGCGGCGACCTGCCGGGCGTGGTCCCTTGCCCCGATGAACGAACCGAGAGCAAGTTCGTCGCACAAATGATCCTTCAGCTTCGCGAGGAGGACGTGCCGTTGAATCGAATGGCCGTGCTGTTCAGGAGCAGTCACTCGTCGTACGATCTCGAGTTGGAGCTGGCGAGAAGAGCCATACCGTTCGTGAAATATGGCGGCGTAAAGCTGACGGAGGCCGCGCACATCAAGGATGTCGTGGCTTACCTGCGCGTCATTGAGAATCCCTCCGACGCGGTTGCGTGGAGCCGGATTCTGACATTGTTGGAAGGCATCGGGCCAAAGACGGCCGGCGAAATCGTCCGCTTCGTCACGCAATCCGGAGATCCGCTGTCAGCCGATCCGGCTCAGGCGAGCTCACGATATATCGAGTCGATCCGGCGGCTGTTCAACACGCTCCGTGATCTGAAGGCATCCGACGTGACGCTCGCCGAGGAAGTCGAAACGATCGTGGCATTCTATGACCCCATCCTGCGCCGTCAGTATCCCGACGACGCCGAGAAGCGCATGCGGGATCTCGAGCACTTCGTCGGACTCGCCCGCAACAGCGCATCGCGGCAGGGTTTCCTGAGCGAGCTCGTTCTCGATCCGGTAGAAATGACGGCCGTCGACACGCTCTCACAGATTGACGACGAGCCGCCTCTCATCCTTTCGACAATCCATTCGGCCAAAGGTCTCGAATTCCACACCGTGTTCGTGATTCAGGTGCTCGAAGGCTCCTTGCCCTCGGCCTATTCGCTGGATGACGAGGAATCGGTCGACGAAGAGTTGCGCCTTTTTTACGTGGCCGTCACGCGGGCTGAAACCAACCTGTTCATCACGTACCCGGCCCTGAAGTACCGGCGCGGCCAGGGTGACTATTTTGCCAATCCGAGCCGATTCATAGAGGGAATCGGTTCCGAACTCCTCGAGCCCTGGCAGATCGTCATCCCTTCTCAACTCCCGGCGGCCGATCCGGACTCGATCGGAGGGCAGGCAGGATCCTGAAGACCAAATGAGTGAATTCCAGATTCGACTCGTAGGCCTTGAGGCACTGCCCGTCGTCGCCGCCCTCAACCGGCAGTTGTTCGACGAGGAGCGCATCATCAATCGGTTCGACCGGCCCGACCTCGTGATGATGATGGCATTCTTCGGAGACGAACCGGCCGGATTCAAAATCGGATACGGCCTTGATCAAGGCGTCTACTACAGTGCAAAAGGGGGCGTACTCGAACGGTACCGACGCCGCGGCATCGCAAGCGGATTGCTCGACAGCCTCATGGAGGAGGCCTCACGGCGGGGTTATCAAACCTACTGCTTCGACACGTTCCCGAACCAGCACACCGGGATGGCGGTCCTGGCTCTCGAGCGAGGATTCATCGTCTCGGAGGTCCGATTCAGCGACATCTATCACGATCTTCGCGTGAGATTTCAGCATTCACTCGGATAATTCACTCCATGACGTTGAAGACGGCCGCCCTGCAGTCGCAACCGGTTCGACGTCGGAACGTAAGCGGTACATTGGTCAGACCGCCCGCCCAGCCCTGAAAATGCGCGCTTTCCTCCTTGAACTCGTTGAAGGCTTCTGGATCGCAGGAAGAGCGATCCGGACCAACTTGATGCGCTCGGCCCTGACGACACTGGGGATCATCGTCGGAATCGTCGCCGTGACTTCGATGTTCACGACCATTAACGGCATCGAGCGCGGCTTCGAAAGCTCGATGGAAATGCTCGGCACAAACGTTCTTTATGTCCAGAAATGGGCATGGTTTACGACCCAGGATGACTGGTGGGAGGTTCGTAATCGCCGCTGAAATAAAGGAGGACATCGCCGACGCCATCCAGCGATCGGCCCGATACGTCGAGGCCGTCGCGCCCGTTGCACAGACGGCGAGATCCGTGACGTATCGCGATCGAAGCGTATCCGGCGTGTACATACAGGCGTCGACACCGGCCTACACCGAAACGAACGACATCGATCTGACGGCAGGGCGTTTCTACAACGACATCGACTATCATTCCGGAAGACGTGTCTGCATCATTGGCGCGGAAGTGGCGGAGGGACTCTTCCCGATCGAGAATCCGCTTGGAAAGCGCATTCGTGTCGGCGGAAACAGCTTTGAAGTCATCGGTGTGATGGCCCGTCAGGGCAAGTTTCTCGGACTGATGTCTGTCGATTCGCAGATCCAGATGCCTCTCAGCGCCTTCAAATCGCTGTTCGGAATGTCGCGGCGGGGGCTAACCATTCAGGTGAAGGTCCCGAGCGCCGAACTGCTGGCGCCGGCCGAGGATGAGCTCATCAGCATCATTCGCACGGCTCGGGGGCTCGACATATCGGAGGACAACGATTTCGCCATCAATCGTCAGGAAGCGTTTCGACAGCAGTTCGACGCTATCAAGACGGTGATCTTCGGCATCGGCCTGTTCCTCACGTTTCTGTCACTACTTGTCGGGGGCATCGGCGTGATGAACATTATGTTCGTCTCCGTGAAGGAGCGAACCAGGGAGATCGGGATTCGAAAGGCGGTCGGCGCGCGCCGGCGGGCCATTCTTGTTCAATTCCTCCTCGAGGCCGTGTTCGTCTGCGTCGGGGGAGGCGCTATCGGCATTCTGATCTCCTACGGCGTTACGAAGATTATCAACGCGTTCTTTACTGCGGTACTTTCACCCGGCACCGTCATCCTGGCCTTCTCGATCTGCGTCGGAGTCGGCCTCATCTTCGGCTTCATCCCGGCGCGCTCTGCGGCAAGAGCGCGTCCGATCGAAGCGCTGCACTCAGAGTGAGACGGTAGACTATGAATTACACCCAGTACTTCTCGATCGCCTGGGATTCGATCCGGTCGAACAAACTCAGGTCCTCGCTCACCCTGCTGGGGATCGTCATAGGAATGTTCGCGATCGTCGCATCCGTTACTGCCGTCCGCGTGATCGACGTCTATTTCAACGACACCATCAACTTCCTTGGGAGCACGACTTTTTCCGTTCAAAAGTACCCCGCCGTTCGATTCGGGCATCTCGATGAACGGATCCGGCAGCGAAAGGACATCACATACGATCAGATCGTCGCGTATCAGCGTCGCGCACAGCTCCCCATCGTGGTCAGTCCGACGGATTGGTTCCCGAGCTCAGTCGTGTCTTTTGCCGACCGGGAGACGCGGCCGAACGTGAGCGTGGTCGGCTCGAATGAAGGCTGGGTCATCAACAACAGTTACGATCTGAAGGCGGGACGTTTTCTCACCGACAGCGACGTTCGGTTCTCAAGATCCGTCGCTGTAATCGGCAATTCAGTTTCCGACAAGCTCTTCCCTGATCAGAGTCCTCTCAATAAGGAGATCCGCATCGACGGTCGCCGATTCAAGGTGATCGGCGTTCTCGCGGAGAAGGGGCAGGCATTCGGGCAGGACCTCGATCAGACGGTCGTTGCTCCGATCACGCGGCTTCTCGAGATTTACGGATCGAACGGACGCAGCCTCTCGATCGAGATTCGCGCTCCGAGCATCGAGCTCCTCGGTGCAACGATGGACGAGGCATCGGGCGTCTTGCGCTCGATTCGGAAGGTCCCGCCAGGCGACGAAAACGACTTCGAGGTTATAACGAACGAATCGCTCCTGACTGCTTTCACTTCATTCACACAGTATCTGACTCTGGGCGGAGCCGGCATCGGCCTGATCGCTCTACTGACGGCAGGCATTGGGATCATGAACATCATGCTCGTCTCCGTCACGGAGCGAACGAAGGAGATCGGGACGCGCAAAGCCGTCGGCGCAACGAGTGGCGCTATTCTCAGACAGTTCCTGGTGGAGGCGATCTTTCTCTGCCAGGTCGGAGGAATCGTGGGGATTCTTCTCGGCGTTCTCGCGGGCAACGTGACGGCGCTGGCGTTCGGGATTCGACCCGCATTCCCGTGGGATTGGGCTCTCATCGGCATCATCGGGATTACGGCGATAGCAGTTATATTCGGCGTGTATCCCGCATACAAGGCGGCTCGCCTCAATCCTATCGATGCACTGCACTACGAATAGGTACTTGGTACTTGGTACTTGGTACTTGGTACTTGCCCGTCGTAGCTTGCAGAGCGAAGACCTCGACTTGGGTGATAGGTGCGTGCGGGGTGCGGTGAACGATTGTGGAGTGACCCATTGGATAGACCGTTTTGAGTATGGATTCCCAGGTGACGGCCAAGCGTCACGCGGCTGTTCAGGCGGCCGCGCTTGTTACCAGTGGCATGAAAGTGGGTCTTGGCACGGGGTCGACGACGGCATTGGCTCTTGAGGAGCTTGGTCGTCGGATCCGAGAGGATGGCTTGTCCATCGTGGGCACGCCGACTTCCTCATCGGCTGCCTTGCTGGCCCGAAAGTACGGCATCCCTACGGCGTCCCTCGACGAGTTGATCAACCTCGACGTCGCCCTCGACGGGGCGGATGAGGTGGATCCGGATCTAAACCTGATCAAGGGGCGCGGCGCGGCACACACGCGTGAGAAGATCGTCGCCGCCCAGGCTGAGCGGTTCGTGATTCTGGTAGATGATTCGAAGATGGTGGAGCGTCTGGGAACGCTCATGCCGGTGCCCGTCGAGGTAATCCCGATGGCGGCCACTGTCGTAGCGCGACGCATTTCGGAACTCGGGGGAAGACCGGAAATTCGTATGGGGCAGCGAAAGGACGGCCCGATCGTCTCGGATCAGGGATTCTGGATCATTGACGCCCGGTTCGATCCTATCGCGAATCTCGAAGAACTGAACGACGCGCTGTTGCACATTCCAGGCGTGCTTGACCACGGTCTCTTTCTGGGGATGGCGACCGACGTTTTCGTGGGTTCCGTAAACGGCGACGTTCGCCACCTGACGCGCTAGCTGTCGACGCGCTGCTCCTCCCGGCGCCCAACTTCGAGGTGCTCGGAGACCTTTTGGGCGGCCTTCGCACCCATTCGCATCGCATCATGCATGTTCGGGTACGTGAATGCACCCTGTCGTCCCGTAGACTCCAGATTACGTATGCCGGCCAGAAACTCCTCCAGTTTCTGCAGATGCGGCTCGAATCCCAGTTCGAAAACGGGGTAACCCCACTCGTTGGTCAGGAGATGCATCTCGACCACGTCTTCCGCCTTCAGCATGCCCTCGTCTTCCAGATCCTTGATGATCTCTCGGCGAGTCTTCTCTCCACCGACCCAACGGTCATCGCCAACATCGCAGGTAATCTCGACCAGGATCGTCGTGTGACCTTCGGGATTGATGATCACTCCGCTACCTTTCGGCTCCGAAAACCGATGGAAGACGTGCTCACGGAAA
Source organism: uncultured Bacteroidota bacterium (assembly GCA_963768715.1). Lineage (GTDB taxonomy): Bacteria > Bacteroidota > Rhodothermia > Rhodothermales > DATKEJ01 > DATKEJ01. Next base: position 758,536 of record CAVYJC010000007.1, read on the forward strand.
TAGACGTACAACGCATCCTCGAGTACGCGCTCCTTCTTGACAAGCAGGCCGTAGATGGCGATCGCTTTGAACTTGATTCTATCGCACGAGGCAATAAGGTCCTCACCGGGACTTGGAGACACGGTCCGTACCAGGGAGTTGATCGGAATCGTCGAAACCACCGCATCACAGGCAAAGTGCTCCATGCGGCCGTCCTTCATGTAGCCGACAGACCGCACGCGCCCGTCTTCAACTTCTACCTCAGACACTTCGGCCTCCAGGATGACGCGGCCACCCTTCGACTCGATGTATTCCTTCATCGTTCGCGGCATCATGCTCGCGCCGATACGACTATACCAGAGCGTCTCCTTCCGCAACGCGCTGTCGACGGCAATGTCTTTCTTTTCTTTGACGCCCAGTTTCTTCAGCCAGTTCTTCACGATGTCGACCGCGCTCAGTCGCGGCATCTTGCGACTGACGAACGTCGCGGAGAGGCGCGTCGGCGGGAATCCCCAGTAGCGATGCGTGAAATCACGAAAGAAGTACTCGTATAAGTGGCGCCCGTAGAGCCTGATGAGCGCCTCCTCTGCGTCCGCCGGCTTCGAATCGTCAAACTTGTTTCGCATCTGCTGGAAAACCATGCTCGACAGGGCCGAGACGAGCGTCCACGGGGGGATACCGAGCAGGAGGTCTGAAAACTCCAGGGGATATCTCCGGAACGACTTGCCGTGCTTGATCTTGGCAACCAGTTCGACGGGAACCAGGAGGTCACCCATCATGGTCTGGACGTCCTCAAAGATCTCGTGGTCCCACGCGTGCAGATGGTGGACCCCCACGTCATAGTAGTTGCCGTTGATCAGATAACCCCGAGCGAGGCCCCCGACCTCGTCCTCTCTCTCGACGACGGTGACGCGTGCGCCGGCCCGCGACAGAATGCGCGCGGCGTACAGCCCGCATACTCCGGCCCCCAGAACGGCGATATGCGGCTTTGCACCCTTCGGGAAATCAATCTTCAGCGAGTCGGCAATCGACTGATCGGCGGCCCGAAAATCTGTCATGAATACGTACAGTTATCCCCTGAGCAGGTGTGGATTGCAGGCAGTCAGGAACAAATCATTCGCCGATACCGACCCCAACCGATCGCTTTTGCGACTGGAGCAGGACCTCCTGTTCCCGGTACTGCGACAGGAGATAGGTTTCGGGAAGTTCGATCGCATCGTACGTCAGGGGCTCATCACGCCGAAGCGGGCGCTTCACGACGGGTCGCTCATCGCCATCCGCTTCCAAAAGAACCATCGGAACCATATCCGCTGGCTCGGCAATGGCGCATTGTTCGATCATCCCGTAGAAATGATCCCCACCAATTCCATGCTCGACACGCTCGCCGGGCTTGAGATCACGCTTTGCGAATGCATACGTGTCATTGACACGTCCGGCCCAGGGACTCAAAAGGCTCACTCCATCCAACGCTGCTCCGGCAATAGCAAGCGGAGTCTCGAGATGACACAGATGATACGGCCTATAGAACAGATACCACGGACCGTTTCCCATCTTGTAGTACTTGAGGTATTCGGCCTGCATCGGATTCTCGCAGTAGCCGACCACAAAGACTCCACCGCCAGGCTCGGCACCCAGGATATAGTCTACAACACCACGGTCGCCGTACTTCGCAAAATCAAATAAATCAAATACTTCATGCACCGATCCGGCACGAGGGCCTTCCATGCCGCGTGTTGCGGCGATGAGACCTTCTCCGTTCCCGATGAGCGCCATCTCGACGCACAGTTTCGTCCCGTCGGTGTAGGCTGCACACTGAATCGGGTTGAGATTTCGAATCCTGGCCTCGTATTCGAGCGACTCGGCGGTGGCGTAGCGATCGAGAAATCCTTTGATGTTGCCGGCCATCGTAATCTGGAATCCCCATATCCGAATCTCGTCGATCATCCTGGCGAGGACGCCATGCTGATCGCCGGCATCGGACGTCACGACGAGTCCGTGCTCGGCTGCTCTGTGATTGAGGAGATGCCCGATCGCAAGATCGACCTCGGCATTCATCAGGATTACGTGCATGCCTCCGTCGATCGCCGCATTGCAGTACTGCGCAGCAATACCGATGCTGTTGGTCGCCTCGACCAGGACATCCACCTCCATCTCGCGCGCCCGCTCGATAAGCATCGTCGAATCGCGGGAAACAACCACGACGTCTCGGGAGGGGAGCACATCGGACGTTCCGACTTCAAACTTTGCGGGTGGCTGGGCTGCATCTGCGGCCTTGTGGGCGGCCTCGATGTCTATGTCGCCAACGAAGGCGAGCTCCATTCCAGGAGTGATCGCGACCTGATAGGCGATTCCGACGCCCATCGCACCGGCCCCAACCAATCCTACTCTAATCCTCTTGCCACTCTCATCAAGGGCAGCTAGTCGCCTATACATACCTAGTTGTTCATAATCTGGTGGTATCGCCAAGATACCTACCGCACGGATAGCAGGGCAACACCGTGTTTCGGTGCGCGCATTTCACCAAAGTTGCTGTCGATCGATGAAAATCGTGTGCCACAGTTCGAGAATAACCATGGACATGATCTGTTTTACGTAAAGAAATTCACCACCGCCGACACGATCGCGAAGGAAACGGACGCGTTCAGGGTCGAAATAGCCTCGCTTTCGAATGCGTTCGTCGTCGAGCGTGAAGTTCATCAGCTCGTCCAACCCCTTGTGGCCGTAGAAATACTCGATCGGCAGGTAGAACGGGTTCTTGCTTCTGCGTGTATTCTCCGGGGGGAGATAATCCTTGGCCGCCATTCTCTCAATGTACTTGTCCTTCAGTCCTCTCACCTTCATGTTGCCGGGAAGCCGGAACGCGAACTCGATGAGTCTGTGGTCGAGGAATGGAAGGCGCAGCTCGAGCGAGTGCGCCATACTGTTCTTGTCCTGCCTCATTAAGGCGAAATCCTGCAGCCAGTCGTCGAATTGCAGCTTCAGCAGCCTGTCAAGGAATGGGCCTCCGTTATCATGCGACTGATGGATCCAATCCTGCGAAACAAGATGCTTCTTATCGGCGGCATAAAGCGCGAACCGGTCGCCTTCGTCCCAAAGTGTTCTGAGCGCAACATAGTTCTCGGCAAGCGTGCGTCTCCTATACTCAGACAGGTACGACACCGTCCGCTTCTTACCTTTTTCGCCAAGAAAAGCGGGATAGACGAAGAGCTTGTTGAGCAGTTCGACAGGAGTCGCCTTCAGTGCCGGCACTGCAAATCCGCTGTTGACGACGTTTGGAACGGTGCGCGTGTAACGCTCGGTCCACTGGATGACCTTGTGGAAGGAATAGCCGGCAAAGAGTTCATCGGCTCCCTCCCCCGCCAGCACGACCTTGAGATCTTTGGCCGTCTCCTCGGCCAGCTTGTAGTAAGCCACGATCAGTGACTCCCCTACCGGACGATCCATATGCCAGACCACCTTCGGGAGCAGTTCGAGATCTTCGGGCAGACACGTAATCTCGTGGTGGTCGGTTCCAAGGCGCGACGCAAGGTCCCGCGCCTGTTCGGTCTCATCGATGGGTGAATCGAACCCTAAGGAATAGGTCTTCACTTTGTCTGACAGTCGACACATCGCTGCCACAATGAGGCTCGAGTCGACACCTCCGCTCAGGTAGGCCCCGACGGGAACGTCGCTGCGCATCGTCAGCCGGATGCTGTCGAAGAACAGTTCTTCCATCGCGTCGATAGCCTCCCGATCGCTCGAATACGACGCGGTTCCCAACTCGACGTCCCAGTATCGCTCGATTCGGACCTGGCCGTCCTTTAGAACGAGCCGATGCGCCGCAGGAAGCACGAAGATGTCGCGGAAGAACGTGTGCGGTTGCGGCGTATACCGAAGGCCGAGGTAGCTGTCGATGGCGGCCTCGTTCGGAATCCGCTCGACGTGGCGCGACTCGAGAATCGCCTTGATCTCAGAGGCGAAAATGAATCGTCCATCCTTGTGGTAATAGTAGAGCGGCTTCTGCCCTGCCCGATCGCGTGTGAGCACGAGCTCCTTGCGGTGGACGTCGTAAATGACCGCCGCGAACATGCCGTTCAACCGGTCGACAAAATCGACACCCCATTCCTCGTAGCCGTGAGCAAGGACCTCCGTGTCGGACCGTGTGTCGAACCGATGGCCCTTGCGCGTCAACTCGTCGACGAGCTCGACATAGTTGTAGATCTCTCCATTGTTGAAGGCAACGACGGAATGATCTTCGTTGAATAGCGGCTGATTGCCGCTCTCCAAGTCGATGATGCTGAGTCGCCGCATTCCGAGTGAAACACGGTCGGAGTTGCAGTACCTACCCGAATCATCGGGACCGCGATGGACGAGAATCCTGTCCATTCGCTCGAGGAGTCCATCCTCCTCAAAACCCGAGAATCCGAAAATTCCGCACATGGTACACTAGCCGGGCGTCTGACCACCCTCTTCGCTCTGGTACGTGAGTTGAAAAAAGAAACCCGTGACGCAAATTGAGCGCCACGGGATTCAATTCGACCAGACGCAGACCTTGATTTACTTGAGTCGAAAACGCACTGGCAGCGAGAATTTCACCTTCACAGGCTTACCGCGCTGCTTGCCAGGCTTGAACTTGGCTGTTTTGATTGCCTCGAGCGCAGCCTCGTCACAACCTGCGCCGATGCCTTTGACTACGGCCGGGTCAACGACGTTGCCTTTTTCGTCTACGACAAATTGAAGAAACACAGTGCCTTCGACACCGGCTTTCTTGGCGATCTCCGGATACTTCACGCGCTTCTGAAGGCCTTGGATCCCGCCAATCAGTTCGGGCATGTTCTCGACAACGACGAAGATCTCAGGTTCGGGCTCCTCCGCTTTCGGCGGGGGCGGCGGCGGGAGGTCGGCCGGCTCGTCGAAATCGATTTCAGCATCGATATCGAGTGCCTCATCTTCCAGAACCTCGTCGTTCGGAACCTCAATGGGAACCGGTGGACGGGGTGGGGGTGGTGGCTTCTCGATCTGCTGGGTCTGCTCGATCTCTTCCATCTGAACCACGACCTGCTCCTGTTCCGGAATAATGAATTGGTTATCCGGATTGTATCGGACCTTAAAGGCCACGATCAAAAGGGTCAGCGATGCGATCAGCCCAACTTCGGTGAGGATCGGATAGCGGCGGCGTAGATCCGCCTTTTTTGTCTTCTTTAGTGCCATTGTTGCGCGTGCGGTTGAGGATCCGCTAAGATAACTATAAGACTACTGGAATCAACGTAGAAAAATCGACCCTTGTTCCGAGCATCTATCAGGCAGCCGTTCCTGAAAATCGAAGCTTAACCGTCTCGGGAATGAGCTCAACGAGATCCATGGCGACAAGCGTCCGAGAATCTGCTCGCGAGGCGAAAAGATCGGCCGCTGCCCCCCCAATGTGGAGCCCGGCAAGCGCTGCCTCTACCGGCGATAGTCCTTGGGCAAGAAGTCCGGCACAAAATCCAGCCAGAACGTCGCCCGTTCCGGCCGTAGCAAGACCGGTGTTTCCCGTCGTGTTGACGTAGACCTTTCCGTCGGGGCATCCAACAAGGCTCGGCATCCCCTTGAGGATGAGCACGCAGCCCCATTCCTTCGCGTAACGGCCTGCCAATCGAATCCGGTCTTCCGAATCGACGTCCTCCGAACCGACGAGCATTTGAAACTCGCCCCAATGAGGTGTCAGGATCCACTCACGACCGGCGGGTTTCCGCACGACGTCTTTGCTGTCCGCGAGAGCGTACAATCCATCCGCATCGAGGACACCCGGAACATCGGCGGAATCGACGAGATCTCTTACAAACGCCAGTGTTTCGTCCTCTCTGCCAACTCCGCATCCGACTAGAATGGCCGACGCGCGCTGGAGGCGATCCTCCATTCCCTGACGAGCGTTGCCGGCAATGCCTCCGTCGACAGTTTCCGCCAGTGGAAGGATGGTAATGTCCGTCAACCGCGTCGCCAGCGTCGCCTGGATGCTGCGTGGCGCGGCGCAGATGACGTACCCCGCTCCGATGCGCGACGCCGCCGAGGCAGCCATCACGGCTGCGCCAGGAAAACGCTTCGATCCAACGGCGGCCACCACCGTGCCGACGCTGTATTTGTGCGCATGCGCCGGGCGTGGCTTAAACCAGCGACTGACCTCGGCATCGGTCACGCCCCAGGCGCACCCGTCCGTCTCAGCGCAGCGAGTCAACGTGGACCCCGGTATCCCGATTTCAACAACTTCTACTCGGCCTGAACAGGACGGCCCGTCGTCGACCAGGTGCCCGACCTTCATCGCAGCCATCGTCACGGTCATATCGGCTTTCACTGCGGCGCCAAGAACCTTGCCCGTGTCAGTGCTCAGGCCCGTAGGCATATCAATCGACACGACCTTGGCCTCCTGAGCATTGATCCAGTCCACAATCGAACGGATCGGGTCGGTTAACTCGCGCTCGATTCCGGTTCCCAGCAAAGCGTCGATGAGGAGATGCGCATTGGCAAGTTTCTCCAGCGTTGCCGGCGAATCATATTGGGAAATGTCGGCGTGAAGTCCGGAGTCCGCTTCGACGATGTTTTTCAGAATCTTGAGGTTGGCTGCCGCGTCGGTAGACAGGTCCTCGCTGCGCCCCAGCATCAACACACTGACCTGCGCTCCCTCGAGAGCCAACTGGCGGGCCACGACGAGGCCGTCGCCGCCGTTGTTCCCCTTGCCACAAAGCACGCCGATCCGTTTGCCGTTCAACGGACCCGCAAATGCGGCGATCAGCGAAGCCGTCGCACGGCCTGCCGTCTCCATGAGCGTAAAGCCTGGGATGGATAGGCCGTCGATGGTTTCCTGGTCGGCCCGCCGCATGGCTGCGCCGGTCAGAATCGGGATGGGCATGCCGGTTTCCTTTCTGCGTAAGGACGAAAAATAAGGCGTCCGCACGGAAATGAGACGTTAAAAACGGGACGGGCGCGATCCGCTATCAGTTGCTGCAGATGGCTTTCAACACCTTGCGGCGATCGGCCAACCTTCCGAGCCACTCAACTTCCTCGACTTCGGTTTCGTCGAGAAAGTACTCCCACTGCCTCACCGCCTCCTCGTTCACTACGAGTTGGGGCTCGACACGGGCAACCCGTCGAAGGATCGGCTGCACACCCATCTGGTGAATGAATGTCACCTTGGATTGGCCCTCCGTATCCGTCTTGCGAATCGACAACCAGTTGTCGCCACAAACGTGGCAGCTGTAGAAACGGGACTCTTCGCCGTCGGCGTCCGCATCCACTTCTTCCGGTTCAGGAAGGTCGGTTGTAATCTTTCCGCGCAGCTCGATTGATTCGCCGTCATCGCCGTTCTCTTCGAACAGCGTTACGTCCATCGGGATCATCCCGTACGAACCGCAGGCTTTGCACTTAAGGAATTCCATAGTGGGCTCAGATGGTTGCTCCTACCACTGGTGACGCTTTAACGGTCCGCCACCGTAGAGGTTTTGCCTTGAGAGAGAATTTTACTTGCAGTCATGACTACCTGAGGGTTAAGGCCCATTCACTCTCCTCCAACAACCGTGCCACACCGATCCTGACATCCAGGCCAAGGTGGTGCGCCACCAGAATGCGAAAACCCATGCCGGCTCCAGCCGATGAACGCGCGCCGCGCCATTTGAGCGATCGCCCTGTTGATTCCGTAAATCCGTATAAATATATGGCTTGAAGACTGAAAGGAACCAATACGATGCCTCGATCCACCCAAGCGATCGGCTGGACAAGCTCGGCGCCGGCTTTTAGATAGGTCCCGCTCCCCAGAAAGGCGTCTTCGGTGTCGTAGCCTCGCGGAATGAAGGTGTCGAAATCCGCCGTCGATCCGCGATTGCGCCAGAAGGCCCCCAACAGGATCCTGAACCGGCGCGAAGTTCCAGAGAACACGGGCACAAACACGGAGGCGTCCGTACGCCAACTTCGAGCCGGAACGACCACGTCTTCCGTCTTCACGTCCACTTCTGCTTTCGAGACGACTGCCAGTCCCGCGTTGGGAATGAGGTCACGAGGATTGGCGGTGATCCCATATCCCAAGGACAGAAACGGATTGACTGTGATACGGTCATTGAACGCAGTGACGGGATGCGCGTCAGCGTCGAGGAGACGGATGCTTCGATATTCCGCCGATGCCCCTGCCGCGAGGGACGTATTCCGCGTTCCCGCCTGGAGTCGGACGGGAATGGCCCCACCAATTTCGACCGAGCGTTCTTCGTACGGGACCCGCGCGCGCGCACCGTTTATGGTCTGGATGCTGCTTCTCGGCCTGTCCGACAGACTGATGAAGGGCCGGAGGACGTGATTGCCGGTCTGGAGAATCATCCCTCCCCACATCCGATTCTCCTGGAAGAAACCGGTGAGTGAATATGCCCATTGCCGAAGTGGATCCGCGCCACTGACCGATGCGCCGATCCCCGGCCCCAGTCGCTGATCGTGGTCACCGAACTTCGACGTCCGCGCACGAAAAACCGGGATGAGAGAACGGGGTCGCAGAAAGGATGGGAACGGCCGATACGGCTGAACACGAAGGTGACCGTCATGACGCAGCGCGGCGCTGGACATAAAGACCGTGGCAGGAGTGGACGGATACTTTACGCCACGAAATACGAACTGCGAATCCGCCGGACTGCCCGAAGCAGGCGTGGGCTGGACCGCGACCTGGTATTGCTCATGCATGTAGTTCACAAAGGCCATCTTTCGCCCGTCCGGAGACACGGAGGATTCGAAGGCGCCGAAGGCGGCATCTGTGAGTCTGAGGACCGAACCGGTGGAGAAGTCCAGTCGGTAGACGTTCGGTACGCCGTCGGGATCTGCCGTGAAGACGAGACCGGTTCCATCCGGCAGCATGGCGGGATCGTAAACCGAACCGTGGACGGCAGACAGCAACGGACGGAGTGAGTCAACGCGGCCTGCCTTCAGTTTTGCTGAGTACAGTGACTGGCTGCCACGCCGATTTGCCAGCACGATGAGCTCTCCCGGGTCGCGTTCGACGATCTCCAGGATCCGGCCGACTCCTATCGGCGAGAGTTGCTTTGCGCCGCTTGCATCCAATTGAACGAGTGCCGTCTCCTGCCCCACGTCACGCAATGTCAGCATTGATCCATCCGCGAGGCGAAGCGGCGCATAAAGTCGATCTGACCCATCGATTGGCCGTCGCCTTTCCGGTTTGCAGATCGACCCGTTCGAGGCGAGTGACAAACGCATCGGTCGTGAAACGCAGCGGCTGATAATCGGCGAACAGGACTCCCCGGCGGCCGGCATCTAGCGAGAGGTAGTAGTCCTCCGTGACGACGCGTCGCGAAAGGAGTGTCCTGGATCCCGAAAGCACGTCGATCCGGTACAATCCACGATCGATATTGTATCCTGAACAATAGGCGATCAGCGTCTGGTTGTCGCGCCACTTGGGCCTCCGGCACGAGAGCCCTCGGACGTCCGTTGTCCGTGGTCCGTCGTCCGTTGTCCGTGGTCCGTCGTCCGTTGTCCGTGGTCCCGAGTTCCATGAACCTGGCGACCCCGAGAGGCGTGTGGACGATCTGTTTTGCACATGATTAGGCGTCAGTTCATGGCGGCTATAGCGCACGAATTGCCGGCTCAGCGTCCAGGGCGCTCTCCCCGTCGCCTGCCAGAGCGCTACACCGTAACCAAGGAAGGGCCACCGATTGTAAAACCGGGCGCTTTCGACGAAGAAGTCGGTGCGCACACTATCGGCCAGATAGTCATAGAGAACCCCTCCGCCGGTGTAGTACCGATCAAAGGGACGGGTGAATCGGGGTGGATCGAATACCTGACTCATCGTCCACGGATTCGTGGCGGCCGCAGCGCGTACCTGCATCAGCGTAAACGAGTAGTTGAGCCGACCTAAGTCACCCGGTCCTCGGCTCTCGAAGGAGACGGCAACTCCTTCGGTGAGCCCCCGGGGTTCACCGAAATTGATAGCCCGCGCCCAATCCGGGGAAAAGATTCGAATGAAGTCGCCCACGCCGAAACCGCCGCGAATCTCGGCCTGTGCGGCATGTGTGAGTTCGTGCGGCACGACCTGGGCGATCCAGTCTTCGTGCCTCGGATTGAGCACCTTACCCTTAATCGGCGACGCATCGATCTCCATTCGAAACGGCAGCGGACTCACGAAACCGTTCGAAGCGTCATTGTACCCGTTGAGAATGATCGGCAGATGAAACGGATTCCGCAGTCCTGCGCGCGCGCTGACTTCCGGATAGGTCGTCTTCGGCCACAGCGGCCACGCGAGCGGCCAGCGAATCGAGCTCGCGCTGGTAAATGACGCGGAAGTGTTCGGTCTCGAGCACATCGTACTTGACACCGTGCGGCCTGTAGACGACTCCGTAGAACGGCTGGGCTGAAAGTGCACCGGCGAGTGCGATGACTAGAAATATGGCGCCGGGGAGATGATGGGTCGGAAGCCTTGAAAACGACTTCCAAATCGACCCAAAGAAGGCAGCAAATGCAGGCAGGCGGAGGGGGTGGGATTCGAACCCACGGTACCCGCGAAGGGTACAACGGTTTTCGAGACCGTCCCATTCAACCACTCTGGCACCCCTCCCGAAAACGAAGCGCAAAGATACACGCAGCCGCATTGACGCTCAAGCGAAGAAGCCGTGCGGACAAGTCCGGTACCCCCGCAGTCTATCGTACATGGGCTGCCGCTGCAAGTTCACTAAGATACTTCTCATCGCGCCGCCGTTCGATCGCATTGCCAATGACGACGAAACGGGCGCCCGCGCGCACTCGCGCTTCAACCTCGCTCGGCGATCTGAGCCCGCCGCCCACCATGACGGGGACGTCGCACGCTTCGGCGACGGCGGTCACCATTTCTACAGGAACCGGGTTGCGCGCGCCACTCCCGCCTTCAAGATAAACAAGTTTCATTCCCATCATCTGTGCGGCGAGTGCCGTATCGGCCGCCAGGCCGGAGGCGTCGCGGGGGATCGGCTCGGTTTGTGTCACGCGCTGAACAGACGTAATGGAGCCAGAATCGACGAGCATGTAGGCCGTAGGAATCGATTCGATTCCCAGATCACGAATCCGCCGGGCTGCTTGAACGTGTCGTCCGATCAGGTAGTCGGGATTCCGTCCGCTCACCAGTGACAGGTACAGGACCGCGTCAAGGCGGGAAGACAGCTGCCCAGGCGAGCCGGGAAAGCCGATAACTGGAATCCTGGTTGCCGCCTTAAGAAGGCTAACAAATTCTTCAAAATCAATATCTTGCACAGAACTGCCTCCGAGGAGGAGGAGGTCTACGCCGGCTCTTTCGCAGACCGCCGTCAGTTCTGGTACCGAAGCAACCGGCTGCTTGTCGGGATCAATCAGGACAGCGAAAGAAGCTCCCTGCCTCTCCGCCGATTCGAGCAACCGGTCGTAGATCAAGGGTGCAGCCACGATCAGTTCTCGAGAAAACTTTTGAGTATCGCCGACGCTTCTTCGAGCGCGGAGTCCAGTTCTTCAGGACGCTTTCCGCCGGCCGATGCTATGGTTGGGCGTCCACCGCCTCCGCCACCGATCAGCCGGGCGATTTGTCCGACGAAAGCCCCCGCTTTCAGACCATAATCGGCAATGAGATCGTCGGAAACGGTAGCGACCAGATACGCTTTACCGCCCTCGTCATCGGTCGAGCCCAGGAGGCCCACCGATCCATTTCCGATCCTGTTGCGAAGCGATTCTCCCAGTGAGAGGAGCACATCCATGGGCACATCGTCGAACCTGCCTTTCACGAGTCTCACCTCGCCTACCGGCTCGGCGTCGGCAATGAACGCATCCAGACGTGAGGCGAGCGTCTGCTCACGATACCGGGCCACTTCCTTTTGCAGGCGTTTTGTTTCGGCAATCAGATCGGCTACCTCTTCGGGCACGGGGCGGTCGAGTCCTTTGAACTGATGTCGAACTTCATGGAGCAGATCCCGCTCTCCCGCGACCAGCTCGAGAGCCGACTTTCCGACGACGGCCTCGACGCGTCGTATTCCGCTCGCGATCGAACCCTCCGACGCGAACTGAAATACACCGATTTCTCCCGTGGCATCGACATGCGTCCCGCCACATAATTCAACCGAGTAATTCGGATCGAACGTCACGACGCGGACACGGTCACCGTACTTCTCCCCAAAGAGCATCATGGCGCCGCGTGCGCGTGCTTCACTTATCGGAACTCCGTATTCGATCGTTCCGGCAACGTTGCGCTGGATCTGTTCATTGACCTTCTCACTCAGTTGAGCCAGGGCCTTCTCGTCGACTCGTTCGAAGTGACTGAAATCGAAGCGGAGGCGATCGGGAGCGACAAGTGATCCGCGCTGCTCCACATGCGAACCGAGCTGATTGCGGAGCGCGGCGTGCAGCAGATGCGTAGCCGTATGGTGCTTCTTTATCTGCTCGCGGCGCTCCACGTCGACGATGGCCTGAACGGCAGCATCCGCGTCTGCAGGGAGGCGATCGACAATGTGGTAGTACACGCCCTCCGACTTCTTCGTGTCGATGACTCGGATGGGATCGTCTCCGAAGAGAAGGATGCCCGTGTCTCCGACCTGCCCCCCACTCTCCGCGTAAAATGGAGTTTTGTCCAGAACGATCTGATGCAGGGGCCCGTCATCGGATTCGACGGACGACGCATCGAGCACCTTCGCTCCAGCCAATTCGAGCATTTCGTACCCCACGAAATCGGTCGGGGCAATGCCTCCTCCCTCATCGTCATGCGAACGAGCAACTCCGATGTCTCGGAACTGGGAGGCGGCGCGAGCACGTTCGCGCTGCTGCGTCATGAGTGTCTCGAACCGATCCATATCGACGGCAAGTCCCCGCTCGCGCGCCATCAGGCGTGTGAGATCGATTGGAAATCCGTAGGTATCGTGCAGCAGAAAGGCCAGCTCGCCGGGGAGCGTGCCCCCGGCAGAGGCGGAGACGAAAGCATCCGCCAGCTGCGACCGCTCGGCTTCGTCGAAAGCCTTTGTAACGAGGTCGACTGCCCGCTGATCGCTGCTGAGTCGGGCGTGCACGTCCACGCCGTCATCCCGCACCATCTCGACATACGGCACGAGCGTCTCGAAAAACACGATGCCCGCGTCGAGCGTCCTGAGGAAGCCTTCCTCTTCCGCGTGAATGACGTCCTCAATAAGCCGGCGCTTGTGGACGAGCTCTTTGAAGTATCCACCCATCTTTCCTGTCAGCGGATCGACGAGCTTGAACAGAAACGGCGATCGAAAATCGAGGACCTGATAGCCGAATCGAACCGCTCGACGAAGGATTCGGCGGATTACGTAACCACGCCCCTCGTTGCCCGGGAGCACGCCGTCAGCGATGGCAAAAGCGATAGCCCGAATGTGATCGGCGACGACACGCATCGCGATTCGAATACGCTCGGGATCGTCGGCCGCGATGTCATCATATCCGTGGAGTCCCTCGACCGTCGACAGATCTGCGATTCGCTGGAGGATGGGCGCAAAAAGATCGGTGTCGTAGGTGCTGATGGAGCCGTCGAGCGCCGCCACGACCCTTTCGAGACCCATCCCCGTATCAACATGCTTCGCACGAAGCGGGTGCAGTGCGCCGTCGGGCTGAGCATTGTACTGGATGAATACCAGATTCCAGATCTCGATGACCTGAGGATGATCCGCATTGACGAGGTCGCGACCGGGCGCCTCCCTTCGAGCGGCCTCCGGTCTCAGATCGATATGGATCTCGGAGCAGGGCCCCGAGGGACCCGTCTCGCCCATCATCCAGAAGTTGTCTTTCGTCGAACCGTAAAGGATGTGAGACGCATCGATTCCTGTTTCCGATTTCCACAGTCCTGCCGACTCGTCATCGGGTGCAAGCCCGAGGCGTTCGTCACCCTCGTGAACGGTGGCGTATAGTCGCGACGGATCGAGGCCCCAACGATCCACCAGCAGTTCCCAGGCCCATCCGATCGCCTCTTTCTTGAAGTAGTCGCCGAAGCTCCAGTTGCCGAGCATCTCGAAGAACGTATGGTGGTACGTATCGTAGCCCACCTCTTCGAGGTCATTGTGTTTACCCGAAACGCGGAGCACCTTCTGCGTGTCGGCCGCCCGTACATAGTTCCGGGTGCCGGTCCCAAGGAACACGTCCTTGAACTGGTTCATCCCGGCATTCGTGAAGAGGAGCGTCGGATCGTCATGCGGATAAATCGGCGCACTTGGCACGATCTCGTGCGCTCTCTCGGCAAAGAAGTCGAGAAAGTCTTGTCGTATTCGTTCTGACGATGCGGTGATCGACATAATCACTTCCATAGGGCTATTCCCGGTCGAAGCGTCGGTTCCGACGAAACGTTCGGGAACGCAAAAAAAGCCTGTTCCCTATTCGAAACAGGCCCATCCAGGTTCCATCTGCAGCCGTTCGAAGTTACGGACTCGCATGCCTATCGGCAATAATCAGGGAGCGGGTCGCGAGAGAAGTCCGTCTCGACGATTCGTCCACTAACGAAGGAAGGCGAGGCGGAGATCAGCATGCATCCAACGAGGTCTCTCGCAACGAGAGGCACGGGTGCGTTCAAAGAATGAAACAGGCAGCGGTTGCCACTCCAAGGTGAGATTTTTTTAACACCAATGTAACCACGAAGGGGATTTTCTCGTCTGATCGAAATAGTTGCGTGAATCCCTTCCCAAACAAGAGCCTCTTTTTGCCATGAACAACCCTAAGATGCGCACCCTGCTTCTTTGTTCATTTCTCTTCGTGACCTCCCTCGTCGTCGCAAAAGCGGGACTGGAGTGGACGCGTGGAGACGACGAACCCGAAGACGACGCGGTCGTCGAACAGAAAGACGTGAACATCGACGTTCATCTCGAGCACCTCCAGGATCTCGAGCGATTGAAGGAAAATGAAGCCCGGATTCAGGAGCATGCCGAGCGTTTGGCCGAGCGCATTGCAGCGCGCGTGGAAATCGCCTTCGACGCCAATGATTTCGACTACGATCATGACTTTGATCACGACAGTGAGGGCGAGTTGATGATCCGCAAGGAGTTTGACGTCAAACCGGGCGGCGACCTGTCCGTCAAGGTACCGGGCGCCGACGTGGAGGTGATACCGGCTTCCTCAAACAAAGCCGAGGTTTCAGTCTTCCTGGATGCACGCGACATGGACAAGGCACGGTCGTATTTCGACGATCTCGGATTCGAGATCCGTTCGAGCGGCAATTCGGTCTACGTAGAGGCCAAATCAGCGAACAAGGACCGCTGGGGCTGGAATCGCCACGGACACGCCCACATCCTCGTCAGGGTGGCGATTCCGCGCGAGTTCGACGTGGACGTCTCGACCTCGGGCGGGGACATCAGTGTTGAAACGCTGGAAGGGAAACTCAAGCTGGCTACGTCCGGAGGTGACATCGAATTGGGTTCGATCACCGGAGATGAGATCTCTGTAACCACTTCAGGCGGCGACATTCAGGCGGGCAGCCTGACCGGACCAGTCAACGTGACAACTTCGGGCGGCGACATCGACCTGGGCAACGTCAGTGGTCCGAAGATTTCAGTCCATACGTCGGGCGGCGACATCGACGGTGGAATGATGGAAGCCGAGCACGTCGACGTAAGAACCTCCGGCGGTGACATTTCGCTGGGGGGTGTTACCGGTTCGACGATCGTCAAGACGTCAGGCGGTGACATCGAGGTCGGACGGATTTCCGGCAGCCTCAACGCCTCGACCTCGGGCGGTGACATTGAAGTTAATCTGAACGAGTCTTCTGAAGTGTCACTCTCAACGACCGGTGGAAGCATTGAAATCCATGGGCCATCTCACATCGGAGCCGACGTCAAGCTGCGAGGCTCGGAGGTGGCGATGGAAGGCAGCATGCAATTCGAGGGCACGAAGAAGAAGAATGCCATCGACGGTAGAGTGAACGGCGGTGGACCGACGATTTCTGCAACCTCCAGTGGAGGCGACGTCTCGCTAGAGTTGAACCTGAATCAATAAAGGGCGCCTCTCATACCAAACATCTAACACCAAATACCAAACATCTAACACCAAATACCAAAATCTAACACCAGACTTGACCGCCGGTAAGATTGGGTGAGATCAGGCAGTGCGAGATGCACGATACGCCTTCGAGTCTCGGCTCGAATCTTTCGTCGAGCCAGGCGCCAGATTAGGTGTTTGATGTTCGGTGTTCGGTGTGAGCTATTTGATCTTAGCTCATCTTCCTTCGAACAAATCCCTGCCCTTGACGAGCGCCCTCATCTTTCGATCGGCGATCGAGCGCTTCAGCATCCAGAATCCGCAGTCAGGGTGGACGTATCGGATACGCTCGGTGCCCAGCGTCTTCGCCGCCTCTTCGATCCTTCGCGCTATCAGCTCGGGACTTTCGACGACGGTCGACTTGATGTCGATAACGCCGAGTCCGATGCCGATTTCCGGCTTCAGCTCTTTGAGATACGCCAGCTCGTCATATCCTCGAAAGGCGAACTCGAGGACCATGTGATCCACGTGGAGGCTGTTCATGTAGTCGAGCAATGACGCCCACGTTCCTTTCTGAATCGACTGGCCGCCATAGTTTCCGAAGCACATGTGGACCGCCGGCGTCTTTTGTACGCGGTCGAGCACGAGATTGAGTGAACTTGCGGCCCATTCCCATTCCTCGGGAGAGCCGGTGATGTTGGCCTCGTCCAGTTGCACGATGTCCGCATCGATCTCCGATACCTGGTCGCCGATAACCTCGCCGAGTGCATGGGCCAGTTCCGAGACATCCTTGTAGTGATGATCAAGGAGTGTTTTGCTCAGCATGTGCGGGCCCGTCACTGTGAACTTCAGTTCCGATCGCGTGAGCGAGCGAATCCTTCCGTAGTCATCGACCAGATTCAGCGTGCCTTCGTCGATGGGCCCCTCGACCACAGCGGCCGGACGAACGCGGAATCCCATTCCTGCGCGCTTGGCGAACGCCGCAACGTCGCTTCGCGTGATGTTTCCACGGACGTTGCCGAGCGGGCGCACGAAATACTCGATCATCCCGTTGGTTTCGGGATGATTCACGTCGAAGCGATAGAGCTCTCCGTCACCTACGACGTCGATTCCGGCCAACTCCTGGATCTTCAACACGACGGCGGTGGCATCGTGAAGGGCTTGACTGCTGGGCAATGCTGCCAGCCAGTCAATCATTGGATAGCTCCCGACGACGGTCGTCTTGATTCGATTACTCACGAAAATCTATGATGTCAGCTTGTGGTGGTTCTATGGCTGCACAACCAGTTCCATGCCGCCGTGGGAAATAACCATCTTCCGGGTCGCTCCATCGGCGTTCACATAGGGACTGCGAAACAGCGGTATCTCGTCGAGATTGACAGCGTTTCCATCGAGAATCCGCGTGTCGGGATACTGGAAATGCATGCGGTGCCCCGTCGTCGAAACGTATTCCACGGTTGCGGCGCCGTTAAACTTGCTCGTATCGAGTTCGTTCGCCTGGATGGCCGATTTGAATGACTCGAAGGATTCGAAATCCGACGCACTCCTCGCCTCGACGACAAAGCCGTTCCTCCGGTATTGACTTCTCAGCCGCCAGTCGACCTCCTCTTCGATCCATTCGTACGGCTCCAGCGGATAGACCGCCACGTACGTTCTTCCTGCATCGGCAAATATCCATCCGCCTTCCTCCTCACGCCGATTCAGCGTTTTGGGGAAGAAACCGTCGACGTGATCGTGGTGCGCGTCGGGCGCGATGTCATAGAGGACAATGATCGTGTTCTCGTGCTGGAACGTCCTTTCGTAGGGCGAAGAGCTGTTCCACTTGTCGGGATCGGTGTAGACGAGATGATACCGATCGACCTGCTCGCTCAGCCATTCGATCTCCTCCGGGAAGAACATCGCGAGCTCATATCCCGAATAGAACGGATGCAGCGTGAAAATCGTCGCATTGGGCTTGTCGGAGACGAACGTAATGTCCCAAGTGTGCTGTTGGATCGGTTGGAGGATTCCTCCTTGAATCGACCCGACGGCGAAGTCTTTCGTCATGTACGTCGTCTTGTACACCGGCGGATTCATCTCATCGCCATACCGGAAAATGTTGCGCACACGTTTCCGCTCGTTGTCCGTGTAAGGCACCGAACGATCGTTGGCCACGTTGTTGATGACCACCGGGAGCCGGTAGTCACTCCAGGCTGAGAGGAGATTGTCGGAACGATAGACGGGATTTGGACCACCGAAGTGGAGCCATCCCCAACCGACAGCAGGCGCCCCTTCCGGCTTTACGACGTCATAAGTGTAGTCACGGCTGTGTGCACCGGCGAACAGTCCGTTCAGATACTCCAGGGCGTAGTCGGTAAACAGCCAGTTCAGCATTCCCTCTGCACGCGCCTTCAGGACAGGATCCTGGCAGAATTGATGCAGGACGAGCATCGGCGAAAGATACACGATCATGTAGGTGGGTGAGTCGAACTCGCCCTGCCCGATCGTGGTCGTCAGATCCATCCAGTGGTTGAGCCATCCTTCGGCGTCGGCCATGTTCTCGGCCGATGACCTGCCATTGAACCACGAGTCCCCCGGTTCATTGGGCCAGGTTTGCGCCGCCAGATACATACCGGTGTAGTACAACACCCAGTGATTCTCCGTATCTCCCCTATAAATAGGAAGATGCGTCAGTCCTTTTCTCACGGCTCGCCATGTACTCTCCGAGACGCCGTCGCCTCCATAGAGCAGGGCGGCCATAACGTCGTGGATGTAGAACATCCCGCCGCGGAACGGCTGTTTGGCTTCGACACGGATTGCCTGATTTCCCATCGCGGTATCCGCACGCGAGCGGATGAGAAGGGCCGCCTCGACCAGATCGATGCGGTCGCTCTTCGTGCTCATGACGTTCGCGGGATTCTCAGGATCAGCCGGATTTTCCCGCGCTTCATTCGCCTTGCGGAGCGCTTCCTTCAGCAGATTCTCCTGCAGCGCGGCGCTCCGACGGGCAAACGCAGCATTGTAGGCATCCTGATCCGGCAGAACCTGGGCGTGCGCCAGGGCCACGACGAGTATCAGAAGAACGGATGCGATTGACGAGATGTGAAGAAGCCCGCTCATTGTTCACCTCCAACGTAAACGTCCCATACCTGGCCCTCGTCGAAGATATCAGGAGCGGAGGCTGTCCAGTGGATCCCGCCGTCCGTCGACACAAACACACCGTTGCTCATCGATCCGACGATGACGAGCCCCTGTTTGGTCCGCGAAATGGCGATTCCGTGGATGTCCTCGCTATCCAGATTCTCATCGAGTTTACCCCAATGCCGGCCAAGGTCGAGGGATTCCAGCAATCCTGTCTTCCAACCGCCGGCGAGAAGTCGTTCGGGATTCATGGGGTCGAACTCGACTTCGTATATCGTCCGGCCGTCGAGAACCTCAGCCGTCCGCCAGGTCGTTCCCCCGTCGAGGCTTACTGCCACGCCGCGATCCTGAAGGGCAGCCGCCCAGATCTGGGGATTGTCCGGGCTCTGCCGAACCGAGCGGATCGGATATTCGAGCCCTGAGCCAACCCATGTGTCGCCGCCGTCCGGTGATATGTAGAGTCCGGCCTCCGCGCCGGCAAGCACTCTATCGGGATCGTCGCGATCGACTCTGATGGAAGAGACAAAGGGTTCGGGAAGTTCGGCGGCGATGTGCGACCAGTTCTCGCCGAAATCGCGTGAGCGGTATATGCCGTAAGGCGTGGCAGCGAATACGTCGGCGGGTCGGCGCGCCGAGACGTCCACATCCTGCACTTCAGTGACTTCCCAGCCTGTTGTGATCCGCCACTTTGCTCCTCCATCGGTCGTGCGCATGACGCCGTTCCCCGCCGCGACAAAAATGGTATCTCCCTGTCCGCCGGGGGTGTTACGGCTGCGAACGCTTTGCCTTGTTCCCATCCCGTGTGCTGCCAGGTTTGCCCGCCGTCTTTTGTATAGAAGAGACCGACGACGGGATTGACACCGCTCAAACGGTGTTTACGGGTACCCAGCATGCAAACATAGAAGGTCTCATCGTGATCGACCTTGTTCGTAGCCATATGAGGTCCGGCGCAAGCGGCAAGGACGGTTCCCATGACCCCCCACACCAGCGCGCTTCGTTTCGTGTTCGTTCGTACTTGCATGTGATCTGATTGGCGCCGGAATTCGGCGGGTTGCAACTTAGGGTTGGGCTCGATCCGGTTCAACCTGTGCTGTATGCTCAATGAAACGGAACCGGCCAACGATTATCTTGGCCCTCCGTGAATTCAACATGCGGCAAAACGTAATTCGCAACTCTGCCATGATCGAACCTGCACAGCACACTGGCGGCCCGACCCGTATGGAACGCGTCGCGGTCCTCATCTTCGAGGATCCGGCACAGATGGCTCGCCGGGTCGCCGCGCGTATCTCGAGTCTAATTCTAGACAGAAGAGAATCCGGACGACACGTGGTTTTGGGATTGCCGACAGGCTCGACACCGATCGGCGTCTATCACGAGTTGATACGTCTTCATCGTGAGGAGGGGCTCGACTTCTCCAACGTGATCACCTTCAATCTCGACGAGTACTATCCCATGCAGCCGGGGAGCCTTCAAAGCTACCATCGCTTCATGCACGAGAACTTCTTCGACCACGTCAACATTCCGGACGAGCAGATCCACATCCCCGACGGCAGCATTGATCCGGAGGACGTCGAATCGCATTGCCAGTCTTACGAAGCGAGGATTCGCGACGCAGGGGGAATTGACCTGATGCTGCTTGGTATCGGTCGCAGTGGGCACATCGGTTTCAACGAGCCGGGCTCGAAGATGGAGGATCGAACGCGGCTCATCGTGCTCGACGACATTACGCGGAAGGATGCGGCAAGCGATTTCTTTGAAGAGCGCTACGTTCCGCGCCAGGCGATTACCATGGGCGTCGGCACCATCATGGAGTCGCGAGAGATCATCCTGATGGCCGCCGGCGAGCACAAGGCCCCGATCATACGACGTGCTGTCGAAGAGCCGCCGAATGAGGTCGTTTCCGCGACATATTTGCAGCACCATCCGAACGCGGCCTTTTACCTCGACGGCGCCGCTGCCAGTGAGCTGACGCGCGAGAAGACGCCGTGGCTGGTTCGGGCCGTCGATTGGGATAGTGCGATCACTAAGAAGGCGGTTGTCTGGCTGTCGCGTACCGTGAAGAAAGCGATTCAGCAGCTCGATACCCCAGACTTCCACGGTCATCATTTGCACGATCTCGTCTATGCGGCTGGAAACGTCGACGAGTTGTGCAGAACGGTCTTCGAAGATCTTCGAGGCCGAGTGCTTTACAAGCATCAACTGCCCCGTGAGCAGTCGATCATCGTGTTCTCGCCGCACCCCGACGATGACGTAATCTCCATGGGCGGCATGCTCAAGAAGCTCGTCGAAAACGACAATCACCTCCAGGTCGCTTACATGACGAACGGATCGGTCGCTGTCTTCGATCAGGATGTGCGCCGCCACCTCCGCTTCGTCGAGCTGGCAAACCCGCTTCTCGAGGAACTCGCCTTGCACGATGTTCTCGAAGAACGAATCGATCGCATCCTCAATATTCTGGATGAGAAACAGCCGGCGGAGGTCGACACCGATGAGGTCCAGGCCTTGAAGGCATTCATTCGATATACGGAGGCCATCTCGGCGGTGGAGGTCATCGGTCTGGACGCGGATGATGCCCGTTTCCTGGATCTTCCGTTCTACAAGACCGGTCGCGTAAAGAAGGACCCTGTCGGCGAGCAGGATATCAGCATCATCCTGGAACTTCTCCGGGAGAGAAAGCCGGATCACATTTTCGTTGCAGGCGATCTGTCAGATCCCCACGGAACGCACCGCATGTGCTACCACGCGATCAAGCTCGCGCTCGATCGTTATCGATCGGAGACGGGAGAGAAGGATAGACCGCTCATCTGGCTGTACCGCGGTGCGTGGCAGGAATGGGAAATCGATATAACCGATGTCTTCATCCCGCTTTCCAAAGCCGAGCTCACGAAAAAGATCGAGGCCATTTTCAGGCACGAGAGTCAGAAGGATCGCGCGCTGTTTCCAGGAGCCTACGACGACAGGGAGTTCTGGCAGAGGGCCCGCGATCGGAACTGCGAAACGGCCAAAGCCCTCGACGAGCTGGGACTGCCCGAGTTTTACGCAGCGGAGGCCTACGTCACTGTCACTGAAATGCCCTGATCTCAAATCCCGCAAAACATTATGGCGCTTCACGCAATCGACTGGGTCTCGATCATCGCATTCTTCGTCATTTCGCTGGCGATCGGCCTGGCCGTTGCGCGCCGGGCGGGGAAGAACGCGGCTGAATTCTTCCTGTCGGGAAGAAACATGCCCTGGTGGCTCCTCGGCGTCTCGATGGTCGCTACGACGTTCTCGGCCGACACACCGAACCTCGTCACCCATATCGTGCGGCGAAACGGGGTAGCAGGCAATTGGGTCTGGTGGACATTCCTCCTGACCGGCATGCTGACCGTGTTCGTCTACGCCAAGCTCTGGCGGCGATCGGGCGTGCTCACGGACCTCGAATTCTACGAGCTTCGCTATTCGGGTCCGGCAGCCGCCTTCCTGAGGGGATTCCGGGCCGTGTACCTCGGCGTATTCTTCAACGTCGTGATCATGGCGAGCGTATCGCTTGCAATCATCAAGATCGCGGGCATCATGCTGGGGGTTTCTCCAGTAGAAACCGTCATCGTGGCATCGGTCGTGACAGTAGTCTACAGTGCGATCGGCGGATTGCGAGGCGTCCTCATCACAGACTTCTTCCAGTTCGTCATCGCCATGATCGGATCGGTGGGCGCGGCCATCGTCATTGTAAATCTGCCGGAAGTAGGCGGCCTTAGCGGCCTGCTCGCAAATGACGTCATTCGCACGAAGACGAGCTTGCTCCCCGACTTCTCCGATAGTGACGCCTGGCTCAGCCTCATCATTCTACCGATCGCCGTTCAGTGGTGGAGCGTCTGGTATCCCGGCGCCGAACCCGGTGGAGGCGGTTACATCGCACAGCGAATGCTTTCGGCCAAGAACGAGGACAATGCCGTCGGGGCCACCCTGTTCTTCAATGCGGCCCACTACGCTCTCCGGCCGTGGCCGTGGATCATCGTCGCCCTTTGCTCGCTCGTTGTATTCCCCGACGTCGCATCAATCCAAAGGGCATTCCCCAACATCGACCCCAGCGTGCTCGGAGATGATCTCGGGTATTCCGCCATGCTTACCTACCTGCCTTCGGGCCTGCTCGGGCTGGTCATCGCGTCGCTGTTTGCCGCATTCATGTCCACCATATCGACCCATCTCAACTGGGGTTCATCGTACGTCGTGAACGACGTGTACAAGCGCTTCATCGCACCGGATGCCCCCGAGAAGAAACTCGTGATGGTCGGCCGTATCTCGACGGTCGTGCTGATGGTGCTCGCCGGGATTCTCGCGCTGCTGCTGAGTACCGCCCTTCAGGCCTTCAACATCATGCTGCAGATCGGGGCCGGAACCGGACTGCTGTTCATCCTCCGCTGGTTTTGGTGGAGGATCAATCCGTGGAGCGAGATCACGGCCATGGTCGTTTCTTTCATCGTCGCGCTCTTCTTCCAGTTCGTCGACACGGGTCTCTCATCGCATTTGCAGTTGGTCACGGGCGTCGGGATCACCTCCATCTGCTGGATCGGCGTGACGTTCATGACTTCCCCGTCGGATCACAGCAAGTTGACGTCTTTTATCGAGCTCGTCAATCCGGGCGGCCCTGGATGGCGGGCAGTCGAGAACGAGGCGCACAGGCGCGGAGAGTCCATCAGAACGCAGGGTGGCAAATGGGACGTACCGACGGGGATCCTCTGTATGGTGTTCGGGTGCCTGACGGTTTACGGGACGCTCTTTTCGACGGGGTATTTCTTGTATGGGAATTTGCCGGCTGCCACCGGATTGGGGGCTGTGGCGATCGTGTCGGCGTTCCTCCTCCTCAAGGCCTGGCGGCGACTGAAGTCGATGGAGACGGCCTGAACCGAATGGCGTGCGTCGTCAGCACCGCACCCTAATCCCAGACGCGGCCTGCTTGGGCGTCTGAGGCCCCCCTCTCCTAATCCCCGGGTTAAAACCCGGGGCTACGAGGAGCCGGCTTTGCCGGCGATGCTCCGAACTTGTTCTAGCAGACCAGCTGTAGAGGTTCGATCGCGGCGCAGCGTCGTTCCTATGGAGCGGGCTTCGCCCGCGACGCCACGGCGTCAGCCGTGGCTTTTCGTAGCCCCGGATTTCAATCCGGGGATAGCGTCGGCAACCACACCTGAGAAACCGTTTCAACGGTTTCGCGGAAGCTGAGGTTATGTTCCACCCGCCTCAAGTGTCTTATTAGACAAATCTGAGGTGTAATGAGTGGACATACCTACTTCTCATGCTGGGTACACATCATCTGGTGTACCTCAAATCGCTTCGCATTCTTTGAGGAGGGCCAGTCGAAGGCCCTGTCCCGATATCTCACCAACTACGCGAAATCGAAGAATATCTCCATGCGGATCAACTTCGTAAACCCGGAGCATGTCCATGTGCTCGTCGAGGTGAGACCTTCGATGTCCGTGGAGCAAATGGTGAAGCTTCTCAAGGGGAGTTCATCCTATTGGATCAACAAGACGGGGATGACAAAGACGCCGTTTTCGTGGCAGCGTGGCTATGCGGCTCTTTCGGTGTCTCCGCAGGCTGTGAAAACGGTGACACGGTACATCGCGATGCAGCGCACGCATCATAGTCGCGTTCCTTTTGAGACGGAGCTGGACCAAATGGCGCCGGGGTGGCTCGCGAGCTGGCGCGAAACCGTTGAAACGGTTTCTTAGGACAACGGCGTCCCCTCACCCCGGGTTAAAACCCGGGGCTACGGGTAGCCGGCTTGCGCCGGCGATCTCCACCGTCAACGTTCCGGTGCCTCATTGCCGGGATAGACACCAATTGGCCGGCTGCGCGAAAGACCACCTCGGGCTACGAGACCAGATTCGGGGAAGCCGGCTTCACCGGCCATCTCCGCCGTCAACGTTCCGGTGCCTCCATTGCCGGGATAGACACCAATTGGCCGGCTGCGCGAAAGACCACCTCGGGCTACGAGACCAGATTCGGGGAAGCCGGCTTCACCGGCCATCTCCGCCGTCAACGTTCCGGTGCCTCATTGCCGGGATAGACACCAATTGGCCGGCTGCGCGAAAGACCACCTCGGGCTACGAGACCAGATTCGGGAAGCCGGCTTCACCGGCGATCTCCGCCGTCAACGTTCCGGTGCCTCATTGCCGGGATAGACACCAATTGGCCGGCTGCGCGAAAGACCACCTCGGGCTACGAGACCAGATTCGGGGAGCCGGCTTCGCCGGCATCTCCGCCGTCAACGTTCCGGTGCCTCATTGCCGGGATAGACACCAATTGGCCGGCTGCGCGAAAGACCACCTCGGGCTACGAGACCAATTGGGGAAGCCGCTCACCGGCGATCTCCGCCGTCAACGTTCCGGTGCCTCATTGCCGGGATAGACACCAATTGGCCGGCTGCGCGAAAGACCACCTCGGGCTACGAGACCAGATTCGGGGAAGCCGGCTCCGCCGGCGGATCTCCGCCGTCAACGTTCCGGTGCCTCAGTAGCCTGCCGGGATATCATCCCGGGGTAAGGCGGATGTCTGGGGTCCGGAAACCGTTTCAACGGTTTCGCGGAAGCTGAGGTTATGTTCTGTCTCAATTGTCTTTATGGGCAAACATGATGCGCTATGAGTGCCCACACCTATTTCTCCTGTTGGATGCACCTGATTTGGTGTACGTCCGATCACCACGCGTTCTATTCTGGCATGGGTCGCCACACCCATGTCAAGATCAGGTCGGCGGAGCCGACTCTTCGTAGCCCCGGGATTCATCCCGGGGTAAGGCGGATGTCTGGGGTCCGGAAACCGTTTCAACGGTTTCGCGGAAGCTGAGGTTATGTTCTGTCTCAATTGTCTTTATGGGCAAACATGATGCGCTATGAGTGCCCACACCTATTTCTCCTGTTGGATGCACCTGATTTGGTGTACGTCCGATCACCACGCGTTCTATTCTGGCATGGGTCGCCACACCCATGTCAAGATCAGGTCGGCGGAGCCGACTCTTCGTTAGCCCCGGGATTCATCCCGGGGTAAGGCAATGGCGTGACCCTACGACACCAGTTCCAGCTTCGTGATGCGCCCGCCGATGATCCATTCGACGACGTAGATGTTGCCATCGCCGTCCGCCACCGCGCCGTGGGGACTGTTGAATAGTCCGGGCTCGATGAACGTCTCCGGCAAGTTGGGCCAGCCTTCGCGCTTAACCGTGCTCTCGTTCGATCCGAGATGGCAAATGAGGTTGTCGTCCGCATCCAGAATCGAGATGCGAGCGAACAACTCGGGCACCAACAGGCCGTCGTCTCCATACGAAGACGCACCATCCGGACTCGTGAAGAAATCGGCGCCGAAGACACGTTTGTAAGTGCCGTCCATCGCGTACACCTGCATCCGCTTGTTGCCCCGGTCAGCTATGTAAAGCTCCGGCTCGCCGCTGCGCGTGTCGGTCCAAAGGCCGTGCGGACAATCGAATGGACCAGCCTCTCCCTCCGATCCATTGATGCTGCCGAGGTAATGACCGCCTTTGTCGTATCGATGGACGTGAAAACTCCCGTATCCATCTGCCACCCAAATGTCGCCGTTGCCTCCTAAACGTTCCTCGTTGACCGCGGCCCACGTCGGGATGTATTTCCGCGACTCGTAGATTGGGTGGTCGGCCTTCTCGAGGTTCAAGACCGACCTTCCATCGAGGGTTGTCTTGACGACCTCTCCCGTTTCCTGATCCGTCAGCCAGAGGAACTCCTCGCCTCCTTCCTCCACAAGCGTCATGCCATGCGCGCCGAGAAAGCGGTCACCCCACGAATCCTTCAGATCGCCATCCGGCGAAAACACGAGCACGCCCGGATTCGCCTGATTGAATACCATGACGTCGCCCGCAGCCGTCACGACGACACCGTGCGTGCGGCCGTTCGCGCGTCCGCTCGGCGTGTCGGGGATTCGCGCCCAGTTATCTATCCATTTGAAGCGGAGGCTGTCTGTGCCAACGATCGGAACCATTGGAATCGATGATTGATGATTGATGATTGACGATTAGTGTCCCGACTAAGGGCTCACCATTTACGAAAAGCTCTCACACTCGTTGGTACGTCTTCGTGCTTGGATCCCCGCCCCAGGCTTCGCAGGGCTACGCCGGGCAAGCTTGGCGGGAATGACGGCTTTGATAAACTCGAACCGGCGAAGAACCAAGAACTAAGAACCGTCGAGCCCATACCGCACATTCACGTCATCCGATTTCACATTCCATGCGTCTGCGTCGTCAAACGGCATGTGCTCACCCTCGGCAAATTTCGGATAAGGACGGTACCGATTGATCCCTTTCACCGGTTTGCCGCGCAGCATGAAGGCGCTCGGCCACCAGGTGTCAGTAAGGATACGTGTTGAGGTTGGGATGTAACGGATCGTCAGACCGCGGCGCCATCGGTTCGACTGGTTGCCTTCCGAACCGTGGATGAGCGCCGGATGATGCACCGACACGTCGCCGGCCTTGAGCACAATGTCCACGGCCTTGGCCTCATCGATCTCATCGACGTGCATACCGGTACCGAGCACGTTCGTGCCGTCGTCATGGCTTTCCAGCTCCTCCTCGGTCAGCAAACGTTCGTGCTGCGTACCCGGAATGACGCGCATGCAACCGTTTTCGACATCCGAGTCGTCAACGGCAAGCCACAGCGTAACAACCTCCATGGGTTCGAGCGGCCAGTACGAGCCGTCCTGATGCCACAGCACCGACTGCCCGCTCAGCGGCGGCTTGGCAATGTAATGTGAGGCGAAGAGCGCAATGTTGGGTCCAATGAATGCTTCGGCGATGTCCAACAGCCGCGGATCGCTTATGAGGCGTACCCAGAACGGGTCGTCGGTCATCAGATCATGATGCAGCTGTTCCGGTCGAAGCTCCGGATTCTTTTCGAGCAGCCAGTCGATATGAGCCGACGCCTCGGAGACCAGCTGCGGGTCGAGGACCTTACGAAAAATGGCGTACCCGTCCGTCTCGAACGATTCCAGCTGCTGCGAGAAATCGCGTTTCTCTTTGACTTCCATATCCTTTTTTGCGAATTCGTTAACGGGCCATCACTTCCTCGGCGACGACGCTCAGTGCACCTTCCATCGCGTCGAGAGTTTCAGTGATCTCCGCTTCCTTGTGTGAGTAATTGATCAGGAAAGGGCGGCTCGGGAATATCCCTCGTCGAAACAACTCCCTGAAAAACACGTGCCGGCAGGCTTCGTTGGCCTCCGGATCGGATGAAAACTTAAATTGCGGAGCCGCGGGGAGGCCAATGCTGTGGGCCTCCAAGCCGGCTTCGGCTGCGCGTTCGTCGAACCCTTTCATGAGGATCTCGCCCATCGCCCAGATGTGCTTCGCGACCCCTTCGCGGCGCTGCACGCCCAGCGACGCCTTTGCCGCGGCAAGCGACAGCGTCTCTCCGGCATAGGTACTGGTAAGGACGAAGTTGTAGAGCTCCTGCATGATGTCGCGCCGGCCTCCATAGGCCGCGAGTGGATATCCATTCGCGATCGCTTTCGCGTACGTCGTGAGATCGGGCTGCACACCGAAATACTCCTGCGCTCCTCCTTGGGCAAGCCGGAAACCGGTCAAAACCTGATCGAAGATGAGCACGGTTCCATACTGGCTGGTGAGCTCGCGCGCTCGCTTCACGAAATCGTGTGCAACGACCTCGTCCCAGTTGTAGGGAATCATGATCAGCGCGGCGATGGCGTCCCTTTTCGCATCGAAAACGGACTCGAGCGCTTCGATGTCGCCGTACTCCACACGGGTCGCGAGCTCGTCCAGTGCCATCGGGACCCCATTCCCTTCACGCGGAAACCACGACACACCTGTGCCGGCCCCGCAGGCAAACCAGTCGCCGTGACCGTGATAGCCGCATGTCACGATGTGGTCGCGCTTCGTGAATGCCTGGCCGAGGCGGATAGCCGCTCCGTTCACTTCGTTGCCCGTCTTCAGGAAGCGCACCTGCTCCAATCCGGGCACCATATCGCAGAGCAGCTCGGCCACCTCGATCTCGAGCGGCGAAGCCATGCTGAAAAGAACGCCCTTTTCCATCTGGCGCCGCACGGCATCGTCCACTTCGGGATAGCGATAACCGAGAATGATCGGCCCCAGCGCCGAGCGATAATCAATGTACCAGTTGCCGTCCACGTCGCACAGGCGGCATCCCTCACCCTTCTCGATGAAATAAGGCATGATGCCCGCCATCGACTCGTCGGGCCGCTTGGCGTTCGTTTGCGTTCCCCAGGGAATGCGCTTGAGCGCCCGTTCGAATAGTTCTTCTGATCGTTTCATATCTGCGTGTTCCGTTCAGTCGAAAGGAACCCCGGTTTCCTTTGATATAAATCTCAAATCCTCGACGACCGGCATGAGCAGCGGGATGCCGCCTTCGGCGCGGACGGCCTCCGCCTCGCGTTCCGGATCGCCCGGAACGAGCGGACCGTCCGTTCCCGGCATGGGTCGGGTCGCCCTGAATGTCCGAATCCAATCATCGATCTGGCTCTTGAACTCATCGGGATCGATAAAGGCCGAAATCCTCAATGCCCCGAAGAAATGGCCGATTCCTTTTCCGACACTGCGCTCCGGAATCTCCTGACGCAGCGCAAAGGGCGGCGCCCACGGACCCCAGTTTGCGCCGCTCAAAACACAGCAAAGCACGTCGACCATGGTTGCGAGACAGTATCCTTTATGACCCCCGTGATCGCGATCCGATCCCAACGGAAGAAGCGCTCCCCCGTCGATCATCGCCTGTGGGTTTTCGGTGTCGCCGCCGGCGTCGTCTATAGCCCATCCTTTCGGAATGGATTTCTGGGCCCTGCGGGCGATCTCCACTTTTCCGTACGCGACGGCGCTCGTCGCCATGTCGACTACGATGGGTGGTTCTTCGTTGCCCGGAAACGCGACCGAGATCGGATTCGTGCCGAGCATCCGCTCACCTCCCCATAACGGAGCGACGAGCTTCGTCGAATTCGTCATGGAGAAACCGATCAGATTCCGTTTCAGGGCCTCCAACGTATAGTAGCCGGCTATTCCGTAATGATTTGTGTTACAAACACTTACCCATCCGGATCCGGCAATCTCGGCCTTGTCCATGGCAATCCGGTTTGCCTTGGGACCGACCACGAGTCCGAGTCCGTTGTCACCGTCTACCGTGGCCGTGCTCGGCGACTCGCGCACAATCGACACCTCCGGTTTCGGATTGATTCGGCCGAGCGTGAGCATGTCGAAATACGTGCGGAGCCGGGCTACGCCGTGCGACTCGATCCCGCGCAGGTCCGACGCGGCCAGTACTTCGGATGCCGTCTTCGCATCCCCAGTCGGGACGCCGAAGTGTTCAAAAACCTTTTGTGAATATTCGCGAAGCTGCCCGATTGGATAGGTCAGCTGTTCCACCTCAGTCGTCATGAGTCGCTTCCTACGTTTGAAGTCAGGTCGGCACATGCGATATTGCCGACGGTCGCAAGATACCATTATCACCAGTGACAATCTGACCGGAAGGAAGCGGAGAAAGACCTCATGGCCGGTTATTTCCTTGGAGTAGACGTGGGGACGTCCGGCACCAAAGCAGTCCTCATTCGCGAGGATGGAACGCTGGCCGGATCCGCGAGCGAAAGTTATCCTCTTCATACCCCAAAGCCTCTCTGGTCGGAGCAGGATCCAGCCGACTGGTGGCGCGCAACGGGTACCGCTATTCAGCGGCTTCTCGCCGAAACCGGGCTGAGTGCGCATCGCATCGAGGCCGTAGGACTCACGGGTCAGATGCACGGACTCGTTCTCCTCGACAAATCGGGAGAAGTCATTCGCCCCGCCATCCTCTGGAACGATCAGCGGACGGCCGCTCAGTGTCGGTCGATGACGGAGAGAATCGGCGCCTCTACCGTGATCCAGCGCCTCGGCAATCCAATCCTGCCCGGATTCACCGCGCCGAAGATCGTATGGGTTCGGGAAGAAGAGCCGAGCGCTTATGCGAAAGTCACCAAAACCCTCCTTCCCAAAGACTACGTGCGCTACATGTTGACCGGGGAGTTCGCGACGGATGTATCCGACGCCTCGGGCACGTCGCTCTTCAATGTGGCGCGTCGCGATTGGGACCAGGACACACTACGCGATCTGGAGATTCCGCACGAATGGATGCCTTCCGTGCACGAGTCGCCGGCCAGATGTTCCGAGGTCAGCGCGGCAGGAGCGGCCGCAACCGGTCTCATCGAAGGCACGCCGGTGGTTGCCGGAGCCGGTGACCAGGCGGCCGGCGCTGTCGGGACGGGAATCGTCCGCGAGGGCGTCATTGCGGTGACACTGGGCACGTCGGGTGTCGTGTTCGCCGCCTCGGATGCCTATCGCGTCGAACCCACCGGCAAGCTGCACGCATTCTGCCATGCGGTGCCAAACGGATGGCATCTCATGGGCGTGATGCTGTCCGCCGCCGGAAGTTTCGAATGGTTCGCTTCGAAGTTCGGCAATGGCGACTACGAGGCGCTGAACAAGGCGGCCTCCGAGGTCGAACCCGGAAGCGAGGGACTGCTCTTTCTGCCCTACCTGAGCGGCGAACGGACGCCGCACGCCGATCCCCTGGCCCGCGGCGTGTTCTTCGGCATCACGCTGCGACACGGGATGGGTCATTTCGCGCGTGCGGTCATGGAGGGAGTCGCTTTTGGATTGAAGGACTCGCTGGAATTGATGCACGGGCTCGGCATTGCGGCTTCCGATCTTCGGGTATCGGGGGGCGGCGCACGAAGTGGGATCTGGCTGCAGATTCTCGCGGATGTTTTTGGCGAGCCGGTCCGCGCCGTCAATCCGGGTGAAGGCGCCGCGTTTGGAGCGGCGCTGTTGGCGGCTGTTGGCGGTGGAGCCTTCGAATCGGTGGTGGCTGCCGGGAACGCTGTGAAGGCGGAGGGCGAGATGATTCAGCCGAGCGCTGCGGCCGAGCGCTACGCGAAGGATTACAAGCGGTTTGTGGATCTGTACCCCGCGGTGGCTGGGCAGTTTGAAGCGATTGAGTGACCAAAACCATTCCGTCGGGACAGGCCGGTGGCATGCCAGTCTGGGCGGACGTCGCGCGCAGGGACAGTCACGCCGCGCTTCAGCGCGGGGAAATCGGGCGAATTATGGTCATAGGGGCTTTAGCCCCGAGCTTCCGACCGCTACGGACCCTCGCCGGGCTTAAGCCCGGCTCGGCAAGACTATTTTGGCCGATCGGCCCCGGGCTCGAAGCCCGGGGTGACCGTCCGAACTAATAATCATATCAATTCGTTGATCATACGGCAGCTTGGGGTCTGCCCGTATGCGTGGATTGGTACCGTTTATCTATCCCGGCGAAGCTCCGCGAATGCGGAACGAAGACGGGACGTGAGGAGAGGTGGACCACCCCCGGCTTCTTCCCGAACAAGTTCGGGATTCAGCCGCCCCCTCCGAAGGGGGACGGTTGTGACAACTTTTTGGAGAGAAATCACTTTGCAATAACGGAATATGACGCTCTACGCAGCTGTTCTCGAAACCGAGGGTTTTACTGTCGGACAAGACAACTCCCGCAGCGGACTGTTCAGGCAGGAAGACGACGGAAGTTGGACGTCCCTGGGATGGCACAACATCCGCAACTTCGGGATTGCCATCTCCGCAGACTACATTTTTCTGGCCTCCGGCAATGGCGTTCTGCGCTCCGGAGACGACGGCAAAAACTGGCGCATGACGACGGACTGGAAAATCACCGAAGTTCTCGATATTGCACTCGATCCCGACGATCCCCATAAACTCATCATCGCTACCGCCCACGGTATTGCCTGGAGCCCCGACGACGGCGATACCTGGCATACGAACAACGACGGCTTGGCCTCGACGTTCGTCCAGAGCATCGTCTTCGAACCGGGTACGTCCGGAGTCCGGCGTCCGGAGTCCGGCGGAGGGACGAGGCCGGCCCGCTGGATCGCCGGAACTGAGAAGGGCGTTTTCGAGGCAGTGAGCCTCGACTCAAGATGGAACTCCGCAGCCCTGCGCGACGTCGCCGTCAGGCAGATCGCGATTAACGCCAACGGAGTTTGCGCCGTCGCCACCGATGGATCCGGATTATGGCTGCGCACGAACAAAGCGGGCGGGCCGTTGGCCAAAAAGAAGACTGGGAACAGGCCGCAGGACTTCCGTCCGACGCATCCTTTTATGCGGCCGCGGTTTCCGGCGATGGCCGATCCGTGGCCACGGGCGGCTTCCGGACGGGCGTCCATCTGAGCCGGGACGGCGGAGAGTCGTGGGATCACCTGACTGACGGCCTCACCAATCTGACCATCCAGGCGCTCTCTTTTCGCCCCGGAAGCGACGAACTCTGGGCCGGCACTTCCGGTGGCGGGGCGTTTCGACTCGAAGGCAAACGCTTTGTCTCTGAGGGACTCCCCGGCTCCACCATCCGAAAATTCTACTTCGACAGCAACCGATGATACCGATCAAACCGGCTAAGACTTTCGAGGGGCGGTGCAAACAGCTCGTCGACCACTTCTCGAGCCGCGAGGCAAGCGAGTTTCTGGGTTTCAAGGACCTCATCGAGGTGGCGGCGCGACTCTACGCCAACCGCAACGTCGACGAGGCGATGGATGACCTCCGCGAGATCCTTCGGAAACCGCGCGGCGATATGTTCTGGATGGTCCCCATCACCCTCGTTGCCTACGTCGGCCGCGGCCGATTTCCGGACGACATCGAGCGCCGAATGACCGAGCTGTGGCGGCTTTACACCCCCTACCGCGGCGACACCGAGAACCACTGGGCGATGTACTATTGCGTGCTGTATCTCCTCGCGCAGCTGCATCCGGATCAGGACGGCTCGTTCTGGTTCAACGGACGATCGTCCGACGAGAATCGTAAGGAAGCCACGGAGTACCTCGATTCCTGGATCGAGCTCACGCTGTCGAAAGGCCAGGGCGAGTTCGACTCGCCGCACTATATCAACTTCTATGTCTCCCCGCTCGCGCTGCTGTATGCTTTCTGCGAGGATCCGGACATGAAGCGTAAGGCAGGCCTCATGTTGGATTTGATCCTCGCCGACTTCGCGGCGGACAGCCTGAACGGACTCTTCGTCGGCGCCTTTTCGCGGATCTATCCCGAGCCGCTCATGCACCGCTGGAAAAACGGAAGCACGACGCTGGCGTGGCTCGCGTTCGGGAACGTTCCTTTCCGGCCGGATGCGATCGGACTCGTTGTACCAACCATCGGATACCGTCCCCACGGCGTCGCGTTCATCCTCGCCATAAGTGGATGGAAACCGACGCCGCAGCTCATCCAGACCGCGACGGACCGCTCCCGTCCGTACCTCCATCGCGAACTGAAGCGGACGCGCTTTCGCATTCGCTACAGCGAGGAACGCTCGATTCCGGTCTACAAGACCACCTACATGACGAAGGATTTCGCGCTCGGGTCAATCCAGGGCGGGCTCATCCAGCCCATCCAGCAGCACAGCTGGGAGCTGTTCTGGGCGGAGGACGACGTCTACACGGGTCACAACCTCCTGTTCACGATCCACCCCTTCGCCGGCGAGCTGGAGCTCGGGATGTATTTCCCGGAGGAGCCGAAGCTCTTGACCGAGGCGGTCATCCGGGGCGAGAAACCGACGTACGATCTCCCCGGAAAATGGACCGGTGCGTCGCCGTACGAGCAGATCTTCCAGCACTTCAACACGCTCATAGCGCTTTACGACATTCCGTCCGGGACGCATTACTCGCACATTTCCGGATATTTCTCCAGGAGGCTCCGCCAAGTGGAAGAAGATCCTTCCGGCTGGATCTTCGCCCGGGCGGGCCGGGCGTTCGTGGCCTACTATCCGCTCGCGCCCTTCGAATGGCGCGAAGAGGGAGACGGCGACCGGAGGCTTCACAGTGACGTGCTCAAGAATGGCGCCGTCGTCCATGTTGCCCAGGAGGCGGACTATGCCACCTACACCGATTTCCGATCGGCAGTGAGGAGGCGAGATCTCGAGGTTTCATTGGAGCCGGTCCCCTCGGTCAAATGGACGACACCCACCGGCGACGTCATCGAATGCGCGTACGGGGATGCGCCGTCCGTCAACGGAGAGGAAGTGGATTTCTCGCGAGTGGCCGCTTTTTGAAGGGCCGTTTGTGAGGGGCGAGGCGGGGACGGGAGAAGTCGAGATCGGGCGTGCTGGGGACGCCGAGGTCTGGAGTTTGCTGGATAACACCAAAAACCCTTGGCCTGGGCGGAGTCGAGGGCTTCAGACTCCAAAGTGGGAGCCGGCAATGACACACGCGCCGTCTTAGTATGTTATTGACCTTGTGAATGTCGTTGGATGGCAAAAAGAGATGCAAGAGATGAACCCAACGATAAGAAGGTTGGGCCGGTTACTATCGTCGCTTGGCCTCGTCCTTGCTGTGGGATGCACGCGCGCATACGGGCAAATCGACTATCAGACGACGAGCGAGGCGCCGATTCTCTCAATGCAACCTACTCAATCGCAGTTTGAGCTGTTTGACCCTGTACTGGTCGTTCTGACCATGTCGAATCCGACCCCACTGAAGCAAGCTTACGGCAACCCGGGCCTCCTAAACACGAATCTGGCGTGGACGCTTACAGAACCTTCTGGTCAGGATGCTCGACAGCACTTGATCTACTACACTCTTCGTACCCCCCACTTTCCCCGCACCTTCGCTCCGTTCGAAATCAGTGCCGGGACGGTCAGCGTCAGCATCAACTGGCCTACGTGGCGCGAGATGGGCCAGTATGAAATCCGCGTAGTTTACAACGACGGGCGATATACCTCGTCGGCCAATGCGTCCTTCACTGTTGTTCCAATCCCCGGCGCCGATTCGTCTTTGGTTGAACAACTCTCCTTTGCTGCCACAAATGTGTTCGACAAGAATGCAGCGTTGAGAGATACCGTAGGGGCTGCGATCTCGAACGTGCTTTCCGAACCCGCGGTATCCCAAGGAATGAAGGACTTTGCAGGATACCTGAATGTGCTTTACGACAGACTCGTTTTCGATGATGACTGCATTAGTGAGTCTTCAGCGTGGCGCTGCACCTCCACGCGACGGGACTCGATAGTAACCGAATTCGCTTCGTTTGCAGATGCTCATGAGGGAACACACTGGGGGGATTTGACTGCGGGCAAGGGGTATCTTCTTCGGTACAAGGGAGAGCGGGTTCGCACGGACACGCTCGCCCCCGTGTTTGCTCGCGTATTCCTCGAAGGCACGTTCTCTGGAGGTCAGCTTCGCGAAACTTTGTGGCATGCCGGTGATGTTCCTGTCCCGCAGCCCTATGACTCTGCTCCGTGGTCGTTTCCGGAAGTTCGCAGGCTAATGGCGACGCGTGACTGCGTCGATTGGGTGCTGATCTCACTTCTGTCGCCTGCAGGTGAACTCTTGACTAGGGAGGTGGGACTCGTCGACTCACTGGGTTACGTGCATGCTGATGTATACAAGCTTTCATACAGTGGATCCTTGGTTCGACTGATCATCGATCACCGGAACCACGTGGCTGTGGCGAGTGATACGTTGTTGCGAATGGATCGGCCCTGGATTCACGACTTCACCACCGGCCACGCCTTCGGCTCGAACTCGGAGAAGCGAGTCATCACGGGCGATGACACGACCTATGTGATGTGGGCAGGCGACGCGAATGCGGACGGCGCAGTCGACGAAACCGATTTGGATGTCTGGCGCGCGACCCGTGACACGACGGGATACGTCGCCGCCGACTTCAACCTCGACGGCGCCGTCACAACAGCCGATTCAACGATCTGGGCGGAGAATGCCATGCGAGGAGCGAGGACTGGGGTGCCGGAGAGGATTTGGGAGGTATTGTTCGACAGATAGGAGGCACGTCCTAACATCAGATTCAGATGACTCAGCCACGCTACGCCGAACAGGCTCCTCGTTGATCATTTCGCACTCACTATGCCTATGACAACCTCCCCCGGCTGCCTCCGAATAAATTCGGAGTTAGCCTGCCCCCTTGGGAGGGGGACCGCCGGGTGATGCCGCCTCGTGCGTCGTGGCGCGGGCGACTGTGCAGCCACACCCGACGTGCCCGCGCGCTGTAATTGAAGCGGCGCCTGTCATCCCGAACGCGCCAAGCGTTGGCGACGGCGCGGAGGGACCTCTCTGGATCCCGACCTACGCGGGAATGTACGCCGAACAAGTCCGCTCTGGCCTGGCCCTACATTGAGCTTCCGTCACTCGCCGGACGCCGGACCCAGGACTCCGGACGGATTATTGATAGATCTCCGCACCCAGCGAAATAAACTCTTCCGCCTTCTCCTCCATCCCGGCCTCGACCGCCTCTTCCGCCTTCTTGTATCCGTGAGACTGGGCGTAGTCGCGGACTTCCTGGGTGATCTGCATCGAGCAGAACTTTGGTCCGCACATGGAGCAGAAATGCGCCACCTTGGCGCCTTCGGCCGGCAGCGTTTCGTCGTGGAACGTGCGCGCCGTGTCGGGATCGAGGGCGAGGTTGAACTGATCCTCCCAGCGGAATTCGAAACGGGCCTTCGAGATCGCATCGTCGAGAAGCCGCGCGCCGGGATGTCCTTTCGCGATGTCGGCCGCGTGCGCCGCGATCTTGTAGGTGATGACGCCATCCTTGACGTCCTTCTTGTTCGGAAGTCCCAGGTGCTCCTTCGGCGTGACGTAGCAGAGCATCGCCGTCCCGAACCATCCGATCATCGCCGCGCCGATCGCGGAGGTAATGTGGTCGTATCCCGGCGCAATGTCCGTCGTGAGCGGTCCCAGCGTGTAGAACGGCGCCTCGTGGCAGATATCCAGCTCGAGATCCATATTCTCCTTGATGAGATGCATCGGGACGTGCCCCGGACCCTCGATCATCACCTGCACGTCGTGCTTCCAGGCAATCTGCGTCAGCTCGCCCAGCGTGCGAAGCTCGCCGATCTGGGCGTCGTCGTTGGCGTCTGCGAGACTGCCCGGACGCAAACCGTCCCCGAGCGAGAAGGCGATGTCGTACGCCTTCATGATCTCGCAAGTCTCCTCGAAATGCGTGTAGAGGAAGCTCTCTTGGTGGTGCGCGAGGCACCATTTGGCCATGATCGAGCCCCCGCGCGAAACTATGCCCGTCACGCGATCGGCCGTGAGCGGAATGTACCGGAGCAGCACGCCCGCGTGGATCGTGAAGTAGTCCACCCCTTGCTCGGCCTGCTCGATGAGCGTGTCGCGGTATAGGTTCCAAGTCAGTTCTTCCGGCTTGCCGCCGACCTTTTCGAGCGCCTGGTAGATCGGGACGGTCCCGATCGGCACCGGACTGTTCCGCAGGATCCACTCGCGCGTCGCGTGGATATCCTTGCCTGTCGAGAGATCCATCACGGTGTCCGCCCCCCAGCGGATCGCCCAGACGAGCTTCTCGACTTCCTCTTCGATCGACGACGTCACGGCGGAGTTGCCGATGTTGGCGTTGATCTTGACGAGAAAGTTGCGACCGATGATCATCGGTTCGCTTTCCGGATGGTTGACGTTGGCGGGAATGATGGCTCGTCCGGCCGCGACTTCCTGCCTCACGAACTCCGGCGTAATCTCTGTCGGAATGTTCGCTCCCCAGCCGTGGCCTTTCAGGCGTCGCTCGCGGGCCGGATCCAGTTTCGCATCTGCCAGTGCCTGCCGCAGCAGATTTTCGCGGATGGCGATGTATTCCATCTCAGGCGTGATCTCACCTTGCCGGGCATAGTGCATCTGGGTGACGTTGCCGCCGTTCCTCGCACGTCGTACGGGATGGCATCGCTGACGAAAGCGGGTCGTCGTATCCGTCCGGTCGAATGGTCGGTAGCCGTCGTCGACGGGCTGGATCGGGCGCCCCTGGTACGTTTCGGTGTCGCCGCGCCCTTCGATCCACTCAAGCCGCCGGGGACTGAGTCCGCGATCGATGGAAATCCCAGCATCCGGATCCGTGTACGGGCCCGACGTATCGTAAACGCGGATTGGGGCATTGGTCACGAGGCTCCCATCCCTATCTCGCGTCGGCGTAAGCTCGATCTCACGGAACGGCACCCGCACACCGTGTCTTTCACCCTCCACGTATACCTTTTTCGAACCTGTAAGCGGTTCCGTGGTGATTCCCTCGTTGACAGCCGTTACTCCATTCGTATTCATGCCCTTCTCAGTGACTACGTGACAATTACAACGTGTGCGTGGCGCAGACGCGTCGCGGTGTCGCACCTTCTCAAAACCTTCTCACGGCAATTATGATCCGATCGTTTCGTTGCTTCGAGGGACCCATGGTTTTAGCCCCTTTGTCAAGCAACGGAAAACCTTCAGATTCAGCCGAGCAAGCCGTTAACGATGCCAGGAGAGCGCTCCGCATTGGCATCAACTCAAGCTGCCTGGTTCACCCCTTCCCGCGCCGCGAGGCAGTGTCGGCTTGAATGAATTGTCAGGTCGCCTAACGTGGCATGTACGCATCCAAGTACGCAACGGCCAGTGCTATGAACATGCACGCCGAGCCGCCAACGACCCGGGCTATTGTCTGCCGCCAACCGATGCTACGCCAAGAAACTATCAAGCCGGTGAGCGTAAATCCTGCAGCGTATATAGAGCACGACGAAATAGAACCTGGGCGGCTGAGTAGCCAAAGTGGCGACTGCTGCAATGGAGCCGAGAGCGGTAACGGCGAGTATGGTCTTGGCCGAGCGAGAATCACGCGAAAAGAGTTTTGGGACAATGGCAAGATTGGCGAGAACAGTGGCTACGAGTATGATGATGAGGCCAAAGACGAGATCGCCCATTGGCGCTACTGAACTGATTTCTCGCAAGTCTAACATCTGTCTGCGGCCAAAATACTCTTAAAACAGATAGCCTAAATCTCCACCTGTGCGCCGAATTCGACCACGCGGTTGGGTGGAATGTGGAAATAAGCGGTGGCGGAGCGGGCGTTCCGAGACATCATGGCGAAGAGCCGTTCGCGCCAGATCGCCATCCCCTTCAGGTCCGTAGCCAGGATACGCTCGCGGCCCAAAAAGTAGCTCGTCTCCATCGGCTCAAATCTGAGGCCATCGGTTTTCACCCTGGAAAGAACCTCCGGGATGTTCGGGTCTTCGGCAAAGCCGTAGCGCATCGTAAGGCGGTAGAAACCATTATCCAGCGCCTCCACTTCTACTCGCTCCGACGGCGGGATCCGGGGTATATCCTCGGTCTCAACTCGCAGTATGACGACTTGTTTGTGGAGGACCTTGTTGTGTTTCAGGTTGTTCATCAGCGCAGGGGGTGTTCCATGCGGGTTGCCGTACATGAAGACGGCGGTGCCGGGCACGCGCGAGATCTTCTTCCTATTGACGTCCCCAATGAAATCCTCCAGCGGAAGGCGTTGTTCGTTGAGCCGCTTGCTAAGGATCACTCGCCCCTTCTTCCACGTTGTCATCAAGCCGAAGACGATGCCCGCGATGACCAGTGGAAACCAACCGCCATCGGGAATCTTCGGTAGGTTCGCGCCCCAGAAGCTGAGGTCCGCCACCAGGAACACCGCCGCGAGGCCGGCAGCGGCAGCCATCTTCCACTTCCACACCGCGCGCGCCACGACGGCAAACAGGATGGTCGTAAACACCATGTCCGTCGTCACGCCGACGCCGTAAGCCGCCGCCAGGTTGCTGGACGATCGAAAGCCCAGCACCAGCCCGATGCAGGCAACCATCAGCGTCCAGTTGATCACGGGAATGTAGATTTGCCCGATCTCCTTCGTCGAGGTCTGGAGGATGCCCATGCGCGGCATGTAGCCGAGTCGTACGGCCTGCCGTGTGAGGGAAAACGCACCGGAGATCACCGCCTGCGAGGCGATCACGGTAGCCGCCGTGGCGAGGACGACGATAGGATACAGCGCCCATCCGGGAGCCATAAGGAAGAAGGGATTTTCCACCGCGTCGGGATTGCTCAGAATGAGCGCACCCTGTCCGAAATAGTTCAGCAGCAGCGCGGGCAGCACAACCGCGAACCAGGTCAGTCGGATCGGCCGCACGCCGAAATGCCCCATGTCCGCGTACAGCGCCTCACCCCCGGTGACGACGAGGAAGACCGACCCCAGCACCAGAAAGCCCCTCCCACCATTGCGGACGAAAAAGTCGACTCCGCGGATCGGATTCAGCGCAGCAAGCACATAGGGTTCCCGGAAGATGGAGACGATGCCGAGAAACGCAAGTACGGAGAACCAGAGGAGCGTCACCGGGCCGAACACCTTGCCGATGCCTGACGTGCCGCGCCGTTGGATAGCGAAGAGGGCAAAGAGAATGCCGATAGTGATCGGAATGACGTAGGGCCGAAAGAAGGGCGTTGCGACCTCCAGCCCTTCCACCGCGCTGAGCACCGAAATGGCGGGGGTGATCATGCTGTCTCCGTAAAGCAGGGCGGCGCCGAACAGGCCGAGCAGGACCAGGAGGTTCCGCCGCCGGCTTGTGCTCCGGCGCGGGGCCACGAGCGCCGTCAGCGCCATGATGCCCCCTTCCCCCTGGTTGTCAGCCCGCATCACGAAGACGAGGTACTTGACGGAAATAACGATAACAAGCGACCAGAAGATCAGCGACAACACGCCTAAGACGTTGTCCGCCGATGCATCGATGCCGTACGAGGCACGAAAACTCTCGCGGAAAGCATAGAGGGGACTGGTGCCGATGTCCCCGTAGACGACGCCGAGCGCTGCCAGCGAAAGCG